>NZ_JBOBIH010000001.1:0-1609556 GCF_050587785.1 Dyadobacter sp. BHUBP1
ATCAAACCCGGTAAAGTAGGTAGCCGCCACAATTATTAAAAGCAACAAAAGCATCCCCACAAAGGATGCTTTTTTGCGTTTGGGGGCTTTGTTCGGTTCCATTACCTACCCCTCCTTGTAGATTCCCGCACAATTAGCTCCGTAGGCAGTGAAATTTCCTGTGTTGGATAACTCTGCTTTTGAATATGCCTGATCAGTACCTCGCAGCTTTTGCGGCCAATTTCATAGGCAGGCTCAGCAATTGTAGAAAGAGATGGTGATATGATTTTGGACGTTGGGTCGTTGGTGAAACCTATAACCCCCACTTCTTCACCTACCAAAATACCGTGCTCCCGCAGCCATAAGATCACGCCGAATGCCTTACGGTCGTTCACGGAGAAGATTGCGTCCGGCGGTGATGTGCTGTTAGACAATATTTCCATGTCCTGGCGCCCGTTCTCATCGCTGAAACCGGAGTGGATTACTCCGTATGATTCGAGATTGTGCTTTTTCAATGTATCGAGATAGCCTCGAAGCCTTTGTTGGGTTAGATTTAGGCCTGGGGGGCCGGCGAGGTGGGCGATTTTGGAATAACCTTGGGCAATCAGATGCTCGGTGGCCATGCAGGCGCCGGTGTAATCGTCCTGAACGATAGCAGATGTTCTGACAGCCTCAGGGACGCGGTCGAAGAATACCAAAGGCACGTCGGCTTCGATCAGCTCCTCAAAATGGCTGAAATCGGTTGTTTCATAGGTAATGCAGGCAAGCAGGCCGTCGACGCTGCTCAGGGATAGTTCACGAACAACTTTCGTTTCCCAATAAGCCGAATCATTCGTCAGGTACAGCATTACCTGATAATTTTGTTCCAAAGCATATTCCTGAATACCCGTGATGACAGTAGAGAAGTAGTAATTGGTAATAGCCGGAATGATCACGGCAATCTTATGTGTCCCGCTTTTGACCAGCCCGGTCGCATTAAAATTGGGGCGATAATTCATTTTGGCAGCCGTATCGAGCACCAGTTGCCTCGTTTCTGCACTTACATCGTAAGTATCCCTCATCGCCCGCGAGACCGTTGCTACCGATATTCCGAGTGCTTTCGCTATGTCTTTGATCGTAGTTAATCTTCTTGTCATTGAACTAACCGCTTCATGGCATGGAATGAAATTCTGGTTTCGATAACGTTCTCGCTACTATTTAAAGCAAATATCTGGAATGCCGCTATAAATCATTGTAAAATTGTACGATTGCAAACGTTTTTTTGGATTGTACAACGACTCAAAGCAAATGAAAAAGCGGGAATTTTTGAAAATAGCCGGTTTGGGCACGCTTGGCATAGCGGGAGCCAATGCGAAAGTTACTGGTGAACCGGGGATCATCGTTCCAACCGACAAAAAGCAGCTCTTCAACATGAGCGGTTATGCAGCGCCCAAAATGGATACGGTGCGTATAGGCTATATCGGTATGGGAAACCGTGGGGGCGGGGCCATTAAGCGTATTGTGCACCTTGCGAGTGTGCATGTGAAGGGTGTGGCTGATATTGTGCCTGAAAAGGCCAACAATGCAAAGAAGTTCCTGACGGATGCCGGACACACACCGGATGCCTATTCCGGGTCACCCGACGCCTGGAAGAAAATGTGCGAGCGTGACGACATCGATTTAATCTACATTTGCACGCCATGGAACCTGCATACACCCATGGCGCTGTACGCGATGGAGCACGGCAAACATGTCGCGACGGAAATCCCGGCAGCTACCACGGTTGAAGACTGTTGGAAGCTGGTTGAAACTTCCGAGCGAACCAAAAAGCATTGCATGATGCTGGAAAACTGTTGCTACGATTTTTTTGAATTACTTACATTAAATATGGCCCGGCAAGGCTATTTCGGAGAAATCGTACACGTTGAAGGCGCCTATATCCACGACATTTTCGAATCACTTTTCCAAAAGGACAAACGTTTCGAACTCTGGCGCTTGAAGGAGAACCGGCGGAATGGGAATTTGTACCCGATGCATGGACTCGGCCCGATTGCCCAGGTATTGGATATCAATCGTGGCGATAAAATGGATTATCTGGTCTCGATGAGCAGCAACGACTATATGTTGCAGGCGAGGGCCAACGAACTGGCTGCCAAAAACCCCGATTTCAAGCAATTTGCAGGAAAATCGTTCCGTGGCAATATGAATACTTCCGTTATCAAAACGAATAAGGGAAAGACTATCATGTTACAACACGATGTCTCTTCTCCCCGGCCCTATTCACGCCTACACCTGATCAGCGGTACGAAAGGTGCCGCTCAAAAATATCCGCTGCCCGAAGATGGCACGCAGGGCCGCATTTCGCACGGGCACGAGTGGATTAAACCTGAGGAATTCAAAGCGCTTGAACAGCAATATCAGCCCGAAATCGTGAAGCGCGTAGGTGCATTGGCGAAAAAGGTAGGTGGTCACGGGGGAATGGACTTCCTGATGGACTGGCGATTGATTGACTGCCTCCGCAACGGGCTGCCATTGGACCAGGACGTATACGATGCAGCGTCATGGAGTGTGATATCGCCTTTAACGGAATGGTCGGTGGCGAACAGATCGAATTCAATCAATGTGCCGGACTTTACCAATGGTTCGTGGAAGAAAAACAAGCCCGTGGACATTGCATTGAAGGAGGGCGGTAATACAGAAGTAAAATCATAAAAGCGTATGAAAGTTATTATTTCGGAGACAAAGGAGGAGCTGGGGCAAAGTGCAGGGGCATATGCCGCCATGATTATCCGGGACACGATTACCCGGCAGGGGTATGCCAATGTAATTCTGGCAACGGGAACAAGCCAGTTTGAAACATTGAACCAGCTGATCGAAGAGAAGGATATTGACTGGTCGAAAGTCACGATGTTTCATTTGGATGAATATATTGGCCTATCCGTGACACATCCGGCGAGTTTCCGGAAATATCTGGCCGAGCGGTTTTTGTCGAGAGTGCCTTCTTTGCGCGCTTCGTATCTTATTAATGGAGAAGGAAATCTGGAAAAGGAACTGGAATACCTGGCCCGGGAAATTGGTGAGCGCCCGATAGACGTAGCGCTGGTAGGCATTGGCGAGAATGGACATTTGGCTTTCAACGATCCTCCGGCTGATTTTGAGACAGATTCGCCGTATTTAGTAGTAAACCTCGACGAGCCTTGCCGCCGTCAGCAAATGGGTGAGGGGTGGTTTGGATCATTGGAAGAAGTGCCGTTGCAGGCAATCAGTATGTCGGTGCGGCAGATCATGAAATCGACGCACATCATTTGCTCGGTTCCCGATGAAAGAAAAGCGGTAGCAGTTAAGAATAGCCTGGAAAACGAGGTTAGCAATGCATTCCCGGCGAGTATTTTGCAGCTTCATCCGAATTGTACGTTTTTCCTGGACAAAGAATCGGCCAGCTTGCTGTCGGCCATCGAAACTGCCGACAAAAATATCGAAATGCCGAAATAGCAGCGCCCTTACGGGTAAAAAGTAGTGGTACAGTAGCTTCTATTCCAAACCGTTATCCCTAAACCTATGGAAGCACCGTCTATTGTTGTTCCAAAAGAAGTAAAGCAATCCAATACACCGGGCCGGCTGGCGTCGATCGACGCATTGCGGGGATTCGATATGCTGATGATCGCAGGTGGCGGGCAGTTTATAGCCACGTTGGGCGGGAAGACGGGCATTCCGTTCATCGACGCTGTCGCTGCGCAGTTCGAGCACCCGGCGTGGAATGGCTTTACATTTTACGATTTTATCTTCCCGTTGTTTCTTTTCCTGGCCGGTACCTCGCTCGCATTCAGCGTCACAGGCGGCTTGGCGAAGGGTATTTCACCTTCAGTGATCAGAAATAAAGTGTTCAAGCGGATGCTGATCCTGATCGCATTGGGTATTCTTGACAAGAATGCGCCGATGGATATTTTCGACCCCGCACATATACGCTACGGAAGCGTGCTCGGGCGCATCGGGCTCGCGACGTTTATTTCCGCTATTTTGTATATGAAATGTGGGGCAAATCAACGGTTGTATATTGCTGCGGGCATCCTGGTCGCTTATTATTTGACATTGCTAGTAGTGCCTGTGCCGGGCTTTGGCAGCGGCGACCTATCCTTTGAGGGAAACCTGGTGGGATGGATTGATCGTAATTTCATGCCGGGCATATTGAAGCAGGGTACTTACGACGAGCTCGCATTACTTACCCAATTTCCGGCGATATGTCTCACACTTTTTGGAACGGTGGCGGGTGACATTTTGCTGGGACAAGGCAATGCAAATCCCAAACTCAGAAAACTATTCCTATTCGGTTTTGCGGGAATCGTTATCGGACTGGTTTGGAATTTCGTGTTTCCTATCAACAAACACCTCTGGTCGAGCTCGTTTATTATGCTTACTTCGGGAATGGCGTTTGTGATGCTTGCATTGTTTTACTGGATCATCGATGTGCAGGGGTACCACAGATGGGCGTTCTTCTTCCGCGTAATAGGGCTGAATTCATTGGTTATTTACCTGGCCGTGCGGTTTGTGGATTTCAACGAATCATCGCGACTGCTTTTTGCGGGCATCTATAAACATGCGCCGGAGAACTGGCACGAGGTGTACAACACGCTGGGCGGTTTTGTGCTGGTATGGCTGTTCCTCTACTTCTTGTATCGTCAGAAAATATTTGTTAAAGTATAGCTTATGAAAACCGTCGACACGGACCGCAATGCTGGTGAAATATCCCGAAGATCGTTTTTAAAAAACACTGCCGGTTCGGTAGCGCTGTCGATGGCGGGTGGCGCTCCGGTAACCGCAGCAGCTCCGATTTTTAATACACACAGTAATAATCCGCTTTCTATGGCATCAGATAAAAGCCTTATCGGCGCTTATGGTCCCTGGGCCGCCTCATTGCTTCCGGCGCAGCCTCCGCTTTCTTTTCGTAATAAAAAATGGGATAATATCGATGCCTGGCGGAAAGAAGCTTTGGCAAAAACGATAGAGTTGGTGTCTGCTCCTGCGAAACCGGCATTGCCAAAGGTTACTGTCAAGAAAAAGTATACCTACGATGGACTGGAAATAGAAGAACTATCGTGGCAATTACCTTACGGGCGGTCTACCGAAGCGGTTTTGCTCAGACCGGCAGGCGTTACCAAACCTTTGCCGGGCATTCTGGGACTTCATGATCATGCGGGAATGAAGTATTTCGGATTAAGAAAGATTGTCAAAACTTCCGGTGACCAGCATCCGATATTGAAAGAGCATCAGGAAACGGATTACGGTGGTAAGGCTTGGGCGAATGAGGTTGCAAAGCAAGGTCACGTGGTGTTGGTGCATGATACTTTTGCGTTCGGTAGCCGCCGGGTCTATTATGAAGACACAAAAGGACTGAACTGGGGCGCGGTGAGTACTGAAGGCAAGTCGGATGCCGATCCCGAAAAACCTGAGAATATCCAGACTTACAACGCATGGTCGTCAGAGCACGAGCATGTGATGTCCAAATCGCTGTTTTCGGCCGGTACCACCTGGCCGGGTGTGTTTCTGGCAGAAGATCAAGTTGCGCTCGATATTCTGGCAGACCGGAAAGAAGTAGATGCCAACCGCCTTGGCTGCGGCGGGCTTTCGGGAGGTGGTTTACGCACGGTGTACCTGGCCGGCCTCGATCCCCGCATTAAATGCGCCGTTTGCGTCGGTTTTATGACGACCTGGAAGGATTTGATCTTGAATAAATCATTCAATCATACCTGGATGACCTACACGCCGTTGCTGCCCAAGTACCTTGATTTTCCCGAGATTCTGGGCCTGAGGGTGCCATTACCTACATTAGTTTTAAACAATAACCAGGACGAACTGTACACACTTCCAGAAATGAAGGCTGCGGATGCTATCCTGACAGAAGTTTTCAAAAAAGCGGGGGCCTCCGACAAATATAAAGCCAGTTTTTACGACGGGCCGCACAAATTTGACGCAGATATGCAGAAGGAGGCCTTCGAATGGTTTAAGAAGTGGCTGTGAGGTAAATTTCCGCCCAGCGAAGGTCTTCCGGTGTTGTGATTTTAATATTCTCGTAAGCGCCATCGATAAGCTGGATGTGGTAACCCCAGGCTTCGAGCACGCTCGCGCAATCCGTGAACGATTCGTGGTAATCGGCAGCGAACGCAGCCTTCATCCACGACGACCGGAAGGTTTGCGGAGTCTGGATAAGCCTGAACAGCGTGCGGTCCATGGCTTTATTACCTTCATTCTGGCCTACAATGCGAATGGAATCCTTCAATGGCACACTCACCACCGCGGCGCCGTGCAATGCGGCTTTTGTAAAACTCTCGGCGATAATTTCCCGCGAAATAACCGGCCTAACGCCGTCGTGAACCGCCACGAGGAATTCGTCCTGCTCGACAATGCAATTCAATCCGTTTTTGACCGAGTGAAAACGGGTTTTGCCGCCCGCTACCAGCTGATGGGCGATAGCGAAGCTATGTTTTTTACACAATTCTTCCCAAAAACCGAACTGCTCTGATGGTAGCACTACGATAATGCGCAGGTTGGGCGAATAACCGGCAAATGCACGGATCGTGTGCATCAGCACCGGCACGCCGTTTACGGAGAGAAACTGTTTCGGGATATCACTTTTCATGCGGCTTCCGGTTCCGCCGGCCACGATGATGACGTATTCTTGCATTGGATTCAGGACTCATAAAAAATGGTCATTTACGGCTCAGGACGGGCGTCGCTGATCATAAATGACCATTGGATTTCAGGGTTGTATGTTAAATGATCAGCATCGCATCGCCGTACGTGAAGAATTTGTATTTCTCCTTGATGGCGATATCATAAGCTTTCATCACCAGATCAAAACCTCCGAAGGCGCAAGCGGCCATCAAAAGGATCGATTCGGGCAGCTGGAAATTCGATAGCAATGCATTGGCAATCTTGAAATCGTACGGAGGAAACACGAACTTGTCCGTCCAGCCTTCCACCGGTTTCAAATGGCCGCTCGCTGACACCGACGACTCGATGGCTCTCAAAGACGTGGTACCCACCGCGCAAATACGCTTTTTACCATCGATTGCCTTATTCACAACGTCGGCGGTACTTTGTGTAATGCGGTAGTTTTCGGAGTCGGTTTTGTGTTTGGTCAGATCTTCCACGTCTACGGTGCGGAATGTGCCTAAACCTACGTGCAAAGTAACAGGAGCGAAGCTAACCCCTTTGATTTCCAGGCGCTTCATGATGGCTTTGGTGAAGTGCATACCGGCAGTAGGGGCGGCTACGGCACCTACGTGCTCCGCAAAAATGGTTTGGAAACGCTCGCGATCGGCGCTTTCCACCTTGCGGCGGGAGATAATTTCGGGAGGAAGCGGAGTTTCGCCCAGCTCGTCGACCAGCTTCATAAACGCGTCGTTGTCGCCGTCATAAAGGAAACGGATCGTACGGCCGCGGGAAGTGGTATTATCGATTACCTCAGCTACCAGGTCGCTGTCGCCGAAATACAGCTTGTTACCCACACGGATTTTACGTGCTGGATCAACCAGAACATCCCAAAGGCGCATTTCACGGTTCAATTCGCGCAACAGGAAAACTTCGATTTTCGCGCCGGTTTTCTCCTTTTGGCCGTAAAGGCGGGCAGGGAATACCTTCGTATCGTTGATAGCCATTACATCGCCGTCGTCAAAATAATTGATCACATCGGCGAATGTTTTATGTTCAATTTCTCCTGTTTTCCGGTGAACGACCATCAGGCGGGACTCTCCGCGGTCGGAAGGATGAAGTGCGATTAAACTCTGGGGAAGATCAAACTTAAATTCGGATAGCTTCATAGCTGGATATTCTGTGAATTTCTTTGGTCGTAGATAATGTCAGGAAAAAAGGGTAAATCCCGATTTCTGGCGGATTCCGGCACTTATTACAACTGAATTATAGCAATTATTAACTAGATAAGCATTCACCTTTCAAAGAAAATTTCATAGCGGGAATACTTGCAGGCGTTTCAAATTGCCCAAAAAATTTGTATAATCAGCCCTTATCTAAAATAAGACCGCAAAAGTAGGAATTTTTTTAAAAAATTTCAAGAAATACGACGGTTTTAATGTGCCGTGAAGCGGCGAGCTCTCCATTTGGATGCATTTGCATTCACTTCCTCATTCTGAACAGGTTTGCTTTCATGCAAAGTATCGCTAAGAAGGGCGGAGATCAGCGCTGCAAGGCCTGCGACCTCTTCATCGTTTTTTGTACTTAACACATCCGGATTGAAATGCCGGCTCACAAAATTGGTATCGAAGCTGCCGTTCACGAATACTTCGTGCTGCATCACAAACCGGCAGAATGGAAGCGTGGTCTGCACACCCGTAATCTGGTATTCGTCAATGGCTCTCATCATTTTCCGAATCGCCGTTTCCCGGTTTTCGCCATAAGTAATCAGCTTGGCGATCATCGGATCGTAGTAGATCGGGATTTCCATGCCCTGTTCAAAACCATCGTCCACCCGCACGCCATTGCCGTCAGGCTTCACGTACGTATGCAAAGTGCCGATGTCGGGTAGGAAATGATTGGACGCGTCCTCGGCGTAAACCCTGATTTCAATGGCATGACCGCGGATCTGTAAATCTTCCTGTGCGATGGCCAGGGGGTGTCCTTCCGCGATTCTGATCATCTCTTTTACCAGGTCCACGCCGGTGATCATTTCCGTTACCGGATGCTCTACCTGCAAGCGGGTATTCATTTCGAGGAAGTAGAAATTCCGGTTCTCATCCATGATAAACTCCACTGTTCCCGCACCATAATAGTTGCAGGAGCGTGCGACGTCCACCGCGCAGCGTCCCATTTCCTCGCGGATTTCGGGAGTAAGGGAAATCGAAGGAGCTTCTTCTACCACCTTTTGGTGTCGCCGCTGGATAGAGCACTCCCTTTCGAAAAGATGGATAATGTTGCCATAATGGTCGCCCAGGACCTGTATTTCGATATGCTTCGGCGAGGTAATGTATTTTTCAATGAAAACGGACCCGTCTCCGAATGCCGCCTGTGCCTCGCTCACTGCCCGGTCCATTTGCTCGTCGAATTCTGCTTCGTTTTCTACGACGCGCATGCCTTTGCCTCCGCCACCGGCGCTGGCTTTGATGAGAATCGGGTAACCAATGCTGTCGGCAATGCGTTTGGCCTCGTTGCGGTCGTCGATTGCGTCCGGTGTGCCGGGTACCATCGGGATATTGTATTTCGAAGCCGCTCGCTTCGCAGCGAGCTTACTTCCCATGATCTCGATTGATTCCGGCGAAGGACCTATAAAGATCAGCCCGGCCTCCTTTACCCGTTTCGCAAAACCTGCATTTTCGGAGAGAAACCCATAGCCTGGATGGATCGCGTCGACGCCCAGTTCTTCGCAGATTTCCAGGATTTTATCAATATTCAGATAGGACTCAGAAGATGGGGCCGCGCCTATGCACACGGCTTCGTCGGCGTAGCGTACGTGCGGGGACGCACGATCCGCCTCGCTGAACACGGCGACTGTCGCGATGTCCATTTCCCGTGCTGTACGCATGATTCTCAAAGCAATTTCGCCCCGATTGGCGATTAGAATTTTTCGGATTTGGGGCATAAAAATGGTGGTAAGGTTTGGAATACCGAGTGCCGAATAAAGGCACTCTTCCCATTAATTTACTAACTTACCGTAGGTTGCAATGACGAAGGTCTTTTTTTAGTTAAATGTAAATTTTTTATTTTTGCATTTATCTAACATTTAAATCATCAGTTACCCACATAAAAAAAGAGAGAGTGGATATTTTCGAGAAATTGCGCAACAACTCAGGTCCGATCGGAACGCCAGCCAAAATGCTGAACAGCCACCATTATTTTTCGTTTCCGATGCTGGAAGGAGAGCTTGGGCCGCGCATGAGATTTATGGGACGGGAAGTGCTGAACTGGAGTCTCAATAATTACCTGGGTCTGGCGAACCATCCGGAGGTTCGTAAAGCGGATGCCGAAGCCGCTGCCAAATGGGGCCTCGCGTACCCGATGGGCGCAAGGATGATGTCGGGAAACTCTACCCTGCATGAGATTTTTGAAAAGGAACTGGCGCAGTTTGTCGGTAAAACAGATGCATTCCTCCTCAACTACGGTTACCAGGGCGTCATGTCCGCGATCGAATGTCTTTGCGACCACCGCGACGTGATCGTATACGACGCCGAATCGCACGCATGTCTGATCGATGGTATCCGCCTGCACAAAGCGAAACTGGGTGAATATTACAAGTTCAACCATAACGACATGGTGAGCCTTGAAAAGAATCTGATCCGTGCGACCAAACTCGCAGAGGAGAAAGGCGGCGGCGTGTTGGTGATTACCGAAGGCGTTTTTGGAATGTCAGGTAAAGTAGGCGATCTGAAAGCCATTGCCGAACTGAAAAAGAAATACAGCTTCCGTTTGCTCGTAGACGACGCACACGGCTTCGGCACAATGGGCGAAACCGGTGCCGGTGTAGGCGAGTTGCTGGGTGTGCAAGACGAAATTGACCTCTACTTTTCTACATTCGCGAAGTCGATGGCGGCTATTGGAGCGTTCATCGCTTCGAACGATCCGGAAATCATCATGTTCCTCAAATACAATATGCGTTCGCAAACCTACGCGAAGGCGCTTCCGATGCCCTACGTAGAAGGCGGCCGCAAACGTCTTGAGATGATCAAGCAAATGCCGGAACTGCGTGCGAAGCTTTGGGAAAACGTCAGGGCTATGCAGGACGGTTTGCGTGCCCGTGGCTTCAATATCGGTGAAACTGAGTCGCCTGTAACACCGGTTTTCCTTCACAGCGAGGGCGGTGTGCCTGAGGTTACCCGCATGGTACGCGACCTGCGCGAGAACATGGGTGTCTTCTGTTCGATCGTGGTTTACCCGGTAGTACCGAAGGGCCAGATCATGCTCCGCATCATTCCGACTGCTTCGCATACGCTCGAAGATGTTGAATATACGCTGAACGCTTTCACGACGCTCGCCGAAAAACTCAAAAACAGAGTTTACCAGAGCGACGCAGTACAAGAAGTCGTGGAATAGTTATAAAACCGCTTTTTTTGCGTACAGAGGGCTTTTTTTGAAAAAGCTCTCTTTTTTATTTACTATCGGACAATAAAACCTGCTAATCATAATTACTTGTTAATGAGCGTATTATCTTTAATTGGGTATTTAATTGTATTTTAGAAGTGTTTTTTTTTGTTTTTTGGGTTGCTTAAATGGTTTTAATTACTAAATTTCGGTCAAAACATGCGTTTTTAGCGTGTGAGAGGCATTTTTTAAAACTAAAAAACAAAGAAAACATGGCAAGATTCGATGAAGTAAAAGAACTGGTTCTTTCACTGGAGGGCGATTTCGATAAGTTCTATAACAAAGGTAACCAGGCTGCCGGAACCCGTGTACGTAAGGGCATGCAGGACCTGAAAACGTTGGCTCAGGATATTCGCGCGGAAGTTCAGAACAAAAAGAACGCAGGCGAATAATCAGCAAGCACACGGAAGACTTTAAAAGCCCCGACGATGATCGCCGGGGCTTTTCCTTTTTTCAGAATTTTGCTTCGTTCACCATCGTGGCAATACCACGGACGGCGATCTTTTTGGTAGTGGCGTCGTAAATCTCGGTGGATATTTCCGCGATATGCTTGGCTGGATTGATGGATACGATCTTGAAAACGGCGCGATACTCCGTTTCGACATACATGGGTCGCAAAAACTCCACGGTTTGCTTCAGATAAATGGAGCCGAAACCGGGGAACTGCGTGCCGAGTACTTTCGTGAAAACCGTGATACCCAGCATTCCGTGGATAATCGGTTTTTTGAACTGCGTGGTGGCAGCGTATTCAGCATCGAGATGGACCGGGTTGTTATCACCAGTCAGATCAGCGAATGCCCGCACTTGCTCTTGCGTGAATTTGAAAAGATGGTCGAATGTCGAGTCGACAACAGGTTCTATTTGCATAAATGGGTCATTTACTTGGATTGGAATTTCAAAAATACATCTAAAACGCAGGAAGCCGCCTGACGGTAGGCGGCTTCCTGCTTCAAATTGAACGCTGGTCTATTCTTCTATATCTTCGGCCAGCACGACTACCCCATTGTCTTCGGATAGTCCGTCAAGGGCTTTCGGAGCCCTGGCATTGTTCCTTTTATTTTTGAATTTTTTAACCTGCATTTTCAGGGTATCTATTGCTAAGTCGGTTGCTTCTTCAAAAGTGGTTCCCTGCTCCCTCACAAACATCGTCCCGCCGGGCACATAGAGCTTCACTTCGAGGAGTTTGGTATGCAACTTGGTGTTTTCATTCCTGTCGAGCTTAAGGAATACCTCTCCACTGGTGATCCGGTCATAGAACGTATCCAGTTTATCCAATTTTTGCTGAATAAATGTCAGCAATTTGGGATCGGCATCAAAGTGAATTGCTTGCATCTGCAGTCTCATAAGCACACATCATTTTAAAGTAAAACATATTTCCAACCGTTTTCCAGATTTCGGGACCGGAGGTTTATTCATCTTCGGATAGTTATAAAAAACGCGTACTATCCGGGCTGATCTCCTGGTTGAATCTGCCTTAACGGTAGATTAAATAAAAGGAAATATTAAGTTAATGTCAAGTAATAACCGTGGTTTTTAAAGTACATTTATTTGCCTGTAAAAACCACGTATACGGGTCTTACGCCTCTTCCAAAAGTGTCCTGAAAGAGACATATTGCCCGTTGAAAAGCTCGTGATGGCGCTCCTGCATGGCCGGTTGAAAATGGGTTTGATATGCCAGAAAATCTTCCATCGTCCTGAATTTAAACTGGGTAGTGTAGGTCGAACCTTCGTTCTCGATCTCGGTGAGAAGCCGCAGCAGCTTGCATTCCAGCGGTAGCTCCGTAGCATTGATTTCCGGGATATACACCGATTTCATATAATGCAGCCAATCTTTTTCGGCCTGGTAACTGATATTGACTGTGATGTTATAGACGATCATTTTATAAAAATTTATGTTTGCGAGTTACATTTGCATGCATATACTTATTCACCGTAACCAGTATTATCATGAATATTCTTCTACACGCCCATTCGGGGCTCCGTTATGTGGTGTTAGGACTTTTGATTGCAGCGATTTTTACGGCGTACTCCAACTGGCAGAAGGGCAGCCAGGACGACAGCAAGCTGTACCTCTTTACCCTCATCGCAACCCACACTCAGTTGTTGATCGGACTGGTGCTGTATTTCATGAGCCCCAAAGTTAACTTCGATCTGATCAGCGAGAAAGTATTTCGGTTTTATTCGATAGAACACGTATTCATGATGCTGATCGCCATTGTGCTCATTACTGTGGGAAGGGTGCGCTCGAAGAAGCTCACAGGTGCCGACAAGCACCGGACGGTATTGTACTTCTACGCATTGGCCCTGATCATTATCCTGGTAGCTATTCCCTGGCCTTTCCGGAATCTGGGATCGGGATGGTTTTAAGGTACTTCGGCCGTCGGCTATCGGCGGTCGGCTTTTTTAGTTTGATAGCCGACAGCCGATAGCCGAAGTTCTACCCAAACAGCTCGCTCGACAAGTATCGGTCGCCGCGGTCGCAGATGATGAAGACGATCACGCCTTCTTTCAATTCCTTCGCCAGCTCTATGGCGGCCCAGGCAGCGCCTCCGCTGCTCATTCCGGCAAAAATTGCCTCTTCGTTGGCCAGTCGGCGGGTAGTGAGTGTGGCATCGTCCTGCGACACTTCGATCACGCGGTCTACGCGCTCTTTTTCAAATATTTTTGGGAGATATTCCACCGGCCATTTGCGGATGCCAGGAATATTCGACCCGTCGTTGGGCTGGCAGCCTACGATCTGGATGTTGCTGTTTTGCTCTTTCAAATAGCGCGATACCCCCATAATGGTGCCGGTCGTCCCCATTGAAGATACGAAGTGGGTGATCTGCTGATCGGTATCGCGGTAAATTTCCGGCCCTGTGGTCCGGTAATGCGCTTTCCAGTTATCGGGATTGGCAAATTGGTTGAGCATGAAATAATCGCCGGCGGCCGCTTTTTCTTCGGCCAGGTCGCGGGCGCTTTCCATCGTTTCCGTGAGGATCACCTTTGCTCCGAATGCCTCCATCGTGAGCACGCGTTCGCGGGTGGAGCTCTGCGGCATCAGTAGCTCTATTTCGAGGTCGAAAAGCCGGGCGATCATGGCCAGTGCAATGCCGGTATTGCCACTGGTAGCTTCTACGAGCTTCATGCCGGGCTTTATTTCGCCGCGTTCGAGCGCGCCTTTGATCATGCTGTACGCCGCGCGGTCTTTCACGCTGCCGCCGGGATTGTTGCCTTCCAGCTTGCCGAATATGCGGACGTTGGGATTGGGATTAACTCTTCGTAATTCAACCAGGGGTGTATTGCCTACCAGATCCAGTAATGATGACATGGTGTATTCGTGATGTTGTGATTCAAAAAAGGTACGTATACAAAGTTACCGGCGGTCCGGCGACTTTCGGAAAGCGTAAATCAACAACATCGAACGGACTGAAAGAATGCCCGCCGGAAAGAAAATGTAGAAAACTTGGTTGCAAAAAGCATATTTACCCTATGAAACTAGTGGGATGCAAATATATCTGAATATTTACTGAATATTGGCGAAAAAATCCTGAGTGCCGGTGAGAAAGAAAAGAACTGTGCTGCTATGAGTGCCTGTCGGATACTTGAACAGCTCCACGTTGGTAGCGCCCAGTTTTTGCATTGCATTGTAGGCATTCTGGGAATTGAAAAAGAAAACCAGCTGATCCGCATCGCCATGATAGAGCCTTGTCGGCGTTTTCGGCTTCCAATTGTAAACATCGTTATCAGCAATGGCATCGATGAATCCCTTATCGGTACCGTCGTTGAGTTGTCTTTTGAAAGAATCGTTGAGGATGTTGCTGAAACTTTCGTTGATTGCCACATTAACGCCGTTTTTTGCGATTTGGGACGCGTACTTATCGGTGAAATAGTATGTGGATGGTTTATTCAGCTTATATATTCTGTCATACGTCAATAGCACCCACAGGTACAGGGAGTTGTAAGATGAAATGCCTTGCGTGGGAGAATTGATGATGTATTTCATGAACGCGGTTTTATCGTATGCACCTGCCCCGCAACTCGACGCCCGAAGATTGAATTCCGACGCAGCCTCTTCTTCGATCTTCTTCTGCAGTGCCATCGTCGCGTATCCGCCTTCCGAGTAGCCTGCAATGTATAATTTCTCATCCCATTTGACTTCTGTTTGGCCTCTTAGAAATTCTTTGCAGGCGCGGATCATATCCAGGGATGCCGATGCGAGGCTCGCAGCATGCTCGTACGGGTGCGGGAGATTGTCGGAAGCGCCATAGCCAATGTAGTCGGGATATGCTATAATATACCCCATTGAGCCAAAAAGAGACCCGAACGATGCCCCCTCAGTACCATCCTGGAAGAGGGATGGTGCTTCATTCTTGTTGGTGATGGTTCCATGCTGCACGCTGATCATTGATACCGGGCCCGTAACCACGGGCAATACCAGCGCTCCGGAAGCAGTTATTTCAGCGCCATCGGTGTTTTTGGTTTTGTAGGTGATTTTATAAACCCTAACCCCATTTTTTACATACGCACTCGCCAACCCGCCTAATGTTCCGGCTTTTTGAATGATTTGTTCTTTGGTTAACGTCGTAATCGAAGTACTTTCCTTCAAATAGACATTCTCCTCGGTAGGCGGTACCAGTTTGGTATCATCATCCTTACATGAGTTGAGGATTAGCAGGCTCCAAATGAGCAGGAAGCCAAGGTGTCGAAATGAAAGGGAAGGGATAGATTTTTGCATAGCTAAAAGATAAACAGGCCATTAGTATATCAGTGGTAACGCATAATGGCCTGTTTTTGATGAGAAATTCTCCTTTTTCTTCTGTTAAATTTTACTCATATACCAATTGATCATCCTGGCCGTGGCATCCGGACGTTCCACCATGCCCATATGACCTGCTTCGGCGAAGATCAGCGGATAGCTCTTTTTCGGATATTCGGCGAGTTCGATGACGCTCTCGAAGGGGATTAGCTTGTCCTGCATTCCGATGATGAACAAAACAGGGAAGGGCAGGCCGGATAGCACCGCGGTGCGGTCGGGGCGGTTGCGCATGGCTGTGATACCGGCGATGAGCGCTTCGGCAGGAAGTTTTCCGAAATATGCGATATGTTCCTTGATGCGCTCCGGATAGAGCTCCTTATAACGCTCGCCGAAAAGGTTTGAGGCAGTACTTTTGACGAACGACTCCGTACCATAGGTCCTTAGCAGGTCGATCATCTGGTCGCGCTGATGTTTTTTTGCGTCATCATCGGCGTACGCTGTGGAATGGAAAAGCCCGAAACCTTCAAGCATATCGGGGTATTTTTCAGCAAATGCAAGAGAAATATAGCCTCCCATCGAATGGCCGATCAATGTACATTTCTGAATGTTGGCGTTGGTCAGGAAGCGATGCAGTTCGTCCGCATATTCCTCCACCGAATGGCAGGAAGTGAGTAGCGAAATGTTCGGTCTTACTACCGTGTAAGAGTCATTGATCGCAGCGTCGAGGCTGTCCCAAATCGTGTCATCTATGCCATGACCATGTAGTAATACCAAAGTTTTCCGGTGTAGATTCATATAGATTTGCATTCAAGGTTGAGAACTTGTTTGCCTAAATATACTAAACCTTCGCCCGTTTGCGGCCCTAATGGCTAACTTTCGCCATTTCTTCCTCGCGCAGCGCACGGCGGAGGATCTTGCCTACATTGGTTTTGGGAAGCTCTTTCCGGAACTCGATCTGCCGGGGATTCTTGTAGCCCGTGAGGTTTTCCTTGCAATATGCTTTTACCTTTTCCTCAGTCAGTTCGGGGTCTTTTTTGACTACGAAAATTTTCACCATTTCCCCTGATTTTTCGTCCGGGATGCCCACACAGGCCACCTCCGCAACGCCGGGGCATTGGGCTACCACATCTTCTATTTCATTGGGATAAACGTTGAAACCCGAAACGAGGATCATATCCTTTTTCCGGTCTACGATCTTGAAGAAACCGTCAGGGTCCTCGATACCGATGTCTCCCGTTTTGAACCAGCGGCCAGATTCGTCTTCGAGGATTACTTTGGCGGTTTCATCGGGGCGGTTGTAGTAGCCCAACATAATCTGCGGGCCTTTCGCGCAGATTTCGCCGCGTTCTCCTACCGGCAGCCATTTGTCGTCCTCACCAAGTATACGCATTTCGGTACTCGGGAAGGGCAGGCCGATGGTACCTTGCTTGTGTTTGCCGTTCAAGGGGTTCACCGAGAGTACCGGCGAGGTTTCGGAAAGTCCATAGCCTTCCACCAGCGGGCAGCCGGTCGCTTTTTCCCAGCGCTCCGCGACGATCTTTTGCAGCGCCATGCCGCCCGCGATCGTTATTTTAAGGTTCGAGAAATCGACCGAAGCAAATTCCGGGTTGTTCAGCAAGCCATTAAAGAGGGTATTCAAGCCCGGGAAAATATGGAAAGTGTATTTTTTGAGTTCTTTAATAAATGCAGGAATATCTTTCGGGTTGGTGATCAGCACATTCAATGCCCCCCATTTGATACCGCACAACCCGTTGATTGTCATAGCAAAGACGTGATACAGCGGTAACGCGGCGATGAGCGTCAACTGTCCGGTTGTTTCCGAGTTGCGCATTTTGGACATCAGCCATTCATTAATGCCCTCCACATTGGCGATCAGGTTCCTGTGCGTAAGCATGGCGCCTTTAGATACACCAGTGGTACCCCCGGTATATTGGATAAATGCGATATCGAGACCGGAAACGTTCGGTCTCTGATAAGTGACGCCGGAGCCGGCCAATAGGGCCTGGGCGAGTGTCACTGTGTTTTTAAGGTGGTAAGCAGGCACCATCTTCTTCACGTATTTCACCACGGCATTCACGATCAGCTTTTTAGGAAAGCCCAGCATATCGCCGATCTCGGAAATGATTACGTGCTCGATATTGGTGTTGGCAATGACCTTTTCCAGGTTTGACGCAAAATTGGCCAGTATGACAATCGCCTTCGCTCCCGAATCCTTGAACTGGTGCTGCATTTCACGCGGCGTATACAAGGGGTTTGTATTCACGATTGTCAGCCCTGCGCGCAGCGAGCCCATCATCACGACGGGGTATTGCAGCAGATTAGGCATTTGTAAGGCAATGCGGTCACCCTGTTTCAGGCCGATGCTTTGGAGGTAGGCGGCAAAATTCTTTGAAAGTTCATCCAATTGCCCGAAAGTCAGCTTTTTATCCATATTCGTAAAAGCAGCCTTATCAGCATTTTCCCGGAAACTCGACTCCATCAGTTCGAGTAAGGACGAGTACGCATCGGGATTTATTTCATAGGGAATGCCTTCCGGGTAGTTTTTAAGCCATGGATAGGTATCCTTCGAGATCGAGACCATAATTTCAGAGCAAAGGGTAAGAATGACTATTTGTGAATTAAGATAATCAATTAAGCCAAAAAAATATCGAACCAATCCAATTTATTTTTGACCTTGAAAACCCGCGAATTTGAGTTAGATCGCGGACATTCCGATTATCGGCGGTTAATTTCCCAGCGCCAGAGCAACCCTTCGTCGGGGTCGTTGACATCCTCGATCTGGGCAAAACCCAACTTTTCCAGAATGTGCCCGGAAGCATTCTCTTCTGCCAGCGTGTGAGCGATCACCTTACGTACGGATGGGTGCTGAAACGCGTGATCCGTCAGGCCTTTGGCCGTTTCCGTGCCTAACCCTTTCTCCCGGTACGACGGAATGATTTCATAGCCAATCTCTACTGCGCCATTCGAATCGGGTTCGCCCTTGTAGCCACAGGAGCCGATCAGCATATTGTCAGGAACGTGTATAATGAGATAAACCCACCAGTCGCGCAATGGCGGGTGGGCTTTCCAACGGTGATAAGATGGTGTGAAAGTATCGCGGAAATCCGTCCACTTTTTAGGGACGTTTACGCCCATGACGCGGGCTAATGTATTGTTTCCCATGCGGATAGCATCATAAAGCGTATCGTCGCAGGAGATAATTCTTAAATGGGGGGTCAAAATCATAATAAAGGAAATGAGCCCCCCAATTTAAGAAACTATAAATTGTTTTCGTCAAAGCGGTCGGTGATTGCCTTGCGGATGGCCTGGTGCGGACGCATTCCCGTGCTGCGGGTACGCGGCACGGCGCGATCGGCGGAGGCATTCGATTTGGCACGTAATGCGAGGTTCGAAACCGTCAAATGGCTGTTGCGCCAGGCATCGTATTCTTCCTCGTTCATCACATCGCGGGTTACCTGTCCGTGTGCATAACCGTCGCCGAACGATTGAATACGGCTGTCGGTCAATGCCTGCTTGCGTTCATTTTCCAGCGCCTCTATTTCGGCCCTGATTTTCGCTTCCTCCGCTTTCAGCTCTTCCAGTTTAGGCAAAAGCTCGATTTCGTTTTCTAGAACGGTTTTCTGAGTCATGTGCTGCGTAACAGTCTGCTGCAAAGGCTCCATTTGTTTCAGGATCCGCTTTCTTCTTCTGCGGAGTCGCCATAGTTTCGGGTCGACCTGCAACCAGCGGTACCAGAAGCCTTGCAACACCGGCAACGCCATGCCCAGCGACACCGCACCCGCGATCGCGAATAGCACGCCGCTCAACACGAACGACAGCAATGCCCACGGACTGTTTACGAGGTCGAGGTTAAGCTGATCGGAATTTTGCAATGCCTGCTCGATTTTTTTGGTCAGGGCTGGACTATCTACCGGCGCACCGGTCAATGGGTCCACCGCATTCAATTGCAGGTTTTTAACCGATTTGTTGATCGCCTCTTTCAGCTTATCCGTGCGGTAGGCTTCGTACCGGAACCAGCCGAGCACGATCAGCGTAACGATCGCGAAAATGGATAATACCAGCTTGAAACCCGCGTACCGCGATTTCGCTTTCGGCGATTCATCCTTGTGGTAAGGTTCTTCCACCAGTCGGTCATAGGCCGGTTTCAACAATACCGAAAGCATCGCCAAACCGATCGCAAATGCCCAGGCCTCGTTGGAGTTCCGGATATTTAATGCATACGCTACGATTTCATGCGAGATAATCAGGTCACCGGCGATGAATGAAATACCGGCGGCGAGGAAGATCAAGCCGGCGATAAGCGAATAGGAAGGCGCTTTCTCGGCACGTTTCTCTTTCAACTCCTCCGTCTGCGTGTCGATTTCGTTGATCGAGCGTTCCATGTCCTTCATTTGCGTGGCTGCATTGTTGAGGCCCATTACCTCGTTTTGCAGTCTTCCATATGCAGCTTTGTGTTCTGTCAGCGCCTGCTGATTCCGTGACCGCGTTTCCGTGAGCTCTTGTCTCTTCTCATTGAGCCGGTCCTGGATCCAGCCATGATTTACATTACTGGACAAATAATTCTCATATACTTCACGGTCGATACCTTCCATTCCACGTGTGTAACCGTGTTGGTAATCTCCGTTTTCATTTAGATTTTGCTCGTTCATGATCCTATTTAGGGTTGATCGAATGTGAGTTAAGGTAAAAAACCGCGCCATCGGCGTGCTGCCTGATCATCTTTCCGCCACTATTTACCCTTCTGGATCAGGTTAAGCTGCCGGGTGGTCAGCTCGTTTTTCATGCGGCGCGCAAGGTAAAATTCGCTCTCAAAAAGCTTGATTAGCATGTCCCGCTTGGCAAAAAGGCGGTCGCGCTCGGTCTCGGCGTGGCTCTGCTCGCGGAGTACCTGCCATTTATTTACCCGCAGATTATCGATCTCCTCCTGTAATGTTTGGCATTCCGACTCCCAGTTGTAGTTATTTTCAACAAAATCCTGGCGATCGCGACGAATATTTAACCAAACTTGCAGGTCATTACGCAGCACGGTAATGTTGCTGAGCAGGAGTTTTCCAGCAAAAAGGAAGAGGAAAAATACGAAAACGAACAGTGCAAACGCCTGCCACCAAGGCTGGTACGTAATTACATTCGCAAACACGAACAAGGCAGATGCGAACGGCAATCCTATTTCTTCCAGCAGCGATTTCCAGGTCACTTTCGAATCGGTATCGTGGAAAAGCGAAATGCGGCCGAACAAGCTGAACATCCCCGCCAGAAATACACCCAGCGCGATCCACGAATTATCCGCAAACGCGGGTTTGAGCGACTCGCGGATCAGGAAGAAGTTACCCACGCACATGGCCGCGCATAGTGTAATGCCAATGAGCGTGCGCGGGAGATGATGTTCGCCTTCCGTACGGGCGCCCGGTGTTTTCAGTCGTTCCTGCAATTCATCGATCCGGTTTTGTTTCTGACCAATGAAAAGATTCAGCTCCTGAATGCGCTCGTTATGCTGCTCGATATCCGCAATATGCCACGCGGCCAGGTTTGAGAAATATTTGTGAATAATGTCGGTTTTCTCGTGCGGGTCGGACTCCGAAAGGCCGAAAAGCACGCCCTCATCACGCAATGTGTCCTCGTCTTCGAGCCAGTACGGAATAGGAACCTCCACGCTTTGTGGCTCCGGATTTTGCGGAATGGGCTGGGCCGCTGTCGACTGCGTTACAAATGGTTGAGGTACGGGCTGTGCGGCCGGCTGAGATGCGGCCTGCATAGGTGCCTGAAAGGCTGGTTGCTGAGACTGCGGCGCAGCAGCCATTACCGGTTGCCTGTTGTGGGTAACGGTTGGTTGATTGATCGGATTTTGTTCCACTGATCGAGTAGGGGTGTCGTTCGCCTGAACAGGCTCATCATCGTAAAATTCGTTTTCGTCGGACTCTCTCGGACGAAACCAGCCGGCAATTAATTCAGTCAGTTTGGCCATAGTTTTTCATGGGTTAGCCTGCGATTATCCATGAAAACAAACAAATTCGCTATAATATTGTGATGACCGGCTATTAAAATAGGTAAGCGCCTGGGAATTAGGACATTTCGAACATCTTCTGTAACGCTTGCCAGAGTTTCTTCTTGAGGTTCCGGTCGGCCTCGATCACCACGAGCGGATCGACGAGCAGGAACCATATACCTTCCAGATTCTTAGGCGTATAAGGCACCAGCAAGAGGTCGAGATTGAGCTTGATCAGCGGTACGCCAAACGATATGAAAAAGTGGGTCTTTTTACCCGAAAGCACCTTACGCGCATCCTGGCCGGGCATGAAACTGAAATTCAAGACATCGCTCGTTTCGAGCGAATGGCCGACGGCTTTGAGGATATTATCAAGGAATAATGCCTCGGACATGAGCATTTCCTCCTGCTTCGGCTCATCGGTGAGGACAAGTACCTTGTGCTTCAATGCGGGGAACGTAGCGGCAGGCGCAGGAACGGGCGTATTTACAGGCGTTGGGGCCGGTACTGCTGGTGTCAGAGGTAATGCAGGGGTGTTGGTCGGTACTGCCGGCGTTGCTGCCTGCAATGAGATGGGAGGCTGCGTCGGAACCGCAGGTGTCGCCGGCAATGAGGACACGGGCGCCTGTACATGGGCAGGTCCGGGTACCTGTGATGCGGACTGTAATTCTGCCGCGGCAGGTATGGAATGTTCGGTCGGCACACGATCTTCCAGCTGAAACAAAGTTTCATTCTGATAAAGGATCTGAAAAAGTGCTACCGACGAATGCTCCATATTATTACAAATGCCCCAGTTCCATTCCAGGCTGGGTCCAGATGCCTATTTTTTGTTTGTTAGCGGCTATTTCAAGTTTGGCATATTCCTGATCGTGCGAATACTTTTTGAAATGCACGGCCAGGCCTTTCTTGACCAATTCCTTATTTAGCACCTTACCATCCGGTAGTACCACTTCACCTAACAAGCGGCCATATTTATCGAATTCACCTTTGTGACGGATACTAACCACCTTCCGGAAGCATTTTTCGCTCGTAAACTGCTTCGCATTGTTGTAAAAAGGCATATTGCGTTCCGGGCAGTTGATATGCTGCAGACGTATCCGCACATTCCTGCCCATTCTGCGCCCCGCCCTTTTGCCGGAATAAATATATTTGAGCTCGATCGTATCACCATCCTGGATCCCGATCACTTCCGCTTTGAGTGGATTAGGTAAATCGCTGTTACTGGTTAGTTGCCGGCCTTCTTCAGATGCGAGCGCGCACGACGCGAGCATGGTCGGGGTGCTTGTGAGAACGAGGAACAGCAGGCTGGAAAATGCAAATCGGGAAACGAGAAAACGGAAATCAGGCACGCGTAATATTCATAAAGTTTGAGTGCCAAAGATAGCTATTGTTTCCGATCAGTGTTGTTCCAGTTTGTACCATTTGATGTCCTTCAAAGGCGCTCTCCTTGCCACTGAGGCAGTTGGCGAATAATTTTTTTCGAGATAATCGAGTACCGGTTTCTCGGCATCGCCCAGCTCCCATAGGTTGTGGTTGGCTTGCATCCAGCGGATCTTCTGCTTCCAGCCGTCGCGTGTAAAACGGTTAGCCGTGATCAGCTTGGTTGAATGGCAATTGGTACATTGCGCTTTCACCATGTACAGGTTTTCGTCCACGATGAGTCCCGTTTCGGGATCTTTTTTAGTGGTATCGGCCACTGCCGCGCCCGCATTGTGACGTTTGGCCGGTATTTCGGGGAGGGTTTGAAAAACAATACCCGCGCCGAGCATGGCAATTAAAAAGACTTTCATAAACTATCGTATTTGCCCGGGAGCATTGTGGTACATTATCCTACTTTCACGGCAATTCTTTCACAAGCATTGTTCAGATACCCACCAGGGTTCCAGGCCGGTGCCAGCATTGGTTGCGCAACGCCGGTTTCGTCGGTGGCTTTCACCCATATTTCATAATATCCGTTAGTCGGAAATTTAATATGGGTATTCCAATGCTGCCACGCCAGGCGGTTCACCGGCGCTTCGAGTTTACATTCTTTCCAGGTAGCCCCGAAATCAATCGAAACCTCTACTTTTTTAACGGAATGGTCTCCCGCCCACGCGTGTCCGCGCAATGCGAGCTCCTTCCCCGGGTCGATCATCGCACCGGTCTTGGGATAGGTGATCAACGATTTCACCGGCATGGATTCGATGATTTTGTAATATTCATCGGTAGCTGGAATTTCAGTACCAGGCGCTACCGGGTTGCGGGGCAGTTTGTAGCTGTGGCCTTCCATTTTAGGGCCGTCGTGTACCTTGTTCCGTACCGAAATGCCGCTCAGCCACTTCCCGGAAACCGAAGCAGGCCAGCCACCGATCACGAGCCGGAGCGGGTAACCGTGGAACTCGGGAATATCTTTTCCATTCATCTGCCATGCAATAAGCGTCTCGTCTTCCATGGCTTTCGCAATGGGCACGCCGCGTGAGATCGCTTCTTTTTTTGGATCGCGGCTCAGGTGGAGGTCTTTGCCGTGGTAACCTATATATACGGCATCGCTTTGAATGCCTACGTCATTCAAAATGTCTTTCAGCCGTACGCCCGTCCATTGTGCGCAATGCACTGCACCCTGGCCCCATTGATTACCCGATGCCTGCGGCTGATAGCCCGAACGACCGTTTCCGCCGCATTCCAGCACCAGCTGATAAGTATATTGTTTGAATTTCTTTTTGAGGTCGGCCAATGTGTAGGTCTTAGGTGCTTTCACCGACTCGCCGTCGATTGTCAGCGTCCAGTTGGCTGCATCTATTTTTTCCGGAACAAGACCGTTGTTACGGATGAACATATTTTCGACCGGTGTTATACGGTCGTCGAGTAAATGTACCGGCGTTTCCACGTTCCAGGGTCTATCGCCCTGCACGATCATTTCCGCATTCTTGCCTTTCAACGCATCTTTCTCATCGAGGAAAATAGGACGGTACCCGGCGGGCATCCGGTTAGCAAAAACGATCTGGCTGCCCATTGCTGTAACTAGTGCCGTGAGGCTCCCTTTTCTGAGAAAATCTCTTCTGTTTAATTCGGAATTCATTAACTGGTTCAGGAAAACTTGTAAAACATTATTTCCAAATTTACATAAACCGAGCGGCTTAAACCATTATTTCGGGCCAAATCGGGTTGTTTACCTATAAAAAAGAGGCTACCGTTGCCGGTAACCTCCTGATTCATAATAGTGTGTAGTAGGGCACTCTGAGCCATAGCTCTTTGAAAAGTGCATGTATAAGCCTAACAGGGAAAGTTTACGTTATCGGTGCGATTATTTTTTGATGAATGGCCCGGCAATTGCGAGTACCGCCTCCTTGGTCAGCGGCTCATCAAACGCCTCGGTAATGGCGGCATCGCTCTTGGAAGCGAGTCCTTTGAGGTTTACTCCGCCTTGCGTCATGTTATCTTCGCCGGCGTAGATGGCGGCTACTGCGCCTTCCTTGCCTGTGATCCATCCTTTCATCGCTGTGTTGCCCAACAAGGTGGCAGCAAGCCGCCTCGCCACAGCTGCGTGCCGCGCCTCGATGGAATGCACTTGCAATGCGTATTCGAGAATCTGCGGGTCGGCGATTAACGCACCCGCCTGGCCCTTGTAGGCACGTACGCCCGTATCTTCAAGCGCACTCGACACGGTTACAAACGTTTTGTAGTTGGTAAATACATCGCCGAATGCACCGCCGTACTGGAAATCGAAAGTTGGCTTTGCAATGGCTTTGCTCCCGAGCGCTTTCACCAGAAATGCCACGTGCTGCGTTTCGTGTTTACCGATTTGCATGAAAATGGCCTTGTCGGATGCCGGAATGAGGTTTGCAGCCGCATTGCCGGCTTTGTAAAACTCGTCTTCGAGGTATTCCAGCGTCAGGGCATAATTCAGCACGTCCACGGCGGCTGCCGACTGTGCGAATGCCTTGTTGACGATTGCCGCGAATGTGGTAGGGATTGCCGCCGAGGCCAACTTGCTTCCTATTTTGTTCATAAAGTGGCGGCGCGACGCGTATTCGAGTCTCCCGACTGCATCACCGTCAATTTGCTGAAACTGATGTATGATTTTGAAAATATCCATTGTCTCTGATCCTGTTAGTGTGAATGATTATTTACCTACGTTGGCACCGGTGATGGTATCCTTCACGTAGCCCTTAACTGCCGCGAGAATGTCGGCAGGCGCGATGGCCTTATCCATTCCGTTGGCGTCGATGATGTCGTCTCCGGCAAAATCGGCGGATTTCGGGTTGATCAGGTCACGGATAACGGCCGCGTGACGGGCCTCCACGGAGACGATCTTGCCTGCAAGCAAAAGGTAATTCGGATCTTTGATGAGCTTTCCGGCGCCATTGTAGGCGGCTACGCCGGTGTCTTCGAATAATTTGGCAGCCCCAAGAACGGCCTCTTTTTTGGTGAAGTCGATGGCGGCGAAGTTAGGGGTTAGTCCCTTGATAGCCTTGTCACCCAATGCAGCCTTGAAGAAGTCCCGATGAATGATCTCGTGGTCGCGGATGTCGGTCAGGATGGCTTTTTCTGCGTCGGTGATACCATTGTAAGGCGTTTGTACCACTTGTGTGTAAAACGCGGCTTCGAGTTGTTCCAGCGCATATGCGTAATTGAGCACACCAATGTCACCCGAGCCGAGATCGACGGTGTCGCCAGCGCCGGGAATCATCGGGTCGTCATCATCGTCGTTGCAACCCGCAGCGATCACGATGGTACCCAACGATGTGGCTAATCCTGCCGAGCGCAGAAAGAGTCGCCTGTTAACAAGTGAGGTAATTTCCCCTTCTCCATTGCGGGAGGTGTTCTTCGTTTTCGTGTGTTTGTTCATAGCAATAAAAGGTTATTGAGCCACTCCCCGTATGTCGGAAGAGTTTTGACAGACCTACGTGGGATGGATCGCTTTAGATCGGGCTTTGAGAAAAAGGAGGAAGGAGGAAGTTGAAATGGGGTGGGTTTAAAAACGCAAAAAGAGTCCCGGGTGGGGACTCTTGATGTTTCAGACTAACCGATGGAATTCTTAAATAACGTTGAGTAAATAATGCCTGAGATATAATTCAATATATGAATGTATAGCGTTAAGTCTCTGGTGGTGTGTAGTAGTTATGCTACTTATTGCAGATAAATAATTACTACGCAAATATAAGACAATATGTTCCGAACAAAACAATAATGGGTAAAAAAATTTGAATTTTTTTTAGTTTGGGTAATAAGATCCGTGTATGTGGTCAAAGTGATTATTAAATTTCACATAACTGATGTGAAATTCCACAACCTGAGGCATAGCTCCCGTTCCGTCTGGCTACATAGTTGCGAGGTAAAATTGGTTAATATCTGATTATCAACTTTTTTTGTAGCATATTTCCATTGGCACGAATATCTCTTTCAGTTTACGTTAAAAATTAAATGCCCGATCCATCATGCGAATAATCCCGACAACCTTTGCCCTCTTGCTAGCAGTAGTGACCCCGGATGCTGAGGCAGTCGTACAATCTCTTGCGGATGTGGCCGTTATTGCCGAACATAGCAAGGTTGCCGTGCGCCCGGAAGACCTTCCGGAGGCTGTTAAAAGTACCTTGTCCGGCTCCTATGCCGAATGGAAAGTAACCAGCGCATACCTGGTCACGCGGGACGATAACTCACAGTATTACGAAGTAAATATCAAACGAGCGGAAGAAACATCTACACTTAATCTGGACAAGTACGGGAAGAAAATCGACTAGTAAAAGGCCATTCCCGGCGTCTGACAGGCTCATAATGAAAAGCCGGAGACTTCTCCGGCTTTTTGGTGTTTGTTTTTTGTACTTTTACATAATACCCACTCGTTTAATAGTATTTATTTTTCTTAGAAATAGTATCACCCATGGCTCATCTGCTCCTCGTTGAAGACGATTCTACATTTTCAAAGTTGCTCACCAATTTCCTCGGCAAGCATGGTCATCAGGTAAAAGTTTGTACAAACATAAAAGAGGCGAGAGAAGCACTCGGAAAGAGTAATTCCGACGGGCCGTTTGAAGTGCTGATGCTCGATTACCGTCTGCCGGATGGTAATTCCGTAGATTTTCTCAAAACGCTCAGAAGCGAAGGAAACCGTACCCCGGCCTTTATCATGACCAGTTTTCACGATGTGAGGACTGCTGTAACCGCCATGCAAATCGGGGCTTTCGATTATATCACCAAGCCGGTGAATCCGGAAGAACTGCTTATGGTACTCAGGGAAGCGCTGAACAAAGGAGAGGTGACGAGCGTGAAGACTGCGCCGAAAGCCAAAAATAGTTCCAAGACGGAGAAACAATCACTTGATTATATCGAAGGTAAAAGCAAAGTTGCCAAACAACTTTTCGAATATGTGCGCCTGGTGGCACCAACAGATATGTCGGTGATTATCCAGGGAGAAAGCGGTACCGGCAAGGAGCATGTGGCGAAGTCGATTCACCGCCTCAGCAAGCGCGCCGACGGGCCGTTCGTAGCGATCGACTGTGGTTCGTTGTCGAAAGACCTGGCAGCCAGTGAACTTTTCGGTCATAAAAAAGGGGCATTTACCGGTGCATTGCAGGATAAGATTGGGCAGTTCGAAGCGGCAGATGGCGGTACGCTATTCCTCGATGAGATCGGAAACCTGAGCTACGATGTGCAGATCAAGCTGCTCCGCGCATTACAAGAGCGTATTATCGTTCCGATTGGCAGTACTCAGCAGGTGAAAGTAGATGTGCGCCTCATTGCAGCGACAAATGAGGACCTGATTTCCAGCGCAGCAGCAGGTGATTTCCGCGAAGACCTTTATCACCGTTTGAATGAATTTAAAATCGAAGTGCCTGCATTGCGCAAGCGCGGCGAAGACCTGCCGATTTTTGTCCAGCATTTTGTGGATAAAGCCAATGAAGAGCTCGACCGCAATGTGCGGGAGCTTTCGAAAGAGGTCATGGATGTTTTTCAGAAGTACGACTGGCCCGGTAACCTCCGTGAGCTGAACAATGTGATCAAGCGCCTGGTGCTATTGTCCAAAGAAGAAGTGGCTACATTAAGTGCATTGCCGTCGGAAATGATTACCGCTATGGAAGACCAGCAGAAACCTGCTCCCGGTTCTGACTTGAAGGCATTGCAGGAGACGCATGAGAAAGAAATGATCGAAAAGGTATTGCAGGAAGTGCGCTACAACAAAAGCAAAGCGGCCAAATTATTGAATATCGATCGCAAGACTTTGTATTATAAAATCGAAAAATATCATATCGAGTAAGAGAGCGCTTTTTCCTCTACTTGCTCAATCACTGACGCAGCGTCATTCACGACCTGCGTCATTTCTTTTTCCGAGACTTCCGCAGCGTTCTCACGCAATGCGATTTCCAGGTTCCTGAACCTTGCCGACAGGTCACGGGCGCCGATTTGCCCGGTGCGGCCGGCCATGCGGTGCATCAGTTCTTGTGTATAATCGGGCTCGTTGGCAGTAATATGCTGCCGGAGCGACTCAATATCGGCGCGGGAATCTTTCACAAACTGGTCGAGGATTTCACGCAACAGGCTTTCGTCGCCGAAAGTCATTTCGGTGAGCATCGTGAAATCAAAATCCAGGTTGTGAGCTGTGCAGCCGTTTTCCGGCTTCGCCTCTGCGGGTATAACCGCGGGAGAATCTCTTTCCGGTGCCGAGGACGATTCGAGTAATTCCAGCAGATCTCTGGAATGGAAAGGTTTCATCAGGTAACCGTCGAAACCCATACTCAGTAGTTTTTTGCGTTCCTCCGGCAATGCCTGAGCAGTGAGAACGAAGAATTTTACATCCTCTGGTGCCGATTTGCGGAGGCGCTTCACAAGCTCGGCCCCATTCATGCCCGACATGCGCATATCCGTGAGCACGAATTTGACCTCATCATTCCATGGCCGGCTCAGCACCTCCTCAGCCGAGGAGAATGCAGCATGCTGAATGCCGTTCATTTCGAGTACCGAAGAGCACCATTTGAGAATAAAGGCATCGTCGTCTACGAGCCAGACTTTACCATTAATCCGATAGTTCCGTTCCGGCGCTTCTTCTGTCAATTCCAGTGTGTCTGCCTTTTTCATACTGGTGGTGACAAAAAAAGTCGTGCCTTCTCCCGGCTTACTGGTGACATGGATACTACCCGACATGCCTTCTACCAACGCCTTTACAATGCTGAGGCCGAGTCCTGTACCGCCATAACGACGCTGAATGGAGGGATCGGCCTGCTCGAATTGGTTAAAAATGCGTTCTGTTTGCTCTTTCGACAGTCCGATACCTGTATCGGAAATCTGGTATTCGATTTTAACAAGATTACCGCTTTCATGACCAGCTACTTTGAGGACTACTTCGCCGTTCTCGGTGAACTTTATTGCATTAGTCAGCAAATTGTACAGTACCTGCCGCAGTCGGAAAGGGTCGCCGTGCAGGTACAGGTTGGGTTTCAGGGAGTTTTCGAGCCTCAATACCAAACCTTTGGATATGGCATTCGGCCTGAGTACCTGTACTACCTCATTCAGGAGTGAATTAATAGAAAATACCCTGTCCTCGAATGTAAAGCGGTCGGAAATGATGCGGCTGTAATCGAGCACTTCGTTAACAAGGTATAGCAAGTGCTCCGAGGCCGAATGCAGCGTTTCGAGGTCTTGCTTCCGCGGTTTCTCTTCGTTTTTCAATGCTTCCGCATAGCCGATGATCGATTGCAGGGGGGTGCGGATCTCATGGCTCATGTTAGCCAGGAACCGTTGTTTGGCCATGCTGTGGTATTCGGCTTCTTCTTTGGCTTCTTCGAGCTGCTGGCGGTAATCGTTGCTTTTGGTAATGTCTGTGAAAATGAAGTAGGCCATTACTGCTGTCAGGAAAAAGAAACCCAGCATGATCCATTCAAGATAATTCACGCTACCCTCCACCATGCTCTTCGCCTTGGTGTTGTTTTTATTGGAATCCTGCATTACGTCCCGTTGAACATCCTGCATAACACCCAGCAGTTGCTTTACAAGGGAGTTGCCGGCCGTTGCCAGCTCCTGCTCCCTGTCGACGAATGTTACCGCCCGTTTTTTCTGTGATTTTTCGATGGCGTGAACGGCCTCGCCTACTTTTTCGATTGTGCTGTCCTTTTTGGCCACGCGGATCGTGTCTACCTGTACATTCACTTCCTGTTTCTGCACCAGTTTTGTCGGTTCTTTGGCTGGTGCCTGGTTCTTTTTATTTCCACGGAATACCCTGCTGAGAAAGCCTTTTTTGGTGCTGGCTTTCTGGCTGGTGTCGGGTACTTCGGTGTAAACAGTGGTCGTAGTCGTACGTTTTTCGGTTTTCACCACCGTGCTGTCTGGTTTGACTGTCTTCGTGGTAATCAATCCGGAAATTGATTTAACCTCGTCTTCCAGTGCTTTGTTGCTCACCAGTTTGGACCGCACCTTCACATAGTCGCCATAGATCTTCTCGCGTTCTTTGAGGATCTTCTTCATGGAATCGATCCGGATTACCTGCAACGGGTCTTCCAGGCTAAGATAACTGAGGGTATCGAGCGTGGCGATCAATTCCACCGATTGGGCAAGTACCTCGTCGTTGAGTTCTTCCCCTTTCAGCTTTCGTTCGTTCTGAAGGTGATCGAGCGTAAGGATGTCCTGAAATATCTTATTAACCAGCCGCATCTTGTCATCCGGAGTGGAGAGCGTATCCAGCGTGGTGAGCATATTGTCGAATGCCAGCTTGCTGGTTACCCAGGATGCAGCCAGGGCGAGAGAGGCAATGAAAAAGCCTACAACGACTTTTCCTTTTACCGAATTCAAGAAAGACGGGCCACGCAGCGTAAACATAGTTTTAGTTACATTCAATTACAACTAACGCATTTTCAAGGATAAAACGTGCGATTTGTACTGCATTAGTCTGGTTCGCAATGTGAAGATAATGCATTAAAATGTATTCTGAACAGGCTGATCGTCAACTAAAAAAGGCTGCCTCCGATCTGGAAGCAGCCTTTTGGACTAACGCCGGGCCGGGCCCGGTACCATTACAATTATTTCGCAAGTGAATTGATCCACGCCGCGATTTTAGCCGCTTCGGCCTTAGGAACCTGGGGCATTGGCGCCATTGGCGTAGCGTAGTCAGGCCAGTTTTCAGGCTTCGGCGCGTAAATCAGCTCTACGATCTTCTCGTTGCTGTATTTGCGTTTCGCAACGTCAGCGTAAGAAGGTCCTACTACCTTTTTGTCCGGCGCGTGGCAAGCAAGGCAGGTGTTTTTCGCCAGCAATGGCTTCACTTCTTCCCAGGTTGGCGCTTTGGCTGCTGCCCCGGCTTTTGCAGGGGTTGCTTTGCCTTTACCATCCGGAGAAACGTGTTCTTTCGTAGGTTCAGCCGAAACAGATGCCTGCGCTTTGCCCGAACGGGTAGTTTTCAGGTCGGAAACTTTCAATCTTTCGCCGTCGGGAATGTTGTTGAGCGTGTAATACGCATCCGGGTGTACGAGCGACCAGCTGTTTGAAGCCGAGCGAACGCCTTCCAAAGAGATTTTGTGTACGTAATATTGACGCATTCCTTCGAGCACGATACGCACTTTCTTGTTGTCATCGGATACCTTCACACCGGTAATTTTCACATCTTCCAGGTTGATTTGCGGGCTACCGTAAACTGGGTAATGCTTGTACAGGTAGCTGCTCACTTTGTAAGAATCCAGATCTTCCGCCGATTTACGGTCAACCGGCATAGTGAATTCGATTTCGAAACCGTCAGGCTGTGCTTTCACAGTGTACATTTCAAAAGGCATTTTGCCATTCCATACCAAACGCTGCAAGCCCTGGTTGGCATCACCGGCTGAGCCCCAACCCCGGTTGGTTTCGCCTACGAACATCGATCCGTCCTTATCGAACGCCATACGCAACACACCCGACTGGAATCCGCTACGGAAACCGATACTAGCGCCCTGATATTCTCCTTTTACTTTTTCCAAAACAACACGCATAATGTTGCTTTGTCCCTGGTCGCCTACGAAAACCTGGCCTGTAAATGGCCCGAAGTTCCCTTTGGTATCGTCGAGGATCAATTCAGAGGTAGAAACGCCGTGTACGCCATAAGGCAACCATACAGCCGGAAGCTGTACCATGTCGTATTTCTGTTTCAATTGGTACAGGAACTGTGGTTCTTCTCCCAATGTATTTTCAGGCTTGATCGCGCGCCCTTGCTCGTTGCGGTGCTGGCGGTTGTCGCGCTCTGCGAAGAATTGCTTTTCAGTCAGTTTTACAGGAGAGTTAGGCAATCCGGCCCATTTCAATCCTGCCGGGTGACCCATGAAGCCACCTTTTTTTACCTGGAAAATCGCACCGGTACCCATCCAGTCGCCCTGGTTGTCGGTGTAGAACAGCTCGCCGTTCAGCATGCTGATACCCGCAGGGGAGCGCACGCCGGTTGCGTAGGGTTCGTATTTGCCGTCGTTGGTGATGTGGAAAATCCAGCCACGACCTGGAACGCGGCTTTCGCCTCTCCACCATTCTTCGTCACCGAATGCAACGTTACCACTCACGAAGAAACTGCCATCCGGAGCCAGTTTAGGACCGAACGAGTATTCGTGGTAGTGACCTGAAAGCGGCCATGCATACACGGTTTCGTAAACATCAGCCTTGCCGTCGCCGTTTTTGTCAACGAGCTTGGTCAATTCACCACGCTGTGCGCAGTACAATGCGCCTTCTTTGTAAGCCAGACCAAGGATTTCGTGCAAACCGGTCGCGAACTTGCGGAAGTACGGCGTACGGCTGGTAGGGTTATCCACGATCCAGACCTCACCACGGCGGGTTGAAATCGCCAGGGAGCCATTTGGCATCGTTGTCAAACCACCTACTTCAAGGATAATGCCTTCGGGAATCGGTGGGGTGACGATCTTGTAAAAATCTTCTTCTTTCGGAGACTCCTGCGCTTTCAGCGTAGACAGGGAGGCCAAAAGAGCAAATGCTATATGAGCAAGTTTTTTCATTGTTCAATCAGGAATAATAAGGTTTAAATCAGAACAGGATAGAATACTTCACTTCGCCGTTGGTGACAGGCACGATGAGTTCCTGCTCGCCTTTGGCACCTCTGATTTCTGGTTTAAGTTTCTTGTCGGCCAGCTGGATGTAGTACGATTTGTCGTCTACCGCGTAAAGTCCTTCCGAGATTTTTTCGATAGATGCACCATCAGCCAGACGTGCTACGAGGTCTTTGGCAGGGTTATTCACCTTCACAATGCGCTCGAAGTACTGGTTGTTCACGACAGAAACGTAGTCGGTGATGGAAGAACCGAATGCCTGGTACTGGAATGTAGGAACATCCGAATCGTCGAGTACGTAACCTTTCGGACGGTAACCGCTGCCGGTTGTGTCCGCTTCCCATTTAGATTTCCCTGATTTACCCAGGAACATATCGTCGCCAAGCAACGTCACGCTGCCGCGCGGGCGCGAAGAACCGTCGCCGCGGTCGTGCCACATAGGGGTAGCATCGAGGAATTCGCCACGCCAAACTTGCAGGATCGCGCCTTTGTCGAGGTCATAGGTATAATGCAGGCTCGCCGGGCTACCTACCGAAATCGCGTGAACCACGCGTGTTCTTTTCGCTTTTTCATCCTTGCGGAAATCCATGAAAGAGCGGGTAATGGTGTTGGTAGATGCCTGGATCAGGATCGGGTCGGTAGAACCGCCGCCCATCGCCGAGCTTTTCGAATGGAAAGCGATTTCACGGAAGCCTGGTCCACTTACCCAAAGCCCCAATACCGGACGCATCCAGCCATCTCTCTTGTTGTTAAAAAATTCGAGCTTATGGTCGCCTGCGGTCAGGTTCACTTTGCCCACACGGAATTCATTGTTCGATTTCCACTCTGGCTTGATCACATCCTTACCGTCAATTTTCAGGTAAGCATTACCCGAAGCCTGCAAACGGAAAGTGTATTCACCTTCGCTGGCTGCATTCAGCCGGCCGTTGTAAACGAAGGAGTAATTGTTGTTTTCTTTCAAAATCTCCCAGTTAAGCGATTCCGATTTGCCGGTTTCAGCAGGAGTGAGTTTTGAAAGGTCTTCGGTTTCCGATAGACCACCGTAATACGTTTTATAGGTCAGTTCGGAAAGAGTCGCCGGTTTCTTGTCAAAATTGTTAACTACAATATTGCGGATCGCCAGTGAACCGTGGTCACCCTGGATGCGGATCGGGCCCATTGGCACGTCCTCAGCCGTGAGTGAACCCCGGGTAGGGCCGCTAACTTCTACGTTCTCATGAATTGTCACACCATTCAGTACCACTGAAAGGAATACCGCATTCGCAATTTTCTTACCGCTGGCGTCGAAACGGGGAGCCTGGTAGGAGATTTTGATATGCTGCCACAAACCTGGCGCTTTGGCCACGTTGAAACGCGGTGCATATCCTTCGTAGCCTTTTTCGCCTTCCGGCTTGGAGTCGTTCCAGCGCTCGTAAATACCACCGCAGTCGTTGTATTTAGCGCCTTTTTTACCCCAGCTGTCGAAAAGCTGTACTTCGTAGTTGCCTTGCAGATAGATTCCCGAGTTGGAACCTTTGCTCATCATGAAATCCAGTTCAAGGTCGAGATCGCCGTGTTTGAAGTTGGAAATCAGTTCATAGTCGCTGCCATACTTGCCTTTTTCGTGGAGGCAGGCCAGCACACCTTTACCTGGGCTGGTTAGCAGCGCGTTTTCCTTGGTGAGATCGGCCGATGCATTGCCGACGATTTTCCAGTCACTGGACTTGGTCGTAAAAGCACTGAGGTCGTTGAGGGGAATAGGCTGCTGGGCGTAGGCGGTGTGCATGGCAAAAGCCGCTACCCCAGAGGCGATTAATTGAAAAAGTGAACGGTTGGTTTTAGACATACTTGCAGTAAGCTTAGTCGGTTTTAGATTAGCAATCCAGGCTACGAATGCCTTTAGCCCTGCAAATTACGTGATAAGAATCGGGAAAATTACATTTATATAGATGAGAATCCTTTTTGTTGTTGCTTTTTCCTTAATGTTGTGTTTTGATACTATTTCAAAGAGTTTTTAGACTAAAACGGTTACCTTTCAAATGAAAAAATTGATGCTTACCGCGTTCAGCATGGCTGCTGCCTTTGCCGCACACGCGCAATTGCAGCCTGCGAAGCAAACTCCTGAGTCCAGCGAATTGTGGAATCCTGTTCCCCGCGTGGTGACGCCCGGTAAAGGTTCTTCGGCGGTTTCAGGCTTCACAGCCCCTTCCGATGCGATCGTCCTGTTCGATGGTAAGAACCTCGACCAGTGGGTTTCAGGAAAAGACGGTAAATCGGCCGCTCCCTGGACCGTGGCCGACGGCGCCATGACCGTAGCCCCTAAATCAGGCGACATCCAAACCAAGCAAACATTCGGTGACTACCAACTGCACATCGAATGGAGGACCCCTGCAAAAGTGGATGGAAACGGACAAGGCCGTGGTAACAGTGGTATTTTCATGCAGGGAATCTACGAACTGCAAGTGCTTGACAGCTACAACAACCCGACCTATTCCAACGGTCAGGCTGGCTCGATCTACAAGCAAACAATGCCGCTTGTAAATGCATCGGTGGGCCCGGGTGAATGGCAGACCTATGATGTGATCTATACCCAGCCGCATTTCAACAAAGACGGCCAGATGACACATCCGCCATACATTACCGTTATCCATAACGGTGTATTGGTTCAAAACCACACCGCAATCCAGGGGACTACTCCTTACATCGGCCAACCGACGATCGAGCCGCACGGAAAAGGCCCTATCAAGTTGCAGGACCACAACAACACGACCAGCTTCCGCAATATCTGGATCCGCGAGTTGTAGGATTCGAAAGACATAGAATGCCGAAACGGGCTGCTTCAAATTAGAGGCAGCCCGTTTTAATTTATGACCCACCAGCGTAATTAAAATCTGGTCACTGGCACATAATGCCGGCATATTAGTTTTAAGCCTAAATGATTGGAAACATAGATTAGGTCTTTTCTGTTTTCATTTATATTCGCTTTCAATGTCACCCCAAAACCGTTGCCATGCAGGAGATAGAACCCTATTATAATTGGGAAAAGCATTATGTGGCCAGCCACGACGAGCGTTCGCCCTTCTATGGCCGTACCTATAACCTGGATTATTACGAAAATGCGATCTACGGCTACTACATCCACCCGTTGTGGGATGATATCGGGTCGGAAACGCTGTATGTGAAAATCCTGTTTGCAGATTACAATAAGCACTTTGTGATCATCGAAATGTTCGGGGAATGGAACGACGCGCTGCATAACGACATCATGTTTTTCAAAAGGCAGGTCATTGACCCGCTAACGAACCAGGGCATTAACCAGTTTATATTACTGGGCGAAAATGTGCTCGATTTTCACGGAGGCAATGAGGACGACTATTATGCAGAATGGTTTGACGACGTGGAGGACGGCTGGATTGTCGCGATTAATTTCCGCGAGCATGTGGAAGAGCAGTGGAAGAAGTACCGGCTCGATTATTATATCAATTTCGGTGGTACGCTGCACCTCAATAACTGGCGCACATTGCAGCCGGAGCCATTTTATGGATTGGTTAAAAATTTGATGGTTAGAAGGTTAACCTAGTACAAAGCTGCGGGTATTGCTTGCAACCTTGGTAACTCCTTTGTAGCTTACGCATTCATCGTATCAACTGTTCTTACCTTAAAACCTCATTTCCCATGGCCGAGAATACCGAACCTACACCAGAAGATGCAAAAGAATCGCTGGAAAATAAAGTTGAAGAACTCAAAACCACTGCTGCCGATGCCAAAGATGCAATTGTGGAAGAGGCGCAGGAAGTGAAGAATGAAGCTACCGAAGCAGTGAAAGAAGAAGTGGCTGCAGTAGAGACGAAAGCCGAGGAAGCCGCCGATGGCATTAAGACCGAAGTTTACGAAACGATCGACGACCTGAAAGCGCAGGCCGAGACCAAGGCAGCGGCTGCAGGGGAAGCAGTAGAGGACGTGAAAGAAGAGGCTGCGGCTAAGGTAGATGCTGTAAAAGAGGAAGTTGTGGAAAAAGCCGAGGAGGTGCAATCCGGTTTCGCAGCGAAACTCGCGGGACTGACAGATGCAGCAGCAGAGAAATTCGGGGACTTGAAAGAGGCCGCCGCGGATAAGTTTGAAGATATTAAGGAAGTTGCCTCGGAGAAGTTCGAGGATATTAAAGTGGCCGCAGCAGACAAGTATGAGGATATCAGGGAGGATGCGGCCGAAGCATTTGAAGATGCAAAAGAGGCCGCTTCCGAGAAGCTGGCCGAAGCGCAGGCCAAGGCTGCTGAACTGAAAGCGAAGGCAGCGGAGGAAATAGCGGAGTTGAAGGAGGAAGCCTCGGAGAAGGTCGTCGAGACGAAAACCAAGGCGAAGGGATTCTGGGCGCGGCTCTTCGGCAAATAGGCCCTTAAAAGATGATTGGACCCGGCCCTTTTCGATAGGCCGGGTTTTTTATGCAATGCTTCTATTCTATCAAAATCGCTTCTAATGTCACAGCAAGCTTTCGCTCTTCCCTACCGTCATCCGTTTGCGACGGATGATCAATACAAAAAATCGGTGGCCTACTTTTCGATGGAATTTGCTGTCGATCAGGCTTTAAAAATTTACTCGGGCGGTTTGGGCTTCCTCGCGGGCTCACATATGCGCAGCGTGTACGCGCTCAAACAGAACCTGATCGGTATCGGAATGCTGTGGAAATATGGCTACTACGACCAGGGCCGTAAGAAAGACGGCAGTATGGAGCCGGAGTTCCGGGAGAAAATGTATTCCTACCTGGTCGATACCCGGATCCGCTTTCAGATACCCATCATGGGCAAAAACGTTTGGGTGGCCGCCTATTACCTCGACCCGGAAACGTTCGGTTCGGCGCCAATATTTCTGCTTACAACCGATACCGACGGCAACGACGAGTCGACGCGGGCGATCAGCTATTCGCTGTATGATTCCGACGTAACCTATAAAGTGGCGCAATGCATGGTGCTCGGTATCGGTGGTGCACGGCTGCTCGAAGCGCTGCAATACGAGCCGGAAGTATACCATTTGAACGAGGCACACGCCGTTTCAGCCCTTTTCCATTTGTATAAGAAATATAAAAAAGTCGCCGAGGTACAGAAGCGGGTTGTTTTTACGACGCATACGCCGGAAGAGGCTGGTAACGAAAAACATGACATTCACTTTCTGGAGCAGCTGGGCTTTTTCTCCGGTATCGACCTCGAAACGGTGGGGAAGATCAGCGGAATAGGGGATAGCGTGTTCAACCACTCATTGGCCGCATTGCGCCTGAGCCGCAAAGCGAACGGCGTTTCGAAACTGCATGGGGAGGTCTCCCGGAAAATGTGGAAATCGCATCCCAAAATTGCGCCGATCGGCCACATTACCAATGCGCAGAACAATGCCTACTGGGTTGACCCCGTCTTGGAAAAGGCCAGGCTTGGAAAGGATATCGACGCGATCGTTGCACGTAAAAAGGAGTTGAAAAGGACATTGTTCAAGACCGTTGCCGATCAGAGCGGAAAGCTGTTCGACCCGGATGTGCTCACGATCGTGTGGGCGCGACGGTTTGCAGCCTACAAGCGGCCGGATATGCTCGTCTGGGACCTCGAAAGGTTTAAAAAGATTATGGAGAATGCGAAACAGCCGGTGCAGGTGATATGGGCCGGTAAACCATATCCGAAAGATGAAGGAGCGATTGCGACGTTTAACCATCTCTTCTATTTGAGCCATTTGTTTCCCAATATGGCTGTGCTGACCGGCTACGAACTGGCATTGTCCAAGCTGCTCAAAGACGGTGCCGATATCTGGCTCAACACGCCTGTCGTGACGCGGGAGGCCTCCGGTACCAGCGGTATGACGGCGGCAATGAACGCTGCATTGAACCTGTCCACATTCGATGGTTGGATTTGCGAGTTCGCAAGGGACGGGCACAACGCATTTCTGCTACCGGTTGCCCAGGGAGAGGATATCAATAAGCAGGATTGTGATAATCTGATGAAAACCCTGCAAAGCACGGTGATCCCGACTTACTACAATGCACCTAAGAAGTGGCAAAGGATGATTTTGAACAGTATGAACGACGTTTCCGGACCGTTCAATTCCGACAGAATGGCGCGGGAGTATTATGAATTGCTGTATAGTTAAATTTTAGTCCGCAGGAAAGTGGCGGCCGGCAGTTAATCCCGATGAATCTATCCGGTGAAAATTGATTGTTGGCCGCCGTGTAGCCTTGGCAGCAAATCGTTATATTTGAAATAGCATTATTGAAAGACTTCCAAAGACATCGTTAAGTTATGGACACGCCTGTTACATTCATTGTGGGAGATATCATGAGCGAGGACGAATTCTTCCGTTTTTGCCAGATGAACGATACGCTCAGTTTTGAACGGGACAGCGAAGGCAACATTATCTTTATGTCACCTGCTGGATGTTTTTCAGATAGTTTCAATGCCGACATTCTCGGCCTTTTTAGCTCATGGTTGCGTGAGAATAAGATATCCGGAAAGGCATTCGGCCCATCGGCAGGCTTCACGCTTCCGAACGGGGCAGTCCGTTCCCCGGATGTTGCCTGGGTGAGCCGTGAAAAATGGGATGCTTTATCTAGAAATGATAAAGAGCGATTTTCTCCAATGTGCCCCGATTTCGCAATTGAAATCCGTTCAAAATCTGATAGTCTTATTTATCTGCAAAACAAAATGCAGGAATATCTGGCCAATGGCTGCCGACTCGCCTGGTTGATCGACCGGTATGGAAAGAAGGTGTATGTTTACGAACCTGGACGTGCCATTGTCGAATATTCAAGTCTTGAAATCCAACTTTCAGGAGAACCGCTTTTTCCTGGCTTTGTATTGAATCTGGCTGAAATAGAAAAATAAAAATGCCACGAAGGCACGAAGAAACACGAAGCGTATTCGTGTTTCTTCGTGCCTTCGTGGCATTAAAACTTTAAATCTGTCCCGCCAAAATCTCGATCCCTTCCCGAAACGAATGCGGCTCGTACCCCAGCACATTCCTCGATTTGGTTAGATTAAAACCGGTTCTAGGCGGCCTGCGGGCAGGCTGCGTGAATGCCGATGCATCCGTAGGGGAAATCAAAGAAGCATCGAGTCCAAAGTAATCGGCAGTAGCGAGCGCCATTTCGTAGGGAGTCAGGAAATCCTTGCCGGAAATGTGGTAAATGCCTTTCGCCTCCTGGTCCGCGATCAGGAAGCAGCCCATGGCCAGGTCTTCGGCTAGCGTAGGCGTGCGGAATTGGTCGGTTACCACTTTGATAGCCTTGCCTTCCTCCAATGATTTTTTTACCCAAAGGATGATGTTGCTCCGGCTCATGTCGTGCGCGATCCCGTACACGAGGACTGTGCGGGCAATGGCCCACTCAATGTCCGAAGATTTGACGGCCTTTTCGGCTGCGTACTTGCTCCATCCGTAAAAACTAATAGGATTCGGAATGTCTTCTTCCCGGTAAGGCCCCGAAGTGCCGTCGAAAATGAAGTCGGTAGAGACATGTTCCAGAAAGATCTGGTATTTCGCACAGGCTGCTACCAGCGTCTCGGTTGCGGTGACATTCAGCTTCCAGCAGGCGTCTTTTTCCGCTTCGCATTGGTCCACATTCGTCATTGCGGCGGTGTGGATCAGCACATTGGGGCGCTCTGCGTCAAGTATCCGATCAACCGCATCCGGGTCGGTGATGTCCATTTCGACATAGCGATATCCCTTGCTGAATGGCAACCTGTTTCCGCCCCTGGCCGTGGCAACTGTTTCAATGTGTGCTTTTGAAACCAGCAGTTCCACCAGTTTTTGCCCCAGTAACCCGTTGGAGCCAGTGATCAGGATTTTTTTCTTTTCCAATTTAAGCTTCGTATTTCCAGCCGTATTTGCGGGTAATCTTTTTCTTTTTCATCTTCTTGACAGACACTTTCATCAAAATGTCCTTTTCGGGGCGGTCGCGCTCGTCTTTCTCCACTGAGGCGATCTTGTCAATTACGTCCATACCGTCAATCAACTGGCCGAAAACGGTATATGCACCATCCAGGTGCGGTGTGCCGCCGATGGTCTCGTACACTTTCTTCTGAGCGTCCGTCAGCTTGCGTGCTGCGCGAGCAGATTGCTTTTCGAGGTCGGCCTTGCTCCATTTGCGGCCTTCCACAATATAAAACTGGCATCCGCTGGACTCTTTTTGAGGGTTGTTATCGCGCGCAGCAGCCAATGCACCCTTTTGATGGAATAGTTTTCCATTGAATTCGGCAGGTATCTTATAGCCGTTGTCGCCGCGGCCCAGCATTTCGTCGGGCTTTGCATTACGGGAATTGGGGTCGCCGCCCTGGATCATGAAGTCGTCGATGACGCGGTGGAAAAGGAGCCCGTTATAGAATTTGTCCTTGGCGAGTTTTATGAAATTGGCCTTGTGCTTCGGCGTTTCGTCGAAAAGAATGAAGCGCATCGTGCCCTTGTCGGTAGCGATGGTGATCACCTCGTCTTTTTTGGAAGATTTTTGCGCACAAACATTCAGTGCAATAAGGCACAACGCGCCCAGGATAATTGATCTTTTGGTCTTCATAGGTGTTATTTGGCGGCCAGAACGTTTTTGTCGGCCGGGAAGAATTGAAATTTCAGTCCATAATCTTTCCCTTCCGAAACATCCTCCATGTCCATCCTGATCGTCTTGCTGTTCCAGGTGATCTTTTTGGTTTCTTCTTTCGGGGAAGCATAGATCTCACTAAAATACTGTTTGCTGGCATTCCAGAGCTGTTTCGTAGCATCCGGACTGTTCAGGTAAACGTCGATCGTGATCTTGTTCACCTTCTTTTCGGGTGTCAGAAAATACTGCACGTCGATGGTTTCCAGTTGCGCCGTTTCCGAAGTGTATCCCAGATGGTCGGGTGTTTCTTCAAACATCTCGAAGGTTTCGGTGGCCTTCACTTTGGCAACTGCATCACCAAATGCAATTCCTCTCAGGACTACACCAGCCGGATTCTGCTCGGCTGGCCCGAGGATCGTTTTCAACAGTGCCGACTGGTCGCTGTTCAGGTCAGCAGGAGCAGCTTCGTGCAGGACTACCGAGTCTGCCGCCGCCTCGGTTTTTTCGTTTGTTTTAGTGTCGCAAGCCGAAGCGAGTAATGCCATCGCCAGCAATGCGATTCCGTTTTTCAGCGTATTCATAATCGTAGAGGTTGTGTCATGCGGTTAATTAAAGTTGAGAAATTATCGTGCCTTGTAACTAGTTCGATTGTGGGTCAATTGCAATTTATACATATTTAACACTTCCGGAACTCCGGTTAAAACTCTCTTGCGAGGTTAAAAAAGAACCGGCGTTCGCCCAAGCCGTTCAGGGTAACATTGAAGCGTGCGACGATATTATAGAATGTCACCACGTCCAGGCCCGCCCCGGCACCATACAATGTCGAGTTGCCCAATTTGGTATTGCTGAATTCCGGATAGCTGTTTTTGACATAACCTGCATCCGCAAAAGTGTTGATATAGGCCGCCAGCGGAATGGTGTTGAATTGTCTCACAGGTATGAATGAAAAATGCTTTTGGATCGAGAAAAGCCTGTATTTCAATTCATTCTTGATCAATGCATAGTCCTGCCCGTCGATCACATAGAGCTCATACCCGCGGACGAGATCGTTGCGATAGCCCAGGCCCACGGTTTGGGTGTAAGGCTGGCGCTTTGGAAACGATACTCGTCCCCGGACATTGGTGTTGAAAAACCATTTCTTGCCAAGCGGAATGAATTTACGATAGGATCCGTAGAGGTACAGCGTGTTGACGTCGTCGGAAGGCAGGAGTCCGGTTTTGGAAATTTGTAACCCGGCAGTCTGGCCCTGCAATGCATACTGCGCATTGTCACGCTTGTCGTAGCTGTACGTGTAGGTCAATTGGAAATAGCGTTGCCGTTTATCCCCATTCAAAAGGTAATTGGGGTTGAGCTTTGCTACCGTGTCGGAGATAGTAAGGTAACTCCACCGGAGGTCCACCGAATGGAATGTATAATACTTGTTACGTCGCGTCAGACTCACGTAGGTGTAGAACCGTTCCCGGTTGATTTCCTCGCTGCTGAGGTATTGCAGCTTGTCGCGCCAGGTTCTGAACGCGGTATTTTTATTAATTGAATACGACGTTCCGACGGTAATTCCCGTCTTCTGTGCTTTGTCGATGTATGGCAACGTATACGCTAGTTCGAACTTGGGAATGAAGCCGAATTCAGCCAGGAAACGGAGCTTGTCGGCCCGTCCTGTCACATTACCGTAACTAAGGTATACGCCGTAAGTGGTTCGGGAAAGATCCCGCTTGCGTTCGTACCACCACTCGTTGAAATTTCGGTCGGCGAGCTGGAAAACCGGGAGCATAATAAAATACCAGCGTTCCTTCACCACAATGCGTATGTCGGTATGAACCGAGTCTGGATTCGGTTTGGTCAGGAGGTCAACGGTGACGAACAGGTTGGTATTAATCACCTTCCTGCGGTCAATTTCGAGCTTTTCCCGGAGCGTTTCGGTCGTAAGTGAATCGCCCCGCTGGATCGCCATTTCGCGCATGATGATGCCTGTACGAGTACGATGGTTCCCTTCCACCGTAATGTCGCCTACGATCACATTGCCGGCACTGTCGGCAACGACCGTCTGGCCGGAGGCGAAAGGGGAAAAAAACAGGATAAAAAGCAGAAAGTAAATCTCCTGACAGCACTTCTTAGGGTTCATTCTTCACGGTTCCGAGTTTCGGTATAGAAACGATACTTTCTGTTAATATGATAAAATTTTAGCAAAAATAGGGGTTCCCGCCGAACATCAGGCCGTTTGGTGGTCGAAAAGGGCTGCTTGATAATTATATAGTTTCAAGCAAGCGGCAGCAGTATATGTTTGCCGGCATAGCACTAGTTGAACTCCGGAGCTTAACTAGTGCGGAACGGGAGACACTTTCATACTCGTGCCGCGCGCTGTGCGCATGTAGCTATTAAAAACACATTCAACATACATTATGAAGAACTATACACACTACTTCCATTATATAATCACTTACCTCGTCATAATTCAATTAATCACACTGTCACAAGCCTTCGCTCAGGGCAAGTTTGTCGATGGGTACATCATTACTAATGAAAAAGACACTATATGGGGACTTGTCCGGGATGAGAGTTGGGCGACGAGTCCGGAGCGTATTGCGTTTAAAAATCTGAATGGCGAGGTATCGACTTGCGCGGCGGAGCGTATTGCTGGTTTTGGACTTGTTGCGGCAAAGGAAATTTATAAGAGCAGGAAAATCGGGATATTGAATATTAGCCTCATGCAATCGTATATGCTTGCACCGTCATTGGAGGCCAGGGACTCAACGACGGTGTTTTTGCAGGAAGTGGTGAGTGGCGGCGTGGCAACATTGTTTGAGTTCCTGGATCAGACGCAGCATTCCCGTTTTTTTATTGAAAAGCAGCATCAGCTGAAAGAACTGTTCTACTATCCGTTCTACAAATCGGTCAACGATCGGAACTACCTGGTTGTTTACGACGAATATAAAAAGCAGCTCGCAATGCTATGTGCGGATGCAGAGCGGTTCCGCGAACCCCTGCCGCCATATCAGGAAAAGTATTTGAAAGCGTATATAAAGTCGTACAATGCGTTTTTTACCAAAGACAGTATCCGATACCTGGCAGAAAACCACAGGCTAATTTTCAACTTGGAGCTCATCGGAGGTATTGAGAACTGGCGAGAGGAGATGGTTATTCACAACAAGGCTACCTATGGCTTTGGGTTGCGGATGGACTTTCCACGCAAGTTTCGTAACAGGTATGTGAAAGCCAGTGTTTTGTTTACGCCCGGCCTCCCCGTGGGATTTCCGTCCGGGACTTTGTCCAAAAAGACGTTGAGAACGCTTGAAATGGGATTGGGACGCTACTTCGGCCCTGGAAAGGTGCGACCTTTTTTGGGTCTTAACGCGAGCATCGTCAATAAAGGCTACCGCAGTGATTTCCTGGGAATGAATGCAGGTATAAGCTACAAGCGACTAATAAGCGTGGAAGTCGGGCATTTTGCCAACTTCTACTGCTTCATGACCAAGACCAGCTTCCTTATTCAGCCGCGGATTAGCTTACACTATTTTGCCAGTTTGAGTTTAGGGCAGAACAGGGTGCGTTAACACATGGCGAAAAGCAGGAAAATTTGGAGGCTGCGGGCCTCGCAAAAAAGAAGCAGCGTGAGGAAAAAAATCCGCGCATGGTAGTAGTCTGTTCGCAAGCTTTGCGAGTATCCTTGTCACATACCAAAACTAACTAACACCATGTCATTCTCCCGGGCTGAAATTTTGATTAACAAGCTTATCAGCAATAAGATATCCGAGGAGGAACTGGCGGAGTTGCTCGCGGGGATTTCTGATGATGAAGGAGGTAAAACTTACTCCGACGCCCTCGAAATTTATTTCAACCGTTTATTGAAGGAAAACCGGCCGAACGGTGAGGCCGGGCCGAAGGAATTATAGCAGATTACAGATTTTACAATTACTCACTCTCCTCTATCAATAGTTTGTTCAGAAATAAAAAGTCAAATCCGTTAGAATAGCCCAAACGACACCATCTCTAGTAATGTGAGCAGGATTTCAAGAAGTTTTTTCCCGTGAGCAAACCTCGCGGAAGGCGATCCGCTACTCACCTGATACCATGTTATTAATACCGCTTACACGGATTATATAAGTCTGTTGCGTTTTCTATTTTTTTAACATAAAGCTCTATTTATCAGTATCATGAACAGTGCCCATCACCTTAAACACAAAAACTATGGATCCAAATTTTACTGCTAGCCTGCGAAAGCTGCTCTTATGCATTTTCGTGGCTGTTTTGCTCGTCGGCCCGGCATTCGCGGCGAGAAATCTCGACAAGACCATCAAGGGAAAAGTTACTTCCAAAATAGACGGTGCGGCGCTGCCCGGCGTCAGCATTGTCGTGAAGGGGAGCCAGCTTGGTACTTCCACCGACGCAGGCGGTAATTATTCAATCAATGTCAACGAGGCTTCCAAGCCGGTTCTTGTATTTTCCTACATCGGGCATGAAACCCAGGAGGTAATCGTAGGAAATCAGTCGGTGATCGACGTGGTGCTGGCGGAAGGTGTTGAAACGCTCAACGAAACCGTGGTAACGGCCTTAGGCCTTTCGCGAGAAAAACGCTCACTGGGATATTCGGTGGCCGAGGTGAATGGCAAAGACATCAGCCGGGTGGCACAGGAAAATGTGCTGAACTCGCTGGCCGGCAGGGTTCCGGGCGTTACAATTAGCTCCACGGGTGGCACAGGTTCGTCAGTAAGTATGATCATCCGCGGAGCTACGTCGCTCAGCAGCGATAACCAGCCGCTTTTCGTAGTCGACGGCGTGCCCATTGCCAATACGTTGAACAACGTGAGCCAGGTAGGTAACGACAACCGGGTTGACTATGGCAATGCCATTTCAAGCCTTAACCCCGATGATATCGAAAACGTATCCATTCTGAAAGGTCCGAATGCTGCGGCTCTTTACGGTTCGCGCGCAGGCCGCGGGGTGGTGCTCATTACTACTAAAAACGGTAGTAAGTCGAAAAAAATGACAGTTTCCGTGAACTCTAATACTGTCTTCGACAAGCCTTACAAATACCTGAACATGCACCACAAGTTTGCAACGGGTATTCTTCCCTTTACACCGGACAACAACCCGTATCCAGGTGGTGTGCTGATGATCGACGAAGGGTCTGCCGGCGGGGTAGGGCCGGAACTCGACAAAGGCTACAAGGCTATTCAGTGGAACAGTCCGAAGGATGCAAATGGCAAACCGATCCCGACGGAACTGGTTTCACACCCGGATAATGTGAAGAACTTTGTACGCACCGGTATTACCACTACCAACGGCGTAGCAATCTCAAACAGTAATGATTTGGTGACTTACCGCCTATCCTATTCGAATATGACCAACCGCGGTATTATCCCAAATTCGGATTTGTTCCGTAATTCGTTGAATATCAATTCGGCGGTGAAGCTGGCCAAAAAACTGACGCTCAGCACGAATGTCGATATCAGCCGCAACAACTCCAACAACCGCCCGGCGACCAACCGCGGTACGAACCCGCTGCAATGGGCGTATGCCGTGTCTCCTCACATTGATATCCGCGATCTGCGCAACTACTGGGTGCCGGGGCAGGAAGGCTTGCAGCAGCTGTCGCAAGGCCCGGGCGATTATAATAACCCATGGTTCCTGGCTTACGAAGTCAACAACAGCTTCGTCCGTGACCGTGTTTTCGGGAATGTTAAGGCTGACTGGCAGATTACACCGCATTTGAGCCTGATGGGTCGCTACGCGCTCGATACCTATCGAGAACAGCGTGAGACGAAGATAGGCAATAGCTATACCAACGACAGTCGAGGCGGTTACGGGATAATCAACCTTTCGAGATTTGAGCGCAACGCAGACTTCCTCCTGAGCTACAAGCGCGATATTAACAATTTCAGCTTCTCGGTGTCAGGTGGTGGTAATACACGTTACCAGAAAAACATGGATCTGAGTACGGCGAGTGGAAATCGTACCGGGCTGGTTATCCCGGGGCTTTATACGCTGTCGAACATCGCACCGCAGAACCTCACATATTCGAGCTACCTCTCGAAAAGGGCTGTTTTCAGCGCCTACGGCTTGGCGAATATCGGTTTTAAAGACATGATTTACCTCGATCTGACCGCGCGTAATGACTGGTCGAGTACGTTGCCGAAAGCGAACCGTTCGTACTTCTATCCGTCGGCTTCGTTGAGCGTGTTGCTGAATGAGATGTTCAGGATGCCTAATCAGATCAGCTTGCTCAAAGCAAGAGGTAGCTGGGCGCAGGTAGGTAACGATACGCAGCCGTACAACTTGCTGGCGACTTTGGGGAACTCAGGTGCCTGGGACGGCATTACGCGTTTGTCGAAATCGGGATCGATATTGCTTCCCGATCTGAAACCCGAGATCGCGACTTCGTATGAATACGGGCTCGACCTGAATCTCTACCATAACCGCGTCCGGCTGACTGCCACTTACTACCAGGTGGAGAACCGCAACCAGATTATCCCGACCAAGCTTCCGGGATCCAGCGGTTTCAGTTCCAAAAACATCAATGCAGGTTTGCTCGTGAGCAAAGGACTTGAATTGACGTTAGGAGGCACACCGATCGACAAAAATGGCTGGCGCTGGGATATCAATGCCAACTGGTCGAGAAACCGCACGACGATCAAGTCGTTGTCGGACGGACTTGAATTCTACACGCTCTGGACCGATGCCAAAGGTGGCGCATGGACATACGTAGGCGAGCAGATCGGGGATATTTACGATGCCGAGCTCGTTACTGTGAAAGATAAAAGCTCGCCTTATTATGGCTACCCTATTCTGGACGAAAACGGTTCCTGGCAGTCGATTTCCGCTTCTAAAACCAGGAACAAGATCGGTAATTTCAATCCGGACTTCTTGTTGGGTTTGCAAACATCCCTGTCCTACAAAGGTTTCACACTGAACATGTCGTTCGACTGGCGTCAGGGCGGGAATTTCGTGTCGCAAACTTACCGTTACGGTGAATCCGACCTGAAATCCCAACGCTTCCTGGATAACCTGATCAACCCGAACGGCATGACCGGCGATCAGCTGCGCAACTACCTCGTGGACAATAACAAGGTGGTAGTTACCGGAAACAAATTCAATATCGTGGGTGGTCCTACCAAAGAGTATGGCGGTTTCCCGTTTGAATACGGAGGCAATACCTACGACTACGCGGTGTTCAACCCGGGTGTGATCGCGCAGTACAACGAAGCCGGCGAAATCACGGGGTATACTGAAAACCTGGGCGGACCTGGTACGAAATACATTCCTTACGGCGACAACTACCCCTGGGATTTCACCCGTGCCGCTACATTCGATGCTTCGTTTGTGAAATTGCGGGAGGTGTCGCTCGGATATGACCTGCCCTCCACTTTTGTAAAACGCCTGGGCTTGCAAAATGCCAACATCGCCGTTTACAGCCGCAACATCATTCTTTGGACCAAAGCTAAAATCGGTATTGACCCCGAGCAGGCATTCCAGCAAGAGTCGGGCGCGCAGGCTGGTACCCAGTTCAAGCAGGGCATCGAGCGTTACAACGTAACTCCGTGGGTGATACCTGTTGGTTTTAAGCTTGGTTTAACTTTCTGATATAGAATCATATAGTCTATTTAATATAAATAAACTCATGAAAAAGCTTCATAACAAATTCGTCATCATACCGCTGCTGCTGGCATGCATGGTCTTTTCCTGTAAAGACCTGACGGAGCTCAATGAAAACCCGAATGGGGTAGCCCCGGAAACGGTAAATCCTAACCTGGTGTTGCCGACCGTTTTGACGGAGGCTGCGAAGTTGTACGTCAACCTGGGGTACCAGGACATCGCGGGCGTAGTGCAGCATACGCAGAAAGACGCATGGTCGAGCGGGCATAACGACTACGACTGGGGCGGGGACCAGAGCTGGAATGCCTATTACGATGTACTGCGCAACAATGATCTCGTGTATCAACGGTCAGTGGCAGCGAATTACGAGTTTCATCAGGGGGTTACATTGGTGATGAAATCGTTCATGTTCGGCCTGATTACCGATCTCTGGGGCGACGCACCTTACACAAGTGCGCTGAAAGGCGAAGCAGGTTCGACAGCCGACATTCTACCGTCGTTCGATAGCCAGGATAAGATTTACGCGGGAATTATCGCCGACCTGGAAAAGGCCAACGGATTGCTTTCCAAATCAAAAGCCGAGTATGAGGGTATTGTCGACAATGTGGACGTTTACTATGGCGGAGATCCTGCCAAATGGCGTAAGATGGCCAATTCGCTTTTGCTTCGCTACTACATGCGGATTTCGGCCAAGCAGCCTGATATTGCCAAGGCAGGTATCGAGAAAATCGTAGCCAATGCAGCAAATTATCCTATCATCACTTCTAATGCTGATGATGCTACCATGGGCTTCCCGGGAAACAGTGAAGCGGATTCGTGGCCTGCAAACACCGTTACCGACGCCAGCGGAAGCAACTACCGCCGCATTAAAATGTGCGCCACACTGGTAGAAAGATTGCAGACATTGAAAGACCCGCGCCTGGGAATCTGGGCCAACAAGGTTGAAATTCCATTGGTAGTAGATCCGACACAGCCAGCCGGAACCGATAAAATCGTGGATGGCAAGCGGATTCTTTCGCCGGACAAAGTGAAGAATACACTGGTTGATACGGATCCGGAATACGTTGGCTTGCCGCCGAGTTTCTCAGCATTGCCGTCAGCTTATAACCTGAACCCGACGCCGGGCCAGACATCCTTCAATCCGCACGTATCGTTTCTGAATAACATTTACAAAGCAGCAAAAGGCCCGTTGCTCCGCGCACGGCTGATATCGGCTGCGGAAGTGAACTTCATTCTCGCCGAAGCCGCATTGAAAGGCTGGGCCGCCGGTGTAGCGAAAGACCGTTACGAAGCCGGAATAAAGGCTTCGATGACAACCTGGACAGTAGGCGATAAGTATGCCGCTTACATTGCGACACCGGGTGTGGCTTTCGACAATACATTGAAACAAGTGCTCGAACAGAAATGGATCGCCAGCTGGACGGCTGCCACCGAAGCGTGGTTCGATTTCCGTCGGACCGGCCTGCCTGCTTTGAAAGCCGGCCCTGCGGCTAAGCGCGAAGTGTTGCCGGTACGCTTCTATTACATGCAGGATGAACTGCGTATCAACAAAACGAATGCGGAAGCTGCCGTAAGCAAGCTGGAAGTGACCAACTATTCGCAGGCCGACAACGGCAACAGCGCATGGTCTAAACAATGGCTTTTGCAAGGAACCGGCAAGCCGTGGTAGTCATATTTGTTTTAAGGTGAGTATTTAAAACCGGGGCTGTCGGGGCTATCCCTCAGTTCCGGTTTAGTTTTAACAGGTAAACCACTCCCAAAAATGAAAGCGAGGAACATTCTCATTTGCTTTTTATGTCTGTGCCTGAGCAAGGTCGCATTCGGACAGCATTTCAGGGCTGCGGCAGCTGTGCGGGTGATCACGCCCGATCCGCTTTTGCCGGTCTCCGGGGGGATTGGTACTCCTAAAAAAGCCACGCAAAAGAACGGGGAGTTATATGCGAGGGCATTTGTCATGGAGAAAGGGGCGGTAAGGATTGCTGTTGTGAATGTGGATAACCTGGGCTGGCCGGCTGCATTGGGCAACAAATCGCGGAAACTGATCAAGGGCATCGCGCCCGACAACGTGCTCATAGGCGCCACGCATACGCATAGCGGGCCTGATGCTTATGGCTTTCCCAATGAGAAAGGGGAGTCGTTTGCCGATATGGCCTACCTCGACCGTTGTGTTCAGCAAATTGCCGACGCCGTAAACGAGGCCGTTGAGAAACTGGAAGATGCCTCATTGAAAATAGCAGTAGCCGATGCGAAAGGCAAGATCGCGTACAACTATTATGCAGACCAGCTTTACGATCCCCGTTGCGGCGTGATCCAGGCGGTTGCCAGTGCGGGGGCGAACAAAGGGAAACCCATTGCCACGCTCGTGAATTACGCCATTCATCCCGAAGTGATCGGGTCGGGAAGGGGAATTCTGAGCCCGGACCTTTGCGGGCCGTTATACGATCGCATTGAATCGCAAGGTGGAGGGACCGCCATTTTTATGAACGGTGCGCAGGGCGGCATGGTAACCGCCGACAACCGCCTCGAAAACGGGAAGGAAGCCAATGATTGGAATGAATGCAAAAGGATTGGCGAACTGCTGGCCGACGAGGCGATGCGGATCGTGAAGGACGCGGCAGTGCAGGAAAACCCTGACATTTATTGCGTTTCCCGAAGGATTGAGTTTCCGGTGGATTCGGAGATTATGCGTTTTATCCTTCAAAAATCACCCATTAAAAATGAAATGGCCGGCGATAACCGCATTGCGACGCAGCTTAACCTGCTCAATATCGGCACCGCCCAGGTGCTGACGGTCCCGGGAGAGGCATTGCCCAATATCGGCTACTATGTTAAAAGGCATATGAATACCAAACAGCCGTTTCTCTTTGGACTGACAAACGATGCCTTTGGCTATATGCTCACCAAAGTCGATTTCAACAGTTTTAAACGGTATGAGTACGTGAGCCGGACAAGCCTGGGCGAAATGACCGGTGAAATTTATATGGAACAGGCATTGAAATTAATAAAAGACAGCCCCGCTGCGTCTGTGCAGACCGCCGCCGCGGCGGGCAAGTAAATCGATCTTTAACCCTAATACGAGTGATCATGTTTTTGAAAATAGCCGTTAAGTCCGTGTTGCTGACCCTCGTAGCGATCGTTTTTGCGAACGCGCAGAAAGTGACGCCGGAAAACGCCCTGGAGAGTTACCTCAACAATGGCGACAAGACCTTTAAATGGGAGTTGAAAGAGACATTCAAACGCGACGACCTGACATTTTACCAGATCCTGCTCACCTCTCAGAAATGGCGGGAGTTCACCTGGACGCATCAGCTGACGTTGATCGTACCGAGAGAAAACCGGCACGACGACGCGCTGCTCTTTATCACGGGCGGTTCCAATACCAACGAACAGCCCAATTGGAACAGCAAAAAGGATGAAAAAATGTACGGATCGCTAGGAGCGTTGGCTACAACCAACCAGGCCATCGTGGCATTGCTGAAACAGACGCCCAACCAGCCGTTCTTCGGCGATTTGACCGAGGACGCATTGATTTCCTACACGCTGCACAACTTTAAAAAAGATAAGGACTATACCTGGCCGCTGCTCTTTCCGATGGTCAAAAGTGCGGTGAAGGCGATGGATGCGGTGCAGCAGTTTTCTCAAAAGGAATTGAAGCACACCGTGAATAGCTTCGTAGTAACAGGCGCTTCAAAGCGGGGATGGACAACCTGGCTCACAGGCGCGAGCGACCAGCGCGTGGAGGCGATCGCACCGATGGTGATCGATGTGCTGAATATGCCGGTAAGTCTGGACTATCAGATCAAATCATGGGGCGATTACAGTGTCCAGATCGAGGATTACGTAAAACTGGGTATTCCGCAATCGACTGGCTCGCCCGACGGCCAGGCCATTACGGCCATGATCGACCCCTACTCATACCGTGCCAAACTGACGATGCCGAAGATGATCTTTATGGGAACGAACGATGAATATTGGGTGGTAGACAATATCAAAAATTACCTCGACAAGATTCCGGGGAAAAACATGCTGCATTACGTGCCCAATGCAGGCCACGACCTCGGCGACGGCAAGCAGGCGATGGAAGCACTGAGCGCATTCTTCGGCGCAACGATTAACAAACGGCCTTATACCGAATGCAAATGGAGCCAGTCGGTAGCCAACCGGAAGGTAAATCTGGATATTAAGACCACGCCGGATGCCTTGGTGGACGTGATCCTGTGGTCGGCCAATTCGCCGGACCAGGATTTGCGGAATGATACCTGGACAGCCCGGAGTTTGAAAATTAGCCAGAAATCCAATGTGAAGGTAACCGCTGAGTTACCGGCCAGCGGCTTCCGGGCATTTTATGTGGATTTGAAATACAAAACGCCCCAGGGTAGTGTGTACACGGAGAGTACCAGGGTGTTTTTAACGAATAATAAGTCGGTTCTGTAAATCCCTGAAATAGATGTATCTATACTGACGGGAAACTTGGAATAGCCATGATCAAAAACAAAAGATTGCGCCGGTGGGCATTGCTATGCCTGGTCTGGATGTCTTTCGCGCCAGACGGAGAACAGCCCGAGAGAACGGTGAAAGAGGTAATTGACCGCGCCGTGACGCGGTTTTATGAAACCCTCACACCGACGCAGCTGGACACGATTTCGGATAACTATATCCTGAGCGTACTCAGCGACCGCGACAAGGAAACACTGGCAACGCGTTTCTGGACTTTCGAAGTGAATGTTCCTGTGAGGGTGTCGCTGATGCGGCATACCGGCCAGGCCGTGCCGCCTTTCTGGCTTCAAAAGAGCGGTTTTAAGAAAACACAGATGTTCGTTAAGAACGAAGAATATACCTATGAAGTCTGGCAAAAGGATTTCGAAAAAGGACACGTAGGGCTTGGTATCAATGGTTTTGATAAAGACAGGCCGGTGTATTTCATCAGCGTGGCGCCACTGAATAAGGCCGAAAAGCTCTCGGTTTCGAATGTGGTGCCTGCTCAATATGCATTAAGTACGATAGAGAAAGGAGCATTTACTTATCATGATTGGGACAGCCTCGTATTAACCGAAGTCCCGGAAGAACTGAAAGGCCAGACGCTCTTCACAACCGTACGGGGGCGCGCACGTGAAGCGCACTTAGTGAATGCATTCCGGAGAACCTCCACACCTTCGTCGGAAAAACCCGATCAGGTAGTAATGACATGGAGCGGCGATCCGGCCACCACCGCGAACATCCAGTGGCGTACCAGTCCGAAGGTGCTGAGAAGTAAAGTGAAGTACTGGAAGCCGGGAACATCCGACACACTTTTTACGGATGCTTCTGCATTTAACATGGAAGACAGGCTTTTGCAGAACGACCGGTTCGTAAACCGGTTTACCGCACAGCTGAAAGGGCTGAGTCCCGGCTCGTTGTACCATTATTCGATTATTGGTACCGGGCAAGCGCGATGGTCGGCGACGTCGTCTTTCCAGACCGCCTCTGACCGTGTGAAAGACTTCTCGTTCATCTGGTTCGGTGACACGCATTATTCGCCTATTTGGGGTGATATGGCTCAAAAGTCGATCAAGCGGCATCCTGAAACCGCATTCTTTTCCATAGCCGGTGACCTGGTAACCACCGGTTTGCACCGCGATGATTGGGATCAGCTATGGGCACACGCAGGTTCCACGTTCAGCACGCGGCCATTGATGCCGGTGCCTGGTAATCACGATAGTCAGGATGGTCTTGGTGCATGGATGTATAAGGAAATGTTCAGTCTGCCGGAAAATGGCCCTGCTGGCCAGCCCTCCGAAATGACCTACGCATTCCATTATCAGGACGCATTGTTTCTGATGATCGACGCCACGCTTTCGGTGCCGCAGCAGACCGCCTGGGTTGAAAATCAGCTCAGGAATTCGAAAGCCAAATGGAAATTTGCGATGTTCCATTTTCCACCTTACAACTTTGAAGAGCCTTATGACGAGATCAAGCGAGAGTGGTGCACGCTTTTCGATAAATACCATGTGGATATGGTCATGAGTGGGCACATGCATTACTACCTGCGTACGAAACCGATGTTCAATGACCAGGAAGTGGACAGCCCGGCGAAGGGTACCATTTACCTGATGTCTATCAGCATTCCCGGAAAGCAGAAGCGCTGGCCGAAAGAGGATTATGCTGTGGTGAGATACAAAGACGGCCCGCTTTACCAGCATGTGTCGATCAAGGGCAACACGCTGCATTATAAATGTTACAATCCCGAGGGCGAGTTAAAAGACGAGCTGACGATTACAAAATAGTATCCAACAATTTCAATTATAATGACCCGCATTTTACTACCCGCTATTCTATTATTGTCTGTTGTTTTTAAAACCCAAGCGCAAGTCGGTCCCATCAGGAAAGAGTTTTTGAGTCCAACCTCTAAAAATGTGCTGGTAGCATCGCACCGGGCCGTGCATCATGAACTGCCGGAAAATTCGCTGCCCGCGATCAGAGAGGCGATCAGACTGGGTGTTGATATTATAGAAATTGATGTGAAAGTGAGTAAGGACGGTATTCCAATGCTCATGCACGACGGCAAAGTGGATCGTACCACCACCGGTAAGGGCGATCTGGAAACGCAAACATTCGAAGCGCTCCGGAAGCTACGCCTTGTTTCCAATGGCAAAGTCACGGAAGAGACGATCCCGACATTGGAAGAAGCCCTGCAAATTGCAAAAGGCCGCATTTTGGTCGATCTGGACCTTAAAACCGACCAAATCGAAAAGGTGATTGAGGTGGTGAAAAAAGTAGGCGGAGAGGATTTTGTATTCTTCTTCGACAGCGATTATGAAATCCTCGCCAAAGTAGACGCTGCTTCGAAAAAGTTCATGCTTATGCCGCGGGCTCATTCGCTGGCGATGGCAGATTCGGCATTAACGCGCTTCAAGCCGGAAGTGATCCACATCGATGAGGATTTCTATACTGCTGAGGTTACCAGTCTGATCAGGAAGAAAGGCGCGAGGGTTTGGATCAATGCATTAGGCAAGCCGGATGCGGAAATCAGAAAAGGTAATGCAAGGGAAGCGCTGAAAAATCTGACGAAGGAAGGTGCTAACATTATTCAGACGGACGAGCCGGAAAAGGTGATCCGCGAGTTGCGGGAGTTAGGAATGCACAGATAGAAATCAAAAAGCCATTTCGGAGTTAGCGAAATGGCTTTTTGATTAGATATCTACAAATCAAGACTATTTAAGTTCATTAAAAGCTGGGGCAAATAATGAGTTTTAATTTCCCAGACAATTGCGTAATCAATTCCAAAATAGTCGTGTACAATCCGGTTTCTGAACCCTCGAATTTTGTGCCAGTCGATGGTAGAATGGTGATCTCTAAATTCCTCAGGTAACCGACTTGCAGCTTCGCCAATAATCTCGAAGTTTCTGATTACGGCGTCAACCGTTTTATCGTCATTTATAAATTCATTGTAGGACTGATCCTGCGTGTACAAAAGAATTTTGTTCCCGCTATCAAGGATGTCCTGGATAAGCAACGACGTTTACGGTTAGACATAGACGATTTCAGGGGCGATTTCCGAGTAGTATCGTGGTTTTATCCCGTTCTTGGAGACCAAATCTACGGGTTTCCCAATCCTATCTTCAATCAAGTTTGCCAAATCAATAAATTCGATACCAACAGGCTCACTGAAATCGACAATAATGTCTACATCGCTGTTTGTGCTGAAGTCATCGCGCACAACCGATCCAAACAAACCTATGGAGCTTACGTGGTATTTGATCGCAAGTTCCGGTTTTAGCTCTTTCAATATCTGTATGATGTCTGGCAGCGCGTCCATTTTGTTTTTTGCCTACTAATCTAACTCTTTTTTACAAAAATGAAGCCAACTGCCGGGCAGGGAGTTTTGGAGCTATTCAAACCGCCTGTTAGCCCCATTCAACTCGCCGTGTGTGGTGATAGCGACGACGGTAAGGATGGCGAAAATGGCGACGATGAATATCAAGTTGACGGCCCAGCGGCTGATATTCAGCCCGCGATCTGTGAACGATGCTTGTGTTTTTTTGACGAGAAGGCTCAGAACGGCCATGTTCAGAATGTAAAGGTATTGTTCGATGCGGTACAGGCTCATGAACGCGCAGGTAATGAGGATGCTGTAAATCGTATATAGACCGAGGTTAAGGAAGAAGAACCGTTGGATATCCTCGTATTGGAGCTCCCAAAACGGTGTTTTTACCCGAACGTAATATTTAGATAGGGTATAACCTGCAAAAGCAAGCACCAGCAGCAACGCCACCCACTGCACGTAAGTGGTAATACCGGTAGCATCGGCAAGCGGATTAAAACTCTGGATTGTTTCAACCAGCCTTTGTGTTTTAAATGATTGATCCCATACAATGAACGGAATGATGAGCGTCAGGATGACAATAGGTGCGAGCAGCCGCGAGCGGGATGCCTGCGTTTCGGTGGTTTCCCACTCCGAAGTAAATGTGCCGTAGGCCATTCCTGCGCCGCCGAAAAAGCCGATCGAATATTCCATCACATTCCAGAAATTGAAATGAATGCCGGAAACGTTACCCATCACTTGCAGGAAGTTACCGAACGCGAACCCGAAACCGCCACCGAGCCCGGCGAAAACGGCCAGCCTCACGGCAGAATGCTGCTTGTGACGGATCATATACCAGAACAGCGCGATGGTCATACCGAAACAGGCAGCCCAGGCTTCCGACCGCGGAGGGGTCATGAGCCAGCCGAGCTGTTCGATCAGCAGGTAGTAAAACAGGATGGCGCCTACGGTCATTTCGATGATCAATTGCGGCCATTGTACCGGCTTTTCACGCGAGGAAGCGAGTGTAAGCCCGAATAACCCGCCGCCTATCAGCCCGAATAGCCCGCCGATAATACCTAGCATCAGAAACCCATAATAAACATTCCCGAATTCGAGCCCACGTGCATAGCCGACGACGATTCCGTAGCTGATAATGCCCCCGATGCCCCAGCCGGCGGCCGAAGCCAATGCGAGCTGAAATGCCTTAGCGTACCAGTCTTTACGCTTGGCGATGAGAACGATGCTTAATCCGCCAATGCCGCCGGCCCATGCGGCGCCTTGCTCGTGTCCAAACTGGCCGCGTATGGCCCAGGCGGTGCCTAATGAGATGCCTGCAACGAGCAGGGCATAAAGTAATTGTCTGTTATTCATGAACGGAATGCGACTAAGGGTTTGTGGGATAAATACTGGATTGCCGCCTAAAAAGACTATAATGATACCCCATTTGAGGAGGAAATAGCCCGATTCGCTTTTGGAATAGTATTCTCCCTAAAAACGGACAGGACATTTCCGGAACATAAGACCCATGAGCAGCAAAAGAGATCAGCTCGCGATCAACGGCGGCCCCAAAACGATCGACAAGACATTTCCCTGGCCCATTTATAATGAAAATGAGGTGAATGCAGTCGCGGCAATTGTCGCGGGAGGCAAATGGGGTAACCCCGACTGCGGGGACGAGGTGGAGCGCTTTGAACGGGCATTCGCGGATTATTGCGGAAGCAAATATGCGATTACGTGCGTCAATGGTTCGGTATCGCTCCGGCTGGCGCTGATGGCGTGCGGCGTGAGGCCTGGCGACGAAGTGATCGTGCCGCCTTACACGTTCATCACCACCGCCTCCTCGGTAATCGAATGCAACTGTGTGCCTGTTTTTGTGGATATCGATCCCGAAACCTACAACATCAGCCCGGCAGCCATCGAGGCAGCGATAACGCCGCGCACGAAAGCGATCATTCCCGTGCATTTCGGCGGGTTAGCTTGCGATATGGATGCAATCATGGACATAGCGCAACGGCATAATCTCAAAGTGATCGAAGACGCCGCGCATGGGCATGGGGCTGAGTACAAAGGAAAAAAACTGGGCTCGATCGGACACGTGGGGAGTTTCAGTTTCCAGTCGTCCAAGAATCTGACTTCGGGCGAGGGGGGCATTGTCATCACCGACGACGATGAATTGTATGCAATGATGCATTCGCTGCGCAACGTAGGCCGGATCGAGGGCGGGCAGTGGTACGAGCATTACAATCCGGGCTGCAATTACCGCATTACCCAAATGCAGGCTGTGCTGCTGACAGAACAACTCAAACGTCTGGAAGAACAGACCCGGCGAAGGAATGCCAATGGTTTATATTTGAATGACTTGTTGGAAAAAATTGAAGGGATTTCGCCTCTGAAACGCAACGATACCATCAGCCTGCACGGCTATCATATTTACATATTCAAATACGATGCGACGAAATTCGGAGGGCTGCCTAAAAGCGAATTTGCGGCGATGCTGGCGGCCGAAGGTGTGCCTAGTTTCAAGGGTTACCCGCATCCGCTGTACAAGCAGTCTCTTTTTCAGAACAAAACCTTCCTATGCTACGCCATTCCGGACAGCGCGGATTACAGCCATACCTTTTGCCCCGTCGCAGAGCAGGCTTGTGATACCGACGCGGTATGGATTCTCCAACATGCGATGTTGGGAGAGAAGGAGGATATGGAAGCGTTTGCGAGCGCAATTCTGAAAATTCAGGAGGCAGTCAAATAACTCGAATGCCTTCTGTGCCATGTGCTTATAGCTCCTTCCGCATCATAATGTCGGTCTGAATATCGTCCCCGAGCGTGAAAAGGTGTTTATCGAACGCCGTGAAGCCATTCCGTTTGTAAAAGCCGATCGCATTTTCATTCTCTTCCCACACGCCCAGCCACACATACGCGTAACCACGCTCGCGGGCGATGTCGATGGCTTTGTTATACAATAACTGCCCGACTTTCAACCCCTGCCATGCCCGAAGCACATATATCCGTTCGATTTCCAACGCGGTATCATCTTTCAGTTCACTTTGGGCGGGGCCGTGGTTTACTTTGAGGTAGCCGATCAGCTGGTCGTCATCGTAGGCCAGATGGAATTCCGAATCCGCATTGCCCAGCTCGGAGGCGACCTTTTCGACACTGAATCCTGTTTTCAGGTAATGTGCCATGTTTTCCTCGGTGTTGACCGATGCGAACGATTCATAAAAAGTGTCTATTCCAATTTGTCTGACGGTTTCCAGATCGTTGATGGTCGCTTGAATAAGTTGTATCGGCATGTTACTTGTTGGGTAATACTTTTAATCTGACGCCCTCGCTGTGGGCTGTGAACTCCGGCGCGTACATGCATTGGATCGTCGTGATACCGTTGCTGAAATCGCCCTCGTGTGTAATAAAAAGCGGATATTCGAACACATAAGTTCCTTTTCGCAAAGCATTGAAGAAGAAATTCGTGCTGGCGTCGCGCGTGCTTTCGTAGTACCCGAGGCTACCCTGCCAGCGGTAGCCGCTCAGCACATTCACCGGCTCCAGCCCCGAAGCCCGCATATCCTTCATATGCACATATTCCATATCCCTGTCGACACGCAATTCAATACGGACTTTAATCTTATCACCCACCTTCACCGCGTCGCCTTCGCGTACAGGCGTGAGGACGGGGCCAGAGTCGGTATTGGCTTCTACAAATAGCTGTTTGGAGAGTTTTAGCGGCGTCTCTGCAAATGTGATCTTGTCGAGATCTTCGAAATATTGCCAGTAAACGGCGCCCCAACTGGGTAGAGAGGATCCGGAACTGCCATTGACCACCACGTCGATATTGCCCATCTGTGGGGTGATACCGGTGTCGATCGTTTGTTTCATATAACCGGTACCAAGCTCTGTCTTTTGGTCTTTAGAGCTAACCTCGATATTCCCAACACGGACCGTAGCCTGCGGGGATTCAGCGAGCCAATCGCTTCCATTCAAAAGCAATGCATAACAAGCCTCTGCTGTGGCTTTGGTACTTTCCCAGCTGCTTGTCTGCTTGTTTTTGAGGAGCCAGGTTTTCAGTTCCCCAACGGTCTGTTGGTCATTACTGATTTCCTGAAATGCTTCAACAAGCAATGCCTGGCGCTCGATAGGCGCCTCATGCCACCACCAGCCGCGCTGATTGGTCTTCCAATACATGCCTAGTTCGTCATTTCTAACAGCCGTTTGCCGCAACGATTCCAGGATCTGGCCGGCCGTTTTATTGTCGTTCGTCCGATGGCATAGCAATGCGATCATGCCTTGCAGCAGCTTGGGTTGCGAAACCCAGGTAAGCCTTGCCCGTTCGCGATAGTATTGGTACGCCTTTTGTGTCGTGGCCGGAATGGGTTTTGCGAAAAAGCTCCGCGCGTAGAGGTATTGTATTTCAACCGGGCCGGGCGTATATTGTTTCAGGTTCGATTTGGACTTGACGAGTCTGTGATAATCCTCCTCAATGCGCTTGTCTAGGTAAGGTAGGGCCTTTTCGAGGATTGCTTGAATGTTTTCCGATTGCGAAGCAGGCAATGCATTGATTCTCTGCAAATGGCCGATGCCGGTAACAATATACTGCGTCATATAGCGATCGTCGGGCCCACCTTTGAACCACACAAAACCGCCGTTAGGGCTTTGCATTTCCTGTAATTTACGGACGGCCGCATTCAGCTCGTTCTCCATTTTAGCCAGGTCGAACAACAATGCGATATTTCGTCTTTGTTCTTCCTCGTTTTTAGAAACCAATACCCAAGGAGTTTCCTGGATCAATAACGATTTCAGTTCCTGGTTTTTAGTCAGATTACTTTGCAGCGCATCAGTACCCTTCCAGGATTTGAATACCTCTGCAATCCGAGGTGAAGCATTTACAATATGTGAAGCCAACGAGTTGGCATAATAGCGGTTCCACGTTTGCTCGGCGCATTCGTAGGGATATTCCATCAAATAAGGCAGGGACTGCACCGCGTACCAGGCCGGGTTGCTGCTGTATTCGACAGTGACAGATTGGTGCGCAAGCGTTTTGGATTTGGATGATGCAAGCAGTTTTTCAAACGTAAAGTGTTTTGCGCCGCTGCCTTTCATCGATAGCGGTATGCTCTCCGTCACCAGCATTCGGTTTGGCAGGACGGGCAACGTGTTTTCTTCCCCATCCGACAGGTTCCCGGCTTTCGCCACTGCCCGCCAGGTGACCATTTTGGTAAAACCTTTCGGTATTTCGAGTGTAAAAAATGTGGTGCTGCTTTGCCCTGCGGCAACTGAAAACGGGCTCGATGACCTGTTGTTGTGGAACAGCTGATCCAGCGACTCATTCGTTTCAGAGTCAAACAACAAAAGCGAAACTTCTCCATTTGCGATTGCGCTGCTCAGGTTCACCACTTTCACCGGGAAGCTGAACCGGTCACCTTCGCGGAAGAACCGCGGTGCATTCGGCTGTACCATCAGGTCTTTCTGCGTGATGATCTCCTTGCTGCTGTAACCCAATGCCAGTTCCTGCGTATGCGCGAGCGCCTGGAACTTCCACCGCGTGAGCGCTTCTGGCATGGTGAACGAGAAGGAAATGTTGCCCTCGCTGTCGGTTTTTAGGTCAGGCAGGAAGAATGCGGTCTCGTTGAAGTTGGTGCGGATGGCGGGGGAATACTGTTTCTCCGAGGCCGCTTGCTGCCCGCCCTTGTTGAAGCCATACCCGACTTTCCCCACTTCATTTGCATCAGGTTCGCCGAGCATTACACTCGAATCGGCCATTTCTTCTGCGATTATTGGAGCGGCCTGCGGCATTGCGGCACCGCCCGTCGCTTCGGATTTTTTGAATTCAACTGCACCTCTTACAGCCATTCGGTTCCTTGAAAGTCTTCTTTTGTAAGGATTAAAAATCAGTTCGTCATACCGTTTTTCGAAGTACTTATAGTTCTCAGTATGGCCATAAATAACCTCGGCATTCGTATCGTCGAAATTTCCGCTGCCGGTCCAGCTGCCGAGGCCCATGTGTACGGGCCAGATGTACGGCTTCCGCCATTGATGGGGGTAAAACTGGTCGAGCGAGGCGTCGTACATGCTTGCGAGCATTTCGGCGGCAACTTGTTCTTTTTTATAACCACTGATTTTAACTTTCCACGTTTCCTTGCTGCCAGGCAGCGTCTTGTCGCGGAATGTCACATATTCCATTTTCAGATCCTTGTTTGTCCAGGGAACCACGATGCTTTCTGTATGGGTATGAATGCGGTTGTGTTTTATAAATGCGTAATCTATTTGATAGCCGCCGCGATCTTCTTCCCTTGGCGTGTAGTCGAATGTCTTAAGCTCTTGATTGAATGTAAGGAATGAAAAACCAGCGGGGCCCGATTTGCGGCTGTTGGTGCTGATTACGAATGCTTTGTCAGCAGAAGTGCCGAATGCATAAGACGCTTTTTCGCCCGGCTCGGCGACGGTGGCCGCCGTTGCAGCCACGTACTGAGGGTATGCAGGTTTCTTCGCTCCGAAATCTTTGAGTTCGGTGTATTTCACCTCGGTTAGTTTTTCACCAGCAGCATTCGTGCTACTGATTTCTATTTGATAGAAACCTGCCAGAAGATTAAACTCGGAAACCGGCACTGGGCTGCCGGACTGTAATTGTACAGTTTTTGCCACTGGCGAGCCTGCTTTTTCCCAATTCTCCATTTCCGTTTCGCGATCGTATTCGTCGTGCGGGAAGCTGGCAATGAATTCACTCTTGGACATTACAAAAAGGTCAGGCCGCTCCCAATAGCGGTTCCGGATGAGCCGGTTTTCAGGCGTGATTCGCGAGATCCGGATAGTAACTTCGGCGGGGGCAAATGCGCCTGCAAGGTTTTCAGTGCGAATGGCCAACGTTTTGAATTGGCCGGTTTCCATTACGGAGGGGATTTCGGCTTTCAGTACGTATGATTTATAGCCGACTGGCACCACTGTTTCTGCACTCCGTGTTTCACCATTGCTGTCCGTCACGTCCGCGTGAATGGTGTATTCAAATAGCGGATCTGTTTTTGGATCGACTTTACGGTCCGGAATGGCCTCGAAATCTATTTGGAACTGCCCCGACGCGTCGGTAACTGCTTCACCATGCGCGATCTCCATCGGCTCTTCGGATACCCACCAGCGTTTCCGCGCCCACGCATAAGGGAAGCGCGGCGCGCGCACGATCCGATATTTCACTACCGCTGCGTCGATGGGGTTTCCGGCATAAGCGATCGCCTTGCCGCTCACTTTAATGGTGTCATTTACCTTATAGGTGGCTTTCAGCGTATCGAATTCGACTGCAAAACGGGGACGTTTGTATTCTTCCACATGAAAATCAACGCGAAAATTGTCCCTTACCTGAATGTAGAAGTTTCCTGTCAACCCATTGCCGGGGATGACAAACGAACCCGAGAAACTTCCAAAGGCGTTCACGTGATGTTTCGCTTCGGCAACGTGTTCAGCATTTGCATTGTAGAGTACTGCCGTAAATTCCTCCTGCTGGCTGCGGAGTACATCGTCGCCCTCTGCGACAATGCCTTTGTAATACACCGTTTGGCCCGGGCGGTACAGGCTCCGGTCGGTGAACAGGTAAATACGCTCTTTATCTTCGTCGCTTGCCGGTTCGACATCTTCATTGTAATAATACCGGTTCGTATTTTCCTGCACGAACAAACGATCGTTTCCATAGGTGATATCCAGCATGTGCTGCTCCCCGTAGTTCACTTGCCGGATGTGCCGTTTGAAGTGAGCGTCCTTGTCGGCGGTAAGAAGGGTGCCTTTGTTTTTGGTATAACTCCTTGTATTGTAGTCATAACGCTTCTGCCAGAGCTGCACTTTGGCGCCGGGCAATGGCTCTCCGGTTTCGCGGTTCAAAAGAAAGAAATCATCCCCTTTTTGAATGAAACTGATGTCGGAAACATAAAATATAGCTGCTCCGGTTAATGCGTTGGTCTGTCGGAAATCCGGCGCGGTACTGGTTAGCAAAATGTATTCGCCGGATGGCAGGCCGTCGACCTTCGCTTCCACAGAATGCTCTTGGTAATCTTGTTTATCCAAAAGAGGCTGCTCCCACGACTTCTCAGACTTTGCGGTGGCTAATGTCGCCCATTTTGTGTTCTGCTGATCATCTTCGAGTTTTTTCCGCAAGAACTCATTGAGTTTGATCACCCGGAAATACAGTTTGTTGAAGTTCCGGTATTTGACCAGCACCCGGAATGGCTTGGCAATGCTGTTGACCATTTCTACCGACAATGCAAGGTTTTGGCGGGTAATCGTTTTGGAAAGATTGAATGCATTCACACCGCCTTCCGTATCGGGATTGTCGCGCATTACCTGCCGGCAGATTTCCAATGCCTTTACCCGCTCGAATTGCCCGGCCGAATCCCTGCCCGGCTTGTATTGATCCGCTTTTTCATTGAGCCAGGCCGCTTTGAGATACCAGGCTTGTGCAGCGGCCGGTGTCGTTTGGTACTGATCTGCTATATGTCCTACGGCCATAAAATAGAGGTCGTCTTTATCGGGATGCACCGATTTTTGTCTGACATACTGCAACCTCGCCAGATCCACATCGATCAACGCACCCGGATCTTTGTCTTCGATGTGAAATGCAATCAGCTTCTGATAGAGCAGCAATGCGTAATGTTCCAGCGAAGCGGAGTCCTTAGTTTCAAATTTCCTGTGTATAAAATCCGCCGCCGGATCGAATGCGGACGCCGTATTGATTTCAAATGCATATGCCGGCTTTTTGACGTTTCGTTCATCTGAAGAGAAGTACGCCAATGCCCGGAATGCGAGTAGATCAAACAACGTCGGGCGTAGCTGGCGCATATTGCCTTTGGTAATGATCGCGTCGTAAATGTCCAGCCTTGTTTTCTTTAAAATCGCTTCTTCCCGTATGGATTCAAGAAACAATGCGCCTATTTTTTGGTGAAAATCCTCGGTTCCCCAGGTGGCAATGTCTTTTTTATCGAAGGCCACGGTGGTGGTCCGGTTGTACAATTGCCAGCGGAAAGTCTGGTAATATGTGTAATATTCCGATGCGACGAGACTTGTTAGAATCGAGCGGGTGGGACCGGTACTTGCCGCCATTTCCCGTTCCAGTTCTTTAACAGACGCGATGGAATTGTTTTCTCGGTTTTCAGTCTGCAATTGGGTCATATACACAGCCGCTTTAATGACTTGTGCGTCCTGCTTTTCCTGCTTCGCGAGGCCGTATATTTTCTTCACTTGTTGGAGCGCATCCTTATCAAGCCCCTTACCCATGAGCTCATCGGCCTTTTTCCATTCTGCATTGTAATTCTTAACCGGGTCTTGTCCGTAAGTGTGCATAGTTAATGATATAATAATGGTGATGATCAGATAGTAACCGGAGGTGTACGCTATTTTCATCTTGCGAATCATTGGGTTTGTGATGAATAGGATAAAGATAGTAAAACGTCGCGGCGCCAAAAGCGGCATTGAGCAGCCGGAAAACGTCATTCAGCAAACAACCGGGGAAAGGCTTGCCTTGCAGAAGTATAAAATATCTACATTGCCTCTTTTTGCAATATGAAGTATCTTTAAATAGTGCTTCTGCGAAATATAACTTAATACTGCTCTTCTTGAACGAATTTTATTTTTAGGTAAACTCTATGCGTACGATCATGTTGGTGGCGGGAATCATCGTCGCACTGGTTTTGGGGAAATTGTTTATTTTTTCGAAACCCGGTGAAGGCAAAGGCTCCGATGCGAAAAAAGGGGGTGAGGGGAAGAATGCAAAGTCCGCCGGCGGGGCCGTGCCGGTGAATGTTTTTATTGTGGGTAGAGAATCCATTGAAAACCAGATTTTTGCCTCCGGTACCGTGCTGCCCAACGAGGAGGTCAACCTGATGGCGGAGATATCGGGCAGGTTGGTGAAACTCGACATCAAGGAAGGTTCATACGTCACCAAAGGACAGCTGATCGCGAAAATTAATGACCGTGAGTTACAGGCGCAATTACAGAAGGTTGCTTATAACCAGGATCTGAGTAAAAAGATAGAAGCACGGCAGAAGAAGTTGCTGAACGTAGAGGCGATTAATCTGGAAGAATACGATGTTACCTCCAATAATATCCGGGTCCTGGAAGCAGAAAAGGAAGTAATAGAAGCACAGCTGGAAAAAACGGAGGTTCGCGCACCGTTCAGCGGTCGTATCGGATTGAAATTCATTAGCGAAGGCGCATACCTGGCGCCGGGTACGCCCATCGTAACGATTGTCCAGAGCAATCCCGTTAAAATCGATTTCACGGTTCCTGAAAAGTACAGTCCGAGCATCCGGGTGGGGAGTCCGGTCAAATTCAACCTCGACGGCGACCCGTCGACTTACACTGCCAGAATTTTGGCCATCGACCCGAAAGTGGACGAAAACCTTCGTACGTTGCGTGTTCGTGCGCTCGCGAACAATCCCGAAGGCCGGTTCGTACCGGGTATGTTCGTGAAGGTGTTGGCCGACCTCGATGCCAACCGCTCTGCCATGATGATCCCAACGGAAGCCATTGTGCCGGTTTTGAAGGGTAAAAAAGTGTTTGTTGTAAAAGACGGCAAAGCCCAGGAGGCGATGGTGACGACAGGCCTGCGCACCGACAAAAAAATCCAGATCATAGACGGCTTGCAGCCCGGTGATTCGCTGATTACTTCGGGAATCATCGCGATCAAACCTAACACCGCCGTGAAGGTCAACCTATGAGCATATCAACCCTTTCCATCAAAAGGCCGGTTCTCGCGATTGTGATGAACCTGCTCATTATTTTGTTCGGATTCCTGGGATACAAGTTCCTCGGGATGCGGGAATTTCCGTCGATCGACCCGCCGGTGGTTTCCATTCGCACGAGTTACACCGGTGCGAATGCCGATATTATCGAATCGCAGATCACCGAGCCGCTCGAAAAGCAGTTGAACAGCATCGAGGGCATCAAGTCGATCAGCTCTACCAGCAGCCAGGGTACGAGCCAGATCACGGTTGAATTCGACATTGGTGTGGACATGGAACGCGCCGCGAACGACGTGCGCGACAAGGTCGGTTCCGCGTCCCGGACATTACCGCTCGATATCGATGGTCCGCCGGTGGTCAGCAAGGCCGATGCCAACTCGGAGCCTATTATTGTGCTGACTTTCACCAGCAATACGCGCTCGCACCTGGAGGTGAGTGACTATGCCGAAAACGTAATCGCTCAACGCCTGCAGACGATTGAAGGCGTGAGTGAAATCCGTATTTTCGGACAGAAGAGATATGCGATGCGCATATGGATGGATCCGGTCAAAATGGCTTCGCTGGGCATTACCACCCAGGATGTGAAAACCGCGCTCGATAAGGAAAATGTGGAGTTGCCGAGTGGAAAGCTGGCCGGTGATAATACCGAGCTGACCGTGAAGACGATCGGCCGTTTTCGTACTGAAGAGGATTTTAATGAAATGATCATTAAAAACTCGGCTACGCAGACAATCCACCTGAAAGATATCGGTTCGGCGACGCTGGGGCCTGAGAATGAGGAAACGATCCTGCGCCTGGATAATGTGCCAATGATCGGTCTGGCGATTTCGCCGATGCCGGGTGCTAACTACCTCAATATCGCCAAGGAAGTTAACAAGCGGATGGAGTCCATCAAAAAGGAGCTTCCGAAAGATTACAAGCTCGATACGCTGATCGACAACACCATTTTCGTGGAGCGTTCGATTGAAGAAGTTGGCGAAACGTTGCTGATAGCCATCGTCCTTGTGGTAATTATCATTTACCTCTTCTTCCGCGACTGGCTTATTGCCTTCCGTCCGCTCATTGACATACCTGTTTCGCTCGTTGGTACATTCTTCATTATGTACATTATGGGCTTTTCGGTGAATGTGCTCACGCTGCTCGCGATCGTACTCGCGACCGGGCTCGTAGTTGATGACGGGATTGTGGTTACGGAGAATATTTTCAAGAAGATAGAGCAAGGAATGAGCCCGATTGAGGCGGCCATTAAAGGCTCGAATGAAATCATATTTGCGGTATTATCCACCTCTATTACACTGGCGTCCGTGTTTTTGCCGGTGATTTTTATGGAGGGTTTTGTAGGAAAACTGTTCCGGGAGTTCGGTATCGTTATTTCCGCTGCTGTATTGATCTCAGCATTCGTTTCACTGACGCTCACGCCAATGCTGAATGCGTACCTTGTTCGCAAAACGCACAAGAAAAGCTGGTTTTACGAAAAGACCGAGCCGTTTTTCGAAAAGATCACCAACGACTACGGTAATGCATTGGCGAGGTTCCTGAAAATGCGCTGGGTGGCCGTACCACTGGTAGCGATCACGCTGGGGATGATCTGGTTTTTTGGAAAGGACCTTCAATCCGAATTGGCCCCGCTGGATGATCGGAACTGGTTCCGTATCAACATGACGGCGCCGGAAGGTTCTTCGTTCGAGTTTACGGACCGTTATGTGCAGGAAGTAGGCAATATGCTGATGGATTCGATGCCGGGCAAAAAAGGGCTGATGCTGATCACGTCGCCCGGAAACTCGGGTCTGGGTGCTGCCAATACCGGTAGCGGCCGTATTGCACTGGTTGATAAGAAATTGAGGAAGGAATCGCAGCAGGAGATCGCGGACTATATTAATAAGAAACTCAAACAAATGCCCGATGCCAAGTCGTTTGTCGTGCAGCAACAGACGATTTCGGTGGATTCGAGGGGCGGTTTGCCGATTCAGTACGTAATCCAGGCGCCGGATTTTGAAAAATTGCGGGAGTACCTTCCCAAGTTCATGGAAGAGGTGTCGGAGGACCCCACTTTCGCGATTACGGATGTCAACCTGAAATTCAGCAAGCCTGAAATCCAGATCAGGATCGATCGTGAGAAAGCAAAATCGCTCGGTGTTTCCGTGCAGGACGTAGCGCAGACGATGCAGCTGGCATTTGCCGGGCAGCGCTTTGGCTATTTCACCATGAATGGCCGCCAGTACCAGGTAATCGGTCAGTACGACCGCGCCAATCGTGACGAGCCGCTGGATTTGAAGAGCATGTTTGTCAAGACAAATACAGGCCAGCTCGTGCAGCTCGATAACATTGTGAAAGCGGAAGAGGAAAGCAGCCCGCCGCAGCTTTTCCATTTTAATCGATACATGAGTGCCACGGTACAGGCGGCACTTGCGCCGGGCAAAACCATCGGCGACGGTATCGCAGCGATGGACCGTATCCGTGATAAATTGAATGACGAGACGATCCAGACCGCATTGAGTGGTTCTTCCCGTGACTATGCCGAAAGTTCATCAAATACGATGTTTTCGTTCTTCCTCGCTTTGATATTGATCTATTTCATTCTGGCAGCGCAGTTCGAGAGTTTCGTGGATCCTTTTATCATTATGTTCACCGTACCTCTGGCAATCGGCGGGGCGGTATTTTCGCTGTGGTTTTTCGACCAAACGCTTAACATTTTCAGCCAGATCGGCATGATCATGCTCATTGGTCTCGTAACGAAGAACGGTATCCTGATCGTCGAATTCGCCAACCAGCTCCGCGAGCAGGGGCGGAGCATCCAGGAAGCTGCGCTGGAAGCCGCTACAATGCGTTTCAGGCCCATTCTGATGACCAGTTTGGCGACAGTCCTCGGCGCATTACCCATCGCGATGGCGCTCGGTTCGGCCGGTCGAAGCCGGATGTCCATGGGGATTGTGATTATGGGAGGGCTGCTATTCTCGCTCGTACTGACGCTTTACGTCATCCCCGCCATTTACACATTCTTCTCACGGCCTAAAAACTTCGAGAAAATGAAAATGATCGAACGTGTGGCAAGGGATAGCGAGCTGGAAGAGCCGGCGCATTTCTGAGGGGCGGATTTGGAAGAATTATATCCTATGGGAACGCGGATCTACCGCGTTCCCATATTTTTTAACATCCTCACGTGCGAGCTTAATGCGTTGCGGAAATTGGGTTTTGCATTGTAAATCAATCCGAATTCCAATGCGGTAGCTTTTACAATCGGAGATAATGCGTGGTAATGAATGTGCGAAATGGAAGGGAAAAGGTGGTGTTCGATCTGGTAATCGAGACCGCCGATGAACCACGAAAGAATACGGTTTTTTCCGGCAAAATTAGACGTGGTTTGTAGCTGATGAACAGCCCAGGCATTCTCGATACAGCCCGAAGAATCCGGCTCAGGTTGTTCCGCACCTTCTACGACGTGTGCCATTTGAAATATCGTACTTAATATCATACCGGCCGTGCCATGCATGATCAAAAAGCCTGCGAGCCATTCTCCGAATGAAAGTGAGGTAAAGCAGAGCGGAATGATGAAAATGAAGGCAATGTAAGCCAATTTGGTTGCCACCAGTCGTATCAATTCTTTTCTTGGAAATGGCTTGGTCATCCCCGATTTAGCCATTTGGTTGAAGATGCCGATCTCCTTGAAGTCTTTCCATAGAAATGAGAGCGTCATGAGGCTGTACAGAACAAATGCGTAAATATGCTGAAAACGGTGGATGAACTTCTGCTTCTCCTGAAATGAAAGTCGCAGCAAAAACTTGCCGGTAATGTCTTCGTCTACTTCATGGATATTGGTATAAGTGTGATGCAGCCGGTTGTGCTGTACTTCCCAGTTGTAGGCGTTCCCGCCTAGCAGGTAAATAGAAGCACCAAAAATCTTGTTCAGCCGGTTGGCGGTTGAAAGGGAGCCGTGGATAGCATCGTGCATGACCGACATGCCGACCCCGGCGACGCCCAAACCCATGACCATCGCCAAACCTGCCATGACCAGCAGGTTGAATTGATTGGAAAGAATGAATGCATACGGTACCAGATAGAGGCTTAGCATGAATATGGCTTTGTAGATAATACCCGCTCCGCCCGATTTACAAAGATCATTGGCAGAGAAATGTTGATCGATACGATGTCTGAGGGTGGGGAAAAAGGTACTTTTTTCCGGATTCGTGAATTTGATTTTGTGAGATTGCATTGAGACGCGCGGAATGCGCGGGTTAAATGAGTGGGGCGGCCTGTTGAGAACGGCTTATCAGAGGTAATTATTAGGAAATGTGCCTTTAAATTTCATGTTTGGAAAAACGGGGATGCATTACGGCAAAAATATCCCTGTAAAGACGAAAAGAGGCCGGCATCGCTGCCGACCTCTTTCGTTTTCTATGAGTGAAGTGCTTAAAGTGCGAATTTCGCTTTGATGGCATCTACGAAATCAAGTTTTTCCCAGGTGAAAAGTTCCACTTCGACTTCTTTTTCTTCGCCGTTGGCGCCTTTGAAAGATTTCTTAACGATTTCGTTCTTGCGTCCCATGTGGCCATATGCCGCTGTTTCGGAATAGATCGGGTTGCGCAGTTTCAGGCGTTGCTCCACTGCGTAAGGACGCATGTCGAAGATTTCGCCAATTTTCGCGGCAATAGCACCGTCGTTGTCAGCAACTTTCGCAGTACCGTAGGTATTTACGTACAAACCGCAAGGTTCAGCAACACCAATCGCGTAAGAAACCTGAACGAGTACTTCGTCGCACAAGCCGGAAGCTACCATGTTTTTCGCTATGTGGCGTGTCGCATATGCCGCGGAACGGTCCACTTTAGAAGGATCTTTACCGGAGAATGCACCACCACCGTGTGCGCCTTTTCCACCGTAAGTATCTACGATGATTTTGCGGCCTGTAAGACCTGTGTCTCCGTGAGGCCCACCGATCACAAATTTACCGGTTGGGTTGATGTGGTGCGTAATGTCGCCTGTGAACAGCTTTTGCAGCTCAGGCGTCAATTTTGCCTTCACGCGAGGGATTACAATATTGATAATATCGCTTTTGATTTTCGCAAGCATCGCTTCTTCGGTGTCGAAGTCGTCGTGCTGGGTCGAAACCACGATGGTATCGATACGCAGTGGCACATTGTCGTCGCTATATTCGATCGTTACCTGTGATTTCGCATCAGGACGCAGGTAAGGGATCAGTGAAGGCTCGTTGTTGCGGATGTATGACATCTCTTGCAGGATCTTATGCGCCAGGTCGAGTGCAAGCGGCATATAGTTCGCTGTCTCACGTGTAGCATACCCGAACATCATACCCTGGTCACCAGCCCCCTGTGCATTTGCTTTAGATTCGAAATCTTCGGCTGCTGCTGCACGGTCTACACCCTGATTGATATCCGCACTCTGGTCGTGGATCGCCGAGAGGATACCGCAGGAATTGGCTTCAAACATGTATTCACTCTTCGTGTAACCAATACGTCTGATCACTTCGCGGGTGATCTTCTGAACGTCCAGATAAGTATTGGTTTTTACCTCGCCGGCCAAAACTACTTGTCCGGTCGTTACCAGTGTTTCGCAGGCCACCTTACTATCGGTATCCCATGCTAAGAAATTGTCAATCAGTGCATCTGATATTTGATCGGCTACCTTGTCAGGATGTCCTTCAGATACGGACTCCGAGGTGAATAAGTATGGCATTGGAAACGAAATAAAAGTTAAAGAAAAGTTTAAATGTGTGATAAAATTACCTCATAAGAAGCTCTTCTATTTTCCTATTAGACGGCAAAAATAAGTAATCATTTAGATATTGACTTTGTGAATCGTATTGTTTAAGAATAATTTCCTCGATTTTGTCAAAATTCAATCCCCTTTCCGTCCTGATCCTGTAAATGGTGTAGTTCAGGCTTTTAACCAGTTCTATGACCTTGCCGGCCCGCTCTTGCAATACATGGAGATTAGCGTCGGCATTGTGGCAGTCGAGTACTTCGCAGGTGATTACGGGATTGTGTGTTCTGAGTGTTTTTTGCAAACCGGTCAACACTTCCAGCTCGGCGCCTTCTACGTCGATTTTAATAAAGAAGATATCGCCGATCTTGTTCAGGTCGAGATCGTCGAACGGAAATACAGGTACGTAGCTGACATCCTCGGGGCGATAATGGTCGGGCCGGAGGTCGCTGATCATCGTAGCGGAAGAATCTGCACCGGTTTTGCAATAGAATTTGAGGATTTCAGCGGTGGAAGAAAGACCTACCGGGAGCAAATGGACATCCCGGAGGTTGTTCATTTTAATAAGCTTGTTGAGATAGAAAGCACAATGCGGACTGGGTTCGAAACCGTAATAAGGATTGTCGCGATAACTTCGGAAGGCTATCAGCGATTGTCCGACATTCACGCCGACGTCGATAAAACTGCTTCCTGTGGGCATTTGGATGGATTTGACAAGCTGGAAAAACCAGTCGTCACCGTCGATGGCGAAATTGGCTAGACCGATGTTTTGAATTACCGGGACTTTAAAGCGTTTGTTGTTGAATGTGACAGACCGTGTGAAATTTACATGACGGCTCACATCCTTGATCGTCTGTCTGACGAATTTTGTTAGAGAATTCATTGATTGTGAGTGGTATAGTATAATATAAACCTACGTATTTCTACCACTGAATCAAATACCTCTTCGCAAACGGCGGCAAAGAATAATTAAGAGGTAAACGAGAAAAAGCCGACGTAGCTTGGTACACCGGCTTTTTCTGTTTATTGCCAATAGCGTTTCCGGCTTCAGATCGGCACATTCACATGGCGTTCCGCGTGATAGCTGGAACGTACAAGTGGCCCCGACTCGACGTATTTCAAGCCGCGCTTCAACCCTTCTTCCCGGTAATTGTCAAACATTTCAGGCGTAATCCATTCGATTACTTCATGGTGCATTTTGGTCGGTTGAAGGTATTGGCCCAAGGTAAGGATGTCGAGGCCATTTTCGGCCAGGTCGTCCATTGCTTTGTACACTTCATCCTGCGTTTCACCAAGGCCGAGCATAATGCCCGATTTGGTACGCTGGCCGAATTCCTTCGTACGCTTGATCTGTTCCAGGCTGCGGGCATATTTTGCCTGCGGGCGTACCGCGCGGTATAAACGTTCCACAGTCTCCATATTATGGGATACCACCTCCTGGCCCGCTTCAATCATGTGTATGAGCGCATCCCAGTTGCTTTTAACATCAGGGATCAACGTTTCGATGGTTGTTTCAGGGGTGTTTTCCTTTACCTGACGAACCGTCTGATACCAGATTTCCGCACCTTTGTCTTTCAATTCATCGCGGTTCACGGACGTAATCACCGCGTGCTTTACCTGCATCAGCTTGATTGCCTCCGCTACCCGCCGTGGTTCATCGGTATCGTATTCATTAGGCCGGCCGGTTGCTACCGCACAAAAACTGCAACTTCTGGTACACACATTTCCGAGGATCATGAAGGTCGCCGTTCCGGCGCCCCAGCATTCTCCCATATTCGGGCAACTTCCGCTTTCGCAAATGGTATGGAGTTTATAATTATCGACCAGCTGTCTTACTTTCCTGAATTCAGGGCCTGCGGGGAGTTTAACCCGGAGCCAATCGGGACGTTTTCTGCGTTCCGATGGTATTACTGGCAATTCAATCATATTAATCTGTAATGGTAATTATCTTTTCTTACTTCCAAAATAAAGGGTCAGGTATCCGGATGTAAAAAAGGCCTTATTCTGCGCATCCGCCATGATCGTAATTTTTCTTGAAAAGGCTTCGGCTATGAAACCGACCTCGACGCCTGTTACATTATCCCGGAAGGCGCTCAGTTCGAAGCTCATAGCAGTCTTGATGTGAAGCCCCGGCACCACTTTGGATTTTCCGAATCCCTGGAAAAAACTGCCTGCGCCGATTATATCGCCCGCCCGGTTCGGATCGAAGGGCGCAGTGGTTACGCGGCCGTCGGAACCCTGGTACTGAACCATGTAGGGCTTTTCAAAACCCAGGGAAGGGCCTGCTGCCAGGATACCGCTGATCGAAATGCCTTCATCGTCCTGCCGGCTGAACAGCGCTATTTCACGACCATACTCCGGGCGCAGTACAAACAGGTAGTTTTGTTTGCCATACACCAGCCGTGCGCCTGTCACAAAGTCCTGCGTGGAAAGTTCTTTAGGATGTTTTACGTTCACCAGTTCGAGCGCCAGGTAGCGGTATGCATTCTTTCCGAACATTTTTGTGCCCGTCGCCGACGATTGGCGAAATACCGCACCGCCGAGAATCCCGGAGTTGGTATTGGTAGTGATGCCCACAGAGGTAAATGATTTATAGGTCTCCTCGGCGTCCTCGTTATTCTTCACAGACCTGCGCTGAGCGTATATTTCTGTCGATAGTGCCAACAGAATAGCTACTGAAAGTAAAAGTTTTACACGCATCATATTATTTAGTATAAATTCTCTGTGACTGAGTATGTGTCGTATGAACAGTGAAAGTACAAAATAATAGCGTATGCTGCTGTATATCGACACCACTTTAACGGTTTTTTGTACATTTATGTTCTTTAAACAAAAAAAGAAACAAAAAAGCCCGCCGGCGGTCTCTGCCGCATCAAAGTGACGGCGTCTTATTGCTTTTCTAATGTCCTTTTAATCAGACTCCTTTGGTGGAAATTATTTATCAGGTCGCCATTCAGGTTTTCGCATTTCTATTCCGGTTCGTTGCACCTTTCAATCATAAATTAAAGCTCGGCGTGGAGGGACGAAAAGGCCTTCTCGACCGTCTGCGAGCGTCGTTTAAGGCACAGGCGGCAGGCCGTCCCGTAGCGTGGTTCCATGCTGCGTCGCTGGGCGAATTCGAGCAGGGGAGGCCGGTCATGGAAGCGTATCGGAATGCGTATCCCGGCCATTTTATATTGCTTACTTTTTTCTCGCCCTCGGGTTATGAAATCCGGAAGGATTATGCCGGGGCCGATTTTATTTGTTATCTGCCGATCGACACACCCGGTAATGCACGGGAGTTTGTAGAAGTTATCAATCCGCGCATTGCGTTTTTTATCAAATATGAATTCTGGTTCAACTACTTGCGGGAATTGCGGAAAAACGGAAGTTATATCCTTTCGTTTTCGTCGATCTTTCGTCCGGGGCAGATCTTTTTCAAATTCTACGGAAGCTTTTTTCGTAAAAAACTAGGCTACTTCGACCATTTCTTTGTCCAGAATCAGGCATCGGTTTCGCTTTTGGCCAGCATTGGTATTACCTCCGCAAGTGTCGCAGGTGACACGCGTTTTGATCGTGTGCGGGCGATCGCATCGAACGCACGAGAGCTCCCTGAGATCGGGCGTTTCAAGGGGGCGAAGCAGTGCCTGATCGCTGGCTCCGTGTGGGATGCGGATATGCAGGTACTCATTCCCTCGCTGAATGCGCTAAACGGCAAATTAAAAGCGATTATCGCCCCGCACGAGATCAAAGCTGAGGAAATTGCCGGCTGGCGTTCCAAATTGAACGGTCGTTCCATTTTGTATTCTGACGTGGCTGCCGGGCAGGATCCGGAAGGGTTTGACTATCTCATTATCAACAATATCGGAATGCTCTCCTCGCTTTACCGGTATGGTGATATGGCCTATATCGGCGGCTCCTTCGGCGCTGGGCTGCATAACATCCTCGAAGCCGCGACATTTGGCTTGCCTGTTGTGTTTGGCAATAAAAGTTATCACCGGTTCCAGGAAGCAGTGGATTTGATTGAGAAAGGCGGTGCATTCGCCGTTGCAGATGAGAGTCAGCTTTTGGAGATTATCACAATATGGGCGAGTAATCCTGCAGAAGCGAGAAATGCAGGTAATGTAAGTGCTGAATACGTGAAGTCAGGTACAGGCGCTACCGACCTGATCATGCTGAAGGTGAGGGAAGCAATGGGCTGATGGTACAGATGAATGCACCATCAGCTGCTCAATATCAGGAGAATTCTTTTGTAATCAGATTGTCGAACAGGTAGGCCTGAGTACCCAGCAAACGCGCCTTTGAACCCAGCTTGGAAATGTGGATCGAAAGCGGGTTTTTGAAATCCGACAGACAGTATTTGTTGATCGCCTGCTCAATTGGGTTGGAAATGAACGGCCCGGCCTCTGCCAGCAAACCACCCACGATAATTACTTCCGGATTGAACAAATGAACGGCCGTAGCCAATCCCTTACCCAACTCGGTACCCACGGTGCTCAGGAGGTCGATCGAAAATTCATCGCCCGCATGTACCGCTTCAATGATATGCGAAGTTTCGAGTAAATCGAGATTGCCATGGACGATCTGTTTCAGGATCGTTGCCCGGCCGCTGTTGATGCCGTCCTTTGCCTGGCGGATCAATGCAATGGCCGAAGTGATCGTATCCAGGCAGCCTACTTTACCGCAGTGGCAAAGCATTCCGTCCGGTTTCACCTGAATATGCCCCAACTCGCCCGCAAAGCCTGACGCCCCGTTGAAAACCTCTCCATTGATGATAATGCCGAGACCAACGCCCCAGTCGATATTGATTGTCAGCACCTGGGACTTATCGACGGCATACCCGAAGCGGTGCTCGCCGATCGTTGTAGCCTTCGTATCGTTGAAAAGGCATACTGGAAGGTCGAAATGCTCTTTGAGGTACGTTACCAGCGGCACACCCGGAGGGGTCAGGTTGAGGTAAGTTAAGTTAATCCCCTGTGAAGAGTTGATCAACCCAGGCATTGAAACACCGATACCCCACAGCTTGCTGCGTGTGATATTGTTGGATTTCAGGAAGTCGTCGGTCGATGTAAAAAGCTCTTCCAGGAAATTCGACGAGTCGTCGAGGCGTATATCAACTTTTCTTTTAAGGATCAGTTGGTTGTGTAAATCGAATATGCAAAGTTGGGTGTCATGGCGGTTAATATCCATGATCAGCGTAAGGTACTTCTTGGCATTCAAGCCGTAAAGTACCGGCGGGCGTCCAGCCCTGGCAGGGCCTGTGCCTGTCTCGGTGATCCAACCCTCCCGCATCAGATCGTTCACAATTCCGGTTGCAGACGGTATACTCGCATGGAACAACTTGGCCATTTTGTTAATGGAAGTGTCGCCGGACTGATATAGATGCAGCAAAAGGCTGCTTCTAATGCGATTTTTACGAATATCAATAACCGAACTCGGTTCTTCTGCCACTAAGTCCATTATGCGGAGCGAAAAAAATTATAGGATGATATTTTTAATTTTCTTTAACTATTGGTGTACTAATGTAGGAAATAATCAGAAAAAACGGGTGTGATTTTAAAAAATATTATTATTTGTTGTGAAATATTCAGCAAATCGGGCGATAGGCCAAACGTTTCCTAATAATACAGCAGTCACAACACGAGGATTTTTTCAGCTTGAAGGAGATCGTTATATGCAATGCAAGTAAAAAATCAGAGAGGTCGAAAAACTACTTGTTTTAGGGCTTGTTTTGACTTCCCGGCTAATTTTTAGTGACTTCTGGTAAAGTCCTTTTAAATTCGCTGATTCCAAAAGAAAGACAAATGAGTTTAATAAGGGGTTTGGTGCTTCGTTCGACGGGCTCGTGGTACGACGTCAGGGATAGCAGGAATGGGCACATCTGGCAGTGTCGGTTGAAGGGTAAATTCAAAGCGTTGGGCTTGAAAGTGACCAACCCGATTGCAGTAGGAGACTATGTGAAGTTTGAGGTGGAGAATGAGGGTGAAAACTTCGGGATCATCCATGAGATTGTTCCGCGCGAAAACTATGTGATCCGTCGCTCGGTTCACAAAACGGCCCACGCACACCTTATCGCGGCGAATGTGGATCAGGCCATCCTGATCTGTACATTGGTATTCCCGCGGACCTCGCTTGGATTTATCGATCGTTTCCTGGTAGCGATCGAGTCGTTCCGTATTCCGGGTGTGCTGGTTTTCAACAAACAGGACTTGCTGAACAACGAAATGAAGGCTTTTCAGGCCGAGCTTATGCAGTTATACTCAAGCCTGGGTTATCGGTGCCTGACCACAACGGCATTGCATGAAGTTGGTCTCAGTGAGTTCAAGGCCCTGCTCAAGGGAAGAGTCTCGTTGCTTTCAGGGCACTCAGGCGTAGGTAAGTCGACGCTCGTGAATGCGATCGCGCCAGATCTGGATATCAAAACACAGGAAGTTTCCACATTCGCGAACAAAGGGGTGCATACCACCACTTTTGCTGAAATGTTTGAACTCGAAAAGGATACATTCATCATCGATTCGCCGGGTATCAAAGAACTTGGGCTGGCCGATATGGAAAAGGAGGAGATCAGCCACTACTTCCCTGAAATGCGTGATCTGCTTAATCAATGCCGCTTCAACAATTGCCAGCATATTAATGAACCTGGGTGCGCGGTAAAAGAGGCTGTCTCGGAAGGGAAGATTGCACTGAGCCGTTTTGAGAGTTACCTGAGTATCATGGCAGGGGACGACAACCGGAAATAGGTTTTGAGTTTAGAGTTTAAGAGTTGAATAATGTTTCCTGCTATGAAGAATGTAGAGCATATTGGTATTGCTGTCGGCGACCTCTCAGCGGCAGAGTCATTGTATTCTGCATTGCTCAATACAGTTCCTTACAAACGCGAGGCAGTCGAATCGGAGCAGGTTACCACTTCGTTTTTTAAGGTAAACCAAACCAAAATAGAATTACTGGAAGCTTCCGGTCCCGACAGTGCCATCGCCCGCTTCATTGAGAAGAAAGGCGAGGGAATTCATCACATTGCGTTCGAAGTGGAAAACATCGCCGCGGAAATGGAACGCCTTCGCAACGCCGGATTTGTATTGTTGAACGAAATCCCGAAACGCGGGGCCGACAATAAGCTGGTTTGCTTCGTGCATCCTAAAAGCGCGAACGGCGTTCTGATAGAACTTTGCCAGGAGATCAGGTGATACCTGATCCGTCTAGAATGGTAACCCTACAGCAATATTTAATATCAGATTCTCCTTCCTCCAAGCCCGGCTTCCGAAATTGATTTCGTTGAATACCCATGGATTTTTGTATTCCACAACGCCTTCATCGCTCACATTTTTAACCTCGTTCACATACCATGGCTTGCGGAAAGGTGTTGCGAGGTCGAGGCGGAAAATCAGGTAAGAGAAATCCAGACGCAGGCCAATGCCGCCGCCGACAGCCACTTGTTTCAAAAATTTATTGCTGATTAATGCCGTACCCGGGTAGGCGGCGCGGGTACTATCGCCGAACGACCAGATATTTCCGGCATCTACAAAAATGGCGCCGTTAATAATATCGGTGAGTTTCATCCGTACTTCCGAATTAAATTCCATGCGGATATCAGCAAAAGACTGGTAGCCGATCAAGCGAATGGATAATGTATCTGGGGCAACGGCGCCGGGTCCCAGTGACCGAGGACGAAATGCCCTGATCCCCGTACTACCGCCTGCAAAATACTGTTTGAATTGCGGCATAGGCATCGTTTTCGAGTTGCCATAGGGTTTGGCTGCTCCCACGAGAATGCGGTTCGCCCATTTAATCGAAGGGGTGATCGTGCGGTAGTACCTTACATCGCCATCTACCTTCACATATTGCAGGATGGGTACTTTGAGAAATTCTCTCGGGTAGCCTTCCGGGTTTTTCTTCGTCAGCATAGTTAAAACATTCCCTCCCCATTCGACGCCACCAAGCATCGCGACCTGGTTTTTACTGAATGGCCTTGGGGTGGGGCGGTAGGATACCGAGTAGTTCGACCCCATGATAAAGAACTTGGTATCCACAAGCCTGAAAAGGCGGTCGATGTCCGTTGGGTTGGTATTCGGATCCGTTGCGATTTCCCCGAGCAGCTCCGTATTGATATTCCTCGGTTCTACAAAGTTGATGGATATCGGCGTGAGTGTATGCTCCACCTCTGAATTGCGGCGCCATATATACGACCAGTCCCCCCGGATGGAGCGGGTGGTATAAAAGTTGCGCTGTATCCGGTTTTCATAGGCCAGTGAGAGAATGGTTTTGGGCAAAGCCTGGCTCTTTTCAGGTCTTATTCTTACGAACGGGATGATAAACCTGGGGAACGACAAATCGGCTTTGGCACCATACCGGATGTATTCGTTTCCGATATTGTTGGAAGTGGTGCGGCTTCCACCGAGTTGTACGTCAAATCCAAAATACGCGTTGACTGCCAGCATTTCCGCGCCACGGAAGAAATTACGGTTACGCCATGTCACGTCCAGCTGTGATCCGCCCAGGTTGTTGGATTTGGTACTCGCGGAAAGAATAGTCTGCAGCGACTTTTTCTTCATCGGCGAAAGGTCGTAGTATACATCCAGCAATGCGGAATCGGAGCGGGGAACGAGGTCGAAACGGTTTTTAACGAACCGGAAGTTTTGCAGGTTGATCAGCCTTTGCAGCGATACGTCGTGCATGGTGCTGGTATACAAATTTCCCCTCCTGAAACCAATGGCATCGTAGAATATCCTGCGTTTGTAACGGTGCCCGGGATCCGTGACGGTAATGCCCCGGCGTAATGGCCCGCGCGCAGCGAGGCCCGTGGAGTCGGCTTGCTTGTTTTCCTCGGTACCGGTATTGACGTAAATGCGGTTGATATAATATTGTTTCAGAGAAGTCTGGGCCGTTTCCTTCTTAACTTCGAGAAAAAGGTTAACCTGTTGCGGCCCCAACGTGGAATCGGCGCGGCCAATAGTGGAGTCGACTTTTACGATCAGATAATCGGGGTTGAAATAGTAATATCCCTTGCCTTTCAACTCCTGGTCGATGCGCGTACGTTCGGTTGTGATCACTTCCAGGCGGATCGGGTCGCCTTTTTTCAGTAAGGTTTTTTGTTTGGCCAAAACCAGGTCGCGGTTGAAGAGCGAACTGTCGGGCACGACGTAATTAACCTCGTTGATCACATAACGCGGCATCACATAGGCATCGAATTCCGTGATCGCTGTGCGTTTTCTTTTGTTTTTGTTAGGTATAACCTTGCCTTTGACATTGGAACGGTAGTAGCCTTCATTGTCCAGAAACGCAACCATATTGGCTGCATTGATATCTACAATGCGCTGTGTCGCATAACGCGGTGGTTCTCCTAGCTTTTTCCGGAACCAGCTCCGCAGCCCGCCTTCATCTTTCGGTTCGCCGATCCAGTAGTAAAACCATACCTTCCATGGAAAGCCGAAAATGGTTTTGTTTACCGGCGGCTTGATCAGCTCTTCCAACTGATCGGCTATCCCCGACACATTGGGTTTGGAAATACTGTCAGGCTGCACATTGACCTTGTTGCCAACATAAATGCTCTGGCCCTCGGGTACATATCTGTTGACCGAGCAGCCACCCAGGAAAATACAGATCGCCAGTATATATCCTATGTTATTTTTCATTGTGCTGCTTTTGGAAAATTTCGCGGAACAGGTCATAATCCGCAGTAATGATAAAACTCACCCCGGTTTCAATAATGAAACCTTCCAGAATCGACTGGTACTGGTTTTTGCGATAGCCCCGGAACATATACCTGCCGTCTTTACTGATAGAGTAGTCAAGGGCGATGTTGTCGAATACTTCGGTTGAATTACCCGAATTGCCTTTGCTTTCGAGCTCGAAGTTCTTGCCTACCGAAATTTTCAACCGGTTGTTCAGGAATGCCTTACTGAGGCCTACGTTCAGGTCGGTGCGGGCACCGGTGCTCTGGTCGGCCGTGGAATTCAGGCCGATGTTGAGATCAACACCCTTGACGAGGTCGGAGGCCAGGTTATTGAGCTGGTCGGTGAGCAGCTGGCTTACGCTTTGGCGGGCCACCGCCTCCGCGCTGGAACCGATATTGAAGCCGGCCGTCGATTGGTCGGTGATGAATTTGTTGGTGATAAGCAATGCGAAAGCCTGTTTGTTCGCCTCGGACGGATTGTTCTGCATATCTTTCCAGAATGTCTGTGCGGCGATGCCGTCTTCAACCGACTTGTCGACAGAATTTTCAGGTATGGCGATATGGAATGCGATATTGGGCGTTGTGAGGTTTCCCGTGATTACGATTTGCACTTCTATTGGTATCTTGCTCGCGCCCTGGAATTTGGCGTCAATGGAGCCCGGATCGACCATGACTGGATACGAAGCGGTAATGTTTAAATCGGCTCTCATCGGGTCACCGGTCCAGAGGAGTGTACTTCCCTTTTTGATCTTAAACTGCCGTTTCAGGATTTGCAGCGTCAGGTCGTAGGAGCCTTCCGTCAGGTCATAAGAGCCGAGAAGGAAGAGCTGCCCGTTCGGCGCCACACCCGTATTCAGCTGTGCATTCCCTTTCAGCCGGATGTTGTCGCCATTCAGCTCATCGATCACGACTTTAAATTCCGATTTATCGTCTACATCGATATCCAGCGAAATCTGCGAAGCGAAATCCACCGTCACGTTTTGCGCCGCTTCCACAGAATCCTTTTTAACGGCCTCGACACCATTGCTCATGTCTACAAACTCGATCACACCTTTGGTAGCGTCACCGGCTTCGGTAGCGTCGCTGGGCATTACTACGGTGATATTGCTTCCCGGGTCTACTTTCACGTTACCGTCGATCACGGAATTCGAACCCTGGCCTTTTACGGTCAGGTTAGCGTCAATATTGGCTTTCCCGAAAAACAGTTCATTCTCTTTCTGGGTCGAATTCAGGACGTTGAAATTTTTAGCAGAAATATTGAGATTATACCCCACATCCGGCAGCTTCGCAATGTTCACGTTTCCGTTAATCTTCATCGCCTGGTTCAGCGAGTCGGTTACAGTGAAGTTGTTAAAATTGATATTCTGCCCCTTGAACTGAATCTTCTGCCCCGCGAGCGAATACCGCGATCCCAACTGTGTTGCGTTGAACGCCACATTGTCAAAGTTCACGGCGCCGTCGAGCCTGGGGCTGTCGGTTGCGCCGGTAATAGCAATATCGCCGGTCAGATTGCCTTCTGCACGTTTTAATTCACCCAAACTGAATGCCTCGATCGTTTTGGCACTGAGTTTTTTCAAATCCATTTTGAAATCCATCGGACTTTCGGATTTCAGGTTATAGCTTCCCCGGAGGCTTACGTCGTTCTGGTCGCTCACGAGCGACATCGCCACACGGATCAGGTTTTCGGTCTCATTCGTCGATTTCAGCGCCAGGTCGCCCACCGGTATTTTAGTTACCGCCAGGTTATTGATCGTCAATTCACCCGTGTACACCGGCGCGCTCATGTAGTTGCTGAGTAGCACCTTTCCATTCAATGTACCGGTCGCGAGCGTCGAATCGAGCGTAGCGATCTCGATCAGCGGGCCGATGGAGATGTTAGACATTTCGATGTCGAGCGGGCTGTTAGGTGCTTCGGAAGTAGAGTTGATCTTCAACGACTGCCCTTTGTTAGTGATGGCCAGGTTCTTCACGTACACGCTGTCGGACGCGTATTGCACGTAGCCCGCTGTGTCTGCCTCCCATTTGTCGTAATTCAGGAGCAGGTCGTCGCGCAGGTTGAGGCGATATTGGTTGTTGTTGACGGCCAGATCGCCTTTTACAGCGTGCCGTTCGGTATTCACAGAGTCGCGGACGACGAAATCGAATTTGACATCATTGTTGACGATCTGGCTAGCCAGCGAAGCATTCTGCATTCTGAAACCGCCGGTATTGACCTGGCCTACATTCGCATTCAAAGCCGCATTGGCTTCCGTGGTGCTGAAATTCACCGCCACTCGCTCTACGATGGTGCTGTCATAATTGATCATCGGTATATTCAGACGGGCTACGAGGGAGGAGTCCTTCTGGTTATCCATTTGCGCATGCAGCTGGATCGCCTTCATTCCCCGTATTTCGGGCACGAAAATCTGAATGGCCGGGTGGTTGGTCAGCGTAGCATCCAGTGCGAAATTCACCGGCTTGGTAATTTCCTTATAAGTCAGGTCGGGTGATTTAAAATGCTTTCCTACCTCGGTCAGGATCGCGTCGCCAATTTCTGTGTAAGAATACTGGCCGGTCATTTTGGCTTTCAGAATCGGCGATTCGATATAAGCCTGTTTGCCGCCGCTGGAATCGGTCAACTGCACATGGATATTAGAAATGTTGATCGGCTTGCGGTGATGCACCAATGTCAGGCTGTCGAGATCCACGCTCCCCAGCGGGTTTTCGGGATTAGTTGAAGGCATATCTACCTTAATGCTTCCTTTTACCTGTAATGAATCTGCGTACAGATTCAGGGCTGTAAGGTCCAGGTTCGCCACTTCGAGATCGGCTTTCACCGAGGGATATTCTTTGGATAAGTCAGCCTGTGCATTCAGGTCGAGGTCAATATTACGATCGTCGATATTCGCCGAAATATTGGCCAGGCCATGGTCGATATCACCTTTCAATTTCAGGTTTTGGTAGACATAACCTTTAATATCTGCGCTTTCAATATTGCCGTCCAGCTTTGCCTTCATCGTTTTCGGCGCATACCCTGTCCCATCCACATCGGCACGTAGCGTAAGTTTGCCCATTTCAGCCGGTGGTTGCTTAGTGAGCTTGCCCAGGTCAAATTCCGCGAGCGTGAGTGTGCCGTTATATTGCGCCCGAAGGCTATCGGTGATGTTTTTGAGATTACCCGAGAAAGTTCCCGTGCCAAATGAAGAGTTTATGGTCGTTGCCAGGGTGAGGTTTTCCATTGATCCATGCACTTTCCCGGAGATCTTAATCGCGTCGGGCAGTTCGATCGAAGCGGGGACTGTGCTGTCGGGCAGCATTTTGAGCAAATCGGCCCTGGTAGAGGATATTTCGTTAATATTCAAATCCATCGCGAGCTTTTCTGCGTCGGGGAGGCCCCTCAGCCGGCCATCCGTACTCAGCACGGTGCCGTCGAGCATAGTAAATCTCGCCTTGGAGATAAGCATGTCGTCTACCGATCCGGTGATCTGGCCAGTACCTTTTACAATGCCGTTCGGTTCCTTGTCGAATGGCGGGGTTTTGGCCAGATCCGGCACCAAAAGCAGAATGTCCGCGAATGCAATGCGGCTGTCGGTGAGACGTAGTTTGAGTTTTACCTTGCCAATGTCGTTAGTGAGCTGGTCGAGGCTTTTGTAACGCAGGCTCAGCTCGTCGCGCAAAAGGGTATTAGGAGTTTTGAGATACAGGTTGCGGAGGTAGGTTTCCTGGTCGCCATAAGCAAAGTCGGTACGGAACGCATCAAGGCGAAAGCCGCTTTTTTCTTTGAATGAGGCGGATTTTAATGCACCTGCGATGTTTTCCGGCGAGAAAAGGAAATCCCGCAAATCTACATTCAGGTCTCTGATGTTGAGGTGTGCGTAGTCGAGACCTTTGGGCACGGCGGGGGAATTGAAATCGTCGTACCGGATATCATTGTCCGCCAGTTTGATTTCTCCCACTTTTACATACCAACCGGGAGTTTCTGTGTTAATTGAGGCCGTGTCCTTCTTTTCCTCTTTTGTTTTCGGCTTTTTGGCAAATTCTGCAAAAAGCGACATGTTTTGCAGCGAAACATTCTTTACGTCCACACGCTGGCTACCCATATAAACGCTGTTCACATGCCCCGCCAGTTTCCCGATGGTCATACCGTTTTTCAATCCGGATGTTTCATCGTCAAACTCCCATTTGAACTGCCGGATATCGATATCGCCCGCTTTAATATCCAGCGAATCGGCCGGGTTCGGCTTCGGCTCGGGGCCGGCGGCAGCCACTTTCACAGCAGGGTACATTCTCAGCTTCACCTGGCTGTTATGCAATGCCGTGTTGGTGAGGTGATACTGTGAAATCGTCGGGTTGAATTTATCGAACTTGACAACGGCTGAATCGATGTTCCCCGAGGCATCTGTGCCGATCACTGCGTCGCGGTAAGAGAATCGGACCTTTTTCAATGAAATCTGATCCAGGCGCATTTTGAGCGGTTTCGACGGTGTCGTGTCGACTTCCGTGTCAGTACCTGCAAATGCATCGACAATAAACTGGAAATTGAATGTTGTATCAGGCAAAACGCGATTGATATGGGCATTCACGTCTTCCAGTTCCACTTTGTTAATGCCAATGTCGCCGTTGATGAGGCTGTACATATCAAGGTCTACGTACAGGCGCTTGCCTGCAACGAGGGTGTCGCCGTGTAAATCTTCGAAATAGACACCTTCGAGCAATACCCAGTCGGGGATGTCGAAGCGGATTTTTTCGATATTGACCTTGGTTTTGAGTTTTTTACGCAAAAAGGAATTTGCCTGGGACGTTAAAAAATTCTGGCCGAACGGTGTCTGGATTCCCCAGATCAACACGCCAACCAGAATCAAAACTGTCAGGATTATTATGGCCAATACTTTCAGTGCTTTCTTCATCCCTGGCTGTTTTCCGCCATATCGAGGCGTTGAGAATCTTGGTTTTCAATAAACCCGCCAGCCCAGATGCCGGTGACATCCGGCTGGCAGGTCGTTAGGACAGCATAATGCGTCTTTTGTTATCTTTTAAACAGTTCGACGTTTACATTTTCGTTCACTGTCAGCGCCGATTTGATCGTCACAGGCTTCTTATCGGAACTGTTAAGTTCCACGATTTTGGTAGGGTACAAAATACCGTAGGCAGATTTGGCATAATCGGATAAATCGCTGGTCGTTTCCACGCCCGCCTGGTTCATTTTCTGACGAACGAGCAGGCCTGATTTAGCATCGAAATAGAGGTTGTATTTTACACCTTTACCCTGCAATTCGACATTGTTTACCTGCACACCGTTGAGCGTTTCGGTACCGACGGTGGTAGCGATTAGTCCGCGATTTTTGTAATTGATGAACGGTACGAGGTTATCGTACAATTCCATCCGCATGTTCTGTTGTTCGGCCTGGCTGAGGTCTTTCACATCCACTCTCTGCCCGATCGGCACCTTGATCCATCCCTGGTCTCCCTTCACGGTGTATACAAAACTGCGTTTCATGATGGTTTTGTTTTTATAAATCGACTGCTCGGGAATGGAGGCGGTAATCACAGCATTGTATGGAGTGGCTGCTGCCGCGGAATAGCTTCTTGTCAGGTTATAGGATTTTACGCCATCCCATAAGGCTTTGCCGCCCGTTGCCTTGTAAAATTGTGAAAATATGGAGTCAGCGGGCAATTTTTGTGCGTAAGAACCAGCCGCTATCAATAGCAGCGCGGCCAGCATTTTGATTTTTTTCATCTGTGTAAAAATTTTGTTTAAAGTTTTTGATCTTCCGGAATTCCGAATGTCAGGGATTCCGATTTTTAGATCACTTCACGTGTTCGGGGTTTAAATAAGCAAAATTAATCGACTCCTGCGCGAGCTATTTGCAAAAACCGTTCCATGGCGCCGAATCCAAGGAGAAATCATTGTAGCGGCGCTTTCTGAGCCTATCGCGAACTGCTTGTAAATGAAAAGGAAGGGCCGAACCGACCCTTCCTTTTCACATATATTAACAATTATTGCCGTTTGGATCAGGCATCGTCGCCGCTTGCGGAAATTTTGCCGAATCTGTATTGAAATGTCACGTTCACCAGGCGGTTGGTCTGGTGCCAGTTCGACGACTGCGAATAAGTAACGGTATTTAGCTGGCTTCTGTAATTCCGGGAGAGGAAGATGTCCTGCACATTGAACGAAATGGTCGCTTTCTTTTCCAATAAATCCTTGCGGATACCCATATTGGCAATGAAAACGCCATCACGTGTGCCTTGTGCGATCGCCCGCGGGCCTTCGTAGTTCACGTAGGCGGATGCGCGGAAGTCGGCCGGGAGCGAAATGAATGCATTGAGGTTACCCGAGTAGCTCCAGGTCCGGTTGTCGATCCCAGCGACAGCCGATACCACTTCGCTACGGAAAACGCGGCCGCTGCCATTGATTTTCAGCACGTCTCCGAAGAGCTTTTGAGAGAAATCGGTTTCAAAGCCATATGAGAATTCGCGACCAACATTGTCGTATCTGGTGAGCGAAACGCCAGTCTCGTCGATCGTGCGGATCTGTGTGATCGCATTGTTGGAGTAATCCATGAAAAGTGAAGGGCCCCAGCCGCCATTGGCTTCATAGTTGGAATAACCCATTTCAGCCTTGTGTGTAAACTCCGGACGAAGGTTCGGGTTACCGGTTTTGACGTTGCGCGGATCCGAAACGTCGGTATAAGGGTTCAGCCAGTCGGCTTCGGGACGCTGCACACGACGGCTGTAATTCAGCTTCATCTGCGAAGACTCTCCCAATTTGCGCGTTACCGCGAACGACGGTACGAGCGTCAGGAAATGTACGCTGAAATCCTGGTTGCGGCTGATCTGGTTGATATCCTGATTGTAGTCGGTCACCCGCAATCCGGCCCGCACACCCCAGAGATCAGTTTTTTGCGAGAATGTCATGAACCCGGTATAGGTAGCATCCTTGTAGCCGAATACATTGCTGATGTTGTTATCAAAAACGTAGCTGTTGGTCTCGCGGTCGAGGTTATAGAATGCGTTCACATTGTCATTTGAGCTGCTGCGTGAGCGTACCCCGGCTTCCAGAGTCGCTTTCGGGGTAATGGGCCAGGTATAGTCGGCATTCAGGAAAAGAGAATGACGGTCGTTATTGCGAAGGTTTTGCTGATTGCGCAGCAGGCTGTCGACGGTGCTTTCCTGCGAGAAATACGATTCTCCGTCGGAGCCGCCGAGCGAGTAGCTCGAATTAAAATTGAGCTGATGGTCTTTTTCAGCAAATTTCAGGCGATAATCGAAGTTGAAGTTGAGGTTGTTGCCATTGCCCTTGCTATTGTTCAGGCGGCGGAAAGTTTCCGATACCACTCCCGACGCGAGCGTTGTCTCGTTGAGGATATTGCTGTTATTGCGGTTGTTATCGCGCGAGTAGTTTACGCCGGCTTCGATGGAGTTTCTGTCGTTGAAATCATAATTGACCCCGACGCGCCCGAATGCATTCTTGCCTTTGTTGCCGCCGGTACCGTCCTGCTGCAGATGCGAAGTCGATTCGGTGACGAAGTTGTCGCGGCTCAAAGTCCTCTCCCAGGTCATGGCGCGGGTTTGTCCGCTCAGCGACGCATTCAAGCCGAATTTGCCTACTTTATAACTCAGGTTACCCGACGCCGCATTGTTGTTTCTATTTCCGATGCTCAGCCGGGCACCACCGTTCATGCCCCGGATCTTCGTCTTTTTGGTAATGATGTCGATCACCCCTGATGCACCCTCGCCTTCATATTTTGCGGAAGGTGTCGTCATTACATCGATCCGCTCGATCAGGTTCGCGGGGAAAGATTGCAAAATCGTCGGGAGATCGCTCCCATATAGGTTGGACGGCTTCCCGTCGATGAGTACCACCACATTTCCCTTTCCGCGCACTTGCGGATTGCCATTTTCATCGAGGGAAACGGCAGGCACCTTTTCCAGCAGGTCGCTCACGTTATTACTCGTCGCAAGCATATCCTTGCCGATATTGACGATTTTCTTGTCGATATCGTCGACGATCATGGTCTTTTCGCCTTTCACCACCACTTCGGCGAGCTTTTGCGCTTCGGGTAGCACCGTAATGCTCCCCAGATCGAGCAGACTGGCTTCGGCCGCCAGTTTGACATTCGGGCGGTAGAGTGTTTGGTAACCCATATTCGTCACCCGTAGAAGGTAATTCCCCGGCGCCACCTCTGCGATGACAAACGCCCCGTTCTCGTCCGCCACCGCGCCGTTAACGAGCGACGAATCTTTGGGCATCAACAGGGCTACGGTAGCAAATGCGACCCCGGCATTGTTAGGGCCTTCGACGATTTTGCCCACAAGCTTACCACCGAGGGCACGCTGTGATTTTGTACCATTCAGAGGGAGCGGGCGGGTGCCAGGATTTGCGAGAAGTAAATGTGCAGGTAAAAGTAGGGCAATGCTGTTCAGCAACAGACTTCTTTTCACGGGTATAGGATTTAGATTTTATTAGGAGCCAAGCAGGGTAAATATGCTGGTCGGACATTTTGAAATGTAACTAAACCAAGCTGTAAAGCTTTAATGAGTACAAAGTTACATCTATTTATGGTAACGTACCCTTTTTTGAGATAATTACATAAAATTATAAAAAATTTAAGATTCGCAGTATTTTAAAATAGGAATACGATAACTTGCAGTATTTTTAAATATTTTTAATAAATACCGGAATTCCTAATTCATGAAACGTTTCCTTTTTGGACTAATCTGTTGCGTGCTCGTACACTCGGCAATGGCGCAGATTAACGTGATCCCCAAACCAACCCAGGTCCTGACCGCCAAAGGTGCATGGACGCTCAAAGCCAAAACGAAGATCGGCGCGCCTGCCGATGCCAAATGGTCGCACGTGGCAGAGATGCTGGCCGCACAACTAGGCAAAGCCACCGGACAAGCTGTTTCTACCGCGAAAGGCAAGGGTGATATTACCCTTGCGGTATCAGCGGATGCCAGCCTTGGCGAAGAAGGCTATCGCTTGCTTTCGACACCCAAAGGGGTAACGATCCAGGCGCAAACTGCCAAAGGGGCATTCTATGGAGTACAAACCCTGCTGCAACTGTTGCCGGCCGAAGTATTCAGCGAAACGCCGGTTGCTGGGGTAAAATGGGTAGTTCCCTATGTGACAATCAAAGATGTGCCGCGCTACGCTTACCGCGGGCTGATGCTCGACGTTTGCCGTCATTTCATGCCGATCGAGTTTGTTAAAAAGTACATCGACCTGATCGCATTGCACAAGCAGAACCAGTTTCACTGGCACCTCACCGACGACCAGGGCTGGCGCATCGAGATCAAGAAATATCCTGAACTGAAAACCATCAGCTCGAAACGCAAGGAGACCATGAAGGGCCATTACGGCGATCAGAAGTACGATGGCAAGCCTTATGAGGGTTTCTACACGCAGGATGAAATCAAAGAAGTAATTAAATATGCCGAGGACCGCTTTGTGAACGTGATTCCGGAAATCGAAATGCCGGGCCACGCGTTGGCGGCATTGGCAGCTTATCCGCAACTGGGTAATAATCCTGACAAAATTTATGAGGTAGGCACCAGATGGGGCGTTTACGACGACGTTTTCATGCCACGTGAGGAGACCTTCAAGTTCCTGGAAGACGTGCTCACCGAGGTGATCGACCTTTTCCCAAGCAAATACATCCACATCGGCGGTGACGAGTGCCCGAAAGTGCAGTGGAAGGAAAGCCGTTTTGCCCAAGGCATCATTCAAAAGGAAGGCTTGAAAGATGAACACGGCCTGCAAAGCTACGTAATCAAACGGATCGATAAATTTATTACGGCAAAAGGCCGCCGCATGATCGGCTGGGATGAAATCCTCGAAGGCGGGCTTTCACCAAATGCAACGGTAATGAGCTGGCGCGGCATTGAAGGCGGTATTGCCGCTGCGAAAGAACGCCACGACGTCATCATGACGCCCGGCAACTTCTGCTACCTCGACCATTATCAGGCCGAAGCTAAAACGCAGCCCATAGCGATTGGCGGCTTCACCGACCTCGCCGAGTCCTATTCCTATGAGCCCACCCCCGCGGAACTTTCAGCCGACGAAGCCAAGCATATTCTCGGCGTGCAAGGCAACGTATGGACCGAATACATGAAAACCCCTGCCTACGTACAATATATGGTATGGCCCCGCGCTACCGCATTGGCCGAAGTAGGCTGGACTTCGAAAGAGGGTAAGAACTTCGAAGATTTCAACAAACGCATGGAAGTTCACAAAAAACGCCTCGATTTCCTGGGGGTCAACTACTTCGGCGCGCCTATCAACGGCAAGTTCGAGTATGTGTGGCCGGAGAAGAAGTGAGGCTGTTAGTTTGCACATTGGTAAAAGCATTCCGCCACGGCGGGGTGCTTTTTTTGGTTATATTTGTTTTGCATCAAAACAACAGAAGTCAAATGGAACCTCGGATCACAGTAAAGGAGAAAGCGAAGCAAACTCAGCAGGAGAAAAAGAGCGTTGAGAAAAAGCTAACCGCGGAGGATATTGCGGAGAGTATCAAGAGAGGATTTGCAGAAGTGAAATTGATTCAGGAAGGAAAGATCAAACCTAAGACACTAAAGGAGTTTCTGAATGAACTTTAAAAGAGTTTCTGAATGAGCTTTGAGATCATTACCACACTACATTTTAGAAAAGAATTTAAACGACTTTTGAAAAAATATCCTTCGTTGCAGGAAGACGTAGATAAATTGGGCGACATGCTGCAAGAAAATCCGTGGATGGGGACGGAGGTTTTCAAAAACTGCTACAAAATCCGTTTCGCGATTAAAAGCAAGGGCGCAGGCAAAAGTGGAGGCGGCAGGCTGATAACGCATGTCAAAATTGTAGACAAATGTGTCTTCCTTATGAGCATTTACGACAAGTCGGAAACCGTATCGATCACTGACGGCCATTTGAAACAACTACTGCAAGACTTAAAATAAAATTCCCCCACCTCCCTCCCCCTTCCTGCGAAACATTCTATTTTTGCAGGATGTATAAGATTCTGATCTCCCCTATACTTTTCCTGTTTGACGCTGAGCGCATTCACCATTTTGTGTGCGAAGCGCTGCATTTCGCTTTTAAAATCCCTTTCGTGCCGCAGATCATGCGTGCGATGTACACCTACGAGCACCCTGACCTGGTGCAGGAAGTGGCCGGTTTGCGGTTCCGTAACCCGGTAGGACTGGCCGCAGGTTTCGATAAGAATGCTGAAATGGTGGATCAGTTGGAAGCATTGGGTTTCGGGTATATCGAGATCGGGACGGTGACGCCGCGCCCTCAGCCGGGAAATGACAAGCCGCGCCTGTTCCGTCTCAAAAGGGATAAGGCACTGATCAATCGTATGGGTTTCAATAACAAAGGCGTGCAGGTAGCTGCGGCGAAATTGGCGAAACGGAAATCTAAAATCCTGGTAGGAGGGAATATTGGCAAAAATAAAGACACCCCGAACGAGCAGGCGCTGAACGATTATCTGATCTGCTTTCGCGAGCTGTTCGATGTGGTGGATTATTTTGTAGTGAATGTAAGCTCGCCGAATACGCCCGGCTTGCGTGATTTGCAGGAGAAAGGGCCGCTAACCGAGATTTTGAAAGAACTGCAAACCAAAAACAGGGAGAAAGCTAACCCGAAACCGATTTTCCTGAAAATAGCGCCGGACTTGACGACAAGCCAGCTGGACGATATTATCGATATTGTAAAGGAAACCGGCATTGCCGGCGTGATCGCTACCAACACGACGATCAGCCGCGAAGGACTTGTAACCGATCAGGCCGAAGTGGCGCAAATAGGTGCGGGTGGATTGAGCGGTGCGCCGTTGACACATCGCTCGACGGAAGTAATTCGTTACCTTTGTGAACAATCCAATCATGCATTTCCCGTTATCGGAGTCGGCGGTATCGCTACTCCCGGAAACGCTTTGGAGAAAATTAATGCAGGCGCCGGCCTGATTCAGCTTTATACCGGCTTTATTTACGAAGGACCCGGTGTGGTCAGCAGGATCTGCAAAGCATTGGTCAGGAAGTAAAATCAGAAAACACAGCACTTCACGCATTCCCGGAATTGAAATAAATGTCAGTCAACAAGCCAAGAGGTAACACACAGCGCCAGAAACCGGAGGAGGCCACAGCTCCCCGCTTTCGTGTATCCCTCGATTGGGAACACATTTTCACCAGCCCGAAGAATACGCTGGCCTGGGGCACATTCTTTATCGTACTGGGATTGATCCTGGAAACATCTTTTTTTTCCTACATCGTCACCGGTCTTTCGGATCAGAGCGTGTTGGACGGTTTGGGGCATCAGTCTATCCGCGATGCCGGACGGCAGACCCGCAATTTTCTGGGGGTGCTCGGGGCCGTGGTTTCACACATTTTCGTGTATCGCTGGTTTGGGTTGGGCGCATTGTTGCTGCCGGTCGTGCCTTTTGTGGCAGGATGGAAAATGGCGTTTGGGAGGGAAATATTGCCATTGGGCAGAACTACCAAAGAAGTGATCTTTTTTACACTTTGGGTAAGCGTGCTGATGGGCTATATCATTCTCATGAGTAATACCGAGAACACGCTAAGCTTCCTGTCGGGAGGTTTCGGCTACCTGGTAAACGTTTCGCTTTTCGATTGGCTGAAATGGGGGAGTGTATTACCCATTCTTTTCGCATTGTTCGTGTTCGCGGTATTCTTTTATGATGTGCGGGATAAGTACGAATCGTGGCAGGCGAGGCATGCCAAGCCGGAAGTTGCGGCCGAAGAAACTGGTGACGGTTCGCTAGCTCCCGTCGAAACCGAGGAAGAAACTGTTCCCGAAAGCACATTTGTGTCGGTAGTGAATGATACGTATGACGACGAGGTGCTGGCACCGGAAGAGCAGCCGGACTCTGATCTGGATACCGAAGAAGAGGCGCCCCGCGTGGTGCCGCATCCTGCGGTTATATTGCCGGTGACTCCTCAGGCGCCGGCCGTACCGGCTGCATCGACCAGCATTGACTTGCCCGTCATGCCGATGGAAGTATCGGCCGTGCCATCCGAGCCGCTGCTCGAACTGGAAGTGGAGGATACTACCCAGGCAAAGGTTGCTGCGGAGGAGGAATTCGAGGATGAAGATGTGAATGCGTCGATTTTGCGCGAATTCGGGCAATACGATCCGATGCTCGATTTGCCGTCATACCACTTCCCGACGATCGACCTGCTGAACGAAGTATTCGAAAACCAGCATGAAAAAGTAAGCCAGGAAGAGCTGGAAAGTAATAAAACCAAGATTGTCGACACGCTCGGCAGCTATGGTATCAATATATCCAAAATTAAGGCGACGATCGGGCCAACGGTGACGCTTTACGAGATCATCCCGGAAGCAGGGGTGCGGATATCCAAAATTAAGAACCTGGAAGGCGATATCGCATTGAGCCTTGCTGCGCTGGGGATTCGTATCATTGCGCCCATGCCAGGCCGTGGTACGATCGGTATTGAGGTGCCGAACAAGAACCGGGAGACGGTTTTTGCGCGATCGGTACTTGCGAACGACCGTTTTCAGAAATCAACCTACGATTTGCCGATTGTTTTGGGTAAAACCATTTCAAACGATATCCATATCGCCGACCTGGCGAAAATGCCCCACTTGCTCATGGCAGGGGCAACCGGGCAAGGAAAGTCAGTGGGTCTGAACGTGATCCTGGCCTCGCTGATTTACAAAAAGCACCCGGCCGAGCTCAAATTCGTACTGGTTGACCCTAAAAAGGTGGAATTGACCCTTTTCAACAAATTGGAAAGGCACTTCCTGGCCAAGCTTCCGAATGCGGAAGAGGCGATCATTACCGATACCAAAAAGGTGATTTTTACATTGAATTCCCTGTGTATCGAAATGGATTCGCGCTACGACCTGCTGAAAGAGGCCGCGGTACGGAATTTGAAAGAATACAATGCGAAGTTTGCGGCAAGAAGGCTGAACCCCGAAAAAGGGCACCGCTTCCTGCCTTATATCGTGCTCGTGATCGACGAGTTGGCGGATTTGATGATGACCGCCGGTAAGGAGGTCGAAACGCCGATTGCGCGTTTGGCGCAGCTGGCACGTGCGGTAGGTATTCACCTGGTGGTAGCCACGCAACGGCCTTCGGTGAAGGTTATCACGGGTTTGATCAAGGCCAACTTCCCGGCGCGTCTGTCGTTCCGCGTAACATCGAGCATCGACTCCCGGACGATTCTGGATATGGGCGGTGCCGAACAGCTCGTAGGGCAGGGGGATATGCTGCTGGCGATTAACTCGGAAGTGATCCGCTTGCAATGTCCGTTCATCGACACCCGTGAAATCGAGGATATTTGCGAGTACATCGGAGGGCAGCGTGGTTACGATGAGGCCTATGCGTTGCCTGAATACGAAGGCGAGGATGCGGCAGAAGGTAAAGCCGAACTCAATCCGGACGATTTCGATAGTTTGCTGCCCGATGCCGCACGACTGATCGTGACGCACCAGCAGGGCAGCACGTCGCTGATCCAGCGTAAAATGAAGCTCGGCTACAACCGCGCGGGTCGTATTATGGATCAATTAGAGGTGCTCGGAGTGGTTGGTCCGTTCACAGGCAGCAAAGCACGCGATGTGATGTTTCATGACCTTAATATGCTGGAAGAGCACCTTCGCGTAATGGGTGTAAATTAGTCCGGGCGCTGTTAAACCATTGTGATTTTGCAAAGTCTAAAATTGAAATATTTCACTTAAAACCCCGTTTGTATAAACTTAGTAGGAATTAAATCATTGAATATGAGAAATTTGAAGAAGAGTGCTTGTTTGCTTGCAGTATTGACGATTTCCATTTTGGCTCCATTCACTTCTCATGCGCAGGGCGACAAAAAGTCATCGGAGATTCTGAACGCCATGAGCAGCAAGTACCAGAAGATCAAATCCTTTAAAGCACTTTTTACCTACATTACCAAGGGTGAAAAGCCGCTGAAAGGAGAAGCGACTGTGAAGGGTTCGAAGTTTCGGTTGAAAATGGCAGGTCAGGAGATCTTTAATGATGGTAAATTGATGGCTACTTACATCAAGGAAACCAATGAAGTGAATTTGCAGGATTTCGACCCCGCTGCCGGCGGCGATCTCGACCCGACGAAAATTTATACAGCCTATAAAAAAGGCTTTAAATCTGCTTTTGTAAAAGAAAAGCAGGAAGCTGGCAAGGCACTCGAAGTTGTTGAATTGACCTCGACGAATAAAAACAGCCAGGTCAATAAGGTGCAGATCGAAGTGAATAAGGCCGATAAATCGATCAGCAGCTGGAAGATTTTTCAGAAAAATGGGCAGGAAGTAACTTATAAAGTAGATCAGTTTGTGCCCGACGTCAATGTGGCCGACAACTTCTTCGCTTTCAATGCCAAACAATATCCGGGCGTGGAAGTAGTGGACCTGCGATGATTTCCGATGATACCAAACAGCAATGGGTGAGCCTTCCGGTCTCACCCATTTTTCTTATATAAGCGTTATAATGTCCTCGAAAATCAATGTCATAGTTTGTGACAAGGATTGTATACTAATGGTTGCATCTGATCAGAACTTATCTGTTTAGCCAGGGCGCGACAGTAATGCACGTACGCGCTGCTCAGTTTCGGAGAAATGGGCGGTTTCTTCCACCTCTTTTTGTAGAAAGCGCTGAATGCGGTTGTTTTCATAAGCTCTGAAAATGGCTGGATGTACATAATATTTCTTACAAACGGCCCGGGTATTGCCCAAATGTGCGGCTACCGCATCGAGGCAGGTATTTTTGATACGCGTCAGTTGTCGTTGGGAAACGGGCTGTTCCTGGTGGCTGAGGTATTCGAATGCCGTTACCGTGCCCATCCACGTCCGGAAATCCTTCGCTGAAAAATTGGCACCTGTATGTCGGCGAATGTAGTCGTTTACCTGCTGGGCATTCAGGGCACATCTTCCGCCGGTTTCGGTGATGTATTGAAAAAGCCTTTTTCCGGGCATTTCCTTGCATTGTTGGACCAGCCGTGCCAGTTGCTTATCGCGCAGGGTTATGTCTTGCCGGATACCTTTTTTGCCCTTGAATGCAAACCGGATGCGGCTGCCGGAAACCGTGGCGCAGCGCGCATCGAGCGTGGTAATACCTGACGATCCGTGCAGAATTTTGTAGCGCTGATTCCCTACCCGCATGCAGGTTTTGTCCATCAGCTTGATCACCAGCGCAATGGCTTTCGAAAGGTCGAAATCACGTTTCCGGAGGTCATGCTCCACTTGCTCGCGTAATGCGGGTAAGGCTTCCGAGAACATGAGCAATTTGTAATATTTGGTCTGGTTCCGGATGAGATTCCAGAATGGGTGATAACGATATTGTTTCCGACCGGCCGCGTCTATGCCTGTGGCTTGCAAATGCGCGTCGGGGTCGGCACTGATCCAGACGTTGGTCCAGGCGGGCGGAAGTACCAGCGACTTGATGCGTTTGATCGCCTGAGGATCCTTGCAGCGCTGGCCGTCGCTGTCGGTGTAGTAGAATCTGGGTGCTTTTCCCTTGCGGGTATAACCCGGTGCATTCGCGGACTGGACGTAATGAAGCCCGGCCGCTTCCGCAGTCAATGCAGGGTTCTTTCTTAATTTTTTGAATTGCCGGGCTGTGAGTACAGGTTCGTCGGTGGTTATTTCAAGAGCTGCGGCTGCTGACATGTGGTTTACCATTGGTTTTTCCCGCAGGTCATAACAATTTAATACCAGCCCTTGGCGTGCAGTTAAAATGCGCAGCTGGCTGCATTACGCCGTTCAATTCCCATAAAAAATCCCCAGCCCTACCCGGAAAGCGGCTAAGCTGAGGAACAATATACTCACGGCCCAGGGGCGTTACATAGCGGGAAAATACAGGGTGAATACCGAGCCTTCCCCGAACACCGACTTTGCACCGATAAACCCTCGATGGTTCTCCATAATCTTCTTGCAAATAGCCAGGCCAATGCCGGTTCCCGGGTACTTATGCGCCGGATGAAGGCGTTGGAAAATATCGAATATCCTGCTTTCGTATTCGGCTTCAAAACCAATCCCGTTGTCGCGAAAGGCAATGGCATGGTAGCGGCCTGCTGCGGTTTTTTCAGAGGGAATGGCTGTGGCCTCCACAATGCTTGCAGTAATGCTGATGTCGGGGCGTGTATCGGGTTTGACGAATTTGAGGGCATTACCAATCAGGTTAATAAAAAGCTGATGCACCTGGAAAGGGATGATATCCAGGGAGGGCAGGCTTCCGGCATGAAGCCTAGCTTCTTTCTCCTCGATAGTATCCCGTAACTCCGAAATAACCTTCCGCAGGATCTCGTTCAGGTCAGTCATTACGAAGACCTTTTCCATGCTGCCTGCCTTCGAGTAGGCCAGGATGTCTTCGATGAGCATTTGCATTTTTTCGGCGGCAAAACGCATTCTTTCAACAGAGTCTTTCACCTGAACGGACAAGTCCGGATCCTCGCGATCGAGGACTTTGGAGGCGAAAATCTGAATTTTCCGTAGCGGTTCCTTTAAATCATGGGTCGAAATCCAGTTGAGGTTGGAGAGTTCTTTATTGGCCAGACGTAACTCTTCATTGAGGCTCCTGTTCTGATCCTCCTGCGCCCTGATCACCCGGTAGTTAATGTGCTTTTGTAACGCATAGGAAAAGCTCGAAGCCGCATTGATCTCCGACTTCCGCCAGGGCGTGCTCTTATCTTTCACGATCTCCATCCAGAGTTCGAACGACTTGCGTGGGGAAAGCCTGACGCCGTCTTCATTCTTCAAAACAGCCTTATCAGGATTGCCCGCCCAGCTGATCGTTTCAATTTTCTCCTGTCTCAACCACAGTATTCCGTCATCACCCGATACCATCGAATGGTAGATCACCCCGGCGGCATATTTGGAAATGTCTTTCGCGGCTGGATAAACGTCGGAAAGGTTATCGGTTTCGAATGTCTGGTTGGGATATGCATCGGACAAAAACGCAAACAGTTCAATCAGTTCGGCATCCGAGGGGACCAGGCCGTTGGTATACAATAAGCCCTCGTGATAAATGGCAACGCCTGTGGCATTCGCGAGTTTCAGCAACCACGGTGACTGATGGCAGGCTTCCATGAAATTTTCGGTCTCGTGCAGGAGCGTGAGCGCCTCCGCGAGCGCTTTATCTACTTCTTCACCAATATTGTATTCCTCGGCAACCTCGCGAACTGCGATTTGGGACGTAAGAAAATGTCCTTGCAATAATGCGGAAAGGCGCGTATAGTGCGGCAATATCTTGGGTGTGTAATGGTGGCAGGCAATGAGGCCCCAAAGTTTCTGGTTTTGGAGCAGCGAAATGGTCAGTGTGGCGCCCACACCCATGTTTTTTAAATATTCAATATGCATAGGTGAGACGCTCCGCAGAATCGAAAGGCTTAGATCGAGCGATTGATTGTTTTTAACGGGCGAATCGTCGATTGTCAGCAGCGGAACGGGCGTGTAATTGATATCCGCGATCATGCGGAGCGGGTTGCGGATGTACAGCTCTCGCGCCTGTGCGGGTATGTCCGTATGCGGGTATTTCTGGTTCGCAAAAGAAACGAGGTCCTCGCGCCGGCTTTCGGCGATTACCTCTCCATTGTATTGTTCATCGAACCGGTAGATCATCACCCGGTCATAGCCGGTAATGCTGCGGGTTTCGTCAGCAATTTCCTGGCAGAGGTCGAGTAACCCGCTGGATTTCTCCATGATCGAAACGAAATTGCGGGTCTGCGTGTACAAGTTTGGCAACTGCAAAGTTCCGTCCGGAAAAGGTTCGAGTTCGAGGATCACATGATTGCCGCTGCCGTGAACGGTGGTATTGAACGAGACCCCGTTTAATGTAAAAACAAATGGCTTCGCGGAGTCGATGGCTTCCGCGCCGGCGTATAATGCGAAATGTGAAGCTTGTTCTTCCGGGAAAACATCGGAAATATGCCTGCCCAATACCTTCTCCGGGCCGATGCCGATAAAATCGGCGCTGTTGGCACTGCAGAACTCGATTCTGAAAGCCCCTCTTTGTATTCCCAGTAAAAAACCGTGGGGCTGAATGCTGCCCGGTATGTGTATGGGTTCACTTTCGCAATTTGTCAGATTGACAATGTCGCGGTTCACAATGTCCTTGATATTCATTTCTGCTGACCAGTTACGACCGGTCGGTTTGCCCGAGCCAGTTGTCAATGATGGTAAAAGTTTTTTTTGCGCTGCCGATCACGCCGTCCCGTTCATCAAGTTCGTCGACAAATTGGGTAAGTGCCGAGATGAAACTTTTCCACAGATTCCCTGTGTGTGGGCCATATCCCCAGAAATAGGAGGCGCCATTTTCGGGCGTGAGGCCGAGCACTTCATGGATATGCCGGTATAAGACTTTTCCGCCCAATGTGGAGCCTTCCAGCACGTACATAATCCCCAGCGCCTCAGCAACGGTCGAAAATTCGAAACGGTATACCGGCAACGCATCGATCTCGGCTTCCGAAAGCCCCGTCGCGAGGAGGTCGTCGATGATCAGCCTTGATTTGTAACGGTCGGCCAAATCCGTGATAACGTGTGAAATAATAGGAAATATCTGATCCTCGCAGGCAATGGTCACTCCGAAAAGGGCAGCCAGGTAAGTCTGATAATCCTTTACGGAAACGAAGGGAGAGAGTATCGCCTTGGAAAGCGGGTTGCCTTCCAGTTTCTGGTGGCTTTCCGCCGTTTCTTGTCTTAATCGTTTGAAAAATAATTCTTGCTCTGTGTCGAAAGCAGTTGCTTCACTCATACTGAATGCAAATTGAAACTTGTAAGATTAATTAGTAATCAAAAATTGTTCCACCCGCTCCGGCATCGTCGCACCGGTCCTGTCGAGCAAGCACTTCTTGAGGACGTCTATCAGGCTGTTGAAGCTATTGGGTTTCTGGATATACAGGCTGGCGCCATTGCGATAAGCCGATTCCCACAGATGTTGGGAGACCGAAGTCGAAAGTACCACGATCGGTACTTGCTCATACCCTTCTGTACTGCGGATTTCTTCCAGGCATTCGAGTCCGTTTTTGACGGGCATATTCATATCCAGAAATATGATGTCGGGCTTGTCGTCTGCTTCTTTTAATATTTGGAGAAGTTCCGCCCCATTTTCAGCAATGGAAAGGTCTGTTTCCAGTGAAATCTGTTCCAGCGCTTCCTGAAAAAGAAAGGTGTCGTCATGGTCGTCGTCGGCCAGTATAATCCGTAAAGGGGTAAAAGGGCTCATTAACTAGGGTAGAGGTAGGTTTGGAAACGGCAGAACAACCCGAAGGACGTTGTTTTGTCGACGGATGGCGACAAAAATATCCGTTTTTCGGTCGGGATGGCATAGTTTTTTAATTTTTAGGGCTCATATCATCAAAAAATGAAAACCTATCATGAAAAAGATCGCATGGAGTATCCTTATGGCAGCGACTGTGCTGGCGTTTACGAATTGTAATAACACCAAGACAGAGGATAGCAAAGAAGTTGCAGAAGAGCAGAATGAAGCGAAACTGGACACTACGGCATTGGAAGATGACTCTGAGTTTGCCGTGGCAGCCGCCGATGGCGGATTAATGGAGGTACAACTCGGGGAGCTGGCACAGAAAAATGCCGCCAGCGCCGATGTGAAGAAATTCGGGGAAATGATGATGAAAGACCATTCGAAGGCAGGCGAAGAACTGAAAACACTCGCCGCTCAGAAAAACATCACCCTTCCCGCAATGCTGAGTGACGACAAACAGAAAAAGTACGATGACCTTGCCAAAAAGCAGGGTAAGGAATTTGATAAAGCCTATATTTCCTTTATGGTAGACGACCATAAGGAAGATATCAGCGAGTTTGAGGAGGCTGCGAAAGAAGCCAAAGATCCTGATGTGAAGGCCTGGGCGGAAGGTAAACTTCCGACTTTAAGACACCATCTGGAAATGGCCGAAGCCATTGATAAAAAAACCAAGTAACCTGAACGAAATAGTCGAAGAGCCCGGGGCGAAATATTCGTCTCGGGCTTTTTTGCTTTTAAAATCACAGGATAGTGAAAACAAATCATCAATTTGTAATTTTAAACCCGGCGGAAACCGGCTTCGTAAAGTAATTCCGGTCAAACGCTTGCGAATTGATTTCGTATAAGTTTATTTTGTCTACCTATTATATAGAGTATTTCATGTTTGCTATTCTTAACCACCCTGCGAAGTTGACTTTGAAGGCCTTTTTCGGCCTGATTGCAATGGTCTTGTCAGTCACGACGAGCCACGCCCAAACAGCCGGGCGCCCGAACATTATTTTCATTTTTTCCGACGACCATGCTTATCAGGGAATCGGTGCTTATGGCAATAAAATTGTTAAAACCCCCAATATCGACCGCATCGCCCGTGAAGGTGCATTACTGACCAATAACCTGGTAACCAACTCGATATGCGGCCCGAGCCGTGCAACATTGCTCACCGGCAAATACAGCCACCTGAATGGCTATAAACGCAATGACCGGACGAAGTTCGACACCAGCCAGACGTTGCTGTCGGAAACGCTCCGTAACAATGGCTACCAGACGGCCTGGATTGGTAAAATGCATTTGAACAGCTTGCCGGCGGGCTTCGATTATTGGAATGTATTGCCCGATCAGGGGCATTACTATAACCCGGAGTTCATCGGACAGCCCAATGACACGACCCAATACACCGGCTACGTTTCCGACCTTATTACCCAATTCGCAACCGGCTGGCTCGAAAAACGCGACGATAGCAAGCCTTTTTTCCTGATCGTTGGCCATAAAGCTACGCACCGCGAGTGGATGCCCGATTTGCAGGACCTTGGCGCCTATGATAATGTGACTTTCCCGCTGCCGTCGACATTTTATGACGATTACAAAGGCCGAAAAGCCGCTGCGGACCAGGATATGACCATCGACAAAACGATGCGCATGAAATTCGACTTGAAAGTAGGTGTCGATTATGAGAAGGATTTCCTCTATAACCGACTCAATGCGGAGCAGAAAAAGGTTTTCAAAGCATACTATGACAAGGTATCCAAAGAGGTAACCGATAAAAACCTGACTGGAAAGGCCTTGGTCGAGTGGAAGTTCCAGCGTTACCTGCGCGATTACTTCTCGACTGCTAATTCCCTGGACCGCAACATCGGCAAACTGCTCGACTATCTGGATAAAAGTGGGTTATCCAAAAACACCGTCGTGATTTATGCTTCCGATCAGGGCTTTTATCTCGGTGAGCACGGCTGGTTCGATAAGCGCTTTATTTATGAAGAGTCATTGAAAACACCATTTGTGATCCGCTATCCGGGCGTGATCAAACCGGGGACCAAAGTGAATGACCTCGTGGTAAATATAGACTGGGCTCCAACCGTATTGAATATCGCGGGTGTAAAAACGCCGGCTGATATGCAGGGCAAATCGTTCTTACCATTGCTGAAAGGCACGCATACCGCGCAGGCACCCTGGAGAAAAGAAGCGTACTACCACTATTACGAGTTTCCGCAGCCGCACCACGTGTATCCGCATTTCGGGTTGAGAACAAACCGCTACAAGCTGGTCTATTTTTATCAGGGAGCCGACTCATGGGAATTGTATGATTTGCAGAAAGACCCGAAAGAGGTTTCCAATATTTACGGAACAAAAGGAACCGAAAAGCTGACGGCCGATCTTAAAATCAAGCTGAAAGCATTGATGAATGAATACAAGGACGACGAGGCATTGAAAATCCTCGCGACAGCCAAACCCTGATCAGTGTGACAGATACCCGAAATCCTGAATACGATGCGATAGTGGTCGGTTCCGGTCCTAACGGGCTTGCGGCTGCTATTACCTTGCAAGAATCGGGGCTTTCGGTATTGCTCATCGAAGGGAAGGAGACGATCGGCGGCGGTATGCGCACAGCGGAACTGACGCTGCCGGGTTACCGCCACGACATTTGTTCGGCTGTACATCCGATGGCACTCATGTCGCCGTTTTTTGAAAGGTTGCCGCTGGCTGATTTCGGATTGGAATTCGTTCAGCCCACGCACGACGCGGCGCACCCGCTGGATGGCGGTCGCGTGGCGGTGCTCGACCGATCGGTGGAGTCGACGGCCCGGCAGTTGGGTGCGGATGGGGATACTTACCGCCGGTGGATGGGCGGCCTGTTGGAATCCGTTACGAAGTTGCTGCCGGATTTGCTCGGACCGCTGCAATGGCCGGCAGAACCTTTCCGCCTTGCAGGTTTCGGGTTACAGGCGTTGCTACCCGCTACCTGGGCGGCCGGGAAGTTCAAAACAGCGGAAGGCCGCGCATTGTGGGCCGGAATGGCCGCGCATTCGATCCAGCCGCTGAGCAATATCGCAACATCGGCCTTTGGCATTGTGCTCATGGCGGCGGCGCACATCAAAGGCTGGGTAATTCCCGTAGGCGGTAGCCAGTGTATCGCGGATGCATTGGCCGCCTATTATCAATCGCTGGGAGGGAAGATCCAAACGGGGTGGATGGTTGGTTCGGTGAATGAGCTGCCTTCCGCCAAAGCGATTCTAATGGATGTAACTCCCAAACAGCTGGTGCGCATTGCAGGAGAGAGGCTGAGTTCTTCGTACAAAAGGCGACTGGAAACCTATCGGCAGGGGCCGGGGATTTTCAAGGTCGATTGGGCACTGGACGAGCCCATTCCCTTTCAGCGTGAAGAATGCCGGGCAGCGGGGACGGTGCATTTGGGGAATACATTGGAAGAGATCGTGCGGTATGAAAGGAATGTGGGAAATGGAAAGCGGGGAGAAAAGCCTTTTGCATTGGTAGCGCAGCAAAGCCTTTTCGATAAAACCCGGGCGCCCGAAGGCAAGCATACAGCATGGGCCTATTGCCATGTGCCGAATGGCGACGACCGTGATATGACCGATGCCCTGGAAAGCCAGATCGAGCGGTATGCGCCGGGTTTCAGGGATGTGATCAAGGCGAAACACATTACCAATGCCAGCGCATTTGAACAATATAACCCGAATTATATCGGAGGGGATATCAACGGCGGTATCCAGGACGTGTGGCAGCTCTATTCGCGGCCGGTGCTGAGTATTTCGCCTTACCGGACGTCCGCAAAGGGCATTTACATTTGTTCCTCGTCCACGCCTCCGGGTGGGGGCGTACATGGGATGTGCGGCTACCACGCGGCGCGGCAGGCGTTGAAGGATGTTTTTAAAGTGGAGTTAAAAAAAGCGTAATCGAGTTTTCAAGGAATATGAAGTTTTCAATAATAGGATTTTGCGGGTTGGCAGGCGTACTAGCCGTAACATCGTGGAGCTGCGGGAGCAAACAAACCGCCGAGGAGAAGCGCAAAGCCGACAGTCTTGCGGCATGCATTGCCGATGGCATGCCTTCGCGCGCGTCTGCGATCCGTAATGCAAGCCTGGTAACCGAAGGAACCGGTGACAGTACCGGAATGGTGTGGATACCCGGTGGCAAATTCCTCATGGGCGCCGACGAGTTCCCCGACTCCCGTCCGATGCACGAGGTGACTGTGAATGGCTATTATATCGATGCGCATGAAGTAACGAATGCCGAATTCGCCGCATTTGTGAAAGCAACCAATTACAAAACCGTTGCCGAACGTCCATTGAACCCAGCCGATTATCCCGGTGTCCCGGCCGATAAGCTGGTGCCAGGCTCGGCGGTATTCACGCCTACGCCTACACGAGTAAGCCTGGATAACCCGTTGCAATGGTGGAACTACGTGCCGGGTGCCAATTGGGCCCATCCGGAAGGGCCTTCCAGCTCGATCAAAGGCCGTGAAAATTACCCGGTCGTGCATGTGTCGTACGAAGATGCGGCTGCTTATGCGAAATGGGCAGGTAAAAGACTTCCTACCGAGGCGGAATGGGAGTTTGCAGCGCAAGGCGGCAAAGGGAACCATACCTATTACTGGGGCGACCAGCTGAAACCGGGCGGCAAGTGGGTGGCTAACATTTACCAGGGCAGTTTCCCCGATAAGAACACCAAAGAAGATGGCTACCTCACTGCAGCGCCCATCAAGTCATTCCCTGCCAATCCTTATGGCTTGTATGATATGGACGGAAATGTGTGGGAATGGTGCGAGGATCTTTACCGCCCTGATTACTACCAGAAAAGCCCTGCTGTAAACCCGAAAGGACCGTCGGATAGCTATGATCCCGACGAGCCGGGGGCAGTAAAGCGAGTCCAGCGCGGTGGCTCGTTCCTTTGCAGCGACGACTATTGCATTCGCTACAAGGCAGGCAGCCGCGGCAAAGGAGAAGTAACCAGCGGAAGCAACAACCTCGGTTTCCGTTGTGTAATGGACAAAAAGTGATTTGAATACCAAACCAATGATATCATGAGTGTGCGCTTTCTGACCGTACCGGGGCTCGCGAGCTCAGGCCCGCAGCATTGGCAGACTATCTGGGAAGAGCAATATCCCGACCGCTTCGACCGTGTACAGCAGGCCAACTGGGACTGGCCCGTGAAACAGGATTGGGTGGCTCAGCTGCAAAAGCAGATCAGTGAACTGACCGAACCTACGATTCTTATCGCACACAGCCTGGGTTGCATTACCGTGGCGCATTGGGCGCAGGAGCATGGTTCAGAGCTCATCAAAGGCGCATTGCTGGTGGCCCCGGCGGATGCGGAGCTTTCCAAACGATTGAATTTCGTGGTCGGTTTCACGCCTATACCAGTGCGTACGATCCCTTTCAAAACGATCGTGGTAGCGAGTACGAATGATATTTACGCCACGATCGGGCGATCGAAAGTGTTTGCTGCCAATTGGGGGAGTGATTTTGTGAATGTGGGTAAAAAGGGCCATATCAATGCCGTATCGGGGCTGGAAGACTGGATTGACGGCAAGAAGCTGTTAGAACGATTCGATGGCGTGAAATTGCTGGAAGGCGAAGCAACACGCTCCTGAGAAACGGCGTATGCGTTTGTTAAAGCCTGTTAATGATTTGTTAAGTGCTTTTTATTCTTTATATATTTCAAAACAATTCTTCTACACTTTAAACGATTGAAATTATTATGAAAAGAATGTTTGTACTCGCAGCAGCTGGTTTGCTTTTCAATGTTGCGGCTATTGCCAACGGTCCTGGAAAGAGTGCTGCCGACAAAACGCTGAAGGTAGATACAAAAGCGAGCACCATCAACTGGGGCGCTAAGAAAGTGACAGGAACACACGCGGGAACCGTGCCCCTGGAAAGCGGTACACTCGTGATTGATAATGATAAGCTCAAAGGAGGAAGTTTTGTAGCCGACATCAAATCGCTGGTGGTAACCGACGTAACCGATAAGGAAATGAATGGTAAACTGACCAATCACCTCAAAAGCGACGACTTTTTCTCGGTTGAGAAACACCCGCAGGCGAAACTCGTGATCTCTTCTGTAACACCAAAAGGAGGTAATGCTTATGACGTAACCGGCAAGCTGACGATCAAGGGCATTACCCAGGATGTGAAATTCCCTGCTACCGTAACGGCAGATGCTAAAAAGGTGACCGCCAATGCGAAAGTAAGCATCGACCGCACTAAATACGACATCAAATTCCGTTCGACCAACTTCTTCGAAAACCTTGGCGACAAGGCGATCGACAACGATTTTACACTCGATGTAAACCTGGTGGCGAACAAATAATCAGCGAATATTTAGAAGATATAAAATCCGGTTTGAGCGATCAGACCGGATTTTTTTTGATCTATATTTGGCAAATGTGATTTGATAACTGATAGAAAATCTATGAAAAATTTCATCGCGGGCCTCGCTATATGCACATCGATGTTTACCGGACAGGTATTTGCCCAAACTGAAAACAAACTGCCCGAATGGGCGTTCGGTGGCTTTAAACGGCCCGCCGGCGTGAACCCGGTCATTTCCCCCGACAGTACTTCCCGGTTTTTCTGCCCGATGAACAAGCGCCGGGTCGATTGGGAATCGAACGATACCTTCAACCCTGCAGCGACCATAAAAAATGGTAAGATCGTGGTGCTGTACCGCGCCGAAGACAAAGCCGGTAAGGCGATCGGCATGCGGACCTCGCGCCTGGGCTATGCCGAGAGCGAGGATGGAATCCATTTCAAGCGAAGGAAAGAACCTGTGCTTTTTCCCGCGGAAGACAGCCAGAAAGCCAATGAATGGCCTGGCGGCTGCGAGGACCCGCGTGTGGCAGTTACGGAAGACGGCCTTTATGTGGTCGTCTACACACAATGGAACAAAGACAAAGCACGCCTGGGAGTTGCCACTTCCCGCGATCTGCTCAGATGGGAAAAATACGGCCCGGTGTTCAGGGAAGCATACCATGGCAGATTCAATAATATCTGGACGAAATCGGGCTCTATTGTGACCAAACTCGTGGGAGACAAGCAAGTGATCGCTAAAATCAACGGAAAATACTGGCTCTATTTCGGCGAAGCCAATGTGAATGTCGCTACTTCTACGGATCTCATTAACTGGGAGCCCGTGGTGGACAGCAAGGGGGATCTCGTGAACCTCATTTCGCCTAGAAAGGGCTATTTCGATAGCGACCTCACTGAATGCGGCCCTCCGGCGATCCTGACCGACAACGGCATCGTATTACTTTACAATGGGAAGAATGATAAAGGCGAAGACGGCGACAAGCGTTTTACGCCCAACAGCTATTGTGCCGGCCAGGTTTTGTTTGATAAAAATGACCCTACCAAAGTCCTGGCGCGCCTCGATACGCCTTTCTTCCGTCCGATGGAGCCGTTTGAAAAGAGTGGGCAATATGTAGCAGGAACCGTTTTCATCGAAGGAATGGTGTACCATAAGAAAAAATGGCTGCTCTACTACGGCTGCGCCGATTCACGCGTAGGAGTGGCAATATATGATCCCGCAGCGAAAACTCCTGGCGACCCGTTGCCATAACGCTGGTGCGAAGCTCCGGCTTCGTACCCACTATTCGCAGGCCTCCGGCCGGTCGGAACGGCGATCATCGTGCAGAGCAGAGCATGAGCTCTGCAATATGGTTGGCACGAAGCCATAGCTTCGCGTCAACCGCGCCAAGCAGGTTAGTACAGGATAGTGCATCAGATATTTTTAGGAATTTTTGGATATTAATTTCTGCTTTTTTAAGAGGGAGTTAATATCCAAATAGCCCTTACAATAAGGGAAACCAGTTGTTCAGGAGTCACTAAACCTATAAATGCGATCAAAATGAGTTTCAGATTTATCAAGGCCGGAATGCTCATGGCCGCCGTGATGACCCTCACCAGCCAGGTCGATACTTTTGCCCAAAAAAGTGAAAAGGGCTTCAAATCCATCTTCGACGGAAAAACACTTAAAGGCTGGGATGGCGATCCGAAATACTGGCGCGTTGAAAATGGTTCGCTCGTTGGCGAAATCACCCCTGAAACACTTTTGAAAACCAACTCTTTCATCATCTGGCGTGGCGGAGAGCCTGCTGATTTTGAGCTGAAAGGTTCCTTCAAGATCGCGACAGCCGGTAATTCGGGTATCAACTACCGTAGCGAGCAACTCACCGACGTTCCTTTCGCATTGAAGGGCTACCAGGCTGATATCGACGGTAAAAATGCCTATACCGGACAGAATTACGAAGAACGCAAGCGCACTACATTGGCCTACCGCGGTCAGAAAACGGTTATTAAAGAATATACCGGCGAAAAAACACCGGAAGCCATCCGCAAGAATGTATCCAGGAACGCCTGGACGGGTTTGGAAGTGGTAGGCTCGCTCGGTTCTTCCGATTCTTTGAAGACATTGATCAAAAGTGAAGACTGGAACACTTTCCACCTCGTTGTGAAGGGAAATCACCTGCAGCACTACATCAATGGCGTCCTGATGAGCGATGTTACCGACAACGACACGGTAAATGGCGCTAAAAAAGGCCTTTTAGGAGTACAGGTACACGTAGGTCCGCCTATGAAAGTGGAATACAAAGACCTGCGCATCAAACAGTATTAATTTAACATCGGCTGTCGGCTGTCGGCCGTCGGCTTAATACAAAATCTTTAATGCCAAGCTTATAGCCTGGGGCTTAAAGCGTAAAGCCTTAACAATGAATAAAATTGGATTTAATGTGCTGGCCTGGACGGCGGCAGTTTCGGATGACTTGTTTCCGATCATCGAAAGACTGAAAACGATTGGATACGACGGTGTCGAGTTCTATTTAGGCCCTCAGGAAGCCGCAGCTTATCAGCGAATGGGCAGTTTTGTGAAAGATCTTGGCCTCGAAACCACGGCGGTGATGACAGTGGGTGCCGACGAAAACCCGGTACACGATTCTGCCGAAGTGCGAGGAAGGGCTCTGGACAAAATCAAATGGGCTGTGGACCGTGCTTATGATCTCAATTCGAAGGTCATTTGCGGGCCGTTCCATTCAGCGCACACGGTTTTCGTGAACCGCCCGGCAGAGGACCGTGAATACGCACTAGCCGGAGAGGTATTGAATGCGGCAGCGGATTATGCCGCGCAGGCGAATATTACGTTTGCCCTGGAAGCACTTAACCGTTTCGAATGTTACCTGTGCAATACGATGGAGCAACTGCTCAAACTCGTAAAAGCCGCCGATCATCCGAATGTGCGTGCGATGTTTGACACGCACCATTCCAATATTGAAGAGAAAAGCTACCTGGGCGCATTGCAGACCATCGCTCCAGTGCTCGCGCACGTGCACATCAGCGAGAATGATCGCGGCACGCCGGGAACGGGCCAGGTGAAGTGGGACGATGCATTCGCGGCATTGGCGGCTATTAAATACGAGGGCTGGCTGACGATCGAGGCATTTTCGCGTAACGACCCTGGTTTTGCCAATGCCATCGGCGTTTGGCGGGAGTTCAACGAACCGTGGGATATTGCTGAAAACGGCTACAAATTTATCCGCGAAATGGGCCTGAAACACGGGCTCTGATTAAACCACCTTTTCAGTACGGGTTTATGAAAAATCTTTTGAAATCAATGCTGGCGCTCGGCATTGCACTGGTGACCTTCGCCTCCAAGGCACAGGACGACCCTGCGAAACACCGGGTCGTGTACAAGGGCGATAAAGGCCCTGGTGTAGGTAAAAATATCGTTTTTATTGCAACAGACCACGAGTACCGAGGTGAAGAATCGCTACCTGCTCTCGCACGCATTATGGCCAAACGCTACGGGTTCACGTGTACGATCGTGTACGCGCTCGATGAAAACGGCTACATTCTCCCGGGCAGTTCGAACGTAAAAGGCCTGGACGTGCTCGACAAAGCAGATCTGATGGTACTATTCATGCGTTTCGCGCATTTTGAAGACAAGGAAATGCAGCATTTCGAGAAGTACCTCAAGCGCGGCGGGCCCATCGTGGCGTTCCGGACTTCGACCCACGCATTTGAAATCAAAAATGATCCGAAATGGGAGCATTATACCTGGAACTACAACGGCCCTAAAACAGCCTGGAAAGATGGTTTTGGGGAATATATCCTGGGGGAAACCTGGGTATCGCACTACGGAACAAACCACAAGCAGTCTTCGAAAATCATCATCGACGAGGCGCAGAAAAGCCACCCGATTATGCGGGGTGTGAAGGATATGTGGGTGCAATCGGGCGGCTATACGGCTGCTCCGAAAGGAAAGGTGCTGGCAAAAGGGCAGGTATTGAATGGCATGACGGCCGATTCGCCAGCTGATCCGACGAAAGAATTACTGCCGGTTGCCTGGATCCGTGATTATCAGATGGAAGGCGGCAAAAAGGGCCGCGCGTTCACCACTACACATGGTGCTTCCGAAGATCTGTTAAATGAGGGTTTCAGAAGAATGGTCGTGAATGCAATGTTCTGGGGTTTGGGGCTTGAAAGCGCGATTAAACCGAACAACGACATTGCGTTTGTCGGTCCCTACAAGCCAACCACATTCAATTTCGATGGGTATAAGGCAAATGTAAAGCCTTCCGATCTGGCAGGCTGGGATTCGCTGATCATGCCGGGCGAGGTAGTGAAGAAGAAGTCGAAGTGATTTTTAAATAATTGAAAATAAACTTTTAATGTCTCAGCAACTTCCATTTCGCTTTGGATCAGAGGTATACACCTGGTTCATGAGCAACAGCGGCCAAACACACCAGGGCCGGTTAGGACACATGATTGAAGTCATCGCGAAAGCAGGTTTTACCGGAATCCAACCGATTTTCACCTGGATGGGCGATCTTCAGGATCCGGACCTGCTCGAAGCCAAACTCAAAGAACAAGGGATCGAACTCGCTGCATTGGCGCTCGCACTGGACTGGAACGAAGCCGAAGAAACCGAACGTGAACGAGAGGTAGCAGACCACGCCATTCGGGTGCTGCAACGCTTCCCGGGAGCTGTGCTCAATACGGTACAAATCCCAACTGGCCGACACAATATCGAAGAACGTCAAAAACGCCTCGTGGATATCGTCAACACCGTGTCGCGTCGCGCTGCCGACAAAGGCGTACCTTGCAGTTACCACCCGAATTCCCCACATACCTCCATTATCCGCACCGAGGAGGATTACAAAATCGTACTCGAAGGTCTGGACGCATCGGTAACCGGCTGGACGCCCGATGTAGGTCACATTATCAACGGCGGGATGGATCCGTTAGCGAAAATGAAGGAATACCAGTCGCTGATCAACCACGTGCATTACAAAGATTGGGACGGCAATCCTGAGTTTACATTGATGGGTAAAGGTAAGGTAGACCTGCTCGGCGTAACCCAGTGGCTCAAAGACATTAACTATAAAGGCTGGATCATCTGCGAAGACGAAGGCGAGGAAGCCCTCGAAGATCCGGATTTCGTGACATTGCACGACGGGAAGTGGATTCGGGAGGAGTTGGTGCCCGCACTGAAGTGAACTTCGGCTGTCGGCTTTCGGCAGTCGGCTAATAACTTCGGCTGTCGGCTCTCGGCAGCCAGACTTTTGTTTTTTGTTTAAAATCAACATTATAGAAAGCCGACGGCCGATAGCCGAAAGCCGACAGCCATAACAATATGCCTACCATCAAGACCAACGGTATCAACTTTTACTATGAAGAACGCGGTTCCGGCGAGCCATTGCTCCTTATTATGGGCATTACTGCGCCGGGAGCAGTATGGAATGTGCATGTGGCCGATTGGAAACATCATTTCCGGTGCATTATTGGCGATAACCGCGGCGTGGGGCTTACCGACAAGCCTGCCGGCCCGTACTCGACCGAGCAAATGGCGGACGACTATGCCGGGTTGCTGGATTCGCTGGGTTTGGAGAATGTCAATGTCGTCGGCTGCTCTATGGGCAGTACTATTGCGCAGCAATTGGCGATCCGGCATCCGAAAAAGGTAAAATCGCTCGTGCTGATGTGCCCCTGGGCGCGTTGTGACAACTATGCCAAAGGTCTTTTTCAGCATATTATGAATGCCAAGGCCCGTTTCAGGCCGGAGGAATTCAGCTTGTACATTCAATTGCTGATCTTTTCGAAATCGTCGTGGGACGATGCGAAACAGCATGAGGACCTAGAAAACGGCCGTCGGATCGACGCTTTCAATCCGTTTCCACAGCCGTTGCACGGATTGGAAGGGCAGGCTGTTGCTTGCATTAACCATAATGCGTTGCCGGATTTAGGCAAGATCAATGCGCCTACATTGGTGATCGGTGGCAAGGAGGATATTTTTACGCCGGTATGGATGGCCGAAGAGGTCGCCAACGGTATTCCCGGTGCAGAGTTGTTTCTGTACGACAAGCTCGGGCACGCGTTCCATTTTGAAAATACAGAGGATTTCAATGCCCGCGTGAGAAACTGGCTTGCCGCCGTTACGGTGGCCTGACCCCGCATTTTAGAAGTTAAACTATTAAAATAAGGCATTTTGCGCTTTTCTCAAGTTTAGACAATTACGAGTTTAATTAAGATATAATGAAGACCGGCAATTCGAAAGGTACTGGGCAAGACTGGAAAACCAAAGTGTCGAACCACGTTCAGGTGGGAGGCATTGAAACTTCGGTGCTGGACAATGGCGCCGGGCGCGGTACCCGCATTGCGTGGATCAACACGGGCGGTGGCTTGCGCTTCAAGGTCGTGATAGACCGGGCGATGGATATTGCTGAGGCTTTTTACAACGAGCATAGCCTGGCGTGGATCAGCCACGGTGGCGTTACCTATCCGCAGCCATTCTCGGACAAAGGCATCGACTGGCTCCGGACATTCGGCGGAGGCTTGCTTACTACCTGCGGCCTCTCGCATGCAGGTGGGCCCGAGTCTGACAGCTTCGGAGACCGCGGTTTGCACGGGCTGATCGGTAACCAGCCTGCGGAAATCATTTCGATTATCCAACCAGACCTGCGCGCGGGCAAATATGAGATGAGCATTACCGGTATCGTACGTGAAACGCGTCCATTTGGTCCGAGTTTGGAGCTGAAACGGACCATTTCGGCCACATTAGGCGAGGCAAAGCTGCGCATTCGTGACGAGGTGATTAATAAAGCCAATACTGAGGCACCGCATATGCTGCTGTACCATTTCAATTTCGGCTGGCCGATTGTAGACGAGGGAACAGACATCCTGTGGAACGGCCAATGGCGGCCGCGCTTTGAAGAGAATGCACAAATTTTCAAGGAAGGGAATGCATTCAAAAAGGTGCCTGCACCGCTGGAAAGCCACCTTGGGAGCGGAGAGGAAGTGGCCTTGATCGACGTGGACGCGGATATTTTCGGCGATAGCATTTGTGGGCTGCATAATGAGAAGCTCGGGCTGGCCGTCGCATTGAAATTCAAAAAAGAACAACTCCCCTGGCTGGCTAACTGGCAGCATTGGGGCAGGGGTGAATATGTGACCGGCATCGAGCCGAGTACGCACCCGTTGTCGGGCCAGGCGAAGGCTAGGGAAGACGGGACGTTGATTTTTCTCCAACCAGAGGAAACCAAAGAATATGACCTCGAATTGAGCGTATTGACCGCGAAGGAGGAAATTGAGGAATTTGAATTGAAGGTGAACGTGTCGTAGAAAAACGACATTTCAGAATATCCGATTCGCGAGGGTAATTGGATAAATGCGAAAATAACCGGTGCAACGCACCGCCATATTTATAACCAAAACCAATTCTTTAATACAAAAACAATGGGACTTTCAAGTATAGCTGAGAAGGCGTTGGAGCAGGGGAAGGGAATTTTGCGTTTGGCACCGACCTGGGTGCCGCGTTCGTTTTGCGTTCCCGGACGCAGGATCAAATTGCACCCCGACGATTATTACGTGCTGGGTGGAGAGCGTGGTGGGATCGATGAGCGTTGGTTGTCGTCCACAACTCCTGCGGAAAATGGGCCGCTTACAGGCGAAAATGAAGGTTTGAGTCAGATCGTTTTGGAAGATGAATCAGGGGTTCAAAAGGTGACATTGCGGGACGCAGTAGCAGAGCTGAAAGGCCGGATTATAGGCGACAGACTTTGGGATCAATACAAGAGCTGGCCTATGTACTCCAAGTTTTTTGACAATATGGGGCCGCTTCCGCATCATATTCACCACCGCGATGAGCACGCCGCTATGGTGGGCCAGAATGGAAAGCCGGAAGCCTACTATTTCCCGCCTCAATTGAACAACCACGGTGGCGATTTTCCCTACACATTCATCGGTATCGCACCCGGCACCACCAAAGAGCAGATCAAAGAGTGTCTGATGAACTTCACCAAGGGCGATAATAAAATTACCAATTACTCCCAGGCGTTCCGTCTGGAGCCGGGAACAGGCTGGGATATCCCTCCTGGCATGTTGCATGCACCGGGCAGCTTGTGTACTTATGAGCCTCAAAAAGCATCCGATATTTTTGCGATGTATCAATCGCTGGTCAATGAGGCGGTTATTCCGGAAGAGTTACTTTGGAAAGGAACGCCGAAAGACAGAATTGGCGATTATGATCTGCTGATGGAAGTGATCGACTGGGATTTGAACGTGAATCCTAATTTGATGGAAAAGCATTTCATGCGCCCGAAACCGGTGAAAGACGTCGCTGCGATGGCGAAAGAAGGATATAGTGAAAATTGGATTTGCTATAAAAGCGAGGCTTACAGCGCAAAGGAACTAACCGTTTTTCCGGGACAGACAGTTACCATCAAAGACGCAGCTGCATACGGAATGATTGTGATGCAAGGCCACGGCAAGTTCGGCGTGTGGGACATCGAAACCCCTGCATTGATTCGCTACGGACAGCTGACCAACGACGAATATTTCGTAAGTGAATCCGCTGCAATCGAAGGTGTAACGATCACCAACCCGTCGAGCAATGACCCGATCGTGATTTTAAAACACTTCGGTCCGGGTAATCCTGATTTGGTATTGTAAATGTACTTCGGCTTTCGGCCGTCGGCTGTCAGCATTTGGTTTTTCTCTTTTGGAGCCGATAGCCGACAGCTGACAGCCGAAGTCATTAACCATAAATTCCTCAAACCATGCCTGAGAATAATTTCCCTAAGCTCCACAATGCCACATGGCCTGGTATCGTGGGCAAAGGTTCTGATTCAGAGCCTATTATTCCTTTTGATACATTGCTGGAAAAGACAGCCGCTGCGGAAGTGGACGGTGTGAAATTCGACGGTGTCGATATCGGTCTTTTCGACGAGCATATCGGTGAATATCTGAACAGCGCGGACGGCGGCAAGCGACTGGCCGACAAGCTGGCGGGATATAACCTCGAAGCGGGTAGCCTGGTAGCAAACGTTTGGGCTGGTTCCGCAATGGGCAGCAAGGATGCGCGTGACACATTTGTGGAACAAGTGCGCAAGGCATGTGAGTTCGGCAAGCAATTACGCGACGCCGGCATTCGTCATGGCGGTGTGATCCGTATCGACTCGGCCGCATCGCCGGAAGCATGGTCGGCTGACCCGAAAGGCAATACCAAGCAAATCGCAGAAACTTTCAGACGCGCCGCTGATGTAGCGGCTGATTTCGGCGAAAGACTGGCTGCCGAAGGTGAGATCTGCTGGGGCGGCATGCATAGCTGGAAAGCGATGATCGACACGCTCGAAGCGACAGACCGACCAAATGTGGGTTTTCAGGCGGATATGTCGCACACATTCCTTTATCTGTTAGGCTACAATGCGCCGGAAGACCGCATTCTGCCAGCAGATTTTCAATGGAGTGACCGCGCTACTTTGGATGAAGCATTCAAGAAAATGACTGCCGCACTGCGTCCGTGGACCATCGATTTCCACGTAGCACAAAACGACGGAACCGTTCACGGAACGGGCTCACACGATAAGACCGGCCGCCACTGCCTGGCTACCGACCCAAATGGCAAGCTTGACATCGTACATCACGCAGGCTTCTGGCTTCGCGATGAAAAAGGCGAGCTCACCAAAGCATTCCGCCACATCTGCTGGGACGGTTGTATGTTCCCGAACGAGGTAATGTACAAGCAGCAAACCTGGAACGACATCCTCGCCGCGCTCGTGAAAGTGCGGAACGCGCATGGGTGGCAGGCGTAGAGGCTGTAAGCTTTAAGCAATAGGCCGTATACTTTGCTTAATTGTGCTTAATGCATATGGCTTACAGCTTAAAGCTCTTTCGAAAATATTCCAAAACCTAAGGCTTAAAGCTTATAGCTTACAGCCTAAAGCATTCAACAAAATGTCAGAAAAAAAACAAATCCGCGTCGCCCTGATCGGTTCCGGTTTGATGGGCCGCACGCATACCAATGGTTATAAAAGAATCGGGGATTTCTTCCCTGAGCTAGAATACCGCCCCGTGCTGGCGGCTGTTTGTTCCCGTAACGAGGAGAAAGTGAAGGCTTTCGCCGAGCAATGGGGCTATGAATCGTACGAAACCGACTGGCGCAAAATCATCGAGCGCGACGATATCGACGCGGTGGACATTTGTACACCAAACGATACGCACGCCGAAATCGCATTGGCTGCTGCTGCCAAGGGCAAAATGATCCTTTGCGAAAAACCTTTGGCACGTACATTGGCAGAAGCGAAAACAATGGTGGATGCCATTGAGGCTGCTGGTGTTAAAAACACTGTTTGGTATAACTACCGCCGCGTGCCAGCTGTGACTTTGGCTAAACAAATCGTGGATTCAGGTAAACTGGGCCGCATTTTCCATTATCGTGCCAACTTCCTCCAAGACTGGACGATCAGCCCGGACGTACCGCAAGGTGGTACCGCTACCTGGCGCCTCGATGTGGACGCAGCAGGCTCCGGCGTTACCGGCGACTTGCTCGCACACTGTATCGACACTGCGATGTGGATCAACGGCGGCATTAAGGATGTGTCGGCGGTGGCTGAGACATTCATCAAAGAACGCAAGCACGCCGGCACCGGTGAAGTACAAAAAGTAGGTATCGACGACGCCTGTATCTTCCACTGTCATTTCGATAACGGTTCGCTGGGCTTGTTCGAATCTACGCGTTATGCGCGCGGTCACAAGGCGCTTTATACTTTTGAAATCAATGGCGAGCATGCTTCCATTCGTTGGGATTTGCATGATATGAACCGCCTCGAATACTTCGACCACGACGATCAGTCGATCGTGCGCGGATGGCGTTCGATCCTGGTGACCGACGGCGACCAACCGTATATGAAGCGTTGGTGGATCCCCGGTACCAGCATTGGTTACGAGCATTCGTTCGTGCACCAGGCGGCCGATTTCTTCGAAAGCCTTCAAACCGGCAAACCTTGCTCCCCTACTTTCCGCGACGCTTACGAAACACAGAAAGTGTGTGAAGCAGTACTGGAATCGGCGGCTTCCAAAAGCTGGAAGGATACCGGCGTACATTGGGAAGGTTAATCCAATAATGCATTCATAATCTGAGGCTTTAACCGGATCCTGCATGGCAGGTGAGGTTAAAGCCTCAGTTTCGATACTGCTATGTCCGATTATATTCTGAGGGTTAAGGAGATTTCCAAGTCGTTCTCTGGCGTCAAAGCGCTGGACAACATTCATTTTGACCTGAAAAAGGGTGAAGTACATGCCTTGATGGGGGAGAATGGTGCAGGGAAATCGACCTTCATGAAAATATTGATCGGTCTTGTTGCGCCCGATTCCGGTGAAGTTTTGCTTGAAAACGAGAACCTGATCGGGAGCCATGTGAATGAAACCTTGAAAAAAGGCATTTCCATGATCCATCAGGAAATCCTTATCATTCCTGAACTGACCGTGGCGCAGAATATATTCCTGGGAAGGGAAAGGGAAGTTTCGGGGAAAAGCGGGATCCTTTCGGGTTGGCTGAATGATTCGGAAATCAACCGGCAGGCGGCCGCATTGTTGGACCGGATAGGCGTCAACATCGCCCCAAAGGCAAAAATGAAAGATCTTAGCGTGGCGCAAATGCAAATGGTCGAGATTGCGAAGGCTATTTCGAATAATGCCAAAGTGATCATCATGGACGAACCGACCTCGGCGATCTCGGATAAGGAAGTGGAGACATTGTTCCAGATCATCCGTGATTTGAAGGCTGAGGGCGTCAGTATGATCTACATTTCCCACAAAATGGACGAGATATTCCGGATCTCGGACACCATTACCGTGCTCCGGGACGGGAAATACATTGGTACCAAAAGTGCCGCCGAATTGGATCAAAACGCTTTGATTACCATGATGGTGGGCCGGGAAATTGATCAGATGTTCCCGGAAGCGATGCAGCCGGTTGGGGGGGGAAGTACTTTCGGTGCGGAACCTGGGGAAAGCGGGTAAGTTCTCCAATATCAGTTTCAATGTAAAATCCGGTGAAATACTGGGGCTTGCAGGGTTAATGGGAGCGGGTAGGACGGAGATAGCCCGGGCGATATTTGGGCTGGATGAATGGGATGAGGGAGAAATTATAATGAAAGAATTGCCCCTTCGCGCGCGTGCGCCACGTGAGGCGATCGATCGGGGAATTGGGTATGTGAGCGAGGACAGGAAAGGGTTAGGGTTTATTCCAAGAATGTCGGTCAAGGACAACATCACGCTTTCGAGCATGAACAATCACCGCAAAGGCGGTTTTATTGACACACACAGCGAGCAATCGGTCACTACAAAAATGATCGCCGATTTAAAGATCAAAACGGCCGGAACCGGTCAGCACGTAACGTATTTGAGTGGGGGAAACCAGCAGAAAGTCGTCATTGGCAAAGTACTGCTCGCGTCGCCCGAAATCATTATCCTCGACGAACCGACGCGGGGCGTCGACGTTGGGGCGAAATTCGAAATTTATAAACTGATCCGCAGCCTGGCCGATCGGGGTATGGCGGTGATCATGATATCGTCGGAACTGCCCGAAATCCTGGGACTCAGCGACCGGATACTGGTATTATCGAAAGGCAAACAAACCGCGTTGCTTTCCAGGGCAGAGGCGACACAGGAGTTGATCATGAAGTATGCGGTGGCGTAGCGGCTGTCGGCTGTCGGCTGTCGGCTGTCGGCTGTCGGCTGTCGGCTGTCGGCTGTCGGCCGAATCTGGGGGTGCAATTTAATACATCAATTAAAAGGTTCGACTGCCGAAAGCCGACAGCCGAAGTATAATATGAACAGATTCTCCAAACTAGGCCAATACGGTATCTTTTTCGCATTTGCATTGATATGCGTCGTGCTGGCGTTGAGTACGCCGAAATTTTTTACCGTTTCGAACTTGCTGATTATTGGTAATCAAGTGTCCATCAATGCATTGCTCGCATTTGGCGTCACTTTTGTGATCATAACAGGCGGCATAGATCTTTCGCTGGGCTCCATGGTGGCGGTAACAGGCGTTGCGGCCGCGAGTTTTGCACATCCTGATACCTATCCGTTGGTGGTACCATTGCTGGTTGGTCTGGGGGTGGGTTCGGCTATGGGCGCGTTCAACGGCTTGGTGATTACCAAAAGCAAAGTGCCGCCATTCATCGTCACCCTGGGAACGATGACCATCGGGCGCGGGTTGGCATTGATCCTCAGCAAAGGACGGCCCGTTTCGAATCTTTCAGATGAGTTCAATTTCATTGGTGGTGGGAATATTGCCGGTATTCCGTTTCCTATTATCGTTTTGCTGATCGCATTTGCAATCTGTTCGGTAGTGCTGAATAAAACCATTCTCGGACGCTACATGTATGCGGTCGGAGGCAATGAGCCTGCCGCGCGGGCGTCGGGCATACGTGTAAGCCGTGTCAAAATGTGGGTATATACCATTTGCGGGTTGCTTTCTGCATTAGGGGGGATCCTGCTCACGTCGCGTATTACCACCGGTCAACCTAACGCTGGCGCCGGATTCGAACTCGACGCGATTGCCGCTGCAATTATTGGTGGTACCAGCACCTCGGGCGGCACCGGAACCATGACCGGCACATTGATCGGTGTATTGTTGATCGGGGTAATCAGTAACAGTCTCGATTTGCTGAATGTCACTTCCTATTATCAGCAGGTAGTAATGGGGATGATTATCATCGGCGCGGTGGTACTGGATGGGGTTGGGAAGAAGGATTGATGAGGGGAGGAAAGGGAGGAAGGAGAATGGAGGAGGAGAATTGATTTTGATATACTGAAACATATTTCGACGGCCGACAGCCGAATGCCGATAGCTTTATGAAACGTAACATAATTTTTACCACACTTATCGCCGCTGCTTTACTCGCGGGCTGTAATAATCAATCATCAGACAAAGCATCCGGCGAAGGCGGCAGCGATAAGCTCGTAATTGGTGCTACCATGCTGAGTATGCAAAATGAGTTTATCGTGAATGTGAGCGATGCCATGGAAGCAAAGGCCAGGGAAATGGGCGTCGAGCTGATTACCGTGGACGCCGAACGTTCGGCATTGAAGCAGGTAGAGCAGGTCGAGAGCTTTATCGGCCAGGGGGTGGACGCGATCATCATGAACCCCTGCGAAGTGGAAGCAAGCTCTCCGGCGGTCAAACTGGCCATGGACGCGAAGATTCCCATTATTAACGTCAACTCCGAAACTTCTGCCAAACCGACCGCATTTGTAGGCTCGGACGACACCGAGTCGGCGCGCATAGCGATGAAATACATTGCCGAAAAGCTAGGCGGCAAAGGCAACGTGCTGATGATGCACGGCTTCATGGGCCAGGCCGCGCAAATCCGGCGGGACAATGGCGCCAAAGAAATCCTGAAAGCCAATCCTGGTCTCAAACTGCTTGCTGAACAAACCGGCGAATGGGACCGGGCAAAGGGCATGTCCCTTACCGAAAACTGGATCCAATCTTACGGTGATAAAATCAACGCCATTTTTGCGCAAAACGATGAAATGGGCATGGGCGCCGTGAAAGCGCTGGAAGCAGCTGGTTTAAAAGGTAAAGTGCTGGTTGTAAGCGTAGACGCTATTCCCGATGCATTACAGGCTGTGAAGAAAGGAACATTGGATGCCACTGTTTTCCAGAATGCCAGGGAGCAGGGTGGAAGGGCCATTGAAACGGCAGTGAAAGCGGCTAAGAAAGAGGCTTTTGAGAAGGAGGTACTTATTCCGTTTCAGCTGGTGACGAAGGAGAATGTGGGGGCGTTTTTGAAGTAACAATTACTCCTTTTTGACATTTTTACGCATTGCACTCAAATCGGCAGTTGCCAGGAATTTCTCCGCGGCGTCAATTTTGACCTTGAGAAAAGCCTGGAACTTTGGATCGGCGAACAGCTTTTCCCTGCTTTCTTTGATGGACATTTCTTTGATTTTCATATGCCTCTTAATTTGATGATATAGTGATGATATTCTCTTCCTGTCTGAAATGGTTCTGTCACTGAATCATTTATCCCATAAATTTCGTAATACTTTTTGATTCTTGAAAGTTCTCTTGAAATGATGATCCGGTACAGTCGGTTTTTGGCCGGGGTATTGGCCTGTAAATAAATGTCGGCCTGAGTGTAGCATTCGAAAAATTGTGCAACACACTGAATAACGGTTGCCATAATCTTTTCAAGGTCGCCATTATTACTAATCGTCTGGTCGCAAAAACTTCCATCCGGAAGCACATCGACAAGTGCCAGGTTGAAAATTCTGTGTGCTGATAAAGGAGTAAAAATGATTGCCTTCCGGATCGTCCGCTCAGGACTAACACTCAAAAATCTAAAATAAAGCCGATCATCGTCGGCGTAAAACGGATAAAATTCCAAATCCATACAATCGGGAGATAGCGGGTACCATATCGAATGCAGGAAGTTGAGTAGTAGGCTCGGCAAATGTAAAATAATCTGTCCTTAAAAGTAAAACGCCACGCTTCCCGCCCTTTTATCCCCATATGGCATTTGCCAGTTTTCCTAAAACCAATCAAAATCACGAATGAATACTTTCAATATCAACCGCCGTAGTTTCCTCCATGGGGCCACGGCAGCACTGGCACTTTCCACTTTCGGAGCGCAGGGAATGGACCTGATCAACCCCGCCAAAACATGGCGCGTAGGGTTAATTGGTACAGGTTGGTATGGTAAAAGTGATCTTTTCAGATTGATTCAGGTTGCGCCCGTGGAGGTGATTGCGCTTTGCGATGTGGATAAAAACCAATTGAACGAAGCGGGTAAGCTGGTGAGCCAGCGGCAGAAATCGGGCAAGACGCCGAAATTGTATGGCGACTACCAGAAAATGCTTGCGGAAAATGAACTGGATATTGTACTGATAGGCACACCCGACCATTGGCACGCCTTGCAAATGATCGACGCAGTGAAAGCCGGCGCGCACGTATACGTGCAGAAGCCGATCAGCGTGGACGTCATGGAAGGGGAGGCGATGGTAGCCGCGGCGCGTAAATATAAAAAAGTGGTACAGGTAGGAACGCAACGCAAAAGCACGCCGCATTTGATCGACGCCAAGAAGAATATCGTCGATGCAGGTTTGTTGGGCAAGATTTCGCATGTGGAGATGTGCTGCTATTACCACATGAGGGCTAATGGCAACCCGCCGGTGGAAGCGGTTCCGGATTATCTGGATTATGAAAAATGGACCGGCCCCGCGCCTCTGCGCCCGTACGACGGCTCGCCACATGTGCGCTGGTGGAGGACGTTCATGGAATACGGCAACGGTATTACCGGCGATATGTGTGTGCATATGTTCGACACGGTGCGCTGGATGCTGAAACTAGGCTGGCCGAAAAAAATCACGTCGACAGGTGGTATTTATGTGCAGAAGGAAGGTAAGTCTAATATATCGGACACACAATCAGCGATTTTCGAATACGACGGCTTGAATTGCGTTTGGCAGCACCGTACGTGGGGCACACCGAACAATCCCGATTATCCCTGGTCATTTACACTTTACGGCGAAAAGGGAACGCTCTGGGCAAGTACCATGGCTTACGATTTCATTCCGCAAGGCAAGGGCGAGAAGATTCACAAGGATGTCGTTTATGAAAAGGAAAAATATCCCGAAGACCTCAAAGAAGACAAGATCGAACTGAATGCGGCACCCGCGACACGCCTTCACATGCTGGACTTCCTTGCGGCGATCGATAACAATGGCCGACCTGTTGCGGACATTGAGGAAGGGCATATATCGACGGCAAGCTGTATTTTAGCAAATCTTTCGATGAAAACGGGCCGTTCGATTGTTTATGACCCAATAAAACGCGAAATTGTGGGAGATAGAGAGGCTAATGCGTTGCTGGCCCGCACCTACCGGGCTCCCTACAAACATCCTGACTATAAACACGTCTAGGATAGGTCTTGAAAGTTCGTGGTCCCTTATATATTCCCAGTACATCGCGTCCGGCAAAATCCGGGCGCGTTTTTGTTTTTGGTCATACTTTCCCTTGCGTGAACTGCAACAGAAACATGTTTTTACAAGTAAGGTTAAAAGAATGAACTATGGGCCATGCAAACGTTTGAAACGTCTTGAAACAAGGAATTTTACCGATCGATATATCAGTTTTATTTGTTTATAAGTTTAATAGATGTTTCACAGGTATTTAAACCATTTACCCTCTGAAACTGTCAGAATAGCATAACAATAACCAAACGTTAAAGCACAATGAAAACCATAGTGAAGTTGATAAAATCCGCAGGTATGGCGGTTGTGGCGGGTGTATTCATGATGGCATGCAGCAATGCCCTTCAAGTGAGTTACGATTATGACTCCTCAGTGAACCTGAAACAATTCAAAACCTTCAAAGTGGAGGCCGAGCATAATATGGAGCAGGACCCGCTGCTGGGTAGCGAATTGAACAGGCGCCGGCTGGGCGATGCCGTTGTGGAAGTGATGGAAGCCAAAGGCTATAAACTGGATCAGCAAAACCCCGAAATTGTGGTGCGGTTTATGACGGACGTGAAGGATCGCCAGCAAGTGCGTTCCAACAACATGTATTCGCCTTACATGTGGTGGTATGGCGGGGGTAACAACATCTCGACCTATAACTACCAGGAAAGCCGCTTCATCCTGAACATCTATCAGAAAGCCACCGAGCGAATGATCTGGCAAGGCTGGGCTTCCGGTAAAGTGAAGGCGCCAACCAAGAAGGAGGACCAGAACACGATGATCAAAAACACCATGGCGGACATCCTTCGCTCCTTCCCGCAAGCAACGCTGGACACTTATAGCAGGAAGTGATTTTAAAGGGAAATAGCAAAAATGCCGGGCTTACGTCCGGCATTTTTTGTGGCTATGTGTCGTCTCTCAGGCCCGATTCCTCCATCCGAATCCTCGCATAGTCCTCGGGCGATGGTTCTTCGATCGGGTAATGTACCTCTTCGTACTGGTTGACCAGCAATGCGAGCACTTCGGCTTCCTTGGCTTCCTGACTACCGACAGGGGCATCAAATAACACATCAAGGCGCGCCAAGGCCTCGTTATATTCTTCTTCGGTCTCGATCAGTTTTACATCTACCATCTCCTAAATTGTCTTCGCGTTAATCCTGTCGTATTCTGCGTGCGTTCCCAGCCATTTGATCATAATTCGTTTATGTTCAAAGCTAATGCGGGTTACCATTCTGTACCGACTACCCTTTACATTGAAAATAACCCTGTTGTCTGCGATCAGATCCGCACTTTTGAAATCTGCTTTCAAAGCATTTAAATCGTTCCAGTGCGCCTTCCTGACGGTTTTGAACCAGGAGGTCAGATAAGGTTTTGAATCAGCATGAATTTCGTAAAATTCTTTCAATTTTCTGAAACTGATCACATTCATGAAATGGTGTGCATTTTTTAAACAAAAATAGAGCGGAAAAGTTGTCAATAGGACCACTTCTCCGCTCTAATGAACGAACGGCTGATGTTACGGTTATAGCTTACAAATCCTGCCCGTTACGATACTCCTCAGATGCCTTCTTCACAACCGCGTCGCCATCGTGCAAATCGCCGAATACTTCAACGAGCGTATCGACCACGACACCGCGTTTCACAGGCACCCATTCCGCTTTTTTACCTTTGTCGCGGATGACGAAGACTTGTTCACTGGAATTGACGACCGCGGTCGTGGGAACGAAAAGCGTATTACCGGTGCGCTCGGTGCTGAGCTGCACTTGTGCGTACATGCCGGCTTTCAGTTCGTTCGAGCGGTTGTTGACGTCGAATTCAGTCATCATCGAGCGGTTTTCTTCGGACAACGTACGAGAGCTGCGGGCGTAAACTGCCTTGTAGACCTTTTCAGGGCTCGCCGAAACCGTAAAACTTACTTCGCCTTTATTCGGGATGGCACTCGACATGTTTTCAGGGATTGCAAGCGTCAGACGCAGTTTTGTGTTGTCTTCCAGGATAAATAACGGCTTCGCACCGCCCTCGCCCGGGCCCACAAGCGCTCCCGGACTGATGTTCCGTTCGGTAATAATGCCGTCGAATGGCGCAGTCACAGTCAGGTAGCGGGAAAGTTCTGTTTTTGTTTCCATGAATGATTTTGCGGCTTGTACATTGCCTTGGGCTACGGCCATAGCGGAACTATCGGCAGCGGCACGCGCTTTGGCGAGGTCCAGTTCATGGAGCGACACGGCCCCTTCGGTGCGGTTGGTTTTTTGGAGGCGGCTATATGTCAATGCGCTGGCCTGGTACCGCGTGGTGGTTTGCTGTAATGAGGCTTCCGCGGCGATCAGTTGAGCCTTGGCCTGGCTTATTTCCGAGATCACTTCCGGCGCTTCCAGTATGGCCAATACCTGGCCTTTTCTGACAACCGTACCCCGGTCGACATTTACTGTTTTGACAAAACCTTTCACCTTAGGATGAATGCTCACCTTGTTCCATGGCTTCAATTCGCCTGGCAACGCAATCTGCTTAGCTGGTTTCATGCTTTTGACGTAAGCGAGTTCGACGGCAGCGGGCTCTTTGGCGGCTTGCTCCGTAGTTTTGGCTTCATGGCTGTCGCTCGTTTCGGCCGTGCTGCTGCATGCGCTCATCCCTGCGGCGACCGTGATCAGTATCAGAATGGATTTCAAGGTATTCATGGAAACGGATGTTTGGAGTTTTTTACGGAAAAAATTGCTTTCGGGATCCTCGGGGTCGAGAGATACCGAATTGACGGACGCTTTGCGCTGCACCAATGTGAACACGGCCGGTAAAATGAGGAGCGACGCTAACGTAGAGGCGATCAGCCCCCCGATTACCGCCTGCCCGAGCGGCGCGATCTGGTCACCGCCTTCGCCGAGGCCCGATGCCATCGGGATCATCCCGGCGATCATCGCAATACTCGTCATCAGGATGGGGCGGATCCGGCTACCGGCTGCGAGGGTTACCGCTTTGTGCGCGTCCTGCAATTTGAGCCGCAGGTTTTCAGCATTGGTTACCATCAAAATCGCATTCGCTACCGATACTCCCACGGACATGATCAGACCCATGTAGGATTGCAGGTTCAGCGTCGCACCGGTAAGCAGGAGCAGGCCGATGGAGCCTACAACTACCGCAGGGATAGTGGAAAGTACGACCAGCGATAGTTTGAACGACTGGTAAGTAGCCGCCAACAAGAGGAACATAATCACAACCGCGATTAACAAACCCGTTTGCAAGCTGCTCAATGTTTCAGTAAGCAGTTCGGTTTGCCCTTTCAGTTCTACAATTACCCCGCGTGGCGGCTCGCCTGCATTCTTGATTGCCTTTTGAACGGCGGTAGTGGCTGCACCGAGATCCTTTTTGTGGATATTGGCCGTGACGGTTACGAGCCGGTTCGGGCCGGCGCGGTCGTATTCCCCGGGTGCCGTTTTTTCAGAAAAAGTAGCCACGTCAGCGAGCAGTGGGTTGCTGACGCCGGTTTTCAAAGGAATAGTGCCGATGTCTTCCACGGAGGTCATCTGGTATTCCGGAATCTGCACCTGGACCTGGTAGGCAAGGCCTTTGGCATCGTCGAGCCAGAGGTTTTTGTCGGTAAAACGGCTGGAAGACGTCGCTGCGACCATCGAGCGCGCTACCTGCGTAGAGGTAATGCCCAATTGTCCGGCGCGTTCGCGGTCGATTTTTACGTCCAGGATCGGGTATTCCAATGGCTGGGCAATCTGTACATCGCGGAGGAATGCAATCTGCTGCATTTCCTTTTGAATCTTACGCGCAAACCTTCCGGCTTCTTCCACATCCTTGGCGGCTACGCTTACCTCGATCGGCGTCGATGCGCCCTGGCTCATGATTTTGTCGACTAGTTCGATGGGTTCGAATGAAATGGCCAGATTTGGAATTTCTTTGGCTATTCTTGCGCGCAGCTTTTCTTTCAGGGCATCCATCCTCACGGGAAACTCTTCTTTCAAAGAAACCTGCAAGACCGCCTCATGCGGGCCGCTATTGAACACGAAAATGTTGGAAGTACCATAGCTGGAAGGCACAGTGCCCACATAGGCCGAGGATATTTCGACATTTTCTTTGCCAACTTCCGATTTAATCAGGTTCAGCACCTTCAACGTAGCCTCTTCCGTGCGCTCCACACGTGTGCCATCGGGTACCCGCATGCGCATCTGGAACTGGTGGCTGTTCGCTTTCGGCAGAATATCCGTGCCAATGAGGAAAAATCCGCCGATAATCAATGCAATGCTGCCGACGAGGTACACCGGAACGATCAGGCGCTTGCCCATAATACCGCCGAGGACATTCAGGTATTTCATTTTAAATTTTTCGAAACCGGTAGGTGGCAGCGAAGGGTGCGCTCCTTCTTCGATCACATCCTCAATCTCCTGGTTATCCAATGCCAAAGTAGGTGCCTCGTGGTGCGGATGATCTTTCAAAAGCCAGTTGGAAAGCACAGGTACCAATGTCTGTGAAAGCAAGAACGAAGCGATCATCGCGAAACCCACGGCCAGTGAAAGCGGCAAAAACATAGATCTTGGAATACCGCTCATGACAAACGACGGTGCGAAAACGGCCAGGATTGCGAGCAAAATCAGAAACTCGGGGAATGCAATTTCCTTACACGCGTCCCAAATAGCCTGCTCCTTCGGTTTGCCCATTTCCTGGTGCTGGTGAATGTTTTCAATGGTCACTGTTGCCTGGTCTACAAGTACACCGATAGCCAGTGCCAAGCCGCTCAATGTCATGATGTTGATGGTTTGACCAAACAAATTCATCAATATCACCGCCGAAAGAATCGAAATAGGAATAGTCACAATGACGATAATCACGCTGCGCCAGTCTCTGAGGAAAAGGAGCACCATCAAGCCTGTCAGCAATGCACCGAGAATCCCCTCGGTAATGAGGCTTTTCAATGAGTTGGTCACATACACCGACTGGTCGAATTCATAGGAAATTTTCACGTCCTCGGGTACTGCATTCCGTAGTTGGGGTAATGCAGCGCGGATATTATTCACCACGTCCAGCGTAGAAGCATCGGATTTTTTAACAACAGGAATATAAACCGCCCGGCGGCCATTGATTAATGCATAACTCACGGTCACATCGGCACCGTCTTCCACCACCCCCACATCGCGGATGAAAACGGTAGGCCCGGCTCCAACGCGGATAGGGATGTTCAGAAAGTCTTCAGGCTTTTTAATGAGTGAGTTGACGGGTGTCATCAAAGTCTTGTCACCCATGCGGATGTTACCCGCCGGCGAAGGCTGGTTGTTGGCAATAATGGATTTGATGACCTCCTCTGGTGTCAGATGGTAGCTTCTAATGCGCTCGGGATCGACGCGCACGACGATCGTGCGCTGGTTACCGCCAAATGGCGGTGGGCTGGAAACCCCTTCGATGCGGCTGAACATGGGACGAACGCGGGAGGACGCGAAATCCTGGATTTCGTTCAGCGACCGGGAGGCGCTTTCGAATACCATTTGTCCGATCGGCACTGAGCTGGCATCGAAGCGGACCACCTGCGGCGGTACGGTACCCTCGGGCATGTAGGCCTTCGCGCGGGAGACGTTGTTGGCGACCTCCGCAGCGGCCTGCGCCATGTCGGTACCGGGATAGAACGAAAGTTTGATCAATGATAACCCCTGGATCGTTTTCACGTCCACATCACGGATACCCGACACGTACAGGAAGTGGTCCTGGTAGCGGGTGGCAATGAAGCCATCCATCTGGTCGGGAGCCATACCGCCGTAGGGCTGCACCACGTAAATGGTCGGCAAATCGAGGTTGGGAAAAATGTCGACGGGAATGCTCCGTATCGACAGAATCGAGAAGAATAGGATGCCGATCACGACCACCACAATGGAAATGGGCTGTCGGAGGGCAGTTCTGATGAGTTGATACATAATGTTCAGATTTATATTTTGTCATGCTGAGCGCACTCGAAGCATTTTGTAGGATGGCGTCGTGCGAGATGTTTCGACCGTCCGGCGGCCCGGTACGCTCAGCATGACAGTTTGCATGTCATTGGGCTATTTGATTTAGGAACATACTTAGGTCACCTGCAGCGGCGGCTTTGAGTAACAGCGAGCGCCATGCATTGCCGTTGGTGACAAACTTGTCCACTTCGGCACGGTTCAATGCATTTACGCTCTGTGCCAATGTGAAAAGGTCGGTCAGACCACTCTGGTACCGGGCCTCGGCCTGATTGAATGCCGTACGCGCGGCCGCGAGCTGCACGGGTGTGAGGCGCGCCTGCGCGAGCGAGAGCTGGAACTGGATTTCAGATTCGCGCGTCTGGCGGTCGAGTTGCAGCTGCTGGGTTTGGTATAATGACTTGAAGCGCTCGACCTGGAATTGCTCGGCATGATAGTCGTTTCTGACCTTGAAAATGTTGGTGAGGTTCCAGCGGGTCGAAACGCCTACGAGGTAGTTGTAAACCTGGTATTTGACGCCGCTGCCGAAGTCGGTGCGGAAGGAATCATCCTTGTTTGAAACGCCCGAACCACGTCCCCAGCCTGCACCCACGAGTGAAACAGAGGGCAAATAGGAGCGTTTAACGGCCAGGCTACGCGCCAGCGAGGCGTCGATTTGGGCTTGGGAGAATTTTAATGCGGGGTTTTTCAAGAATGATCCGATTTCGGAGACCGCAGGCAATTGCGAGTAAAAACTCATGGTATCCACCTGAATGCTATCGCGGAGTTCGCCGGTCAGCTCCGAAAACCGGAGTCGCTGCGCCTTTTCCGATCGCTGACTTTCTAGTAACAGCAATTGTGCTTTGGCATATTCCGCGGCAGCCAATGAGCTGTCGACGCCCGGGCGCATTCCAGAACTTACGGCAGCGTCGGTAACGCGTTTGAAAACCGAGGCCCTTTCCAGGTTCTGCCGCTGGGCATCTACCAGTTTCTGGTTAATCAAAAGCAGCAGATAGGCATCGATGATTTTGACCTGATGCTGGAAAAGCTCGTTTTCATAATCCGCCTGGCTGCGGGCCAGATCTGCTTTGGCGGCATTGACATTGGCATTCACTTTTCCAAAATTGAAGACCTTCCAATCGACCAGCGCCGTGGTGAAGCTGCCGAATGTGGCCGTGTAAATGTTTTCGGGGCGGATACCACCGGACGGCGACAATGCGCTACCCTCGTTGGGCAGGAACGCTCCGGCCACGCTGTTGCTGGTGGCGTAGGTATATTGGTCCTGCACAATAAATGCGGGCAGGTAATCGGTTTTGACGGACTTGATCCGGCTTTCGGCGGCGTGTATTTCGGCCTGCTTGGCTTTCAGGAACGGAAAATTGCCTTTGCCTTGTTCCAATGCTTCGTGCAGTTTGATTTGCTGCGCGTTCGCCTGCATACAAGCGAAGGCGACAAAGAAGAATGCAGGCCACCGGTTTTTGATTTTGAAGTTCCGGTGCGCCGGAGAATGCGCGTTTCCCGGCGGAAAAAAGCGGGAAACCGAATGATACTGGGAGTGCTTCATAATTCGGGTTAAAGATATTTTTAGCCGAAATTAGAGCTCAATTCTGGAAACATTTGGGAAATGGAACCCTGCAAGGGGCTGTTTATTACCCGATTATACTTCCTAAATGTTTCCAACTTCAGGGTGTATTTTTGCAAAGTATCTTTTGAAAGAGGAATGAAAATTTTAGTTGTCGAGGACGAAAAAGGGCTGGCAGAAAGTATCACCGATTACCTTTCCCGCGAAGGGTTCATTTGCGAGGTCGCCAACACATTCTGGCAGGCCGATGAGAAAATCAGCTTGTATCAGTACGATTGCACGATTGTGGACCTGACGTTGCCGGACGGCAATGGCTTCGACATTATCCAGACCTTGAAAAAAATCGCCGCCGCAACAGGTATTATCATTATTTCGGCGCGCAACACGCTGGAAGACAAGCTGAAAGGATTGGAGATAGGTTCGGATGACTACATGACCAAGCCATTTCACCTTTCGGAATTGAATGCCCGGGTGAAATCGCTGATCCGGCGCAGGAATTTTGGCGGGAATAATGATATGACCTGGAAGGATATCCGGGTTAACCTGCCTGCCCGAAAGGTTTTTATCAAAGATATTGAAACCACATTATCTAAAAAGGAGTACGATCTGCTGCTCTATTTTCTTTCCAATATCGACGTGGCGTTGACCAAGGAATCCATTGCGGAACATCTCTGGGGCGACAATATGGATTCGGCCGATTCGCTCGATATGGTTTATTCTCATATCAAAAACCTTCGCCGGAAGATCGTTGAAAAGGGCGGAAAAGATTACATTCAATCGATTTACGGGATAGGATACAAATTCACAGCACCTTGAAACTGCTCGAAAAAGCCAGCCGCATTTACCTGCTCGCCTCGCTGCTGATTTATGTGGCAGTGGGGATTGCTTTTTTCTGGATCATCAAATTCATGATCTACGACGAGGTAGAGAGCCGGCTGATGGTCGAAAAGCAGGATTTTGAAGCCTATGTCCGCAGCAACGACACTTGGAGCAACAATTCTTACTTTGTCGAAAATAAAATTGAAGTGGTACCGGTGTTCGGTAAATTTGACAACAAAGTTGCATTCACGGACACGCTCATCAGCAACCGCTACGACGAAACCGCCGATCCGTTCCGCCAGCTTACATTTTATACATTAATCGGCGGCTCGCCCTACCGCGTGGCGATCAGGAAGTCGATGATCGAATCCTACAAGCTGATTGAAGCCATTTCGGCAGCGATGATCGCGTTTTTGGGGTTGCTATTGGTCAGCACTTTCCTTTTTCACCGCGTTTTGTCGGGCAAGCTGTGGAAGCCTTTTTACGATTCATTGGCCAGGATCAAGGATTTCGACTGGACGAAAAACAAGCCGCTGGAAACCGTGCGAAGCGAAATTACCGAATTTAACGAGCTGGGGGATGTGATGGAGAAGATGGCGTCGAAAATGCAGCACGACTATCGCAGCCTCCGCGAGTTCACCGAAAATGCTTCCCACGAAATCCAGACGCCGCTCGCGCTGATCAATGCGCGGGTGGAGCAGTTTATCCAATCGAAGGATTTGGGCGAAAACCATACTTACTGGATTGAAGAGATTTACCATGCCGCACGACGGATGTCGCGACTTAACCAGGGGCTTTTGTTGTTGGCTAAAATTGAAAACCAGCAGTTTACCGAGCAGGAAGAGCTGGATCTTTCCGGGCTGGCATTGAATAAGTTGAAAGATTTTGAAGATATCTTACAGCATAAAGAGATCCGCGTTTCATTGCAATCGACAGGAAATTTCAGAAAAGTAATGTCGCCTGCATTGGCGGATATTCTGCTTACGAACCTGATCAATAATGCAATCCGGCACAATTATACCGGCGGAGAGCTGCGGCTGGAATCGGGTTCCGACTATGTGCAGGTGAGTAACACCGGGAATCCGTTGAAGAGCGAGCCGGAGCGGTTGTTCGAGCGGTTCAAGAAGGAATCGACGGGGGCGGATTCACTGGGGCTCGGACTGGCGATCGTGAAGGAGATTTGTGATAACTGCGAACTGCGGATTTCGTATCAGTACGAGGAGCCGATACATTCGATCAAAATCACAGGATGATGGTGCGAAGCTCCTGCTTCGCACACGCTATGTGGAGGCCTCTGGCCGACTTTTGCACAATGTTGCATGTCTGACCGGCCGGAGGCCTGCGAATGGTAGGCACGAAGCGCAGCTTCGCGCCAGCTTGTTCAGCACAGCTTCGCTTTACATTATTTTGCTACTTTCTGTAACTCGGCTTCCAGGGTTTTGTTGTTCGGAAATTCCTGCGGAATCCAGCGGTTCACGATCTTACCCGCACCATCGATCACCAGGAACGGGTACCGGATGTCAATGCCATATTTCTCTTTTAAAACCTCAATGTTTTCATCCGAAGCCCAAAAATGCTTTGCGGTTGGACGCGCCTTTACATATTGCTTCCAGGTAGAAAGCGGGATGCCCGTCGCAACAGAAATGTAGGCGAACGTAACCTTATCGGCATATTTATCTTCTAAAACCTTCAATCCTGGCTCGTGCTGTCCGATGCTGAATGAGAATACCATCAGAACCGGCTTGCCTTGCAGTGAGGAAACCGTTACCGCGGCGCTGTCGGTATTGAGCAGGGTAATGTCCGGGACGGCGGCGCCCGGTTGTAACGATTCTTTGGTCTGGATCAGCTTGGAAATGTATTCGGTGTAAGGCGATTGCGGGAATGTCGTTTTGTAGTCTGCCAGCAGCGTTTTGGCAGTTTCGATACCCGGGATAGCCGTAGCGGCGTAGTTGAGCCAATAGGTAGCCAGGTATTCTTTCTGTTTCGGATAATTAGCCAGCTTTTCCTTGCTGAATGCATATACATCCTTCAACGCATCCGGGCTGATTTCATAGCGTGTTTCCGATTCGAGCGGATATTTGCGGGTCGAGGGAATGAGCGCCCAGTTACGGAGCTCGTCACGGTAAGCCTGGCTGAGCAGTGCGTCGTCGGGCTGGATTTTGAAGTCGGTCAATGTGAAATCTTCAAGTTCCTTACGCTGCGTGGCGTCGAGTTTCGCTGCCCGATTGCGACGCATGATTTTCTCCTGAATCAGCTGGCGGGTCAGTGATGGCTCGGTTGCGGTGGTAGCCAGCACATATGCTTCGAATGCAGGTACCACCGGATTCGCCATTTTGAATTTCTCAAACGCATCAAGCCTCACTTTTTTCAGGCTGTCGCTTTGTTGCACGACGCTTTTATTGTCGATTTGTGAAGGTTTATAGCCAAAAACCGGCAGGTACTGGTATTGGTTTTCCAGAAAATAGTTTTTCAAAAATGTCTGATAACCGGCATTCTTGCCTGCGAAAGTCACGTCGGCCTTGTCGGCGAAGTTGATCGTGAGGTCGTCGCCGGGTTGCAGAAAGAGCATCCAGGTCTTGTTTACACCGTTACCGCTGTATTGCAAGCGCATCATTTTGGGCTCACTGAGCTGAATGACCGTTTTTTCAGTCGTTTTGTCCGCAAAGTTCACCGAGGCCACTGCGTCGAGCTTCGCGTCGGCAAGGCCTGTGCCCAGATTGGGGTGAAAATGTACATCTTCGAGCACCAGCGTAACGGTCACAGGGGCCTGTTTGGTCGTTGTGAGCGTAATATTGGCGGTATTTTGCGCGTAAGCAGCCCGGGCTAATGCGGTCAGGCAGAATAGTGTGAGGATCAGAATGTTTATGTGTTTCATCGGTTCGAAAGGAAAAACTGTTTTACCCAAAACAGAAGGCGTAAAAATTGTGCCAATATACGTAACTCAGGGCGGTATCTGCTCCGGCGGCTTATTCAGCGTAGGTCGCGGGCACATTCATGCAGTTTTTCAAAGCATTAATAGGCCAACTACCGTAAATTCGCTCTTTGATTATCGATTGTTCCCATGACCCGCGTTTCACAATTCCAGTTCAATACGCTCCGCGCCCGATTCGAGGGAGAGTTGTATTTTGATAATTCCACTTTACACACTGCCCAGCGCACGGTTTACGCTACGGATGCATCGGTCTACCAGGAAATGCCGGTAGCGGTAGCTTTGCCGAAAACCGTGGAGGATATCCGTTCGCTGATCGACTTTGCCCAAAACAATAAAGTAACATTGATTCCCCGCGCAGCCGGAACCTCGCTGGCCGGGCAGGTGGTAGGAAAGGGTATTGTGGTCGATATTTCGAAGCATTTCCGGAAGATTATCGAGGTAAACCCGGACGAAAAATGGGTACGCGTGCAGCCGGGCGTGATCCGTGACGATCTGAACAAACACCTTGCACCCTATGGCCTGCTTTTTGGCCCGGAAACTTCCACGGCCAGTCGCGCGATGATCGGCGGGATGATCGGGAACAACTCGTGCGGGCTGCATTCCATCACCTGGGGCGCCACGCGCGACCATTTGCTGGAAGTAAAGGTGTTGCTTTCGGATGGTTCCGAAGCGATTTTCAATGGGCAATCCATCGCTGATTTTACGCGTGAAATTCGTGAGAAACAAGTCAAAGGCCAGCGCCTGCAATCGATTCTGGCAGGCATGTTCGGGCTCATATCCAATCCTATTGACCAGGACTTAATCAAAAAACAATTTCCAAAACCGACCGTCACCCGCCGTAACTCCGGTTATGCGCTGGACGCCTTGGTCAGGAATTTTGAAAAAGGGAATATCAACCTCTGTAACCTCATTGCTGGTTCCGAGGGGACATTATGCTTCGTTACCGAGGCTAAACTTGCGTTGGTCGATGCTCCTCCCGCGGCCGTGGGCGTCGTGTGTGTACATACGGGCTCGCTCGCGGAAGCGCTGCACGCGAACCGCGTAGCCATGCAGTATGATCCGAAGGCCTCCGAACTCGTCGACAAATACATTATGGATTTTACCAAAAACCATAATGTGTATTCCCAAAACCGGTTTTTTATGCAAGGCGACCCTGCGGCGATGCTGATGGTGGAGTTCTGGGGCATTGCTAAAGAGGAAGTAGAGCGAAAAGCGTCCGCATTAATTGCGCAATTGCAATCGGAAAACCTCGGATATGCCTATCCGTTGTTGTTCGGGGACGATGCCAACAAGGCCTGGGATATCCGTAAGGCCGGTCTCGGACTAATACGGAACCTGCCGGGCGACACACAGCCGGTGAATCTGATCGAAGACTGCGCGGTAGCCGTAGAAGATTTGCCCGCTTATATTGAAGAATTGGAGGTACTACTGGAAAAACACGGCTTGCACGCATCGTACTACGCCCATGCGGGCGCGGGCGAACTGCACGTGGAGCCGATGATTAACCTGAAAACGAGCGAGGGAAAACAGCAATTCCGTGATGTGCTGGCCGATACCGCTGTACTCGTGAAAAAATACAACGGCGCATTGTCGGGAGAACATGGCGATGGCCGCTTGCGCGGGGAGTTCATTCCTTACATGATGGGTGAGGATGTGTATGAAATGTTCAGGCAGGTGAAGCGGATCTGGGATCCCAATGGTGTTTTCAATGCCAATAAAATCGTGGACACGCCGCCGATGAACGAATTCCTGCGCTACGGGCAGGATAAGCCGAATCCGCAAATCGAGACCATATTTGACTTTTCAAGACAAGAAGGCATTCTTCGCCTCGCTGAAAAATGCAGCGGCTCGGGCGATTGTCGTAAAACCGAACTCACCGGCGGAACCATGTGCCCGAGTTACATGGCCACGCGCAGCGAGCGCGACACCACGCGTGCCCGGGCGAACATTCTGCGGCAGTATTTCACACCGGAAACGGCTCCGGCAACGAGCCAGGAAATGGTGAAAGAGGTACTCGACCTTTGCTTGTCCTGCAAAGGTTGTAAATCGGAATGCCCTTCGAGCGTAGACATTGGCAAAATGAAGGCCGAATTCACGCAGCAATACTATGAAAGCCACGGCGTGCCGATGCGCAGCAAGCTGATCGCCGGATTTTCAAGGCAAATGAAACTGGCCTCGATCGCTCCCTGGGCATTCAACGGTATATTCGGGACGCCGGCATTGCGGAGGATCGCTAATAAAATGGTCGGTTTCCATCCTGAAAGGTCGATGCCGAAGCTGGACAGAGAGACATTGAAAAGCTGGTGGGAAAAGCATCAGCGGAATAGGCCGGCGGTCCCGCCGCATTCGCGCAGGGTATATCTGTTTTGCGATGAGTTTACCAATTACAATGATGCTGAGGTTGGTAAAAAGGCCGTATTAATGCTCGAAAAGCTGGGTTATGAGGTCATTATCCCCGAACATGTGGAATCGGGGCGTTCGTATTTGTCCAAAGGTTTTGTGAAAGAAGCACAGAAACTGGCGATCCGGAATGTGGCTTTGCTGAAAGATAAAATCACTTACGACGCTCCGTTGGTGGGCATTGAGCCCTCGGCGATCTTGTCATTCCGTGATGAATATGTGGACCTGGTAGGGGAAAAAGAAAGAGGCAATGCGCAGAAAATCGCGGAGAATGCACTGCTCTTTGAGGAATTTATCGCCCGTGAGATTGATGCGAAACGCATTCAGAAAACTGCATTTGTCGGTAAAAATCAATTAATCAAGCTGCATGGACATTGCCATCAGAAAGCACTTTCGACGTTAACGGCTTCTAAAAAAGCATTGCAGTTGCCGGAAAATTATCATGTTCAGCTGATTCCGTCGGGTTGCTGCGGAATGGCGGGTTCGTTCGGCTATGAGGAAGAGCATTTCGATGTATCGATGCAGATCGGGGAGTTGGTGCTGTTCCCAACTGTCCGGCAGCAGCCCGAGGATGTGATCATCGCAGCTGCCGGGACGAGTTGCCGCCATCAGATCAAGGATGGCACAGGACGCAAAGTCATGCACCCTGTCGAGATTTTATACGACGCACTGATCAAGTAGCACCCTATTGCGTACCGCGCACGTGCTCATAAACCGTATCCGAACGCAATGGCGTACCGGCGGTATCGGAAGCAATGCTGTCGACAGCGGTTGTGCCCTGGTCGGCCGGGTTATCAGCCTGTCCTGACAGGTTTCTGTCGTGGTTAAAGAAGCCGCCAAACCAGGCGATCAGCGAAAGAACGATACCGATGCCGACGATCCACTTCCAGACGTTCTTCACGTTCTTGGTGGCCCTTGCTTCCTTATCTGTTTCTTGCCTGTTCATGGGTTGAATGATTTAGTTTGAAATAACCCTTACCATTTCCATACCAGCGCGGATTCGGCACTTTTCGAGCGATTTATATAACATTGTGTTGATAAAATTTCCCCAAACTAAGTCGTGAAACTAAAATGTAATAAATCGGGGATGTTTCATGTTACCTTAGCTGGAAATTTCGTTTCACGTACTAGTTCTTCTCACAAACCAGCCATATTCATGAAAATCAGCCAACGTTTCTCTATCCTTATTTTTGCACTTTTCCTATTTACGCAACTCGATGCACAGGCACAAAACGATAACCGGTCCTTCTTTTCGGTTACTGCCGGGTACAGCTTGCCGGTAGGGGAGCTTGCCAGGGAAAAACTGAACGACCCTTTTGCGGGTCTGACGGGCTCAGGATATTATGGTCAGGTGAATTATGATTTTCGCATCGCACGCTGGTTTGGGTTGAAGTTTTCAGGAAGTATGAACAAGAACACGACGCGCCCTCAGCCGATCGTGGACATTGCGGACCTCCGCGTGGAAGAAATCAAAGGTTTTATCAACGAAACCAGCTCTCATACGTGGGACACGCGCGTGTCGCGCTGGAAGTTCAATGCGATCATGGCAGGGCCTGCAATTTTCCTCAATTTCAATAGGGTGCAACTGGAAGGGCATGTGCAGGGAGGTTATGTACAAGTAACCTCGCCTACCGTGGATATGACCGGCACTTTCCAATCCGGTGAAAACCAGATACTCGTGCATTTGAGCCCCGCTTCTACCAGCGGTTTCGGTGTAGGTGCCGGTGCAAGCTTGCGTTTGCCGATTGCCGGGCCATTGTATTTCCACCTGTCGGGCGATTTCCTCGCGACCGAAGCCGAGCTGAAAAACGTAGCCGTGAATGTGCGCGTGGGTAACTATCCGGAAGTAGGTATTCCGATTAACGAAAAGCGGTTTGTTGGGGTTGCGAATATCGGTGCGGGATTGGGGATTTCATTTTAACCATACCAGATACTAAAAGAAAACGGGTCGGATGCCGCACGCATCGACCCGTTTTGCTTTTTTAACAGGTTTGGATATGCACTATTTTGCAAACCAAAGCTTCATTTTCATGTCATTCTTGCCTCCCTGGGCGGTAAGGGCCGCTGAGAAATTCTCGTAGTTCAGCGATTCCTCGGAACCAGGATAAGACAGCCGCGTTGGAATGACGTTGCCATTGGTATTCAAAACAGGAGGGGAAAGGGCAGGAATGCCGGTTCGGCGGAACTCGGTCCAGGCTTCTACACCCTGGCCAAAGAGCGCGATCCATTTCTGCTCCATGATCTGGGTAAATGCTTCTGAGCCCGTTTTCAGCGCGTTGGCTGTAAGGTAGGCTTCGGGAACGGTCAATTTATATTGCGCAAATGAGGCAGTAATGCCGTCCGCATAGTTTTTAGAAGCGGTACCTGCTGCTGCAATGCCTTTGTAGGCGAATTCCGCTTTGAGGAATAGCAGTTCGGCATAGCTCATGATCACACCCGGAGCGGTCGCAGCCACGAAGTAATCGCCTACTTTCGAGGTTTTGGATAGGCCTAATGCATTCGCGTCGGACGATGACAGCCCGTTTGGAACACCCTTGTAATCACCTCCATCCGCAGGTTTGTTGGCATAAACGGCCAGGCGACCGTCATTCAATGCCGCTAGCTTGGTCACCAAAGTGGCGCTCACGCGGTGGTCGTCGCGTGTTTTGCGGTTCTGGTTCACAGGATTGTTGTTATTCGTCGCGTCGAGGTAGTTGAGCTGGATATTGTCAGCCACCGACTCCATCACGGGGTATTTTGTCGGGTCATTGAGAATGCGGGTAACTTCCGATTTTACATCGATGGGTGCGTCGGCCTTATCGATCATCCGAGCAAGCACGCGCAGGCTCAGCGAGTTGGCAAATTTCTTCCATTTGGTAAGGTTGCCATTAAAGAGAATATCGCCGGCAATCGCCTTACTTTTGTCATTAATGTCGATCAGGTCGTTGGCTGTTTTCAACTCGGCTACAATGCCGGCATACACGTTCTTTTGCGCGTCGTATTTGGGCAAAAGCTTGTCGTCCAGGCCCTGTAATGCGTCGGTGTAGGGAATGTCGCCGTATATATCGGTCAGCAACATGAATGCCCAGGAGCGCATAATCATCGCAACGGCCTTGTAGTTGGTATTGCCCGACTCTTCGGAGATTTTCATGATGCGTTGAAAATCCGCCAGGGATTCGATGTAAAGTGTTTGCCAGCCGGTATTGTAAACGTCCGCCGAAACAGTGTACTGGTCGATATCGGTGTACTGAATGCGCGCCCAGTGCTGCGAGAAGCCGTCGCCGATGTCCTGTCCGATAGAGCCGCCCCAGTAAAGGTCGACCGCGCTCTGGATGCCGTGTGGGAGGAAAAGGTCCGCCGTACCGGTCGCAGCACTGTTGTTGTTGGTATTGACTTCGTCGAAATCACCCGTGCATGCCGAAAGGCAAACGATGGATGCGGCGAGCAAAGTTTTGGATTTGAGTGAACGTATGATGCTTTTCATGCTTGTAATCAGTTAGGATAATGGCTTACAGGTTGAAGCTGATATTGAAACCAACCGTTCTGGTCGTCGGGATCTGCCCGTTTTCGATGCCTTGCAAGTTACCGTCGTTATAGTAGCTTGTTTCAGGATCGATGTGCGGCAGGTTGCTTTTCAGTAGCGCCAGGTTGCGGCCTACAACCGAAATCGCAATGTCGCGGAACGGCAGTTTCTTGAACACCTGCCCCGAAAGCATGTAAGTCAGCTTCACTTCGCGCAGCTTCACATAGCTCGCGTCGAAAATGGTATTCTCGTTGTTGGTCAGCAGGTAATATTTGTGATGGTACTCTTCGGAGCTGATGCGTTTTTCGTTCGGAACATATTCAGGCGCTGCAGCAGTACCTTTATTCACTACGCCTTGCCCGATAATGCCGTCTTCGCGTCCCAGGGTGGTTTCGGCTAATACCCCTGTGTAGCGACCGATGTTGATGGACTGCGAGAAGATGTCGCCACCATGTTTTACGTCGATCAATGTGCTCAATGAGAGGTTTTTGTAACGGAACGTGTTCGAGAAGCCGCCAATCCAGTCGGGTGTGAAGTTACCCAGCACGCGGCTCGACGATTCGAGCATCGGGTAACCCTGCGCATCGTAAACGATCTGACCATCCGGGGCGCGCAGGAAGCCCTTTCCGAAGAAAGTACCATAAGGCTGGCCCACGCGCGCTTCCACCGAAAGCCCACGGAAGCTGTTGGTAGAGGTAGTCTGCGTCAGTGGGTTATAGCTGGTGTTCAGCTGATAGGTGGTAAGGTTGTTGGCTAGCGAAACGACTTTGTTCTTGTTCCGTGCCCAGTTTAAACCTACTTGCCATTCAAAAGCCTCGGTCTTAACGGGCGAAGCCGTCAATTGGATTTCAATACCCTGGTTCTCGATTTTACCCGCATTCAGCAGTTTCGACAGGTAACCGGTTGCATTGGAAATGTTTACATCGAGGATCTGGTTGGAAGAGACCTTTTTATAGTAAGTAATGTCCAGGCCAATGCGGTTTTGCCACAAACGAATATCCGTTCCGATCTCATAGGAAGAGGTAAGCTCGGGTTTCAGGTTGGCATTCAGCAGTGCATTGTTTTCCGAAAGGCTCGGCGTGCTGCCCCAAGGGTTTTCGTATTTATAAGTACTTGCCAAACGGTACGGGTCGGTATCGTTACCCACGCGCGCCCAGCCTGCACGAAGTTTCGCAAACGATAACACCGCAGATTTTACGTCGAAAATGTCGGTAATGATTGCACTTACAGCCGCGGAAGGGTAGAAATAGGAGCGATTGTCGCTCGGCAGGGAGCTCGACCAGTCGTTGCGGGCAGTGAGGTCCACGAACAGGTAGTTGCGGAAACCGAGGTTGGCCGAAGCGTAAAGACTGTTCACACTTTTCCGGATAAAGCTGTTTTCCGTAACCGGGCGCTGGCGAGAGTTACCCAGGTTGTACACACGTGGGATCGCGAGCTCGGTCGCACCCATGTAGTTGCGCTGCGCATAGTTGGTGCGGTGGTTACCGCCGATATTAGCCGCGATATCAAACTCGCCAAACTTGTGCGTCGCATTCAAAAGAAAATCGGAGTTAGATTCGCGCACGAATATTTGCTCCTCATTATAAGCGTCATATAAAGCCGATGCCCCGATTTTTGCCTGGCGAGCGGCAGTTTTGGTCTTGCGACGATCCTCGTAGAAGTCGGTACCGGTTCGTGCTGTGAGGCTCAGCCAGTCGGTAAACTTGTAAGTTGCCGACATATTTCCGTACAACCTGTCGCGTTCGTTGGCTCGCGTGCTCTCATTAAGCAGGTAATAGGGGTTGGTCCAGTAATTGTCGTTCCAGTTGTATTGATAAATGCTGCCCGGCTTGTGGTAGTCTTTCAGCTTATCCATATCTACCTGGCGGCCAAACCAGATGAAGTACAACCCGAAATTGTTCCGGTTGTCGCTGCCGTCGTTCACATAATTGCCAGTGGCGCGAATACTCAGCTTTTTAGTAAGATTCCAGCCTGCGTTCAATGAAACTGTTCTTCTTTTGTAATTGGTATTAGGCAAAATGCCTGTCTGGTCGAGGTCGGTGAATGAAAGGCGGAAATCTCCTTTGTCGTTCGCGCCGGTAATGGCCACGTTGTTGGTGAGCGTCCGGCCGGTTTCGAAGAATTTGTCGACATTATCGGGATGCGCTACCCACGGCGTAGGCGTGCGGGTACCGTCTGCAGCAATGGGCGAGTCGAATTGCGGCAACAACCGGCCGTCAAGTTTCGGTCCCCAGCTTTCATCCACGCCGTCGTTCACCCCCGCGCCGGTTCCGTCCACATATGAAAACAGTCCTTTTGCGCCCTGGCCGTATTCATTCTGCCATTTCGGAAGGCGGAATGGCGATTCGAATGCCGTGTTGGAATTAAAAGAAACTCCGATTCCCTTCGTGCCTTTGCCGCTTTTGGTTGTGATCAACACAACGCCATTAGCCCCGCGCGAGCCGTAAAGCGCCGCCGCACTGGGTCCTTTCAGAACGTTGATCGATTCCACATCGTCCGGGTTAATCGCTGCGGCGGCATTGCCGTAATCGATACCCGTCCCCGAGCCGAAATTACTGTTATCCACCGGTACGCCGTCCACGACGAACAGTGGCTGGTTATTGCTGCCGATGGAGCTCGCCCCGCGAATGATCATCCGAGACGAAGAGCCCGGTGCGCCATTGGAATTGGTCACCTGCACCCCTGCCAACCGGCCCGAAAGCGAGTTGACGAGGTTGGTTTCTCTCGCCTGTGTGAGCGTTTTCCCGCTCACCTCCTGCACCGCGTAGCCCAGGGCCTTCTTCTCACGGGCAATACCGAGGGCCGTTACGACGATCTCGTTAAACTGCGTCGCGTCGTTTTCGAGCGTAATGTCTAAGACGGTTTTCGAGCCGACGGGGATTTCCAATGTTTTGTAACCGATAAACGAAATAACGAGGGTCGCATTGGCCGGCGCACTGAGGGTGAAGTCGCCGTTGGTATCCGTGGTGCTGCCGCGGCTGGTGCCCTTGATGAGGATGCTGGCACCGGGAAGGTACCCGTCGGCCGACTGCACTTTGCCTTTGATGCTCAGGTCTTGCGCAAAACCAGCTCCGCTGAGGAACAGTAAGGCGCATAAGAAGCCCAATGTAAAGACTTTCTTCATAATTGATTAAGTAATGGAGTGAAACAGTTAGGTAATCTGATTAAAACAGAATAATCTTCTATTTTTAATTAATTTCAAAAAATATCTGTTTGAGAAAAAATGTTTTAATGAAATATTCCGTGATGAAAATGATTTTATTTAAAATTTAATATTTTTAAAAGAGATGTTTATATGAAGTTACACCCGTCGGCAACTGGCTGAGGGTGAGGTATACCGATGATGGGCGCTTCCGGCAGTCGGGTTAATTCGCCAGAACCACCTGCATTTAGGGGTATTATTGAAAGTAAGCGGCGTTTGAATTGCTATATTTGCATTCTGTTCAAAATGAGCGGCCCTGCGCCGTTCACATTCGCATATTTCGAATATAGCTTTAAATGAAGGTTCTTAAATTTGGCGGCACCTCTGTCGGATCGGTCGACAGTATCAAAACGGTAATCAGTATCCTCGAAGAAAATCTGTCAAAAGGCGAGCGTATCGCGGTCGTTTTTTCTGCCATGGGCGGGGTCACGAACAGGCTCATCGAAATCGGGAAAATGGCAGCCGCCGGCAATACGGAATATGTCGAATTTTTGAAAGGCGTGGAGGAAAGGCATTTCGCGGTCGTGCGCGGGCTGATTCCCGTGAAAAACCAGAGTAGCACATTTGCGGCTGTGCGCGGCCTTTTCAATGAGCTGGAAGACATTCTCCGGGGTGTCTCCTGGATCCGTGAGCTGTCGGAACGCACGCTGGACCTTATTATGAGCTTCGGTGAGCGCCTTTCGACGCTGGTTATCACCGAAATCCTCAAAAGTAAAGGCGTAGCCGCCGAATTCTGCGACGCGCGCCAGGTGATCCGTACCAATGCTACTTATGGCATGGGGGATGTTAATTTTGAAGTTACCAATCATTTAATATTAGAGCATTTCGCGAAAAGCCCGGCGCTGCAATGTGTCACGGGTTTTATCGCATCCACTGCCGAGGGTGTTACTACGACACTCGGCCGGGGGGGCTCCGATTATACGGCATCCATCCTGGGCGCCGCGCTGGAAGCCGATTCGATCGAAATCTGGACGGACGTCGACGGTATGATGACCGCCGATCCGCGCAAAGTCGCGAATGCATTTACGATCCCGTCCATTTCCTACGCGGAAGCGATGGAACTGTCGCATTTCGGTGCGAAGGTGATTTATCCGCCGAGCCTGCAGCCGGCATTTGCGAAGAATATCACGCTGAAAGTGCTCAATACTTTCAATACCGATTTTGAAGGAACTTATGTTCAAAAATCCGCTAACGGTAAGGAGTATGTGATCACCGGAATCTCGTCGATCGACGAAATCGCGCTCGTGAATATCCAGGGCAGCGGGATGATCGGCGTTGCCGGTATTTCCGGGCGTTTGTTTACCGCACTATCCAACAATGCGATCAGCGTGATCCTCATTTCGCAGGCGTCATCGGAGCATTCGATCTGCTTCTCTATTGATCCGAAGAATGCGCAAAAGGCGATCGACGTACTCGAAAAAGAATTCGCGACAGAGATCGGTCTGGGGCATATCGATGGGATTTCCGTGGAGAAAAACCTGTCGATCGTTGCGATTGTGGGCGAGGGAATGAAGAAGAACACCGGTATTTCGGGCAAGCTGTTCTCGGCTTTGGGCAAAAACGGTATCAATGTGGTTGCCACCGCGCAAGGTTCTTCGGAGCTCAATATTTCAGTGGTGATCTCCAAAAGCGATCTTTCCAAGGCTTTGAACGCGATTCACGGCGTATTCTTCCAATCGGAAACGCGCTCGCTGAACTTGTTTATCGTCGGGGTAGGGTTAATCGGCGGCACGCTGATCGAGCAAATACGCAACCAGACCCAGTATCTGCGCGAAGAAAAGTTGCTGAACCTGAATATCGCCGGTTTATCCAATACCAAAAAAATGCTCCTCGATCCGGACGGCATCAAGCCTGAAAACTGGCGCGACCGTGTAATGGATGAGGGCGTAAAAACGAGCCTGCCCGCATTCGTGCAGCGCATGATCGAGCTCAACCTGCCGAATAGCGTTTTTGTGGATTGTACTTCCGACAAGGACATTGTGCAGTACTACCATATGCTGCTTGACGCGAGTATCAGCGTCGTGACGCCCAATAAAGTGGCCAACTCGGGCAGCTATTCGGAGTACATTGCATTGCAGCGCACCGCATTGCAGCGCGGCGTGAAGTTCCTGTACGAAACCAACGTAGGCGCAGGTCTGCCGATCATCAATACCATTCAGGGATTGATGGCGAGCGGCGACAAATTCCTGAAAATCGAGGCGATCCTTTCGGGAACGCTATCCTATATATTCAACAATTTCGGCGGCGACAACCGCTTTGTGGACGTCGTAAAAGAAGCCAAAGCCAAAGGTTTCACCGAGCCCGACCCGCGCGACGACCTCAGCGGTGCCGACGTAGGCCGTAAAATCCTGATCCTTTCGCGGGAAGTAGGGGTGGCATTGGAACCGGAAGAAGTGAAAATTTCGCAAATCCTGCCCGCGAACTGCCTGAACGCGCCCACTGTGGATGCATTTTTCGGGGAACTGGAAATCTCGAACGCGTATTTCGCAGATATTCAGGCAGCGGCGGAAGCGAACGGCGAAAAACTTCGCTACATCGCGACGCTTGAAAACGGCAAAGCCACCATCGAGCTCAAAACCGTAGACGCCTCGCATCCGTTTTACACGCTTTCGGGCAGCGACAACATCGTGTCCTTCACTACGGAACGTTATAAGGATCGCCCGCTCGTGATCAAAGGCCCGGGGGCCGGCGCCGAGGTGACAGCGTCAGGTGTATTTGCGGATATCATGAGTATCAGTAGCTATTTGGGATAGAAAACAACCACTTACAGTGAATTCAGTAAAAGCTTTTGCGCCGGCGACAGTCGCTAATGTGTCGTGTGGGTTTGATATTTTCGGGTTTGCTATCCAGGAGCCGGGGGATACCGTTGAGTTGACCAAGCGGGACGAGCCGGGGATTGTTATTACCGACATTACGGGTGATGAAGGTCGGTTGCCGCGTCAGGCGGAGAAGAATTCTGTGACCGTGGTGATGCTTGCCCTGCTGAAACATCTGGGTATCACAGACCTTGGCTGCGAAGTGGTTTTGCGTAAAAATATGCCGCTCGGCAGCGGAATGGGGTCCAGCGCGGCGAGCGCGGTGGCGGGTGTGGTGGCAATGAACGAATTACTGGGTAATCCGTTGAGCCGTAAAGAATTGTTGCCGTTCGCGATGGAAGGCGAGCGCATTGCTTCCGGTTCGGCGCATGCGGATAATGTGGGGCCGTCGCTTTTGGGCGGTTTTGTCGTGATTCGTAGTTATAACCCATTGGATATCTTCACGATCCCGGTGCCGGACGACCTTTATTGCACGCTCGTGCATCCCGATATCGAGATCAATACCAAAGATGCCCGCTTCATTTTACGGAATGAAGTTTCTTTGAAAAATACAATCGCTCAAATGGGCAATGTGGCGGGTCTGGTAGCGGGCCTTATGAAAGCGGATTATGATCTGGTCAGTCGCTCGATGGTAGATGTGATCATCGAGCCCGTTCGTTCGATCCTGATTCCGGAGTTCAAAGAAGTAAAACAGGCCGCTATCTCCAATGGGGCGCTGGGATGCAGTATTTCAGGCGCCGGGCCGTCGATGTTTGCATTGAGCCGGGGAATTGAGAACGCGAAAAATGCCGGTAAGGCCATGCAGGAGCGGTTTGCGAGTGCAGGGATTGAATCGGCCGTGCACGTTTCAGGCATTAACCAGGGCGGGGCGGTGATATTGTAATGATCCGCCGTGGAACGGGGAATGAGTGAATGGGGCGTCGGAAAGAGCGTGCGAGTAGTGAGAAATGCGGTTAGGCATGAAATATTGGTAGCAAAATGGAGGCTTTACAATGTCTCGAAATGCCCTTGGGCATGTAACAGCAAGGCATTATCAGGGACCGCAGGGCATCTGTTGTGGCATCCCTGACGGGATTTAGATAAATAGGGTACAACCTTCTGACTACCGATATTACATCGCTACGCGATTTTTTCTGAAATCACGACCTGCTCCGAGTAATGACTAGGGGTGAATTACGTGTTTTCGGCCAGAATTTGAACTTTCAGGTTCGGTTAAAACGTTAATTTGGACAGGTAATAAAAACATTAGAAAAATGGTTACGGTAAGCGATTCAGCCAAAAATAAGATTGTAGAACTCCGCAAGGCTGACGGTTTTGAAGACGATTATCAGATTCGTGTAGGCGTGTTGGGCGGTGGTTGTTCGGGTCTCACATATAACCTCGAATTCAACTCCGAGTCGAAGCCGAACGATATGGTCTTCGAGGATAAAGGAGTGAAAATTATCGTAGACAAAAAGAGCCTTCTATATCTGGCCGGAACGACCCTTGATTTCACCGACGGGTTGAACGGGAAAGGATTCCAGTTCATCAATCCCAATGCCACCCGCACGTGCGGATGCGGCGAGAGCTTCGCGGTATAATTAAAATTATTAAAATATTTTATTTTGGAAAAACGCGCTCCGAAACCCGGAGCGCGTTTTTTTTATCGTTTTGAATGGGTTTATTTTGAACCGTCTTTTACACACCGCATTAAAGGAACGTTTAAATCCATTTGAATGAAACCAACTCTTTTGATTTTGGCTGCCGGCATCGGTAGCAGGTACGGAGGTATCAAGCAGCTCGACCAGTTCGGTCCCAACGGAGAAACCATCATCGATTATTCTTTATACGACGCCATTCGCGCAGGTTTTGGAAAAGTAGTATTCATCGTACGCCAGGAGATCAAGGACAGCGCCGAAGCAATTTTTGCCCCTAAACTCAAAGGTAAGATCGACTTCGACTTCGCGATTCAGGGCGTTCAATCCTACGTTCCCGAAGACCTGGGGACTGTCGAGCGTACCAAACCATGGGGAACCGGCCACGCCACCCTATGCGCCTGGGAGCAAACCGACACGCCATTTGCCGTGATCAATGCCGACGATTTCTATGGCCGCGATGCATTTGAAACCATGGCCAAATTCCTGCAAACGGACACCAACGACAAGCAGCATGCTATGATCGGTTACGAGCTGAAACGCACGCTTTCCGAAAACGGTACCGTCTCACGTGGTGTATGCGTGGAGCGCGAGGATCACAACCTCGAATCCGTGGTGGAACGTACCAAAATATTTGAAGAAAACGGTGTAATTTATTTCGAAGAAGGTGAAACACGTACCGAGTTGGCACCTGAAACACCGGTATCGATGAACTTCTGGGGCTTTAAACCCTCGATGTTCCCGATCACTAAGGACCTTTTCGAAAAATACGCCCGCGAAAATATCAACACCCCGAAAGCCGAATTCTACATCCCGACCGTGATGACGCACATCATCAAAAGCGGCCTGGGCGATTGCCGCGTGTTCCGTATCGCTTCGGACTGGTTCGGGGTTACTTATCCTGAAGACAAGCCATCGGTACAGGCTTCACTGAATGCATTACACGAGGCAGGGGCTTATCCTTCGAAATTGTGGGAGTAATGCATTCTGATAAGTCTCTTTTGAAACAGCAAGCATTTAACTAAAAGGCGTCCGCGAATTTCGCGGACGCCTTTTGCATTACATCTAAACCTTATTTATGAAGTTCTTATGTATTATCTGCGTATCAGTATTTGACGGGTGGTATGGGAGCCGTCCGTTTTCGTAATGATCAGGAAGTAAGCGCCTTCGGGGAGTTTGCTCACATCTACAAATGATCGAAGCTCGTTTGATTGATACATCACCGATCCTGTTGCTGTGAGGATTCTCAAACTTTGCACCTGGTCTTTGTCTTTGAGATCGATATTCAATCGGCTGGAAACAGGGTTGGGATAAATCTTGGCTACTTCCGATGCTTTCCCCTCCTCCAAACGGATTGCTCTTTTTTCGATAATTTCTGATAAATTACCTCCTTTTTCCTCCGGCACAGGCGCAGTACCATTTCCCATCAGATAGGCCGGTAAATACCGCCACGGCCCGTAGGATTGCCCGGTTAATGCCAAAACAGGGTCATATTTGACACGCACCCGCACCTTGGTACCCGGCCCTTGCTTGTCGATCACATTTTTCAGCTCGAAGCCAGTCGTTCCCAGGTTCGAGTAAGCATTTTGCGATGCAGTGGATTGGGTACTGTTGGTAATGCGATTGTTGCTGCCTTTGGAAAAGCCCTGCCCGGTCGGTTTGGTTTCCCATACCAGCTTGCCTTTGTTTCTGCCTATGAAGGATTTGGCAAAAAGGCCCGCGCCGAAGTTGGTTTGGGCGAATTGGGTGTGGTTGATGGGGGTGGAGAGGTCGGTGTTGTAGAGGCGGAGGTTGTTGCGGGTGCCTAATGTGGCGTTGCCGTAGTAAACAAATACTCTTCCTTCATCTAGTTGGTTATTGTCATATCTCGGTGAGCCCACAAGTATTTCGCTGTAACCGTCGGCGTTTAAATCGCCCGCAAATGCTATCGAATGTCCGAAATTGGCATCCTTTTGATTACTTTCAATAAAAATTTTGTGTTCGCTGCTAATACCGACCTCGGAGCCCAATAGAACTAAAATTGCTCCTTCCTTTGATTGACCAGACGAAAATGTCCAGCTGCTCATAACAATATCACTAAATCCATCGCCATTTAGATCACCAGCTGTTGAAGCAGTGTTAAAATAACCATTTTGAAAATTACTTTCCACGATGAATGGTGTATCGCTTATGCCTGAGGCGGAGCCATAGTAAATTATTGCTCCACCTTCATTGCCCTGATCATTTGTTGCCAGATAGGCACCTGCCATAATGTCGCCAAAACCGTCGCCATTAATATCGCCCGCGTCGGATACTGATGCGCCAAAAGATGAGGTGTTTAAAAGTGCAGGGAGAATAGTTGGATTTACAGGATCGACGCCCACTGAGGAGCCGTTTAAAACAAAGATGGCACCTTTCGAGTCAAGCAATGGATTCCCGATAACAACGTCATGATAGCCATCGGCATTCAGATCGCCAGCGCCTGAAACCGACCAACCCATATTTGTGCCATTGGGTGGACCGTTAATAATTGTCGATGTTTTATCTATTCCCAATGCTGACCCGTAAAAAATGTGTGCCCTGCCTTCGTTCTCATTGTTGAATTTGGTTAAATCGTAGTAAGGCTCTCCCGCAATAATATCGGCATAACCGTCTCTATTTATGTCTCCGGCAGAGGAAACTGAAAAACCCAATTGTGCTCCTGCCTGGCTTCCATAAATTACTGTTTTTGCTGCTGCCGTTATGCCTTGCGGACTTCCATAAAAGACAAATATTGCTCCCTCAGCCGCCGCCGGAGTAATGTTATACCATGGGATGCCAATTATTATGTCATCGTTACCGTCCCCATTCACGTCACCTGCGGAGGTAACGATGCCCATTTTTACTCCTATTTGGTTGCTCTCGATAATCGTTACTGTATCCTGCGAGATACCATTAGTTGTCCCGTAAAATATGAATGCAGCACCTTCATTTAATTCTCCATTATCATAGCCGTCGGCGGACACAACAATGTCTCCGAAGCTGTCACCATTGACGTCGCCCGCACCTGCCACGGACCAGCCGAAGTGTGTATCAGGCAAGTTCATTTCCAAATTGGTTATGACAGTCTCTTTAACGCTGTCTCCGCCCCCGTACCAAACAAACACACTGCCCTCATCCTTCTGCCCATGATCAAATGCATAACTCCCTACCAATACATCACTAAATCCATCGCCATTCACATCGCCTGCGGGTGCCACCGCGCTGCCCAGCCAGGCGTCGCCCTGATTACTTTCCAGGACCGAAGTTGCTGGAACCAGGCCATCTCGGGAGCCCTGATAAATGAATGCGGCACCTTCATTGTTCTGCCCTTTGTCGTAGTACCGCGCACCAACGATCAAATCTGCAAAGCCATCGGCATTCACATCGCCTGCACAGGCGACTGAGAAACCGAATTGTGCCTCGATCTGGTCGCCTTCCAATATTTGGTCGGGAATGGTATTTATCTGGTTTGGCGACCCGAAATAGATCATAACCACTCCTTCGTTGTTGCTGCCCTTATCGTACTGATAGGCTCCAAGGGCAATGTCAGAAAAGCCGTCTCCGTTCACGTCGCCCGCTGATGAGAGCGCATGCCCGAACCGGGCGTCGATCTGGTTACTTTCAATAATCGTCGGATTAGCGGTTATCAACCCATTTACTGAACCTTTGAAAACAAATGCAGCGCCTTCCAGGGCTTGCCCATTGCTGTAAAGCCGTGCACCGGCCATTACGTCGCTGAATCCGTCGCCATCCACATCACCCGCGCTGGCCACCGCAAAGCCCATCATGGCGTTGGGTTGGTTGCATTCCAGGAACGTTACCGCCCCCAAGCCATTTGGGACACCGAGGATCAGCACGCCAACGCCTTCATTGGACTGCCCGTTGTCAAACTGATGGGCCCCGGCCAGCATATCCGAATAACCGTCACCATTGACATCGCCTGCCATGGCAACGGAAATGCCCAGGTTAGCTTCTGCCTGATCGAGCTTGAAAACGGAAGGGCTGTTGGTGACCAATCCGTTTGCAGAACCCTTATAGATCATCACCACACCCTCATTGGATACAGATGCATCGTAATACGGTACTCCCACCATAATGTCGGAGAAACCGTCTTTATTGATATCTCCCGCGTTACTCACCGAGTATCCCATTTGCGCATTGGCCTGGTTGCATTCCAGCACCGTAGCAGCGAGACTGATTCCACCGGCTGTCCCAGGATACAGGAAGGCGGCGCCCTCATCTGCCTGCCCGTTATCGTACTTGGGCGCACCTACGAGTACATCGCTGTACCCATCGCCATTTACATCACCAGCAGTGGAAACCGAAAAGCCTAGCCAGGCATTGCTTTGGTTGATTTCCAGTGTTTTGTCGGCATTGGCCGGGCTGCCGTTGGCGATGATCGGGTCGATGGTAATCGGGTAGGCTGCATTAGCCACGTCGACGTTGATTTCAATTTGTTTTCCAAAGAGCGCTATGCTCGCAGTAAGAGGCTTACCTTCTGCATCCCAGCATTTCAAGTCGCTGTATGTGAGGCGATCGGTTCTCTTACCGCCGTCATTAGAATATAGTATTAAATTACTGTCGTCCCGCTGCCGTGCATGCAAGCCACGAACCGACAGGCGCACGGACAATTGCTGCGTATGGGCGGGCACCCGGGTGATTATGAAGTTTTGCCGGATACCCGCCTGATTATTAATGAATTCTTCGGCGAAGCCCTGGTGTGTGATTGTCAGCGTGTCATTACTGTTGTGGGAAACAGCGTCCGGTTCTGCTTTGGCGATGAGGGATCCGTCGGCATAGATTCCTTCATTAACCAGCTCCATCCGGAAGTTTTGGCCTGCGGAGTCAATGCGGTTCTGAATGGCAAGCTTGCCAGGACGGTAGTAGGCCCTAAGGTTGTGCTGTCGGTTCGGACTTTGGAGTGCATGATGAGTTGAATCGAAGGTAATGTGATACTCTCGTTTCGCAATTTCATTCTGGATGCTGGTTAATGCGCTACCTGTCGTATCATTTTTCAAAGAAATCTTTGACATATCCGGTTGAATGGAGAAGGTTTGCTCCTCTCGATTACTGATCAGCGAAGCAAGAACTAGAATTATTGCAATAGCCGCAATTGCGGCCGTACTTCCAATGATAGTAGCGTAGTGCTTTTTCATAAGCTTGTCCGGTTTTGATTTGAAGAGGTATTTGTTCCGATCGAGCTTACAAATTAATAATGAGCGGGCTCGAAATCAGAAAGCGATGTCCGATCGGTTAGAAACCATTGACCCTTCGGAAATAAAAAATGCTCCCCGGAATTTCCGGGAAGCATTTCAAACCTAAGTCGCACTATTATTTTTTGATCAAAACCTTGTGAGAGGTTTTAGAGCCGTCCTTGCGGTGGATTACCAGGATGTATGATCCGGCTGCGAGGTGTCTTACATCTACTTCGCTTTGCGGCTTGGCGGATGTGAATGCCATCGTTCCGTTCGTTGAGATCAGTTGGAGCGATGCTAGCTGATCCATGTTGGCGGATTGAATGAAGAGGCGTTCGGCTACCGGGTTAGGGTATACAGTGATGAGATCTTTGTATTCACCTTTCAGATTATGATCTGCTAGGGTTTCGAATTCTTCTACACCATTTTCTCGGTTTGGGCTAATTGGAGGCGTGTAAATCACATATCCGGGAAGGTAACGCCATGGCCCAAAGACCTGACCAGTTAGAGCCGTTGCCAACTCATACTTGATCCTGCCCCGTACTCGGAGCGCCGCGTACGTTGGTAGAGGTTTGTTAATGACTTCTTTCAAATCCATATTACCACCCACGAGAGAGAGGCTTGAAAAACTGTTTTCGTAGCCATCGGTTAGAGTACTGTTTGTAATCGGGGTGTTAGCTAATTTGGAAAAGCTCTCTCCGTATTTAGCAAGGTCCCATGCCAGTCTGCCATTGTTCTGTCCCAAAAAGGATGTCACGGCGAGTCCCAATCCAAAGTCCTCTTCATCATCCTGTTCGTGATTCATAATGGTGGTAAGATCATCATTATAGAGACGCAAATTGCTTCTTTTTGCTTTGCCGGCGTAGCCATCATTTCCAAAATACGCCCATGCCGCGCCTCCGTTTGTCACTCCACTTTGATCGTACCCCGGAATCCCAACCAATATGTCGCCGTAACCATCCCCGTTCAAATCTCCTGCGCCAGATACAGACTCACCCATGTGAGATTCTGCCTGTGCACTGGTGACGGAGAAATTGCTGGTCGTGCTGATGCCATTCATTGACCCATGGAATACCCATGCACCTCCGCCATTAGGGGACTGGCCATCAAACTCCGGAGCGCCTACGACAACATCGTCGTAACCGTCCCCATTGACATCTATGCCGCCGCCCACAGATCTTCCGAAATAAGCATTTGATTGATTAGCTTCCAGAACGGTTTTGATTTGCGAGACAATACCGGTAGAGGAGCCGTAGTAAACAGCGGCGATACCTTCGTCTCCTTGTCCATTATCGTATTTGTGAGCGCCTACTATAATGTCGGAATATCCGTCACCGTTAACATCGCCTGCTCCTGCAACGGAGTTGCCCATTTCGGCATTAGCCTGGTCGAGTTGGAGCAGTTTAGTATAAACAGTATTGCTTGGTAGCCCCGATGATGAACCGTGCCAAATAAAGACTGCACCTTCTGAGTTCTGGCCAATACTTGCCAGGCTACCGCCAACCACGATGTCACTATATCCGTCACCATTGGTATCGCCGGCATTGTCGAGGCTAGTTCCGATTTGAGTACCTGCAAGCCCGGAGGTTAAAACAGTGGGAGGGGTTATCAAGCCGTTGCTGGAGCCTAAGTAAACGTATACCGCTCCGCAAAGACTGGCGTTGGCTTTACTATATGAAGGCAAACCTACGATCACGTCGTCGTATCCGTCGCGATTGATATCGCCGGCGTCTGAAACACTGGTACCAAATCCCTGGTTTGCCGCAAAGCCGAGCGTTTGTGACACTGCGGAGACCAGTCCCTGAGGGCTGCCGCGGAAAATGTAGGCAGCTCCGATGTTTACACCATTTACCGCACCCTTGGCACCAATAATTACGTCATCGAAGCCATCACCGTCTATATCTCCCGCTTCGGAAACCGAGCAACCTACGTGGGCATTACTCTCGTTGGTTTCAAACTTACTTATACCTGCGGTTCCGGTGACAGCGTCACCTAAACTGGTAAAAGTAGCTCCTTCGCCAACCTGTCCTCCATCGTAGTTGGGCGCTCCCACGATTACATCATTTAAGCCGTCGCCATTGACGTCACCGGCGCTGCTCACGGAGGAGCCTGCAAGTGCCCCTGAGGCTGTTGAGTAGGAAACTCCCTTTGCGGTGGGTCCCACGGTTCCCGCACTGCCATGATACACAAACACCTGCCCTTCGTCCGTCTGCCCATGATCAAAGGCGTAGCTTCCAACGAGAATATCGCTGTAACCATCTCCGTTTACATCACCGGCGGAGGATACGGCGAATCCCAGCCATGCGTCTCCCTGATTGCTTTCGATCATGCTTGCCGCTGTCGTATTCAAACCAGTTGAGGAACCGTGGTATACAAATGCGGCCCCCTCATTAAGGTGCCCATTGTCGAAATACCGGGCGCCTACCAGTAGGTCACCATAGCCATCACCGTTCACATCTCCGGCACTCGCAACCGACCAGCCAAACTCGGCGCCAAATTGCTCACCTTCTATCACCTTGTCGGCCACCGAGTTGACGCCACTCGCGTTGCCGTGATGGATGTATACCGCACCTTCGTTGTTAAGGCCGCCGTCAAAATAGTATGCCCCGATGGCGATATCCGCATAGCCGTCACCATTCACATCTCCAGCTGTGGATACCGTATGGCCAAAGCGGGCGTCGGCCTGAGGAGTAGCGATTTGGGACATGAGGATCACCTGCGGCTGTGATGCCGACACAGGCGTGGAATTGATATTGCCTTTGAACATGAATGCAGCACCTTCATTGGTTTTGTTTGCATTGATATCATAAAGCCTTGCTCCGATTACAATATCGCTGGCGCCGTCTGCATTGATATCCCCGGCACCGGCAAGTGAATAACCGAACATGGCATCAGCCTGGTTGGATTCAAGTATTTCTGTTTTTGGAGGATCATAGCCCAATCCGTTATCCAAACCATAATACAGGAACGCCACACCTTCGTTGGTTTGACCCTTATCATACATATGGGCGCCTACCATGAAATCGCTGTAACCATCGGCATTGACGTCACCAGCCATGGCAACCGAAATACCGAAGTTGGCTTCGGCCTGGTCCGATTGAAATACTACCCAGCTACCTGCATTGATGCCTGTCGGGGCATTCTGAGGGTTTACTGGTCCGCCAAAGTATAGAAATGCAGCTCCTTCGTTATTTTGGGCGGGGCTGTCTTCCCAATAAGGCGATCCCACGATGACATCACTATACCCATCCTTATTCACATCACCGGCACTGGAAACGGAATAACCCATTTGCGCAAATGGCTGGTTCCGGTTGAGTCTTTGCGCGCTGAGGGTAACGCCTGTAACCGATCCCGGAAAAACAAATGCGGCACCGGCATCCTCACCATTCCAGTCGTATTTAGGTGCGCCTACGATGATATCGCTGTACCCGTCTTTGTTCACATCCCCTGCGCTGGCGACAGAATAGCCCAGCCATGCATAGCTCTGCTCTGATTCCAGCGTTTTGTTGACATTATTGGGATTGCCATTCGCTACTATCGGGTCGATCGTGACAGGATACTCGGCTCCTTCTACCGATACGTTGATTTCCACGCGGTCATTCACATACGCAAGGGTTGCCGCCAACGGTTTTTTGTTGGCGTCCCAGCAATGCAGATCACTGTACGACAAGTAGTTTTCGAAGTCACCTTTTGCATTCTCACGGTAAAATTGGATTTCGTTTTTGCCGCCGTTCTTTGCTTTGAGGCCTCTGGCAGAGAGTCTTACCTGTATGCTGGCCGTGTTTTCAGGGGCAGTTTTAACAGTAAAATTTTGACGAACGCCGTCTTCGGTGTTGATAAACTCTTCGGTAAATCCTTTGTGGTCGATGAGCAGCTTGTTTTCGGTGTTCGTCGGGGTTGCGTCGGATTGTGGCGAGAAGAGCTTCTTTCCGTCGGCATAAATCCCTTCATTGATCAGGTGCAGCCTGAAATTGTGCCCGGCCGAATCTACGCGGTTTTGTACGGTTAGTTTTCCCGGTTTGTAGTACGCCCGAAGGTTCTGCATGCGGTTCGGACTTTGGAGGGAATTCGTTACCTCATCATACGAAATGTGGTACTCCTGCCGGGCGATCATTTCTTTGATACCTTCAATGTTTGCCTGCGATAAGCCTGCAATTTGTCCGTGGCTGGCGCCGGAAGTTTGCTCTGCCGGAATCTGCAGGTGCCGTAATCCATCCCCGGAATGAATGCCTAAGTAACCCGCGGCTCCTGCCGCCAGGGCCATCGCTGCGAAGAGCATGGACTTGTAAGTGTGTTTCATGTTAAAATAGATGTTATGTTAAAAAAATTGGGTACTAGCAAATGCCGGGTCAAATTTTACGCTTATGGCAAGCTGTTACCGAATCCGTTTAGCCGAATGGATAAAGCAATGATTTTAAGGCGAAAGGCGGCCTTCGTCGGGTTCGAGAAGCGCCGCCTTTCGGGGAGTGCGGGAGTATTTATTTTTTTATAATTACCTTATGAGAGCTCTGTGAACCATCCCGCCGCGTGACAAGGAGCACATACATTCCCGGTTCCAGGTTTCTTACATCCATTTCCGCCGACGGATTTTGGGATTGATGAATCAGCCTTCCTGTCGGTGTGAGGAGCCGGACCGAACGAATCTGATCCATGTTTCCTGCCTTGATGAACAGCTTGTCAGAAACAGGGTTGGGGTAGGGGACAATGGAAAGCCCCGGATCTTCCTTACCGACCTCCATTTTCTTCCGGTTGGTGTTTTCGGCTGTGGCTTCTTCCGGCACGGGTGCATTGTTGTAGCCTGCCAATTGGGATTGCAGGTACCGCCAAGGACCATACATCTGGCCCGTGATCGCAAGCACAGGCGAATAGCGTACGCGTACGCGGAGCTTTGTGGCGACGCCTGTCTTGGTAATGGAGGCTCCCAGTACGGTGGAGAGGCCCGACATGATGGTGAAATTACCAGAAGCTCCGGTCGACTGATTGCTCGTCGTGATCGGATTGTTTCCCACTTTCGAAAAAGGTATGCCCGGTGCCATGGTTTCCCAGACGAATTTGCCCTTGTTTCTTCCAATAAATGACTTGGCGGATAAGGTGCCTACAAAATTCTGTTGGCTGAATTGGCTGTGATTGAGAGGCGTTACCAGATCACCATTGAATAGCCGAACGTTGTTTTTCAGGCCTTTGCCGTTGTTGCCATAATAAACCGTCGCACTGCCGACATCGTTAGTCTGGTTGTAGTTGGCATGCGGGGCGCCTACTATAATGTCGCTGTATCCGTCGCCGTTGACGTCTCCCGCGCCGGAAACGGAGGTTCCCAGTTTTGCATTATCCTGATTACTTTCGACGCTAAATGCTGCTATTGGTTTGATCCCTACGGGCGATCCATGAAAGACAAATGCTTTTCCTTTAATCATCGCAGCGACATTTTCAAAATCGGCGGCACCGGCAACAATATCGCTGTACCCGTCACCATTCACGTCCCCTGCGCCTTTAACCGAGAATCCGAATCCGCCACCTGCGAGATTCTGTTCAAGGGTAATAGGTGCCGGGCTAACATCACTAATTCCATTTGATGAGCCGTAGTACACTATGACAGTTCCTTCATCAACCTCCGGTTTGTCAAAATAAGGTGCCCCTACTACAATGTCGCTAAATCCATCTCCGTTGACATCCCCGGCTCCTGAAACGGACCTGCCCATTTGAGCACCTATTTGATTACCCAGCAGAATTTTGGGATTATTACTCGATATTCCCTGATCGGAGCCATGGAAGACGTAGACTGCACCTTTGTAACTGTCGTAGCCGGAAGCCCCTACAACAATGTCGCTATATCCGTCTCCATTCACATCGCCGGCACAAGAAACGGAGTTGCCCATATGTGCATATAGTACGTTGGACTCAATAATTGCATCATTGACAGGGCCGCTGGTAGAGCCATAATAGATGTGTATAGCACCTTCGCCTCCTTCCCCGGCTGAATACGCATCGTCCCCGATGATGATGTCGGCATAACCATCCCGATTGAGATCGCCCGCACCTGAAACTGCACATCCAAAATCGCGTTGCGGTATATTGCCCTCCAATTGTTTGACTGATGCGGGATTGATCCCTGTATTTGAGCCAAAGTATATGAAAGCGGCCCCTTCGCTCGTCTGGCCATTGGTATAATTATCGGCGCCCACAAGAATATCACCATATCCATCACCATTGATATCGCCAGCCCCGGCTACAGATGTTCCAAAGTAGCTGTCGGGCTGATTTTTGCTCAACATGATCTGATTCCCAAGCTGAATCCCATCCATCGATCCATAATACACCAAGGCAGCTCCGCCAGTTGTTCCATTGAAATCAAACTCCGGTGCACCGACAATCACATCATCGAAGCCATCGCTATTTACGTCTCCGGCACTCGCAACGGAGTAACCTATCAAGGCATCGGTAACGCTGCCTGAAAGCGTTACCGATCCATTCGTACCAATACCTTCCGCTCCGCCATGGTAAACAAACACATGCCCTTCGTCCGTCTGACCGTTGTCAAAAGTATAGCAACCCACCAGGATATCACTGTACCCATCCCCGTTCACATCACCGGCGCTGGCGACGGCGGTGCCGAACCAGCCGTCGATTTGGTTGCTTTCCAAACGAGAAACAGGAGAAGCCCAACTAGGGATTCCATCCTTGGATCCATGGTATACAAACACTGCGCCTTCGTTAAACTGACCGTAATCGTAGTACTCGGCACCAAGAAGGATATCGGAATAACCGTCACCATTTACGTCGCCCGCGCAAGCAATAGAGGAGCCCATGTGATCATTAGATTCGCCCGTAAAGGTGCTAGATGGCTGCGTATTAATGCCGGTTGAGGAACCGAGATGCAGATACACTACGCCTGCATCAACTCTACTGAACTGGCCATTATAAAATCCATCATACAAATAAGCACTAATCAGCACATCACTATATCCATCCCCATTCACATCTCCAGCCGAGCTTACCTTGTTCCCCATGGCGGCATTGTATTGGTTGCCTTCTATGATTGTCGGATTACTTTGAAGAACGCCACTGCCCCCACGGAAGATGAAGGCAGCCCCCTCTGCGTCCTGTCCCTGGCCATTGGTATAATAGCGGGCACCAATGATGATGTCGCTATAACCATCCGCGTCTACGTCGCCTGCAGAAGCGACTGAGTAGCCAAACATGGCGTTGGGCTGGTCAATTTGAATCGGGACTTTTTTTGAAAATAAATTGCTATTTGCGTTGCCTAAACAAAGATTTGCAGTTCCTTCCTTGCTTTCCCCGTCGGAGTCCTGACTTGCGCCGATCAGAACGTCGCTGAATCCGTCACCATCGACATCCCCTGCTGTGGCTACCGAGATCCCCATAAGAGCGCCGGCATGGCCGTTCCCAAAGCCATAAGAGGTGATGGCGGAAGTAAAAAATGTGCCGGATCCCAGATAAAGGTTTGCCCGTCCTTCGTCGACAGCATTTGCATCGTAGTACGGAATCCCTACCAGCACATCACTAAACCCATCGCCGTTGAAATCCCCCGCACTCGCCACGGAGTATCCCATTTTAGCATCAGCCTGGTTGGCTTCCAGCGTAACGGCTGTCAGGGTCAACCCCGACGGGTCGCCTTTGTACACAAATGCGGCCCCTTCGTTATTTTGCCCCTTGTCATAATCCGGCGCACCGACGATCACATCGCTGTAACCATCTCCATTTACATCCCCGGCACTGGATACGGAGAAGCCCAGGTGCATAGAGGTCTGATTGATTTCAAGCACCTTGTTGGCATTCTGCGGCGTACCATTGGCGATGATCGGGTCAATGGTGACCGGGTAAGCCGCATTAGCCACATCCACGCTGATCTGAATGCGGTTGTCCGCAAATGCCAAGGTAGCATTCAACGGTTTTTTGTTGGCGTCCCAGCATTTGAGGTCGCTGTACACAAGTTCATTGCGGGTTTCGCCTTTGGCTGTTTCGGAAAAGAAGCGCAGCGCGTTACCGGGGCTCTGTTCCACTTTCAGGCCTTTGGCGTTCATTCTGACCTGCAATTGCCGGGTGTCCTGCGGGGCGTTTTCGATGATGAAATTCTGGCGGACGCCGTCTTCGTTGTTGATAAACTCCTCCGTGAATGCGCTGTGATTGATCTGGACTTTGTTTTCGTGGTGCTCTGCCTTTGCGGCCATTTCGGGGGTATAAAGTAGCTTGCCGTCGGCGAATATGCCTTCGTTCACCAATTCCATTTTGAAGCCGTCTCCGATAGTGTCGACGCGGGTCTGGACGGTCAGCTTCCCCGGTTCGTAGTAGGCGCGGATGTTGTTCCGTCGGTTGGGGCTTTGCAGTTTCTTTTTTTGCGGATCGAAGGAAATGTGGTACTCCTGTTTCTCGAGCGCATTTCGAATGTCCGATAGGGTTGTTTCGGGAACCTCAGCTGGTAAATTAGAGGTTGGCCGTGCTTTAACGGGGTTCCGTGGTACCGCCCGGTTGAGACGGTCCAAGGAGTGAAAACCGGCAGCAAATGCTGCGAAAACCATTCCTACGTACAGAATGGGCATGTAACGACTTTTCATAGTCAGAAATCCTTTAAGTGAAACAATCGGTTACAAGAAGGGGTTACGCGAAACGCTTGCGTAAAGTTTAGCGATACTTCAAAAGCGATTTCAAACCGTTTAGCCGCCGGGGGAACTGGAATGAGTAGACGGCATGGAAGCTGTAAGCGGTAGGCTTTAAGCTGTATGCCCCGGCGTGGAACGTCCGGCAATGCAGAAAGTAAACGCCTCCCCACGGCACGGGGGAGGCGTTGGGGGAGGGGCTTATCGCCGGATCAATACCCGGTGCGATGTAGGTGTGCCGCTGGCCCGGTTGAGCATGAGGATATAAACGCCACCGGGCAGTTTGCTTACGTCGATGTCTTTTTCGTATCGCTGCGATTGGAAAACGGGTGTTCCGCTAGTATTATAAAGCCGAGTCGCCCGGATATCGGAAGGATCCGTTGCCTGAATGGACAGGCGATCCGAAGCCGGGTTCGGGAAAAGGGAAACGGAAGTTTCGATTTTCGGTTCTGCTTTCCGTTTGATCGTTTCCGCCATTGCTTCTTCCGGTACCGGGGCATTGTTGTAGCCTGCGAGCTGGCGTTGTACGTAGCGCCACGGGCCGTACCTCTGGCCGGTGATGGCGAGCACGGACGAGTAACGTACGCGTGCGCGGAGTTTGGTGGAAATTCCTACTTTGTCCTGTAAAGGTATATACTGGTCCCCCGTTGCTGAAAGATTTACATAATCCGAGAAGTGCGAGTAACTCGTACTATTGGTGATTGGATTGCTTCCTGTTTTTGAAAATGCTGTACCTGCCCCCTTCACTTCTCTCATAAACGAAGCATTTTTGTTGCCACCTCCTAAAAATGATTTCATAAATAGCCCGATATTGAAATCCGGGGCGTTGAAATTATTGTGGTTGATTGGAGTTGATGTGCCAGCATTATAGAGCCGTACATTATTCCGCAATCCTTTGCCATTGTTACCATAATAAAAGAAGGCCGCTCCTGCATCAGCTGCTTGTCCGTTATTGTAGCCATTTGCTCCCACAAGAACATCACTATACCCATCGCCGTTGACATCACCGGCTCCCGTAACCGCTTTGCCCAGAAAGTTACCGGCGGTATTACTTTCATTACTGAATGAACTGGCTGTTTTAACCCCATTGGGGGAGCCATGGTAAACAAATACATTTCCCTCATTACTTTGACCGACGGAGAAACTGGGAGCGCCCACAATCACATCACTGTATCCGTCCCCATTTACATCTCCCGCGCTGTTGACCGACCATCCGAAATAGGCCCCAGTGACGTTTGCTTCCAGATAAGTGGGCGCAGGGCTGACGTCATTGATACCTCCGATTGTTCCATAATAGACAATCGCGGCACCTTCATTGGATTCGCCCTTGTCATAATAGCGGGCTCCCACGATCACATCACTATATCCATCCGCATTCACATCTCCAGCGGAAGCAACTGAATAGCCGAAATTAGCATCGACTTGGTTACCTTCCAGACGTTTGTCGTAAGTCGCGTCAAGACCCGAAGATGCTCCGTGATAAATGTAGGCAGCGCCTTCTCCCTGTTCTCCGATCGCTGCACCCCAGGCACCTACGATCACGTCGCCGTACCCATCTCCGTTGACATCACCTGCCGAGGACACTGCTTCACCAAAATGAGTGTTGGTAAATCCGGTAAGGGTGACTTGATTTGCTGGCCCGTTGACTCCTCCGAAGCAAACCAAAGCTATGCCTTGCGCGATATAGGTGGGAGAACCAATGATAATATCGGCATATCCGTCACGATTGATGTCTCCCGCACCAGCGACTGCGTAACCAAAATCCGAATCGGCTTTATTCATTTGCAGTGCCTTGGGTTGTACGTTCATATCGATACCCGATGCTGTGCCAAAGTACAAAAACACTATCCCTTCATTACTTTCTCCAATGGTATATTCCTTGGCACCAATGAGGACGTCATCAAAGCCGTCTCCATTGGTATCTCCTGCGCCTGCAACGGAGCCGCCAAAGAAAGAGTTCGCCTGATCTTTTTGCAACAGGTGATAGGTATTGGTAATTAATCCGTCGACAGATCCGTAATAGACAAATGCTGCTCCTTCGCTAGCCTGCCCATCATCAAAATAGGGTGCCCCCACGACAACGTCGTCATAGCCATCCGCATTAACGTCACCTGCACTCGCTATGGAAAGGCCCATTTGGGCATTCGGCTTGCCGTTCGTGATTGTTAACGCATCCTTTTTACCAATCCCTTCCGCACCGCCATGGTACACAAATACATGCCCTTCATCCTTCTGCCCATTGTCAAATGTGTAGCAGCCAATCAGAATATCACTATACCCATCCCCATTCACGTCCCCGGCGCTGGCAACGGCGGTGCCGAACCAGCCATCGCCCTGGTTGCTTTCCATCGTAGCGACCGGATCACCCACTATTCCCACATTGCCTTTCGATCCATAATAGACGAACACACCACCTTCATTGAACTGACCGTTATCGTAGTATTCTGCGCCAAGAAGAATGTCAGAATAGCCGTCCCCATTTACGTCACCTGCACAGGCAATCGAGGAGCCCATATGGTCGTTGTCCTTGCCGAAAAAGGTTCTGGATGGCGGCTGTTGTGAGCTAATGCCGGTTGAAGATCCAAGGTACAGATTGACAATTCCATGGTCTTTCTGGTTCGCAACATTTTGATCGTACAAATAAGCGCTGATCAGCACATCACTGTACCCGTCCCCATTCACATCGCCGGCCGAGCTCACTTTGTTGCCCATGGCGGCATTGTATTGGTTACCTTCTATGACTGTCGGGTTTCCCTGAAGACCGTTGCTCCCTCCACGATAGATGAAGGCCGCACCTTCCGCATCCTGTCCTTGTCCATTGGTATACCAGCGCGCGCCTACGATGATATCGCTGTATCCGTCCGCATCGATGTCGCCTGCGGGGGCGATGGAGTAGCCGAATTGGGCATTGGCCTGGTTGGCTTCGAGAAGGGTAACTGCGGAATGTAGATTTCCATTGGCGCTGCCTTTGCATACGGCCACTGTTCCTTCCTTACTTTGCCCATTGGAATCTTGCGTGGCACCGATCAAGACATCGCTAAAACCATCACCATTAATGTCACCAGCGGTTGCTACATTAATTCCCAGTAAAGCCCCCGCGTGATCGTTACCAAAATCATAGGCCGTGATTGACGAACTAAAAAATGTAGCGGAACCAAGATAGAGATTTGCTCGCCCTTGGTCGATAGCATCCTCATCATAGTACGGTATTCCTACAATCACATCACTAAATCCATCGCCATTAAAATCGCCAGCACTCGCCACAGAATACCCCATTTTAGCATCAGCCTGGTTACATTCCAGCGTAACGGCTGTCAGGGTTAACCCCGACGGGTCGCCTTTGTACACAAATGCGGCCCCTTCGTTATTTTGCCCCTTGTCATAATCCGGCGCACCGACGATCACATCGCTGTAACCATCTCCATTTACATCCCCGGCACTGGATACGGAGAAGCCTAGGTGCATGTAGCTCTGATCTATCTGGATTACCTTGTTGGCATTCTGCGGCGTACCATTGGCAATAATCGGGTCAATGGTGACGGGATAGTCGGCACCTGCAACGTCCACGCTGATCTGAATGCGATTGTCCGCATAAGCCAGTGTCGCATTCAACGGCTTCTTGTTAGCGTCCCAGCATTTGAGGTCACTGTACACAAGTTCATTGCGGGTTTCGCCTTTGGCTGTTTCGGAATAGAAGCGCAGCGCGTTACCGGGGCTCTGTTCCACTTTAAGGCCTTTGGCATTCATTCTGACCTGCAATTGCCGTGTGCCTTCGGGAGCGTTTTCGATGATGAAATTCTGGCGGACGCCGTCTTCGTTGTTGATAAACTCCTCCGTGAATGCGCTGTGATTGATCTGGACTTTGTTTTCGTGATGCTCTGCCTTTGCGGCCATTTCAGGGGCATAAAGCAGCTTGCCGTCGGCGAAGATGCCTTCATTCACCAATTCCATTTTAAAGCCCTGTCCGGTGGTGTCGACGCGCGTCTGGACGGTGAGTTTGCCCGGCTCGTAGTAGGCCCGGATGTTGTTCCGGCGGTTGGGGCTTTGCAGCTTCTTCTTTTGCTCATCGTAGGAAATGTGGTATTCCTGCTTTTCCAGCGAGCTGCGGATGTTTGCCAGCGTTGCTTCGGAAACGCCTGTCGGTAATGTGTCGGCGTTTTTCGTTACTTGTTTGGCAGGGGTCGGGCTCATTCGGTGGTGTTGGTGCCACAACCCTGCTCCGAGGAGAGTCGTTCCGGCCAGGGCAACGGCCATGGCCCGTTGATAAATCTTTTTCATACTCGTGTGTATTGATAGTTTTGGATTACGGTAATATTCCCGCGCCCAAATTTTGTGAGTGCGGGAATTAAAAAGGTTAAACGATTATTCTCAGGTGAAAACCGCTTAGCCCGTGGTTCGGTAGTCTCTGGAAAGTCGCCGTCAGATAATTAGTGCAGCACAATGGAATGGGTGCTCGCGGTAGCATCGGTGTAACGAATGCAGAGGGTATACCGGCCGGAAGGAATTCCCCCGATGTCCAGTTTCTCAAAATCATTTATCCACTTTCGGACCACCGAGCCGTTGGTCGTGAGTAGCGACGATTCGGCAATAGGCACACTTTTTTCGCTTCGAATGTGCAATGCGAGTGCTGCCGGATTTGGATATACGTATGCAATAGCGGTTTCTTGAGATGCGTTCGCGGAAATCAGCGGTGCCGGTGCACTGGTTGCGCCGGTCGCAGGTCCGTTAAGGTATCGCCAGGGGCCATAAATCTGCCCTGTCAATGCAAGGGCGGCATTATACCTAATTCGGGCCCTCAAGCTCGTTCCGGGGCCTGATTTATACACCACACTTTTGAGCTCGGCGCCTGTCAGGTTGTAATATCCTTTTTGAGATCCATTGCAGAATGTACTATTGGCGATCCGGCCATTGGCACCGGTCGAGAAACTGTTCCCGTTTGCAACCGTCTCCCACACCAGTTTTCCTTTATTTGCACCCAGGAATGATCTGGCAGCCAATCCGATACCAAAATCAGTTTTGTTGTGCTGCTGGTAATTCATTGATGTGGTCAGGTCCGAATTGTAGAGGCGGATGTTGTTGCGCAAGCCCCGGCCATTGTTTCCATAATAAACAAACGCGGCGTCCGCGTCGGTCTGGCCGGTGCTGAAATTGGGCGAGCCGGCGATCAGGTCACCAAACCCATCTGCATTCACGTCGCCGGCTGCTGCTACCGACCAGCCGAAGAAATCATAAGTGTCGTTGGCATTGCCCTGAATGCGTTGGGGGCTTGTGTCGATCCCTGCCGGTGATCCGTAATAGATCAGCGCCATGCCGGTTAGCACCGAGGTGTTTTCATCGATGAACCAGGGCTCACCGACGATGACATCGCCGTATCCATCGCCATCGAGATCGCCCGTGCCCGCGACGGACTCGCCCATGGCTGCGGCCATGCCCGTTTCATGTGCATACAAATGCGTGACGTTTCCGGCGGTTATCCCAGCCGGCGAGCCATAGTAAATGTGCGCGGCGCCATCGCCATTATCATAGCCGTGCGCTCCGATGATCAGGTCAGAATAGCCATCCCCATTCACATCGCCTGCGCCGGATACATCCCAGCCGAAATGCGCCTGATCCTGCGTCCCTTTGATGCAATCCATTGAAATCGAATCCAAGGCGTTTGCCTTTCCATACCCGATAAAGATCGCGCCTGCGTCGTAAGAACCGACGCTGTATGCACCTGCAATGAGGTCGTCGGTGCCGTCGCCATTCAGATCGCCTGCGTGAGCTACCGCATTGCCGAGCCGTGCATCTTCCAGGTCGCTTTCGATGATCTTCATCCCCGCGGGATCGGGGCCGTTGGGCGAACCGGGGAATATGTAGAGCGCGCCTTCTTCTGACTGGCCATTGGAGTAGTTCATCGCGCCAATAATGATTTCGGAAAAGCCGTCGTTATCGAGGTCGCCGGCGTGGGCGACGGCACATCCAAACCAGGCTCCGGTCTTGTTACTTTCCAGTTTGATGGGGACGGGGTTGAGGCCGGAGAGGGAACCCAGGTATACGAACGCTGCGCCTTCTTCGTCCTCGTCTTCATCGTAATGCATGGCACCGATAATAATGTCGCCAAAACCGTCACCATTCACATCGCCGGCGGCGGAAACTGATGTGCCGAAACCGGCGTCGGACTGGTCGGCTTCGAGCATGTTTACAGCTGTTTTGCTGATGCCGTTGGACGTTCCTTTAAATAGAAACGCTGCGCCTTCTTCGGATTGGCCATTATCATAATATGGTGCGCCGACGAGAATGTCGTCGTAGCCATCACCATCGACGTCACCCGCGCCAGATACCGCATATCCGAACTGCGATTCCGGTTGAACCGAATGCAGGGCCGTTGCGCTGGCAGTGTCCGGACGGAATGCGCCACCGTGCCATACCATGATGGCCCCTTCATTATTCTCTCCGTGATCATAGAGATGGGCGCCGATGACAATGTCGCTGAAACCATCGCCATCGATGTCGCCTGCACTCGCGAGAGACTGGCCCAGATAAGCGTTGGCTTGGCCACTTTTGAAAACGGATACAGGCTTTTTATCCACCCCGGCCTGAATTCCGGAAAAGAGCGTTACCACCCCTTCATTGAGCAGGGTTTTGCCCCGCATCCGGCTCGCAATCAGGATGTCGGCGTAACCATCGGCTTGCACATCGCCCACGCAGGCAACTGCACGGCCAAATCCCTCGTCCATTTGCTGTCCTAAGAGAGCTATCGAAGTGTTGGAATTGACACCACCAGCGGCGCCGAGGTAGATTTTGACCAGCCCCTGGTCGGGATACATTTTATCGTAATGCGGTGCACCGATGATAATATCGGAAAACGTGTCGCCATTGAGGTCGCCTGCGGAAGCCAGCGAGGTGCCCAGGTGCGCGTTAGCCTGGTTGCCCTGTATCATGGTTGGGACCAATGATGCTCCTTGCGGGCTACCCAGGTAAACAAACGCGGCACCTTCATCGGATTCCCCCTGATCGTAAAACGGCGCACCGACAAGCACATCGCCGAAACCGTCGGCATTGATATCCCCGGCACCCGCCACTGAGGTGCCCATTCCGGAGACCGGCTGGTTCATTTGCAGGATAGTTACTGTCACAGGATTAATGCCCGCCGCGGAGCCATAGTAAACAAATGCGGCACCTTCGTTCAATTGCCCCTGATCGAATTCGTTGGCTCCCACTATTAAATCGCTGTAATTATCGTTATTGATGTCGCCGGCCAGTGCAACGGCAATGCCGAACTGCGCCCCGGACTGATCTCCCTCCAGTATGACAACGGGATTTGGCTTTATCCCTTTGGAAGATCCCAGGTGAACGAACACCGCTCCTTCATTAGATTGCCCGTTGTCATAAAAAGGGGCTCCCAGCGCGACGTCACTGAAACCATCCGCATTAATGTCCCCTGCACTTGAAACCGAATAACCCATTTCAGCATGTGCCTGGTTGCTTTCAAAAAGCGTGGGTGCAGTATTAAGCCCGTTGGCGGAGCCGTAATAGAGCAATACGACGCCCTCGTTGTCCTCCCCATTGTCATAATGCGGTGTGCCGGCAAGGACATCGGAAAAACCGTCGCCATTTACATCGCCAGCGGAAGCTACGGAAAAACCCATCAATGCATCGGCCTGATCCGATTCCAGCAGGGCATCCGCATTGCCAGGGCTACCATTTACGACAATCGGGTCGATCGTTACCGGATAGGCGGCGCCGCGTACGTCCACGGCGATCACAATTTGCTGCCCCTGGCCGGTCAGATGCGCAGTAAGCGGCTTGTTACGGGCATCCCAGCATTTGAGGTCGCGGTAAATGAGCCTGGGAGTGGTTTTATTATTTTGGGCAAAAAACAGCAATTCGTTTTCGGCACCGTTCCGAATTTGCAGGCCTTTGACGGCAAGGTTTACCTTTAATTCCTTCGTACCTGCGGGTGCCTCGTGAACGATGAAATTCTGCCTTATGCCATCTTCATTGTTGACAAATTCTTCGTCGAATTTTGCGTGCCGGATCAGCAGCTTGTTCCCCAATATTTCGGGCTGAGCCGCAGGATCGGACCGGCCAATCAGGCCGCCGTCGGCCAGAATACCTTCATTTTTTAATGTAAAAGAGAACTTATGACCAGCGGAATCGACCCGGTTTTGAATGTTGAGACTTCCGGGCCGATAATATGCCCGCAGGTTCTGCTTTCGGTTGGGGCTTTGGAGCATGTGCTTCGTGCGGTCGTACGTAATGTGGTACTCGCGTGAGGCAATGGCCTCTCCAATACCGGGTGGAATGAGGATATCGGCATTTCTGGCAGAGGGTGCCTGGCCTGAATCATAAACGCTGGCGGCAGATAAGGTGAAATGGTTTGGAAGAAAACAGTTGAAATAAACGTAGGCAAACAGGAGAATGACTGACGCCGCGATCAATAACGGCAGGAGGTGTCGTTTCATAGGATAAAATTGGGGATAAGGTGAAGTGTAAAACAGGGCGGCCTACCCGGTTTTCAATTTTGTACTTATCTCCAACTCTTTCCGAAAGCAATGTTCAAGGAACGCTAGTGGTTATCAAACGGTTATTTCGGCTCCCAAAAAAGAAAATCCCGCAGCCGAACGCCCGGGATTCTCTTCGCTAATGGAAATGCAAATTTTATTTCTGTACCAATGCTTCCAGCATTTTCTCTGCCAGGAACTGGTTGCCCGCCTCCGTCAAATGCACGCGGTCAGTCGTTAGAATGCCTTTTTCCTTGTTTTCAGGATTGTTTTTGGCCAGGTAGTCCTGGAAATGCTTGCGCAGGTCGAGCAGTTGCAGGTTGTTGCGCGTCGCGATTTCGCGAATCAGTTTCGAATACTGGTTCAAATCACCGTCCTGCTGGTTGGAATTATCATTGCGCTCCCCGATCACGGTAGGTGTACACACGATCACACGAATGTTCTGCGCTTTCAGTTTTTTGATCAACGCCTCATAGAACTTCACGTATTTGTCGGGGTCGGTACCGGTCCCTGAGGAGGCTTTGTGCCAGACGTCGTTGATACCCACGTAAATGAATACCACATCCGGCTTTTTGGCCAGCACGTCGTCTTCGAGCCTTAAATAGAGGTCATATACTTTATTTCCACCGATTCCGGCGCCGATCAGCTCATATTCGCTGTCCTGGCCCTTTGATTTCAACATTTCGCCTACTTTGGTGATATAGCCGGTAGGGCTCACGCCTGCCTGGGTAATGGAATCGCCGAAGAATACGACGCGAATGGGCTTGTCGGCACGCATGGCAAGTAACGGAAGCGAGATAATGGCAATTTGCAGCAGTTTAAAAAATACTTTCATGGTTTAGTGTTAAGTATGGATTTTGGGAAAAAGACGATGCATTTGAAAAGTTACCCTACGGCATTTGTGAGCGAATTAAGGGTCTATGAGGCGTATTCCGGCAGGATCCGGGGCGTAGTGGATCGTGAAACTCCGCCCCGGATCCAACTGCGTTTCCAAATGGAGCGGCAAGTTGAGTTTGCGAACCCGGTTGTCGACCCACGCATGTACGACCAGCGCATCGCCCACGCGCTCGCAGGTAAGGACCTCCCCATGCAATAGCATACCGTTCAAGGGGGCCGGCTCGGTCAGATACACTTCTGCGGGTGTTCCGAAACGGGCCAACCTGCCGGTTTCCATGACTGCCACCTGATCGGCGAGACGGAAAATTTCCCCGATATCGTGGGTTACCAGGATGACGGCAAATGGCCGCTCGCGGTGGAGTTTGAGTAATAAATCCTGCAATTGCAGTTGCATATCCGGGTCGAGGGCGGCAAAAGGCTCGTCCATTAAGAGCAGCTCCGGCTCGCGTACGAGGGCGCGGGCGAGGGCAACGCGTTGCTGCTGCCCACCTGAGAGCTGGTGAGGTTTCCGGTTGGTGAGCTGGGTAAGGCCGGCCATGTCGAGCAAATGCCCGATCAACGCGCTATCATGGTTCTTGGGCAATGCAAATTCAAGATTTTGCATCACGGTCATATGCGGGAACAATGCATAGTCTTGAAAAACAAAACCGATGTGACGCTGCTGCGCGGGAACGTGAACGCGGGCTGCCGTGTCCAGCCATGGTTTTTCACCAAAAGCAATACGGCCGGCTTGCGGCATGGCCAACCCGGCGATTTGCCGTAACAAGGTCGTTTTTCCTACACCCGAGGGCCCGGTGAGAGCGAGAATGCTGTTGACCGGTAACGCAAAATCCACTTCCATCGGTAAGATGCCGTGCGCGGTGTGCAAAGTATGCCGGATATGGACGTCAAGCAGTTTGTTGGACACGGAGCAGTCGGTTATTAATGGAATAGACCAGCAGCAAAATAACGAAAGTGATCGCAAAAAGCACCATCGCGTAAGCATTGGCGGCGGGGTAATTCAGGGCTTCCACCTCATTGTAAATCGCTACGGACGCCACTTTGGTCACTCCGGGGATATTACCGCCGATCATCAGTACTACGCCGAACTCGCCGACCGTATGGGCAAATGTGAGTACAAATGCCGTGAGTATGGCCGGTTTGCAATTGGGCAGGAGTACTTTCGTGAACGTCTGCCATTCGCTTTTGCCCAGCGTGTAAGATGCCTCCCGCAACGAAGGCGGCAGCGACTGCAGGCCCGCGCGGATCGGGTAAATCATGAATGGCAGGCTGTACAGAATGGAGGCGATTACCAGCCCCGGAAATGAAAAGACGAGCCTTAACCCCAGGTATTCCTCGACCATTGCCCCAAACCAATGCGATGGGCTGAATGCCAGCAACAGGTAAAACCCGATCACCGATGGCGGCAGCACGAGCGGCATGCCGATCAGCGCCTCCACGAGGCCCCGGCCTTTAAACTTCCCGAAAACCAGCCAGTAGGCGATCGGCAACGCGATTGCCAGCAGCAAAATTGAAGTGATGCTGGCTAGTTTGAAGGTTAGCAGGAGTGGTTGGGGATCCAATTTTGAATGATTGAATGATTGAATGAGTGAATGGTCAGGTGTGGTCAAGTTTTGTCAGGAGTTGTCAAGTGTTGTCAGATGTTGTTGTATGTGTGTTTCATGACTAATCCAGACTATCAATGACAGCACTTGACTACACCTGACCACGAATGACTACACTTGACTACACCTGACTACAAATGACAACTCCTGACTACACTTGACAATACCTGACTATTATTGGTAACCATACCGTTTGAAAATCGCTTTTGCCTTTGCGGAATAAAGGAATTGATAAAATTGTTCGCTCGACGCTTTTTTAGGAGAATCTTCGCTGTGTTTTAATAGAATAGCCGCTTGCTGAATAGGTTTGTACAAGCTTGAATCTACAATGATATAATGCCCTTTGTCCTTCATTTCCGGCGATAGCACAATGGATAATGCATTGAAACCTGCTTCCACAGAGCCTGTGGTAATGTATTGGGCTGTTTGCGCGATGCTTTCGCCGTATACGAGTTTCCTTTCGGTTTGTTCGTAGAGTTTCAATGTCTTTAAGGCCTGCACGGCTGCTTCGCCGTAGGGTGCGGTTTTAGGGTTGGGAACGGCTATTTTTTTGACTTTCTCGGTGGCTAATATTTCCGGTTTGAGGTCGACTTCGGGGATGTCTTTCGACCAGAGTACCAATGCGCCGGTGGCGTAAATTTCCGGTTTCAGGTCGGAGCCGCCGTTTTTGAAAATTTCTTCAGGGTATTTGGTGTCGGCGGAAACGAATACGTCGAATGGCGCCCCTTCACGGATCTGCGTCGTGAGTTTGCCGGAAGAGGCGACCACGATCTCGATCTTTTTGCCGGATTCCTTCTCGAATTCCTGCTGGATTTCCTTCATCACATATTGCACGTTGGCAGCGGTAGCGACGACGATTTTTTCCGACGGTTTGGAGCAACCAGCCAGCAATGCAGCAAAAAGGATGAGGATACGTAGTTTGTTCATGCCGCAATTTAGAAATATTGTTTTGCAATAATAGCCGCTTGCAGCCTCCGTGGAGCGTCCCCTCGGGAAATTGTCGTAAATTGCGCCCCGTTTCGCCGGGCTGTTCCGGACGGACGTTTGAACCGCTGATAGCCAAGGGCTAAAAGCACAATTTAATCATTATAATGATCATAGAAACTGCACAGCGCACCAGGCAGACATCGGAATACTACTTTTCGGTGAAGCTGGCCGAAGTGCGCAAACTGATTGCCGAAGGGCATGACGTCATCAATCTCGGGATCGGAAACCCGGATATGATGCCCTCAGTAGAAACGCTGGAAGCATTGACAACCGCTGCCTATCAACCGCAGGCGCATGGTTATCAGCCTTATACAGGCACCCCCGCTTTCAGAAAATCAGTTGCAGATTTTTATTATCGTACCTATGGCGTAACACTCGATCCGAATACTGAAATATTACCGCTCATTGGTTCCAAAGAGGGTATTACCCACATATCGTTGACATTCCTGGACCCCGGCGACGAGGTGCTGGTACCCGAGCTGGGTTACCCGGCCTACCGCGCCGTAAGCCAGATGGTCGGTGCGGTCGTGAAGGAATACCCGCTGCGCGAAGACCACGGCTGGCAGCCTGACTGGAATGCGATGGAAAGCCTCGTGACGCCCAAAACGAAGATCATGTGGCTCAATTACCCGCATATGCCCACGGGCGCGCCCGCTACGCAGGAGTTGTTCGAAGAGGCGGTTGCATTTGCGAAGAAGCATCGGATTTTGCTTTGTCATGATAATCCTTACAGCTTGATCCTGAACAAGAAAGCGCCGATCAGCCTGCTTTCGGTGGAAGGGGCCAAAGAGGTCGCTATCGAGCTGAATTCGATGAGCAAATCACATAATATGGCGGGCTGGCGCCTCGGATGGCTTTCGGGGGCGAAGGAATACATCAGCGCAGTGCTGACCATCAAGAGCAATGTCGATTCGGGCATGTTCTTCGCAATGCAGGAGGCCGGTGCGAAAGCATTGGGCAACCCGGCAGAATGGCACGCAGAGCGAAATGCGGTGTACCAGGGGCGTCTGGAAGCTTCGGAAGCGCTTCTGCGCACGCTCGGCTGCACATGGGACCACAAGCAGGAAGGCATGTTCCTATGGGGCAAGCTGCCCGATTCCACGGAATCGGCGGAAGCGCTCGTGAACAGCCTGCTGGTTGAGAAGCACGTTTTCATCGCACCGGGCTTCATTTTTGGTCCGAAAGGCCAGCGATATATCCGTTTGTCATTGTGCTTGCCCAAAGAGAGAATCTGGCAGGCGGTGGAGCGGATTAAAGGGTAATATTTCAGATATTTAAATTTAAAATAATGATCATCAGTATCATAGGGGTAGGCCTGCTCGGCGGGTCGTTCGCCCTGGGACTGCGCGAGAAATACCCGCATGTGAAATTCGTGGGGGTGGACAACTCGGCGGTCAATCAGAAAATAGCATTGGCAAAAGGGATCGTGGACGAGATCCTGACGCTCGACGAGGCATTGCAGGTCTCCGAGCTGAACGTCCTCGCGACGCCCGTGGACGCCATTACCAAATTGCTGCCCTACATGCTCGATCACCTGCCCGACGGCCGGACGATCATGGACCTGGGTTCTACCAAGGAGCTGATCTGCAAACTGGCAGATAAGCACCCGAAACGGGGCCAGTTTGTAGCGGCGCACCCGATGGCAGGTACCGAAAACTCGGGGCCGGGCGCGGCATTCAGGGAGCTTTTGATCGATAAAAACGTGATCATCTGCGACAAGGAAAAGAGCAACCCCGATTCATTGGGCCTGGTGGAAACCTTCCTGCGGGATGTGGGCATGAAGATCCATTATATGAAGCCGGTGGAGCACGATCTGCATTTGGCGTACGTGTCGCATTTGAGCCATATCAGCTCTTTTGCATTGGGTATGACCGTCCTCGATAAGGAGCGCGACGAGCGCGCGATCTTCGATATGGCGAGTACCGGTTTTTCTTCGACAGTGCGTCTGGCGAAAAGCTCTCCGCAAATGTGGGCGCCTATTTTTGACCAGAACAAAAAGAATGTCTCCAAGGCACTGGGCGATTACATCGAGCTCCTGAAAAAATTCAAGGACGCGATTGATGAGCGTGACCTGGACGCCAGCCTTTCTTATATGGTCCGGGCAAATGACATAGGGCGGGTTTTGGCGGGGATTGAAAAGAAGTAGTCAGGCGTGGTCAGGAATCGTCATGTTTTGTCAAGTATGGTCATGTGTTGTCAGGAATGGTTATGTTTTGTCAAGTATGGTTATGTTTTGTCAAGTATGGTCATGTGTTGTCAGGAATGGTCATGTGTTGTCAGTTATTGTCAGGTGTGGTTAGGAATTGTTGTTTGTAATTTACTGATTATTAGTGCATTGTAAATGGTTCTGAAATTTTTCGGAACCATTTGCGATTTTTGGGCTGTTAAGGTGGGGTCGTTTAACGGCGCCTCCTTGATTGATTTTGAAGCATATAGTCTCAATAAAACAATAGGAAATGACAAAAGCGCATGGGGTTTGGGCAGCGGTGTTGATAGCAGCAGGCATTTCATTGGGTGTGCACCGGGCCGACTCAGTTTCCCATATTTCTACCACTAAAAAAACGCCGGTCGCGAAAACCGACTCGGTTGTTACCCGTTCCGAATGGATTTCATTGTACGACTCGCTGGGGCTGAAAAAGCAGGGTTTGTCGGAGCGTGCATTCTACTGTGCATGGTTTGGTTTCCAGAAAATCAAACTCGATAACCCGATCATGGCGATCTGTGATTTTACACAGTCATCGCGTAACAAGCGGTTGTATGTGATCGACCTGTTGAAAAAGAAGGTGCTTTACAACACCTACGTGGCGCACGGACGAAACTCGGGCAACGAGTTTGCCGAGCATTTTTCGAATGCCAATTCTTCCTACCAATCCAGTTTGGGTTTTTACAAAACCTTAGGCACGTACCAGGGCAAACACGGATTGTCATTAAAACTCGAAGGCCTCGAAAAAGGCATTAACGACCGTGCATTGGAACGTGCGATCGTGATGCACGGCGCCGATTATGTGAGCGAGGCATTTATCAAAAACACCGGCCGTCTCGGGCGCAGCCTAGGTTGCCCCGCGGTTTCGATCGCCGATTCCAAAAAGCTGATCAATATGCTGTATAATGGTGCGGGGTTGTTTATTTACTCCGGTGACCAGCATTATCTCGAAAAGTCCTCGTTACTCGCCGGAATGGAGGCTATTTCCGAAGTTCAGGCATTGGGTGCCTCGCGTTTGTAAACGTCCGGGAAATACATCAGATCTCCTTTCTCATTACAGTCTGCCGGCAAATACAGCAGAAACACCGGTACGCGCACTTTCAGTTTGTGCCATTTCGGCGGGTGCGAAACGCTGTCGGGCTCGGTCATGAAATCGCTGTCGAGCAGCTGGGTACCTGCCATATAATTGGCCAGATCCGTCGGTTTTTGCACGCGTACGCATCCGTGGCTGCGCCAGCGCTGGTTGCTTTTGAACAAGTACCGCGCATTGGTGTCGTGCAGGTAAATGGCTAACGGGTTTTTGATCTCAACTTTTAACAAGCCTAATGAATTATCCTCGCCTGTTTCCTGGCGGAAGCGGTAGGGGAATTGATCGGCAGTAAGGTCGCCCCATTCCAGTTCCTCGGGGTTAATAGCCTGGCCGTCCTTCCCAATCACCTGAATGCGGTTGCGGGTCAGATATTCGGGATCTGCGGCGGCTTTCGGAAAAATTTCCTTGATCGCAATGCTTTTGGGTACATTCCAATACGGGTGCGTCACAATGCTCGTCGCGTAGGTGTCGATCGTAGGCGTAGGCGTGTCCCGCTTGCCTACTACGGTGCGCATGGTGAGCACATTCTTGCCCGCGGAATCCATGGCCGTCAGGTAAGCGCCCCGGATATTCACCATCACAAACCGCGGAGCGCCCTGGATTTGCCGGCGAATCCAGCGGTAGGCATTTAGGGTCTGTGCAACATACGCTGCGCTGTCCTTTTTGTTCGACTTGAGCAGCCGGTCGTAATGGATTTTCAGGTTGTGGTAAACCGGGAAAACGGGTTCCAGCTGTTCCATTACCTTTTCCACCGATTGGCCTCTGGCGAGTTCTTCGGCTGCATTGCGGATCAATGCGGTATCCGCCCTCATTCTCTTCTGGGTAAACCGGATAGTAGGCTTGTGGCCGAACGCGATTTCTTCCAGAAGTGCGAAAACCGGCGCAATGGTGTCCTTTGTTTCAAATTTTTGGGTATTGATTCCCGCTTCACCTGCTTGCGAAAGGAGTTCCTGGTAAATATCCTTACTGCTGATCGCCTCTGCCAGCTCCTGGTCGGTCATGTCCTGCGGATTCTTCCGGCACGACTGCATGATGGCGAGGGTAAAAAGTATCAGGAGGGGTATATAGCGGGCTTTGCCCAGAGCGGACAGCATTTGCATTACGAACGATGATTTGGTGCTGCAAGATAACATGCAATTGTCATGCTAACTGAAAAAGGGCATGGACAATCTGCCCGCAGCTTAAAAATGGGGAATTAAAGTGGCATCGCTGTACTTTAATTCCCTAAATCGATTATTCGTTGCGAAGGCTGCGGACCGGATCCGCCGTCGCGGCGCGGATGGCCTGGAAGCTCACCGTGCCGATTGTTACAGCCAGTGCCGCAAAACCTGTCACGACGAATACCCACCAATGGATCGTTGTCCGATAAGGATAGTTTTCCAGCCATTTTTGCAGCGCATACCACGCCAGCGGCGACGCTACCACGATGGCTATGATCACCAGTTTGACAAAATCTTTTGAGATCAATCCCACAATACCGGCCACCGACGCGCCCAGTACCTTGCGAATGCCTACTTCCTTCGCGCGCTGTTCGGCGGCCTGTACCACCAATCCGAAAATGCCTAACGCCGAAAGGAACATTGTAAGCCCGCTGAAAAACAGGAAGAGCTGGTGGAGTTTGGATTCGGATTCATATTGCTGGCTGAGCTTTTCAGCTATGTTGTTGATACGTAGCAATTTCCCCGAGAAAAACTGTTTCCAGAGCTTTCGTATGCCTGCCGCGACCTGCATTTCGGTCCCGGGCTCAATGCGGATGAGCATACCGGCATATTGCGGCGCCTTTTGCGCGAGAATAAGCGTTGGCTTCATCGGTTCGTAAAGCGATTCGTTATGGAAATCGCCGACAATTCCCACAGGTACCGTCTCTACGTTTTCGGCCTGCACATCCAGCTGTTTGATACCGAGCATTTTGGCGGCTGAGGCAGTTATCAGCGAATTCTGGTTCATCTGCGCCGTTTCAAATTTTACAAAATCCTTTTCCCGCAGGGAATCGGCATTAAGTGCATCGGCGAAACCGTTGCTGAACATGCGTCCCTTGACCAATTTTAATCCCAAAGTCGCGGGTAAATCCACATCACCGGCAATGTACCAGATCCGCAGCCGGCGGCCGGCGTGGGCCGGGTCGGGGACCTCGCGCTGCATATAACCTGCGCCCTCTGTGGGCATCCACAGGCTCAGACTGCTACGAATGACTCCCGGTATCCTTTGCAGTTCGTTCTTGAATGCTTCGCCTTTACCATTCCAGGAAATCTGCTCGATGCCGATCAAGTTGTTCTTGTCATAGCCGAGCTCTTTATTTTTCATCAGATCGAATTGCTGCCAGACTACGATGGTAGCGAGCAATACAATAATCGAAATGGAGAATTGCGCTACGACGAGTGTTTTGCGAACCCCCGTTTGCCCCCACGACGCTGTGAATATGCCGCGTAATGTGTTGGCCGGTTTAAAACCCGAGATTATCCAGGCGGGATAAAGGCCCGTGAGCAATGCGGTGAGGAGGAACATCAGCAATGCGCCTCCCGCCATCGGGATATCGGAGGTAAACGTGAGTACCAACCGATGCCCGAGAAAGTTTTCGACCGGGCGCAATGTGAAGAAGTATGCAAATACCGCAATGCCGATGGAAATGCCGAATAATAGCAAGGTTTCAGTCAAAAGCTGCAAGACGAGCTGCGTCCGCGATCCGCTGAGTACTTTCCGTACACCGGCTTCCTTCACCCGTACAAATGCTTTGGCCGTACTGAGATTGACAAAATTGACGCAGGCGATGAAGACAGCAATAATGCAACGCCCGCGAAGATATAGATCGTCCGGATGCTTGCCCTGACATTTTGCCCCTCCGCGAAATCGGAACGGAGGTAGATGTCCTTTAAAGGTTGGAATTCGAACTGTCGCTGGTCTGTTTTAGTGAAGCGGGCATACCACGTATTGACTTTCCGGGTAAATGCTTTCACATCTGTGCCGGGTTTGAGCAACAGGTAATTTTGCTCGAACATAATTATACCATTATTTGTCAGCGGTTCCACCTTAGTTCGTTTCAGCCGGATCACGTCCGTGCGGAGATGGCTGTTGTAAGGCAGGTCTTCGATCAGGCCAGTGATTTCATAAGGTGTGGACTCCGAATGGAGCGTCGGGATTTCGTGGATAATCCGGCCTATCGGGTTCTGACCCGGGAGTATCCTGGCTGCATACGATCGCGTGACGAGCAAACTCCATCGGTTTTGCGTAGTGCGTTCGAGGCTGCCAGCAACAAGTTTAATGCCCAACATCTTATTCGCCATCGTGTCTACCGTCAGCATATTGGTTTCTATGCCGTCGTTATCCTCCGGACGTATCTTAAAATGAGGCCGATAGGATTCAACGGACGACCAGGACTCTACTTCAGCGTACATTTTCTGCAATGCGGGCGCAAGGTACGAGGGGGACGAAGTATGCCGTTCAGACAACCCGCCGCCCATTTTATCTACACTCACAATCCTGTAAATATCATCTTTCCTGCTCCACTGCCGGTCGTACGAGAGGCTATCGATCACCACGGTAGCCACCATCATACAGGCCCACAATCCAATGGAAAGTCCCGTCAAATGGATCAGCGAATAGCCCCTGTTTTTCATCAATACCCGCGAGCCGATTTTAAATAATTACCCAGCATATCGCGGTTGAAAACCGATGGCGAGCCATACGGCGACGGTTTTCGCTTCATAATGGAGGGGCGGAGCAGTGCAACCACTTCGCGGAGGAAGAAGAAATTGGCTTTATGCGCGCCTGCGCGGCGGTGGCGCAAGGCATAACGCTCGTGCAGGTCACCGAGGAGTTCTTCGCGCAAGTGCGGGGCACAAATGCGGGTAGCCAGCTTATCGAGCCAGCGGGGAGGGAGTGGTTGCATGGCTCAGCTGTTTGAAAAATCGAGGCCCATTTTAGACAATTCGGAAGGGGTAATGCGGTTCCAGAGGCTGTTCCGCACGGTGCGGGCTTCGTGGAGGACCTTGCCGCCATAGGCCGTAATGCTAAACAGCCGCTTGCGCCGTCCGCCGCGTTCCTGTGTAGCTTCGCCGAGGTAAGAACTCAGGTAGCCCTTTTGTTCGAGCCGCTGCAATGCGGCATGTACTGCCCCGGTGCTCACCGTCTGCCCGGTTTCGCTTTCGAGCTCTTCGGCAATACTCACTGAGTAGGCCCCCGGCGCCAGTGCTGCCACGGCCAGTAATACGATTTCTTCAAATTCACCCAAATCGCTTCGTCTCATAGGATGTGTCCGGATTGATTATATCTATTTCGGTATGTAAAATATCTTGCCAGGTATTGAAAATGCCGTTTGAGTCGAATTAAGGCTATTTTATGACAAAAGCCCTGTTCGTTTTTGAACAAGGCTCGTCCGATGTTGCACGCGTTTTTATAAAATTATCAGGAAATTCGATGCGATAGAATCAGCAAAGCTTTTCCTTTATCGGATTACAAGCACCATAACATCACAATCATCACACTATGGCGAAGATGAGTAAAATCACGGTGGATAACGTCGACATATCCATCACCACCATCAACGATAATGACTACATCTGCCTCACCGATATGGTGAAGGGAAAAGAGGATGTGAGCAGGGCAGCAGATGTTATTAAAAACTGGATCAGGAACCGTTCAACCATTGAATTTTTGGGAACGTGGGAGACGATATATAATTCCGATTTTAAAGTGGTCGAATTCGACCACTTTAGACGAGAAGCGGGTGTTCCTACTTTTACCATGAGTGTTTCAAACTGGATTGAGAACACCAATGCGATTGGAATCTTCTCTAAATCAGGCAGGTACGGAGGTACTTATGCACACAAGGATATAGCATTCGAATTTGGGTCAGCAATTAGTCCGATATTCAAGCTTTACGTTATTCGGGAGTACCAGAGACTTAAAGAGATTGAAAACAATCAATATGGGCTAGAATGGAATGTAAAGCGCATCCTCTCAAAAGCAAATTATCAAATACACACAACTGCCGTGCGGGATTACCTCATTCCGAAAACCGGTTATTCCCAGGCGAAAGAATGGCTGCTTTATGCGGATGAGGCCGATTTGCTGAACCTCGTTTTATTTCGTTGTACAGCCAAGCAATGGCGCGAAGCTAATCCGCAGCGCGATCTTGCGGGCGAAAACATTCGCGACATGGCCAGTATCAATGAACTGACGATACTTTCAAATCTTGAGAATCTTAATTCGGTGTTAATCAAAACCGGATTGGGAAAGCGGGAGCGCTTCAAAATATTGGACGAAACCTGTCATGATCAACGCAAAACATTAGAGCAGCTTGATATCATCAAATCTATTAAGAAGGAACAGGAATCTTCATTCTTAGACTTTGACAAAAAGAAACTCAAATAGGCAGGAAAGAAGCCAATGATTACTTCTTCTCAAAAAACTTCTGCTTCGGGCTATTCTTCTGCGCATATTCCTTCACAGCCTCCGCCGCTTCGATCGGTAAGTCCGATTCCAGAATAGACGCCCCGTCTTTCGCGATGGCCAGGTAAGCGGCTTTACGCTCTTCGGCGGTTTTCAGTTTGTCATAGGACGACGCAGCTGAAATCATGCACATAGTGCCTTTTTTGTTCAATAATGCATATAATTCCTTATTCTCCGGCTTCACGTGCGGGCCTATGTAGGCGATCATCTGGGTGAAGGGGACACCGGCTTTTTCGTAATCTTCGTATTCCTTCATATTCCGGATGAATGCCGAGAAGGTGTGGTTCCTGTTTTGAGTTAAATAGTATTGCATTTCGGCGGCGCTGTGTACGGTGAGCATCACAAATGCGTCGGCTTTGTGCTTTTTGATCAATGCGGCGGTCATAGCGAGGGGGACATCCTTGTGGTCGAGGTTGAGGACGGTTTTGCCGCGCGCCCATTCGATTACCTCGGAAAGCGTCGGGATTGTGAAGTCGGTGACATTGCCTTCGGCGTCTTTGAGGCGGAATTTTTTGAGTTCTTCATAAGTGTAGTCCGATAGCTTGCCCGTCCCCGTGGTGGTGCGGTCGAGCGTGGCATCGTGCATGAGCACCATGACGCTGTCCTTGGTCAATCGTGGATCGATTTCGAAGAATGCTGGGGTGTATTTCAATGTATTTTCAAAAGTGGCAATGGAGTTTTCCGGGAAGCCCTTCACCATCCCGCCGCGGTGTCCGGCGATCAGTATCGGGTCGTTGCCGGTGAATTGAAAATAGGCGTGTAAATCCTTCGCAGTCTTGATTTTCAGGACATTGAGCTTGCTCTGCGCATAGCCTGCAAAATGGTTGCCAAGGGCGAGCAATGCGGTTAATATGAACGGGTTAAGGAGTTTCTTTTTCATGATTATTTTAAAATTATGAGCGGCAGTTGAGTTTTAAAAGACTGAATTCACCTTGCGGATCGAGACTAAACAGCGTTACCGAAGAATTTTCCTGAACAATCTGGCGGTAGTTTTTGAGCGGCATGCCTAATTTCCAGGCCATGTAAAACCGGTTCACCGCATTATGGGCCACTACAAGCACGGTCCCGTTGGGATGTTTTTGTAAAATATCATTGAAAAAATTATCGACGCGTGTCACAATCTCGATGGCCGTCTCGCCCGTGCCGCCCGCGCGTGCATAATCGGGCTCGCGCGCCCATGCGTCCCAGAGCGCGGGATTTTCGGCGATGAACTCGGCGCGCGTTTTCCCTTCCCATTCGCCGAATGAGGCTTCAATCAGCCGTTGGTCGACGGTAATGCCCGGGTAGTTGCCCGAAGCAATGGTAGCCGTGTGATGGGCGCGTTGAAGTGGAGATGTGTACACCGCGTCGAATGCAATGCCTTTCAGCAATGAAGCTGCCAAATGCGCCTGTTCGAGGCCTTTTTCGGTCAATCCGATGTCCGTTGCGCCGCAGTAGCGGTTGCCGTCGGCATTCCAGAATGTTTCTCCATGGCGGAGCAGATATACGTGAAGCATGGTCAATGGGTTACGGGCACGGGCCCTGCTATAAAACCTTTTTCGGTTAAAGCTTGGATAAAATTCCGGTATTGCAGCGTGTAAGCAGTTACCAGCGCCGGTTCGGGCCTGATCGTCTTCTCAATGCGAGTCATAGCCTGCGCCGCCTGGGTAAGCGTTCCGAAATAGGAGCCCGCGGCAGCAACGATTGCAGCACCTGCAGCGCCGGTCACATTACCGCATTTGTGTACGGGGCGGTTGAGCACATTCGCCCGAATGGTAAGCCACACATCGCTGTTGCTGCCGCCGCCGGCGGTGTACACGGCATTCACCTTCTCGTCCGAGAGGCTTTCGATCATCTGGTACGCATACCGCTCTACGAACGCCACGCCTTCCATATTAGCGGCAAATGTGGCCTGGCGACTAGCATTTTCGGGCGAAAAACCCCGTGCCTGAGGGGCGATGAACGGGAATCGTTCGCCTGGTTGCAGCAAAGGATAGGCGATCAGGCCGGTGGGAATGAGGTCTGAGGCGGCGTGGGTCAATGCGGGGAGATCGTCGGCGAAGCCTGCCGAAACCCAGTCGGCACCGATATTGCCTGCCCCGCCGGGCATCCAGTAGCCTTCGGGGTGGCGGTGGCTGTACAGCCGGCCTTCCGGATCGCGTACTTCCCGCGTAGTAACGCCCTTCACGACGAGCGTGGTGCCTATGGTGGTATTCCAATCTCCCGGTCGCACTGCACCGGAAGCCACCTGTGACGCACAGCCGTCGGTCATGCCGGCTATGACCTGAATCGCCCCTACGCCGAGTTGTTCGCTCAACTCCGGGAGTAAGCGACCGATTTGCGTGCCCGACGGGACAACTTTTTGCAGCCATTCTTTCTGCAACGGCAGATGCTCTGTCAGGTAACCTGGCCATTCGCCCGCTCCTACGTCAAAGCCCGATTTCAGCGCATTGGTATAATCGGTTACCGAATAGTCGCCGCAGAGTTTGCCGATGATAAAATCCGTCGCGTGTATCCAGGTTTTGATCTGCGCAGCTTTTTCGGTGAAATGGTTTGAGTACCACACCATTTTTGATAATCCGCTGGATGCATTGAAGCCGGTGTAACCTTGCGGGTGAAACCGTTCGGCGATTTCGCGGCAGTATTTTCCTTCCGCGGCAGGGCGGGTGTCGGAATACATCAGTGCATTATGAAGCGGCTCGTCGTGCGCATCGAGCGGGATCACCGTGCCGGATGTGGAGGTAACCGAAACAGCCTTGATAGCATTTAGATCGATCACTTCGCGCACAGAAACCAGCAGATTTTGCAAGCACGTAAATACCGATTCCCACCACAATGCCGGTGATTGTTCCTCGCGCGAATGCTGCGTAAGCGGAAACATCTTTTCACTGCTGCCTGCCGTTCGGCCTGTGTCGTCGAGCATTACCACCCGCACCCCCTGCGTCCCGACGTCGATTCCTATGAAATATGAATGCATTTAACAGATCAATATTTTGATTGACAATAAAATATATGATTTACAATAAAATTATGGCGATGCGTGGTATCGACCATAATCACGGTCCGGCCCGTCTACAAATATTGCGGTGCTCTGCACCTGGCGTGAATGCCTGGTAATATCGGACCGTAAGGTGCAGCGCACCGCAATACTTGTGGACACCGCAATATTACCGTTCCCAAAATATTCGCGTTCCCGAAATATTGTACGCGCCAAAATATGTGTGTCGCGTTTTCATCATTGACGTTAATTTCTCGCCAATGATTTGAATGCTTTCCGGGCGCTTTTCCATTCGTGGTACCATTCGCGGCAGATGTTGTCGTCCTCTGGCCGGGTAATTTCCAATGTCTCCGCTGCATTGTTCGGAATGTTCAACGCATTGTTGCAGATCACCACCCCGCCCGAGACCGAGGCCTGACGGTAATTGGCGCGTATCATCACTTTTTTGCCTAATAAATTGGCGATAAACTGCCGCAGCAGTCTGCTTTGCACACCCCCGCCGCACATCCACACATAATCCTGCTCATGGCGCGTCACTTCACGAAGCACATGATAGTTCTCGGAAATGCTGCAAGCAATATCCCAAAGCGTAGCCCACACGAAATGCGCCCGGCTGAGCTGGTGCGACACAGGCGTATTGAAAATAAAACCTCCACGGATCAGCGGTGATTTCTCGCCCGCCAGCAGTGAACCCAGCGCGCCTATACAATGCGTATCGCGAATGGCTGCTACCTCGGTTTCGATCAGTTCGTAGGGTTCATTGGGATAAAAGATTTCTTTCAGCCGCTGGTAATTCAGGCCCGTAACGCCCGCGTTGGCTTCGAGCAGGAAGTTCGCATTGTCGGTATGCCGGTTGGTCCAGGTGCGTTCCTGAGCGTCGGTAATGTAGTGGTCGGCTATTTTAATGATGGGCGTGGTGGTGCCCGAAACGATCACAATATCCTCGACGGACGGTTCGAGACTCATGATCGCCAGTTGGGTATCCGAGCCACCGACTACCACCACGGCGGCTTCCGAAATACTGAGTTCGGCTGCAATATCCGGTTGTATTTTACCCAAAACAGATCCGGAATGCACGAGCGGCGGAAGGAGTGAGGCGTCGAGCCGGTATTTTTCACAAAGTTGTTGGGACCATCCGCCCTGGGCAACATCGTAAAGCAAAGTTTCCGAGGCTTGCGAATGCTCATAGCCCTGCACTCCGCTGAACATATACTGCGCCCAATCACTGATGCTGACGAATGTGGACACTTGCTGCCAAAGCCCGGGGCGGCGTTCGCGGACGCCGACGAGCTTCAATGCCGAAAAAAGCGATGTAGGGTAACGGCCTGTCAGCATGTAAACTTCGTGCTTGTCGGGGATAATATTTTCCCATTCGCGTCCGCGGTGGTCGATATTAGGCATGCCGATGAGCGACGCGCCGTTTTTGTCGAGCGCTACGATGCCCTCACGCTGGCTGGTGGCGGTAATGGCCGTGATGGTCACCATTCCGGCCTGGGTTAATGCAGTTTTCGCAAGACTTTTTATTTGCTCCCAAAGCGTGTCTGGATCGAAAAATATGGATTCGGGGTAACGCTCGTCCTTATGGTATTGCATATTGCCGCTCGCCACGCCGAGGATAGTACCGGCGGGGTCGGCGATGGCTACGCGTACATTGCCAGTGCCGATATCGGCCACGAGGTATGCCTGTTTTAAAGTCATTTTTTGGGGATTAATGGGTTTTAACAGGCAATACTTCGCGGTTCACCAACTGGCGGACGTTCCGGTTGCCTTCCACATAAAAGCCGCGCAGCGCCTTGTTCATAATGTCGGCGTGGTGGTCTTCCACTTCAAACGTAGCCCCCGCGATATGCGGCGTAGCGAGTACATTCTTATGGTGGATGAGCCTATAATCCAGTGCGTCAGGTGGTTCGTGGTCGAAAACGTCGAGGATCGCACCGCGGATTGCATTGTTTTCGATGGCCGATAGTAATGCCTCCCGTTTCACCACCACAGCGCGCGCCGTGTTGACGAAAATGGCGTCTTTTTTCATTAACCCGATCAGCTCTTCCCCAATCATGCCCTCGGTTTCCTTGGTCACAGGCAAATGGATCGATACCACGTCGCTGAGCCGAAAAACATCTTCCAGGCTGGCCTTTTTGTAATCCGGGTCATCGGAAGTATAGAACGGGTCGTAATACAGGATTTCGGCCGGAAAATGCTTGACAAGGTTAGCGATAGTTTGCCCTACGGCTCCGAAACCGACCATTCCGATTGTTTTTCCGGCAATTTCATTCCCCTTGAACTGCAAATAGGAAGTATGCGCGCCGGCCTCCCAGTGTTCGCCTTCGAGCCAGGCAATGCCTTCGAGCGTGTTACGCAGGAGATTGATGAGGTTGGCAATGAACATTTCGGCCACTGCCTGCGCATTACGTGCGGGAGTATTGAAAACCGGGATGCCTCTGGCCGTAGCGGTCGCCACAGCCACATTGGAGGGCGTCCCGCGGCAAACGCCGATAAACTGTAAATCCGGGAACGCCTCGATTACCGCAGCTGTAACGTGATCGTGCTCGGTAATGAGGGCGTCTGCTCCGGTCTCAGTCAGTAGTGCAATGAGTTCGTCCTCATTGTAAGCGCGCTCCTGTAATTTCCATGGCTTATAGATGATTTCTCCGAATTGTTCTTTTAACGCCTGCTGCGCCTTGTCGTGGTAGGGGGCGGTGATTAGGATTTTCATGTTTGGTGTCGATACGGTTCTTTAAAGTTTGACGGTATTTAATTTATGTTGGGGAAGTAGTCAGGTATTGTCATTTGTGGTCATGTTTGGTCAGGAGTTGTCAGTTATTGTCAAGTATAGTGAGGATAGTCATCTGTGTTTAGATAGTCAGAATAATTCTGATTTTGAGAAGAATCAATCCATGACAATGCCTGACTACACCTGACAACCCATGGCTATTTCTGACAACACTTGGCAATAAATGACCATACTTGACTATACCTGACCATTCCTGACCATTTCCGCCTCCACGGCACTAGTCTGTGGCAGCGTTATGAACCGGGTCAAAATGGCGCTGATGAAGTACAAAACCGCAAGCGTCCATGCAACTCCTTCGCTGCCGATGGAGCCGATAAACAGGCCGACGATAGCCGGGCCAATGAATACGGGGAGACCCGCGCCGAGGTTGAGAATGGCCATGGCGGCGCCTTTTTCTTCTTTTACCAATGAGGGGACCAATGCGGAGAGCGGCACATACCCGGCGAGTAATCCACCCCAGAGAATGCCTGGGATGAGGATCAGCCAGAAGTTGCCGTCGAAAAGCGCGGGCGAGTAGTAAAAGAGCAGGGTGCTTACGCCGCAACCAAAGCCGCCGAACCACATAATGGTGTTTTGCCAGCCCAACCGGTCGCCGACGAAGCCGAATATGAGGTTAAAAATGATATTACTCGTAAAAATGGTGCCCCATATCCACAGCCATTCCTGGGTAGACAGCCCATGCTCGGCCATGTAAGTAGGCAGGAATACCGGAAATGCAAACTGCGCCGTGGTGTTGATAATGCGTACAATGCCGCCGATCAGTACTTTCGGTTCTTCTCTGATAATGGTAAAACCTTTCAAAAGTTCTTTGGCCTTGCCGGCCGCTTCGCCGGTGGAGTGGAATTGATCCTTATTCAAAACCAATGCAAAAAATGCCCCGACAGAAACCCAGAAAATGGAGCTCCAAAGGGTATTCTGGTAGCCGATCCGCTCGATGGCCCAGCTTGAATAATAGGCGCCGAACACATTGAGGCCGCCCGTAAATACAAACCAGAACCAGCCCACCGCACGCCCAAGCGCGTTCTCAGGCGTGCGATAAGTGATCCAAACCAGAAACGAATAGGCAAACAACGGGTACCCGAACCCTCTGACTGCATAAGTGAGCAGCATAACGGGGAAATTCAGCGATTCCATGCCCAGTCCCACAAAACCGACGGTCCCGACGACGTAAAGCAAAATGCCCATCAACATGGCTTTACGCGGCCCATAGCCTTCGGCGAGGACGCCCGAAAACCAGGACGAAATGGCAATGGTAATGCCATAAACCGTGAACAGCGATGCGGATTGCTGGATCGTCATGCCGCGGTCGAGGAGATAGGGGCTGAGCCAGCCTTGCTCCACGCCGTCGCCCATCATGAAGATCAGGATGCCCAGATAACCCCAGGCAAGGTGCCGGGGTAATCCGATGCGGTCAAAGGGTGTCGTTGGTGTCATTGTGGGATTGATTTAGGAATATGAAAAAGGTCAGTTAAACGAATATCTCACACCCAGCTGAATGCGCCATGGCGTTCCGCCGATCGGCCGGGTGGCAATGTTCTGTACCGAATAGTTGTACTGCTGCTTCGCCTGGTCGAACCCGGTAATGTTGAGCAGGTTGGTGTTGCCGCGGTTGTAGTTGCGGCCCCATTCCTTGTTCAGGATGTTCAGGAAGTTGAAGGCATCGGCCGAAAATTCGAGGTTATGGCCTTTGGCAATGCTGAATGCCTTGGTCAGACGCAGGTCAACAGTGGTGTAGAACGGGTTGGAACCGCCGTTCCGCTTGGCTACCTGCCCGATATTGGAATTGATATAGTCCTTCACGCTCTGGTCGGTTTCCGGGTTGCTCAGCAGGTCGCTGATGCCCTTGCGGATGTTCTCGGGAGTGTTCGGGCTGTTTGGATCAAACACATACGCCAGGTCATTGGTCAATACAAAATCGCCATTCAAACTGGTATTGCCGCCCACCAGGAAGCTATACCGGGTGCCGCCGATGCCGATGAGCGTTGCGCCGAGCTGGAAACCTTTCCAGGATGGTGCTGCGCCGTTGATGACAAGCTTGTTGCGGAACTGTTGGTCGGAATAGCCGTAGTTCAGGTTGCGCGGGTCGTCTTTTACGGGCAGGAATGTGGAGGTATTGGCGACACAGCAGTTGTAGGAGGAGTTATCCTTCGCCGAGTTGATGGTATAGCTCGCATTTACATACCCGTCATTTCCAATGCGAATGCTCGCGTCAGCTACAAATGTGAGCTGGTTGGACTTACCGGTAGAAATCAGCTCCAGCACGCGGCCAACATCCGCCGTCTTGCGGGATTGCAGCCAGTCGGTAACGCCTTTGGCAGAAATGCTTGCGGCTGGCACGAATACCCCGCGGTTATCCTCATTGGTGAGCCTGAATGCCGGGTTATCGGCCAGGTTGCGGTCTACATACACATAGTTATGCACCGTGCGACCCACGATCGCATTCAGACCCACGCGGATGCGGTCGCCGAAGAAGTGGTTGTAGTTAATGTTGGCCTTGTACGTAGTTGGCACCTGAAAATCCTTGTTCACCGCGTTGATCGTCGAAATGTAGCTCACGCCCTGCGGAATACCGGGGATCGTGGACGGATCGTTGCGATAGGCATTGAAATCGGGTTTCGGAACGGCTGCACCGGTGACGTCAATCGCACCTACCATGGTGCCGCTGTTCTGGATGTTGTTCACTTGCGAGTAGTAATGCGGTTGCGATGAGAACATACCCCCGCCGATTTTGAGAATATCCTTCTTGCGGCCGCCCATATCCCAGGTTACCTGGAAACGTGGCTGGATGTTGTTCCAATCCTGCGGTTTAATGTCCGTCCGCACGCCTAATGTCTTGTCGACGGTCGCATTGTAATCTCCGTTCGTCAGGAATGCCGTGGCGTCGTAGCGCACGCCGAGTACAAGGTTCAGGTCGCGGATCGGGTTATATTCAGCCTGCGCGAATGCGGAAATGTCGAGTACGGTTTGTTCCACGATCGGTGCACCTTTCAACGGTACCTCGCGTGCGTAGCGGTACGGGCGCAATGCGGCCAGGTCGCTGAGGCTGTTGAAGAAGAAACGACCATTTTGCTCGCTGGAAAGATAAGTTTCCATGTAAGTGAGCATATTATCGGTACCGAATGTGAAATTAACCTTATCGGTATTCCAGTAAGCAGTATTGCTCAAATGCACCTGCTTCATGCGGTTGGATTCCGGGCTGAAACGCTGCCCGCCGAACTGTACCGACTTGGTTTGCGTCGCATTCGGATTAGCCTCGGTCGGGAAAGGAGAAGTCACATTAACGATCGCTCGGGGGATGTTCGAAAACGGCAGGTAGCTCTGCGGCGTCTTTGGTTTGTAGGAATACATATATTGTACCTTGAACTCGTTGGTCAGCCTCGGATTGAGCGACGAGCGCAAAGCGGCCATCGCGGTGGTCGAAACGTCCTTGAAATTGTTATAGGATTCCAGCAGGTTGATATTCGAGTTGTCGCCTTCGTTGAAGGGTGACACATAGCGGGTAGTATTGCTCCGGAGCGTCAGTTTGTGCTTCTGGTTGATCTGCCAGTCGAGGCGCACGAACGCGGTGTTGGTAGTGGTCTTGCGGGGGAACTGGCCATATTGCTGCCCTTTTAATCCATACAGCTCGGAAGCAATGCGGATCAGCTTGTCGAGCGTGTCTTTCCGGATTCCGTAGCGTTGCTCGTCGTCGGCGCTTTTAATATCGGCGATCACGAGCGGCTGGCTTGCGTCCTGACGGTCGTAGGCGACGAAGAAATGCAGTTTATCCTTAATCAAGGGCCCGCCAAGGCTGAAACCTGACTGATAATTGCTGAAATCCTGTTCGCGTTTCACGCCACGGATGTCGTAGCCGCTGGATAATGTGTTGTTCCTGAAATAAAGAAATGCCGAGCCTTCCAGTTTGTTGGTACCGCTTTTGGTCACCGCGCTGATCGCCCCGCCCGATTGCCGGCCCTGGGTAACGTCATAATCGTTGGTAATCACCTTGTACTCGCGGATTGCTTCCAGGGAAATGGCGTAAGGCCCTTCGGCAACGGTACCGTTAGTCCACTGGTTCTTGGCGTTCATCCCGTCGATCGTCACATTCGCGCCGGTAGCACGCTGGCCTCCGAAACTGAAATTATCGCCTCCCTGCAAGGGGGACAGGTTATTGAGGCGCGTGAAATTGCGGCCTTCGTTGGGTAAGCTCTTGATCTGAGCCGCCGTAATGGAGGTAGATGCACCCGCCTGCTGCACTTCCTTGACGAACCCTTTTTCTGAAATAACAACCTCCTTCAAAGCAGTTTCAGAAGCGGAAAGGATTATGTCGACATTCAGTTTATCGCCATAATTGAGCGAATAGCCGGTTTGTTTCACTGTTTGGAGCCCCACAAACGACGCGCTGACCGAGTAAGGTTTACCCAAAGGCAACTGGTGCAAAGCATATTCACCTTTGGCATTGGTAATGGTATGCGTTTCAAAGCCTGTAGCGTCATTGCGGATAGTAATGGTGGCGCCGGGTAGCAGTTCATTGTTTGTTGCGTCCTTGACTGTGCCGGTAATCGAGGCATCGGTGGCCTGTGCGTACACGCGGTGCGCTCCCGAGAGCAGCGTCAGCAGCAGCATGACGGCTGCGAGATAAATGTTAAGGGATTTCATGGGAGTTTGAGTAGATCTAAATTTTACATTTTCATAATGATGTGTTAAAATTTATTTCACTTTTCGATCGGTCTCCGGCGCCTTGGAGGCCTTTCGAGGTTCTTTTTGGTATAATTGATATAAAAATCATGAAATATTATAGCCAAATAGCGACACAAACAAAGTGAAATTAAATTATTTAAACAAAATTAAAGTTTATTTAAGCAAACGAAACCTAGGAATTGGAATGTTAACAATATGATAATACCTGCCTAGGGTAGTAATCCTGGCACTTTTTACGCTTTACCTTGTATTATTTCTATTTGAAAAATAAATCTGGCAAGATGGCTGGGAGTGGGTATGTGAGCGGGTTTCCGCGTTCGGGGAACTATGGTTATACTTGCTTTCAAAGTGTATCAAAATGACTATTACGGAAAGGCATCAATTCATTTTGCAGGAGCTGAAAAGGGCGGGTACGGTGAGTATCGTGCAGCTCTCCGAGCAAATGCAGGTTTCCGGCGTGACGATCCGGAAGGATCTGAAACTCCTCGAAGACAAGAACTTACTGTTCAGGACACACGGCGGAGGTTCGCTCAACAATCCCTATGCCGTGGAGCGGCCTATCAATGAGAAAGAATTTATCAACGCCGATGAAAAGCAGAGCATTGCGCGTGAAGCGTTGACGCTGATCAGGCAAACTGATTCAATCATGATCGGATCGGGTACGACCGTGTTTGAGCTGGCGCGCTGCCTGTACCCGACGAAGCAGATTACGGTGATTACGCCGGCCGTGAAGGTAACATTGGAGCTCAGTAACCGGCCGAATGTAGAAGTGTTGCAGCTAGGCGGGTTGATTCGCCAGAACTCGTCGTCGGTAGCCGGTTCCTATGCCGAGTATATTCTCGACCATATTTCATGCGGCGTACTTTTTATCGGTGTCGACGGGATCGACTTCGATTTTGGGCTGTCGATCAGCAACCTGACGGAGGCCGGGCTGAATCAGAAGATGATCAGCACCGCGCAGATTGTGGTAGTGCTTGCCGATCATACGAAGTTTGGCAAACGGGGGATCGGAAAAATTTGCGACCTCGACCAGGTGCAGTACATCGTGACCGATGCCGGCGTGTCGGACGAGGCCGTCAAATCCCTGGAAGACCGCGGCGTAAAGGTGCTGGTCGCAGGAAGGTAAGGGTTTAGGAAAGTAAGGGTTTACGAAAGTAAGTCTGCTCTTTAATCCATTTTGTCGGCCAGCTCGTAGCTTAGTTTCAGCTGCTTCCTGGTCGATGCAGTGAGTTCGCGTTTGGCCAGTGCATGGCATTCATAAGTGGCATCGGCGAACATCATTTGCTGCGGCGGGGTCTTTTGCGTTGCTGCCGAAGGTCCGCGTAATGCGCCTACCAGCCCCATCTCGCGCGCGACGTAGACATAACGTATAGCATCTATCACTACACCTGCCGAGTTGGGCGAATCCTGTACCGAAAGTTGTGCGTCGAGTGTCACTGGCGAGCCCATAAAGCCTTCCAGTTCCAAGCGGAAATTGGCCACTTTGTTATCGCCGTAAAATGCAATGTATTCCGATGGCCCCGCGTGCAGGAAGCTGTTGGCCGTAGAGATGCCGCGGATGTCGTTTTGCGCGCGGATTACATTTTCTTTCGATATCTTCTTCGACTTCAGGCGGTTTTTGTCCTCCATATTCAGGAAGTCGGTGTTGCCGCCTACGTTACGCTGGATATGGGCTTTCACGTGGTGGCCACGCTCGAAGGCCAGTTCCTGCAACATTTGCGACAATATACTGGCCCCAAACTGGCTTCGCATGTCGTCGCCGATCAGCGGGATGCCCGCATCAATGAACTTCTGTTCCCATTCCGGGTCGGATGCGATAAATACCGGAATACAGTTCACCAGCGAAATGCCGAGTTCGAGGCAGATTTCTGCATAAAACTCCGTTGCTAACTGCGATCCCACCGGCAGGTAATTGATCAGCACCTCGGCTTCGTGCGCTCGCAGGTGCGCAATGATTTCCTGGCGGATGGTGGCCGTTAATGCTTCATTATAACTTTCGCCGCTCGTGAGCAGGTCGGTTTCTTTCAGTTCTTCTTTTACTACGAAACGGTTGTCGGCAGGGTAGGCGAGCATTTGCGGGGAAACGCCGTCGAGTACGGGCGAGCGGTAAATCGGCGCTTCAGTGGTAATGTCGGTGTACAGTTCGATCGCGCAATTGGGTTTTGTGAAAATGGCGTCCTTCAATTTTAACCCGATTTTGCGCTCATCTACCTCAAAACCGCAGACAAACTCGATGTTTTCGGCACGGTAACCACCGATGTTATCAGCCATGAGTCCTGAAGTTTTTTCTGAATAGCGGGTATAATATTCAACGCCCTGTACCAGCGAGCTGGCGCAGTTTCCGACGCCCACAATCGCCACTTTTATCTTTTGATTAATATTTGACATTTCCAATAATCTAAGTTTATGATGAAAAATTATTTTTAAAATATTTTAATAAATATAAAATACTTGAATTTGAGTCAAAATAAAGCATTGATTGCTGAAAATGCAACTGCAATTGGATATTTATGCAAACGTTTGCATTACGTAATTTATGTTTGATTTTATATATATCGATAATGCCACGGAGGCACGAAGCGAACACGAATAAGTTTCGTGATCCTTCGTGCCTCCGTGGCATTTGAAAACTACAAATAGTGTCGCATATAGCTCACAAACAGGTTCCCTTGCTCGGGCAATACAGTTGTACACCCAAAACACCGTTTGGCCGAGCCGCGAAGCGTCCTGCAATGCGACGCGCTTGCTGTCGATCTGTTATCTGTTTCTAAATGTTCCTTCGCGCGGGAGAGGATCCGGCCTCAGGCCGCGAGAAGGGTGCCGGTAAAAGTTTTATTATCCCGGGGTTAGGAGCTTGGTTGTATTAAAGCATCTTAATACGTCGCGGCAGGGGAAGTTAATGGCTTTGTTTTGAGAAAGTTGGGAAAGAAGCCTCATTTCCTCAGTCCTTTCACAATTGACCAGATCGCTTAGCTGAGAAAGGTGATGATGGATATTGAAACCGCCCGAAAAGTCGGCGCTCGCTACGGAAAGCCGGTGATTTTTGAAGTTGACACGATGGGATGCGCGAGGCGGGGTACGAGTTTCTTGTTTCTGAGAATGGAGTTTGGCTGGTGGATGGGGTGCCTTCCAGCTTTCTTTCTATTCGGTCAGATTAGTGATGTTTATTTTGACAGATCTAAACAAAATCTCAACCTATGTTGCAAAAAAGCCAGACATAATGCCTGGCTTTCGTGACCGCGACGGGAATCGAACCCATATCTAGAGTTTAGGAAACTCCTATTCTATCCGTTGAACTACGCAGTCAATATGTATAAAGAACGCAACATTTCACTTTGGTGACCGCGACGAGAATCGGTCGAGCGCGACCCCGGACCCATATCTAGAGTTTAGGAAACTCCTATCGGGCGGCGGGCCGCTCTATCCGTTGAACTACGCAGTCAATATGTATAAAGAACGTAACATTTCACTTTGGTGACCGCGACGAGAATCGGTCGAGCGCGACCCCGGACCCATATCTAGAGTTTAGGAAACTCCTATCGGGCGGCGGGCCGCTCTATCCGTTGAACTACGCAGTCAATATTTATAAAGAACGTAACATTTCACTTTCGTGACCGCGACGGGAATCGAGCCCAATTAGCGGTAATCGGGGTGCAAAACTGAGAAAAATTCGTTTGAATTACAAATGATTATTCCTCTGTTTCTACTGGCGTGTAACCAAGATCCAGCCAGTTGGGATAAATGGAGAAGTGTTTTTCCTTCACCAGGGAAAATAGCATCCGCTTCAATTCGTCGATGTTTTCCTTTTCCTGGGCCGAGATGAAAACTACGTGATCGGCTTTTTCGGCGATGTAGCTTCGTTTTAGCTGGTTGAGCACGTCCTGGGTCGATGGCGCTTCGCCTTCTTCTTCATCCTCGTCGTTGTACGACGGTTTGTACAAGTCTATTTTATTGAAAACCAGTATCGAAGGTTTGTTAGCCGCGCCGATTTCCTCCAGAGTTTTGTTTACAACATCCAGATGTTCTTCGAATGAAGCGTGCGAAATGTCCACGACGTGCATCAGAATATCCGCTTCGCGTACCTCGTCGAGGGTCGATTTGAAGGACTCGATGAGTGTTGTCGGCAATTTGCGGATAAAACCGACGGTGTCTGTGAGCAGGAAAGGGATATTCTCCATGTTCACTTTCCGCACAGTTGAATCGACGGTCGCGAAGAGTTTGTTTTCGGCGAAGACATCGGCTTTTGAGAGGTTACGCATCAAGGTCGATTTACCTACGTTGGTGTAACCTACAATGGCCACGCGGACAAGGCGGTCGCGTTCTTTACGGCGGGTAACGCTTTGCTTATCCACTTTTTCCAGCTTCTCTTTCAGGAATGCAATCCGGTCTTTCACGATCCGGCGGTCGGTTTCGAGCTCGGTTTCACCGGGACCTCGCATACCTACGCCCGCACCCGACTGGCGGCTAAGGTGCGTCCACATGCGGGTTAGCCGCGGGTACATATATTGGTACTGCGCGAGTTCCACCTGCAATTTTGCCTGAGCTGTCTGGGCGCGCATCGCGAAAATGGCGAGGATCAGCAAGCTGCGATCAATGACCTTGATATCCTTGAAAACAGCTTCGAGGTTGCGGACCTGTGAAGGCGTAAGATCGTCATCGTAAATGATCATGTCCACCGGGTTGGCAGTGACGTAGATCAGGATTTCTTCGAGTTTTCCTTTTCCGGTGTAAGTCCGGATATCGGTTCGTTCGAGGTTTTGCGTGAAAGTCTGGACGGTCTCTACGCCGAGCGTAGTGGCCAGGAACGCGAGTTCTTCCAGGTATTCCTTTGTCTTTTCGGCGTTTTGCTTTTGGGTGCTTACAGCAACCAGAACGGCCGTTTCCTTTTTGGCAGCTGTCGAATATAATTTTTTCTTATCAATCATGCACTGTTGTTTTTGTGTCTTTGTTCCGGCTCAAAATCCTGCGATGGCATACCCAAATGCCGGAAAAGGGGCAGAGTTGCAACGGTTTGCCAATCGCAAAAGTTCATCGCGGGAATTTGTGAAATTACATTTAGCATTTAACAAATCCATTTTTTGGTTTGATTATTCGGAAAAGACTTTTGTATCTTTGCCGAAATTCTTAACGCCTATGTTGGTGCTCATCTTCGGCTAATGCCTAGCCACAATTCAGTCTCCGCCTTTTAACAGGCACTTTTTTACGACCCATTGCGGGTCGCACAATTTCTATTTATCCATTATTGCAAATTTTTATTATCCATGAAAAAGTGGTTTACACTGCTTCGTGAGGCTATTCGTGGCTCCGAAGAAAGTTTTACCGAAGGAAGCATCAACCGTGCCATTTTCTTGCTATCCGTACCCATGATCCTGGAAATGGTCATGGAGTCGCTGTTCGCGGTGGTTGATATTTTCTTTGTTTCAAAAGTAAGTACTGAGGCTGTCGCGACGGTCGGGCTTACTGAATCCGTGATTACCCTGGTGTACTCGCTCGCGATCGGTCTTAGCACGGCGGCTACGGCTACCATTGCCCGGCGCACCGGGGAAGGAAACCTGGACCAGGCGCGGCATGCGGTTGGACAGGTGATATTCATTTCATTGGCGATCTCGTCGGTGACGGCTGTGGCAGGTTACCTGCTGGCGGGCGACATTCTCCGGATGATGGGTGCCGATCATAAGGTGATCGAAACGGGTACCAATTTCGCCCGGATCCAGTTCCTGAGCAGCCCCGTGGTGGTATTGCTCTACTCTTTGAGCGGCGCATTGCGCGGAGCGGGTGCAGCAGCCACGGCCATGCGTTCGCTGATGATCGCCAACGGGTTCAATATGCTTCTCGGACCAATCCTGATTTTCGGTATCGGGCCATTCCCGGAGCTTGGTGTAACAGGTGCGGCGTTGGCCACAGCCACAGGACGTACCATTGGGGTAGGGTATCAGCTATTTTCACTAACCAAGGGTAAAAAGGCGTTGGGCTTGCTTTGGGAAGACCTTAAACCGAACCCTGAAACCATCCAGGCGATCGTCAGAATTGCGACCGGCGGTACGGTTCAGTTCCTGATCGGCTCCGCGAGTTGGATTTTCCTGACACGCATTCTTTCCGAGTTCGGCAGTGACGTGGTGGCGGGTTATACCATTGCTATTCGTGTGATCATGTTCACATTGTTGCCGGCGTGGGGATTAGCCAATGCAGCCGCAACGCTGGTGGGGCAGAATCTGGGAGCGGAGAAACCGGAACGCGCCGAAGCGTCGGTATGGAAATGCGCTTCTTTTAACCTGATATTCCTGGGAGTCCTTGCAGTCGTCATGTTTGTCGGCGCCGAGGACATTATCAGCCTGTTCAGTTCCCAGCCGCATGTAGTGGAAACGGGGAAGCTGGCATTACGGGTACTTTGTATGGGTTATGGGTTTTACGCATATGGGATGGTGGTGATCCAGTCGCTGAATGGCGCGGGTGACACCAAAACGCCGACAGTCCTGAACCTGATCGCGTTCTGGGCTGTGCAAATCCCTACTGCGTATGTACTGGCCGTTATCCTGGATTTCGGACCGGTTGGAGTTTTTGCAGCGGTACCCATTGCGGAGTCCGTCCTGGCCATGCTGGGCATCTGGCGATTCCGTCTTGGGGGATGGAAGGTCGTTAAAGTGTAAATATGCCTGGAATCATTCGGGGAAGTCATATAGTGTTGGGCTTGGTCAGGAGTTTTCTGATCGTGGTGCGGTATTGCCTGGTGTTTGTACGGCGGAGGTAGAGAAGTGGTCGTCAGGTGTTGTCAAGTGTGGTCAGGAGTAGTCAGGAACTGTCAGGAATGGTTACGGGTTGTGATGATTAGTTGCGAGGTTTTGGCTGTTGCCGATAAATCTGTTAAAACTGGCCCTCTTAACAATTACCTGACTAGACTTGACCAAACCTGACAACACCTGACCACTAATCAAATCGTCACATAACCGCGGAAAGCATGAAAATAGAACAGATATATACCGGATGCCTGGCGCAGGGCGCTTATTTTATTGTTTCAAATGGTGAAGCCGCGGTGATCGATCCGTTGCGCGAAGTCGCGCCCTATATTCAGAAAGCCGAGAGAATCGGTGCTAAAATCCGGTATGTTTTTGAAACCCATTTTCATGCGGACTTCGTTTCCGGCCATATCGATCTGGCGGAAAAGACCGGCGCGGAGATTGTGTATGGTCCCGGTGCGCAAACCGGTTTTAAAGCCTATATCGCCCGAGACGGTGAAGAATTCAAGCTGGGTAACGTAGTGATCCGGGCATTGCACACGCCCGGGCACACGATGGAATCGACGAGCTATTTGCTTATCGATCAATCCGGCAAGCCGGTGGCATTGTTCAGTGGGGATACGCTGTTCATAGGGGACGTAGGTCGTCCGGATCTAGCCCAAAAAGGCGATCTGACGATGGACGACCTTGCTGGAATCCTGTACGACAGCCTCCGTTCGAAAATAATGCCGCTGCCGGACGATTTGATCGTTTACCCTGCCCATGGTGCAGGCTCGGCTTGCGGCAAAAATATGAGCAAGGAGACGTCCGACACGCTGGGCAACCAGAAGCGATTCAATTATGCATTACGCGCGGACATGACCAAAGAGGAATTCGTTAAGGAAGTAACAGCCGGCCTCACAGAGCCGCCTCAGTATTTCCCGGAAAACGTCAAAATGAACCGTGACGGCTACGAAAGCATCGACGACGTGCTCGAACGCGGGCATCAGGGATTATCGCCGGAGGCTTTTGAAGCGAAAGCCAACAATACCGGGGCATTGATCCTCGATACCCGCAAACCGGCGGATTTTGCCAAGGGTTTTATTCCCAATTCCATCAATATCGGCATCGACGGTAGTTTTGCCCCATGGGTAGGTGCATTGATCCCCGATTTGAAACAATTATTGTTGATCATCACTGAACCGGGTAGAGAGGAAGAAGTGGTAACACGCCTTGCACGGGTAGGGTACGACTATACCATTGGCTATCTCAATGGCGGTTTCGAGAGCTGGAAGCAGGCTGGGAAAGAAATCGACACCGTCGAATCGGTCAGTGCCGATGAATTTGCGAGGCGCTTTGAATCGGGTAGTCTGGAAGTAATCGATGTGCGCAAGCCGGATGAGTTTGCTTCAGGGCATATCGAGGGAGCGCGGAATCTGCCTTTAGATTACATTAATGACCTCATGCCGGAATTTCCGAAAGATCGCAAACTGCATATTCACTGCGCAGGGGGTTACCGCTCGATGGTCGCTGCCTCCATCCTGAAATCCCGCGGCGTCGACGACGTCGTGAATATCGAAGGAGGTTACGGTGCCGTGGTCAAAACCAACGTGCCGGTACTCGCCGAGGCGTGATTTTCGATTGATTATTTGTAGATTAAAAGCAAATCCAAAGCGATCCGGAAACGTTAAGTAATTGGAATTCTTTTATATTTAAATACTATATTAATCCGATATATTAACATGGAAATTATCGAACTGCTCAAATCCCCCTGGCCGTGGTACGTTGCCGGGCCGCTGATCGGGCTTACCGTGCCGGTGTTGCTCCTGCTGGGGAATAAGTCGTTTGGCATATCGTCGTCGTTTCGGCATATCTGCGCGGCGGTGATACCGGCGGGGTTGCCGTTTTTTAAATACAACTGGCGAAAAGAGGCGTGGAACCTGTTTTTTGTGGCGGGAATCGTGGTTGGCGGGTTTGTGGGAAACTTCTGGCTGGCTAATCCCGATGCTATCGTGGTGACCGAGGATACACGGCAGAGCCTGGCAGCTATGGGCGTGCAGGATTTTTCGGGACTGATGCCGACGGATATTTTTGCTTTAAGCAATGTATTTACCTTGAAAGGCCTGATATTTTTTGTGTTAGGAGGGTTCTTAGTCGGTTTCGGGACGCGTTATGCGGGTGGTTGCACGTCAGGACATGCGATCATGGGGCTTTCGAATTTGCAATGGCCCTCGCTGGTGGCCACGGTCAGTTTTATGATCGGAGGGTTTGTCAGCACACATTTGCTCCTTCCTTTATTGCTCAATCTGGCTCGTTAAACTTGAAATAGTATGGAAAAGATACATCAGTCCCTCGAAGAATCTGCCGATAGGGATTTCGACAATATCAAAATCGACGGGTGCGACGGCGCAAACCGCCAGCAATCCGCCGAGGGTTTTACTGCGAACCTGAAATACCTGGTCGTAGGTATTATTTTCGGGATTGTTTTTCTGAAAGCAGAGATCATTTCATGGTTCCGCATTCAGGAAATGTTCCGCCTGGATTCGTTTCATATGTATGGCGTCATCGGCTCGGCGGTTGTGGTCGGGCTCGTTTCGATTTGGCTCATTAAGAAGTTTAATATCAAAACATTATCGGGCGAAATGGTGAGCATCGCCGACAAAACGTTTGACAAAGGACAGATTTACGGCGGCGTGCTTTTCGGTACCGGCTGGGCCATCACCGGCGCTTGTCCGGGGCCATTGTTTGCGCAGATTGGTGCAGGTTACCTGGCTGTGTCCATTACTTTGCTGAGCGCCATTGCGGGAACGTGGATTTACGGTTTAGTCCGCGCGCGGCTCCCGCATTGATTACTTGCGCGCCACAAGGTACAATTGCTCATCGCCTAGCATGAACGGGTCCGCTTCGAGGTTGCTGAATGTGCCTACCACGAGTAGTCCGGCCAGTTCAAACATATAAGTAAGCTCGCCGAGGGTGTAAATGTGCTGGCGGACGCTGTGAGTCACTTTCTCAGGGCCGGAAATGAAGGTTTGTTCAGCCTCAATGTAGCTGCCTTCGGCACGGTACTCGTTTTCCGCCAGGTAAACAATGTCGTCCTGCACCGGCATCCAGTTGCGCGTCTGGAAATTAGGCAAGATGCTTTCGGCGAGGTTTTCGGTGTGGATCGCGATGTGAGCGCCCGGTTTTAATGCTGCGGCAATCTGGTTGATAAATAGCTGCATATCTCCCCGTGGGAAAAAGCTGAAACTATTTCCAAAGCAATATGCGGCGTCGAATGAGGCTTCGGGGAGTTGGTAGTTCAACACATCTGCACAAATGACTTCTATCGGTAGTTGCTGCTTACTGCTGATGCCCTGTAATTCCTCACAATATTCCTGTGAAATATCGATACAGGTCAATGCCGTGCCTTGCTCTGCGAGCGGAATAGCGTGCCTTCCATAGCCGGCCAATACGTCGAGTACTTTGCTGTCCGCCGTTATTTCAAGTACATCCCGCAGGAAATCGACCTCGTAATCAGTGTATTCTTCGTCCTGGTTTAGTTTCCAGGCGCGTTGCGGGAGTCCTTTGAAATAGGTATGGTACCAGGCCACGGCGGTATTTTGGTTTAAATTAAAACCCAAAACTACTAAAAAAGTCCCCTTACATACGCATGAGCGCGGGTGTAATGCGCAGGTAGACCTGCCCGGAAAGCGGCGTCTTGCCATAAAAAGGCTCCAACTGGTGATCTGGTTTGTATAAGCTCAGTTGAGCTCCAGCCTGCAATAAAGTATTGCTGAACGAGGCGATCTGCCGGTTCAAACCGAGAGAAAACATGGAAACTGGCAGGGTTACGAACCCCTGTCTGCCGTAGATTGTATCCAACCCCAACTCACCGACACTTTTTTGCACCCATTCATAGCGGCCATAAAGAGCCCATTTGTCGAGTTGCAGATTGGATTCAGCCAGAACAGAATGTTCCTTGTGGTGTTCGCCGGCATCATTCAAACCCCATACAAGCGTAGAGGAAATCCATCTGTTTTTTCCTTCCAAATTACCCGAGTGCTGTATCGAAGCGGTCGTGCGGTCTACATCCTCGTCGGGCTCGCGCGGCTCGGGGCTTTTGATAAAACCTCTGGAGGCCTGTAACGCCCAATTGGCTGACGGGTTGAACAATAGCCGGTAACTGTAAGAATTGAAGCGCGGCTTATCGAAGTCAAAGCGGTTTTCGTTCGGTTCGCGACCGGTAAATGAGGAGCCTTCGAGTTTAAATTTACCATAGCGGACACCCGCCGTCACCACACCAAATGTGATATGCGTAGCGTCCTGCCAATGATGGCCGAGCACCGCATCGGGGTTGTTGAATGCCGACATCCGGTGCATAAAAGCCGTAGGGCCAAGGGCAGGCTCGCCGGGATAGCCCGCGTAAATCGTCAGGTCGACTTTATCATTGATCCGCTGGGTATAACCGACAGAAAGTTCCGAAATAAGGTCGTGCGGGTGCTGTCGGTCGATAAGCGGCTCGCCTTTCCAGCTCTCGCCGGACTGGAAAAGCAGCGGGTAGCCCGCGCCGCCATCGGTGAGCCGATCGAGAGAAACCATCGCGCGGAGGTTCAGCAAACCGTTTTTGCCCACCTGTCGCTGGGCCATTCCCATAAACCAGTTGGGTGCGCTGAACTTCGAATCGGAGCCTTTTTTGCCGTCGTTATTGAAATTTTGAGCGGTATACCGCAGGAAAATGCTCCCGTGCAGCATATAGTTCCATTTGCTGCCGTGCCTCATGTAGGCGTACATGGGCGTGGCGTCGGGCTGCCAGCCGGTACCGGAGCCATTGCGGGTCATGGGCAGGCTCAATGAGAAGCTGTGGGTCATGTGTGATGAGTTCTCGTGGCTCATTTGCGCATGATCCATGCTTTTCATATTGTGCATTTGATGGCCGGTAGTGTCTTTCGCAGGCTCTTGATGGTGCTCGTGCTGGGCAAATGCAGGGACTGTGGCAGCCACCATTCCGGCGGCTGTCGTCAATAAGATGAGTTTGTTGAGAAACATGACGAAGTAATTTCGTGACTAATGTGCTGCGGCAGTTTTGCGGCAGCAGTTCGGAAGCTTGTCGTGTGCCTTCTGATTGGCTGGTAGCTCGTCGGCGTCATAGCCGGTTTTGTTAATCGTCGCCTTGATGGCCTCCGCGGTGGTTTTGTCCGGGTTATATTTCACGGTAATCACCTTGCTGGAAAGATCGAGATTCGATTCTTTCACGCCTTTGGAAAGGCCCAGGTTGCGCTCAATGCGCGCCTTGCACATTTCGCAAATGGCCGAAGTCTTGATTTTCACCTCTTTGGTACCATCGGCGTAGGCGATATTCAGGCCCAGGAACAGGGCGGTTATAATGCTCAAAATGGTCGTTTTCATAATCTGGTCAATTTAAAAAATCAGTGTTGATGTGCTGTTGTATCGGTTTCCGCCAGTGCTACTTCCTTTAACTCCATTTTGCAAACCGGGCATTTGCCAGCCTCTGCATACGTCTTTTCTCCTTCGCATTTCATCGGGCAGGCATACTTTTTCTCGCTCACGGCGTGTGTTTCGGTAGCCGCGCCCTCTTTTTCAGATTTGTTTCCCGAACATGCAACGGATAAGAACAGCAGGGAGGTAACAATGATTTTGTTCATATAATGGAAATTTAATAATAATTAATAGCGAATATTTTATAATAATTGGATACCGATCATTAATTCCCCACCTGGTCGAGCGCAGTACGCTGTAGTGCGCCTTTTTTGAACTCTCCGGGCGTCATGCCGGTCACTTTTTTGAACTGGTTGCTCAAATGCGCCGTGCTGCTGTACGAAAGACGCCATGCTATTTCGCTTAAAGTCAGTTCGTTGTAGGAAAGCCATTCCTTTACTTTTTCCACTTTCTGGGCGATGATATATTGCTCGATCGTCTGCCCGGTTTCGGAAGAAAACAGGTTGCTCAGGTACGAATATTCATAGCCGATCTTTTCCGACAGATAATCCGAAAAATTCATCTGAGCGGGTTTGTTACCTTTCAAATTCTGTACCTCGTCGATCACGAGCGTTTTGATATGCTCCACCAGAGCCAGACGGCGGTCATCGAGCAACTCGAAACCATTCGCTTCCAGCACCGTTTTCACCTGTTGCAACTTATCGGTATTTACCTCCGCTACGGTTTCCACTTCGCCAAGTTCGACGAAAGTCAAATCAATTCCCAGCCCGTTCAGTTCTTCCCGCACCACCCGCTTGCAGCGGTCACACACCATATTTTTGATATATAACTTCATAGTCAAATCATCTGATAATCTTATAACGCATTCCTGCATAAATCATTCGCCCTACAACCGGCCCCCAGGCCATTCCCGCATCAAAATGCTGGCCGAATGGCTCGCTGGCACCCATGATCGGGTCTTTCTGACGGAAATTAGCGAGGTTTTCGCCACCGAGGTAAATATCCCATTTTGGGAATGTACGTGTGATTTGCGCGTTGAAATTGTAGAACGATGGAGCCCAGGTCGATGTCAGGTCTGTCGGCACGTGGTGGTCGGGAACGTGTCCCATGTAGGGAATCCGTTTTTTGCCGTTCCACTGCACAGTGGCGTCGAATTTCCATTTGTCGTAAGGCAGGGCATACCCGGCGTTGAAAAGTACCCTGTCGCGGCTCACCATCATTCTCGGCTGTAGAGTATTCTCGTCGTACACATTGCGGATGCTTTGTTTCACGTCGAAAAGGCGGTATGCGAGTTTCAGTTCGAGTCGTTTGACGGGCGTCAGGTTCGCTTCGGCCTGGAAGCTATTGGCAAAAGCCTTTCCTTCAAGGTTATAAAAGCGAATGTAACGAGGATCTTCCATATCTGCCACGAGTTGGTTTTCAAAATCCGTCCGGTAGAAATCCATGATGAAATTCCCGCTCATTTCACCGATTTTAAACTCCTGTGTAACACTGGCACCGTAGTTCCACGACACTTCGGGGCGGACGGCTTCGCGGAAAATCACATTGCGCGAGCTCACGAGGTTTCCATAGTACTCCGCCAGCGGATTTGAGGCCCGGAACCCCCGGCCCGCTGATGCGCGTAAAGTCGTCTGGTCGGTAAGGTTGTATTTCAAATGCAGCCGCGGCGTCCATTGCGTGCCATAAAGATTGTGGAAATCCACACGTCCGCCGGCTACCATCACAAATTTATCGAGGTGATTATAAGTGTATTCAAAAAATGCGCCCGGCACCGACTCATTCCGTTTCAGACGGATATCCTTGTAAACCTCATCATAATTATCGAGCATGTAGCTGATACCGGTTTTGTAGGAGTGGTTGGTATTGCCAATAATCGATTGGTAAATCAGGTTTCCGTAAAGTGTTTTTTGCGTTCCATCATAGTTATTTAGTCCAAAATAGGATTTCGAATCATGAATAGAGGCATTCAGAATCAGGCCAAGTCCTTTGTAGGGTTGCTCGGGGAACAACCGTGCAATTTTCGAGAAAAACTCGTAGCGGTTCACTTTGGCACCGAAACCATAGGCTTGGGTAGTGCCTTTCATTTCACGTTCGAAGCTCTTTTGGCCACCCAGGCGGTCTTCATAAAGTGCTTTTACCCCAAATTGGGCCATTAATTTATCGCCCTGATACTTCCAGCGGTTCACGGCATTGTATTGCGTGTAAAGGGGCAGGTCGAGGAAGCCGTCGTTGTTTTTGTCGACGCGGTTACGCAGCGTACTACCGTGTGTAAGCAGTCCGGTGCTCCATTTTTTGTTCAGCTGGTGCGCGAGGTTCAGGTTCACTTCCCCGCGTCCGAAATTGTTGACGTAGGTATTCAGATATAGTTTTTCCTGTGTATCCGGTTTTTGAAGCTCGACATTGATCTGCCCGGTCATCGATTCATAGCCATTCACGACCGAGCCGGCACCTTTGCCGACATCAATCGACTGGATCCAGGTTCCGGGAACGAAATTGAGTCCGAATGTAGATGCTAGCCCGCGGATGGAAGGAATGTTCTCGACGTTGGTCTGAATGTAAGTACCGTTCAGTCCAAGCATCTGGATCTGTTTGGAGCCTGTCACCGCATCGCTGTATGAGACGGAAACAGATGCATTGGTTTCAAAACTCTCGGAAAGATTGCAGCACGCTGCCTTGGCCAACGCCCGGGTTGTGATGATTTCTGTTTGGTGGGGAGAAAGCCTGTCGATAGACGTATTTCCAGCCCTGACTACCACTTCGTCGAGCGTCTGATCGCTTTGCAGTACAACCTGCAAGTCGCTTTCCTGGCCAATTTTGATGGTATCGTTCCGAAATCCGACGAAGCTGACGACCAGCAAGGCCGATTGCGCCGAACGTGGAATGCTGAACCGGCCGTTTTCATCGGTAGCCGTAGCCTGCGTGGTGCCCGACCAGTATACATTGGCACCGGTGATGGGTTTCAGGTTCCTGGTTTGCGGTTCCTGTTCGTTGACCGAACCGGTTATACGTTGTGCATAGATGGAAGAGGTTATGAGTAGAAGTAACCCTCCCAGAAGGTATTTGTTCATGATTACATGGATTCATTGGAATAAAAGACTCATTGCCCGAATCGTCGACATAAATGCGGCGATCTTGCATTAAACGGCTGTTATTCAATGATATCAAATCAGGAACGATTGGATAAATGCGAGCATACTTCTCCCATGAAGGCGGGAAGTGAAGGATATGTCGGGGGAAAAGAAGGGGGCAGGAAGCGTCCATTCGGCCTGGATAAACTGGTAACGCGTAACCGCCCAGGTGACCCCTGTCGCCACCGATTTGAGCAACTTCGCGAGCAATTGCGAATCAACTGACGCTACTTCCAGTTTTTCGAGCTTCTTACTTTCCTTGCAGCAGGCTGCCTTTTCGAAGAATGTGCCTTTAGCCATTTTCAATGCCGCGCGTTTGGCACAGCAGGAGGAAGCAACTTTGGGCTTGGAGGAGGTTTCTGTGGACTTGCCTACGAGCTGCACCGATTTGCCTCCCATCACAGCGCAATGGCGCTCTGTCAGCACAAACCCGGTACTGCTTAGCAGGACGAGGAAGGCCATCAGGATGGTGATCGATTGGTGCAGTTTGTTTTTCATTTGAATGCTGGCAAAGGCTATTGAATTGGCCCGAAATTCAGATTCCGGGCCAAAAATACTAATTATCAGGCAATTTCTTCGGCTACATATCCAGCCTTTTTAATCAACTCCTGAATTTCTTCCGGCGAATGGCTCGTTTCGACTTTCAGCACACGGTCCGGACTTTCCAGATCGACTGCCCAGGTTTCAACATTTTCATCTCCATTCAGGAACGGTGTAACAGAAGCGACACACCCGCCGCATTTGATATTGGTTTTGAATTGCAAGGTTTCCATGTTTACTAAAATCTCCCGTTTCCCGCGGGATAGGTTATGTGTTAAATTGTTTTACAAATATCGGCAGTGCCGGTTTGGGGTTTGTTACAGAATTGTGGGGAGGTGTTACAGAGTTTTTGGGTTGAGTTGGGAGAGTTCTACAAGCTGTTACCAAATCTGTGGGTTAGCGTATCAATGGTGAAACTTTAAACAAAACACCGTATGAACGCAACCACTCCCGCACCGCATGGTGAAATTCTGCTCTATGAATCAGAGGAAGGACAGCTCGCCATTCAGGTACAACTTCAAAATGAGACGGTCTGGCTTACGCAGATGCAAATGGCCGAGCTGTTTGGAAAGGAGAGATCAGTTATCTCGAAGCATATATTCAATGTTTTTAAAGAGGGAGAACTCGATGAAAAAAGGAATGTGCAAAAAATGCACATTCCTTTTTCTGACAAGCCAACCGCCTTTTATAGCCTGGATACAATCATTTCCGTTGGTTACCGCGTCAAATCGAAGCAGGGAACGCAGTTCCGGATTTGGGCTAACCGGATTTTGAAAGATTACCTGATCAAAGGCTTCGCTACGCAGGAAAAATTAAAGCTGAGTCAGCTGGAAAATCTGAAAAAAACAGTCGCCCTACTCGCGAATGTCATTCACAACAAAGAACTGACGGCTGGTGAAGCGACCGGGCTTATTCAGGTGGTTACGGATTATGCCTATGCACTTGATATACTTGAAAAATACGATCAGCAGGCATTAGGGATTGAACGTGTATCTGAAAAGCAGCTTTACGTAATCACTTATGAGGAGGCTATTTCGGCCATCCATGGCTTGCGTAGCAAATTCGGAGATCATACCTTTTTCGGCAACGAAAAGGATGATTCTTTTAAGAGTTCCATCAGTACAATTTACCAGACATTCGATGGCGTAGAGCTGTATCCAAGTATCGAAGAGAAGGCCGCGAATCTGCTTTATTTTATCATCAAAAACCACTCGTTTACTGATGGTAATAAGAGAATTGCGGCTTTGATTTTTGTGTGGTTCCTGGAACGAAACAGTATCCTTTACAAATCGGATGGTTCAAAACGGCTGGCTGACAACGCTTTGGTAGCGCTTACACTGATGATCGCTGAAAGTAACCCGAAGGAGAAAGATATGATGGTAAAGGTGGTAGTAAGCCTGATCAATCAAAACAATTAGACTCACCACCAGAAAATTTACAGTCGTGCGCCCTTCAACCGCAAGCTATTCATTACCACCGATACAGAGCTCAGGGCCATGGCACCGCCGGCGATCATCGGATCGAGGAGGAAGCCATTGATAGGATAGAGGACACCGGCGGCGATCGGAATACCTATAACATTGTAAATAAATGCCCAGAAGAGGTTTTGTTTGATCGTTACCACCGTCTTGTGGGATAGCCGCAAGGCTTTGGGCAATGCCAGCAGATCCGAGGTGATAAGCGTCATTTTGGCTACGTCCATGGCAATGTCGGAACCTTTACCCATGGCTACGCTCACGTCCGCCTGCGCGAGGGCCTGGGAATCGTTGATGCCGTCACCGACCATTGCAACGGTCTTGCCTTGCGCTTGCAACTTTTTGACAAACTGCATTTTATCATCCGGCTTCACTTCCGCCTGATAGCTGTCGATCCCGACTTGTGCAGCCACAGCTGCGGCTGTCTGCGCATTGTCGCCTGTGAGCATATGCACCTCAATGCCCTGCGCATGTAGTTTTTCAACGGCTTCGCGTGAGGTCGGTTTCAATTGGTCGGCGATGGCGACGAGCCCGGCGTGTTGCCCGTCGATCGCGATTCCGATCACGGTTTTAGCTTGCGCTGTGAGTAGTTCATAGGCAGGTTGAAGCTCGGAGGCAATGCGAACGTGCTCTTTTTCGAGAAATTTGAGCGTGCCGATGATGTATTCGCGACCGCCTGCCGTGCCGCGTATCCCGCTTCCCGTCATGGATTGGAAGTCAGAGACATCGATTTTTGCATCGTTTTCAATGTACTGCACGATAGCTTGCGCGAGCGGGTGCTCAGAACGTGCTTCAAGTGCCTTCACAGCTGCCAGATGTGTCTGTGGATCAACGAGCGAACTTACCCATTGCCAGTCGGTTACCTGAGGACGTCCCTCGGTGAGCGTACCTGTTTTATCGAGGATTACGGCATCTACTTTGTAAGCCTTTTCCAGACTTTCGGCGTCGCGGATCAGGATATTGTTTTCAGCACCTTTACCAACCCCTACCATCATAGCCGTAGGTGTAGCAAGGCCGAGCGCACATGGGCAAGCTATTACCAGCACAGAGACCGCCGTGAGCATCGCTTGCGTAATGGCATTCTCGCCTCCCAACACCATCCACACGATGAAGGTAAGAATGGCAATACCGATTACGACGGGTACGAATACCCCGGCAATGCGGTCGGCGAGGCGCTGAACCGGTGCCTTGCTGCCCTGAGCGGCTTGCACGGTTTTGATGATTTGCGCCAGAACCGTCTGTTTGCCCACTTTTTCGGCAATGAATGTGAAGCTGCCGGTTTGGTTGATTGTTCCTGCAAAGACGCTGTCGCCGGGTTTCTTTTCGGCGGGGATCGGTTCGCCGGTCATGAGGCTCTCGTCGACGAAGGAGCTGCCACTGAAAACTTTACCGTCGACGGGGATTTTTTCCCCGGACCGGATGATGATTTCGTCGCCCAGGATTACCTCACGCGCCGGGATTTCTATTTCGGCGCCATCGCGGTATACTCTGACGGTCTTGGGCTGCAAGCCGATCAGTTTCTTCAACGCATCGGAAGTATTCGACTTGGCGCGCTCTTCCATGAGCTTACCCAGCAAAATGAAGAAGATAATGACCGCCGCGGCTTCGAAATACACGTGCGGGTGCAGGCCGCGTGCGTGCCAGAAAGCAGGAAAGAATGTATTGAATGTGCTGAAAAGAAATGCAACGCCGGTACTGAGTGCAACAAGCGTATCCATATTGGCTTTGCCGTGCTGCGCCTGTTTCCATGCATTCACGAAGAAATCCCGACCAAAAATGAACAGGACCGGGATTGTCAGGGCCAGCATGATGTAGTTGGCGTATTTCCAGTCCATGAGGAACATCCCCAACACTACCACCGGCGCTGTGAGTATGCCGGTATAGATGGCCTTGTTTTTCAGTTTCTGGTAATGCTCCTGCTGAATTTTCTCCTGTTCCGCAATCGCGTCTTCCTCATTTTCTTCGATGATAAGTCCGTAACCGATGCTTTGCAGCACACGGTCCATATCGGGAAGGTCGACGAGGTCGGGATCGTAGGATACCGATACCGACTGATTGGCGTAATTTACCGCCGCATTTGTGATCCCTTTAGTGTGACCCAGCATAGACTCCACGCTCACGGCACATGCCGCACACGACATGCCGGTGACCGGGAGTGTCACTTTTTTTATATCTGTTATCGTTTCCATAATCTTTCAGAATTGGTATACAAAAATAAAACCCAACGCTGCCGGCCGCATTACACAATTCTGGCTATGATTTACAAGATTCATGGAAACAGGCCTCTACGCGAGGCGTGTGCCGTTTGGGACAGGGAAATCGGGGCTTGTGAGAATCACTTCGCCGTCGGGTAGCACGTAGCCGGTTGTAAGGACCTCGGAACGGAAATCGGCGATTTGTTTCGGAGGAAAGTTCACCACGCAAAGCACCTGTTTGCCGATTAGCTGTTCTTTGGTGTACCGTTTCGTAATTTGTGCAGAACTTGGTTTAATACCGATTTCAGGGCCGAGGTCGATATGTAGCTTGTACGCCGGCTTTCTCGCTTTCGGGAAATCGTCGGCCTGAATGATCGTTCCGGCGCGCAGGTCGACCTGCTCAAATTCCTGCCAGGTAATTGTGCTCATGGCTTCTGGTTTGATTTTAATGATACTTATCCGGCAAATTAACATTAAAAAAGCCTTTGGGTACTCTTTCCCAAGCATTGAAGGGATTCATTTAAACTCAAACGATGAAAAAACTGCTGTTATCCGTTATATTATTTTCGGCGGGCCTCAAAGCTTTTGCACAGGACAGAAACATTACTTTTTACGTAGGTACGCAGGATAAGGGAGCGAATTCTTCGATCACCCGCTGCGAGCTGAACCTTGCCTCGGGTCAGATTACGCTCATCGATACCGTCAACAAGTCTGTCGCGCCGGGTTATGTAGCCATTTCACCCAACAAGCGGCACATTTACGCGATCGGGTCAGATAACAAAGTCTCGGCATATGCCATAGCGCCCGACCGAAAGTTAACATTTCTGAATAGCCAGCCCTCGGAAGGAATGGGGCCATGCCACGTGTCGGTGCATCCGGCAGGCAAAATGGCTTTTGTTTCCAACTATGGCGGCGGAAGTTTTTCGGCTTACAACATTAGTGACGATGGGAAATTGAGCGCGCCCGTTTATAAAGAGCAATATACCGGCACTGGCCCGAATGCCAAACGCCAGGAAAAGGCGCACGCACATTTCGCAACATCGACTCCGGATGGTAAATTTGTGTATGTAACCGATTTGGGAAGCGACAAGGTGATGAATTACAGCATCGATCCTAATGCCGGAAAGCTTACGCCTAATGCGGCACAGCCGTTTTTTTCAGGTAAGCCAGGCGCCGGGCCGCGCCATCTCGTCATTCACCCTTCGGGCAAGCGATTGTTCCTGCTCAACGAGCTCGATGCTACTGTAACGGCCTGCTCGATCGATAAAAAAGGGGTGATTAAAGCAATCAAAACTTATCCCACGATCCCCGCGGATTATTCGGGACCTACGAACACAAGCGCTGCCGTGCATCTGCACCCGAACGGAAAGTTTGTCTACGTTTCCAACCGCGGCCATAACTCGATCACTGCATTCAGGATACTGGGCAATGGTGAGCTGGAAATGGTGGACCAGCAAACGAAATCCATCGCTACGCCACGTGATTTCAATATAGACCCGACAGGCAAATACCTGATCGTGGCCAATCAGGGATCGGACAACCTGGTGGTGTATGATGTAAATGCAGCAACGGGCAAATTCACGTTCAAGCACGAAAGCATTGCCGTGAAATTGCCCATTTGCGTAGCATTCCTTTAAGTGATATGGAAATCGGAGCTTAACAAAATGGTCAGAGTTTTCTGGCCATTTTGTTTTGGTAGTAATTCAAAAAGTCTTCCAGCTGCTCAACAGGCATTTTGCGGGCGATGATCTTTTTGTTTTTATCCAGAATATAGATCGTCGGCGTTGTCACGACATCGAATTTCCGGTTGAAGTCGATCTGGTTCAAGGCATCGTAGCCGTTGATGAGCTCTTCCAGGTGATACGTTTTCACGAAGGACTTCCATTCCTCGATATTATGTTCCGTCGAAATGGTCATTACCTTGATACCATTGGCCTTGTTTTTGTCGTAGAACGCTTTCAGCACTGGGGACGCTTCCTTGCAATGCCCGCAGGTAGGAGCGAAGAAGAATAGCACGGTGTAATTGGCGTCAATGCTCTGGACACTAACTTTTTTGCCGTTAGGATCGGTGAGGGTCAGGGCCGGGAAAGTTTTATTTACCAGCAAGTCCTTCATCGTTGCTACTTTTTCGGCAATGCGTTTTTTTACATCTTCCGAAACGCCCATTTCGCCGGAGAGGTAATATTTATTGGCCATATATACCCAAACTGCCTCCGTACCTACGGTTTTGGGATTTTCGTACTGGTTGGTAATGTAAAATACTGTCCAGGCTTTCAGGTCCTTGTTAGGCGAAACCTTCTTCACCATCAGGTCGGCATCTTTGATAATCGAATCGGGCACCTGGACTACCAGATTTTTAAAGTACCGCTCTATTTTAGGCTCGAAGAAGGGGGTATTCACAATCCGCGGGTCGGAAAAATCGAATGCATCCCAGTAGTGCGCCTTGTAGTAGTTGAAAACCCACATCGAGTCGGTTTTACCGTTGGCTAATTTCGGAGCCGTGGGGATTTCGGGGTCGGCCGACATTCTGAGCAGCTGCGATGTGAAAGTTCCGGCGTTTTCGGACAGCAGTTTCTTACGATAGGTGCCAAATCCCTCCTGGATTGCCTTGATACGCGCCTGTGCCTCTGGTGTCGTTTGCTTGCTGAGCGCTTCGATCTCCTTGCTGCCTTTGGCTAATTCTTTTCGATAGTTGTAAAAAAGCTCGTTTTCTTTGGAGCCGGTTATTTTGATGGAGGTATTCACATCGGCAGAGTCGGCTTCGAGCGCGATATTGTTTTCCTTACCGGAATAGATTAGTTCGATCATTTTTTGGTTCCCGGGGAAAAGGATCACGTAAAGGCCACCGGGTAGCGCTGTTTTTCCTTCGAACACGATTTTTCCATTGGCATCCGCCTTGGCCGTGTCTTTGGGTACGAATTGTGTGGCATTCCGATTATAATGCCCGATCACAAACGACGAGTCACGGAATCCCTTAATGGTAGCCTCGATGCGGTAGCCCTGGGAGTAAGCGGAGGAAAAAAGGCCGAAAACGGCCAGCAGCAGCAGAAGGTAAGTGCGGGTATAATCTCTCATCAGGCTATGAAAAGTTTGCTTTAAAGCTGTTTATTGGATTATTTCAAAGTTTGAAGTCTGTAAAATTAACTTCAAAACGCTAACATCAGCAGGGTTCTTATTCAAATGTTTTATTTTCTCTCTAAAGCGATCGACTTTCTCATAATGCCGCTCAGCATTGTGTTTTTTATACTTATCTATTCATTTTTGACCAAAAGCAACCGGCGCCGGAAGCTGGCGTTGGGTTTTGGGATTGCGGCTCTCGGGCTGGCATCCAACTCGTACCTGGTGACGAAGGCTATCAATGCGTGGGAGCCCAAATTCGTCAATCTGGCCGAGGTGAGGAAGACTTATGACGTCGGGATTCTGCTGTCCGGCGGGCTGATCACGATGAGCACACCAAGGCAGGACCACCCGGCAATGGGTAACCATGGTGACCGGCTCCTGCAAACCTACCTGCTCTACAAGCACGGCAAGATCAGAAAGATATTGATTACGGGAACGAGCGGCGAAATGCTGATGACCCGGAGGCTGGGCGAGACACGCCAGGCGGCGTCGCTGCTTGTAAGCTGGGGAGTGCCGGCAAAAGATATCCTGTTCGAGGAAAAAGCGCGCAACACGCGTGAGAATGCCATGTACTCGGGGCGAATCCTGAATAAAATGTTTCCTTCCGGAAAATACCTGCTGATTACCTCCGCATTTCACATGCGCCGGTCGGCCGGGTGTTTCGAAAAAATGGGGATCAAAACTGACCCCTTCCCGGCCGACTTTCGTGGGGGATATAACCGGTTCTTCATCCATAAACTGGTGCCGGACCCCGAGGCTTTTGCCTACTTTTGCATGCTATGGCATGAATTCGTAGGGTATGTAGCCTACAAAGCAGTGGGTTACTGCTAGATCTTACCTGTGTTATACACTCAGGATCTTCACCATTCTCAACAAATCCTCGTTGATCGGCTTGGGAAGTCTGATAGTATCTTCGAAAGGCGTATAAACCAGCTCATTGTTGATGATACCAGCCATTACATTCTTTTGTCCTGCGATGAGGCCTTCCAATGCACCCAATCCTAGGCGGCTTGCCAGGATACGGTCGTAAGCAGACGGTGTTCCTCCGCGCTGGGTATGGCCCAGTGTGGTTACACGGATGTCCGCGTTCTCATCCACCTGCACCTTAATTTTATCGGCTACTTCCTGCGCGCTGCCTTCTTCATCGCCTTCCGCCACGATAATGATGGATGATGATTTCGAACGGCTCCATCCCTGTTTCAGAGTTTCCACAACCTGCGAGATCGGGGTCAGGACTTCGGGAACCATCACAAGTTCCGCACCACCTGCAATGCCCGACTGGATAGCGATATAACCCGAGTCACGGCCCATTACTTCGATGAAGAAGATACGGTCGTGTGAGCTGGCAGTATCACGGATACGGTCGATCGCGTCCAACGCAGTGTTCACGGCGGTATCGAAACCAATGGTATAGTCGGTTCCGTACAAATCGTTGTCGATCGTTCCGGGAGCGCCTACGGTAGGGATACCGTACTCGTTGCCAAAGATCATCGCGCCGGTGAACGTACCGTTACCGCCAATGGCGATCAGTCCTTCGATTCCGAGTGCCTGCAAGTTGTCGTATGCCTTCTTGCGGCCTTCGGGAGTCATAAATTCCTTGCTTCTTGCTGATTTAAGGATGGTACCTCCTCTTTGAACTATATTGCTGACCGAATGAGACTCCATCTTGTAGACATCTCCTGCGATCATTCCGCTATATCCTCTTCTGATTCCAAATACTTCAATACCATGGTAGCATGCTCCGCGTACTACCGCCCGGATGCAGGCGTTCATACCAGGGGCATCTCCTCCTGAGGTAAAAACTCCAATTCGTTTCATTTAATAATTTCGGGTTACTTCTAATCTTTCTATGTACAGCTCCGTATTGAACCTTAAAGGCACAATTTCCGCAAATTTATCCGGTATTTTCTTAAAATATATGCCTTGATTCTTAATTATGTTAAAAAAATGCCGGAACAAGATTCGTTTTTAGCATCTCAAACATATACCAATACTCCTATATTTGCGCCGGTTAATGGAAATTTAATATCCCTTAACCGACGTTCGTTGCTACTATTACTGTTTGAAAAGTCATATTTAAGGCGGGCCGTGTGCGGTACCGCTTTCATCCGAAATCAACCCGTAGCTTAATATTACCAAAATGAAAAATCTGTTCTCGTGGCAACGTCTCTGGCCACACCTGGTAGCTGTCATCGGTTTTATGATCTTGTCCGTCGCTTACGTTTCACCGGTGCTGCAAGGCAAGAAACTCAGCGCAACCGACGAGATCCAGGCGCTGGGCGGTGCGCGGGAGGTAATGGATTACTATAAGCAAACCCGTGAACGGTCGTGGTGGACCAACGGCATGTTCGCCGGGATGCCGGCCTACCTTGTCTCGGCCGACTATCCTACCAGCATTCCCACCAAAATCGGGCAGGCTGTGAACAAACTGCTCCCGGCACCGGCCAACTATTTCCTGATCGGCATGGTGAGCGCTTATGTGCTGTTCCTGGTACTCGGGGCGGGCGGCTGGCTCGCGGCAATAGGCGCGGTGGCATTCTCATTCTCCTGTTTTAACGTCATTAACCTGGAAGCAGGGCACATTTCGCAGGTGATCGCGATCATGTATGCGCCGGGCGTGCTTGCCGGTGTGATACTGGCATTTCGCCGTAATTGGCTGGCAGGAGCGGCGCTTACCGCATTTTTCCTTTCGCTGGAACTGTATGCCAACCACGTGCAGATTACCTACTATCTCGGGATTGGTATCATAATCCTGGTAATCATGGAAAGTATCACCCTGATTAAAAAAGGCCTTGCAAAAGACCTGGTGATGATCCTGGGAGGGCTTGCCCTGGCGGCGGTTGTTGCCGTTGGCACGCACACGACAAGGCTTTGGAACGCTTATGACTATACCAAAGAAACGATCCGCGGAAAATCGGAGCTTACGACAACGGGCAAGGATGCTGCTGCCAAAAAGGGTAACGGGCTGGATAAAGAATATGCATTCACATACAGCTATGGCGTGGGGGAATTGCTTACCCTGGTGATTCCGAACGCATATGGCGGTGCTTCCTACGGCCCTTTGTCGAATACATCCGAAACTTACAAAACGCTTACAGGTCGCGGTGTTGACGCTGCTACTGCTCAGAATATAGTTCAGCAACTACCACTCTACTGGGGTGATCAGCCGATTATGGGTGGCCCCAACTACATTGGCGCTATTGTATTCTTCCTGTTTGTGCTTGGGTTGTTTATTGTTAAAAGCCCATTGAAATACTGGGCTGCGGGGGTAATTGTGCTTTACGTGATCTGGGCGCTTGGAAAGAGTTTGGCTGGTATCAATTACCTGTTTTTCGATTACTTCCCAATGTTCAACAAGTTCCGGGCGATGACGATGGTGATCTCCCTGGCACAACTTCTGATGGTGCTCGTAGGCGTTTTAGCATTGGTGACCATAGCTCAAAAAAAGGTTACTGTAAAAGAATTACAGAAGCCTTTCCTGATATCAACAGCCATTACCGGAGGGCTGATGCTGATTATGGCATTATTGCCGGGGTTGTTTTTCAGCTTCAAAGGACTTAACGATGCGCAGTTCTCACAGCAGTTTGCACAAATGGCACAAGATCAGGCATTTGGTCAACAGATCATGAATGCTGTCATCCAGGACCGCGAGGGCCTGATGAAGGGCGATGCGATCCGTGGATTGATATTCATAGCATTGGCCGCAGGGCTGGTATGGTTCTATGCCCAGGATAAGCTCAAATCGACAGTATTTTACGGCGTGCTGCTTGTGCTGGTTATTTTTGATTTATTCGGAGTGGATAAGAGGTACCTCAACAACGATGACTTTGTAAGCGCTTACGTGGCTCAGAGTGTTACTACCCCGTCGCCGGCCGACGAGCAAATCCTCCGCGATACCGATCCGGACTATCGGGTGTATGACGTGGCTTCTCAGGGAGGGCCGTTCAACAGCGCACAGGCATCTTATTTTCATAAATCGCTGGGCGGGTATCATGCTGCCAAAATGCGCCGCTACCAGGAGCTTTTTGAAAATCAGTTCTTTACCGAAAAGCCCAATATGGAAGTGCTGAATATGCTGAATGCCAAGTATTTCATCACGCCGGACCAGCAAGGTAACAAAGTTGCGCAGCCCAACCCGCAGGCCTACGGCCACGCGTGGTTTGTGAAGTCCTTTAAAGTTGTGCCGAATGCGGATGCCGAAATGGCCGCGTTGCGCACGGTGAACCTGCGTACGGAAGCCGTGATCGACCAGCGTTTTGCATCCAAACTGGAAGGCCTTAAAGCAGGTGCCGACTCGACGGCTAAAATCAGCCTGGTATCCTACAAACCGAACGAACTGGTGTATGAAACCAACTCAAACGCGGAAGGATTGGCAGTGTTTTCGGAGATTTATTACAATGTCCGCAACGAATGGAAAGTGACGATCGACGACAAACCTGCGGATATGTTGCGGGCCAATTACGTGTTGCGTGCGCTGCGTGTACCTGCGGGCAAACACACGATCAAGTTCCGTTTCGAGCCAGTATCAGTGGCCGTGGGTAGTAAAATCGACCTTGTGAGCTCGCTATTGCTTATAGGGTTGATCGCGGGTGCCCTCTTTGTTGAATCGAAAAGAAAGAAGAGCGTATGACCGATCGCCGCTATCCTATTGGCCCTGTTGCGTTGAAAGAGGCTTATTCCGGCGACGAAGTCCGCGAATTCATACGCATTATTGCCGAAATTCCGGAAGAATACCGAAAGCGGGTCGGGAACCTCTCGGATGAGGATTTGTTGAAAACATATCGGGAGGGAAGTTGGAATATCCGGCAGCTTGTTCACCACGTGGCCGACTTGCAGTTTGTGCATTACCTGCGGATGAAAAAGGCGATCACCGAACCGGATTATAATGAGGTAACACTCATCGATATGAACGCCTGGGCCTTTACACCCGATTCCCTGAATGTGCCCATCGAGGCCTCTTTGGCCATTTTGGAAGGAACGCATGCCCGTTACGCCTACCTTGCGGGAACGTTAAACGACGAACAATTCGCGCGTCGTTATTTGCACCCCGTCCGCGGGTTCTGGCTCGATCAGAGGCAGGCACTGGCGATGTCGGTATGGCATGTGAAACATCACCTGGCGCATATTGATCTGGCGTTGGGTAATATCGAATAAAATGTCTCAGGTAACGGGTAAATATCTCATTATCATTGGCCTGTTGGTGATACTGGTGGGTGTTGTCGTGTATTTTCTCAGCGACAAACTGCATTGGCTTGGCCGGTTGCCGGGCGACATTCGTGTGGAAAAGGAAAATTTTCGGTTCTACTTCCCGATTACCACCATGTTACTCCTCAGCGGTTTGCTGAACCTGCTGATCTGGCTTTTCCGGAAATTCATGAATTAGTGTGACTGATTCTCTATCAGCTTAATAACCAGGGTTATAAATTCGTCTGAAAGGGCGGATGCGTTTGGGAGAGAACAAAATATCATTCATCTTTAAGCCACTTGAATGATTGGTTCCCTAACACACTATTTCATGGAATTTTTCGAACAGCTCACCCGCTTTCTGGCGCAATGCCAGACCGAAAACCTTAAAACCTCTCACTTCGCTGGCAAGCTGGAAGGGCTCAAAATCAAGATCAGTTTTGGAAAAGGTAATCCTGCGCGGGTGCCGTGGATCGCATTTCTGGCGCCCGGGCAGCACATCAGCAATGGCATTTATCCATTTTATCTTTTTTACAAAAACCAACAGCTACTGGTACTGGCCTTTGGCGTAAGCGAAACACTTTCTCCCGAAATACCGTGGCAGCAATCCGGCGCGGAAACGATCAATAGTTATTTTAAAAGGCATGGGCTGGGCAAGCCGGCAAGATATGGCGGCTCGTTCGTATTCCGGGTTTATGAAGTTGCGGATCTGGATAAACAGCAAGTTGAGGCGGATTTGCGCGAGATGTTGGGTATTTATAAGGCTACCCTTTCGGGCAGCATAACCGGGCCCCCGCAGTTTGACTATCAGGCATTTCATCAAATGGCGTTGGAATGCGGCCTGCAAATCGATCCGGAGCTCGTACTTCGGTTTACAGCGGCACTCATAGCAAAGCCATTTGTAATCCTGACGGGCCTTTCAGGTGCCGGAAAGACGCGGTTGGCGCATGCATTTGCACAATGGATTTGTGAAACGGAAGATCAGATCTGTCTGGTGCCGGTAGGAGCCGATTGGACCAACCGTGAGCCACTCCTGGGCTTTCCGAATGCGCTCGAACCTGGACAATACGTAAAGCCCGAAAGTGGCGTCGTAGATCTGCTGATATCCGCCGAAATCAATGCGGATAAACCGTATTTTCTGATCCTCGATGAAATGAACCTGAGCCATGTCGAACGGTATTTTGCCGATTTTCTGAGCGGAATGGAGTCGGGTGAGCCCATCCGGCTGCATAATGAAACTGCCGGTGGGGTGCCGCCGCGCGTCCGGGTAACGCCCAATTTGTTTATCGTTGGAACGGTGAATATTGATGAAACGACTTACATGTTCAGTCCCAAGGTACTCGACCGGGCCAGTGTGATCGAGTTCAGTATCCTGAAAGAGGAAATGCAGAAATTTCTGAAATCCGGGCCAATCCCTGCCGCCGGCAGCCTCGCGGGAAATGGGGCAGATGGGGCGGAGGCATTCGTGGCTATGGCGCGCAACAGTGTGCCGGAAAGCCCGGTTCGGGCGCAGCTCTCCGATGAATTGCTGGCATTGTTTGAAATACTAAAGCCGGCGGGAGCAGAATTCGGCTACCGGAGTGCTGCCGAAATCCTGCGGTTCGCGGGGGTGATCCACCAACTTGGGGCCAAATGGCCGGTGCAGAAAGTGATGGACGCGGCTTTGATGCAAAAGCTTTTACCTAAAATCTACGGCTCCCGCAGGAAGCTGGAACCCGTGTTGAAAGCGTTAGGCAAGCGTTGTTTGGCTGATCCGGACCTGCTGGACGACTACCTGGCGGGTAAGAAAGATTTATTGGGTCCGGAAGAGGTGTATTACCCGGCGGCATTGGAGAAAATCAGGCGCATTTACAGAAACCTGATCGATCATGGCTTTGCCAGTTTTGCGGAAGCCTGATGGAGGGGAATGAGCTCCTGATAAGCGCCGAAACGACCGACGGGGTTGTTTCGGTGCACATTATCGCCGAAGAACGCAATGAACCGACCATTTTTGAACTGGACGAATGGGAGGCATTTGAGCATGGCGAGGCACGTATCCAATTGCTGGAAGGTTGTTTTTATGAATATGAGGTGCTGGGTGATTTTGTGCTTCGGTCGTCACCAGCCGTGGTACCTTCCCGCATCAATCTGGCAATGGGACGGCTTACACCGCATGTTTATGTAGGTACGCTGACGATCGAAGTGCTGCGGCTTTCGGATAACGCCTGTTGCGGAGAAATAAAAGTAGAAATCCGCTCTAAAAAAGCCAGCTATCGAACCGACTATCGCCTGATGCTGGAAGGAATCACCGAGCACTGCACCGATTTGTTGTTCTACTACAACGCGCCCGTTACTCATCCCTTCACACCCGACTACCAGACCGATCCGCAGACGCTCTACCAGCGGTTTGCATTCGTGAATGCCGTGCTCATGAGCCGGAGGTTTGAAATAGCATTTCAGAAAATAGTGCGGAATCCGATCATGAAATGGCAGGGGCAAGAAGCAGAAAAGGATATCCGAAACGCTGGGCGCGCTGATCGGAGTACTCTAAATCAGCTGAGAAAAAGAGGCAATCGCATTGTGCTTTCGGATCACCATATCCTTAAAAAACGAATGGTTTCGATACCCTCCCGGATAACGGTCGGTTCGAAAACCGACTCCTTGGATACGCCCGAAAACCGCTTCGTAAAGCACGCGTTGGAGGTTTTTGCGGGCTTTGTGAACCATATTAAGCGGATTGCGCCGGAGCGTAGCCGCTTCTGGCACGAGGCTACCGTATTGGAAAACCATTTGAATCAGATGCTTTCGGCCCCGTTGTTTAAAGAGATAGGAAAGCCGGTCCGACTTGTATTGAATGGTCCTGGCCTGGTCCGGAAAGAAGGGTATAAACAAATCCTGCGGGTGTGGCTGATGTTCGATCTGGCTGCGCGACTGGTTTGGCGCGGTGGCGACGATGTGTATCATGCAGGGAAAAAGGATGTTGCCGTGCTGTACGAGTACTGGCTGTTTTTCGAACTGCTTGATATTGTAAAAAGTGTATTTGCCATAGAACCGGCGCATATAGGTAATCTGGTGAAGCCAACGAAAAATGGATTGGGGTTGCAACTCAAACAAGGTCATCATTTGCCGGTCAGTGGTGTTTTCGATGCTGGTTCCCGGAAGCTCAATGTGGAATTCAGTTTCAACAGGTCTTTTTCCGGGCACAACGATTATCCGCAGGCCGGCAGCTGGACCACAGGAATGCGGCCGGATTTTACATTATCGATCTGGCCTGCCGGTGTTACGCAGGCCCAGGCCGAAACCGAGGAACTAATCGTGCACATTCATTTTGATGCCAAATACAAGGTAGAATCGGTGGCGGGCGTATTTGGAGAAGATGAGGTACGGCTCGCTTCGGGTGAGCCTCAACCTGATCACACGCGGGACGATCTGTTAAAAATGCATAGCTATAAGGACGCCATACGCCGGACTGCGGGCGCATATGTGCTCTACCCGGGCGCAGATGGGAAGGTTTACAAGAGAAAAGGGTTCCATGAACTGATTCCGGGCCTGGGCGCATTCGCGATACGGCCCTCTAAAACCGATAGTGGCCGCGAGGAACTGAAACGCTTTCTGCTCGACGTCATAGCGCACTTTCAGAACCGGGCTTCGCAACGTGAAAAAGTTGCGTTCCGTAGTTTTGATATTTACAACAATCAGGCATCGGCGGATATGAGAGAGCTGCTGCCGGAAGCGTTTGGTAAAAACCGTGATCTGATTCCCGACGAAACTTTTGTGTTGGTCGGATATTACAAAAACGGCGAGCATCTCAACTGGATCCGAACGCACAATCTGTACAATTTCCGCACCGGCGCCAAAAGCGGGTCGCTGTCACTGGGCGTAGCCGAAGTGAATGCGCGGTATCTGCTGCTGCACGGACCGGGCCAGCCGCTGTCGGGTATGCTCTTCAAGTTGCATAACAGGGCGCCGAGGTTGTTTTCTAAACAAGATTTGATACAAAAGGGATATCCGGGACCCTCCCGGGAATTGTATCTGGTGTATGCCACAGATCCGGAAGTTGAGCCGGAGTTTGCGGGGATGCGTTGGGATGTGACACGGCTTCCCGGCTACCGCGCCAACCGGGCATCCGGCCTGCCGTTCTCCGTCAGCCTGACAGAACTCATGAAAGTGCTGGTAAAATGATAGCCGTTTTTTTCGGTAGTATTTGCGGTGCCGGTCTTTTCTTAAACATATCCGAAAAGTTTATAAGTCTCAATCCTGGCATATTCAATGAAGATTCTAATACTTGCTGCTGTATTTCTCCTGATTTCCCTCAACGTTTTCTCCCAGGCCAAGCTGAGCATTGTCTTTATCGGCAATAGCATTACTCAAGGTAAGGGCGGGGACAACGGTTTTCCTCCACCTACACACGCCGTCAACTATTTGAAAGCACAAAAGGGCATCGACGACGTCTTGTACGCGAACGTCGGGCGCAGCGGTTCCACTACGGTAGACTGGCTCCCGGAGACAGGCAAGTATTTCACGCTAGCCACTACCGCTGCCGATAGTTTGTATCTCAAAAAAGACCATCAGCTATTGTTCTCGATGAAGCTCGGGACTAATGACAGTGCGATACAAGGTCCAAATGGCTCGCCGGTTTCAAAGGAAAGCTATAAAAAGAATATGCAGACAATCGTTTCAGAGCTGCTGAAACGGTATCCGGGAAGCAAAGTCATCATTCATCACCCGATCTGGTACAGCACCAATACCTATAATCGGTCAAAATATCTGGCGGAGGGGTTGGAGCGGCTTCAAACGTATGTTCCGGAGCTCGATGCGTTGATCAGCGAATACAAAACCACCGAACCCGGACGCGTTTTCAAAGGGGATACCAAAGCATTTAAATACTTCAAAAAGCATTACCTCAAACTCTTCAAGCCCGAAAACGGACAGCAGGGCGTGTTTTACCTGCATCCCAACGTAGATGGTGTCGCTGTACTGGGCGAGTTTTGGGGGAAAGCGATTAAAAAGAAGGTGCTTTAAGCACCGGCGGAATCCTTCCTGACAGGCTTCAAGCCCCTCATTGCTTTTAACCCGATAGCAGGGCTTTGCACCGGAATGGACAGGAGCTTTTCTTCGGTTTCGGGTTCGACGTATTCACGGTAGCCGGTCAGGTAGCGTTGTATGATGAAATCTTCTTCCCGTTCGAACTGGACTGAGGACTGGTCGATAAGCGATGAAATGTTGTACAACTTTTTATGCCAGAGCAGGGCATTGAGGTTACCGTCGAAATGGTAATGGTTCTCAAAGCCACGGTCAAATTTGAAAACGATCGGTTTGCCCGCGTTAGCAAGCAGGCTCTCGGGCGTACCCGTCAATGTGATCGGGATGTAGGTCTTTTTATCGTAAATAAATCCTCCGTGGGTGTTTTTGATATATTCCCGCATCTGTCGTGGTGCGTCGCCTACGAGGAGGACATCCACGAGCAGGATATGTTCCGTGGCATAAAACTGGCCGGGGTTCTGTATGAGCGGGAGCTGGGAAATTCGGATCATCTGACAATTATATCCTTGATATGGGCGTAAAATTAGCGAACATTCCCATTGTCACAATCATCCCCGATAAGAGCGTGGGGCAGGTATAACAATTTTTACACGATCACTTGTTGCAGTAAATCCGGCGAAATATATTGAGCGGAAATAATTGTCACCATGGTAAAAACATACAGGTTTATCGCCCTCCTCGGCGATGGTCGCGAGCGATACAGCGACAAAGAATTGAATGCAGAGTGGCCCACTGAGCCGATTGTGATTGATGCGTTCGGGTTTTCGGACGTTTACCGGTATTCAGGAGTGGTTTTTCTGAACGAAGAATGGTTCGGGAAATACAGCAAAAACTGGCGGAACGATACTACCGAGATCGATAAGCTGCTGGTGAATTTGGTTAAATATTCAGCGAAGGAAGCGCACTCCGAGAACCTGACTAAGATTAAAAGCTACCTGGCTTCCCCGCCCGAGACGGTCGAGGAAGCCGTAGCGCTTTGGAGAACCTTTTACGATCCTTCATTGAAAACTATTTAATGATTAACCATTTTCAGGGCGCCTTCACTGTACCTTGCTCCGGTGTCGGGGTAGCGGGCAATGAGGGCGTCGATGGTTTTCAGGTCTTCGGCTGAAAGGCTTACCTCGAGTGCGCCGGCATTCTCTTCGAGGTATTTGCGTTTTTTGGTACCGGGGATGGGGATAATGTCGTCGCCTTGCGCGAGCACCCATGCGAGCGCGAGTTGCGCAGGCGTGCATTGCTTGTCCGCAGCGATTTCGGCAAAGCCGCTTACAAGTTTGGCATTATTATCGGCTACATCTCCCTGGTACCGTGGCAAGGTGCGGCGGAAGTCGCTTTCTGCAAGTGTTTCTGTATTCAGTGTATTGGTGACGAGCCCTCTGGCCAATGGTGAATAAGGGACCAGCGAAATGCCCAACTCGCGGATTGTATCGAGGATCGTTCCTTCCACATCGCGGGTAATGACCGAATATTCGCTTTGCAATGCGGCGATCGGATGCACGGCATGGGCTTTGCGAATGGATGCCGCGGAAGCTTCACTCAGACCCAGGTAACGGACTTTGCCTTCCTTCACCAGCTCGGCCATGGCACCAACCATTTCTTCCACAGGCACATTCGGATCAACTCGGTGGGCGTAATAAAGGTCGATGGTGTCAATTTTCAGCCTTTTCAGGCTGTTTTCCACGGCGACCTTCATCCAGGCGGGTGAACCGTCGAAGTAGGCGCCGGCGGAGTTGCGGGGTGTGCCAGTCTTGTCGCCGTAGCGGAACCCGAATTTGGTGGCTATGAAAATCTTGTCGCGGTTCGGTACCAACACTTGTGATATCAGTTTCTCGTTTTCACCGTCGGCGTACATGTCGGCGGTGTCCCAAAAATTGATGCCGAGGTCGAGGGCGCGGTGCAGCGTGGCAATGCTCTCGGTGTCGTCGGTGGGGCCATAAGCGAAGCTCATGCCCATGCAGCCTAATCCGATGGCTGATAATTTTTCTTCTGTTTTTCCAAGGCTTCTGTATTGCATTTGTTTGTTGGCTGTCGGCTTATGGCCGGGTGGATAATGCAGTATTCAGGATAATCCTGATGGTACAAAGCTACTCTTGAGCGGCGGGTGTCGCTTTATAGTTTTCAAACAGATCTTTATAAAAATCACACAGCCTTTGCGCGTACGTTTCCAGGGGTGAGGCCGGTCTGTTTTTTAAAGAAAATGTTGAAATAGGCAGGGTATTCGAAGCCCAGGCTGTAAGCGATTTCCGACACGTTCCAGTTGGTATGGTTGAGCAGCGCCTGGGCTTCCTTGGTAATGCGTGCCGAAATGTGCTCCGTGGTGGTCTTTCCGGTAATTTCCTTAACCGAGCGGTTCAAATGGTTGGCATGTATCGAGAGGCTTTGGGCATAATCATTGGCGGTTTTCAGGCGCAATGCATTCTCGGGGGTGTCGATCGGGAATTGACGTTCGAGCAGCTCCATAAATAATGAAGTGATCCTGGCCGAAGCATTGATTTGTCGCTCAAATGTCTCGGCCGGCTGCATTTTCATGGCTTCATGGATGATCAGGTGCAGGTAGTTACGCAGCATGCCGTATTTATGCTGGTAATCCGATTCGATTTCTGCCATCATCTTTTTGAAGATCAGGGAAAGCTCTTTTTGCTGCAGTTCATTCACAAAATACACCGGATTCGCTCCGATTTTGAATAGCGGTGAATCCTGTAAAAAGTCTTTGCGCTCAGTGGGATGGACGAACGTTTCGGTAAATAAGGTAAACCAGCCCAGCTGCGATTCCGAGATCGCTTCCCACGAGTAAGGCACCATCGGGTTCGAAAAAAGCAATGCGGGACGGTCTATCTCGATCCATTTGTCGGCATAATGCAGGCGGCCCGTGCCTATAATGAACGAAACTTTATAAAAGTCGCGGCGGCTGTACGGCGTCTTTTTATAGCACGAATTCCTCTCAAATACATTGAAATGTCCGATGCCGGCATTGTTCAGCGACAAGTCCGTTGGATTGGCTTGTGGTACGCGACGGTAGAATTCCTGGATTGATTCAGTATGGCTCATAGTGTAATATTATAAAATTCAAATAACAGATGCGACGGTGAAAGTTTCCAGGGAGCTCGAATTAATCGCTTTTTAATTTCGAAGCGGCCGGCTTTTGACGGATATATTGGACTATTCAAAATATGTTAGAATGGATCACAGAGGTAGTCCGGGTGGATTTTAATTTTGAATGACTGAATGGCTGAATGACTGAATATTATACTCCCTCATTCAGTCATTCAATCATCCAATCATTCACTCATTCAACATTAGCTATGTCCCACCGCAAACCAACCAGTGAACTAACCCCAAAGGCCTTCGCGGCCGTGCGGGAACTTGAAAAGTACGTGGCTTCCACAAGTCTCGACAAAGTGCATTACAAACTGATCAAAATCCGCGCCTCGCAGATTAATGGGTGCGGGTTTTGCCTGGACATGCATGCACGTCAGGCCCGCGAAATGGGCGTGAGCGAGCAGCGTATCTATATGTTAAGCGCCTGGCGAGAGGCGAATATTTACACGGAAGAAGAAAAGGCAATTCTGGCACTCACCGAACAAGTGACGCTCATCAGCCAGGGTGTGAGCGACGAGGTCTATGGGCGGGCAGTAGCCCTGCTCGGGGAAGAATATACCAAAGCTGTGGTAATGGGTGTGGTGGCGATCAGCGCCTGGAATCGTATCATGATCACCGACCAGGTGGCGGTTAATCCTCAGGAGAGTTATGTTTAACAGTCGCCCTATCCAGATGAGCAGCCAGTCGGAAAAAGCCGATTTGCTCAAAAAGCTGCATCATAGTGGGAGAATGCTCGTGCTGCCTAATATTTGGGACGCTGCCGGCGCAGTATTGCTCGAAAAACTGGGCTATCCGGCAGTGGCTACGGCTAGTGCCGCCATTGCGCGTGCCCATGGCTACGAGGATGGCGAGCGGATCCCGTTTGATTTCCTGCTGGGCATTGTAGCTCAAATCGTAAAAACGGTAAACGTGCCGGTTACGGTAGATATCGAAGCGGGTTATGCAGCCGACAACGAAATGCTGAGGTCGAATATTCGTCGCCTCATCGCCGCTGGTGTCGCGGGTATCAATATCGAGGATTCCGATGTGCGTACGCATGAACTGCTGCCGGTGGGGGAGCAAGTGGAGAAGCTGAAAGTGATCGGGCGGTTAGCAGAAAGGGAAAATACGAGGCTGTTTATCAATGCCCGTACGGATATTTTTCTCGTGAATCCCGAATTGTCGGAAGACCAAAAGCTGGCACTGGCGATCGAGCGCGGGCGGGCGTACGTGGAAGCGGGTGCTGACGGCATTTACCCGATCTTCGCGACGGGGGAAGAGACGCTCAAGACGTTGGTGAATGCATTGAAGGTACCTATCAATGTAATTGCCAAAAGTGATGCGCCTGATTTGGATGTGCTTCAAACACTCGGTGTAGCACGTGTGAGCTTCGGTCCGAACTTGCATCGGGCGACGCTGTTGTCGATGGAGGCGTTGATGAAAGAGGTAAAGGAAAGTCTCAGCCATAAACCGGTTACGGACTTGCTCATGTGACGCGATGATGGCTTTTTACGTATAGTATGGAAATCTCCCGGAGGCCGCAACCGGGAGATTTTCTATTTTTAGATCAAAATTAGGATTTACTTTGTACCTGTATCCAACGAACTTAATCCCTTATCACGCTCAGCACTATGCAGGAGGACATTCTTTTTCAGATCAGCAACAAATTAAAGGAAATCAGGAAAAGTAAGGGAGTTACCCTTCAGGAGATTGCCGACGAAGCGGGCGTGACGAAAAGCCTTGTGTCCCAGATTGAAAACAGCCGGACGATTCCATCGCTACCGGTGATGCTGGGGTTGATCAAGGCATTGGATATTGACCTGAACGTGTTTTTCAAGGATATCATTTCCACTGCGCCGGGCGAAAATGTGCTGGTCCGACGGAAGGAGGAGTACCAACCTTTTACTAAAGAAAACGCAAAAGGGTACTTCTATCAGCGCATTTTCAGCAAGCAATTCAAGGATAATCATATCGACGTGGTGCTGCTGCGCCTCGAAAAGGACGCGAAGCGGCCGATGGTGCGTACCAATGCATTCGAATTTAAGTATGTGCTTTCAGGCGCGGTGGAATATACCGTTGGGAAAAATAAATACATCCTGAATCAGGGCGATTCCATGTTTTTTGATGCGAACGAACTGCACAACCTCAAATGCAGTGACTGTGACGAGGCGGTACTGCTCGTTATTTACTTCTTCAACGAGGCTCAATAGCCTTTTCAGGATATTCTTCTTGTTAAATATTAATTAACATTTACTTAACTTTTAATCGGGGTTAGTTCACTAGCTTTGCGGTGTTCGAGGTTTTGTTATGCCTAATTTTAAATATTAGTTAACTTTTGCTTGTTCGTTAAAGGGATTTGCGGTATTTTTCAGCTGTAAACCAATGTTGCTTTGGGGTCGGTGGAATATGAAAGTTAAATTCTGCTAAACATTTTGGCTTGAATAGCCTTCCCGCCAAAAGGCAGACATGGCTTATGACAAAGTTTAGTATTAGTTCACCAATTATACCAAGTAAGATGTCGATAGAACTGGTAGTTTTCGATATGGCAGGTACGACTGTCAAGGATAAAAATTTTGTAGGGATTGCATTTCAGCAGGCGATGCGATCGCAGGGATATGAGATCGCGATCGAGCATGTGAACCCGCTGATGGGTTACGAGAAGCCGCTGGCAATTAAAATGATGCTCGAAGTGCGCGAATCTGACAAGTCGAAGATTACGGCGGAACTGGTGGATACGATTCATACCCATTTTGTGAATGGGATGATCGCGTTCTATCAAACGACCACCGAAATTGCACCGCTGCCGCATGTGGAAGAGACTTTTGCCGCGCTCCGCGGGCGAGGTGTTAAAATTGCACTGAATACCGGTTTCTCCCGCGACATTGCGGATGTGATCGTGAGCCGGCTAGGTTGGAAAGATAAAATCGATTGCCTCGTAGCCAGCGATGAAGTGCCTTACGGGCGCCCTTACCCTGACATGATCCGTAAAATCATGGCTGAATTGGGAGTTACATCGGCCGAGTGTGTTGCCAAAGTAGGTGATACCGAAGTAGATATCAACGAAGGGATTAATGCAGGCTGCAAGTATGTGATCGGAGTTACGACCGGCGCATTTACCCGCGAGGAACTGCTGCCTTACAAGCCTACACATATCATTGACGATATCGCCGAAGTGCCGGGCATCATCTCGGCCAGTCACGAAATGGCTGTCTAAGATTCATTCACTCACATTCATATCAGATTTAAAAGCATGAGCAAATCTGCGATTGTCATCGGCGCGGGGATAGTAGGGTTGGCGACGGCAAGGGCTTTGGCCACAAGGGGTTACCAGGTAACAGTTATCGAGCGTTCTTCGCAGGCCGTGGGGGCATCCATCCGCAATTTTGGGATGGTATGGCCGATCGGCCAGCCGGAAGGTACATTATATGAGAGGGCCTTGCACGCTAAAAGCATCTGGAAAGAGGTGCTGGAAGGCGCGAAATGCTGGTCACAAGAAGCGGGAAGCCTGCATATGGCCTACCAACAGGATGAGCTGGAAGTGATCCAGCAGTTTGTGGAGGTTAGCCCTTATCGTCCTGTGAGTTTCCTGAATGCAGAACAAACGCTCGCGAAATCGCCGGCTGTGAATCCGGACGGATTGCTGGGGTCGTTGTATTCGGCGGATGAAATGATCGTCGACCCGCGTGAAGCCATTGCGGCAATTCCCGGTTACCTTACTGCCGCATTAGGTGTTACATTTATCTGGAATACAGCGATTTCGAAGGTGACCTATCCTGCTGTGTTTTCGGGTTCGAAAAGCTGGTCTGCGGACGAGATCTTCGTTTGCAGCGGCCAGGATTTTGAAACACTTTACCCCGAGCAGTTTTCGGCAGCACCGCTGACCAAATGCAAGTTGCAGATGATGCGCCTTGAAGCGCAGCCTGACGACTGGCGCATCGGTCCTGCGCTATGCGGAGGATTGTCTTTCATTCACTATCATGGGTTTAAAGCGGCGGCGTCACTGCCCGGCCTGAAGGCCCGGTATGAAAGTGAGTATGCCGAATACCTCAAATGGGGTATTCATGTCATGGCGTCGCAAAACGGTCTGGGTGAGATCACGGTAGGTGATTCGCATGAATATGCGCTCACTTTCGATCCTTTCGACCGGGAGTTTATCAATACTATGATCCTCGACTACCTGGGTACATTCGCGCAGTTCAAATCGCCGAAAGTGTTCCAGAGCTGGCACGGGATCTATCCTAAGATGACGAATGGTGCCACGGAGATTGTTTTAAAGCCGGAAAGCGGCGTGACGATCATCAATGGCCTCGGTGGAAACGGCATGACCCTTTCGTTTGGACTTTGCGATGAAGTTGTTGGTGGAACTTACCAATCCTAAATTCCGATATATGCTTGCAAAAATTTCCTGTGCGCTGGCGGCCTCATTGCTGCTAACTGCATTTCATCCCCGGTTCGAAGAAGCTTCGTCGGGACAGGCCGGGCCTGACGAAAAGCCGACGAGTATTGAACACGTCATTGTGATTGGTGTCGATGGATTGAGTCCCAATGGTATCAAAAAGGCGGAAACGCCGAATATCGACCGGATGGTGGCCAACGGTGCGGTGAAATGGAACGTGCGGACGGTGCTTACCTCTGCAAGCAGCCAGAACTGGGCGTCGATGATCATGGGCGCAGGCCCGGAGCAGCACGGGATTATCAATAATGACTGGGAGTTGGACAAACATACGCTCCCGCCCATCGTGCAGGAGGCCGACGGCCGCTTCCCGACGATTTTCAGCATTTTGCACAAAGCAAAGCCCAATGCTGAAATTGGTGCAGTATACCATTGGGGTGGTTTCGGGAGATTATTCCAGAAGAATGCGGTGAATTACGACAAGCACTTCTCAACCGAAGATTCTACTGCAACCGATTTTATTCAGTATATCAAAAACAAAAAGCCGGTATTGGGTTTCGTGCATTTCGATCACGTAGACCACGCCGGCCATCACGACGGCCATAGTTCAGTGCCGTATTATCGGTCCGTTACGAAGGCAGATTCATTGATCGGTAAAATTCTGGCGGGCATTAAGGATGCCGGCATTGCCGAAAAGACGCTGGTAATCCTCTGGGCCGACCACGGCGGAATAGGCAAAGGTCATGGCGGTGCCACACCACAGGAGGCGGAGATAGCGGGGGCGTTTTATGGGGCCGGTGTAAAGAAAGGCTATTCCATCCAACAGCAAGTTTATACTTACGATCTTGCTTCGACGATCGCATTTGTACTAGGCGTAGAGCAGCCTTACGCGTGGATCGGTCGTCCGGTGAAGCCGGGTTTTAATGGGTTTGATGAACCTAAAAACCTCTGGCTCGGCGAAAAACCGTAAATTGGCTCAAAGCATAAAACCCTGAACCCTGCGCATGGCAGCTGTACACAACCGAACGGAAGGCGACATTAATTTATCATCCGCGCGTCAGGACTGGTATGCGGTCATCAGCGACTCCGAAACGTCGGGCTACCTGCACGAAGATGCGGAGTATTTTCTCCATCAGTCGCTTTCGACGCCCTGCCTGGATGTGCTCGTTTCCTGCGAAGGCATTTACCTGACCGACGTACAGGGCAAGCGCTACATGGATTTTCACGGTAACAATGTGCACCAGCTTGGTTACCGGCATCCTTATGTGATCGAAAAGCTGAAAGCGCAAATGGATATCCTCCCGTTTTCACCGCGCAGGTATACCAATATTCCGGCCATTGAGTTGGCCAAAAAGCTTGGTAATCTCATGCCCGGAGATCTCAATCGAGTACTTTTTGCACCGGGAGGCACATCGGCGATCAGCATGGCTTTGAAACTGGCCCGCATCGTGACGGGCAGGCATAAGGTAGTGTCGCTCTGGGATTCGTTTCATGGCGCTTCGCTGGATGCCATTTCTGCAGGTGGCGAACTCGATTTCCGGAAAGATATGGGGCCGCTGATGCCCGGTGTGGAGCGCATTCCGCCGCCAATGACTTACCGCGGTCCGTTTGCTGCGGCCGGAAACGGCGACGTTCCTTATGCCGACTATCTCGAATATGTCATTGAAAAAGAAGGTGATATCGGTGCTTTTGTGGTTGAAACTATCCGTAATACCGATGTACAGATCCCTTCGCAAGCCTATTGGCAGCGTGTACGGGAGATTTGCACCAGACATAAAGTGCTCCTGATTCTGGACGAAATTCCGATCGCATTCGGGCGGACGGGAAAGATGTTTGCCTTCGAGCATTACGGCTTTGAGCCGGATATTGTGTGCCTGGGTAAAGGGTTGGGAGGTGGTGTGATGCCGATGGCCGCCATCGTGGCGCGTGATAGCTATAATGTGGCGCAGAGTGTTTCGTTGGGACATTTCACGCATGAGAAAAGCCCGCTGGGGAGCGTGGCGGCATTGGCAATGCTGGATTTTATCGAGCAAAACGACCTGCTTGCCAAAGTGAATGCCGATGCGGAATTTATGCGTGTGGAGCTGGAAAAACTGAAAGACAAATATCCGCTTATCGGCGAGGTGCGCGGTATCGGGCTACTATGGGGCGTAGAACTGGTGAAAGACCGCGGGACGAAGGAAAAGGCTGTGCAGGAAGCCGAAACGGTGATGTACGAATGCCTGAAAAACGGTTTGAGCTTCAAGGTGTCGCAAGGGAATGTGGTGCAGCTTTCGCCGCCGCTCATTATCACCCGCGAGCAACTGAGAGAAGCATTGCAGATTCTGGAAAAAGCCATCGAAACGGCTTCGGTTTTGGTATAGAAAACTCAACACTTAACCATATGCGCCTGAAAGAAGCACTTACGCGATCGAATACGTTTTTTGTCAGTTGGGCGGTTGTCGCTTCCTTTGGGGCTTATTTCTGCATGTACGCTTTTCGCAAGCCATTTAATGCGGGACTTTACCAGGGGCTCGAACTCGGCGAGGTGAGTTACAAGGCAATTCTGATCATTTCGCAAGTGGCGGGGTACACGCTTTCCAAATTTGCGGGGATTAAAGTGATTTCTGAATTAAAGCATAATGCGCGGGTCAAGCTGGTGATCGGGCTGATCCTCATTGCCGAGCTTGCATTGCTCTGTTTCGGGTTGGTCCCGTATCCCTACAATTTCGTTTTTATGTTCATGAATGGCTTGCCGCTCGGGATGGTCTATGGCGTGGTGTTCAGCTTTCTGGAGGGGCGTCGGTTTACCGAAATGCTGGCAATGGGGTTGAATATAAGTGTAGTGGTGGCGTCGGGGATTCTCAAAACGACCTATATTGAAGTCCACGGCTTATTTCCCGGTATCTCGGAGTTCTGGATGCCGTTTTTTATGGGACTGCTTTTCCTGCCGCTGTTTCTGATGTTCGTATGGATGCTTTCGGTGATCCCCAAGCCGACAGCCGAAGACATTGCCTTGCGTACAGAGCGCGTCCCTATGACGAGCGCGGACAAGCGGCTCGTGATGCGGCAATTTGGCTTCCCGATTATTTGTCTCGTCATTTTCTACGCCACACTGGTAGTTGTGCGCGATTTCCGCGACAATTTTACCATCGAAATCTGGAACGAGATCGATTCGCATTGGGGTAGCAGTGTGCTCACCACCACCGAAATGATCACGGGTATCGTAGTGCTGGTAATCATTGGCGGACTGGCATTTGTGCGGGACAACCTCACGGGCTTCAAGCTCACCTACCTCATTCTCTTTGCAGGGATTACCCTGATCGGCGTAGGGACGTTGCTGTTCGAAAAGTCGGTGATTAGTGGTTTCGACTGGATGCTGATGGTGGGTTTGGGCTTGTTCCTGGCTTATACTGTGCTGCAGACAGTCGTTTTCGAGCGGGTGATTGCATTGTATCGCATCAAAGCGAATGCAGGGTATTTTGTATACATCTGCGAAAGTATCGGCTATATGGGCAGCGTAGGACTGCTGCTTTACAAGGAATTTTTCATGAAAGACCTGAGCTGGTCGCGGGTGTTGATGCAGTTTTCATACCTGCAATTCTGTCTCGGGCTGTTGTTGCTCGCTGCCAGCAATATCTACTTCGATAAATACCGGTCGGGGCGTTCGGCTTCCAAAGTCGGTACGCCGTTTGCTGCGGCCTGATTATTGCTGAAAGGGCATAAAAAAAAGGAGGTGCAAGTGCCCTCCTTTTTAACATCTCAATTTCACCTTTCAATTTTTACTAAAACCTATTTTGTCGTTTTAAGCTCCACGATGGCTGCTTTCTGAGCCGGTGTTTGCGTATTATATGGGTTCACTTTAGTCGCTTTCGGTGGTGCCGGTGTCTCTATAACCGGGGTTGACGCTGGCAACGCATTCTTGATTGTATTAGCTGATTTATTGTCGTCTGCAAATGCAACTGAACTGGTCAATGCGACAACGCTAACGAAGGTTGTGATCAAAGTTTTCATAGCTCTATTTATTTTTTATTCTTGTCTTTGTCTTATTTGATGATGCAAATATAAATGGTATTTTATGAATGACTCTATATTTATTCAATGAATGATCAAACGGTTATATGAATGGTTTTTATTGTTGATGAGTGATTTAATGGCGTTTGTGGTCTACTTGTATTTTGAAATATTCAAATATTACTCAACATGTTAATAAGATGGTTTTTATTTGAAAAGTACAATATTTTATTTAATTACGTTTTGCCGCAATTTGCTATATTGCCGGTATGGCTAAAATCATCAACCTCAAACCTTTCAAAGAATTTGTACAGTCCGAGTCGCTGGGTGGCGCGATACTGATCATTTGCGTGATCATATCGCTCATAATCGCCAATTCATCCCTTGCGGACGCGCTCGGAAACCTGCTCAACACGGAGTTGGGTTTTCATACCGAAAGCATCCATTTGCGCTATCCCGCGCTTTTGTGGATCAACGACGGGCTGATGGCCATTTTCTTTCTGCTTGTGGGATTGGAGATCAAGCGGGAGCTCGTCGAGGGCGAGTTATCGTCGTTTAAAAAGGCGGCGTTACCCATTTTTGCGGCATTAGGAGGGGTGTTGGCTCCGGCGGCGATCTACTTTTTAACCAATCAGGGCGAGCCCACCGCTGCCGGCTGGGGTATTCCCATGGCGACGGACATTGCTTTTGCCATCGCGATTATCACCATGCTGGGGAACAAGGTGCCGCCTTCGCTCAAAATTTTCCTCGCAGCTCTCGCTATTGTCGACGACCTGATGGCCATTCTGGTGATCGCCATTTTCTATTCCTCCGAGCTGCATTATAACTACCTGCTTTACGCGGGGGCTATTTTCGGCGGATTGCTGGTGATGAATCGTGCAGGCGTCAAGAGCCTGGCCGCCTACCTTATTCCGGGCGTGTTTATCTGGTATTTTGTGCATCACTCGGGTGTACATGCCACAATCGCTGGCGTGCTCACAGCCTTCGCAATTCCGACCACACCCGACGCCCAGGAGTCGCCACTCGAAAAACTGGAGCATGCCCTGATGAAGCCGGTGAATTTTGTAATCATGCCGGTTTTTGCATTGGCCAATACCAACATTACCTTCGAATCGGGCATGCTTGAAGGGCTTACTACTAAACTTGGGCTGGGGATTATTCTCGGATTGGTAGTGGGTAAGCCGTTGGGTATCAGTTTGCTTTCCTGGCTGACGGTGAAATTGGGTATCAGCAGCATGCCGAGCCGGGCAGGGTGGGCGCATATTATCGGTGTAGGAATGCTAGGCGGCATCGGCTTTACGATGTCGGTGTTTATCGCCTTGCTGTCGTTCCCTGGCGAGGCTCTGGTTTTGGCGGAGGCGAAATTCTCGATCCTCACCGGTTCGATCCTCTCAGGTGTACTGGGTTATCTGACGCTGACCAGCGTGAGCAAAAAGTCGGCACGATAATGGGCTGTTCTGTTTCCAAATGAAGGTGGCGTGGTTTTTGAACGCCATGGAAAATAGATTTTGGATACAACCACGAAGCATCATGCCAGACTCACTGAACCGTATGGTGATCACGCCGGAGCTGAATTACGACCAGCTTACTATTTCCGAAGCGACGCTTGTTCAGCAGCAGCTTCGCGGGCAATTAAACCTGGAACCATTTCGAAAAGACATCAAAACGATCGCAGGCGCTGACATTTCCCTTGCACTTTATAGTGAAACCGTCTACGCCGGATTAGTAGTGCTCAACTACCCTGAACTTCGGCCCATTGCCTATTCGCTGGTGAAAAGCAGCACGATATTTCCCTATGTACCCGGTTATCTCGCATTCCGGGAAATTCCGTCGATTCTGAAAGCCTATGAGCAACTTCCAGTGAAACCTGATGTTATCATGTTTGACGGAAACGGCATTCTCCACGCCCGCAGAATGGGTATCGCTTCGCATTTCGGTGTCATTACTGGCGCAGTCACCATGGGCTGCGCCAAGAAAAAACTCGCTGGGAAATACGCCGAGCCGGGCAATTTCAAGGGCGAATACACGCCCGTAACCGATAAGGGAGATGTGATCGGCTACGCGGTAAGGACGAAAGATAACGTAAAGCCGGTGTTCATTTCGCCAGGCCATCAAATGAGTCTCGAAGACAGCCTCGCCCTCGCGCTCCAATGCATGAGAAAGCATCGCCTACCCGAGCCCACACGCTACGCACATGAGTATGTGAACCGGTTCCGAATAGGCGCATTAACCGAAGGATATCACGAAATCAACAGCTGGACGCTCTTTTAGAACAAAAAACATCAAACACAAAAAAGGCAGTGCCAGCGGCACGCACGATATCCTCCAACCAGGGGTTTCAACCCCTGGCCAAGCGGCAAGATGGCCGCCTGACTAGCCAGCTCAGCTAGCCAAGCGGCAAGATGGCCACCTGACTGGCCGGCTCAGCTAGCCAGGTGCAAGATGTTACTTTAATGACTTGTCAATCTCGTTAAGCAAGTACTTTTTGGGATCCGAATCATACTCCCAGAACATCACCCCGCCCAACTTGTTGGCCAGCACATATTTGCATTTTTCCCTTACCGACTCCTCGTCATCGTAGCTTAGTACATCGCCGGTTTCCGCATTCAGCAGGTAAGGTGCTTTCGCCACAGTGTCGCGGTATTCTTTGTAGCCTTTTTTGTTAACCAGGCTGTCTTTGATGTAGGTATAGCCGTCGATGTATTGCTGTTTGATCTGTTTCTGTCCCAGTCCTTTTTCCAACTTGGCAACCGTAAACATCCTGCCGTAGAATGGAAGACCTACCACGAGTTTTTCCATCGGAACCCCCGCCGCATGGAAGCCTTTTACAGCATTATCCACCGATTTGGCCGTTTTGTAGATTTTGGAAGGGTACAAGCTCGCATGATGAACAGCAGTGTCGCCCTGGAAGAGGTCGTAGGTCATCAGGTTTACGTAATCCAGGTAACGCTGGGCTTTACCCATTTCGGTAGCATTCAGGAACTCCACCCAACCGGCCACAGCAGTGGTAAGCAGCTTTTTCTTGCCTGTTTCCTCTTCCAGCAGATCCAGCTCATTACGGATCGCGTGGAACATTTCGGTGTAGTTCTGCTTGTCTTCGGGACGGAAAACGTTGCCGTCTTCACCTGGCAGACCAGGATATTCCCAGTCGATATCCACACCGTCGAGATTGTATTTTTTGATGATTTCAACACTGCTTTTGGCAAATACTTTGCGGGAGGAGTCGGTCAGTACAGCGTCGGAGAAATTCTCGCTCCATGCCCAGCCGCCGATCGAGATCAGGATTTTCAGATCGGGATTGTCGGCTTTGAGGAGGTTAAGCTGCCGGAAATTGGTCGTGTCGGTTTTCTCATTGCTCAAAAACGCCTTTCCATTTTTAATATCAATGAATGCATAATTGATATGCGTCAGCATTTTGGCCTCGATATTACTGGTATTCAGCAAGCCGTGGAAGCCGCCTACATAGCCGATCACGACCGGCCGTCTGGTAGAGTCGGCGTCGTCTCCGTCCTTTTTTCCGTACGAGCAGCCATTCAGAAATAACAATGGGGCAATGAGGAGTACAATCAGCAACGCCGTGCCGAGGTTCTTTTGAGTAGGGATTAGGCGCATGGTATTGGTTTTAATTTGAAGGGTTAAAATAAGCACACCTTCAAATCATCTCCTAATCCTGCGCGGGTACCGACAATTTTTGCAATACCTTATTGAGGTTGACGCCCTTGCCCAGCACTCCCTTGAACAGGTCACCCTTTTGTTCCAGCCGGTCGAAGATGTTCTTAATCGTAAAGTCCTTTGGGCTCAGACCGGGCTGAACCTCATTCCATTCCAGTGGTGCCGAGACCGTCGCTCCGGGTTTCGGGCGGGCGCTGTACGCACAGGCGAGCGTCTGCCCGATGCGGTTTTGCAGGTAATCGACGTAAATCTGGTTCTTTTTACGTTTCGAAAGCGACCTTTCGAGCGTGGTAATTTGGGGCAGGCGCTCAATTACCATGTGCGCGAGCATTTCGGCAAAGTCACGCGCCTGGTCGTAATCGTATTTCTTGCCGAATGGGATATAAACGTGCATTCCGCTGGCACCGGAGGTTTTGCAAAAGCCTTCGATACCTATTTCGTCGAGGATCTGCCTGATAGTTAATGCCACGTCGATAACGTCGTCGAACGTATTCTTGTCCGATGGGTCGATGTCCATTACCACCCAATCCGGGTTATCGAGTTTGTTGACCGTCGAGTTCCACGGGTTCATTTCTATGCAGCCCAGATTGGCGACGTACAGTAGGCTTTCCACGTCGTTCACAACGTGGTAATTCACCATTTTTCCGGTCGACTCGGCCAGTATTTCAACCGTTTTGATCCAATCCGGCACCGAATCGCCGGCGTCTTTCTGAAAAAAGCCGTTATCCTTGATGCCATTGGGCTGCCGGCGCAGCGATAACGGTCGGTTTTTCATATAAGGTAGAATATACGGCGCGATATTCCGGTAGTAGTCGATGAGTTCGCCTTTCGTAATATGCTCGTCGGGCCAGTAAATTTTCTCGGGGTGGGTGATCTCCGCTTTCTTTTTCATGATGCTTTTCTTTTAGGTGCGGCCAGGCTTTCCTTCAACTGAGCCATCAGGTCACGGCTTTTCGAATGCACGACCTTCATTCTGGTAGCAGCCGGTTTTTTGCCTTTGGCTTTGGCCATAATCAGTTTCAGCAGCTTTTCATTGTAAGTGTCCTTGTAGCGTGTAATGTCGAATTCAGTCGTGAGCTGCTCAATGAGTTGCACAGCCATATTCATTTCGGCAGGTTTGATCTTTACGTCGGGGATATTCAGCTCATCGGGGTCGCGGATTTCTTCGGCGAACCGGATTTTGTTGAGGATCAGCAAATCGTCCTGGGGTTTGATGAGCACGAGGCTCTCTCGGTTCCGCAAGACGTACGTGCCCAACCCGCATTTACCCGTTTTCTTTAAAGCATCGCGCAGCAATGCGTACGGTTTCGCGCCCGATTTTTCGGGTTGGAGATAATAGGGTGTTTCATAGTAAATGCTGTCGATCTCCTTTTCCTCAACAAACTCGGCGATTTCGATGATCTTGGATTTTTCAGGGCTCGCTTTTTCAAAATCAGATTCGTCGAGCACTACATAGTTGTCCTCAACCTTATAGCCACGGACGATGTTTTCCCATTTCACCTCACGGCCTGTATTGGCATTGACGCGCTGGAAATGGATGTTCGCATGATCTTTTTTGTCGAGCATATCAAGATCGAGTTCGCTAGCCTGGACAGCGCTGAAAAGTTTGACGGGGATATTCACCAGGCCGAACCCGATGGCCCCGGACCATATTGCTCTCATAATGCTTACTGATTGAAAATGCGGTAAGAGCAAAATCCGTGCCTTGGCAGCGTGGCAAGTACCGGCAATTCGGAAATCGCGCTTCGGAGAAGCCTCCTGTTTATAGCAAATCTGGATTTAATGCATTTGTCCGGCTCCATCGGAGCCTCCTTTAGTGTCCGCAATACCGTGGTTGTATGCAGGAGGCTCCGAGGGAGCCATGACCTACAATGATTCTATAAACAGTTGGCTTCTTCGAAGCCTGGTGCGTGCTAACTGAAACGATTCTATAATCAGGCAACTTCTCCGAAGCCTGGTGCGAAATGCCGATAACGGGTACGATCAAATTGATAACATTTCCTCAAAAACGGACAGCCGGCACATTCTTGATGGGACTATTTCGATAGCTTGTATAAATTTTTTGTAGAAATTTACAAAATGCTTGTAATCAATCGTTTGTATTTCTATATTCCTTGAAAGTTACCACGCAGGCCTCTCCAAGTTATCCTTATACGTTAGTTGTGCCCGGGAATCTGGCATGTCTTTTTAATAGCTGCTTCCCGAAACAATTTCACAACAAGACTAACTCTTAAATCGGATATAACTATGGTAGCGACACTAGGTAACAACCCAGCGAAAAGCTTGAAACCCGGCGCAGTGCTTACCGTTACAGGTGCCAGATCTGAATCGGAAGCGCAGAGAGAAGTGGCTGATTTTCTACAATTAAGTAACCGAACCGACCTTGGCTATTTCCCTATTTCAAAGGACTATTTCCTGCTCTATCTGAAATCGGGAGATTCGATTAGTGGAATTGCATAAGCATTAACTTTTTTCATTTAGAAGGACATGGTACAGAAAGGTACTTTCAAATTGCTTGGGCAAAAGCTCATTAATATTATCATCCATAGAGAAGACGTTCTTAAAATTACTCCCAATAAAAAAGGGCAAGGCTGCATCATTTACCTGAAAAACAAGGTGCCCTATGCGGTAAGCGAAAGCGAAAAAGAGGTGCAGAAGAAACTCAATTGGGTCGCAGCATGATCTCCGGTCTGTTGCCATGAAAATAAAAGCAGGGTCCCGGCACATACCGGGGCCTTTTTTGTGGGCTGTGGCCGAACCCTCCCGCGCCGTTACGTGTTACCCAGACACCGAATTTCTCCACACCACAAAATTTCATGTCCAAAAAGACTTATTTTTTTCTGATCCTCATTCTGGGGAGCCTGACTGCGCTTGGCCCTTTTTCAATCGATATGTACCTGCCGGGGTTTCCGGCTATTGCGCGTGACCTCAATACCACCGCTGCCAAAGTTTCGCAGACATTGTCGGGATATTTTGTCGGAATATCGCTGGGGCAGCTGCTATACGGGCCGTTACTTGACCGGTTTGGACGGAAGAAGCCGCTGTTTATCGGTTTGGCCGTTTACATTCTGGCATCTGCCGGGTGCGCGGTCGCTACGAGTGTAGAACAACTGATTGTTTTACGCATCATCCAGGCTATTGGCAGTTGTGCAGCGACTGTGGCTTCAGTAGCCATGGTACGCGACCTTTTCCCTGTGAGTGAAAATGCCAAGGTGTTCTCGCTCTTGCTGCTGGTTGTAGGTTTTTCCCCGATGATCGCACCGACCGTCGGGGGTTATGTTACCGACGCATTCGGCTGGCATGCCGTGTTTGTGATATTGACCGTTATGGGCGTAGCCATTTTCGCCGCCACTGCATTATGGCTGCCCGATAGCTACAAGCCCGACAAAACGCTTTCGCTCAAACCGAGGCCGATTATTATGAACTTCCTGGAAGTGCTCCGGGAGCCGCAGTTTTACACCTATTCTATTACCGGTGCAGTAGCATTCGCAGGTTTGTTTGCCTATGTTTCAGGTTCGCCGATCGTGTTCATGGAGGTATTTCACGTGGATGGCAAGGTGTATGGGTGGATTTTCGCGTTCCTGTCTGTTGGTTTTATCGGTTCGGGGCAGGTTAATACGCTCATGTTGAGAAGATTTTCCTCCGAGCAGGTTATCAATGTGGCGTTGATATGCCAGGCTGTGATTGGATTTGCCTTTCTTGCCGCAGCTTTAAACGGGGCATTGACGCTTACTTCCACACTCGTATTTTTGTTCCTTTTCCTTTGCTGTGTGGGCTATACATACCCGAACGCAGCCGCGCTTTCGCTCGCACCATTCACACGTAATGCAGGCAGTGCGTCGGCATTGATGGGTGCATTTCAAATGGGGGCAGGGACATTGATTTCCATTGGGATCAGTCTGTTCGAGGAGCCTTCAATCATTCCGATGATTGGTGCTATGGCCGGGTCGGCTACGCTGGCGCTGATCGTGCTGGTAGTGGGCAGGCGGTTTATCACCAACAAAGTGGACGTGCAGCAAGGAGCAGATGCCGGTGTGATGCATTAAGCGGCCGGTTTATTTAATTTGTAAATGGATTACTTCAAGCGACTACTCGAATTACTCAAAATAGAAAGGGAAGAAGACAAGCAATCGTACCAGCGATTGATCGAACGTTCTTCCGTCTCCGAACGTCGTGCCGCCGGGTTGGCATGGTACCCGATTGCCATTCGCGGCCAGGAAATGAGCCGCGGCGATTACCTCACCGTAGAAGTGGAACGTACTACGCACCAGGATTTGCCGCACCAACTGCGTTTCGGAATGCCGGCCGTTTTGTTCAGTAATCATGAGCCCAAAAAAGACCGGGTCGAGGGGGTGATCTCGCACCAGGGAGGTAACAGGTTGAAAATCACATTGCGAACCGACGAATTGCCCGAATGGTCACGCGAAGGTAAGCTGGGGATCGACCTGCTTTTCGATGATAATAGTTATGACGAAATGCAGGCCGCATTGAAGGCGGCAGATTCCATTGGTTCGTCGGAAAAAGAGGGGCATTTGATTAAAGTATTGACGGGTGAGAAAGCTCCGGCCTTTGATAAGGACATTTACCCTGTTCACCTCCCGAAATTGAACCCATCGCAGCAGCGCGCCGTTCAGAATATCCTTTCCGCGCAGGAGCTCGCGATCGTGCACGGGCCCCCGGGCACGGGGAAAACCACTACTTTGGTACAGGCGGTCAAGGCATTGGTCAAAAAGGATAACAGGCCTGTTTTGGTGGTCGCGCCGAGCAATACCGCGGTGGATTTGCTGAGTGAGAAGTTGAGCGAGGAAGGCTTGAATGTGCTTCGGGTGGGAAATCCGGTGCGTGTTTCGGAGCGGTTATCGGCGCTGACTTTGGATAACAAAATGTCCTCACATGCGAGCGTGAAGGATATTAAGGCATTGAAAAAGCAGGCCAACGAATACAAAAACATGGCGCATAAGTACAAGCGCCATTTCGGGAAAGCCGAGCGTGACCAGCGGAAGGCATTGTTCGACGAGGCGCATCGCATTATGAAGGACGTCGCGAACATGGAGCAATACATCATCGACGACCTCCTGACGAAAACGCAGGTGGTGACAGCGACGTTGGTGGGATCGAACCATTTCACTGTCCGGAATATGAAGTACCGAACCGTCGTGATCGACGAGGCCGGGCAGGCTTTGGAACCTGCCTGCTGGATCCCGATCCTGAAAGCCGAGAAAGTGGTATTTGCTGGCGACCATTTGCAGCTGCCTCCGACCATTAAATCGGAAGATGCCGCGAAGGGAGGTTTGGCCACTACTTTGCTTGAAAAATGCGTCGCCTTGCACCCCGAATCCGTGGTGCTACTGGAAGAGCAGTACCGGATGAACGAGGCGATCATGGGTTATTCTTCCAAAGTGTTTTATAATAATCAACTGAAAGCCCACGAATCGGTGGCGAGCCGTGGGCTGTTCGACGGCGAGGCACCGCTGGCGTTTATCGATACCGCCGGGTGTGGTTTTGATGAAAAGATGGAAGGTACGAGCTCGACGAATCCGGAAGAGGCTGCGTTTCTTTTCAGGCATTTGTCGCAACTGGCGATGGAATTTGTGCAGCGTAATGCTAAAACAGAGGATTTTCCCAGTATAGCCATTATTTCGCCCTACAAAGAGCAGATCAATATCCTCAAAGACCAGCTCGCACACGCACCCGATCTGAAACCTTATTTGGATAAAATAGCCGTCAATACCATCGATAGCTTCCAGGGCCAGGAGCGGGATGTGGTGTACATCAGCATGACCCGCAGCAATACCGAAGGGCAGATCGGCTTCCTCGCGGACATTCGCCGGATGAACGTGGCCATGACCCGCGCACGTAAGAAACTCGTCGTGATCGGCGATAGCGCAACGCTTTCGGTATTGCCTTTTTACGAAGATTTCGTCGCCTATGCCGAAGGGCTGAACGCCTACCAAAGCGCCTGGGAGTTTTCGGATTTGTAACTATGTGATGAGCGGATTTTCTTTTCAAAGCAACCGGATTATCTTTAAAAGCATCTAGCCGATACAAAGACATTCATCCGACTTGCTGAAAACCGTATGCTCAAACAGTACCTGCTCACGTTTTATCTGGTCATCACAACATCCCTTACTGCTTTCGCACAGGCGCCCGCCAGCGGGGTGAAGGGTATTATCAAAACCAAAAAAGGGGAGCCGCTTCCCTTTGCTGCCATCATTGTCAAAGGAACGAGCATCAGCACGATTTCGAATGAGGAAGGCCGTTATCAGCTCGATTTGAAGCCCGGATATTATGAGGTAATCTTTCAATACCTGGGTTACAAAACCGGGCAAAAGGGCTTTACCGTCGAGGATAAAATGCTAACCTTCGACCTCACGATGGAGGAGCAGGCACTCAGCCTGGGCGAAGTGCGCATTGGTGCCCGGGATGAGGACCCGGCGTACACGATTATGCGGAGCGCTATTGCTAAAAGCCGTTACCATTTCCTCCAAGTGGATGCCTATACGGCCAAAGTGTATTCCAAATCGTCGTTTGTAGTCACGGATTTGCCCATGGAGTTCCTCTATAAAAAGGAGTTGAAGGAAATGGAGAAGGAGGCCAATTTCAAAAAGGGCGTTCCGATGCTGAATGAGACGGTCTCAGAGGTCACGTTCCGGCAGCCTAACGTGTACAAACAGCGGGTAATCGCCACGCGCAGCAGCATGGATAAGAACATCGCCGATCCGAATATGTACCTGCTGGCGAGCTTCTATCAGCCGGAAGTGGTGAAAGCTGTTTCGCCGCTCTCGCCGCGTGCATTTGCCTATTATAAATTCGAATACCTGGGCGCATTCCGCGAGAATGGCATTGAAGTGAATAAAATCAAAGTGACACCCCGCAATTGGGGGGAGGGGGTGTACCGTGGCACAATCCAGATCATCGAAGGTGAATGGAGCATTTACAGTCTGGATTTGCAGACGGTGAATACAGGTTTTCGGCTCAATATAAAGCAGGTATACAGCCCCGTGCAGGGTGTCTGGATGCCGGTTAACCAACAGTTTCATGTGGAGGGAGGTATTTATGGTTTCAAGGGGAAAGGTGATTTCGTCATTTCGCAGTCGTTCACGAATGTCAAAATTAACCCTACCTTCAAGCCTGATATTGTCGTGATCGACGACAAGAAATATGCTGAGGAAGCAAGAAAGGTGCGATTGACCGGGCGGGAGATCAAAGCGCAGAATATGGAGCAGATAGTGAGCAGGCAGAAGGAGTTTTCGGCTAAAAACCTGCGAAAAATGATGAAGGAATATGAAAAGCAGGAGCTCAAAGAAAAGAAGAAGAAAGGCCAGGATGTAGACTTGAAAATGAGTCGCGAGGATTCTACGCAGGTGGATTCCATGGCTAATAAACGGAGTATGGCTTTTTGGGATTCCCTCCGGACCGTACCGCTTACCGTATCGGAGGTGAAGAGCTATACACGGCTGGATAGTCTGGTGATTGTGAATGAAGGTTCCGAAAAACAGAAAGATAGCTTAAAAGCGAGCAAGGGTGATACGCTTAAACCGAAGAAAGAGGGTAAATTTGGTGTCGGGGATCTGCTTGCCGGGCATAATTTCCGCTTCGGAAAGGAGAGTCCTTACCGACTGGATTACATCGGGCCATTGCCGGGTGTGCAGGTGAATACGGTAGAGGGACTGGTGCTGAATGGGGCAGGACTGAAGCTGCGGCATTCGGGCGGGCGCAACAAGACTGGTGGTAATGGTGGTGGGAAGTCAGAAGTTGTCAAGAGTGATCAGGAATGGTCACTGGGAGGGTTGACTCGGTATTCGTTTGGGCGCAATAAGCTGCTCGTGACCGGAGTGGGCGATTATAGCTGGGCCCGTAACACTATCAGCGTTTCAGGCGGCCGGGGTATTGCGCAGTTTAATGGAGAGAGCCCGATGCATCCGCTGCTGAACACATTCACGACGCTGTTTCTGGAGCAAAATTTTATTAAAGAGTATCAAAAGGATTTCTTGCGGATCGATTTCAAAAACGGCCGGGAAAATGAGCATTTCGAAATAAAAGCGAGCGTTGAGTACGCGGACCGCTCGGCTTTACCGAACCTCGAAAAGACGTCGCCGTACCGGTGGATCGACTGGAAACGGCGCGAATATACTTCCAACGCTCCCTACAACGTCGAGACGGAGATGGATGCGAAAACTCTGCCTACGCCCATGCGTCCCCACCAGGCATTGACCGTCGGCATTGCGGCTTCCTACAAGCCCTGGCAAAAGTACCGCACCCGCGGTGGCAAGACCTCGTATTATGACGACGATTCGCCGAAACTGTCGGTTGGTTACCGGAAGGGTATCCGCAATGTATTGGGCAGTGATGTCGATTTCGATTTTGTCCGCATCGGCATTGAGCATGGCTTCGACATCGGTGTCCGAAGCCGCCTGCGCTATAAGCTTGCCGCGGGGAGTTTTCTCAACCGGGACAGTCTGCAGTTTCCCGATTACCAGCATTTTGCCGGCAACCGCTTTTTCTTCCAGTTTGGCGATCCTGTTGGTACATTCCGGATGCTGGATTATTACAAATACAGCACCTCTCATAATTTTTTTGAAGCCCATCTACTCACCGAACTGCGTCAGTTTCTGCTAACCCAAATTCCCTGGTTCCGCATTCTGGGCGTGAAGGAGAACTTCTTGCTGCACTATCTCGCCACGCCGGATTCCGATAATTATGGGGAGCTAGGGTATGGGCTGGATATTGGCATCCGCTTTCCCCTTCGCTTGGAAGTGGTAAATAGTTTTGAAGGGTTTAAGTATAAACATACTGCTTTTCGGATAGGGACTACGATGAATATTAATTGGGGAGGAATTAGAGAATAAATTCGTCGAAGTTGCCGGGATGGATAATTTTAAACTCGCTGCCGGGATAGGCATTACTGAATGTTTTGGATAAAAAAGCCTTCGCTTTGGAGCTCCACTTGAATTCGTAGGCATGCAGCTTACCATCGATATCTTCCAGATAATCGATTTCATTTTGTTCCTTGGTGCGCCAGTAATATTGATTTGCCCAAATTCCATTGTAGTTGACAAACTTTATTCGTTCCGAAATAATGAAGTTTTCCCATAACGCTCCAATGTCGGTTCTCAGCTCTGGCTGGCTGAAATTGGCGATCAGAGCATTTCTGATACCGTTGTCATAAAAGTAGATTTTTCGACTGCTTTTGAGCTCGTTACGCAAATTTCGACTGAATGAGCTGAGACGAAAAATGATGAAAACCTGTTCGAGCAGGTTAATGTATTTTTCAACTGTCTTATTATCGAGACCGCACATTGTTCCCAGTTCATTGTAAGAAACCTGAGATCCTACCTGGAATGCGAGTGCTTGCAACAGACGCAACAGCTTTTCGGGTTTCTGAATGTTCTCCCAAGTCAATATGTCTTTGTACAAATAGCTATCCGAGAGTTGTTTCAAAATCTCCTTTTCCTCGCCAGGGTTATTGACGATATCAGGATAGTACCCGTAAAGTAGCCGTTGAGGCAGCAGCCTCCGTTCATCAATCAGGCCGTGGTGATTTACCATTTCACCGAACGAAAGCGGGAACATTTGGTACTCCCATTTCCGACCGGTAAGCGGTTCGTTGATTTTATTGGCAAGTTCAAAAGAAGAACTTCCGGTAGCCACCAATTGAACTCCGGGAATATTATCGGTGATCAGTTTTAATTTTACACCAATGTCAGCAATACGCTGAGCTTCGTCGATGACGATGTTTTTCTTTCCGGCAAACAGGTTTTTAAGTCGGGTAGAGGTAGCATTGTCAAACAACGCCCGTACATCCGCTTCGTCACCGTTTAGCCAAAGTGTGTCGTCGGTGTTGCCGAAAAGGCTTTGCAGTAATGTTGTTTTGCCCACCTGCCTGGCACCTGTCAGGATAATGGCTTTGCCGTCATATAACTTTTTTTCAAGTATGGTTTGAAGATTTCGTGTGACCATAGCGGCATTGTGTTTTCTTAAAATTACAACTTTTTGGGAATGTATTCCTAAAAAAATACGACTTTTTGGGAATCTATTCCTAAAAAGTCGTATTTTGAAAAGTTCTAGTTGTATTTTTCAGCTTGTTTCGGCCTGTGACTTACCTTTGCCACATTAAAATCTCCTGATAAAATACCGCTTCAACACAGAATTGAGCCCCGCTCTTCTGTGATCCTCCCGGGCTGTTCGTTCGGGGTAGTTTGCTACATCCAAATTTTATCAGAGAGAAATGGAAAGAATACAAAAAATAGCGGTGATTGGCGGCGGAGGCCGTACAGGTCAATGTCTTGTCAATCAACTCCTTGAAAAGGGTTATTCGCTGAAATTGTTACTCAGGCATCCTGAGCGATTTACAATTCAGAGTCCTTTGATTGAAATCGTGCACGGCGACGTACTCAATCCGGTGGCTGTGGACGCACTGCTGGAAGGCTGCGGTGCTGTTTTGAACACAGCGGGGCAGCGACAGGACGAGCCGCTAGTCGCGAGCCAGGCGAGTATTAATGTACTGAATGCCATAGGCACGCGACCGGTGCGGTATATCGTGCTGGCTGGACTGAATGTCGATACGCCAACAGACCGGAAGAGTAAAGAAACGGCGAAAGCGACCGAGTGGATGCGTACTACGTTTCCGGCCATTCATAATGATCGCCAGAAATCCTATTCGGTGTTGGCGGAAAGTAGCGTCGAATGGATCATGGTGCGGGTGCCGTACATTGAATTCAATGGAAACCGCACAGAAGTGAGGATAAGCGCAACCGATTCACCCGGATCCAGGATCGACGCCGCGGATATTGCCGGTTTTATGATCGATCAGTTAGCAGATGATACCTGGCTGCGGAAAGCGCCGTTTATCTCCAACTAAAAGCAATGGCCGGCAAATTACGTCTGCCGGCCATTTGCTATATGCATCCCAAATATGTTAAACCAATGCATTCCAAAGGATTTCCGCCGGGTGCAGTGCCTTGCGGCCGGTTCCGTCGTGAATCTGGTGGCGGCAGCTGGTACCGGGGGCGGCGATAATCACTTCCTCCGGCTGCTGCCGCACGGTCGGGAAGAGTACGAGCTCACCGATTTGCATGGAAATGTCGAAATGCTCTTTTTCATATCCGAATGAGCCGGCCATACCGCAGCATCCCGATGGAATGAGTTGTACGGTGTAGTTTTCGGGCAGCGAAAGCATTTTTTTTGTCGGTATTACGCTCGAAATGGCTTTTTGCTGACAATGTCCATGCAGCTTGATGAGCCGTTTTTCTTTTGTGAATTGATTTTTCGTAATGTTTTTGAGCTCGATTTCACGGGCTATGAACTCGTCGAACTGCAATGCATTCTGAGCGACCTTTTTCGTGTCTTCCACCAGTTCATCGCTGACCAGATCGGGATATTCGTCGCGGAATGTGAGGATCGCCGACGGTTCGATGCCGACCAGCGGCGTGTCGTGTGAGATAAGGTCTTTCAGCAGGCGGATATTCTCTTCGGCGATTTTCTTTGCGTCTCTAAGCAAGCCTTTGGATAGCTGCGGCCGTCCGGAAGGCCCATGATTTGGGATAGTTACCTCATAACCGAGCTTTTCCAATGCGAGAATAGCGGTTTTGCCAATTTCCACATCATTATAATTGGTAAACTCGTCGCAGAAAAGGTAAACTTTCCGCTCCGATTTCGGGGCGGTTTTCTTGCGTTGGTCATACCATTTTTTCAATGTCGTGCTGTGCAGCAGCGGCATGGTGCGTTCGGGGTGGAAACCTACCACCGTATTCGCGATTTTACGAAGTGGCGCATTCTTGAAAATCAGGTTGTATGCCCATGGAACGTAGCTGGCGAGGCCGGTCATTTTGGAGAAGTTGCCAACGAGCCATGAGCGCACGGGGATACCGTTGGCGTCATGATATTGCTGTAAAAACTCCATTTTCAGTTTCGCAACGTCCACATTCGAAGGACATTCACCTTTGCAGCCTTTGCAGGCGAGGCAGAGGTCGTAGACTTCCTTGATCTCCTTGTTGTCGAAACGGTTCTCCTTAGGTGAGCGCGTGAGCATCTCACGCAGGATGTTCGCACGGGCGCGGGTGGTGTCCTTTTCGTTGCGCGTTGCCATGAAGCTCGGACACATGGTGCCGCCGCTCAAATGCGTTTTCCGGCAGTCGCCAGAGCCATTACATTGCTCGGCGTGTTGCAGGATATCCTGGTCGTAGAAACGAAAGTTCGTTTTGAATGCGGGCGTTTTTTGATCGGCCTCGTACCGGAGAAACGTGTCCATCGGCGCTGTGTCGACGATCTTGCCCGGATTGAAAATGTTGTTGGGGTCCCAGGTTTTCTTGATGTCCTTGAAAAGCTGGTAGTTATGCTGGCCGACCATTTTAGGGATAAACTCCCCGCGTAGGCGGCCGTCGCCATGTTCGCCGGAAAGCGAGCCATCATATTTCTTCACCAAATCCGCAATCTCTTCCGCAATCATCCTGAACTGGCGGTGTCCTTCACTGGTTTTGAGGTTGATAATCGGCCTCAAATGCAGTTCTCCCGAGCCTGCGTGCGCATAATGCACCGCCGACATCCCGTGTTTTTTCAATATCTCGTTGAATTCACGGATATATTCGGGCTGATCGTAGACGTCGATCGCCGTGTCTTCGATTACGGCAACCGCCTTTTCGTCGCCGGGGATATTGCCCAGCAAGCCCAGCCCGGCTTTCCGCAGCGTCCATATCTTTTTGGTATCATCACCGAACAGTAACGGATAGTGAAAGCCAATACCTGCTGCTCTGAATTCTTTTTCCAGATCGGCAGCCAGCTGTTCCACTTCCTCCTTTGTCTCGCGGGAAAGGTCTACGACCAGGATCGCGGGAAACTTTCCGTCAGGCTTGTTCTTGACGAAGAATGCATTTTTCCGCTGTTCCACGTTGGTAGCGGCGCATTCCAGGACATATTCATCGATCAGTTCCACTGCCTGCGGGCCGTATTTGAGTGTTAGGATGGTCGCCCGTAACGCCTCGTCGATCGTGTCGCAATGCACGCACACGAGGCCCTGCGTTTTCGGTGGCAGCGGCACCAGGTTCACCTTAATTTCCGTAAGAAAACACAGTGTACCTTCCGACCCGGCGATCAGACTGCACATATTAAATGGCTTGTCGGCACCTGTGCCCGTCGTGTAAGGCTCCATGTTCAGGAGCATGTCGAGGGCATAACCTGTATTACGGCGCTCTACCGAAGGCTTAGGGAAGTTTTTCCGGATCTCGGCCTGGTTTTCCGGCGAGTTCAGGATGGCATCCGTTTTGAGGTATATTTTATCCAGGAGCGAAGCGCTGCCGTTTTTCTGGCGGGCATTGTTGAGGAGTGACTGCAATTCGCTGCTACTCAGCTTCTTGAACTCCGCATCGCTGCCGTCAGCCAGTATCGCCTTTACTTCCAGCAAATGCTCGCGCGTGCTTCCGTATACGATCGAGTTAGAACCGCACGAATTGTTTCCAACCATCCCGCCGATCATCGCACGGTTGGCGGTGGAGGTTTCAGGCCCAAAATACAGTCCATAGGGTTTGAGGGCCATGTTCAGCTCGTCGCGCACGACGCCCGGCTGCACGCGTACCCAGCGTTCCTCCGCGTTTATTTCAAGGATCTTATTGAAATTTTTCGAAACGTCTACTATTATACCGTTACCTACTACCTGGCCCGCGAGCGAGGTGCCTGCAGTACGGGGAACCAGCGAAACTTTCTTTTCCGTGGCATACGAGATGAGGGTCTTGAGATCGCCGATCGATTGAGGGATTGCGACGGCAAGCGGCATTTCACGATAGGCAGATGCGTCGGTTGCATATAACGTCCGCATGGTATTGTCGTAGAAGAGGTCACCCTCGAGGCGTTGTGCAAGCAAACTCAGATCTGCATCTGATATTGGAGACGGGGATGTCATAAATGCAATTAACTGGAAAAATAACGGACTCAAAGTTACGCACAACCGTGAAGGAAGTCCAGCAAAATGTTGGCTAAGTGGGGTGAAGCGGTTAAATCGGAATTAAAAATAGCTGCATATGTGCCTGTATTTGTACTTCTCAAATACATAATTTGGACTTAAAACAGATATGTAACTATTGTTCGAAATTAAATCATTTTCGGGATGGATATCTGCTTGGTTTATATTGCATTATCCGAGCATTTTATATTATTTTGTACAAGTGGCGATGTTTATTTTATATTATTTCAAACAAAAGTTCAGTAAAAGTACCTTTTGAGGCTTCTAAGAGGATTTACCGAGCTAAAAATGGAAGTGATGTCAAAATAATACAAAGCGGCTAGCAATCTGACCTAATTAATATCTAACCTATGATGAATTTATCCTTTCATGTACTTCGTCAGCATGAGCTCCCGGGTGGACGTATCCCCCGCGGCAAGACAAGACCATTCTATTTCAATGTCGGAATTTTTGCCTTGCTGTTCGCCATAGTGGGTATCGGCGGAAAAGTGCTGGCACAGGACGTAAATGTGTCCGGCAAAGTTACTGACGCAAAAACCGGAGGTATTCCCGGTGTGACAATTACGGTAAAGGGAACCACAAAAGGTACCAATACTGACGTAGAAGGAAACTACCAGATCAGCGTTCCCGGCAATGCAACCCTCACTTTCAGCGCTATTGGCTACGAAACGAAGGATGTGCAGGTAGGCAACAAATCGGTGGTGGACGTGGTGCTTTCGGAAGACGTGAAAGCGTTGGAGGAAGTTGTGGTGGTTGGGTACGGAACTGTGAAGAAGAAAGATGCGACCGGTGCGGTTTCGGCATTGGGTTCGAAAGACTTTCAGAAAGGTATCGTATCCTCGCCTGAGCAACTGATGCAGGGGCGTGTGGCAGGGGTACAAATCACCCAGTCGAGCGGAGAGCCGGGTGGTGGAATCAACGTTCGTATCAGGGGTACATCGTCGGTTTTGGGAGGTAACAACCCGTTGTTTGTGGTCGATGGCGTGCCTTTGAGTGGCGACAATACTTCCAGCGGCGGCGACAATCAGGGGGTTGGCCGTCAGCCTGCGAAAAACCCGTTGAACTTCCTTAACCCGGACGATATTGCCAGCATGGACATCTTGAAGGATGCGTCAGCAACCGCGATTTACGGTTCCAGGGGTGCGAACGGTGTGGTATTGATCACGACCAAAAAGGGACGTGGCAAAGGGTCACTGGACTACGGATATTCACTGGGGATCAGTAATATTACCAAGAAATACGACCTGCTCAATGCCGCCGAGTACCGTGCAGCGGGCGGCCAGGATCAGGGAGCTAATACTGACTGGCAGGACGTGCTTTTTAGAACTGCGCTTACGCACCAGCATAACCTTTCTTACGGTGGCGGCGACGCTTCGGGCAATTACCGTTTTTCGCTGGGTTATCTGAATCAGGATGGTATTGTTCAGACATCGAATATGAAGCGTTATAGTATCGGGTTCAGTGGCCAGAAGAAATTTATTAATGACAGACTAACCATCGGGAGCAATCTGAACTTCGCTAACACGATCGATGCGGGTGTACCTATTTCGGAGAACATTGGCTTTGAAGGTGACTTGATGGGTAGTATTCTGAAAGCGAACCCAACCCGCGCCGTGTTCAATGCCGATGGCACCTACAATCAGGTAACCAACTCAGAGCCCAACCCTGCGGCGTTTGTGAATCTTTCAAAGGACCGGAACAACACGCTCCGCGCGCTGGGTAATATCAATGCGGAATTGGAAATCTTTAAAGGATTGAAGTTTAAAACCGTACTGGGCTTTGATAAATCTATGGCTTCCCGGAAACAGGCCTATTCCAAAGATTTGTATGTGACTGGTATCCGGGACCTGGGACGTGTGTATGTCCGCGACGTAGAAACGAATAACCAGCTTTGGGAAAACTATTTTACATATGACAAAGAGTTTGGCAATGTAACACTGAATGCATTGCTTGGATACTCTTACCAAAGCTTTGAAATTGGTACTAAAAATGTAACGGCAACACGTTTCCGTACCAATGACCTCGACTTGATGATCAACAACTTGGCAATAGCCGGAACGGTAACGCCAAAGGATGAGACCGCTGTGGCAACCGTGGGTTCGGTGATTCAAAATTCGAGCTTCGTGAAAGATGAACTGCAATCTTATTTTGGTCGAGTAAATCTCGGGTTTGGAACAAATTCCAAGTACTTGTTTACCGGTACATTGCGTGTGGATGGTTCTTCCAAGTTCGGAGGCAATAACAAATACGGATACTTCCCGTCGGGTGCATTTAAATGGAAGCTGGTAGAAGAAAACTTCATTCCTAAGGATGTGTTTACGGACTTGTCCCTACGTATTGGCTACGGTCTGACTGGTAACCAAGCTATTCCGCACAACGTGTATGATCGCCGTGATCGTTACAGCGACTACACTATTAATGATACAGGCACCAACATTTCTGGCGGAGGCTCCGGAGCGGTGGCGTTCAACAATCCCGACCTGAAATGGGAGTCTACAGTAGCGTCTAACATCGGTATTGACTTCTCGTTTTTCAAAGGACGCCTTGGCGGTAGTATCGATTTGTACAACAAGAGCACGCGTGATCTGCTTTTCAAAGTGATCGCGGCTCAACCCGCTCCCAATCCGTTTGTTTATCGTAACCTTGATACGGACATTCAAAATAAGGGTATCGAGTTGGGACTTAATGCAGCTATTATCGACGGCAAGAAATTCTCTTGGGAAGCACTTTTTAATATTTCCTACAATAAAAACCTTATTAAAGATTTGCAAGGCAGCTATCAGACAGGGGAAATTAACGGTCAAGGTCTTTCAGGTGCATTTGCGCAGCAATTGGAAGCTGGTCAGCCATTGTTTGCGTATTACGTTCGGGATTTCCAGGGGTTTGACGAAAACGGCAAGCCTAAGTATGCAATTGGGGACGACGTGCAGATGTTTGTCGGCAAAAGCCCGCTTCCAAAAGTTACGGCTGGTTTGACCAACAATTTAAGGTATGGCAACTTTGACCTTAGCCTGTTTTTTAACGGAGTATTTGGCAATTACATTTATTCCAACACTCGCAACGCCTTCTTTACAATCGGTTCATTTGAAAATGGCCGTAACGTAACAAAAGATGTGATCGGAAATGGAGAATCTTCATTGTACTCACCGGAAGTTTCGTCACGTTTTCTCGAAAAGGGAGATTTTGTACGTTTGCAAAATTTGACGCTGGGTTACCGCGTGCCGGTTAAGAGCAAGATTTTTTCAAATGCACGGGTTTTCATCACGGGACAGAACTTGTTGACATTCACCAATTACAGCGGTCAGGATCCAGAAGTTAACACCAACAAAGAAAGAGAGGGTATCCCATCATTCGGTATAGACTACACGGCATACCCGAGGGCAAGGACGTGGACAATTGGTGCGAACATATCTTTTTAATTGGTTACAGAAATGAAAAAATATAGCATTCATAAATTATATATTGTCGGTTTGCTTGCGCTATCTGCGGGCTGTACTGACCTCGTTACCGATGAGGTTGACTCGATTGTGACGCCTGTAGGGAACGAAGGATTTGTAAAGATCAAGGACGTTCCAGAAGCATTGGCGTCGGCCTATAAGGATTTGTCAACGTATTCCGATCAGGCCGGGATTTACGCGCTTGGCGAGCATGTAACGGGAGAAATGATTCCACCTACAAGAGGAACTGACTGGGGCGATAATGGGGTATGGAGAACGCTGGATACGCACACTTGGAATGCTTCGCACTCCTACGTTCTGAGCGCGTGGAATGCCTTGAATCAACGTGCGTATCGCGCTAACGAAATAATAGCTTCCGATCCGAATCCTCAGCAGAAAGCGCAAGCTCAATTTCTTCGCGCATTCAATATGTTCCAGGTGATGGATTATTGGGGTGTCGTGCCATTCAGAGAGGTTACTCAGGGTGTCAATGATCTGCCATCGGTTATGAAACGGTCAGAAGCATTTGATTTCATTGTAAAAGATCTGGAAGAAGCACTTCCCAATTTACCCAAAACAGGACCGTCGGTGACCAATGGAACGGCTTCCAAAGCAGCTGCCAACTGGCTCCTTGCAAAGTTGTACCTGAATAAGGCCGTTTACAAGTCGACTACGCCGGAAGGACCGTATACCTTTGATAAGGCCGATATGGACAAGGTTGTTGCTTATGTAGATGCAATTACTGCGGATGGTTATTCTTTGGAGAAAGACTATTTCAATGCGTTCTCATCTGCGGCGAAAACCGAGCCTATCCTGGTGGTAATGGAAGGAACAGCGCAGAACCGCTGGTTTATGACATTGCACTATGACCAGAACCCGTCCGGCTGGAACGGCTTCACTACGCTGGCAGAGTTCTACGATACTTTTGAGGCGAAAGATACGCGTATCGGTGCGCCGGCCAAAAAGAACGGATCTCAATATTCCGGTATCGGCTTAGGGTTTCTGCTGGGTCAGCAATACAATGATAAGGGCGAGCAAATCATAGATACACGGACCAAACGTCCATTGGCTTTCACCAAGGATGTGCCACTTGTCGGCGCTGCAACCGATAAAGGAATACGGGTTATCAAGTATCACCCGGCTAACTCAGGAAAGTATATCCTAATGCGATACGCGGAAGCCTACCTGATGAAAGCGGAAGCATTGCTGCGTGGTGGAAATGCCGCCGCTGCATTGACGCAGATTAATACTTTGCGAACCACTAGGGGGGCATCTACTTTGGCTTCGCTTAATGCCGAAAATCTGTTCGCGGAGATAGGAAGGGAGCTCTATTGGGAAGGGAACAAACGTACCATCGAGATTCGGTTCGGTAAATTCCTGACCGGACCAGGTGTGACTAAATCGGATGCCTACACGGTACTCTATCCAATCCCGACATCAGCATTGGTGTCCAACCCCAATCTTGTTCAGAACCCGGGATATTGATAAATTCATAGTTTAGTATTGTCAAAAATGCTCGATTAGTTCGAGCATTTTTGTTTTTTGATGTGTAAATGAGAATTGTAAAGAGAATGGCGCTGATATGCCTGCTGGCGGCAATCGGTGCGGGATGCAAGAATGCTGCAGCAGATCAAGCAGAAGAATATTTTGGCTCTTTGAATGACAATCAGGCGAAGGCCCTGCTGACGATCGGGGGAAAGCCGTTTTACCCCGGCCAAAGCGTCTTTACGTGCCAGATGCTGGCTTCCAGCAATGTGCTCAGCCTTACGCTAACCGACCAGTTTGACGGCCGGACGATGATCAGTATCGTCAAAAATGAGTGGTACGCCAAACAACCGGTGGAAGCTACCATAAAAGCAGAAGGACAGGGAGCTGCCAGCCTGAAATTCGGGAAGCTTACCGACAGACAAAAGCTGATTGGCGAAGGCTATATGATGACAAACGGTACCATTTCGCTTGTTACATTAGACAGGGAAAAAATGATTTTTGAGATAAAAGGTGAAGCTGGTCCATACAGCGACTTCCAAGCGCCCGATAAGCTGCTGCCGTTGGAAGGGATCGTAATTTGTAAAAGACCCGCTGTAAGCTTTGGCGACGTTAGCGAAAAAGAAGTATTTGGTTCTACGCATTCAAACTAATGACTACAAGATTTTTCAAGTTGCATCAGGCGATTGTGTTTTTTCTTCTGATATGTACTTCCTGCAATAATCCCGACGAGCAGCCCGATGGCCTGTTCCAGCAAATGGACGCCACCGAAACCGGCATTGATTTCGTAAACAAAGTCGAAGACCGGGAAGATATCAATATATTCAACTACCGAAACTTCTACAATGGGGGCGGCGTGTCGATTGGCGATATTAATAATGACGGATTGCCCGACATATACTTTACGGCCAACATGGGTGAAAACAAACTTTACCTGAACAAAGGCAACTGGAAATTTGAGGATATCACCGCCAAAGCGGGTGTAGCCGAACCAGACAAATGGAGCACGGGAGTGGTGATGGCCGATGTGAATGGGGATAACCTGCTCGATATTTATGTGTGTAATGCAGGGTATCAGAAGTTTTTGAACAAACAGGGCAATTCACTTTACATCAATAACGGTGACCTTACTTTCACTGAGTCGGCCAAAAAATACGGTCTCGACGAAGCGGGCTACTCCACGCATGCCGCATTCCTGGATTATGACCTGGATGGCGATCTGGATTGTTACGTGTTGAATAACAGCTTTATACCGGTTAATACGCTTAATTATGCCAACGACCGAAACCTGCGCGCGAAGGATTGGCCGGTGAAGGATTTTCTCAAAGGCGGTGGTGCCAAGCTGTTTCGCAATAACGGAGGTAAATTCCTGGATGTGAGTGAGGAGGCTGGTATCTATGGCAGCCTGATCGGCTTTGGGCTTGGTGTGACAGTTGGGGATATCAACGGTGATCTGTACCCGGATATCTATGTCTGCAACGACTTTTACGAAAAAGACTATTTGTACATCAACCAAAAGGACGGCACATTCTCGGAGGAGCTCGAAAAGCGCATGAAGCATACGAGCCTCGCATCGATGGGTGCAGATCTTGCTGACATTAATAACGATGGCTATCCCGAACTGTTTGTGACGGACATGCTTCCGCGCGACGAGTACCGCTATAAAACAACGACTTCCTTCGAAAACCACTATCTTTTTAACCTGAAAAAGGAGAAGGGGTTTTATAACCAGTATATGCAGAATAGCCTGCAATTCAACAATCAGGATGGGACATTCAGCGAGATTGCCAACTATTCGGGTGTGGCGGCGAGCGATTGGAGCTGGGGGGCGTTGCTTTTTGATGCCGATAACGACTCCAAAACAGATATTTATGTGAGCAATGGCATTTATCACGATATCCTGGATCAGGACTTTATCGATTTTTTTGCCAATGAAGTGACCCAAAGAATGGTGATGTCCGGCGAAAAGCAGAATATGCAAAATATCATTGACCGGATGCCTTCGACGCCTATTGCAAACAATTTCTTTCATAATGAAGGAAACCTCCAATTCAGGGAAAAGGCGAAAGAATTCGGTTTCGGAAAGCCTTCGTTTTCCAACGGTGCTGCGTACGGTGACCTCGATAACGACGGCGACCTGGATCTGATTGTCAATAATGTGAACGAGCCATGCTTTGTGTATAGAAATAAATCGGACGCGCGACCGGAAAAGAACCATTACATTAAACTAAGCTTGAAGGGAGAGCGAATGAATACCCGTGCTATCGGTTCCAAAGTAGAGGTCTATGTGGGCGGACAAGTATTCAGCAGGCAAGTTAATCCGTCGCGAGGATTCCAGTCGAGTACGGAATATCCGTTAACCATCGGTTTAGGGAAAATCGCAAAAATTGACTCTGTACGTGTGTTGTGGCCGACCAGCAAAGTGACAAGCCTGAAGAATGTAAAATCTGATACGCTGCTGACCCTCACCATTGCTGACGCTACGGCTATATACAGTGGCCCCGTAGCGCGGCAGGGACAAATGTTGACGAATGTATCCGCGAAGGGGCTGGGAGCTCACCAGGAAAATCGCTACGAGGATTTTTATAATGAGCGGAATATCCCCGTTATGCTGTCGCAGGAGGGCCCGAAGGCGGCAATTGGTGATGTGAATGGCGACGGACTGGATGATATTTATGTGTGCGGTGGTAAAGGCCAGGGTGGGCAATTGTATTTCCAAAAAGGGGGGCAGTTTATAAAATCACCGCAAAAGGTATTCAGCGACCTGGCCGGATTTGAGGACACTGCCGCGTTGTTTTTCGATGCGGATGGCGATGGCGACCGTGATCTCGTGGTCGGAAGCGGAGGCAATGAAAGCCTTGTGTCAAGCCCCGACCTACCCACACGCCTGTACCTGAACGACGGAAAAGGTAATTTCACGCTTAATAACCGCGCATTACCGCCTAATGCGATGAACACGGCGGTAATCGTCGCCGAAGACTACGACCACGACGGTGATATCGATTTGTTTGTCGGCAGTCGGAGCGTGCCGCGTGAATATGGTTCCAGTCCCCGGAGCTACATTTATCAGAACGATGGGAATGGTGTTTTTAAAGAAGTAGCAAAAGCGATCGCGCCTGAACTGGCCAAAGTGGGAATGGTGCGCGACGCAGCATGGGTCGATGTCGATGGAGACGGACAGAAGGAACTGGTGGTAGTAGGCGACTGGATGGCGCCTGCGGCATTCAAGTTTTCAAACGGTGCATTTAAGAAGATTGCCACTGGCCTTGAAGGTTATTCGGGCTTCTGGGGCGCGCTCAAAACGGGTGATTTCAACGGCGATGGTTACCAGGATCTGGTCCTGGGCAACATAGGTGAGAACTTTTCACTCAAAGCGAACGCGGATGCGCCCCTGAAAATCTGGATTAACGACTTTAACAAAAATGGTACGATCGAGAAAGTCATTTCCAAAACGGTCGATTCCAAAGACCTGCCTGTGTTACTGAAACGTGAAATGACTACCCAGTTTCCGTTTCTGAAAAAGAAGAGCATTAAACATTCGGAGTACGCAGTGCTCACTGTGCAAGAACTTTTCCCGGCAGATCTGCTGAAATCAGCGGTGGAAAAATCGGTGACTTACCTGCAATCTGCCGTCGCAATGAATAATGGCAAGGGGCAGTTTAAGCTCGTTGCATTGCCTTATATGGCGCAGTTTTCGTGCCTGAATGCGATTCAAAGCGAAGATGTAAACCATGATGGTAAGCCTGACCTCATTGTGGGGGGCAATTTCACGCATTTTATTCCGCAGCTCGGAAGTCTCGATGCATGCCGGGGCAATGTGCTGATCAACAAGGGCAATATGCAATTCGAGGTTTTACAGGCCGTTCAGAGCGGTTACGCACTGGATGGCGAAGTGAAGCAAATCAGCCCGATCCGAATCGCGGGGCAGCCTTACCTCATTAATCTTGTCAACAATGCCGCGCCGGTTTTATTTAAAATCAACAAACTGTAATTCGTTTTGCTGAATCCTCATTCATTTGATTCGATATTGAAAAAGTGCCGGATGGTCTTTTTAGCGGCGCTAGCATTCGCCTGCGGTGGAAAAGAGGAACCGGTTGATTATGATTTTGAGCTGCATACTGCCGAGCGCACGGGGATCGATTTTTCCAACACCCTCAAACCGACGAAGGATTTCAATATCTTCTATTATATGTACTTCTATAATGGAGGGGGTGTCGGTGCCGGTGACCTGAACAACGACGGCTTGATAGACCTGTGCTTTACCGGCAATCAAGAGCCTAACCGCATTTACCTGAACCGCTCGGGCTTGAAATTCGAGGATGTAACGGCAAAAGCCCATTTTTCGGCGGATAAGGGATGGTCCAACGGGGTTTCCGTGGTGGACATTAACCAGGACGGTTTGCTGGACATTTACATTAGTCAGGTTGGCGATTTTGAGAATATGAAAGGCCATAACCTGCTATTTGAATGCCAGAGAATCACGCCGGAAGGCATTCCTGTTTACGAGGAAAGATCCAAGGAATACGGCCTCGATCTGGTTGTTTTCGGCACACAGGCATTGTTTTTCGACTATGATCTGGACGGCGACCTGGATATGTTCCAACTCAACCATTCGGTCCATCAGAACGGCACGTTCGGGCGGCGCGATCTATTCAAAGACACTGTACATCCGCTCGCGGGCGATAAATTGTTCCGCAACGAGAACGGCAAGTTCGTAGAAATCACGAAGGAGGCGGGCATTCACAGCTCAGCTTTGGGCTATGGGTTGGGTCTCGGGGTAGGCGACATCAATTTTGATGGCTATCCGGATATGTACATTGGCAACGATTTCCACGAGAATGACTATTTGTATATCAATCAGAAAAATGGTCGTTTCAGCGATCAAACGGATTCAGCTTTGATGCACACGAGTCAGTTTTCGATGGGCGTCGATATTGGCGATCTGAATAATGATGCGTTGCCGGAAATCGTGTCGTTGGATATGCTCCCTTCAGACTACGAAATCCTGAAAAAATCAGAAGGAGAGGATAGTTACAGCATTTTCAAATATAAGATCCGGCAGGGTTATAATTACCAGTTTGCGCGGAATAATCTGCAATTCAATAACGGAAACGGCACTTTCAGTGAAATTGGTGCCTTCGCAGGCATGCATGCGACGGACTGGTCATGGGCGGCGCTGTTCGCGGATTTTGACAATGATGGCTTGAAGGATCTATTCATTTCGAATGGCATTCCGAAGCGGATGAACGACACAGACTACATCAAGTTCGTATCCGACGACGTGGTACAGGAAAAGATCCGCAACAAAAATTTCGATGAAAACGACCCCAGCCTGGTCGACAAGTTGCCGGAAATCAAGCTGCCCAATAAGTTCTTTCGTAACAAAGGAGCGCTTTCGTTTGACGATTTGGCCCCAAATATCAAAAATGATAAAATATCGTATTCCAACGGAGCTGTTTATGCAGACCTGGACAACGATGGCGATCTGGATATTGTGACGAACAATATCAATGAGAAGGCTTTTGTTTACGAAAATCTGAACAGCAAGAAGTTGAAGCACGACTTTCTGCGCCTGTATCTTAAAGGCAAAGAAGGAAATCTGAATGCGATCGGGGCGAAATGTCTTGTGTTTAAAAAGGATAATGTGCTGAGCTACGAGAAATTTCCGGTGCGCGGGTTTCAGTCGAGCATGGAAGTGCCCTTGAACATAGGGCTCGGTGAGAAGGCGGAGATTGATTCCATGGTAGTGATCTGGCCGGATAATCGTTATCAGGTTCTTAAGACAGAGGATTTGACCGATTCGTTATCCATTACTTATAGACAAGGATTGCCTGTTTTTGACTACACCGCATTCAGGCAGAGCAAGGAAAGCAAGGCTTTTGCATTTGAAGACATTTCAGGTAAGCTAGGACTGGATTTCCGGCACGAAGAGAATAATTTCATTGAGTTTGACCGGAATTCACTGATCCCGTTCGAAGTAACGGCCGAAGGCCCGGCGATAGCAATTGCAGATATTAATCACGACGGCCTCGAAGATATTTATGTCGGCTCGTCGAAAATGCTGCGGAGCCATTTGTTTGTCCAGAATGTTGCCGGGAGGTTCACGGAATTGCAGCAGCCTGCATTCATCAGCGATAGCACTTATGAGGAGGTGGATGCAGAGTGGGCCGATGTGAATAAAGACGGGCACCCCGACCTTGTGGTGGCAACAGGGGGGAACGAGTTCAGCAACAACTCACCCTACCAGAGGCCGCGCATTTACCTGAACGATGGTAAAGGGAACCTCACGCCGAAAGAGGATGCGTTTACCAACATTTTCGTGACCGCCTCTTGCATTGTCCCCTTTGATTTTACGGGCGACGGTCGCGTCGATCTTTTCATCGGTGGGAGGGCTGTCCCGCTTAATTACGGAGAAAAACCACGTTCCTACCTGCTTCAAAACGATGGTACCGGTAAGTTTTCTGACGTCACTGCCCGGTATGCACCCGAATTGGCGACAATCGGCTATGTACGCAGCGCGCGACTCGCGGATATGAATAAAGATGGTAAGCAGGACATTGTGTTAGCACTGGAATGGGACTGCATTTGTGTTTTTGAAAGAAGCGGTAATGCATTTGAGAAGAAAGTGCTCACCGACCGTAAAGGCTGGTGGAATTTCGCGATGCCTTATGACTTTGACGGCGATGGCGACCTGGATATTCTGGCGGGTAACCTGGGCCTTAACAGTCGTTTGAAAGCCTCGGCACAGGAACCAGTGAAAATGTACATCAATGATTTTGATGGCAACGGTCGTAAGGAACCTTTATTGACCACGTTTCTGAATGGTAAGGAGGCGCTTTTTCCCACGAAAATGGAAATGGAGAAGCAAATGCCTGTAATCCGGAAAAAGTACATTTATGCTACCGAGTTTGCAAAAGCCAGTCTCGCTGATATTGTCGGAGCTGATAAACTTGAGAAATCCCAAATTCTCGCGGCCGATTATTTTCATAATGCGATTCTCGTAAACGACGGTAAAGGAAATTTCACGATGAGCGCATTGCCCGGGCGTGCGCAATGGGGGCCATTCTACGATGCACAGATCATCGACGCCAACGGCGACAAACTGCCGGACGTACTGCTGATGGGTAATTTTTACGACTGCAATATTCAAATGGGCCGTTACGATGCAGACTACGGCACGGTGCTTATCAACAAAGGGAACTGCAACTTTGCCCCCGAGCCGCTTAATGGCCTGCAAGTTCGTGGGCAAGTGAAGCGGTCAAAGCGCATTCAACTGAAAACTGGTACGGCGGTTGTAGCCGCGCGTAACGATGACAGGTTGATGGTGATTAAGGAGAAAAAATAATATCTATAACCGGAAATAAGCGCCTCCGTTGACGCTGAGGTTTCGGGTGTATTGATCATATACATTCGAGAAAACGTTACCCCCGAAGTTCCAGGTGTTGTCGGGTTTGGTAGTCTCATTTTTGACTTTTGGAGACATTCTGGTATGAGAAATCTTCGTGTAAATACCGCCGACGAATTTGACCGCCAATCGGAATGTCCATCGTTTGCCCGTATGGTATTGTGCACCCAGGCCGGCGTTGAATCCAATCATATGAACAGGCCGGTCGAGTAAAACATAACCTGTTATCCTGTTATACGGCGCATCTTCTGTCTCGCGGTAACGTGTGGAAAGCCCCATTTCCGCACTTTTCAGCCTGACAATGCTTGGGCCTGCGAACAAGTATGGTGTTAATTTGCTTCTGTCGGGGCGGATAATTGTATAGCTTCCGGCAATATCAATCTGCCAGGTTTTGTAAGATAACTCAGTCAGTTGCAGGCTGGGGTCGTAGAGTTCGGGGTGCAGCAGATAATTTGGAAAAGCGATTCGAGCATCTCCAAAGTCGTTGATATTCAGATTTTGGATCGAAAGATTGTTCCGATACCCGTCGAACCGAATGCTCATCCTTTTGGCCAGCGCAATATCCAGGCTCAGCCCGAGAGGCATTGAAGTTCCAGACATATAGGGAGACTTTTTGTAAACTACTCTGCCGCCGATGTCGCCTGCCCTCACATCAAATGCCGTCCTGTTGTAGCCAAATCCGGCAAGGAGCCCTAAGCTCACCCGTACCTTAAATTGATTGATGGTTTGTTCATGGATGACTTCCGATGAATGGCTTAGCATGTTCGCGTAGGAAGTCAACTTTTTAAGATATTTAGCGGTGTAGTTGGGCGCAGTGTTGGATTTGATGTAATATCCGTCGGTTAGCTCCTTCCCAAAAATTAGCGGTAATGCCCGCTTGAAATGTGCCTGTGAAATGACAAGCAGCGAATCATTTGTGCGCACATAGTACAACCGCTCCTTCTCGTTAAAAAGCAGGCTGAACTTTCCTTCAACAAGCAATAGCAGCAGCTGCACCTGGGATTTCAGGTTCTCACTTATATAGGTTCCGCCATTGCCCAGCCCGATTCTGCGGATCTCATTGAAAAGAAATGTAGCAGTCGTGTGACCGGCACCTTTTACACTTGCTTTCCCGCTTTTATGGTTAATTAAGACTTTGCCTAAAACAGGTTCAGGATTTTCATGCAGAAATACGGAATCTGTCTGGCATAAAGCATTGATTGACAGCAATACAGTTAAGATTAAGAGAAGAGGTCGAGTCATAAGGGGAGATTTAGCATTCAAATATATTAAAGTATACTTAAATACTAAATCATCTTGGATAGTTACAAACTTTCCGTCCTTCCCCCATCCACCGCCAGACTCACCCCGCTAATGCTCGCCGCTGCCGGACTGGCCAGAAACGCCACAGCCGCGGCAACTTCTTTAGCCTCACTAAACCGCCGGATCGGAATGCCGGCTTTCAGTTCTTCGGCGACTTGCTCTCTGGTTTTGCCTTGATTTTTGCTTCGCATTTCCAGCACCGAGTCGAGCCGTGCTGTTTCAGTGTAGCCGGGTAATACATTGTTGACGGTAATGCCATATTGCCCGAGTTCGAGCGATAACGTTTTGGCCCAGCTCGCGACGGCACCTCGGATGGTGTTGGAGACCCCGAGACCGATGATTGGCTGCTTTACCGAGGTGCTGATGATGTTGACTATGCGGCCAAAACCTTCCTTTTTCATCGACGGCACCACCGATTGTGCCAGAAACTGGTTGTTGATCACGTGCATTTGAAAAGTTTTCAGGAATTGGTCGGCTTCCGCTTCAATGATTGGACCGCCTGAGGGGCCACCGGTGTTGTTCACGAGAATATGGACATCCGGGCAGAGGCGGAGGTAGTTTTCGATGGCGGATTTCACGGCCTCATGGTCAGCGAAATCGGCTACCACATACCGGTGGAGCTGGCCGAGCGAGGTGTCCAGGTCTTCGACGGCTTCGCGCAGTTTTTCTTCGTTCCGGGCCACGAGGGTCACATTTGCGCCCAGTAATGCAATTTCAACGGCGGCTGCGAGCCCGATGCCCTGTGTGCTCCCGCATACCAGTGCTGTTTTTCCGGTCAGGTCGAGGTTCATAGTGTTGGCTTTTTAAACTTGGTTTCAGAATGATAACGTTTTGATTTTCGTCTGTTCCGCTGCCGGTTTCGATGATTTTTCGGCTATCTTTGCGGTTTATTTTTCAACATGGGACGAGCCGAAATGCCGAATGTAAGCAAAATCCCGAATTTGTAATCTTAGAGCAAACGTTGCACAATGTCTAAAAAAATCCAATCCGCGCTTATTTCTGTTTATTACAAAGACGGACTTGAGCCTTTGGTCCGCCTCCTGCATAATAACGGCGTAAAGCTGTACTCCACCGGGGGAACTCAGACTTTCATTGAAAATCTCAACATTCCCGTGACGGCTGCCGAAGAGCTGACCGGTTATCCCTCGATTTTCGGCGGGCGTGTTAAAACGCTTCACCCTGCTATTATGGGTGGTATTTTATACCGCCGCGACGACGCAGGCGATGTAGCACAGGCAGCGCAATACAACATCCCTGCCATCGACATGGTGGTGGTGGACCTCTATCCTTTCGAGGAAACGGTGGCATCCGGCGCGAGCGAGGAGGACATTATCGAGAAGATTGACATAGGCGGTATCTCCCTGATCCGCGCAACGGCGAAAAATTTTAAAGATACACTCATCGTATCATCCCGCAGTCAGTACGCGGAGGTAGTGGAGCTTTTGAATGCAAAAGCAGGCGCTACCGATATCGAAGACCGGCGTTACTATGCAGGTCTGGCATTTGGAGTTTCGTCGCATTACGATGGCGCGATCAACAGCTTCTTCACATCCGGAAAAGAAACAATGGATAAGGAACTCTTCGATTTCACTAAACTTACTTCGCAAACACTCCGTTACGGCGAAAACCCGCACCAGAGCGCTAAGTACTATGGCGACCTGGAAGGCATTTTCGACAAACTGCACGGAAAAGAACTTTCATACAACAACCTCGTGGACGTGGATGCGTGCGTAAGCCTGATCGACGAGTTCGCTGACGCTCAGCCGACATTCGCGATCATTAAGCATACCAATGCCTGTGGTATCGCCACCGCGCCAACTGCGAAAGAAGCTTATGACAACGCGCTGGCCTGCGATCCGGTTTCTGCATTTGGTGGTGTGGTTATTACCAATACAAAAGTTGATCTGGCGACTGCTGAGGAGCTGAACAAGCTGTTTATGGAAATCCTGATCGCCCCGGCTTACGATGAAGAGGCATTAACGCTTTTGAAATCGAAAAAGAACCGCATTTTGTTGAAGCGTAATAATGTGGTATTGCCACAAATTATGTTCAAAACTATTTTGAATGGGGTGTTGGTACAAGATAAAGACCTTGCAACCGAAGTTGCGGCGCAGTTTACGACGGTTACCGAGAAGGCGCCTACTGCCAGCGAGGTTACTGCCCTTGAATTTGCATTGAAAGTTTGCAAGCACACCAAGTCGAATACCATCGTTCTGGCAAAAGAAAACCAATTGCTCGCTAGCGGTACCGGCCAAACTTCACGTGTGGACGCATTGCGCCAGGCGATCGAGAAGGCCAAGGCATTTGGCTTTGATCTGAACGGGGCGGTGATGGCTTCGGACGCATTCTTCCCATTTGCAGACTGCGTGGAGATCGCGCATCATGCAGGTATTACTGCGGTGGTTCAGCCGGGCGGTTCTATTCGTGACAAGGATTCGGTGGATTATTGCAATGCGAATGGGCTTGCGATGGTAACTACCGGGGTTCGTCACTTTAAGCATTAAGAATTAAATTGCCACGAAGGCACGAAAAAGGCACGAATTGTCCTTCGTGTAGGTTCGTGTTCTTCGTGGCAAAAAAACATACCCCTTGAACCCACTCCGGAAACTCATCAGATTCCTTCTGACCGGATTCATCATCCTGTTGGGTAGCCTCTTTTTCCTCTATCCGCAAATCTTCCACTGCGAGCTCATCGCATTTTCCAACTTCAAGTCAACAGATAAAAAGGTTTATTTCAGCCCGGATATCAATCCGAAAAAACACAAAACTCTCAAAAGCACTATCGCGCTCGCCGAAGCTCGCATTGATTCCTTTTATCAAGGCAGAAAGTCCAGTCCGAAAATCATCATTTGCCAAACCCCGCAGCAATACCAGAAATATTGCAGCAGCACCGAAGGCGCCGGGTGCAGCATCGGCACACCGTGGGGCAGTTCCTATGTGATCCTGAGTGCTCAGGGCATGAATACCGACGTGATTGCCCACGAAATGAGCCATATCGAATTGCTGAAACGCATCGGCTGGTGGCGTACGACGAACGACATTCCCCAATGGTTCAACGAAGGCCTGGCATTGATGCTCGACCGACGCTTTGTGAGCGAAACTGAGCCGCGTGATCGTTACCGCGCGTATAGGTACGAGTGGCGTTACTATACGCGCAATGGTCGCGACCTGCTTTTACTTAAAGACATTTCCACCATGCGGGAGTTTTTTGGAGGAGGACAAAAGCACGTCATGAGTGCCTACATGACCGCCGGAATGGAAGTTTCCTACTGGCTGTTGCTGCGCAGAGAAGCTGGTTTGCAGTGTTTTATCACAAAAATGCAAAACGGAGCCCCTTTTGAAGAAGCATACGGGCTGATGAGTCCACACCATTTTAAAGATTCAAAGAAAATATCAGAGTAAAGCATTACGAATAGGTGCTTACAGGCTATATTTATGCGCTCCTTTTTAAAACGGGATGGAATATTGGCACGCCCGTTCGGATTTTGCACTTTTTTTTGAAAATAATGTACGTTTCAATCTAAACTGATCAATCTCATTCATTCATCTATTTTATTATTTGAAATGCAACAATTACAAACACTGGATTATGTCGTTTTCTTCTTTTACTTCATTGTAGTCTCCGGTTACGGTTATTGGATTTATCAGCGGAAAAAATCAAAGGTTGAATCAACAAAGGACTTCTTTCTGGCAGAAGGCTCCCTCACCTGGTGGGCGATCGGCGCGTCGTTGATCGCTTCGAATATTTCGGCTGAGCAGTTTATCGGGATGTCAGGAAACGGCTTTTCGATGGGTCTTGGAATTTCGACTTATGAATGGATGGCGGCGGCAACACTGATTATAGTGGCCGTCTTTTTTATGCCTATCTATCTCAAAAACAAGATTTACACCATGCCCCAGTTCCTTAGCCAGCGATATAACCAATCGGTGAGCTTGATTATGGCGGTGTTTTGGCTGGCATTATACATCCTTGTGAATCTCACGTCGATCCTGTATTTGGGAGCGTTGGCCGTTTCAGGGATTTCGGGGCTTGATTTCCAGTTTTGTATGATCGCCCTCGCGGTTTTCGCCATTATAATTACAATCGGCGGGATGAAGGTGATCGGTTTTACAGACGTAATTCAGGTTTTCTTCCTTGTGATCGGTGGTCTGGCTACGACCTATCTCGCGATTAACCTGGTGTCTGACAATGCAGGTGTGGAAGGTATCGCGCAGGGTTTCAAAGTAATGCGTGAAAATCACGACGATCACTTTCACATGATTTTTCCTAAATCCAGCCCATTCTATATGCAGCTGCCTGGCCTGGCAGTATTGCTCGGTGGGATGTGGATCGTGAACCTGAACTACTGGGGTTGTAACCAATACATTACCCAGCGCGCCCTGGGAGCAGATTTGAAAACAGCCCGTAACGGTATCCTTTTCGCTGCTTTCCTGAAATTGTTGATGCCGGTGATCGTGGTATTGCCCGGTATTGCAGCTTATGCATTGTACAGCAAGGGCATGTTCCAGGCGGAAATGCTCGGTGAAGATGGCGTGATTAATGCAGACAAGGCTTATCCGGTGCTCTTGAACTTGCTTCCAACCGGTTTGAAAGGTCTGTCGTTCGCCGCATTGACAGCTGCCGTAGTGGCGTCCCTGGCCGGTAAAGCGAATAGCATTTCGACGATTTTTACCCTGGATATTTTCAAAAACTACATTGGTAAAAACGCCGACGAGAAGACCCTCGTACGCATTGGTCGTGCGGTGGTAGTGATCTCGATGATCCTCGCGATCGTCGTGTCGCCATATATGGGCATCGATAAAAAAGGTGGTTTCCAATTTATCCAGGAGATGACAGGTCTGCTGTCGCCGGGGATTTTCGCATCGTTCATTATGGGCTTCTTCTGGAAACGTACCAATTCCGCGGGCGCATTGTTCGCGATCGTGGGCGGGTTCCTGATCGCACTCGCGATGCACAACAACTATTTCCCGTTTGCCGACTGGACGCAAGTTCCGTTCCTCGACCGGATGGGTCTTGTATTCCTGATATGTGTAGTGGTAATGGTTATTCTCGGTCTGCTACTGCCTGACGAGAAAAAAGGGCTCGCTATCGATGCATCGATGTTTATGCCGCATCGCGGCTTCGTTACCGGTGCTATCGTGGTCATTGCGATTATTTCTTACCTGTACGGCCATTTTTGGTGAGATAGCCGTCATGTAGCATAAAAAGGGGCCGGAAGTCAATTCCGCCCCCTTTTTGTTAGTAATCATCGAGTGCTTACGCCTCTTCGATGATCGTGATTTTCTGGATCTTGTCACCCTGACGGATCAGGTCAACCGTTTCAATGCCTTCTACCACGCGACCGAAGCAGGTGTGGTTCCTGTCGAGGTGCGCAGTGTTATTGCGACTGTGGCAGATGAAGAATTGTGAACCGCCGGTGTTGCGGCCAGCGTGTGCCATGGAAAGCACGCCACGGTCGTGGTACTGGTTGCCGCCGGTGAGTTCGCAATCGATTTTGTAGCCAGGACCTCCACGGCCGGTACCGGTAGGGTCGCCGCCCTGGATCACGAAGTCAGGAATTACACGGTGAAAAATAACACCGTCATAAAAGCCTTTTTTAGAGAGATCAACAAAGTTTTTCACCGTGTTAGGAGCATCTTCATCGTAGAATTCGATGAGCATTGTGCCCTTGTCAGTGATCATTTCCGCTTTTGTCATGTCAAAAGTGAGTATTAAAGAGGTATGAAAAATAAGCAGGGCAGCTTTGTGCCCTTGCTATACTAACACAAAGAAAAGGATAATGTATCCTTTTCTTCTTATGAACTTTCAAATAAAATAACGGAGGTTATGACCCTGCCTTGGGCTCAGTTTCGGCCTTTGCCAATGCTGCCGCTTTTTTCTGCTCGATCTTGAAGGCAGAAAGTCGGTCGACCACATCACCGCTGCCCCATTCGCGGCTTCTTTCGGGGTTGGAGAACCATTCTTTTACAGCGAGGATTTTATAGAGGTACCGCGCAGTCTCCGAATTGAGGCGGAGTTTGAAATAATCATCTTTATTCTGCGAATCCATCCGGTTTTGGATGTGCGTCGGGCCTGCGTTGTAAGCAGCAGCTACCAATGTCCAGGAACCCAGTTGTTTGTACAGGTCGCGGAGGTATTTGCCTGCCGCGTGGGTCGATTTGACCAAATGTTTGCGGTCGTCCCTGGTTTCGTTTACAACCAGCCCGAGAGACTTTGCCGTAGAAGGCATCAGTTGCCAGTATCCGGCTGCGCCGCGATGAGAAGTGACCTCATCTTTCATAGCGCTCTCTATCAAAGGAATATACTTAAAATCGGCTGGTACTCCGTACTTCTTGAGAATGGGTTCGATGATCCGCATCCTCTTTTTCGTTGTGGTCATCAGCTTACGAAAAGTGGGATTGTCGTAATTTCTGATCATGTTTTGATATCGCTCGGCGATTCGAAGCTCTGATAAAGGAACGGCTTCGCCACAGAAGTCAATAGCAAGAAGATCTGAATCAATAATGTTCGTTTCTTTCAGCTCCTTCTTTTCCACCTCCACCTCGCTCACCGGACCCTTGCCGAATATCGCGATTGAGAAGGCCATAAAGATAAGTCTAATCATGCATTTTGTATTTCGTGAAACATCATTTTAGGCACTGGGCCGAAGTGCAAAGATAACGGTATTGAATAAATAAAATTTTAATCTGGGGTAAAAAACTGATTTATAAGGGTTTGATAAAATTAATTCTAGGACAAAAATAAGAACGTCGCGTTTTGTCTCCGGCAAGTGATCCTGAATAAAAACTGCGCCAGGCGGACAGAACGTAAAATTTTAATTGGTAAAAGGCGCTTAGCACAAAACGCAAACTTCTGCGTTGAATGTAATTATAGCAAGAGAGCGGCTTTTTAGTATAAGTTTTAACTATTGATGATCAGCTGGTTACAAGGCTGCATTCTGTGGGGATAATGGTATTATTGTAGAAAATGTCGCCAATTGTTAGGCAAAGTCGCGTTTCGGACGACAATTTCAAACTGTTCCATTTGCACTCGCTAATGTGTTAACTTGCATTTTCTGTATGGTATTTTTTGAAATATGGTCACAGTCAACGAGGCAAAAGAGAGAATTATTGCAAATACCGTAACGCTGCCAGCGGTGCAAATACCATTGGAACAGGCCATAGGCAGTTATCTGGCGGCTGATGTGGTTTCGCCCATAGCGCTTCCGCCGTTCAGGCAGTCGTCGATGGACGGATACGCAATTGTGCATTCCGATGTAACCGAAGCCGGGACATCGCTGCGTCTCGTGGGGGAATCGAAGGCTGGTCAGGCCGATTTGCCGGCGGTGAACGCAGGTACTGCCGTGCGCATATTCACAGGGGCGCCCGTACCCGATGGTGCAACCGCGGTGGTGATGCAGGAAAATACGTCGGTGACAGATGGCTCCGTACAAATTCATGAATTTCCGGTTTTGGAGGGCAAAAATGTCCGCCGGGCGGGACAGCAGATCGCTCAGGGAGCGGTTGCATTGCGCGTCGGCACGCTCATTTCACCAGGTGCCGTCGGCTTTTTGAGGGGTATGAATGTGAATGAAGTAATGGTTCATTCCAAACCGCGGGTGGGATTGCTGGTCACAGGCGATGAGCTACTGAGGGCAGGCGAAGCGTTGGAGCCCGGCAAGATATATGAATCCAATTCGGCAATGCTACAAGCAGCACTGATCCAGGCCGGCATCACGGAGATTTCGGTCAGCTACGCTTCGGATGACCTGGATGCAACTATTGATGCATTGAGTGCATTGTTGCAACAATACGACGTCGTTTTAGCCTCAGGAGGAATTTCGGTTGGCGATTACGATTTTGTAGGTAAAGCATTGGAAGTACTGGGAGCGGAAACGATCTTTTACAAAGTGCGACAAAAGCCCGGTAAGCCGCTTCTTTTTGGCAGAAAAGGTGAAAAACTGATTTTTGCATTGCCCGGTAACCCTGCGTCGTCGCTGGTTTGTTATTATGAGTATGTATTACCTGCATTGAAGAAAATAATGGGCAGTAAAGAGCCGTTCCTAAGGTCGGTAAGACTGCCTTTACGGCACGCTTACCGTTTCGACGGCGAGCGTGATGAGTTTTTGAAAGCGCGGGTGGAAGGTGGCGAAGTGGTATCGCTCGATGGGCAGGAATCATTCGTAATAGGCTCGTTTGCGGTTGCGAATGCAATTATTTACCTACCTGTGTCACAAAATAGGGTCGAAGCGGACGAGCTGGTGGAGGTACATTTACTTCCGCTCTGAACCCTGCGAACCGGATACGGGTTATTGAATCGAATGGATATAAGGTACCAATGAGTTTTCAAGTCAAATATTTCGGAATGCTGGCGGAGATTGCCGGGCTTTCGGACGAAGTCTGGAATACGGCTGGCGGTTTGACGGTAGGACAATTCCGTGCGCAAGTGCTGGACAAGTACCCCGCTATGCGCGATAAAAAATTCAAGATCGCGGTCAACCAGAAAATTTCGGGGGATTTTGTTTTAATAGAAACCCCGGCGGAGATCGCATTGCTCCCACCGTTTGCGGGAGGATAACAGCAGGACATGGAAAAAGCACATAAAACCAAAAAGGTCTTTGTTCAGGGGCCGATCAGCCCCGATTTTGTCGCGAAGTCGATAGCGAGCCACCAGTCCAAAACGGGTATTGGTGCGCACGCGATCTTTCTCGGGCAAATTCGCGCAGACCAGAAGGAAGGCGGTGCCGTAACGGGCATCGACTACACGGCCTACGAAGAAATGGCAGAGCAGGCATTCCACGACATCCGTGAGGCAGCATTTGCCAGATTTGAGCTCACGTGTATGCACATATACCACAGCCTGGGCCTTGTGCCCACGGGCGAGATCAGCCTTTTTGTGTTCGTATCATCCCCGCACCGCAAGGCGGCATTCGAGGCTTCGGAATATATTGTGGAAGAAATTAAAGCCAATGTGCCCATTTTTGGGAAGGAGCTGGTGGGCGAGGGGCAGCATGTCTGGAAGGAGAATACTAATTAATGATTGGATGACTGAATGATTGAATGACCGAATAAAAGGAATTTAATCATTCAATCATTCGATCATTCAATCATTCAAAATCATAAATGGTCGACATTACCCATAAAACCAACACACTCCGCATTGCTACAGCGCAAGCTATTGTGCAGGTGAGTAAGCCGGAGACTGTGGAGGCGATTCAAAACCGCACTGTTCCGAAAGGCGATGTTTTTGAAATGGCCAAGGCGGCGGGCTTTTTGGCCGTCAAGAAGACGCCCGATTTGCTGCCTGACTGTCATCCGATTCCCGTGGAATATGCCGGAGTTCAATATCGGATTGAAGATTTGACAATCGTTATTGAATTGACAGTTAAAACAATATACAAAACGGGCGTTGAGGTGGAAGCCATGCACGGGGCGTCGGTAGTGGCACTCACGATGTACGATATGCTCAAACCGATTGACAAAGGTGTGGAAATACGGAATATCCGGTTATTGGAAAAAAAAGGAGGGAAAAGCGACCGCAAACCCGCACCGGAAGGCTTGAAAACCGCGGTGGTAGTTTGCTCCGACAGTATTTCAAATGGCATCGGCGAAGACAGATCCGGCAAGAGGATTATCGAAAAACTAAAAGCCTTCAAACTGGAAGTTAGCGATTACAGCATCATCGCCGACGACAAAGCGGGCATTCAGAATAAATTACATGCATTGCAAGGCGCAGGATATGATATGGTACTCATTACCGGTGGTACCGGTTTGTCGCCCCGCGATGTAACGCCGGAGGCAGTTTCGGAGCTGCTTGACCGGGAAATCCCGGGTATTGCCGAAACCGCACGCCAGTATGGGCAGGAGCGCGTCCCGACTTCGATGCTGTCGCGGTCAGCGGCTGGTTTTATTGGTGAAATGCTCGTCATTACCATGCCTGGCAGCACAGGCGGCGTAACAGAATACATTGATGCGCTCTTTCCGCATGTTTTGCACGTTTTTAATGTTTTAGAAGGTAAAAAACACGATTAGCAACAACCGATGGCATTGCCTATTGTAGATACATTTGGTCGCAAGCATACTTATCTGCGCATTTCACTGACGGATAAGTGCAATCTTCGTTGTACCTATTGTATGCCACAGGAGGATATGCAATTCATGCCTTCCAAATGGCTCATGCAGGCTGATGAAATCGCTTATCTGGCAGGCCTGTTTGTGGAAATGGGCGTAGAGAAAATCCGGCTTACCGGGGGGGAGCCGCTGGTCCGCAAGGATGCCGGTGAAATCATTTCTGATCTCGGCAAGCTTCCTGCTTCACTCACGCTGACTACCAACGCCGTTTATATAGATCAGTACATACCGGAATTGAAAGCAGCCGGGGCTACTTCGTTGAACGTGAGCCTGGATACGCTGCAAGAAGAGCGATTTCGGTCCATTACCAAGCGTGATCATTTTGGCAAAACATTGGACCACATCCGCTTGCTCCTCGATGAAGGCTTTGTGGTGAAATTGAATATGGTGGTTATGCGGGGAACGAATGATGATGAGGTCAATGATTTTGTGCGGATGACACTCACGGAACCTAACCTGCACGTCCGTTTTATCGAATTCATGCCTTTCAAGGGTAATCAATGGGATTTGTCCAAAATCGTTTCTTATGCGGATCTGCTCGCCAGTATTGGTCAGGAGTTTGAATTCCAGCCAGTCGCTGGTGAGTTGCACGATACTGCCCGTCGATTTCAGGCAAATGGCGGCGCCGGTACTTTCGGCATTATTGGCACCGTAACCCACCCATTCTGCGAAGGTTGCAACCGCATCCGTCTCACCGCCGACGGAAAACTCAAAAATTGCCTTTTTGATACCTCTGAGGTTGACCTTCTCACCCCACTGCGCAAAGGCGACGACGTGCGTCCGCTCATTTACGCGCATTTCCACAAAAAACACTTCGCCCACGGCGGCCACGCCAGCTTCTCCGAACAGCAAGCCAAGACGGAATATGAGCAGAATAGGGAGATGATTGCGATTGGGGGCTAATCCCCAAATCCTTTCCAAAATTTCATAGGATCGCGATACTGGCACAATACCGCGTGAACTTGGACAATATTATTTCGCTGATTAACGCTAAAATGAATGCTGTAAGGGAAGAAGTCAACCAAGGCAAATCTCACGTCTGCATATCTCAATGCATAAATTAATGGCGACTCTCTAATCATCATCAATTTGTCTTTTAAGAGCATGCGGAACCGTTTTCCAAGGCCTGTCTTTTGTTTCTCGTAATATTCCGAGGCGTTGGTAATGTCTTGCAATGCTTCCGGGGTAAATTTCAGTCTGTAAAAAGCCATTTAGTCGGCGTCCAACATTTTAAAGACTTCTTGTTCATCAATCAGAAGTTCGGGATTGTTGCGATACTTTTCAATGCGTTGCTCTACTTCGGTCTTTTGCCAATCCTGGACAATTTCTTTGTCGGTCTCTTTTATAATCTCAACCGCGTCCATCTTCTGCAAGTCCTCGATGACCGAAGCAGCATATTCCTTTTTGATCCTGATATGATAGGTTATCGACATGGTCTGGAATGTTTGGCTTTTCCAAATATACTAAAAACCAATACCCATAGGAACGGATATTTTCACAAAGAACTCCTCAATGATTCTCCGGGACGCTGCAATTGGAGGATAGTACCGCTTAACCTCCTATTTTACCGTCTAAACTTTGTATGCAACAATGGCCTGATCGGTTACCTCATTGGTTCGAAATCAACTTACCAATCTGTCAACCTTCAAGAGCCATGCCAAACATCTTAAAAACCGCCGTTGCTGCTACGTTCGCATTATTTACCGTCGCTGCCCAGGTGCAGGCCGATCCGATTGTTTCGCCGAAAGCGGAATGTAAAAACAACACTTGTGAAAAGTTTCGCGTAGGGATGTACCGCGTGCGCGACACGATGTCGATGAATGTGATGATGGAAAAAGAGAAAGGTGAAAAGGTCGCGATTCGCCTGATGGACAGCAAGGGAAATCTGCTTCACGAGGAATTCGTGCCGAAATATATTACGAAAACCGGCCGGAAAATAAAGTTTGATGAAATGGGAGATGGCGTTTATACCCTCGAAATCTCCAATGACAACGAGAAGATCGTCAAGAGCATTTACCTGTCTACCAAAGAAGTACGCGAAGTAAATCGTACACTTTTGGGTGTGAATTAATTCAAGTTACCCTAGTTTTTGCGTTACAGGATGTCGCCGCAGCGTTCCTGTAACGCTTTTTTGTAATTACCTCATGATGTCAACTCCGCTTCTATTGGCCGGGGAAGCAGTTCGGTAAAGAGCAGATCATAGATAATCTTTCCCCAGATAAGAATGCAGGGCACGGCCTTCACGACATACGGCCAGAAGTACGTGTTTCGGATAAATGGTGGAAACAGATCGGTAGGCGATAAAGTGGTGAATACAAATGCCAGCACGAGCAGCGCATAGTTTAGTCTCGTTGGCGCCTGCATGTAGTACCATACCGCCACGCCCGCAATGGCAATGATAAATGTCGGCGATTCGGCGCGGTGGTTGAAAATCACTACCCACACCAGTACCGAAGCCAACATTAATGCGCGGAAAACAAAGTTGCCGTATGATTTGATTTTGAGTAGCGGCAGGCAGAACAGAACCATTCCGGCGAGATTGACGTAAGTTTTATTCACATTCAGCGAGAACCAGATTTTTAACCAGCCTATTACGGAGAGGCCGTCGGAAAAGTCGCGGTCGGCGGCGAGGAGCTTCCACCAGGTTTTATACAGCACCACAAATTGTTCGGGCGTCACAGCGACGATCGGTAATATGGTAAGCAAAATAACCCATGCGGCGGTCGTGTAGGCCAGTTTGAGTTTGTTCGGATAGAGCAGGTACAATGCCAGGGCAACAATGCCGAATAGTTTGATAAAGATCGTCGACACGATGCACAGCGAGGCCATCCAGTATTTATCCCTTTCCAGAAAACCGAATGCAAAAAGCAGCAAGCCGGCGATCAGGGCGTTACTTTGTTCGTTTTGCGTGGCGGTAAGGAGTTCTACGAGCATAAAAGAAACCATCAGTCCCTTTGTCCGTAAATCGATTTTGGGAAGAAAATAAACCGAAAAGAAAAGCACCGATACATTGATCAGGTTCCAGAAAAACAGGCCGACAAATGTGGGCATAATAGAAAGTATGCCAAAAACGAGTGCGAATGCCGGGCTGTATTTGAACAGGTCCCAGTGCTCGTCGACATGCCATCTGTACAGGTTTTTTCCCTCGATCAAGTGAAAGAAGGACTGCTTGAAAATGACGTAGTTGTTGTAGGTAGTGTAAAGTTGCGGTTGGTTCGCAAAGGTTTTGGGATGGGAGAATACCGATTGAAGCGTAGCAAAGACGGCAATGGCCAGTACAATAAAGAGGAGTGATCGCTTGCTGATCACCAGGCGGTTGAAAGCATTCATAAACTGAATAATCCCTAGCGTTGATTTTTCTTCAAAACTAGGGATTAATTCGTCGCCGAGGTCAATTTTTCTGGTATCCCATCGCTTTCAGCCAGCCTTCCATGGCAGCAGGCCAGTTGGCAAGAGAGCCTTTACCTTCGGTACGCATGCCGTAGCCGTGGCCGCCTTTCGGGTACAAATGCATTTCGGCAGGAATCTTTTTCTTTTTCAGCGCCAGGTAATATTCGATGCTGTTTTCGACCGGTACGCCCGTATCGTCCATGGCGTGAACGAGGAACGCGGGCGGTGTCTGATCCGAAACCTGCAATTCGTTTGAGTAATATTTGATTAGCTCGTCCGATTTTTCAGGTCCGAGCAGGTTATCGCGCGAACCTCCGTGCGCGAGGGCGGGTGTGAGCGAGATCACAGGGTAAATCAATATCGAAAAGTTTGGTTTGCCATCCGCAGATGCTTTTTCGCCCATATTGTGATGCGTCGAAAGCGTAGCTGCCAGGTGACCGCCCGCAGAGAAACCCATTACACCGATCTTGTTTACGTCGATGCCCCATTTGGCTGCATTCTGGCGGATCAGTTTCATACCCTGCATAGCGTCCATCAACGGGACTTCGTGTTGGTGGGCCATTGCTTTTTCATTGGGCAGACGATATTTCAGCACAAATGCCGAAATGCCGCGCTCATTGAACCATTTGGCAAAATCACTGCCTTCGTGCGAAGCGGCCAGTATGCCGTAACCGCCGCCGGGACAGATCATCACTGCTGCTCCCGTCGCTTTCTCTTTGGGGGCAATGTATGCTGCAATCGTAGGGACCGTTACGCCGCTGATGCGCAGGATACCTTGTGCGTCGGTAACTGATTTCTCTTCTATATCACTCTTTTTAAAATTGGGGACTTTGCCTTCCGGCCAAAGATTCATGGTTTCTGTTTGCGCCATAGATGGAACTGATAATGCGAGCAGGCTGAAAACGGTAAGGATGCGTGCTGTTTTTTTCATTGATTGTCCTGACTTTTTTTCTCGAAAAGACGTTTTTCGGGTCAATATACCCTCAAATCGCCGGTAACCATCGTTTTAGTTCCGTATCGAGTTGGGTCGGATCGTCAGCCGTTACATTGACCAGTTGAAAATGGCTGTCTTCGGTCAGGCTTTTCCAGCGCCAATCCACCTGGCTGATTGTTGCATATTGCCCGTCGGATAGCCACCAGGCGGTAAGCAGCTCGTCATTACCTTTTTTCAACCTACCTACATACACTACCGTGCCCGCGATCTGTTTCTTGGAAATGCGGCTCAGATGGTAGCCGGAACCCGTCCAACACGTTACAGGGCTGTGTTCTGTGGAGTAGAATGCAGGAATTGGTTTAATGTAAACAAGTGCGTGTTCGTTTCTGAACTGCGTGACGCCCGTTTGGAGTTGCTGCATCGCGTAACCCTCGCGGGCAACTGCTTGGGAGGCTTTGGATGATCTGATATTCACGACTGGTTTCTGAAAACAAAAGAATGCACAGATAACCAGCAGTGCCCAATGGCCTGGTATCAGCAATCGCGAATGATTTTCCTTGGTTGTATGCTCTGCAAAAACCGGTTTACCCCAGCGCCTGTGTGTGTGCCGGACAATTAAGACCAACGGAACTACTACATAAACTGCCAGGCAAACGACACCGGTAACGTCATGAAGAGCTTTGGCTGGGGCAATGTGCAATGCTACAAGCAGGATGATGCGCATAAAGTTACCTGCGGTGTTCAACACAAATGCGAGGAGCACTAGCAGTACCTGATATAGAGGAGGCAGGGACCGGCGGACCTGCGTCTGATAATGAACCGTGAGGAAAATGACCACCAGCAAGGCGAAACCCGTCATTTGAAGGCCCATGCAGGCAGGATCGACTGTGAACTCGGAGCCGTTAAGCTGAATGCTGTTTCCGTCCACCGTGACCGGGAAGTGTGCCGCCCTCAATATCCGGCCGGCCAGGGCGGAAATTTGTAAACGAATCGGAAAAGTGAAAATCTCCGACACATATTTGAAAATCGGGGAGATAATGAGCAAGACCATGAAGAACTGCCCATTCAGTTTTCCGAAGAGGCTTTCGATGGCAAAAAGCGATGCGAGAACCAATAATAGAAAGCGCCATGAAAGTTCCTGTCGAATGCAGCAAATCAAAACCATTACGGCAACCAGGGGTGCAAGCCGCCAGCTCTTTTCGCCGGGTGGAGTGCTACGCAACAGCAGCAGAATAAGCAGAAAGCCCATCCAGAATGTGGCATCCCCGTTGAGATAGCCATGCATAAAGAAGGTGCTGAAAATGCACAGGTAGGCCATTGGAAAAGCGGCCCTGGTATATTGATTAGTGAACATAATGGCGGAATGTAAAATAGCCGACAATCGTGCAGAACAGAATGATGAGCAGCCATTCGTGCGGCTCAGGCACCGCTCCTGCCATTTTCAAGGTAGCGTTGTCAAGACTGTTCTTGCTCTTCCGGATGTCGAATCGGTCGTAATCCTGTTGGGTTTCAAGCACAATCATACTGGAAACCGGGGTTACAATATGCGCAGTTTCGGCCTCTCGGATCAGTTTTGCATTGAAAACAGAGTCGGTTTGAAAAGAATGGTCGAGGTATCGGCCGCCTAATTGTTTCATGATGTGGTTATAGGCAAAGAGCCTGAGTAAATGATCAGGAGCCTGGCCTAATGCCCGGCCATCAGTTTCGCGGATCAGGATGCCGGATCGTTCGATAGCAACAACCGAAGAATCTGATTCGGGATCGGAAGGGAACTGGTTTTGCGAAATCATCCGCTGCACTGCTTTCCAATCGGTTTGTTCGGCACGGATTATGCCCAGTTCATTCAGCGATTTCATGTAAAGAGAAGCATCGCCGCCGATAACAAAAGTGCGCAGGCCGCGTGGGCCATACTCGCTCAGTTTTTTTGAAAATGGCGTATTTGCGAGGTCGCGCAGCGTAGGCGACACCACCGATGATTTGGTGATCAGCAATGCATTTTCCGGATCGGGAATGTCCTGCACCGGGAATAAGGAAAAATTGAATTGGGATAATACCTTAAACTGCTCGTCTTTATTCGCTTCGGAGAGCCTGATAAGACTTTCATTGGCTACAAAAACAGGACGTTTTTTTAGTAACGCCCATAGCATGTCCAGTTCTTCCTTGCTCCACGCCTGGTTAATATCGAGATAGTAAGCTTTTGCATTGAATTTTTCCATTGTTTTATGAAGTGGCTCCACCGTGTAGGTCTTCCCGCCGAATGCGAAACTCTCCCTCGCAACCGGTGTTATTTCGAAACCGGCCCGCCACGACGGCTGGTATTTCCCCTGATGAATGACAACGCCCGGAAAGGTGCTGCTTGGCTCGAATGGAAGGCGAAGAACACGTGTTTCCTTTGGATAGTCAAACCGAACGGTTTCAGTAGCATCTTCCGCGCCCGGACCTTTGAACCAGATATTGTCATAAACCAGCTGTGATCCATCCACTTTCAGGGGAGTGGTTATACCAATTTTAAATTTACGGTGCTCTTTGGCCGTGCAAGGAAAAACCTTCACTTTCACCATATTGCCTTCCTGCCAGTGAACTACCGATGGGTCGCGTGATTCCACCCCAACGACCGTTTTGTAGGCGGAATCTGCTTTGCTTTGCGAGGCCAGCAAACCTTTTTCCTCCACACCATTGATCCACAATGAAAGAGAGCTGATCACCGACCCCTCCGGCAGATAAAATGTATACAAAGCTTCCTCCTGTTGGAACGATGAGCTGGAATGATTGACTATGCTGATCGTCTTTTCGGTATAAGCGACCCGCGTGCGCGGGTAAATGCGTACCTGCGTGAGCACATTGGCCGTGCGGAGTTCGCTACCAGACCATAATCTTTCCTGGGTTTCGTGGCGGGTATCGTAGAGCACATTCAGGATGTTTACTCGTTCGGCGTTTCCTAAATCGAGATTCGGGGTAAACAAAGAGGCTATCAGGACGAGCGGATCATGTCTCACCAGAATATCGGTAGCAGGGCGCACTGAGAACAGGGTGGTCGGAGCGGTTTGGTAAACCATTTTGCCCATGACCACCCGACGTGTTATCCAGTCATCCTGTATGTGCCGGGCAAGTATTATCCAGTCGGGCAGATCGCCCGTTGGTCGTGTGGTTACAACATTAGCTTGGTGTTGAAGTGAGATGCTGATCCGATGCCAGCGCATTGAGAAATAAACGGTAATAGCTATGGGTATCATGATGCCGGTTAATATTGCCGGCTTGAATGTTTGCCATCGGTGGCGAATTAGACGGAGATAGCTGATTGCAAGCAGCAGCGGTACAAAGCAGTGTATGGATATTCCCAGCAGGAGCAAACCGGGTACACCCAGCACATTGTAGGGGGTGAGGATGAAGGCATAATACCCCCAAATTACCGTGGAACAGCCCACTAATGCGAAAAGCACGAATTTGAGCCGGAGAGGCAGGTACTCTTCCCAGGTAAGCAGGATAGCCGATGCCGCTGCAATGACGATGGCGAACATCAACCAGGTGGCCGAGGGGCTGAAAATGGGCATAACCCGGTTTAAGGCAAAACAGCTAACGAGCCACACATATCCCAGCAGCAGGCGGTGATGCAGGTATTCGATGCGTTGTTTTTTCCAGAACCAACGCAGTTTTCCGGCATTCATGAGCCAAATTGAATAAAGCACAGCCACACTCCATGGAATGATAAAGGCCCCATCCAGCAAGGAATCTACGACCGTATAATAGAATACCAGGAAGTTCAGCACCAGGCAGCCCAGCCCTATTCCGTAGTCAGGATCATAGCGGCGGATACCTTGCGTTCCGGTATTGCCGGCCGTTTCGGGCAGGTTCGGTCCCTGCGAGTCATGTACTGTAAACGGTTCCATTATTTCGATATTTAAAAGTACTTTGTGTTTCAAAGTAAATTTAAATATCGATATAAACAACACTTACAGTGCCGCTAATTAACAATCTCTTGAAACTGGTTATTTAACGGTGCTCACGAGCCCTGTTTCAGGGTTTTGGCGGATTGATCATAATGTGTGCCCTGTGTGTGCCCGGGTCCATAATCCAGGGCATACCCGGAACATCCGGTTTCAGTGGCAGGCCGGTACTTTCGGCGGTCGCAAACGGGATGTAGACCACGTATCGCAGGTAACCATTTTTGAGGGTGCCGGCGGCTGCGTCGTAATTATCCTTTGAGCCGGATAAGACGTATAATGTAGACGATTGCTTCGGCATTTTCAGTTTTCCTTCCTTCACCTCCTTCTCGCGGATGTCGAAAATTTCCTTCTGATTTTTACCCTCTTTTGCCAGTGCACGCCCGCGCTCCATGAAAGGATCGAGGTCGGCGAGGTAGCACGATACGCTAATGTCCTCTTTTTTGGGATCGTCGGCCAGGCAAACGAAGTCGTTGCTGCCTTCACGCAGGATTTTAAATGTGCCGTCTGCCGCGTAGCCGTACACTTTAGCCCCTGCCTGCTTGTCCGACGGCGCAGCCATGACGGCCGTCTTGATTTGCACTTCTGCAGGAAGGATATTCTGAGCTGAAATTTCAGCGGCGACGCACAGCGCCAGGCAGGAAAAAAAAGTCGTTTTCATGATAGTAAATATAAGTAGGTGGTCCCTTATAGACGTAATTAAAATTATTATTGTAAAAATGACACGTATAGGTTTTGATCAGGCTAATGCTTTCTGATTCAAGGCCGGAAAGTGCTTGATTTACCTATGAACTTCAAAAAATCGCTTATCCTCTTTCCAACTGGTTGCTTGCTGGCCGGTCTGATGGTCGCCTCTTATCAGCGTTCGAACCCCAGTACGATTGACGCCGCTTCGGCCGACACGCTTTACAAAGATCTTACGGATGCCCAAAAGCGTTCGTCGAAATATGCCGTAGCGGGGCTTACGACGGCAAATGGCCTGGAAGCAACGCTTTTTACATCAGAGCCGACGATCACGAATCCGACGAATATCGATGTAGACCACTTGGGGAGGGTCTGGGTTTGTGAAGCGTATAACTATCGTCCGGCGATCAATGGTAACCCCACCAAAAATGAGGGCGACCGCATTATGGTGCTGGAAGATACCAATGGCGATGGCAAGTCCGATAAATCCACGGTCTTTTATCAGGGGGCGGAAATCAATGCGCCGCTGGGTATTTGGGTAATGGGTAACAAGGTGATTGTTTCGCAAAGCCCATACGTGTGGCTTTTCACCGATGAGGACGGCGATTTGAAAGCTGATAAAAAAGAAGTCATTTTCGAAGGTATTGGTGGTGACCAGCACGACCACGGCATGCATGCGTTTGTATTCGGGCCGGATGGTAAGTTGTATTTCAATTTTGGAAATGAAGGCGACCACTTGCTCGACGGCAAGGGTAATCCCGTGGTGGGCAAGGATGGCAAGCCGATTGATTTCTCGAAGTTGAGACAAGGAATGGTTTTCCGCTGCGATCCTGATTTTACCAATATTGAAGTACTCGGAAATAACTTCCGTAATAATTTCGAAGTGGCGGTCGACAGTTACGGTACCATGTGGCAGTCGGACAATGACGACGACGGCAACAAAGGTGTCCGTATCAACTACGTAATGCAATACGGCAATTATGGCTATACCGATGAAATGACCGGTGCAGGCTGGCGCGCCAACCGCACGAATATGGAAGACTCGATTCCTTACCGTCACTGGCATTTGAATGACCCGGGCGTGGTGCCGAACCTGCTGCAAACCGGATCTGGTTCGCCGACGGGTATGATCGTCTATGAAGGAAAATTACTTCCCAAGGAATTCTGGGGTCAGATGATCCACTGCGAGCCCGGGCATAATGTAGTCCGTTCGTACCCTGTTGAAAAGGCCGGAGCAGGTTATTCGGCTAAAATCGTGAACATTGTGGACGGCAAGCGCGACCAATGGTTCCGTCCGTCGGATGTTTGCGTAGCGCCGGACGGCTCCCTACTCGTTGCCGATTGGTACGATCCGGCGGTAGGAGGTCACCAGGCGGGTGACCAGGGTAAAGGCCGCATTTATCGGATTGCCCCCGTGAATACATCTTACCGTATCCCGAAATCCGATTTCACGACAATAGCAGGCGCCGTGGAAGCATTGCAAAGCCCCAACCTGTCCGTTCGCTACCATGCATGGATAGCTTTGAATGGAATGGGTGTTAAGGCTGCGCCGACATTGGAAAAACTTTTTGCGGACAAAGATGCGGAGCCCCGCATGCGTGCGCGGGCGTTGTGGTTGCTTAGTAAATGGCCATTTACCGCGAAGAAAGCCGTCGACAAGGCCATTAAGGATACAAATGCCGATATCCGTATTGCCGGCCTTCGTGCCGCTTCCGAGTCGAAGCATCTCGATTTGCTGCCATATATCAAGGTATTGGTAAAAGACGCGGAACCGCAGGTTCGCCGCGAATGCGCATTGCTTTTGCACCATAACCCATCACCAGAAGCCCCTGCATTGTGGGCGACCATTGCACAGCAATATGACGGAAAGGACCGCTGGTACCTCGAAGCCCTCGGGATTGGTGCCGACGGGCAATGGGATTCGTTTTTCAAGGCATGGCTCGGCAAAGCAGGTGCTAACCCGATCGCCACGCAGGCGGGCAAGGATATCGTATGGCGCTCGCGCGGGAAAGAATCTGTGCAGCTGCTGGCTTCGCTGGCGGGTGATCCTACGGTCGATTTGAAAAGCAGATTACGCTACTTCCGTGCGTTCGACTTCAATTCGGCGGGTCGCGAAAAGTCGATGGCACTGCTGAAACTTACGAATGGAACCGGCAAAGATCAGGACAAGGTGAATGAGCTGGTAATGCGCCACCTCGACCCCGCCTTTGTGAAGCAGACACCGGAAGCAATGGCCGCATTGAAAAAAATGCTTGATGCTACTTATGGAACACAAGCTTACCTCGAACTCGTTGCGAAATATGAGCTTTCATCCGAAAATCAGCGGCTTTTGGCGATGACCGAGGAGCAATCGAATAGCCGTGCCGGATCGGCAGCGGCGTCGCAGCTGATTAAGCAAGGCGGAACGCCGATGCTTTGGAAGGTGGTAAAAGGGCAGGACGAGTCCAAAAGTATCGCCGTTTTGACCGCATTGAAATCTGTTGGAAGTAAAGATGCGCTTGATATACTCAGGACGGTAGCTACCGAAGGCGGCTTTTCGGAAAACCAAAAGATAACTGCAGCGAAATCGTTAGGCGGTACCATGAGCGGTGAAGACCAGGTGCTGGTGTTGCTCAAAGAAGGAAAACTGACCGGCGAAGCAAAAACTGCTGCCGTACAAGGCCTTAACGGTGCCTGGCGGAAATCCGTCAAACTGGAAGCCGCCAAATATCTGGACGGCGCGGCCGTAGCGGCCAAGAAACACCCGGAAGTGAAAGAGCTGGTAGCAATGAAAGGCGATCTGACGAAAGGCAGGCAAGTATTTACATCCTATTGCTCGGTATGCCACCAGGTGAATGGTGAGGGGATGGATTTCGGGCCGAAGCTATCTGAAATCGGAAGCAAACTCCCGAAAGAAGCTCAGTATGCCGCTATTCTGGATCCGAGTGCGGGTATTGGCTTTGGCTATGAAGGTTTTGAAGTAACGCTGAAAGACGGTACCGTTGTTTCCGGTATCATTTCCAGTAAAACCGAAACCGACCTGATCCTCAAATTCCCGGGCGGCTCGACGCAGGAATACAAAATGTCGCAAGTGAAGTCAATCAAGCAGCTCAAAGATTCGATGATGCCGTCCGGCTTGCAGGATGCGATGAGTACGGAAGAGTTGGTGAGTTTGGTAGATTATCTGAGTAATTTAAAGAAGAAGTGATAAATCGAAAATAGGAGCCGGAAGGCTCCTATTTTCAATTATTGGTGTTGGGATTCTGCCAGTTTCATGGCTTCGAATTCGGCGAGGACCTTTTGCACCTCGAAGCTTGATTGTTTTGACTTTTCAATTACATCGTCGGCGAATTGCCTCATGCCATTGGCAAGATACTCCTTGTCTTCCGGGGACGCATTTTGATAGAAAGCTGACCAATCATCGCCTGCTTTTTCGATTGCGTCCAGTGTGTTTGCATCGTACAATGCCTGTATAATCTGTTCCTTTTTCATCGCTTTTCGGTCATTGTTTTAATTGCTTTAATATCTTTTCCAGAATTTCAATGTCTTCTTCAAGGCTTCTAATATAATCCAGAAGCCGGTTGACTCTCTCGTTCGTGGCGCCATCGATCTGGATCAGGCGACGAAGTGACATTTTAGCCTCGCCTTTTTTTAGAAGCTTCTCAGCAATCAAATGCCTGATTTTTTCTTTCATAAATACTGATAGTGCATGTAAATCGTAACGTAATTTACTCACCTTCCAGTTTTAAATCAAGCTACTTCAAATCGCCGAAAGGTTACATTTTTCCGAAACTGCATTTCTTATTTCCCGAAATAGGAGGTATTTTTATAACGTTTTTTGAAATTATCTGCATCATCAAAAATTCGTTTTGAAACAATTTCTTATCGTGAGATCTGCGTGGTGTGCTGCGGTTCTTTTTACCTCCCTTTCATTTCAAGGTTTTAGTCAAGTTGCTGATTCACTAGTAGTTGTTAATCCCGATAGTGCCTATGCGGCATTATCAGAGACGGAGCGGCGCTTCTCGCGTAACGCGGTTGCGGGTGTACAAGCGGCCGAAGGGCTGGAAGCGACACTCTTTGCTTCGGAGCCTAATGTGATTAATCCAATCAATATCGACGTCGACCATCGTGGGCGTGTGTGGGCCTGCGAGGCGTACAATTACCGCCCCGCCGTAAACGGCAAATCGGAACTCGGGCAGGGCGACCGGATTGTGATTTTGGAGGATAAGGATGGCGATGGCAAAGCGGATGTTACCAAGGTCTTTTACCAGGGCCCGGAGCTCAATGCGCCGCTGGGAATTTGGGTCATGGGCAATAAGGCGATTGTTTCACAAAGTCCTTATGTGTGGCTTTTCACGGATACCAACGGCGATGATAAGGCAGATACGAAAGAGGTTCTTTTCAAAGGCATTGGCGGCTCGCAAAATGACGCGGGTGTGCATGCATTTGTGTTCGGCCCGGATGGTAAGTTCTATTTCAACTTTGGTAATGCAGGACGGCAACTGGTAGACGGGCAGGATCGCCCGCTGCTCGATAAATACGAAAGGCCAATTGATTTCAGGCAATATAAACAAGGTGTGGTTTTCCGCTGCGAACAGGATTTTACCAAGGTGGAGATCATGGCCGAAAACTTCCGGAATGGCTGGGAAGTGGCGGTGGACAGCTACGGTACCATGTGGCAGTCGGACCAGGAGGAACCCGGTAATGGGGCCGATAGGGTCTCCTATGTGATGGAGAATGGTAATTTCGGGTATATCGATGAAATGACCGGTGCAAGCTGGCGCCTTAACCGTACCAACCTCGAAGATGAAATCCCGCGCCGCCACTGGCATCAGAATGATCCCGGCGTAGTGCCCGATTTGCTGGAAACCGGTTCGGGTTTTCCAATGGGCATGACGATTTATGAAGGCGATTTGCTGCCACGGCGCTATTGGGACCAGATTTTACTTGCCGATGCCGGTCAGGGTTACGTGAGCGCGTTTCCGGTGCAGAATGAGGGGGCAGGTTATAAATCGACCGGCATCTTGCCCGTGCTGGAAGGCAAGCGTGACAAATGGTTCCGGCCTACGGACGTCTGCGTAGCTCCGGATGGCTCCCTGATCATTTCCGACTGGTACGATCCGGTAATGGGTTCTAACAAGATGAAAGACCGTAGCCGGGGGCGCATTTACCGTGTGGCGCCGGCGGGCATACCTTACAAAATACCGGTATACGACTTGTCGATCCCCGAGCAGGCGGTAAAAGCATTGCAAAGCCCCAACTTATCGCAGCGTTACCTGGCCTGGAATGCCTGTGTGAAGCACGGCTGGGCGGCAGAACCATTTCTGGAAGAACTTTTTAGATTATATAATGGTAATCCAAAGCTACGGGCCCGCGCATTATGGGTGTTGAACCGCATCGAAGGTTTCAACTACCGTAACCTTGATATCGCTTTCCGTGAGCTGAACCCGAACCTGCGCATTACCGCATTACGCGCCGTACGCCAGCGCAACAGCGATCCGACAGAGTATATCAAGCGTCTCACCTCCGACCGCGATCCGCAGGTGCGCCGTGAATGCGCATTGGCCATTAACCATAACCACACCTACGAAGCATTGGACGTATGGCTTCAACTGGCCAAGCAATATAAAGGTAACGACCGCTGGACCGTGGAAGCGCTGAGCATTGGTGCTTACGATCAATGGGAACGAATATTTCCCGCCTGGCTCGAAAGGCAGGGAGCGAAACCCTGGTTGAGCGACGCTGGAAAGGACATTATCTGGCTCGCACGTACCCGCAAGGCTATTCCGTATTTGAGCGAGCTGGCTGCCGATACATCCGTGAGTTTCAAAAGCAGGCTGCGCTATTTCCGCTCGTTCGACTTTTTTCACGCGGGTTATGAGAAAACGCAGGCCCTGCTCAGTGTTTTGAATGTCCCCTCTTCCGATCGGATCGAAGTGAGTAAGCTGGCGTTGCTGCATTTGGATAAATCATTTGTAACCAACTCGCAACAGGGACTGACCGCGCTGAACAAGCTTCTCGACGAAACTTACGGAACCGAGCATTACATTGACCTCATGACCCGCTACGAGCTGGAGTCGGAAAATGACCGGTTGCTGAAACTGGCTTTGACGAAATCCGATGAGGTAATCGGCCGTGATGCGGGCGCGCTGTTACTCGAACAGGCCGGGATTTCGTATGTCACCCAAAAGTTGGCCGGTATGAATGACGAAAAGAAGTCGGCATTATTGGCTTCGATACAGACGGTCGGTAGCTCGGAGTCGGTATACCTGTTACGATCGACATTGCTGAATGCCGGGGAACCGATGAGCGTGCGGAAGAATGCAGCGCGCTACCTGGGCGCGAGCTGGCCGGGAGAGGAAGCGGTAGTAAAGTTGCTGAGGAACGAACAGATCGACGGTGAGGTGAAAGAAGCAGCATTGGAAGGTGTGAAGAATGCGTTCCGGGAAGAGATCAAGGCGCAGTTGGCCCCTTATTTACCCAAACCGCCTGTGGAAGAAGTGGTAGCCGCCCCGGCGGAGGAGCCGAAAAGTGGTAAAAAGGAGCGACGGAAACGCAGAAAAAACCAGTAGAACGAAGATTGAGAGGCGATTTTGGGGTATATTTCCGGACTGTACATCTTTACAATCTGTAACAAAAACATCGAAACATTTATGCTCCGCAGAAATTTTGTAAAATCTACCCTTGGTTTGGCTGGTGCCGCAATCGCAGCAGGAGATGCATTGGGCGCCGCTCCTACGGCCAAAAACAAGTTTAAGCTCAAATATGCTTCCCATTTCGGGATGTTTCAGAACAGCGCCGGAAAGGACCTGATCGACCAGCTTAAATTTATGGCAGACCAGGGTTTTATGGCATTGGAAGATAACGGTATGATGGGCCGCCCGGTGGAGCAACAGGAAGCCATTGCCAAAGAAATGAGCCGCCTGGGAATGGAAATGGGCGTGTTTGTAGTAGATAAAGGAGGGAATGGGGCCAATACTCTGGCCGCAGGCAAGCAGGAATATATCGACATCTTCCTCAATGGCTGTAAAAAGGCGGTAGAGGTAGCAAAGCGTGTGAATGCGAAATGGATGACGGTCGTTCCGGGTGATTTTGAAAGAAACCTGCCGATCGGCGTGCAGACAGGCAACGTTATCGACGCATTGCGCCGTGGTGCGGAAATCCTGGAACCACACGGGCTGGTAATGGTGCTCGAACCGCTGAGCGATTCGCCCAACCTCTTCCTGAGAACTTCGGACCAGACTTACGAAATCTGCCGCGGGGTGAACAGCAAGTCGTGCAAGATCCTGTACGATATTTACCACATGCAGAAAAACGAAGGTCGCCTGATTTACAACATCGACCGCACATGGAGTGAAATCGACTACTTCCAGATCGGCGACGAGCCTGGCCGTAAAGAGCCGACAACCGGTGAGATCAACTACAAAAACGTGTTCAAATACATCTATGACCGCAGCAAGAAAGAAGGCAAGTCGTTCATTATGGGTATGGAACACGGAAACTCCAAGCAAGGAAAAGAAGGCGAGGAAGCGCTGATCAGGGCTTATGTGGAGAGTGATAGTTTTGCGATATAGGGACTTCGGCTTTCGGCCGTCGGCTATCAGACTTAATGTTAAGCACTAAAATAAAAAACGCGGCAAGTAGAAGCTACTCGTCGCGTTTTTTGCTTTCAGCCGACAGCCGACAGCCGACAGCCGACAGCCGACAGCCGACAGCCGACAGCCGACAGCCGACAGCCGACAGCCAATTTTAAAGTACCACCACCGAATTCTCAGTAGCATCTACGCCGGCAGGAACATATTTGTCGGCTGCCCAGTCGTTTTCCCACTTTTCGCCGTCGAGGATGTAGCGGAACTGATATTCTCCGGCTCCCAGTTCGAGGCTGGTTTTGAATGAACCGTCTTTTTGTTTTTTCAATGCGATCGCTTCTTCGGGGTTCCAGCCATTGAACTCGCCTACTAGGGCAATATTCTTCGCTTCTGATGCTGCTTCCGCAGGAACTGTAAACGTCACTTTGTAAACAGACTTACTTTTTACAAACTGTTTTGTTAATGCCATAACTTGTAGTGTTAATTGGTTGATGGCTCAAAGATACAATCAAAAATTATTCAAATCAATGAATATCAATATTCTAAATGTTTTTAATCTTTGAAAAGTTATATAATAACATTTCATGCGACATTTTTTAATGTCATACTATCAATCTATCTAAGTGTATATCTCAGCCCTAAAAACGCTCTGATGCCCTGATTTGGCGCATATACGTACGATGGATCGAACGTTAATTGGTAGGGGTTATCGGGTGTTGCAATTACTTGTCCTTGCTCGTCAAATTTTACATTTTTGTCAAACGGATCATTTGCGCGTGCGATCGAATTGGCAGGCGGAGTGAAGTTGAGCAGGTTCTTGATACCCCCGTAAATTTCTAGCCCGTTGCCAAACTTTTTGGTTACCTGGATATTCTGCAAAGACCATACCGGCGAATTTGCAGCGCGAGGATCGTCTTCGCTTAGGAGCGGCAGGCGCATAGGGCCGTAAATGTTCCCGGTGTAATCGAATGAGAGTCCTGCTTTCTGGATTTCGTAGGAAACCGACCACGTTCCGGTGAACTTCTCGGTCAGTACCGGTCTGAAACGCACGCCGTTTTCCTGCTGAAAGTTATCCATATAAGTACCGCCGGCGATAATTTTCAGTGGAAAAGGGAAATTGAAATCAAGGTTCATACTGATTCCCTTCGAAACCGCGTAGCCATCGAGGTTGTCATAAATAATTTCGTTCGGATTGGTGTCGTAGTCAGGCAGGATGCGGTTGGTAAAATGGGTATAGAATACCGAAGCGTCGATTCCGATGAACGAATTGCCGGTTACGATCTTCTTGACCACGTTGATGTTCGCATTCCAGCTTTGTTCGGGTTTCAATGCCTCTTTTAAAACGACTTCACGAGAGCCCGTTAATGCGGCGTGGTCTTCGGTAAACAGGTTCACGATCCGGAAACCACGGCCGATATTCAACCGAATTACGTCCGTTTGGTTGAATTTGTACTTGTAAGCAGCCCTTGGCGTGAAAATGCTTCCGTGCCGGCTGTTGTAATCGTACCGCGCACCCAAAAGAATGGAATGCGGGCCGCTTTTGAACTCGTCCTGAATAAAAATGCCCGGTAGGTATATTTTATCGGCGTGGTCCTGGCCGTCGGAGTAACGGGTCGCGGGGGTATTGTCATTATAAAAGGTGTAGCGGAACGGCGTTCCCATCAGCAGACTGTGCTTTCCGATCTCCTTATCCCACAAAAACTGCGCGAATGCGATCTTCTGGTCGGCATTAAACGGCACGTGGCCATACGCCGAGTTCTGGTTATGGGAGCTGAAAGAATACTGGAGCGTGATTTTCTCGCTGAAAGGAAGCTGGTAGTTCCCCAAAAGCTCGAAGCGTTTGGTGTAAATGCTTTCACCATAAACTTCATCGCCGCCGCGGTAGGAACGGTTCCATTGCATTTGCCCACCCCAGCGGTCTTCGTAATAATAGCGAGCAGCTACATTAGCCTGCCTGTTGTTTTTCAGGTCGAACGACCATTTGTTGAAGATCGAAATGCGGTTCTGAAGGGTGAGATCGGTGAAGCCGTCCTTGTTGTTATCGACCGGATTTTGGTAATTGAAATAGTTGATACCCAGCAAAGAGCTGCTTTTAGCGCCGGGAGTGAACTTTACGCCAAGGTCCACATTGTAGTCTCGCCAGGTGGTACTGAAAGCGTCGGCGGAGAATACCGGCGCTTTGGACGGGTTTTTTGTAATAATATTGATCAAACCGCCCACAGCTTCTGAACCGTATAGCGTAGACGCAGGCCCTTTCACAATCTCCACGCGCTCAATCAGGCTGTTGGGAATCCCCGAAAGCCCGTAAACAGTGGAAAGCCCGCTCACCATCGGCATGCCGTCGATGAGTACCATGGTGTAAGGCCCTTCCAGGCCATTAATGTGAATATCGCCCGTGTTGCAGACGTTACAGTTTAGCTGCGGCCGCACACCGTTGACATAGCTTAACCCTTCAAAAATGCTTGGAACCGGGTTTTTATAGATGAATTTAGAAGTAATGATGTCGACCGGCACCGGGCTGTCGAGCTTTGAAACCTCTTTCATAGTACCGGTAACAACCACCTCTTCCAACGCATTAGCGCCCGATTTCATGATAAAATCCTTTCTCACGTCCCGGTCGATCCGAATGTTTTTTTCGGTGATTGTTGGCAATGAAACGTAGCTGACACGAACGGTATAAGTTCCCTTCGGAATGCCGGTAAGCCTGAAATAGCCTGCGGTATCAGCCGTGGTGCCGGTTTTTAATTCCTGAATGTAAATCGACGCTCCGAATGCGGGATCGGCCTGGCCTTCGAGTGAAATCGTCCCCGAAAGCGAAAACTGCGCCCAGGCACCGAATGGCAAACAGCTGAACAACAGGAGTAAGCGTAGCTTCATAGTATGGCCGAATTATTAATTTACTTATATCTGAATATAAATTTAGACAAACCTAAAAATAAAACTTGATATATAAAAATTAAAAATTCGGTTACAGGGAATCGTTCGGGAAACTATCTTCGGCACGGCATTGGTTGTTGCCTTTGCGGAAACCTTTATAAACCAATTTGACTCACTATGCTCAAACGATTTCTGAAACCGACTAAACTGCCGGCTTCGGTGGATTGGGCGGTGCTGATCCTGCGGGTAGGGGTGTCGTGCCTCATGCTTACGCATGGTTACGCCAAGCTCACTACCTTCCTTGGAGGCGATCATTCATTTGCCGACCCGATCGGGATAGGCGAGGAACTGTCTTATGTCCTGACAATCTGTGCCGAGTTCGGCTGCTCGATCCTCATTATCCTCGGGCTGGGGACCCGCGCGGCGCTCATTCCGCTGATCATTACGATGGTGGTGGTGGCTACAATTGTGCATGCCAAAGACCCGTTTGATATGAAAGAACACGCATTGTTGTATCTCTTTCCTTATGTTACATTGTTCCTGACAGGTCCGGGGCGGTTCTCGGTGGACGCGAAATTGTATCGGTAAGGATCTTCAAAGTATTAAAAAGCAAAAATGCCTTCCTGCTAGGGGGAAGGCATTTTTGCTTAAATAACTATTGCGACCATTTGGTAGGCTGGCGGTCCCAGCGGTGGGCTTTCATTTTTTCGGCCACCGCGGCATCGAGCCGTACGCCGTCGCTCACGGCCACGTTCGAGCGTACGTGCGGGAGCTTGCGCATGCCCGGAATCGTCGTGTGCACATCCGGATTATTGAGGATGAAACGCAATGCGAGTTCGGGCATCGTCATGCCTGCTGGAATATCGGCGCGTAATGCTTCGGCGTGGTCCACACTGGCATTCAGGTTTTCGGGGACAAAATAGGTGGAGCGCCAGTCGTCGGCCGGGAATTTGGTTTCCTTGGTCAGCAGGCCAGTGAGCGTTCCTTCATCGAAAGGCACACGGGCGATCACGCCGATATCGAGCTTGCGGCAAAGCGGGAAGAGGTTATCCTCCGGCGCCTGGTCAAAAATGTTGTAAATCACCTGTACGGCATCTATAAGGCCGGTTTCGAGCGTTTTCAAAGCATTGTCCGGCTCCCAGCGGTTGATACTGATACCCCAGGCCGCTACTTTTCCTGCTTTGGTTAGTTTTTGAATGGCTTCTTTCCATTCGTCCTCTTCCGCCCAGGCGTCTTCCCAGACGTGGAATTGCAGCAGGTCAATTTGTTCGGTGCCCAGGTTTTGAAGGCTTTTTTCGGTGTATTCCACAATGTAATCGGCCGGAAATACGTCTTTCAACGCGAATTCGGGGCGCGACGGCCATTGGCGATTTTTGGGCGGTATCTTGGTGGCGGCATAAAGCTTTTTGTCGGGATTGCGTTTGATCAGTTCACCGAGGATACGCTCGCTCAGGCCTTCGCCGTAACCCCACGCAGTATCGAAGAAATTGACACCCGATTCGACGGCCAGGTCGAGGGAATCGTCTGTCTCCTTGCGGTCGGAGCCTGTCCAGCCCGCCAGTCCCCACATACCGTAGCCTACTTCGCTGATTTCCCAGCCAGTTCGTCCAAAACGACGTTTTTGCATTGTAATCTGATTTTAGTGTTTGACCAATAAAGAACTTCTCTGCATTTATTTAACATAGAACGGATACCTTTGCAGCGCTTTTTTATTAGTGAGCCTTCTCGCTATCGTTCCTCAAAAACAGGGTTTAAGTGAAAAAAAAGGGGTTGATTAACGCATTGTTGATGACATTTAAAAGAATTGCCGGGATTGTGTTGGTGATTTGTGTGGCCGGTTTGACGAACCAGAGTGAATCTTCCGATAAAATTGCAGAATACTGCCGGACTTTCCATCAGATCCAGATGGATATCCGCGATAATGTGATCACACCCGATTCGGCACGCGCAGCATTCGGGGCGGTTATGCGCAATCTGCGGGCGGAATTCAGAAGAGATACCTGCCGGTCCATCGACTCGTCTTATTTCGTCTATCCGATTAAAGGCTATACGGCCAGGGAGTCGGTGGGTTCGAGAGGACGTGGTTACCGGCCCAACGGCTTTGATCTTTTCGATATGAATGTGACCGGCAGCCATCCTGCCCACGATTTGTTTGTGCGCGACAAGGACCAGGACGTGCTCGACGACCGAACCTGGCAGCCCATCGACGTGCTTGCATTCACGTCGGGCCTCGTACTGGCTACCGAAACCAGCTGGAAATACGACAGCGAATACCGTGGCGGCAACTGGATATGGATTTACGATCCCTGCCTTGACGGCCTTTTCTATTATGCCCATAACAATATCGTAGAGGTCCAGCCGGGGCAATGGGTAAATGCCGGTGACAAGATTTCAGAAATGGGGCGCACCGGCTATAATGCCTACCAGAAGCGCTCACCCACCCATCTGCATCTGATGTTCCTGCAACTCGACGTCGACGGGCTGCCCATGCCTGCCAATACCTACGAATGGCTGAAAGAAGCGGCTGTGAGGGACGGTTTAGGGGCTGAGTAATTGGGATTGAAGTAGATATTCAATATATTGTACTTCACTCCATTACTATTCCTTAAACAAAATTGTATGAACAACCGCCGTTCCTTTTTCCGGAAGAGTGCTGCCTTGGGTATGGGCGCTTTCGGGATCAACAGCCTTTTCAATCAGCTCCACGCCGAGCAATTCCTCGAAGCAGAACAACTCTGGAACCCCGCCAGTGAAAGCAATGAAGAATACTGGTCGGTGATCCAGGACGCTTACACCGCCAGCAAAAGCGAAATCATTATCCTCAACAACGGCGGAGTGTCTCCCTCGCCGATTGTAGTGCAGGAAGCTTTAGACAAATACAACCGAGCCGCTGCGCAGGGGCCATCATATTATATGTGGCGCATTATGGACAAGGGCCGCGAGCCGCTTCGCCAGCGCCTGGCCAAGCTGGCCGGGACCGATGCCGAGGAAATCGCGATCAACCGCAATGCCACGGAGGCATTGAATACCATTATTTTCGGACTACCACTGGAAAAGGGCGACGAGGTGATCGGTACTTTGCAGGATTATCCGAATATGGTACAAGCCTGGAAACAGCGCCAGATGCGGGACGGCATCGTGTACAAGCAGCTTTCTTTTGATTTTCCTATTGAAAGCAAGGAGCAGATCGTGAAAGCGTATGCCGACGCTATTACTCCAAGGACTAAGATCATCCACGTAACGCATATCATCAACTGGGTCGGGCAGATTATGCCGGTCAGGGAGATTTCCCAAATGGCACATGCCAAGGGGATCGAAGTGGTTTGCGATGGTGCGCATACATTCGGATTGCTGGATTATAAAATTCCCGACCTGGAATGCGACTACTTCGGCACCAGTCTGCATAAATTCCTCAGTGCACCCGTGGGAAGCGGGATGATGTGGATCAAAAAGGATAAAATCGAGAAAATATGGCCGCTGCTTTGTAACAGCGAGCCAAAAAGCGGTAATATCCGCAAGTTTGAAACGCTCGGCACGCGCAGCTTCCCGATCGAACAGGCGATCGGCGAGGCGATTAACTTCCAGGAAGGCATTGGTAACAAGCGTAAGCAGGATCGCATTCATTATCTCAAAAAATATTGGGCTGAGAAAGCTGCGCAAATCCCTGGAGTGAAAATCCACACCTCTTTGAAACCGGAATTTTCCTGTGCGATCGCCGGCGTCAGCATCGAGGGCATGAAACCCGAGGAACTCGATGGCAAGTTGATGAAGGACTATCAAATACATACCGTCGGGATCAATTGGGAAAACATCCATTGCGTGCGCGTGACGCCGCACGTGTACACAAAAACCAGCGACCTGGATAAGTTGGTAGGCGCTATCGAGAAAATCGCGAAGAAGGCCTGATATTTTTAATCATTAATATGCATGGAGCATAGCTGGGTTAGCTGCCGGTTATGCTCCCATTTTTTTGCCGCCTGTAAGTCCACAGGGTAGGATATCCACCGGAAACGCCACTGGCACGAATCATAAGCCAACGGCCGTTTTCATGCATTACTTTTGAGAAATCCTCAATAGAAAATCAACATTATGACACAGTTACGAAAGGGTTCTTTTATCAAAAAGGTAAAAGACATCGGCATGGGCGGCGCATTGGCGCTGGCGCTGCTGTCGGGGACGGCGCTCGTTTCCTGTTCTTCGAATGATGATGAATCGGAATATAGTTATGAAGAAACAACTTACAGTAAAGGCATCCGGTCGCATATCAGGGAGGTAAGCCCGGGAGAATTTAAGATTATCAGTGAAGAAAACGTCCCGGCCGACAGTTCCGTGGCGATCGTCTCGTACCTCGATGGCCATAAAGACACGCTGAACCCGATGGCAGCCAAGGCGTTGATCGACCAGGAAATCCGCTCGAACCCGCATATGGGCTATCACAGCGGACTTTCGAGCATGTTGCTGTATGGGGGAATGGGTTATTTGCTGGGTCGTAACTCGTCCTATTCTTATATGAACAACTACCGCGACAGAATGGATATGGAGCGGAGCAGGTCGTTTTACGCCAACCCGGGCGCGTGGGCAAGCTCCCGCAGCGCGACGTTGGGTGTCGAAAGTTCCCGGTCGGTACGGACAGTGACAACAAGGCCCTCGGGAGGCCGTAAAGGTTTCTTCGGAAGGTCGTCGGGAAGAAGTGGCGCCTAGGAGAGTTCAGAGTTTATGAGTTTAAAGTTCATGAGATTGAATTTTATGAGCTTTTATATCCTACTCGTAGACTAATGAACTTCTAAACTTTAAACTTAAAATATGGTGAAGTTGAAATCATTGTCCAATCCGCCGCAAGCTGCGTTACAGAAAGCCGGTTGGGATTGGGCGCTTGGCACGGATACAGCTCCGTACGTAGTGAACGACATGGTGGTCGTAGCCGAGCAACAAGCGGAAAGCTACTACGAAGCTGCGGGTACCTTATATGATATGCTGATCGAAGCGGGCCAATATGCCATTGATCACAACCTTTTCCGCGAAATGGGTATTCCCGAAAACCTGGTCGAACTAATCAAATTCTCGTGGAGCGACGACCGGCAGATACATCTGTATGGCCGTTTCGATCTGGCTGGCGGATTTGACGACGAACCGGTTAAACTGATCGAATTCAATGCGGATACGGCTACTTGCATTCCCGAAACGGCCGTCGTGCAATGGGCGCATTTGCGGATGAACGGAATGGATGAATCCAAGCAATTTAACACGCTGTTTGAAACCCTGATGGGGCAGTTTGTTTATTTAAAGGAGGAAAACAGCGATCTGACGCCATCGATGCTCTTTTCCGCGATGCGCGGCTATCCCGAGGACGATACCAATGTGGCCGTGCTGATGGAAGCGGCGAAAGAAGCCGGCTTCGATGTAGAATTCGCCTATATCGACGACGTGGAGTTTTCGAATGGCGAGGGAATATTCTGCCAGGAGCCGCAACACGGACATTTCGTACGGTTTGATTTCTGGTTCAAACTGGTGCCTTGGGAGCACATCGGCACAGATGAACCGGAATTGGCCGCAATGCTGACGGAAATCGTCGAAAACAGGAAGGCAGTGGTGCTGAATCCTGCCTATACATTGCTGTTCCAGTCTAAATATATTCTGAAAATCCTGTGGGACCTTTACCCATACCATCCATTGCTGCTACAAACGGAACGCGAGGTGCTGCTGCATAAAAAATCGGTGAGCAAGGTATTGCTGGGCCGTGAGGGTGCGAATGTGGTTATCCATGATGAAAACGGCGGCGTGCTGGAAACCGCTGCGGGCGAATACGACGATCAGTCACGCATTTACCAGGAATATGTCACTCTTCCGATGGACGCAGGCGGCTACACCTACCAGGCTGGAGTGTTCTATGCCGGTGAGGCGTGCGCACTCGGCTTCAGGCGGGGCGGGAAGATTCTGGACAATACGGCACAGTTTGTGGGGCATATTGTGGATTAGTGAAATACGTAAATTTACTTGCCTCTTAATCAGGTTGTTACCGGAGGATCATTGAATTGACCGTTTACTAATCATTTTACTGAAATATCCCAGGCTACGGCGAAGTTTGTGAAAGTTTTACAGGCGATGCTGGTATGAAAGTTTTAAGGAAGCCCCGCAAACATCGTCAGCAGTTCAGCAATATTCATCGATCCTTAATACTTAAAAGACAAGTCATGATTCACGAGAAAATTTTCCAACTAAAAAGCGGCAGGGAGGTCAAAGTCGTTGTAAAAAGTTACTTCCTCCACGACAATCCACAGCGTGATACCGATTGCGAGATTTTAATCCGCGAACCCAAAGAAAAATACTTCCGCACTCCCATCGGGGTCAATCACCCTCAATACTGGAAAATGAAGCGGTCCAGCGCACAACAGGCCAAAGTTCTTCTGATGGAATACAGCGGCATCACCCAACGTCAGATCAACCAGGCCATTGCCGAATTTAACCGCATCCTGAGCCATCCGCCAACACACATCGGCTTTCAATATGAAAGTGAGCTGGTTTAGGAAACGGTTAAGCTTTCATGCAAAGCACTAAGTAGGGAATAAGTAACACACACTGATAACCGGGCATGGTCAGAATCACTAGGGGCTGACCATCGTCCGGTTCTTTTTTATGTACTTACCTCTATCTTATGCTTTACGATCCGGCGAATTTGCTAACTTAAGCCCGCAGCATTTTTTCAGGGTTTCATGAAGGCAAAAGGCGTTCTCCTACCAGCCGCAGGACTGGTATTGATCGGGGCATTCGTGTTTTATTGGATGCGATTTTCTCCGTTTTCAAAATCCGGCAAATACTCCTCGGATGTATTGAATGCTGCTTTTGCAGAGCAGCCGGTAGGTTATATCAACCGGACCGACTCACTGGGTGTAACCACGCCGGAGCTTCAACACATTTCAATTCAGCTCTATCCGAATACGGCAGATACGGCACTGGCAGCCGCATTAAAAGACCTCGCTGCGGACAAAGATTTGCTATTGACTGTCGTGGCCGGGCAGAAAGCTGCGCTACGTATGGTCAGGGACGGGGACTTCGACGACGCCCTGCGTTCGCTATGCAGCCTGTTGCCCGACAAGAAACGCATTTATCTGCGTTGGGATCCGGATATGGAAGTGCCGGTTCAAAGGCACTCCTGGCAATACCAATCTCCGGCTGACTATATCAAGGCGTTTAGGCATGTGTCCGAGATTTGTCGGAATGTAAAGCCCGGGCTCCTGGTTATGTGGTCGCCGGCCGGTTATCCCGGGACGGAAGAATACTGGCCGGGAGATGACGTAATAGATGCCGTCGGAATCTCCGTCAATGGGGAGAGTGAGCTTTCGGCGACCGCCTTTCCGCCGGACCCCGACCGCCGGACTGCACTCAGGAGGAAACTGATCCGGACCCGGTTTATGAGCAAACCGGTTTGGGTTTTTGCTTCCGGCGACGACAGCCTTGTGAATGCGTTGCGAGTTGATTTGAGAGAAGCTGTAAAGGGGATTAAGCCAGATTCCGGATTTCTTTTTCAGAAGTACGTGACAAAGGAGCCGGCGGGGAGGCCAGCGAATGCCATGCCGCTTTTGGGGGTATACGATCCCCGGCTGGCACTTACGGGGTCCAAGGACGTGCATGTCGAGCATTTGTTTGTGGATTTGGGTAACATCCAAACGGGTGCTTTTGCCAGGGACTTTGAAGCAGTTATAGGGCGCGGGCATGAGGTGATCGTCAGCGTGGAGCCCTGGCGGGATGGCAAGGTCAGGAAGGATCCTTCGGTGTTGAAAAATACGATTTCGGGAGTCTATGATGAGGAATTCAAATCACTGTTTAATACAATTTCAAAGACTAACCGTCCGGTTTACGTTCGTTTTGCGCATGAAATGGAAATCCCTATCCATCGGTATGCATGGCAAAGTCAGGATCCGGCTTTGTATATCCGGGCATTCCGGTATTTTATGGAATTCGGAAAAGGTATTAAAAATGTGAAGAAAGTGTGGGGACCCGCCGGTGACCGGGGCTCCATGGAGTGGTACCCTGGTAACGACGTAGTCGATTTGGTAAGCATCGCTATTTACGGCCTGCCGGATAAGAATATTACTGACCCTACGAAACAGGAGCCCTTTGAAGCGATTTTCAACCGTAAGGTATGGCGTGTGCGTCTGGCATCAAAGCCGATCTTTATCACGGAATTCGGCGTGAAAGGGCCGGAAGATTTTCAATCCGAATGGCTGGAAAAAGCCGCGGCCGTGTTAGCAGACCACAAGGAAGTGGTCGGTGTATGTTACTTCAATCTCGCTGATAATCCGAAAGTATGGGGTGATATTCCAGCACCGGATTGGGGAATCAGCCTATCTACATTCAATCGTTTTGTTGAGGCATTGGATTCGAATCGCTAAGGATTCCGAGGCCCTTGTTTTGGTTCTAATGGCGTATTGAGCTGAGATTCAATAATCGCATTGACAGTTCCAGCCTGAACTACGTACAAATACAACCGGTAAAGTGACGGGTGCTTAGGTATAGTCAAGGTCAACCGCGGGCCATTCCCCACGTCCATGATTTCGACCGGGTTATTGAAGCCGTCCGTTCTGGCAAGTTTCCATTCGAACTGCGTGCCCTTTGCAGGCTCCTGGACGACTTTCCATTGATCATTTTGCAGGGTGATTGCGTGGTAATCCAGTGCGGAGCCCTCGAAGGTGCCCAATGCGGGCTTCAGGATTTTGAAATGAGGGGCGGGCTGCGGCATATTTTGGTTGCCCCAAATTGCTTCCAGCACATGAAGTGAGCGCTTTGGCCGTCCCGCATAGTCGTGCAGGCCATCAAAACTTACTTGTTCAGATATCTTCTCATCCTGCCAATTGGAAATGAATGTTCCTGCACGCCGTTCTCCGGCACCAGCAAATGCATTCGCACCTATGTAGCTGAAATAGAATGGCACTGTAAGTTCCCGGAATGCGGACTCATCCGGCTTTTTTTCAACGTCCGTCAAAACAAGTCCGACAGCATCGATGGCCGGGGCAACCCGTTTGACGAGATATGCCAGATTTTGCGTTTCGGGATTCAGTTCGAGATCTACCGTCACAGGGCGCGAGCCGTCGATCTTTTTGATCCCAGCACTGACCTTTTTTAACCAATATAAATACTGTTTCTGCTCCCCGGTATGCTCCGAGCGCCGGTGGCGCTGGATAGCCGCATTGCCGATGTTCCAGGAAACAATGTGTTTTTGACTTTGAAGCCGGCTTACCGTCATTAATATTTCATTCGCCAGATCGTCGGCACCACCGGGATCGTCTACGAAATCGAGCGTTTCGGGCACCCAGAAAGTGTAGTGTACCCCGATCCCCGCGCGGGAAGTTGCCATAAGGACATTGTAATCATAAATACCAGGTCCAAAATGCCGGATCGCGTGGATACCCGCTTTCTGCATTTGCCTTAGATCGGCTTGGAGTTCATGTTTCGTAAATGCAGGGTATCTCCGCGACCAATTGTGTCCTTTGGTATAGTTCACACCCCGCGTTCCTTCAAAAAACAAAACCGGCTTATGCGAGTGTGTGCCGCTTGTATCAGGCTCACGCACGCCCATGGCACGAAAGAGGGCAGGTAAATCCGGAAGCCGCCCAGGCTTTTGCTTCGTGAGGCTGAGTGCATATGCCTGATTTTCCCTGGCTGCCGCCAGACTATATTCCAGTTTGGGATTAAAGCGCCGGAAATAAATGATGACGCTGATAAGCAGCACCGTGATCAGGAATGCAGAGGTTCGGACGCCGCTGTAAATGCGACGCCGCAGGATCCAGAAATTGCCTTTCAACTCCTTAATAGCTTTGGTCATGGTGTTCAATGAGGGTGAGGAGCCCGAAAATGCGCGGATCTGCTGTTGCCGGCTTGCCGCGATCGTGAAGCACATGAAGAAGCAATTCAGGCCTGCGAAGCCGGCCATAATGAGGTTGTAGGGATTCAGGTCCTGATAGAGACCGTATACGATTGCCAGCAGCGAGACACCCAAGACAGCTAAGTTAGGAACGTTCAGTGGCCAGTTATTGGCCTCATTGCCGTCTTTAGGTGTGGGTACGTAAGGGATTTTCTTGCCTGAAATCGTATACAGCACGCCCAGGATGAATATCCACCAGGTTCCTATCATCAATAGCCCGCCTACTACGTGGAATCCCCGTTCTCCGTCCTCCATAACCCACCATTGCACGAAATGCCGGATCAGAATGACACAGGAGACCATCGGCAGACTGACCAGAAGGAAATCCGTAAGATCGAAATGCATCGGGCTCACGTCCAGCACCAGTGCCAGAATGGGGATCAGGAAGTTGATCAGGAAAATGAAGCCCGACAAGTAATGCAGCGGAATGGTGCCGTAATGAATGCGCTGAGCCCACGTGAACTTTGAAAACAGTTTCGGATATACGTGGACAAACAAGTCAAATACCCCGCGGGACCATTTGAGTTGTTGTTTATAATAGGCCGAGAGTGTGGAAGGTACCAATCCCCGCGCGAGCACCGCCGGAACGTACACCGATTTCCAGCCCTTTGCATGCAGCTGCATGGATGTGTGCATGTCTTCGGCGAGCCCGGCCGCATGCCCGCCTATGGAATCCAGCGCCGTTCGTCGGAAAGTGCAGTTGGCACCAATCGCAAGCACGGTTCCATAGTGGTTCATGGTCATCATCATCGGGCCGTAAAACTGGTAGGTCTGCTGCGCTGCACCTTTGGCAATCAATCCTTCATCGTGGTTTTTGTAGGCCTGCACAATTTGTACATAACCGATTTCGGGGTTGTCGAAATGGGAGACGATCGGGTCCAGGAAATCGGGAAACGGGACGTGATCGGGGTCGAGGACGACACAAAGTTCTCCTTTTGAAATACTCAATGCATTATTGATGTTTCCTGCCTTGGCGTTCCGCTTGTCGGTGCGCGTCACATGATGTACGCCCAGCCGTACGCATATATCGCGCAGGTAAGGGTCGTCGGCTTCGTCGCACAGATAGGTTTCATGCGGGTAGGTAATGGCCTGGATCGCGGTCAGTGTCTCGACGATCATTTCATACGGCTCGCCGGCACAGAAAGTGGTGAAAATATCGACCGTATACCGGCGCGTCAGCGGCGGCGTGGGCGGTACGGTAATGAACAGGTAATGGTACCATTCATGCAATACTTTCAGGCAGGTGAAAACAAATGTGATCACGAGCATCCAGTACAATGGCGCGTAGCCCCTGACGGCCTCGGAGAGGACACTGGATAGGAAAAATCCCATCGACACTAGTCCGAAGAAAATCATCAGCCGGAGCATGATCAGTTGCTTGCGGGTGGGGGGCTTTACATATAATGCTTGCTTCATGGAGGACTTACGACGTAAAAAGGAGTGTTACATGAAGCGAAGTTTCCGGCGTGGTCGTAAATCGTGGCAAAAAGCCGGTACGGGCCTTCCTCCTGCGGGACTGCAAACGAAAGCCGTAAGTTTTGGCCGGAGTTCTCGGCCGTCGCGATGGGTTCCAGTTTTCGGGTGCTGTTGATCCGATTTTCGCGATACCAGTCTTCTCTGAATACTTGCCAACGGATCGACCGTATACGATTGTGCCCTTTGAAGAGAAGCACTTCCGCAGATGCGGAGGCCGACGGGTTGAGCAATATGTTGTCACGTGCGCCCCGGTTGTTCAGCAGCATGTATTTTATTTCGGGATAAATAACCGGCGAGGGTTGGCCTGTCCAGATCCCTTGCATCGTACCGACCGCCTCTGAAGCATGGCCGTCTTCGTCGAATATGCTGAACCACGTGTGTGTAGTTTCCTGTTTGTTTCCCCAAAAGAAGACGCAGGCTCCCAAAAACCGGGGATCTTCCACCGGCATATGTTGCCGGTAACGTTGCTGGTAAATGTCAGCTTTCTTTTTGCTGGTATCCTCGATGTAAGCGCCCCAGGCCGTTTGTTCGGTGCCCTCCCAGGGACCGTTGATCCCCCATTCGAGCAGCATATACGGACCTTTCCAGAACCAGGCCATATCGGCGAGATCTTCACGAAGCAATGGAAGATTGCTGAAAATATTAAACGAGATCACGTCGATATGGCAGCGCAGCCCGATGTTGAAAATATATTTCGGGTTGAAATTCAGGATCGTAGTGGTGACGGGATGGTCCGGATCCTCGCGATGGATCATGTCCGTAAGCGCGTTAAACGAGTCGTAAAAGTCCCCATAAGTCCATTTATAAGGAAAGTCGAGCTCGTTACCCAGGCACCACATCAGTACCGCAGGATGGTTTCTGAACCGTTTGATAACCGATTGCAATGCCCGATATCTGGTTTTAGTAATTTCAGGATTGTTGTAAAAAGAAATGTCGCCGCTATTGGGAAGCGGAAGCCCTACGATAACCGCCAGGCCATGTGCCTGTGCACTGTCGAGAATCTGAGCGAGATGCGTGGTGTCCCAGGTTCGTAGGGTATTTCCACCCGCTTCATGGAGTTCGCGGAAATGGGATTCCCCCCCGGCGCCCCTGATGTTGTAAGGTTTTCCGTTTCTTATAACGGTGTACCTGCCGTTCTTGTGCTCGATGTACACTTTCGCCGACCTGTTTGGTCGTTTTTCACGCAGACACCCAGATAAGATCATGGAAAGCGTCAAAGCTAACAGCAATAGTGAGTGGATACGGATGGACAAGGTCGGGCTTAGTTGTAACCTGAGGCTGAGTTCTGAATGAGTAAAATACGATAAAAATGGCTTAAAACAGAAATAGTTTTTAAAATCTATATAGAAGTACATAGATTGTATGCACACATAGAAGTTATGAATATTGCTTACCTTTATATAAATGTTTTAGTTTACTAAATTTTGAATTTTTGTTTACATTAAAATGAAGGAAGACTCACTCTCGAACAGGGCATATACGGAACTGCGGAAGAAGATACTCTCCAATCAGCTCACATCAGGGACGCGACTGAAAGAGGATGAATGGTCTAAAAAGCTGGATGTCAATAGGATGGCCATTCGAGAGGCCCTGACCAGGCTGCTTGGTGAGCAACTGATCGTGCAAGGGGAAAAGGGGGGCTTTTTTGTGAAGACCCTTACCCTTGAAGACAGCCACAAGATCCGGGAACTCCGCGAGATACTGGAGATAGGTGCATTGAGGCTGCTCATTCAGAAAGTCACAACGGAACAGGTTGCAGAACTGGGTCGTATTTGTGATGACTTTTCGTCCATGGTTGAGCGCGGGTATTTCGGAGGGGCGTGCGAGGCGGATGTGAAGTTTCATGAAACTTTGATAGAATGTGCTGGTAATGAAAGGCTCATGGAGCTATATCAGGCTAGTAATATCCCCTTGTTTCATCAAAAGCTGGGTAAAACCCAGACGCATATGGACGATTACGAACTTACCGATCAGGAGCATCGTGAAATTGTGGCGGGCATTAAAGATCGCGATATCAAACGTGCGGAAGAGGCGCTTTTGAAACATCTTATACGTGGCGAAGTGGCATCAATCGACCTGACCTAGTTGCTTCAAAAAGCATATTGTAGTTCTTTAGGCCGGTTTCCTTTACAGGAGACCGGCTTTTTTTGCGCCATAGGATTTTCTGCTGAAAAGGGTGGTTGTCGGCAGGCATTCGGCGGGTCACTGCATTTGCGATAGATCATTTGCTGAAAACGCAGAACAATAATTTTTTCTAAATTTTTTTGTTGACAAAAAAATAATATATTTGTTAACATTATTTCGAATACTGCTTGTGTACTTATCCCGTCCGGGATGGGTGGTTTCTGTTGCCCTATTAAACCCATTACTGTTCCGAAATCTTTGTTTATGAAAAAATCTCTAAAATTCCCGGAATCCCTCCCTTCGGAGATTCCTTTACTGCGGTTTCGTTTACGTAACCGCTTGCAGACCCTTTCGCTGATGATATGCATGCTGTGTCTGGCAGCGCATTTCAGTCAGACCTTTGCGCAACAGAGTAAGAAGATTACAGGGAAAGTCATCGATCAGAAAGGTGCACCGGTTCCCGGAGCATCTATCGTGGTAAAGCATTCTACATTAGGAGCTATCGCTGATAAAGACGGGAATTTCGATATAGCCGTGCCTGAAAGTGCTGTGGCGATTGTTATTTCGTACATCGGAATGAAGACGCAGGAACTGCTTATCGGTAACCAGAGCGCATTGGGAGAGATTACATTGCTGGACGACGCAATGGGCTTGCAGGAAGTCGTCGTGACTGCGCTCGGAATCGAACGGGCTGCGAAAACACTCACGTATGCGACCCAGAAAATAGGCGGCGACCAGGTAAATGAGGTCCGTGACGCAAATTTTACGAATACACTTTCCGGGAAAATCGCCGGTCTTACCATCACGCCGTCCGCGAATGGTCCCGGTGGTGCCACCAGGATTGTTTTGCGGGGTAATCGCTCGATCCAGGGCTCAAACAATGCGCTGATCGTCGTAGACGGCGTGGCGATCGATAATTCCACGCCCGCGGGCCAGGTACGCTACGACGCGGGCGGGCACAGCGGGAGCGATGGTGCGTCGAGTGTCAATCCCGATGATATCGAGTCGATTAACGTGCTGAAAGGCGCGGCGGGCGCGGCACTTTACGGCAGCCGCGCTGCCAATGGCGTCATTATGATCACGACCAAAAAAGGGAAAAGCGGTAAAATCAATGTGAATGTGAATTCGGGTGTCACGTTTGATAAAGCGCTGGTGACGCCGTCGTTGCAGAATACTTACAGCCAGGGGTCCGACGGTACTTATTCCACGCTCACCAACGGAAGCTGGGGTGCCCACATTGCTGGCCAGAGTGTGAAGGACTGGACGGGTAATACGGTTTCACTCAAAGCTTATCCCGACAATATCAAGGATTTCTTCAAGACTGCGATTTCGACCAACAACTCCGTAGGCGTAAGTGGCGGCTCGGAAAAGGTCCAGTCGTATTTTTCCTATGCCAACAGCTACATCAACGGTATTGTGCCGCATAACCGGCTGTCGCGGAACACCTTCAATGCGCGGCTCAGCTATGACATTACCAGCCGGCTATCAGCGGATGCGAAGGTGACTTATATGTTGCAGAATATTTTCAACAAGCCGGGTGTGGGAGGCGATGGCATGGTGGTTGCAAATGCTTACCGAATGCCGCGGAGTGTTGATCCTGAAACACTTAAATCGTATAAGAAAGTGGACGTTACAGGCGTGGAAACGCCCACTTTCTGGACAAGTCCTGATGCCGTGTACATGAACCCTTACTGGACGATCAACAATACGCATCGCGACGAAAACCGCAGCCGCGTTACCGGATTGTTTGTTTTGAGATACAAACTGACCGACTGGCTGAACATTCAGGGAAGGGTGAGCTCGGATAGCTATAATGATTTTATCACACAGAAGTATGCCAATAATACCGTCAACTACGCCCGTCAACCCGGTGGGTATTATTCGGAGGGAAATGACTACATCGCCGAACGAAATGCGGACCTGTTGCTGACCGGTACGAACAATATTGCGCCGGATTTGAAGGTGACGTATAACCTGGGTGGTTCAATACTGAACCGCAGCATGCGGCACCGGATCAATGCGGCCGACGGGCTCGGTTTTGCTAACAAATACGACCTGAGTTACGCCACAACGCTCAAAACCGAAACTGCGACGGCGAAACGACAATTGCAGTCGGTCTATGGAACGGTGCAGTTCGGCTACCGCGACTACCTCTTCCTCGATCTCACTGCACGGAACGACTGGTCGAGTACGCTGCCGTCGCCGTATTCGTATTTTTACCCCTCCGTCGGTTTGTCGGCGGTGATTTCCGAGATGGTCAAATTGCCGCAGTGGGTAAATCTGGGTAAAGTGCGTGGGTCGTTCACGAAAGTGGGTAATGACGCCGATCCTTACCTGTTGGGTCAGACGTATACTTATATCCGTGGCGGTTTCGGGGGTTATATCGCGAGCAGTAGTACCAAAGCGATTGCGGATTTGAAGCCCGAATTGACCCAATCCGTAGAATTTGGCACAGAATGGCGGTTTTATAACAACCGTTTGGGTGTTGATTTGACCTACTACAAAACCAATTCTAAAAACCAGCTGATCAGGGTCGCATCGCCGGCGTCGTCTGGCTACTCCACATTGAATGTGAACGCCGGAAATATTCAGAATCAGGGATTTGAAGCGGTATTGAGTGTAAAGCCGGTTGCTGCGAAGAATTTTACCTGGAACGTAGGGCTTAATTATGCATTGAATAAAAGTAAAGTGGTTGCGTTGTACGACGGAGTTAAGCGACTGTATCTTGGTTCGACTACAAGCCTTCGGACAGCGACCCCACTGATAGTGGAAGGTGGTTCTTTCGGGGATTTGTATGGATATAAATGGAAGACGCTAAATGGTAAGTATGTAGTCAGTGATAAAGGTGTCCCCGTGAAAACGGAAAGCGATGAAAAGCTGGGAAACTATAACCCGAAATTCTCGGCCGGTTTCAGCAATAACTTCAATTACAAAAACTGGGCATTGAATATCCTTGTGGATGGTAAGTTCGGAGGTGTGATCACCTCCGGTACAGCTGCCCAAATGGCCTACAATGGTACCGGTATCGACACTGAAAAATACCGTGACGCAGGCTCATGGGTGGTAGAGGGTGTGACTGCCGAAGGAGCGCCGAATACCAAGGCGATCAACGCCGAGACATTCTGGCAAACCGTGGCACAGGGTGATTATTCATGGGGTGAGTTTTTTACCTATCATGCTACAAATGTGCGTGTGCGCGAGGTGTCCCTGGGTTATGATTTCAAAAATCTGCCTGGTTTCCTGAGTGCGGCGCGGCTGTCGGTCGTTGCGCGCAACCTTTTCTTCCTGTACCGCGGCAATGCGATCCTCGACATCCCCGGGATAGGAAAGCGGAAAATGGATTTCGACCCTGAAATGAGCCTCGGTAACAGCAATTACCAGGGGATCGAGTATTTCAATTTGCCATCGACCCGAAACATCGGATTGAACCTCAAACTATCATTCTAAAAAGAACTTATTATGTTGACGAGGATAAAAAATATAAGCACAGTACTAACGAAAATGTTGTCGCTGGTCCTAGTAGCGGCCATTCTCACAAGCTGTACCGACAATTTCGATTCGCTAAACACCGATGCGACCAAGATCAGCAGTGTCGGCAGCAAGGAATACCCGTTCATGTTCGCCTATGCGCTGATGACGCCTACACTCAGCCCCGACAATTTCGAGGTCGGGGAAGGTACAATTGCATCGGTATACTCCCAGTTTTTATCGCAAGCCGCGCACTCCTTTCCGACAGACCGGTACGTGATCCGGCAGGACTGGATGCCTGCCTGCTGGAACCCGGTGTACACCGCTGCCGCACCACAACTGAAAACGATCATGGCTGGTACCGAAACACAAAGTGCCGAGAATGCATTGGCGAATATCTGGTGGGTGTGGATGTTCCACCGGATCACCGATTATTTCGGCCCGATCCCGTATTCCGACGCAGCTTCGGGCAAACGGTATATTTCCTACACGCCCCAGGATTCTATTTATTATGATTTTTTCAAACGGCTCGATGCGGCCTCGACGGTCCTTAAATCACATTCCGGCGAAAAACCGTTTGGTACTTATGACCTGGTTTATAACAAGAATGCAGCACCCGCAACGGCCTGGATGAAGTTTGCCAATACCCTCCGCCTGCGCCTGGCATTGCGGATATCCAAAGTGAACCCGGAGATGGCGAAGCAGCAGGCCGAGGCGGCGGTGGCGGCAGGGGTGATTACCGACATTGCCGACGATGCCTATATGCCGAAATCAACCACAACCTATGCCGAATACAACGGACTGGCTGTGACGGCGGGCTGGGACGATGTACGCATGAGTGCTTCCATGGAGTCGATTTTGAAGGGTTATGAAGACCCGCGGCTGCCGATTTACTTCCAGCCGTCGGTCTCGACAGGTACTTACGAGGGCGTGCGGAATGGGTTGTTCACTTCGGAAAAAATCATCGACATCAATTCCAGGTTGTTCAATTCCAATATGGGCACACGCTGGGCTACCTGGGTAGGGAGCGATTGGAAAACCACTTATAATGTGCCCCAGAATATCCTCCATGCGGCAGAGGCCTATTTCCTCCGTGCGGAAGGTGCGCTCAATGGCTGGAATATGGGTGGTACTGCCGAGGATTTCTATAAGAAAGGCATTCAGGCTTCGATGGCCCAGTGGGGCGTGACCGACCAGGCGGCTATCGCTAAATATATTGCCAATACTGCGGTTCCAATAGCGCCAAAAGATGGTATGAATTCGCCTGCGGTAAACGATTATCCTGTAAAATGGAGTGGTTCTGAAAGCATGCAGCGTAAGCAGGTGGCGCAGCAGAAATGGCTCGCATTATTCCCGGATGGTATGGAAGGTTGGGCTGAGGTGCGCAGAACGGGCCTTCCAAAGCTCTATCCGATTGTCCACAGCGAAAATCCTGACCTGCCGGAAGGTACATTCATTCGCCGGATGCCTTTCCTGGATACCGAAAAGCAAACCAATGCCGACGAGGTGGCGAAGGCTGTGAAAATGCTTGGCGGGCCTGATAATGCCGCTACGCCGCTTTGGTGGGACAAGAATTAATATTGTCAGGTGTATTCATTTGTGGTCAGGAGATGGTCATTTGTAGTCAGGAATGGTCATTTGTGGTCAAGGTTGGTTATTTGTGGTCATTGTGGTCAGGAGTGGTCATTTGTAGTCGAGGGCAGTCATTTGTAGTTATTTGGAGGAAAGCATCACAATACCTGACTCCCTGACGTCCTGACTAGTTTACTCATTGTTCAAAAATTTAGAAAGATGCTTCTTCGCCTGCTGATTGCCTGCCTGTTTGCGACATCTGTCTTTGCTCAAAATGTGCCTGTGTTGTTTCCGCAGCCGCAAATGGTGCGCTATTCGGAAGATAAATTTCCGGTATCGTTGCTGACCGTCGCGGTGCCGACGGCGGCCAATGCGGAGGTGCGGTTTGCATTACAGGAATTAAAAAGCATCGTGTTCGAGCGTACGGGAATAGGTATTAAAAATGCATCTCCTTCCGCTTCGGCGACCTTTCAATGGGTGGTACGAAAGGAAGGAGGGGCATTGCCGGAAGTTTCTGAGCGGGATGGCAAGAGCAACCGCGAGCATTACAAGCTGACGGTCTCGGGCAACGGTGTGCGCGTGGAAGCGGAGACGTCCGCAGGATTGTATTATGCCGTGCAGACATTGCGGCAACTGATAACGGGGCAGGGTAAAACTGCATTTATTCCGGGAGTAATTGTTGAAGACAAGCCCGCATTGACCTATCGCGGCGTGATGATGGATTTCGCACACGGAGGCTTGCCGACCGTCGCGGAAATCAAACGGCAGATCGACTTCCTGGCCCGGTGGAAAACCAATCAGTATTACTTTTATAATGAAGTTAGTATTCAGCTGAAGGGTTTTCCAAACATCGCGTACCGCTCGGGTTACACGCAGGCGCAGGTGCGGGAGATTATCGCATATGGCAAACAACGCCACATGGATGTGGTGCCGTTCCTGAATTTGTACGGGCATTTGCATGAACTGCTGCGGAATGAGCAATATGCTGGTCTGGCGATCGGGCAATATGGCCACGAGCTCGATCCGCGCAAGCCGGAGACGAATGCTCTGCTGAAAGATTGGATTAGCCAGTATGCGAGCCTTTTTCATGGTCCGTTCATCCATGTTGGTTTTGATGAAACCTGGGAGACCAAGCGCATTGCAGATGAGAAGGATGCCCGCATTAACTCGGAAGAGCTTTGGGTGCAGCAGCTTGGTTTCGTTCAGGCGGAACTGAAAAAGTACGGTAAAACTGTGCTGGCCTGGACCGATATGAACAATTATTATCCCGATATCATCCAAAAGATCCCTGCGGAAGTAATCCCGGTTTTGTGGGAGTATAAGCCTGATACGGTAGAGATTAATAGATATTTAAATCCGATTTTAAAGGAACAGAAGCCGTTTTTCATACAACCAGCCGTATCGGGCTGGGGCCACATTTACCCTGACGCCGATTATACCTACAATAATATCGACCTCTGCCTCCAAGCCGGTGTGAAGCATAGGGCTCTGGGATTCATACATTCGGTATGGACGGATCCCGTGGAGCCGTTTGTGCGGGCGTCGTGGCTTTTTATGGCTTATGGCTGCATTGGGGCCTGGCAGGGACAGGTGCCTGATAAAAAGCGTTTTACGGAGATGTACAGCCGTGTGATGTACCCGCAGGTGGCGGGAGAAATGCAAAAAGCATTCGATGACCTGGCGGCTTCCAATGAGGCCCTGGATAAATGTCTTGGCAGGAATACCAATGGTATGCCGCGCGGAACGATTATCGAAAGCTGGTCGAATCCTTTTTTGCCTTATTATCTCAAAAATACCGATGAACATGCGGCCGAGTTCCGGAATGCGCGCAGGCTGAGCGAATCTGCTCAGGCTGAGCTGATCAACGCATTGGTCAAATGCAGTCCGAAGGATACTGCATTCATCCATTCGATGATCGTTACCGCGAGGTTAATGCATTATTCGGCGACCCGCTTTTTGTGGGCAAAAACCATTTGCGACCGCTGGAACGAGTCGATGTTGGGCAGGAAGAAAAACGATTTTGTGGCTTATGACCTCGTTTATCCATGCCACGGCCTGCTCGTGGATGTTATGGACGAGGCCGGTGAACTGAAAACCGCTTATTCGGAAGCCTGGCGTTCGGAACATATGTCTTATAGGCTCAATACCATGCTGGGCAGGTTCGATGTCGAGAATGGGCTTTGGCAGAAGCTCTCGTTGAAAGTGATCGGTTACCGCATTGAAAACAAGTCCGATCATGTGGCTGATCAGTCGTTTGAAGCGTTGTTTAAGCCGGATTTTTAAATCTTTTTGGCAGAAAAAAGCAGCCGCTTCCGGAATTCGTTCTAAGATCTTTTTGAGAACAGTTAGTATAAAAAAATTATTGCCTCGAATTTTGTAAACTATTTTCTTTAAATTTTGTAAACAAAAAATTAATCAATACTTTTGATCAATACCTGTTCCAAACCCAGCTATGTTATTCGCCAATTTGAACTATCCATCGATCTGTGCATCCGCACAAGACGCAGTAGCGGTACTCCCGCTCGGTGCGACGGAACAGCACGGGCCGCATCTGGCAGTGTCGACGGATACGGATATTGTGAAGCACCTCGCGGGCGCCGCGGAGGCATCCCTGTCCGGGCGGGTGCTATTGTGCCCGACGTTGCCATTCGGTTCAAGTCATCACCATCTGTCATTCGGCGGGACTATCAGTATCAAACCGGCATTATACACACAGGTCATTGTGGATGTGGTCGACTCGTTGCTGCAAAACGGTTTTCGGCGGATCGTACTGCTAAATGGCCATGGGGGTAACATCACGCCGGTGAAGCAGGCGCTAGCGGTGCTCAGTAGTGATCTTGATCGGGCTAATGCGGCCAATATAGCACTGGTAACCTATTGGGAGCTAGGTGGAAAGCCGTTTGCAGGCGAAGCGCCCATGGAAAGCCCCGCGCTGAGCCACGCCTGCGAGTACGAAACGAGTATGATGCTTCACCTTTTCCCGGAAAAGGTTTGGCTGGAAAAAGCAGCACGCGCCAAACGCCCGGCCAGCAACGGCTACATCCCCTGGGAAGATGACGAGCCCAGTCGCGGCGTAACGCTTTTTAAACAGACAGCCTACATTTCCAGCAACGGTAGCAGCGGCGAGCCGCAAAAGGCAACCGCCGAAAAAGGAGCGCATTTGATCGGTAAAGCGACGGAGGCGTTGGTAGCGTTCCTGGATGCATTTGCGGGGTGGGGGATTGGCAAGAGGCTTTAGGCTATAAGCTATAAGCATTAAGTCTCTAGAAATAGAATTGTTCAATTATTATAATCAGTTGCTTAAAGCCTAATGCTTAAAGCTTATTGCTTATTGCTCCATTCCATATGCCCAAACAGGAAATCAAGCATCCCGATAAAAGTGTGAGCACAGGCGCCTATTCTGCCGGTGTTTTGAAGAACGGCTTATTGTTCGTGAGCGGACAGGGGCCACTGGACCTCGCTACGGGCGAGGTGAAGCATGGTACCATCGAAGAAGAGACATTGCTCACGCTCGACCACGTAAAGAAGGTTGTGGAAGCGGCGGGCGGAACCATTGACGATATTATGAAATGCACGGTGCATTTGGCGGATATCCATGATTTTGACCGCTACAATGCGGCTTATGCTTTGTTTTTCAAAGGCACTCTGCCAGCCCGCACCACCGTGCAATCGGTATTGTCGGACGGCATCAAGATCGAGATCGACGCCATTGCATTGATAGGTTAATTTAAGCACCCGGTTTTTGCACCATAACAATGACATTAAAAGAACGTATCGGTACCGTTGGTCTTGGTTTGATGGGATGCAGCATCGCTACCTGCGTGCTGGCGGCCGGACACGAGGTTACTGCGCTGGTAAAAGATGCAAGTGAGGCCAAACCTGCCCGCGAACGGATTCTGGCCTATCTCAGGGAACTTCACGATGAAGGCATGTTGAAAGAATCGCCTGAAACGGTAGCCGGGCGCATCATTATTACGACCAATATCGCGGAACTGGTCGGCCATGAGGTGGTGATCGAGTCGATTACCGAGGATGTGGAGGCAAAAAAGGCCGTTTATAATGCATTGGAAACTGTACTTTCCAACACCGCCATTATCGGCAGCAATACGTCGGCGATACCGGTGTCGGTTTTGCAGGCCGGCTTGTGGCATCCCGAAAGGCTCCTGGGCATTCACTGGGCTGAGCCGGCCCACATTACCCGGTTTATGGAGGTGATTTGCGGGAAAGACTCGGACCTGAAATATGCAGCGCGAATCGTGGAACTGGCCGAAAGCTGGGGCAAGGAGCCATCGCTGCTGCGGAAGGATATCCGCGGGTTTATCACCAACCGTATCATGTACGCCATGCTTCGGGAGGCATTCAATCTGGTGGAAAACGGCTATGCGACGGTCGAGGATGTCGACCGTTCGCTGCGCAATGACCTGGGTTACTGGATCACATTCGCCGGCCCGTTTCGCTTTATGGACCTGACCGGCATTCCCGCCTATCTGACCGTGATGAAGGATCTGTTCCCGGATCTCGACAACCGGCAGACGCCCCCCGAAATGATGGAGCGACTCGTAGCTGCGGGTGCGAAAGGCGTGAGCAATGCGCACGGATTTTACCCTTATACGCCGGAGAGCGCCGAAGCCTGGGAAAAAGCATTTATCGATTTCAGTTACGATATCCGGAAACTGGCTGAAAAATACGCGCAGAAATGACAACAATTGTATCGGTCCGTGCTACGGAAGTAATCGTACCGGCGAAACCCGGAAGTCTTAATTCTGAAACCGTACTGGATAAGGATACCGCATTTGCCCAAAAATTCCTGACGGGTGAAAGTTGGACGGAGTTTGCGAACCAGCCCAAATGGATCATCGAAATGACCCTCGCGAACGGGCTCACGGGCGTAGGCGAGACCTACCGGAGCGCTGCCGGCGAGCTTATCCGCGAAGCTTTGCGCGAGTTTCTGGGGAAAGATGTGTTGAAATTGAACTGGCGGCGGCTGCCCGTAACCGACCAGCGCATTTATGAGGCATTCGAAAGTTGCGTGCTCGACCTCGTGGGAAAGCTGCTGCATGTGCCAGTGTACCAATTGCTCGGCGGAAGCTACCGCGATACGGTCGATTGCATGGGTTGGACGGGACGACGAACGCCGGAGGACGCGGCACAGAAAGCATTCGAAGCGATGCAGAAAGGCCATAAGGTATTCAAATTCAAATGCTCCGACGAGGACCCGGTGCGCCTTTGGACAGAAGAGATCAAAAAGCAATGCGGCGACGGCATTAAGGTCCTGCTCGATCCCAACCAGCGCTGGAATGATGTGGAAACGACTATGAAACTGATGGAAGAGGTGGAAATGGACGTGATGCTGGGCCTCGAAGACCCGATCCGGCATGCGGATGTGGAAGGTTTTAAATACCTCAAAAAACACCTTGGGATACCACTCTACCGCCATATTTCGCTCCCGTACACGCAGGACATCCGCGACATGATCACGTTCGTGCGCGCGGATGCGGCCGATGGCTACAACTTCAATGGTTCTGCATACAACTGCGTGTTGCTGGCGGAGATCGCCTACCTGGAAGGCAAGCCATGCTGGCGGGGGTCGGAAGTTGATTTGGGCATATCGGAAACCGTGGGCCTGCATATTGCGGCGGCGAGCATTAACTGCACGATCCCGTCAGATATTTTCGGAGAGCTGGTGCGGGTGGATGACCTGTTGACTGACCCGATTGTATTTGAAAACGGAGCGGCGAAAGTACCGCAGGGCCATGGGCTGGGCATTAGGCTTGATCAGCAGGCACTCCAAAAATATCAAACCGGAAAAATCCTAACGGCGCATTCATGAAGAAGGCATTCTTTTCGTGGTCCATTCTCTTCTTGTGCAACCTGATCTGGTCGTTCCATTTTACGTGTATTAAGCTCACGCAGGATCAGGTAGGGCCTTATTTCACCGTGTGGCTGCCCATGCTGCTAGCTACGGTTTTCCTGGCTCCCTATGCCTGGCGGGATTTTAAGAAGGGAAATAAGAAACTGAAAGATGTACTCATCTTTGTGCAACTGGCGGCCATTGGCGCCTTCCCGTCGCAGGTACTCATGACCTGGGGCACGCAGTATTCCCTGGCGAGCAATGCCGCCATCCTGATCCTCGCATTGCCGGTCGTGACAGCGGTTTTTGCATTTTTTATATTGAAAGAAAAGATGAACCGAATCCGGTGGATCAGCTTCGCGATTGCAATCGTGGGCGTGCTGCTCTGTTCGACCGACGATATCCGGAACATGGATATGGGTTCACAATATGCGATCGGTAACCTGCTGATATTTCTCGCGATACTTGGTAACGGCTATTACAATGTAGGCTGCAAGAAAGTCGCGGAGCAATACACCGAGATGGAAATGGTTTTTTACACCTACCTGGTCATGGTGATTCTGCTTGCGCCGCTGGTGTGGTATTATGAGCCGGAAATGTTTTCGGTAATACCGCATTATACCACCCAGACATGGACTGGAATGATCGCCCTGACGCTTTTTCACAACTTCCTGTCAATGCTGCTGTTTTTCAAGGTACTCAAATACCTCGACGCCACACAGGTTGCCTTGTCCAACTACCTCATTACGTTCATGGGATTGCCTATTGCGGCTTTCGTTCTGGGCGAAACTTTGAAAACACAAGCCATTATCGGTGGCGTCCTGGTACTCGCGTCGACGCTGATACTCACGATCGTAGACAGCAAGGCGGCGCGGGAAAAGAAACCGGAAGAACTGGTGAATGCTAATCCATAAAACCCTGAGAGTATGAATGCAGAAAACGAACTGTCGGGCGTCGTGCCTATTATTCCGACGCCATTCACAGAAGATGAGGAGATAGACGAAGCAGCCCTTCGCGACCTGATCGATTTTGCCGTGGCGAGCGGCATCGAGGCGGTTTGCCTCCCCGCTTACGCCAGCGAATTTTACAAACTGACCGACGACGAGAAGTTGCAGGTCGTGCGGGTGGCCGTGTCGCAGGCGGCCGGGCGCGTGAAGATCGTCGCGCAATCCAACCACCCGTCGTTGAAGCAGGCGATCCGGCTGGCACAAGCCAATGTGGCTGCGGGCGCGGATGTGGTGTCGCTGGCGGTGCCCCGGATTTTTAGCCTGCCGGAAGATTCGCTGAAGGCTTACCTGTCGGGGTTTTTGGAATCGGTTCCCGACACACCGGTCCTGATCCAGGACTTCAACCCGGGCGGCCCGTCGATCAGCGTCAGCTTCATTCGCGAGCTGATGGGGCTCCATCCGAATTTCAAATACCTCAAACTCGAAGAGCCGCTTTGCGCGCCGAAGTTTGAAAGCATCATCAAAGAAACTGGCGGGGAAATCGGGCTTTTCGAAGGATGGGGAGGCTTGTATATGCTGGAACTCATCCCGCTGGGCATTCGTGGCGTTATGCCGGGGCTGGCAGTGTCGGATATTTTGCAGAAAGTATTCACCCTCCGTAATCAGGGGGCGCATCAAAAGGCATTCGATTTATTCGAAAAAGTGATGCCGCAGATATTCTTCTCGCTGCAAAACATGGAGCTATTCCATTATGCCGAAAAAGAGTTGCTGATGGCCCGGGGAATCCTCAAAAACAGCATTGCCCGCAAGGCCGCCTATATTCCGGATCCTTCGTCTGTTGCCTATATTAAGGAATTGAATCAAAGGGTTTTGGATGTAATTAATGATGAAACTTGGGAAATAAAGTCACTGGAAACAACCTTCTCGAAAGCGTGAGTAAGAACGGAGAAAAAAGTATTTTTAAAACCGGCAAATCTAAATACAATCCAAAACGCGCTGGTAAAATGAACACTTTCGAGAATCAGGTTGCCATTATAACCGGTGCCGCTTCGGGTTTGGGGCTGGTGATCGCCCATAAACTGCTGAACGAAGGCGCCAGAATTGGGTTACTCGATCTGAATGAGCAGGCCCTGAACGACGAATTTGTCGGGAATCCTGAGCGTGAAGAGCTCATCGGCGTGGATGTCACGGACGAACAGCGGGTGGCACAAGCGGTAGCACGCGTGGTGGAGCGTTTTGGTAAAATCGATATCCTGATTAACTGCGCAGGAATTACGGGTGCCACCAATATCAAAAGCCACGAGGTGGATACGGCCAATTTGCAGAAAGTGTTCAATATCAATTTTATGGCGAGCTTTTATACGGCCAAGGCAGTGCTGCCTTATATGCTCCAGAACAACTATGGCCGGATTTTGCACGTTGCATCTATTGCCGGAAAGGAAGGAAATGCGGGTATGCTGGCCTATTCGGCTTCGAAAGCAGCCGTGATCGGGATGGCCAAAGTGCAGGGGAAAGAGTATGCCGAGACCGGCATTACCGTGAATGCACTGGCGCCCGCGGTGATCCAGACGCCGCTCGTGGACGCGATGCCCGAGGCACAAGTGAAATACATGACCGACAAGATCCCCATGAAACGCTGCGGCACGCTCGAAGAAGCCGCCAATATGGCTGCATTCATCGTTTCTCCGGAGAATAGCTTTACTACCGGGTTTACATTTGATCTTTCCGGGGGTAGGGCGACGTATTAGGCCACGAGCGGCCGGACTGCTGAATGGCGCTCTTAACTTTTGGCAATGATTTGTTGTCAAAAAATCTTAATTATCATGAATATCAACTTTCTTAATCCTATTGAAGGGGACGTCCACCATGCTTATGACGGCGTTTTTGCGGAGGATAAATTGAAAATTATCGTGAGAATAGCAGCGCCGGAAGGCGCTCAAATAGCAGTAAATGGTGTGTCGGCCAAGCGCGTGGGCGATCATTTCGAGACAGAGGTTTTACTCGAAGGATACGAAAACAAACTGGAAGCGGTAAATACGAAAACAGGCGAAAAGACCGCCATCCGTGTCTTCCTGCTTAAAAATTTCGCCGGGCATTACAGGCTGTCGATCGACGATAATATCTGGTTTTTGAGGGATATTCAGCAAAATAGGGACCGTTATACCTCGCTTTTCGATAACCCTTACCTCGGTTTTTTGAAACAAATCAATGCCGAATACGGTACCAAAATCCACCTGAACCTGTTTTACCAAACCGACGGTTTCAATCTTTCCGATTTCACGGATCAATACAAAAATGAGTGGAAAGCCAATGCCGACTGGCTCCGGTTGAGTTTCCATGCATTGCAGGAGTTCCCCGATATGCCGTATGTGAATGCCGGTTATGACGAAGTGAAGCGGGATTGCGATCTTATTATGAACGAGATCCGGCGGTTTGCCGGAGAGGAAGTGATGCATTCGGTCACCACGATACATTGGGGAGAGGCTACTTCCGAGGGCTCGCGTGCGATGCGCGATGCGGGTTACGTGACACAGGTAGGCTATTTCAATGTGGATGATAACCTGCCTTCGGCTTCCTATTACCTCACCGTGCCGCAGCGGAGGCACCTCAAAAAGCGCTTCGTATGGCAGGATACAGCCCAGGATATCACGTTTGTAAGGGCCAGCATTGTCATAGACACTAAAAAACTGGAAGACATTAAACCGCACCTCGATTCGCACGAAAAGAACGGCCTCAAACCGCCCTACCTCGATCTGTTGGTGCACGAGCAATATTTCTATCCGTCCTATTTCAACTACCAGCCCGATTTCCGGGACAAGATCCGCGCAGCCGTGCAGTGGGCGGGCGAGAATGGCTATACGCCGCAGTTTTTGAGTGAATCTGTATCAAATGCATAACCCGCTCCTCCAATGGATCAGCACCGCAGGGATTTTATCAAAATAGCGGGCCTGGGGCTCGCTTCGGCGGCATTATCACAGGGCACTTCCGGCGTGCCGCCAGTACACGCGGCCGGTCCGCAGCAATTCAATATGTGCAATTACGCCGCGCCAAAGCTGGAAACGGTGCGTATAGGCTTTATCGGGCTGGGGAACCGCGGCATGGCGGCCGTGGAACGCATGAACAAGATCGCAGGCGTGGAAATCAAGGCGGTATGCGATTTACGGGAGGGAAAAGTTAACGAGGTCGTTCAACTGGTGGCAGGCAACGGGCATAAGCCGCAAGGGTACCATACCCATCCCGACGCCTGGAAGAAACTGTGCGAACGCGGCGACCTAGACCTGGTGTACATCGTGACGCCCTGGGCATTGCATACGCCGATGGCGGTATTCTCGATGAACCACAGCAAGCACGTGTGCGTGGAAGTACCTGCGGCCAAAACCATCGATGAATGCTGGGAGCTTGTAGAAACATCGGAAAAGACGCGGAAGCACTGCATGATGACCGAAAACTGCTGCTATGACTTCACGGAACTGCTTACGTTAAACCTGGCACGACAAGGTTTCTTCGGCGAAATCACCCACGCGGAAGGCGCCTATATCCACAATTTACAGGAATATGTGTTTGATAAAGAGCGCTTTTACCAGATGTGGGAGCTGAAAGAGCTCTCGCAGCGGACCGGTAATCTCTATCCGACGCATGGCCTCGGGCCCATTTGCCAGGTAATGAATATCAACCGCGGGGACGCGATGGATTACCTGGTGTCGATGTCGAACAGTGATTTTGTCATGGCTGCTACCGCCAGGAATCTGGCCGTTAGTGATCCTGATTTTAAGCCGTTTGTTGGGAAGCCGTTCAACGGGATGATGAACACGTCCACTATCCGTACCAAAAAGGGTAAGACGATCATGGTGCAGTTCGACGTCGCGTCGCCACGCCCGTACTCTCGTATTCAGTTGGTGAGCGGTACCAAAGGCGCCGCATTGAAATATCCCGAGCCGGCCCGCATTGCGAAAGGGCACGAATGGCTTTCACCGGAAGAATACAAGGCGCTCGAAATCGAGCATACGCCGCCTATTGTAAAGAAAATAGGAGAGGCGGCCAAACAGGTCGGCGGGCACGGCGGCATGGATTTCCTCATGGACTGGCGTACCATCGACTGCCTCCGTAACGGCCTGCCCCTCGATCAGGATGTGTATGATGCCGCGTTGTGGAGTTCCATCGGCCCGCTCAGCGAGTGGTCGGTAGCGCACCGTTCCAATTCCATCAATGTCCCCGATTTCACCCGCGATAGCTGGAAAACCAATGCGCCCATTGACCTTTCCATGGAAAAAGGAGGTACAACGGGCGTAAGGCTTTGAATCAGGATTCCTTTTCGAGTTCGATAAAATCCTGCCGCGCAGGAGTGAAACAGTCGATTACCCTGCATTGCGTGTGCGCGATTGCGGAATGCGGCGCATGCGGGGGAATGTGGGCCGTCATACCCGGCGTGAGCAGCATTGTCTCGCCATCGACAGTGAATTCCAGCTCTCCTTCCAGCACGTGGCACCATTGCTCATGGAAATGGCTGTGCTCCGGCAGCACGGTACCGGCAACGATCGTAAAATGCCCGAACGTCTGCTGCTCCGAATGGCCCAGCGTGCCATAAATACCGTCCCAGATTTTGACTACTTTATTGGTTTTGAAATTGACGAAAGGCATTGTGAAATGAATTTGAATGCTATTTGAAAATGGTAAAAGTAGCTTTTGCAGCAATACGTTGTGCCGTAATTTTTGCTTTTTCTGGCATGAAACCCAGTTTTTCAGGAACGTCGCGACGAGCGCCCAGAAGGTCACGCCCATAGTCTGCCATGAGTGCAAACCTCCTCCATTTGATTCCAGCCGTCGCCGAAGCAACCGGCAAAATGCGATCATAGCCGAATGCGTCGTGGATTACTAGTTTTTCTTCATTGAAAGGATGTTCCGTGATGGATAAAAACTTTTCAACTCCTGCTCTTGCTTCCATGAAAAATAAGAATCTTGACCGTGGATTGATGTACCACCTTATTCCGCCCTCTGCCCGTACATGGTGATGGGTTTCGCGCGCATACCAAAAGCCTGAGCTGTACCACTGGCTGAAAAGATCCGGTAAAATGTCCGTTTGGTGATAGGCCAGCTGCGCGAGCCCGGAAAATCTCGGATTGATATGCCTTTCGAGCCAAACACCCGCACCCCATACGTAATTGGACTTGAAGTGGGAAATATAACCGCCGCCGTCGTCTTTAAATTTTCGGGAATCTTCATAGTAATTTCGGTGATAATAAGTGCGTCCAAGATCAGCCGATATTCCAAATTCCCACTTGGGAGTGCTCTGTGCGGCCAGCTTTTCGGATAGGCAGGACATAAAAATCATTGTAATGATTGTCAGCAGCGTTTTCATAGCTTACGGGTTTAAAATGGATGGTTGCAGATAACAACTTCGTTATGATTTATTCGGCTTGAATAGCAGGTTTGAACGGCTGGCGCAAGTGCCCCAACCGTTCAAATCAGACAGCCTTATTATTTTAGAATAACCGTCCTGGTTGACGTGCTGCCGCTTTCTCCTTTTAATTGCACCAGGTAGGTGCCGGAGGGGATATTGGACAACGAAACCTTTTGACGGTGAATGCCTTCGCCGGAAAGCGTCTGCCGGAAAAGCACATTGCCGCGCATATCCAGCACCGAGAGCTCGGTCTTTTCTCCTTTTTTCAGATAACAGGAAACTTCGAACTGTCCCGAGTTTGGATTGGGCGAAATAAAAAGACCAATTGCTGGTGTGGCTTCCTGATCTTCTGTACCAACCCTCGCATTGGCATTACTATTGACACAGATGCGGTCCTGCCGACAACTTCCGCCGCCTGCCCCCTGAATGCGGATGGTATTGTTGCCCGCGGCCAGGTTAACGCTGATCGTCTGCTCCGCCCACACAATGTTCCAGGAACCGGAGTGGGGTAAGTTGACGGTCTGGGCGCTGCCCCCATTTACCTGCACGGTTACCGTGGGAGCGGAGGAAGAGTAGTAGCGTAGCTTCACATAGTACGTGCCAGCCGCAGGAACACTTGTAATCGCGTAATCGACATAATGATTATTGTTGTTTTCCTCGCCGCGTGTTTGCCCGTTGGACGCATTCGGGTCGCTGGTGATGGCGCCCGTACCTGCCGACAATTCGGATTCTTTACATTGACTGAAGTTGGGAGAGCCGTTCACAGTTACCGTCACCGCCGCCTGGTTGCTCGTACAGCCGTTAACGGTGCAGGTCGCGTAATACGTGGTGGTTGACGCCGGGGCTACATTCACGGAACTATTATTTCCGAGGCCATTGGTCCAGGTAATTGTCCCATTGCAATTAGATGCGGAAAGCGTGCTGGACGACCCGGCATTAATGGTCGAAGGATTGGCGCTTACGGAAGGCGGGTTCGGTGGGTTACACCCGCCTCCGCCGGTTACGCAAATCTTGTCTTGCCGGCAGCTTCCGCCTCCGATACCCTGAATCTTGATGGTATTGGTGCCTGCGCTGAGATTGACATTGAAAGACTGTTCAGTCCAGACGATGTTCCAGGACCCGGAATGGGGCAGATTGACCGTTTGCCCGCCACCTCCATTGACACTCACACTCACCACCGGTGCACTGGATGAATAGTAACGGAGTTTGACGGCGTAAACCCCGTTGGAGGGAACACCGGTAACCACATAGTCGACGTAATGGTTGTAGTTATTCTCGGCGCCGCGCGTCTGTCCGTTTGAGGCATTCGGGTCGCTGCTTACCGGGCCATTGCCATTGGCATTTTCCGACTCGATGCAGGCATTCAGGGCACCTCCGCTGCTGACATTGATGCTGGTTGTGGCAGTTTTGGTACCACATCCGTTTCTTGTGGCGGTAACGGTGTAGGTATAGCTGCCCGTCGCACCGGGCGCATTGATATTAAGCGGGGAGGTACTGCCATTGACCCCATTCCCGCTCCATGCGTAGGAGACGCCGCCGCAATCGCCGCCTGTGCAGCTGTAAAGTAATTGCAAACCCTGGCCGGGAGCGGGGTTGCCATTGCTATTCGATGCCGACACATTAAAGTTGCAGTTGTTCTGGGTGGTGAGATTGAGCGGGACGACATTCAACAGGCAGCCGGTTTTGATTGTACTCACATTGTAGGTGTACGACCCCGGTGCCGCAGGTGCATTGATGGTGACCGATTTCCCGGTCTGCACCAACCCATTGCCGGTCCATTGAAAGCTGTTGATGTGTGAGCACCCTGAGCCCGAACAGTTGGCGGCGAGCGTTACCGGAGCCCCGCACGCAGGCGCAGCCGGTGAGGCGCTGGTTGTGATCGTAAAGTTGCAGTCGGTACAAGGCGTAACCTGCGAAATCCCTACCTGCGTCCACGCATACGCCGCCTGGCGGGCGACATCGGAGCAGGCACCATACGTATCGATCGCTCCTTGTATGGTTGCCTCCACCGCGTCATAATACGTGGAGTTGGATTGCAAATAGAACTTCAACGCCCGGTAAACCACCTTGGCCGGTTTCGCGTAATCCAGAGGCGTGCCGGTGGGGCCGCCTGTCCGCATGTACCAGTACCATTTGTTCATGACGCCGCTGTTGGTGTGGACTCCACCGTTGTCATTCGAGAGATCATTTGTTGGCAGCCAGTTGGGGCCCAGGTAGGTATCCGGCTGAGGGTCGTTGTCCCAGTTTGGGAAGGGCTGCTGCGGATTCGACATGCTCCTTAATTGATCGGCATCCTCGCCAATCCCATAATTTCCATTTGGGCCGAGGAGATGAAATTCGAGTGTGGCTCCCATGATATCAGAGATGGATTCATTTAAGGCGCCAGATTCGCCCTGGTATACAAGCTTTGCGCTAGTCTCAATCATTCCATGGGTATATTCATGCCCGAAAACATCCATAGTGACTAGACTATTGAAATTTGGGGCTCTTCCAAACTGGACTTGGTCGTTAATCCATCCTGCATTCACTTCGTCAGTCCCAACAACAACTTTCGGATGCGAGCCGTTTCCGTTATATCCATTACGTAGAAATAACAGCCAGCACATCTCGTGCATTTTCTGCGCAAGCCAATGTGCGGTTGTTGCATTTCGGTTTGCATTGCTCCAGTTATTCGTGGGATTAAAGACATCGGGATATACAAGCCAAGGGAATGTTGCATTATTACTCACCACTACCGTAAAAGTGGCGATTCTTGTATTCAACAGGTTGTTATAAGCACTCAATCGATATTGAGCACCCACTTGTTCGGTTTCGAATGTGATATTGGGTTGACCATTTAGGTAGCGGTTGTAATTGGGTATCATGATTGATGCTACCAATGGAGTGTAGGCAGTCAATCCAGCCTTGGGGAAATTCGCTTGGGGGATTTTCCTATGCGAGTCTATTAAACAGTTCATGAACAGCGGGACCTTTTTCAGAATATCCCCCGTCCGGGCATCCACATATATCCGGTAAGGCTCGTGAATGTTTCCCGATTCCAAGTCAAAAACCCAGGCCAGCCGGTAGTTTTCTTTCAAAAAATGCTCATTCTCCCGTGCGAGGATCAATGAGCCGGTCGGTAGGATATTGCCCTCAAAATTATCCTGTGTAAGTCTCTGTTCGTTCAGCGCGGTTTGTCGGGCAATGGCCATATCGATCAGTCCCGATAAGGTCATATCCAGCCCAGCCACGATTCTTCCGTGAGCAGTTTTCAATACATTTTCTATGGAATGTAGGCTGAACTCATTGCCCTCCACAGGTATGTCCTTATAGTACAGTTGAAAAAGCTGATGTCGCATCGCCACCGTGGTTCTTTCCGGTGTTTCTGTCTCGTCCTGAATCGCTCTCAGTTCATATCCTTCCGACAGGCCAAGGTTGCTTGCATAACGAACAATGAAGGTGTCCGGCGCAATGTGTGATGCCGGGTTGTCTTTCAAAAAAAGCCAGCCATAATCTGTCATCCTACTAAAAAGTGAGTCAAATGAAGCATTCCGGTTGCTCCGATAGTAGGGGTTGTATTGGGGTTGGGCCAAAGTAGTACCGGCAAGTGCCGCCAGCATTATGCATAGGATAGTGTTAAAAAATGTTTTCATGTTCAGTATGTGTTTTAGTTGATTTTTTCGATTTTGTCTATGTAGAGGGCGAGAATTGGACGATCAACGAGTTTTTCGCTATTCCAATCCAACAGTTTGCCGGAAATCTTATATGGAGATAAATTGGATTCATTCACCTCCCCGTATGTTAGCGGAAACCCGGCGAGTTTGTTGAGAGATTTTTCGCAAACGCGAGCAGTGTAAGTCCAATAGTGCTCGCGCCTTATAGTAGGGAATTTTCGAGTAAATCGGAATGAATAGAAGGCGTAATACGGAGGCCCTGTCAATGCTACCGGCTCATCTACGATGTATTCGACGTAATCAAACGAATAGGGATTGCAGCACGAAGCATCCCTACACTCCGGATCAGGCTTATCGCGCTCGCAACTGAAAACAGCCAGGAAGAACAATGTACTGGCGCAGGAAATCATTTTTCTTTTCATGTGTTAGGTGTGTTTTAGTTGATTTTTTCGATTTTATCGATGTATAAAGTGAAGATTGGCAGATCGACAAGTTTTTCCTGAGTCCAATCCACAAGCTTGCCTGAAACGCGATACGGAAACGAGTCCGCTGGGAACACATTCTTGTGCGTTAATGGAAGTCCCTGGATTTTATAAAGAGACTTGTTACAGATGTCAGATAGATCAGTGACATAACCCTTGCGTAGAGGTCGACTAGGGAACTTTCTGGAAAATTGAAAACCGTAATTGGAAAAATAAGGCGGGCCTGTCAACGACGCGGGTTCGTCTCGGATGTATTCCACATACGCATTGAAAAAGGGAAGACAGCACGAAGCGTCCCTACATTCCGGATCTGGCTCATCGCGCTTGCAATTGAAAACAGCCAGGAAGAACAATGCACTGGCGCAGGAAATCATTTTTCTTTTCATGTGTTAGGTGTGTTTTAATTGATTTTTTCGATTTTGTCTATGTAGAGAGCAAAACTTGGGTTGTAGAAAGGTCCTCTGTTGTTAAGTATCAGGAGTTTACCTGACACACGGTAAGGAAATGAATCTGGAGTGGCCTTGCTTCGATGTGTCAATGGGAATCCTTCAATTCTGTAAAGCGACTTTGGACAAATGCTAGCTTCACTGGTAGGAAACGGTGCACCGGCCTCCTTACTAGGCAATTGTTTTGTAAATCGAGCGGAATAAAAGAGGGAATAAGGAGGGCCAGTTAATGACACCGGCTCATCCTGAATGTATCGTGCATACTCCCAGGGATATCCGCAGCACGAAGCATCCCTGCATTCCGGATCAGGCTTATCACGCTCGCAACTGAAAACAGCCAGGAAGAACAATGCACTGGCGCAGGAAATCACTTTTCTTTTCATGAGTTAGGCGTGTTTTAGTTGATTTTTTCAAATGTGTCGATGTAAATGGACAAGACCGGGGTGGCTGTTAACCTTGGATTTACGACGTCGGCGAATACCTTTCCTGAAACCCGGTAGATGTACTCCGTGGCAGTGGTATCCTTAAATTCGGCGTCCGGGCTGAACCCTTTCACTTTGCCCCTCGAATTTGGACAAACTTGCAAGTACCTTGATCTGTACGGGTTTTTGGGGTCGGACGGATATGCTATGGCTGCCCGAAGTGCCCCGGATGAACCATTTGGGGATCCTATCAGATGTACCGAAACATCCTTTATACTTTCCACATATTGGTTGTAAGTTGGTCCGCAGCACGAAGCATCCCTGCATTCCGGATCAGGCTTATCACGCTCGCAACTGAAAACAGCCAGGAAGAACAATGCACTGGCGCAGGAAATAATGTTTCTTTTCATGGTTAATGTGTGTTTGGTTAAAATTTCGAGCAATGCACAACGTAAGGCTTGGAAGACCTGCATCTTTTCTTCCGTCCTATTCACCGATATCAGCACCCGCGGACGGGCATTGATATCAGACAAGACATGACCGTACAAGGCAGTGGTTTTTGCCCCTTATTCCTGTGTTTATTTTTCCCAGACGGGTGTGTTGGAGTGCGATATTTGGGACAATATCAAGGAGATATTTGAATAATTGAATATGAAAATCGGAGAAATGATCATAGGTACATGACTGATTATCAAGTGGTAGGAAATGAGGTGTTATGTAACGGTTGTGCATATAGGTATTCGTCTTCCTGCGTACCTCCTGTAATCCCTGCTTCCTTGAACCGGATACGGCAATTCCGTCAGAAGATGAGTGGTACGCCCGAAACCGTTATTGCTGAAACTTTTAAATAGCGGTCCGATGATTTTTTCACTTGTTTTCCTACATTTGTACAAACCGCACAAAATTTTAATATTTCAACATTGCGCAGGATCATTTCCATATTGCTGCTGGGGCTGTTGCTTTACAACATGGTGGGCTATTCGATAGTCTATCTGTCGGAGGAGCGGCATACCATCAGTGCGGCAGGGAAGGACCTGGTGGAGCAGGCGGCCGGTTCTGCGGATATTGTGATTAAAGTGCCAGTGGCAGTGCCGTACCAGACCAACTGGGACGCGCCGGAGCCTGTCCAGGGGCAGATCGAGCATGAGGGGCAGTTCTATCAAATGAAAAGTCAGCAACTGATCAACGATACATTGTACGTGCATTGCGAGTTCGACCAGACTGCCCGCGACCGCTTTTCGGATCTCGCTTCGAAGATCAACGATCAGGTGACGGGCCATGCAACCGGTTCGCAAAGCGATGCGCATTCGACCATTTTGAAGAATTTCCTCAAAGAATATATGACCGCCGGTCGCCAGTATGTATTTTATGTGCTGGAATGGGAGCCATCGAAACATTTGGCTCTGCAATCTCCTGTCAGATCTATTTTGCCTGAAAGATATTACTCCATACCATCTCCGCCGCCAGACCTGGCTTAGTTCATCTTTCTTTATTCTTCCTGAAAATGCAGAACGTTCATGTGTGTACGTTACGCGCGTCGATGTGATGTGTGTATGTATGCCGTTGCATACGTGAATGCCCGTATCCAGGAGGAAAGACCGATTTACTAACCCAGAAATCTTCTTTCTAATGGCGCATATTGCTCTACCCGATGAATCGCTGCCCGGCATCGTCGGCCTCTTTAACTTCCGGCCCGAAACGGCTGGCCCGCTGCAATGGCTGGCGGAAACGCTGCTGCGCGGCGAATCGCCGCTCACAAGCGGCGAGCGCGAACTGATCGCTTCCTATGTGTCGCTGCTCAACGATACGCATTTCTGTCATACTTCGCATGGTTCGGCAGCGATGGCACACCTCGGTTATGATCTGAGCCTGATCGACGACATCAAAAACGGCTTTCAGCAAATCGAAATTTCATCCAAACTGCGCGCATTGCTGAACATCGCCGCCAAAGTGCAGAAAAGCGGCAAGGCTGTGACCGACGAGGACATCGCAGCGGCCCGTGCGGAGGGCGCCGGTGACAAGGAAATTCACGATACGGTGCTGATCGCCGCGGCGTTCTGCATGTTCAACCGCTATGTGGATGGGCTCGGTACCTGGGCGCCGCAAGAAAACGAGGCGTACCGCGAAATGGGGCAACGCATGGCGTTTACGGGGTATGTGCGGTTTCCGGTCAAGCAAGATGCAGTTGAAGTGTAGGTGCGTGTGGTCATTTTTAGTCATGCGTTGTCAAGTGTAGTCAAATGTAGTCAAGTATAGTCAAGTATAGTCATGTGTAGTCATGTATTGACTATTCCTGACAACTCATGACCATCCTTGACCATCCCTGACCATCCCTGACAAAAAACTACCAGATCGTTTACACAAAAGGAGCAATGTACCATGCCACATATACCACTTCCGGAGCATTTGCCCGGGATTACGGGCTTGCTGGAATACAGCCGCGTAACGGCTGAGCCTATACGCCACCTGACGCAATTCATTTTGCGGGGCGAGAATTCGCTGTCGCCCGCGGAACGCGAGCTGATCGCTACCATTGTGTCGCATAACAATGAATGCCGGTTTTGTACCGCTGCGCACACGGCTGCGGCCGATTTGCTGTTGGGAGAAAACGAAACCTGCGAGATCATGAAACAGGATATCGACGCCGCGCCGGTGTCTGATAAAATGAAAGCATTACTGAAAATCGCGAAGCAGGTACAGGTGAGCGGCAAAGCGGTAACGGCGGAATCGGTTGCGAATGCGAAAGCACAAGGCGCCTCGGATACGGAAATTCACGACACAGTGCTGATTGCCGGACTTTTTTGTCTTTACAACCGCTATGTCGATGGTATGGCGACCGTCGCGCCGGCCGACCCGCAATTTTACACCGGCCTGGGCCAACGTTTAGTGGACCACGGTTACAACCGATTGCCGAACGGCTATGATCATTTGAAAAAGCAAACCCAACCTTAGTGACCTATTGAATCGAACTTCTATAAAACCTAACCTATGAAGAGAATTTTACCCATCCTCTACCTCATCATGAACCTGTGTTTCGCGGCGGGCATGGCGACACCGAGCGCGCTGGCGCAGGCGACGAAAGTATCGGGACATATTTTTGACAACGATTCGCAGAAACCGCTTTCGGGGGTGTCGGTTTCTGTCAAGGGCAGGAATACCGGTACCATTACCAATGCCGAAGGTTATTTTGAACTAAAAACCAATACACCAACCACGCTGATCATCTCGCTCGTGGGCTACGCAAGGCAGGAAAAAGAAGTGGCTTCTTCGGAGGGGCTGCGGGTGAATCTGGTACCGGCCATCGAAGAGCTGAACCAGGTGGTGGTAACGGCTTCAAGGGTGGAAGAAAGCATTCTGCGGTCGCCGGTGAGCATCGAAAAAATGGATTCCCGCGCTATCCAGCAGACGCCCTCCGCCAATTTTTACGATGGTTTGGTCAATCTGAAATCGCTCGATATGGTGACAAGCAGTCTGACATACAAACAAATCAATACCCGCGGGTTCAACACGACGGGCAACAGCCGCTTTTTGCAATTGGTGGACGGCGTGGATAACCAACCTTCCGGTTTGGGCTTCGCGATGGGTAACCTGTTCGGTCCGCACGACGTCGACGTCGAAAGCGCGGAACTGATCCCCGGCGCGGCCTCCGCATTATACGGCCCGATCGCATTCAACGGAATGCTCAATACACGCACCAAAAATCCATTTGAATACCAGGGAGTGAGCGTACAGACCAAGTTCGGCATCAACCACATCGGCGATGGTACCGGCCTTGGCGCGAAACCGCTTTATGACCTGGCCATCCGATACGCGAAAGCCTTCAACAACAAACTCGCATTCAAAGTCAATGCATCGTACCTCAAAGGCACCGACTGGTATGCCAATGATTACACCGACATTGACCCTAACACCAATCCTGAAAACCGCGGTCCGAACAACCCTGGACGCAACGCATTGAACATTTATGGCGACGAGGTGGCGCAGACATTGCCGAACATCGGTCGTGTGTCGCGCACGGGTTATGAGGAAAAGGACCTGGCTACTTACGGTGTTTACAGCCTGAAACTGAGCGGCGCATTGCATTACCGCTTTACCGACAAGCTGGAAGCCATTTATCAGGGTAACTTCAATCAGGGTACGGCACAATACACCGGCTCGAACCGGTTTGTGATCAACGATTTCAAATTCGTCCAGCACCGGTTGGAACTCCGCGGAAGTAATTTCTACGTGCGTGCCTACACGAACCATGAGTATTCGACCAATTCTTACAACACCCGTGCATTGGGGCAACAGATCAACCGCACGTGGGTGAAGGATTTGGCGGGTAACACCGTGGCGCCGAACAAGGCCGATTCGACCTGGTTTGCAAGGTATGCGGCTGCTTACACCGGCGCGGTCGGCGGAGTGACGCAACAGAACCACGCTGCAGCGCGCGCATTCGCCGACGAGGGGCGTATCGTTCCAGGGGCCGAAGCTTTCGATTCGGCCAAGGATCAGTTGATCAAAACACGCGGATTGGCTGGTGCTGGCATTCTCAGCCAATGCAGCCTGAATCACATAGAAGGAATGTATGATTTCAGTTCGCTGCTGAAAGTGATCAATTTGCAGGTCGGCGGTAACTACCGGAAGTATTTCCTCAACACGGGCGGGACTCTTTTCGACGATAAGGATAAAAACCTCACCAACGAGGAGTACGGCGTATTTGCCCAAGCTTCGAAATCCCTTTGGAAAGATCGTTTGAAACTGACCGTTTCGGGCCGTTACGACAAGAATGAGAACTTTGACGGACGGTTCACGCCGCGCGCATCCGCTGTTTTCTCACCCAATGAAAACCACCATTTCCGCGCATCTTACCAGACGGGGTTCCGTAACCCGACCATCGGCGATCAGTATATTAAGCTGAATGTCGGCCCGATCATCATCCTCGGCGGCGCGCCCGTGAATTCGGAGGGTATGAATGCGTATACCAATTCGGTGACGATCGCTTCGTTTTCGCAATTTGCTTCGGCATTCGGAGCGGATATGGCAAAGGGTATTCCGTTCCCGCAGGCCGTGGCCAACAACAAAAGCAAACTGGTAAAATCGGATGTGCCTTATATCAAATCCGAAAAGGTGAAAAGTTATGAAGTAGGTTACAAGGGTTTGATCGCTAAGCAATTACTATTCGATGTCAATTACTATTACAGCCAGTATACCGACTTCATTATCAATACCGTAGTTGCGGCAGCCCCTTCGAATATCCTGGCGGCGGACGGCTCGGTGAACCAGGCGGCTGCGATGGAATTGCTGGGGGCGGGGAGGCAGTTGTACCAGTTGTATACTAATGCCAAAGATAAAGTCTCCATTCAGGGTGTCAGCGCCGGTTTGACTTACTCTTTACCTAAAAATTACAAAGTATCGGCCAATGCGACCTGGATCGATTTCAACATGGGCGATGCTGATCCGAACAATATCCCGGCTTTTAATACGCCGAAATGGAAAACCAACGTCATGTTCGGCAATGCGCGCCTGACCGACCGGCTCGGTTTCAATGTGGCGTGGCACTGGCAGGAGGCTTTCGACTGGTACGGCACGTTCACCGAAATGCGTCCGGGTCGTGTGAATGCCTATAATTTACTCGATGCACAGGTAAGCTACCGCATTCCCAGCCTGAAAACGATTGTAAAACTGGGTGGTTCCAATATTACCAACAAATACATCGTGCAAGCTTACGGCTCGCCGGCAGTGGGTGGACTGTATTATGTAAGTCTGAATTTCGACGAACTATTCCGCTAATGGCTATGGAAACTTTGGAAATACAACGTGTGGAACCGATCAGCGTCAGCCAGAAATGGCTTGCGTTCATCCTGTGCGTGGTGGCCTACACGCTGAGCGGCACGGTATCGACGCTGATGTCGGTGTACCTGCCGGTGGCTATTCCGGAGCTGAAAGGTTCGGCAGTGAGCGAGGCGGAGCTGGGCGAAATAGGTGCTTATGTGAATGCAGTTTACCTCTACGGCTGGATGTGCGGCGGGTTGCTGTTCGGTGTGGTAAGCGACCGCATCGGCCGGAAGAAATCCCTGACGCTCGTTACCGCGCTGTATGGCATTTCGACCTGCCTCGTTACCATTGTTCCCGACTGGTACTCATTGTTGGCTATCCGTTTCACTGCCGGCATGGGCGTGGGCGGCGTTCTGCTGATCACGACGGTTTACATTTCCGAAATATGGGAGGACCGCAGCCGCGCGGTGGTCCTGGGCGTTCTGGCCGTTTGCTTTCCCATCGGTATTGTTACTACCGGGAGTCTTAATCTGTTGTTTTCAAACTGGCGCACGGCATTCGGCATTGGCTTCATCCCGGTTGCCGCTGCATTGCTGATCTTCCTGCTTTTGCCGGAGTCGGACCGGTGGAAAGGTGTCAGGACAGTCAGAAATGGTCAGGAAGGAATCTTCGATGCTCAAAATCTACCGAATGTGATCCGCGGGTCGCTGATTTTCGGTGCTGTACTGATCGGGCTTTGGGGGATATTCTCCTGGCTTCCTACGTGGGCACAGTCGTTGCTCGCAAGCGGGGAGGACGGGCAGAAAGAGCGGGGCATGCTGATGATCCTGCTCGGAATGGGCGGTATTACCGGCGGGGTGTTTTCGGGGATTCTGATGAACCGGTTCGGTAAGAAAAATACCTTGCTGGCCACATTTGCCACCTGCGTGGTGATGTGCGGAGTGCTGTTTATCACTAACCGCTCATTTTCCAATATTATCTACATCGAAACAGCCGTGCTGGCATTCTGTTTCGGGATCAGCCAGGGAGCTTTGTCGAGTTATATTCCCGAGCTGTTCCCATTTGCGGTGCGTGGCACGGCTACCGGTTTTTGTTTTAACGTCGGCCGGTTTTTTACCGCTACGGCGGTGTTTTTCATTGGCTCTCTTGTGACGGTACTCGGAGGTTTTGGGAATGCGTTGCTGGTGTTCTCACTGCCTTTTCTGGTGGCCTTGTTTGTCACATTCAGAAGCAAATGAGTTGGATTATGCGTATTATCATAGGTTAATATATTAGGCAAACGGGTTCGCCGCCTGGCGAACCCATTTCTTCAATCTTTCGGTGCTCTGCACCTACAAATCTTGCGGTGCGCTGCACCTACAAATCTTGCGGTGCTTTGCACCTACAAATCTTGCGGTGCTTTGCACCTACAAATCTTGCGGTGCTCTGCACCTTTTTGTGATCTGACTATTATTTGGGGTATTATATATGAAGAAGCTTTTCTATTTAGGTATTGTTGGCATTATCCTTTATGAGATAGCGAAGGTATATTTTATCATGCCTATGCCGGGCAGCCAACGGATGAATAGTATCGACGCCGCTTATATCCTGCATACCTGGCGCTGGCCGTTGCGGATATTGTTCTGGGCGATGATCGTCGCCGGTGGGTTCGCAGTGTTTTCAGGTAAAAGGAAATGGCTGCCTGCCATTATGGTGCTGCTTGCCGCAGGTATTGTCTACGCGACCAACTTTGAAATGGCCGCAGATACGATGTTTTACCAGCCCTCGCAGGTAATCCAGCACAATGCCGCTACCAACAAAGTGGCTATGGATCGGTTGGTGATCGGCGTGGAGGCCAATGGTGAAGCCAAAGCGTATCCGATCCAATATATTGGTTACCATCACCAGGTGCGGGATGTCCTTGGGGGAAAACCTATTATGGTTACTTATTGTACGGTATGCCGCACAGGTCGGGTTTTCGAGCCCACGGTGGATGGCAAACCGGAGGTGTTCCGCCTGGTAGGAATGGACCACTTCAATGCGATGTTCGAAGATAGTCAAACAGGCAGCTGGTGGCGGCAAGCTAATGGCGAAGCGATTGCGGGTCCGCTGAAAGGCAAAATGCTTCCCGAACTCGCCAGCACGCAAACTTCATTGAGCCAATGGCTGAAACTGCACCCAAATAGTAAAGTCATGCAGCCGGATCCTGTGTACCAGGTCAAATACGACTCCATGAGCCGTTACGAATCCGGCCGCGGAAAATCTGCGCTCACCAAGACCGATACATTATCCTGGAAAGACAAATCCTGGATAGTAGGTATTCAGGCGGGTGGCAAGGCCAAGGCATTTGATTGGAATCGTCTCAAAAAAGAGCGGATCATCAATAACCAGGTCGGTAATGTGCCGGTAGCATTGGTGCTCGGCGCCGACAACAACAGCTTTTTCGCATTCGATAAGGGAATTAACGAGCCGTTCACCCTAAGAAACGACACCATTATCACTCCAACCAGTACTTACAATCTACTGGGCAAACGCCTCACCGGCACTGGCAACGATCTGAAACACCTCAACGCTTACCAGGAATTCTGGCATAGTTGGCGCATCTTCCACCCCGGTACCGAACAGTACTAAGTTCGGTACCGGCTATGAGTGTTTTCGCGGCCGCTGCTGTGACATCCGGAAGCATAGCGCTGGTGAAATAACCGCGAAATGATTCCGGTCCACGGGGCGTCAATCATCTTATCAAAAATCTTATCGACATCTGAAAATTAGGGGATTTGACGCTCTTGAACCCACCTAATGACAAATTTGAAAGAGGTATGATAGTTGTTAAGCCAGTTTGCAAGCGGTTGTTGAAGACTGTTCTGGAGTAGAATAATATTCCTACACGAAGGCTCCATTGCTCCGGGTTGATATACGACCTCAATGCGTCCTGTCCTCTTGCTGTCAAATACGATCCGTCGACGATTGTGCCGTTTGCATAGTCGGTTTCTTTTCGAAGCAATGCCGACGAGTACCGGGCATACGAAAGGCCGCCTACCAGTGATAATCCGCGGGTCATCTGAAATTGGTATTGAAGGGAAAAATTCAGCCCAAATGCTTTAATGAAGTTGGTATTGCGATAAATTTCTCGGTAGGTTGAGTCCGCCGTTGCAATCGAGTCAACCCGCTGGCCGACGCGCTCTTTGTCGCCGAAATAGGAATGTAAGGGATTGAAAATAAAGGTGGCAGTATGCCTGTCCCAACTTTTGGAAACGAATACACCAGGGATCGCTAGTCGCAACGGATGCTTCGCGCTGTCGGCTCCGGTGAGCATATAATTGGTCGAGACCACCGACCGCGTGATGTTCCATTCAGGGCCGAAATGCAGATTTGTAAAGATAGACTTTTGCTCTTTTGGTTTCGGTTGGGCTTCATTCAGTACCGGTTTCCGAACAAGTTTGCCTAAATCGCTTGGAGAACCCATGAAATGCCCGCGAAGTGGTTCGAGGCTATTGAGCAAACTTCCTGCGGGCGGAGCAGACGATGTTTTTTCATGGCTAACAGAGGTCGTATTGGCCCGATTGACAACGGAAAATTCGGTTGGTTTTTGGGCACTACCGGCGTTTTCGGATCGGGCAAGAGTATTCGGTGATGAGATATCGGGTTGATCGTCGACCTTGTGAATTCGCGCGTTGCGTTCGGGCGCAGCGGATGAATGTGCGTTACGCCTGCGCGTATACGAGGAGACATGAGCGGGCCCTGCATGATCGGGAGTTTTCAGCTTCGATTCGATACGCCTCGCCGTGATCAGTTCCGAGGCTTTTTGCTCGGGGTGATTGCCATTTACAGAGCTTTCGCTGCTGCCGGTTCCGATTTTTGCCCGGTCGGTTTCAGAGCTAGCATCTCTGTCGACGGCGGTGTTCGCACGATATTTAGCGGTTTTTGTTTGTTCGGTGACAGGATTAGCGTTTCCAATATCTGTGGTATTTCTATGTTCAGAAGGAATCCCTGATGGTGCGATTTGCCGGTATTCAGCTTTATTGCTATTAAAAACAATTAATGCAATTACCGCCGAAACAGTCACTGCTGCAGAGAACGCTATGAATAATCCTTTGAAACTTCCCAAAGATTTCCAGAACTGTGCCGGCCATTTTACGCTATTCATTTCGTCGTTTGCCGTGGCGTCCAGCATATCGCTCATGCCTGCCCACGCGTCGTCCGCCCGAATTTCGGGTTCCGGCAGCGGGTCACGGAGAAACTTGTCGATATGTTTGTCGTTCCTTTTCATCACAGAAGGTTTTCAAAAATGATTTTCAACCTGCTCCTGCTCTCACTTAAATGCCATTTGACGGTGCCTTCGTTGATGGCCAGTGAGCCGGCTATTTCTTTCACCGAAAAGCCATCCATGTAGTACAAGCTGCAAATACGGCGTGTCGCCACCGGCAGCTGCATGAGGTATATGCGAATATCGCTTCCCGAAAGCTGTTCAAAAGGGTTTTCGTGCGCAACAAACCCCATCTTATCCTCGATTTCCACATAATCAAACGCCTGTGTTCTCCGGTCGCGGAGCATGGTGAGTGCAGCATTGCGGACGGTGGTGTACATCCAGCTGAAAAACTCGCCTTTGGCCGAGTCGTACTGGTCGATATTTGCGAATACTTTCAGCATACCATTGTTGATCGCCGTGACGATGTCATGTTTGTCTTCAAAAAAGTTCTTGCAAAGCGCAAACAGGACAGGGTAAAATTGCCGGTACAATTTTTCCTGACTCTGGCGCTCCCGTCGCCTGCAACCCGCCAGTGTATGATGTAATGTATCCAATGAGTATCGAGATGCGTAGCCAGCGATGTTTGACGCCGGCTACACTTGTTTTGTTTCATTGAAACGTTAAAAACGACATTTACGGAAATCGCTCATACCTGCCTTCAACGAACAGTTTTGAGACGTGCCAAAGCTCCTGAAGCAATGGATCGGCGTCGGGCTCCAAGGGTATCGGAGAAAGAGCTGTCGACGATAATGCTATCCCGGAGGGTTGTGTCCTTGTGGATACTGTCATTTCTAATACTGTCATTCCAAATGCTGTCTGTTCTGATAGTATCCAAGGGAATACTGTCGAGCTTCGCACTATCACTCCCCATCCTCGCCGAAACCGGTACCGGAGCATTCTCCTCCAATTTGCCCCGTTCGCAGGCGACCAGCTGGATTAACAACAATGCAACGCATAATACCAGCCATTTTTCTGTTCTCATGACCATCAGTGTTTAAAATTTAGAAAATATAAATGAGGTGGCCACCCTGTCAATAAAATAAACTACGGAGGGAGGGCGGAAGGTTGGGTCTCTTTTAAAAAAATGTTCAGAGAATTCGATTAAGATGTGCTTTGTCAGTAAATACCAGTTAATTGCGCGTTTTATTTTGAAATGGATGCCTAACTAATTCACATGAAACGAATAGCCCTTTTCTTGATCCTGCTGGCTGGTTCTCCGGTTTTTTCCCAGAATTACGATGAAGCGAAAGTTCCGCATTACATCTTACCGGATGTACTGAAAACCACCTCGGGGAAAACAATCCGTAACGAAGAAAAATGGGAGAAGCTGAGAAGGCCGGAAGTCCTGAAACTGTTTGAAGACCATATTTACGGGCAAATGCCTACGGACTACGATAGCATCCGCTATGCACTGACAGAAGACGACGGTGCGGAAATGGCTGGCAAGGCGGTTTTGAAACAGGTAGGTATCACCGTTTTCAGAAAAGGGAACTCGGTGCAGATCAACGTGGTCCTTTTTGTTCCTGTCCAGGCCAAGAAGCCGGTGCCGGTGTTTTTGCTGATTAACAACCGCGGAAAAGAGAATACCGATCCGACAAGGGCGAAAAAGAGCGAGTTCTGGCCTGCCGAAATGGTCATAGACAGCGGTTTCGCGATCGCCGCATTCCATGTGAGCGACCTCGCGCCCGATAATAAAGACACTTACATGAATGGCGTTCTGCAAAAACTTTACCCCGAACAGCTGAAAAAGGATAATGGCATGAAGGCGATAGGGGCCTGGGCCTGGGGCGCGAGCCGCGTGATGGATTATTTTGAAACCGACAAAGATATCGATGCTAAAAAGGTGATAGTAGTAGGGCATTCGAGGGGTGGTAAAACATCGTTGTGGGCGGCTGCGCAGGACCAGCGCTTTGCGGCTTGCATTACCAACTGCTCGGGCAATACCGGTGCAGCTTTGGCGCGGCGCCAATTTGGCGAGCGGATCAGCCGGATCAACACTACTTTCCCACATTGGTTTAACAACAATTACAAAAAATACAATGACAGGGAAAATGCGCTGCCGGTAGACCAGCACATGCTGATCGCGCTCATCGCACCCCGGCCCGTATACGCCACCAATGCGTCCAAAGACCTCTGGGCCGATCCCAAAGGGACGTTTCTCGCGTTGAAGGCTGCTGAGCCGGTGTATGCATTGTACAAGATCCAATCGGGATTGCCCAAAGACCCGCCGGGAATCGATAAGCCAGTCATCGGTTCGCATTTTGGTTATCACAATCGTGAGGGCGAGCATAACATGACGGCCTATGATTGGGGCAATTTTGTCCGGTTTGCCAGGAAGTTTTGAGACGTGCAACGGTTTAAATTAGATTTGGCTCTAAGTAACCGAACATCCCTATTTACCTCTATTTCCTATCAGTATTTATGTTTCAAAAGTTTACGATCGCGTCGCTTTTCGCGTTGCTGCTCATCGCCGGGTGCGCTCCAAAAATCCGGACGAATGTCTCTCAAAAATATCAGCCGCTTAATTACAATGAAGAGGTTTGGGTGCTTCCCAAAGACTCGGTGGGTATAGGCCTGGCGGAAGTGCTGGGGACTGTGAAGGTTGGTGATGCCGGTATGACAACCAATTGCAGTTACACCGTGGTACTCGAAAAAGCCAAAGAGGAGGCCCGCAAAGCGGGTGGTAATGCGGTGCGGGTTATCGAACACAAGACTCCGGATTTTATGAGTTCCTGCCACCGCATCACCGCAGAAGTTTTACGGATTAGCCCCGATCAGATCGCGGTATTGAAACAGGTCGAAACCGAAGCCGATTCGTTGATCGACCATGCTATTCTCTATGTTTATCGTAATGGAGGAGCCGGGGCGTTGGTTAGTTATAATCTGAGCCTTGGGGATTCGGTCATATGCCGGGTTACGAACAAATTCCGCCAGAAAATTGAAATCCGGACGGAGGGAGCGCAGGAGCTTTGGGCTAAAACGGAGTCGAAGGCCTATGTACCCATCGATATCAGAAAAGGGCGCACCTACTATCTCCGGTGCGGAGTAGGAATGGGCGTGGTCGTCGGCCGTCCGACCCTCGACCTGGTCGATAGCCGGACAGGTAAAGCCGAATACTTTAGTAAAAAACGTAAATAAGCCCTCCGATGAAGAACTTCCTTTTCACATTCCTGGTCTGTCTGATCGGGATTGCGGCCGCACATGCCCAGGACCTTATTGTAACAACGTCGGGTGATTCGATTCGGTGCAAAATCACGCGTGAGCAGGGCAATTTTGTGTATTTCACCTACAATAAATTCGGAGTGCCGGCAAAAACACTCATGGCCACGAGCGACATCGCGGATAAGCGCACAAATTTTTATCATGAGCCTGTCGAAATCGTTTCAAAGCCGGTGTTCAATCGCTGGCAGTACCGTTTTCATGGAGGCTATTCACGTCGTGTCGCAAGGGTCAGCGATCAGGTATCCCCGGGCGCGATGAGCTATTTGAAGAAAATGAGGTCGGGCTATACACTAGGCGGGGATATTCATTACTTCATTTCCGAGCCGTTCGGATTAGGGGCGAAGTACAGTTACAATCATTACCAGTTCAAAAACGCCGGTTTTCAGGATAGGGTTAATCTCAACTATTTCGCCGTGTCGGCACTGAACAGGTTGGTCCTGCAGTCGGGAAGCGACGTATACATAGGCGCGAATATGGGTTACCAATCATATAAAGATCAGGTGAATAGCAACGGTGCGCCGGTAAGCATTACCGGCGGAACTGTGGGTGTGGGGCTGGAAATTGGGTATGGCATGAGAATGAGCGATGCCTCGAAACTATACCTGAACTTTTCGGTGCTGAGCGGGACCATTTCGAAGGTAAATGTGAATAGCGGAGGCCGGAAAGAAACGGTGCAATTGGAAAAAGGCGAGTATGAAAGTCTGGCCAGACTGGAACTGACGCTCGGGTTGGTCTTTGGCCATTAACCGGCCGCAGGCATAAAATTTGCCGGTGAACAGGTAAAAGAAGGTAGAAATGCCTTCTTTTAACATTAAAAAATGGCATAATGAAAGAGAGAAAACTCCCCGAAGACCAATCGCTGGTTTTGTTTACCGATATGAATGGCGTTCCCCGTGAAGGAACTTACAAAAAGGCTTCGAAGGCATTTGTTGAAGCCATTGGAGACGAAGGGCCGGAGGATACCGGCAATATTTACCCGGAAGAAGACATTGTATCCTGGGAATACCTCGACAAAAACGACCGGCCCAATCCGGATATTATGATCATTCTTTAGAGAGCCAGTAACGCGCTATTGCTGGTAGAAGATGGTTTCGATGTCCGCGAAGATTTGCGGATGATCAGGACATTATGCGGATCGGCCGGGTCGATATCCACCGTGATCACCTTTCCTGCCACCAATTCGCGCCATTCGGGATAGGATGCATCGTAATCAAACTCCACGACCAGTGGCTTCTCCGCCAATATCTGCACTTTCAACCGGATGTTTTCTGTATTGAAGATGGAAGGTCTGATAGGCCGGGCGTCGAGGATCAGCGCCTCATATTCTCTCCCGGTTTTCAGCACACGTTTCAATTTCCTGTTTTCGCGTACCAGCATCCATTTGCTACTACCGAAGAGCGTAACTGTTGCAAAAGCGAGTGAAGCGATCGTGTAAAGTGTGAGCATTCCCATTTCTTGAGATAGTGTAAAGACTCACGAAATTGCGGCAGCTAAGGCGCAATGGCAAGAAACAGTTAGTGAACGGAGGTTTTTGAGTAGTTTTAGGGAGGAAAGTTACTTCACCGAACCACCTTATCTATTCTGCTATGTATTTTTTCTTCCGACTCATTCCCCCACGCTCTACTTACCATCTTGATATGTCCGAAACTGAGCGGACGATCATGTTGCAGCACATCGACTACTGGACCATGCTCACCGACGCGGGCACTTCCCTTTTGTTCGGCCCGGTCCTCGACCCGAAAGGCGCCTTTGGAATGGCCATTATGGAGGTTGCTTCAGAGGAGGAGGCCAATGAGCTTGCGCAGAAAGATCCTGTCATTGCTGCGGGAATATGTACCTATGAGCTGGCGCCAATGCGTATCGGTGCGGTGCGGAAGGCCTGATAGTTCAGGGATGTTGCGATATGCGTTTTGATCTACTATTTAGAGGGGTTTGGCATAGCCGGTAGCTGCGGGGAAGTAGTACATTGAAAAATCAGTTCATTGCAATAGGATATGCATGAGTGACCAGGTGGCTCAATATTAGCAGTTAATATATGGCTAATAGCGTCATTTTGGTACTAAAGTATGACGGATGTTTTGTTGGCCGCTGCTAGATTTGTCGCAGTTATACTTTAAATCACATATCAAAAAACAAGAGCAGAAGTCGATATGGAAAAGCAAATCACGACATTTCTTACATTCCAGGAAAATAATGCAGAAGAGGCTATGAATTTTTACGTGGGATTATTTGAAAATTCCAGGATTATCGATCTGCGCCGCCATGGAAGTGGCGGCCCCGCCAAAGAAGGGACAATTATGATGGCCAGCTTTGAGCTGAATGGAAAGCAATTTATTTGCAGCGACAGTTTTGTAAAGCACGCTTGGACTTTTTCTCCGGCAATTTCCTTGTATGTCGAATGCAGGACAGAAGACGAGCTTGAAAGACTATTTAATAACCTATCCCAAAATGGAAATGTATATATGCCATTAAATAACTACGGATTTAGCCGGAAATTCGGATGGGTTGGGGATAAATTCGGAGTTACGTGGCAATTGAACCTTCAATAATAAAAAGCACTTAGCGAGTTTGATTCGTTAAGTGCTTGATTTTAAAATGAAACGGTTTGGGGTTGCCAGCCAGCTACCTATGCTTTCTCCACCTCTTATTGCACAGAGAATTTATGTATGGCAGAGGCATTGGGTGCCTGCAACCTGATCATGTAAATTCCTTGCGGGAAGGAGCTGGTATTAACGATTGTCTTTTCAGTTTCCAGTTTTTGGGTTTTGATCGCATTTCCGTTTTTGTCCCAGATTTGCATTTGAACCGGGAAACTCCAAGATCCGTCTAATACCAGGTTGACGCTTCCGGGGGCGGGGTTTGGGAATACCTGAACCGAGTTTCGTTTTTTCTCAGGTTCGCTATAGACGGCTTTCTTTTTGGCTGAATAAGTAAATGCGATTGCTTTTCCTTTGAAGGCGGGTTTGTTCAAATCGATGTGCAGAATGTGGCCATCCGGATTTTTGACGGCTAGTATTTGACCTTTTCTATCAAAACTAAAACCTTCTTGCATACTATTCAGGTTCTGGGCCATTGTCGATGCAAATGTCACGGACAATAAAATGGAGAGCGTTCTTTTCATGGGCTGCGATTTTGGTTTTGTGGTTCTTTATTTGACATCGATCACAATGTCTGTAAACTGGAAACCGTTTTGCCACTCATTGAAAGGGGAGGCAGGGTTTATCAGATCAACGGTGATAAAATGGTTGCCAACCACAACATTCCCATCTAAGAATACCGAGAACCTTGGCTGGTCGAAGGGGAAATAGAGTGCCGGGGTGACAATACTGAGCATTTTTAGTTTAAGGGTGTATTTGCCACGGAATCAGGTGGTCAACTTCTCCTAAATACCCACTTATATAAATATACCTGTCCAGAAACTGCAAGCAATAAGGAATGGCGATGAGCTCATAGACGTAAACATGAGTCTTCATATATCGCGATCCTATCCCGACCTTAATTATGAGTGAGTGCAGACGGGAGGAGGCGACATGATACTTAGTAAATCGAAGATCAAGAAGTCAAAGGAGTTAAGAGAATATATAGAGGGAAAGAGTCTTCCGGTGGTACACGGTATCCATTTAACCGAGATTCGCAAATTGGCTGACAAATTCTTAATCGTGGCCCCGCTAGTAGGCGAATTTGATAAGAGCGAATATGTTAGTACCTGGGGTACAAAGTACTATCCGGAAATTCCCCAATTTGCCGTCTCTGTTGATTTCATCACTCTCGGAAACTACCTATCTGTTTTTGTTCCAGATGACAGCATGGATGATGGGTCGAGCGCATCGATTTAAAAAAGGTCGATTGTCTTAGGCAAAGAAATCGCGAGGCCCGATTGGACTCACAAATCAGTACTTAACAAGTACAAGATTTTCATAATTCATGCAACTAATGATATCATTGTTAGAAAAATTGTGTCATATGATCCGGTCAGCAACTCGTTTCGGTGTGAATCCTACAACCCCGACAAAGCACAATACCCTACAATTGATATCAACGTTGATGAAGTGAGGGAAATTTTCAATATTGAAGTGATAACTCGTTCATTTTAACAAGATAGCCGCTCCCGAGTCGGCTATCTTGTCTCCTAAATATCCTTTGACTCAACTAATAACTTACGCCACAGGAATCTCTAATATCCGGCGGCCTCTCGCGGGAAGCAGTAGGCGGAAGCTACCGCCATCTGTCCAGTTGAAGTTTCAGTTTTTAGTAGATTACCATTAACAAATATATTGACAGTTACGGTGCCAAACGATTCATAGTCATTTATGGCTGACAAGCTTGCATAAGTGTCTCCTTTCAAAGATACAGTCTTCAGAAAGTGGTCGATGTCTTTATAGTTTTCGTTACCTCCAGTTGCATTGGTATATGTAACACTACACTTTCCGCAGGTAACTTCATATTTTACACTATAAGTTTCAAAATCCTTTGAAGCGCGATCGGATTCTGAGTATATAAGGAATCCCGCCCAACACAGAGCAAGTATAGACCAGATCTTGGAGCTGTCACGAATCAACCCTATGATGGCGAAAATCGCTATTCCTACTAGGATCATTGACAGGAAAAGTCGGATGGTGAAAAATGAAACTACGCAGATAGCGATAGCAACGAGACCAAACGTAGAGCTGCCTCCTTTTGGCGGTGCGGGATGTTGGGAAGTTGATAGCATATATCATATGATAGAGGTTACAAATTCCCAATCTAGAATTAATCTCAGATACAGGCCATACCGTTAAATAGTTGTCATGCTACTAGTTTAGAAATACTGCAACTAATTTTCGGGAGGGTTGTCATACCTTGAAGAGGAGTATTCAGGTTGCTTACATCTCCATGTCGATTTGTCCCTTTTCGCCACGTGGTATATGTCGTTTTACCTCCTTGATCTCGTATCCTTTAATGACTTTGTGATCTACCGAAGGGTCGTAAGCTCTTTTTACATCCATCACGACTTCTAACGCGTCTCCCTTGGAAAAGCTGTCTCCGTTATCCACATTTTCATAAAACGCTTTATCTCTGATATAAGCAGAGATTTTATTCCCTTGGTAATAAAAGTCGGATTTGTACTTAGGGTCGAAAGAGAATTTTAGAATGCTAAGAATGGCGCTTTGTGGCCTTTCTGACGTTTCTCCATCAATCGGTGGAGTTGGGGACGCTAGTGCGTGAAAGTCGTTGCGCTCTACTTGTACAATTGGGGTTCCGTCTTTCGCCGCAATCTCCACGGCGGATACTTGTTCGTCGTGTGTTATTCCCTCTCCGGTGATCAATTGTTGAATAGAGCTTATCCAGTTTGTTTAAACTCAATTGGTGTCAAAAATCCAAGTGCTTGATGGGGTCTTTGTGTATTGTAATCCTTAATCCAATGCTCGACCACTTCACGAACTTGTCTTAAATTTCGGAATAAATAAGCGCTTAGGACTTCTCTGCGAAACGTACCATTAAATCGCTCGATGTATGCGTTTTGTGTCGGCTTGCCTGGTTGTATCCAGCGCAGTTCAATTTCGTTTGATTCGCACCATTCGGTCAGCACGATGCTGATAAATTCCGGACCGTTATCACATCGCAAACAGCCGGGCTTGCCATAAGTTTCAATTGTCTGTTCCAAAAGCCGGATAACTCGTCTGGCAGGTAAAGAAAAGTCAATATCTATCCCTAATGCTTGCCGATTGTAATCATCCAATACATTCAAGGTACGAAAACGGCGTCCATCTCTCAATACGTCAGACATAAAGTCGAGCGACCAAACTTGGTTAGTCGCCGTGGGCTTGGCTAAGGGATGTCGAATCCGATCAGGCAACCGCTTTTTCTTACGTCTAGGCAAATTCAGTCCTAATTGCCGGTAAACACGCCAAATTCGCTTATGGTTGTAAGGATATCCTTGTCGGCGTAGTTTGTAACGGATCTTCCAGAAACCCCAACCAGGATGACGTTGTGCGACAGCTTGAACGGCCTGTTCAACTTCATTATCTGTTTGACGTTTGGATTGATAAGCAAACATCCGTCGACTTAATCCTGCTAATCGGCAAGCCCTTTGCTTGCTAAAAGCTTTTGTTTTAACAATCCAATGCGCAAACTGACGACGCTGAGCAGGCCCTACCACTTTTTTTCAATGCCTCTTTCACCACTTCATGCTCCAAACTCAACTCCGCATACATCTTTTTCAACCGCCTGTTTTCTTCTTCCAGGTCCTTCATCCGTTTCAACTCAGAAACCTCCATGCCTCCATATCGCTGCCGCCAGTTGTAAAAAGTGGCTTCACTGATTCCATGCTCACGGGTAATCTGCACAACTGTCTGCCCGTTTTGCTGTTGCTTTAGAATGGCCACGATCTGGGCCTCGCTGAATCGATTCTTCTTCATGTTTCCTTCCGTTTATGAAAATATAATCGGAAAGCTCCATTTATTCAACGATCACTTTTAGGGGAAGCTTACAAAAAGATCAATTCCAGGGAGAAAAAAATTAGAATCGCAGTGGAGCACAGACGGGATTTTCCACCGATGGGGCGACTTGAGAACGCTCGTGTCATCGAAAAAGGTGAGTTCCACTACTTATTAGTCGAAATGGCCTACTTTCCAGATCCTCAACCTGTTAACTGGGATCTATCCCTACAAATTCAGCAATTTAGCGATCCTTTTCAATTTGTTGAAGTAGAAAATATCTCTGCCAGCAGCATTGAAATTTCATTTGACACGATCAATTTCCCATCCAGAAATCAAGCATTTACCTTTGCAGACGAGATAAAACGTGGCGCACCAGAACAGATCGAGGTTACATTCCACGGCAGAAAGTCAGACCTTCCTGACCCTGAAATTCTGCTACGGTTTGTAGAATTCCAAGCATTGTATGAAATCTCAAAACCTTTGCTCAAGAAATTGGGCGAGAAAGCAGCGGACAAACTAGTTGACTCCGCCGTCGACAGTGGCAGTAAGGTGGCCAAGTATCTTTTAAAAGTACTAAAAGATGCGTTCAATCAAATGATTCCATTAGCAAAGCCTGTTTGCGTGCTCTTCGACATACCTGGCGAACCCCACATCGAATTATTGATGAAGACACGAGATGAGAGTGTACTAAAAAAGGCATTCGGCAAGAAACGACTGGATAAAGTTAGGGCGAAGATTGACGAACTTTCAAAAGTAGTTCCTATTGCCAAAATACAGTTTGTATTGACAACTGACAACAAATGGAAATTCAACTACCTGATTACCAAGAAAGGTCAAACAATTGGAACAAAAGAGAGCTTCAAGAAACGAACTAACGTCTATAATTCGCTAACAAACAAACATAGCAAGGCGGCAAATAGGTATCTAAAAAAAGCCAATAACAATGAGAAACAGAATGTCCCAATCATTTTTGGCAAACCACTCTCCGAATAGTCACAATCTCACTGTCTTCGCTTAGCAGTAAATCCAAACCAATCGTCTGAATAACTTCTATCAATACAGTCCCGTGATCATAGCCAGCCGCACCAGAAAATTCCAATAATGCCAATTTTCCAATGGAGCTGTTATTGCCGTTCAATGCTGACCTTAAAAGCTCACAATAATCATAATTGCCTTCTTTTGAGGTGTTTATGAGTAGCTCACTTGGGGAAAGCCCATTGGGAAGCTCACAATGTGTTCTATAGCAGGACAGAAAGCACTGGCATATTATTAAACCTGAGATTAAAGTTGCGCACTTAAAAATACTCCACATACTATTCCTCCAATTATAAGTTCCGAGAGACCGGCCATCCAAGACTTAAAAACACCTCAGAACGCAAAGTGTAGGACTTAATCGGTTTAGCGCATAGTCGACGATGAGTCACCTCAGACACTACTTTACTATTTGAACACTTTAAAATCAATCTGCGTCTTTCCGCCAATGTTCGCTGGGCAGCAGTCATTCGTTCTCTTTCCATTGATGTAGATGTCAAAGCCTCTATACACATCGGAGTATTTCGGATTTCCATTCTCCGCAACGAAAACGGACAGTGTTCCATAGCGTCTAGGAACATCTACGATCCCACTATAATTACCATTCTTATCGGTGTAAACGCGAAGTAATCCCTTTTCACTAGAAAGCCTAGACGCCAGAAAAATCACAGCAATGCTATCCAGACCAGATCCACCAATCTCCGTCACCTGCCCGTGGACTGTACTCTTTCGTGAAAAGATCCCTCCATCCTTGCAACCGAGCAATGTCAACAAGAACAAGAATATCAGCAGCAACGCCCAGTAACCTTTCTTTGATTCCATGTACAAACCCATTTTTGAAGATTTCGAGTACTTGATGCCACGGATGGTAGTCGCATAAATAGGAGCCTTGACGACACGGTGATCATTTAAGCAAATAAGCCCCATTTGTTGACCTCGAGAGGACTTCTCCACCGTTATACACCTTCGAAACATTCGCCCAATCACCACACTTTGTCTTTTTGATGTAAGTTCCTATTTTCACCTTAGCCAGAACTCTGCCGTTTAACTCCAAGGAAAATTCTGGATCATTGGCTTTCCGAGATTCTTGGATCAGCATCGATACAAGAAATACATCTCCCATTCTAACCAAATCAGCCACGTATTTCTGTTTGCGATTTCTAGATATGACACCTTTACCCTCGCAGCTATATCCAAATCAGCCGGATAAGTAAGCGCTCCGTCCATAATTTGAATAGCCAACTCCGGTGGAGGAGTCATGCATTCTACATTATTATTGCAACCAGTACCCGAAAGTGCAATTGTTGAAATACAGAATGTGTGACGGATAGCCTTAAGTAGTCGATTCATTGTTAAGAAGTAAAGGTTCCGTCGTCCAGACCCTGGAATTGCTGTTTTCGTTGCAGGCGACTGGTGGAAATTCCTCAAATTCTGTACTTTGTTGTGTGGATGAGAGAGGTTAACTTAGAGTCAATTGTACGAATATACTCTATGCCGTTACACGTCAGCAAGCTTCGAATCTTAATTACATTTAAATGCTGAAGAGCTAGGCCTTTCATTTTCCACTTAGGTGCAACGCAGCTTTGTGTTAATCCTGTCACAATATCAAAGTTTCTTAACCATCCCTCAAAAACAAACTTATGAAGCATTTTACCATTTCCGTGTTACTCGCATTTTTCCTGTCAGGATGCAGTGGAGAAGAAGAGCGGTTACAAAGTGAACTCGATAATTGTGAAAGTGAATATGCCAAAATTGAGGAGGAGAAAAAACAGCTTCAAGAGGAAGTGGAGGATTTAGAGAACAAATTGCAGCGAACCGAAGAAGAGCTCGAAGAATGTCAGAACAACTTAAGGAAATGTCGATATGATGTGAGCGATTTGGAGTTCAACAACCTTTACAATCAATAGTTGTGTCTCAAATTGTGTAGCAAATAAAAAAGCACTTAGCGAGTTTTACCTCGTAAGTGCTTGATTTTCAAAGTGGGCCCACTTGGAATCGAACCAAGCACCTACTGATTATGAGTCAGTTGCTCTAACCGAATGAGCTATAGGCCCTTTTTTAAACCTTCGTTTGGAGTGCAAAATTAGCGAATCGGTTCAATTCTCCAAATGAATACGACAAGATTAGCTTCTTTTGTCCGTTGGTTGTTTATTACTTTTGCCAAAAAATCGATTTTGAATAAGAGGAAAATCATTAACGATCCGGTCTACGGGTTTATCTCCATCGCATCGGATCTGCTCTATGATCTGGTCGATCATCCTTACTTTCAGCGGCTTAGGAGGATAAGGCAGCTCGGCCTGGCCGATATCGTTTATCCCGGCGCACTGCACACACGTTTTCATCACGCCCTCGGCGCTATGCACCTCATGAGCCAGGCATTACGGACTTTACAGGAAAAAGGCCATATGATCTGGGAGCCTGAATCGGAAGGGGCGCAGGCGGCGATCCTGCTGCATGACCTTGGGCACGGGCCGTTTTCCCATGTGCTGGAAAGTGTGGTGCTCCCTGGTGTCCCGCATGAGGCGATTACGCTGGTGATGATGAAGGATCTCAATCGTCAGTTGAATGGTCGGCTCGACATCGCGATCCAGATGTTCGAAGGGAAATACCCGCGCAAATTTTACCACCAGATGATTTCCAGTCAGCTGGATATGGACCGGATGGATTACCTGAACCGGGATAGCTTCTATACAGGAGTCATCGAAGGGTCCATTGGCGCCGATCGCCTGATTAAGATGCTGGATATCAGTCATGATCAGCTGGTTGTCGAAGAGAAGGGGCTCTTGAGTATTGAAAACTTCCTGCATGCCCGCAGGCTCATGTACTGGCAGGTGTACCTGCACAAGACGCTCCTGAGCGCGCAGGCGATGCTCACGCAGATCATGCACCGCGCCCGTGAACTGGCGGCGGCAGGAGAGCAACTATTCGCGACGCCCGATTTTGCACGCTTTCTTTATAACCGTTTTACCCTCGCTGATTTCGATAATGAGCCCGATTTGCTGGCGGCATTCAACGGATTGGACGATAACGACGTATGGGCATCTGTAAAAGGCTGGAAAACGCACCCAGATTCCATTTTATCGACGCTGTGTCAAATGCTTCTGGATAGGAATCTGTTCAAAATCAGCTTTTTCAATGAGCCGCCGGGCGAGGAGGTACTTGGGCCGCTTCGTGCACGTCTGATAGCCCGGGGAATTTCCGAAACGGATATGAAATATTTCCTGATCAGCGGTGAAACCACCAATTGGGCCTATGCAAAAGAGCAGGACCCGATTCGCGTTAAAATGAAAAAGGGGAATTTGCTGGATATCGCCGATGCATCCGACATTCCGACCATCGAAGCCCTCACTAAGATTGTGCGCAAGTACTATGTATGTTGGGGTAAAAATGTATCTTTGCGTGGTTAATCAGGACCCTAAAAAGAAGGTAGAATTAATAATTTTTACAACGTACTCGAATACCATTACCCGAAATTAGCCGATAAAATATGAAATTTACTGTCAGCGAGATTGCTCAGATGCTGAATGGAACTGTTGTTGGAAATGATCAGATTACAATTAGTTCGGCTGCAAAAATTGAAGAGGGCCTGCCGGGTTGTATTTCTTTTCTGGCCAATAGCAAATATGAGCATTATATCTACTCCACACAGTCTTCGGCAGTAATTGTCAATAAAGATTTTACTCCCAAAAAAGATATTGCAGCGACGTTGATCTACGTCGAAAATGCCTATACCGCCTTCACAATCCTGTTGGAAGAATATCAGAAACGCCTCGCCGGCGTCAAGTCCGGGGTAGAGCAGCCTAGTTTCATTGGAGAGAACAGCCAGACAGGGGATAACTGCTACCGCGGCGCATTTTCCTATATCGGGAAAAATTGCGTGATTGGAAAAGAGGTGAAGATTTACCCGCAGGCCTGGTTGGGTGACGGAGTCGAGGTAGGCGATTATTCGGTGATCCATCCTGGCGTGAAAATTTATGACAACACGGTGATAGGCAAGAATGTGACGATTTTTGCTAATACGGTGATCGGTAGCGACGGCTTCGGTTTCGCGCCGCAGGCTGATGGCAGCTATAAGACAATCCCGCAGCTCGGAAATGTGGTGATAGAGGATAATGTAAGCATCGGCGCGAATGCGACAATCGACTGTGCGACGATGGGCTCGACCATTATCCGCCAGGGAGCGAAAATAGATAACCTGGTTCAGATTGCACATAATGTAGAGATTGGAAAAAATACCGTAATTGCGGCCCAGTCGGGTGTGTCCGGTTCTACCACTGTGGGTGATCAATGTGTGATTGCCGGTCAGGTTGGTTTGGTTGGACATATTACGGTAGCAAACAATACTAAGATCGGGGCTCAGAGCGGGCTTGGCAAATCCATTAAAAAGGAAGGCCTGTCGCTATCGGGCTCCCCCGCCAGGGAGCTGAACGAACATTTGCGGTCCATGGCGTTGGTGCGGAGGCTGCCTGAGCTGGAGGAACGACTGAAAGACCTGGAACGGAAGCAGGAAACGTCTGATTTTCAGTAGTCACAGCACCCGTACGCACCTTATTTAGAAAAGGAAATAGATATAATGAACGAAAAACAACAAACCATTTCTAAGTCTGTATCCGTAACTGGAGTGGGTTTACATACCGGTGTTGTCGCTACGATGACATTCGTGCCGGCACCAGCCAACCACGGGTACAAGTTTCAACGTGTTGACTTACCCGACCAGCCCATTGTTGATGCAGATGTCGATAATGTAGTGGATCTTTCCCGTGGCACTACCATCGAACAGAACGGCGCGAGAATCCACACGGTTGAACACACACTTGCCGCGCTGGTAGGTTTGCAGATCGATAACGTGCTGATCCAGCTCGATGGCCCTGAGCCTCCGATCATGGACGGCAGCTCCATCAAATTCGTGGATGCATTGCTGGACGCGGGTATCGAAGAGCAAAATGCTTACCGCAATTATTTCGAAGTTCCGGAATACGTTCATTATAAGAACAAGGATAAGGATACCGAACTGGTGGCACTGCCGCTTTCGGACTATCGCCTTACGGTGATGGTGGATTATAATTCCACAGTCATCAGCAGCCAGCACGCTTCACTGAATGATATCACACTGTTTAAAGACGATATCGCATCGTGCCGTACATTCGTGTTCCTGCACGAGCTGGAAGCATTGTACAAGCAGAACCTGATCAAAGGCGGGGACCTGACGAATGCGATCGTGATCGTGGACCGTGAGGTGAAAGATGGTGAACTGGATCACCTGTCGCAACTTTTGAATAAGCCGAAAGTGAGTGTCGACAAGTCCAAGGGGATCCTCAACAATGTGGATCTGCATTATTCCAATGAAATGGCGCGCCACAAGTTGCTCGATCTCATTGGTGACTTGGCGCTGGTAGGCCGGCCGATCAAGGCGCAGATCCTCGCTGCACGTCCTGGCCACGCGGCGAATGTGGCTTTGGCTAAAAAGATCAAAAAACTGATCAAATCCGGAAAAGGCGACATCCCGCAATACGATCCGAACAAGGCTCCCATATTCGATATCAACCAGATAGGCCAGTTGCTGGCGCACCGCTATCCGTTTCAGATGATCGATAAGATCATCGCTCTCGACGAAAACAGCGTCGTAGGGGTGAAAAACGTGACAATCAACGAACAGTTTTTTCTGGGGCACTTTCCGGGTAATCCGGTAATGCCCGGTGTCCTGCAGTTGGAAGCCATGGCGCAAACAGGAGGAATCCTCGTGCTTTCCAGCGTTCCTGATCCGGACAACTACTGGCCATACCTCATCGGAATCGACGCATGCCGCTTCCGCCGCAATGTTTTCCCGGGGGATACAGTTATTTTTAAATGCGAATTCACTTCCCCGATGAAGCGGGGAATAGTCAAAATGAGTGGCCGGGGATACGTAGCCGGACAGCTGGTGTGTGAAGCGGATATGATAGCAAGCCTGGTAAAGAAAAAATGACTCAATCATTAGCATATATCCATCCTGACGCTAAGATTGCTCAGAATGTAGAGATTGAACCTTTTGCAATGATTCACGCCGATGTTGAGATCGGGGAAGGATCTTGGATAGGATCACACGCTGTAATCAACTCCGGTGCGCGTATTGGTAAAAACTGTAAGATCTATCCTGGTGCCGTTGTTTCGGCAACGCCGCAGGATTTGAAATACAACAATGAATACACTCTGACGGTGATTGGCGATAATACGACGATTCGCGAGTATGCGACGATCAGTCGTGGTACCGAGGAGCACTGGAAAACGGTGGTAGGTTCCGACTGCCTGATCATGGCCTATGCGCACGTAGCGCACGACTGCCGGGTTGGTAACAATGTCATCATCGGTAATAATGTGCAAATGGCCGGGCACGTCCATGTGGGCGACTGGGCTATTGTGAGTGCATTGAGTGCTGTGCATCAATTTGTTAAAATCGGTATCCACGCATTTGTATCGGGTGCTTCGCTGGTGCGTAAAGACGTGCCTCCGTTTACCAAAGCCGCACGCGAGCCTATTTCCTACGTGGGTATCAACTCCGTCGGCTTACGCAGAAGAGGATTTACCAACGAGCAGATCATCGATATTCAGAATATTTATCGCTTCGTGTACATGAAGGGCCTCAACAACGCGGAAGCGCTTCAAAAGATCGAACTGGAAATGGCGCCTTCGGACGAACGCGACGAAATCATCAATTTTATCCGCAATTCGGAAAGGGGTATTATGAAAAGTCCGTTCCAGACAACCGGAGCAAGCGAAACGGAAGCTCAGTCTTGATGGAGGTTTCCTGGGGCAATAGGCTTTAAGCTATAAGCAATGGGCTGTAAGCCGGGCATGGCTGGTGGTTTTGATTCAATTATTTATAATGCAAAAAAGCTCCATTTGGAGCTTTTTTGCTATTCAATGACCGTGAGCCGGTCGCCTATCTTCAGTTCTCCAAAATCCTGCACCGTCACATTCTGTCCAAACAATATCTTGTTGCCGTAGCGCCGGTAAGTTGCCAACGTTTTTAACGGTTCTGCGCCTTTTTCTGCTGTTTCCGGATTAATGGTCGTGAGTACGCAGCGCGCGCAAGGCTTAACCACTTCGAAACGCAGGCCGCCAATGGTAATGTGCTTCCATTGGTCTTCGGCAAATGGCTCGGTGCCGCCGATCACGAAATTAGGGCGGAAACGCCGCATTTCGATCGGCTCCGCGAGGCGGCTGTTCAAATCATCGAGGGAAGCTTGTGAAATGACCAGGTAGGGAAAGCCGTCGGCAAAGCTTACATTTTCGTTGTGCCGTGCATAGCGTGGATCGGCCTTTCTTTCGGTCGAATCAGGCATTGTTACCAGCCGGAGTTTCATGCCAAGTTGCCGGCTGAGCCAGGCGTCGGCTTCGTCAGAAACAGTGAGTGCTTCCGCAGTATCGTCCCATACTTGCACGGTGACGGGAAATGCCGTTGCCGGTTCGTAGGGCACGAGTACAGAATCCGCCGGATCCGTCCGAAGGTATATTTTCAATCCCTTATCTTCCAATGCGACGTCTATTAACGCCATTTTTGAATGGGCGCGCTGTGTAATGAACACATTTCCTTCATCAATGATCATCCAGCGGCGATCGTACTGCAGCCCTCTTTCTTCGGTTAATGCTTTGGTGAGCCTGATCCCGCCGAGGGATTTGACGGGATAGACCCAGATTTCTGACAATGTCATGGCCATGAGTATTCGATGGTCGGCTTACGATTACGTTGATTTGCTGAATCTGTAACAAAAAGATTTCCGTCTTTGTCCACCAACAGGATTGCGGGAAAAAGAATGCCCGGGCAAAAGTGTCTCATACAATCGTTTTCGTCACCGGTGTTTCTAAAACTCCATCCTCGCAAGCGGGCTAACCGTCTGATCACTGAAATCGCCTGCTTCAAATTTGTAATGCGCCGCGATCGCGATCATGGCTGCATTATCGGTACAATATTCGAAAGCAGGAATATACACATTCCAGCCTAACTGGTCGCCGAGTTCCCGCAGCGATTTGCGCAAACCTGAGTTAGCGGACACGCCGCCGGCAATCGCAATCTCCTTAATCCCCGTTTCGCGGGATGCTTTTTTTAATTTTTTGAGGAGAATATCAATCAATGTAAACTGAATGCTCGCGCAAATGTCGGCGATATTTTCCTGGATGAAATCAGGGTTCTGGCGGACCTGTTTTTGGAGGAAATACAGAAACGAAGTTTTGATTCCGCTGAATGAAAAATCCAGCCCGGGCATTTCCGGAAGCGGGAATGGAAAGGCTTGCGGATTTCCCTGCGCGGCATATTTGTCGATCAGCGGACCGCCCGGATAGGGCAGGTCGAGCAGCTTGGCCGTTTTATCAAAAGCCTCTCCCACGGCGTCATCACGCGTTTCACCAATGATTTCCATGTCGAGCGGGCCGGTAACTTTCACGATCTGCGTATGCCCGCCGCTCACAGTAAGGCACAGGAACGGGAATGCGGGTTTGGGCTCGTCGATGAAGTGCGCCAGCACGTGCGCCTGCATGTGATTGATCTCGATCAACGGAATATCCAATCCGAGCGCCATCGACTTGGCGAACGAAGTCCCTACCAGCAAAGCCCCCAGTAAACCCGGCCCCTTGGTAAAAGCAATGGCATCCAGGTCTTTTTTTGCTATTTTTGCATCATTCAATGCTTTGTCCACTACCGGTAGAATGTGTTGCTGATGCGCTCTCGAAGCCAGCTCCGGGACGACGCCGCCGTACTGGGTATGGATGAGTTGTGTAGCAACAACATTGGAGCGGATATTCCCGTTTGTTATAACAGCTGCGGAGGTTTCGTCACAAGACGATTCAATGGCGAGGATATTCATACTGTGGAAAATATTCGCAAAATTAAGCATTAACAATAAGATAAGCAGTATCCCGCTGCGAAGCTATATATGTTAAAATTCCTGAAGGCGCTTGGTAATGGTCTGATCGTGGTTATCATCTTCGTGCTGCTGGCGCTTGGGATTGCTACCACCGCATTACAGCTTCCTTCCGTGCAAACCTGGGCGGTGCGGCACATAACGGCCGAGGTCTCCGGCAAGCTCGGGTATCCCATTTCCATTGAAAGGGTCAATATCAAATGGTTCGACGTGGTTTCGCTCGAGGGAGTTTCCGTGAAGGATTCTTCGGGCGCAGACATGATCGATGTCGGCCGGCTGGATGTCAATCTGAATGTCAACAACATTATCCGCGACTCGTCGAAGGAGATATTTCTCGACGAAGTCAATGTATACCGCCCTAACGTGCACCTGGTAATCGTGCCAAAATCGGGCGATCTCAATATCGACGGGTTCATTGCACGCATTAATGAGCTCACCGCCCCGGCAGTGCCCCGGCCACCGAACGCGCCTGAGAACAACACGCCTTTTATCATCGGCAAAGCCAAGGTGATCGACGGTACGTTTGGTTATGACGACCCCCGCCAGCCCCGCGATCGGGGTTCACGGGTATTTGACTACTCGCATTTCAGCCTCAAACACCTTTACGGAGAACTCAGCGATTTCCTTGTTCAGGGAGATACCATTGCTTTTCGTGCCAAAAACCTGAAAACCGTCGATAAGCAGACCGGCCTGGAAATGCACGACCTCGATACGAAATTCCTTTTCTGCCAGAAGAAAATGGAGTTGAAGGAGCTCGACGCACACATCGGCAATTCGCATTTGAAAGACGAGGTGATATTCTATTATAACCGCTCGGGTGAGTTGGGCGATTTCAATCACAAGATCCGCATGAAAGGGCACCTGGTAGGCAGCCGGGTGGATTCGCGGGATCTCGGGCTATTTTCGAGCTATATCGATGGCTTGAACGAAACCTGGCTGATATCGGGCGATTTCAATGGGAAGGTCGATGATTTTGTGCTCTCCAACACCGACCTGCATTTTGGCAAAAACAGCAGGCTCATCGGTGATATCGGTTTCAAAGGACTTCCTACAATTGAAGGCGTGCTGATGGACATCCGGCTGTCGGTCTCCAAAATCGACCCCGTCGACCTGGTTCAATATTACCCGGAATGGGACATGCACCCCGAGCTGCAAAAATTCGGTTACACGCTGCTGGATGGTACATTCAAAGGAACACTGGAAGACTTTGCGGTGAATGCTTCGGCTTCGTCGGAGCTGGGCGAGTTGTCCGGCGACCTGGTGTTCCATATTGCAGATGCCAGAACGACCACCTATTCGGGTGAAGTGAAAACAGCGGCTTTCAATCTGGGTACTTTGCTGGAAGACGAAGATAACTGGCAGGAGCTGGATTTTGAAGGAAAGGTTTACGGGAAGGGACTGGAGCTATCGGTGGCTTCCGCTGATATGAACGCGCTGGTGCACCGGGTGGGCTTCAGGAATTATGATTATAAGAACATCCGGCTGAGGGGCAATCTGCAAAATCAGTATTTCAATGGATTGGTAAGTGCCCGAGACAGTAACTTGATCGTAAACCTCGATGGGGAATTCGACCTTTCGAAACAACAGAACTTGTTCGACGTAAGAGGCCTCATTGAAAGGGCCAATTTGAAGGAACTGGGTCTCAGCGAAGATCCGATTACCCTCCGCACGCAATTGAATGTGAATGTGACGGGTAATACAGTGGATGAGCTCGTAGGTAATGCCAAATTGCTGAATACCTACCTCGTGATGACCAATAAGGAGCGTAACCTCGTCGTGGATACGCTCGTGCTGTCTTCCAGGAATCACCTCGGCAAGCGCCGCTTGCAGCTTGACAGCGAGTTTCTGACAGCGAAGGTGGAAGGAAATTTCCTACCCACTCAGGCCTGGAAGGATGTGAGCCAGGTTTTGGAAGAGTATAAATTGTATTTCTTTGAAAACGAGGCCAGCCGGAACGAATACTACGCCCGGAAGCCGTTGAAGATGCTGTCGCGGAGGTACGATATCGACTACTCGGTCCAGACGCACAACCTCTCGAAATTCCTGGCCTTCCTGAGTCCGGATATCTACATTTCGCGCGGCGCAAAGGCGGAAGGAATTTTTAAAATGGATAATACGGCCGTGCTGACTTTCAATGCGGTATCAGACACGGTGAGTTATGGAAAAAACCATTTCATGAATGCAGAAGTGGATGTTACCACCTCGAAATTCGTCAACAGCGCCGAAGTACTCGCATCCATTCTAGTGACTTCCGAGAAGCAGCAGATCAGCAAGATGGTGCCTACCGAAAAAATGGAGTTGGAAGGCACCTGGGATGTGGACCACATCGACTTCAATGGTGCAGTTCATCAGTTCAAAAGTACCAACCGGGCCAATCTGGCGGGGGAAATACGGTTCCTGCCGGCGGGTTTGGATATTGGTTTCAAAAATTCAAAACTCAATCTGCTGGATGAAGAATGGAACGTGCCTTCGGAAAGCCTGATCTCGATTGTGGGCGACGATATTACGATGTCGAACCTTGGCCTGGTGAGTGGTAAGCAGCGCATTTTCCTTAGCGGAACTGCGTCCGAAGATCCGGAAAAGAGCCTTTTGCTGGATATTAAAAACTTCAAACTGGCCAGTTTGAACCCCGTGTTCAATACCAAATTATCGGGGATCATGGATGGCTCGGCGAAGGTGAAAGACATTTATAACAGCGTCATTCTGGATGCTAATTTTGCGATCGAAGGCCTTGGGTACGGTCAGTACGAGTTCGGGAACCTGCTTGGCACCGGCGATTGGGACCAAACCACGAGCGAGTTGCAGATCGACGCCCAACTGAGCAAAAACGCGCGGCGGGTTTTCAGCCTGGTGGGATCATACCGTCCGAAACTCGAAGCAAATACGCTGAACTTGAAAGCCATTTTCAATCAGGCTGATTTCAAAGCGCTTGAACCTTTCGCCGAGGGGCTCGTATCCGACATCAGTGGAACGGCGCAGGGAGTGGTATCGATCAGGGGCGTGGTGGATGCCCCCATTTTGGAAGGCTCGCTTACCGTGGACAAGGGCCGGATGAAGTTCGATTACCTGCAATCGGTCTTTACATTCAGCGATAAAATCAATTTTTCAGAAAGTGAGATCACGGGCAACAATATTCTCGTCACCGATTCCGACGGCAATACGGCGACATTGCGCGGCGGGGTCTTTCATGACGGTTTCAAATACTTCTCCCTCGGCTTCAATGCGGATCTTCGCAATTTCAAAATTTTGAATACCACAGCGAAGGACAACGACATGTTCTACGGAACGGCCTACGTAACCGGCCCGGTGGCAGTGTACGGCCCAATCGATAAGCTGAATATCGAAGCCAACGTGACCAGTAACAAAGGTACGCGCATTCACATACCGCTGGACGGCGCTACCGAGGTGGCGACGCAGGATTATATTCAGTTTGTGAGTAAAATGGTGCCCTCCGACAGTACGGCAGGCGCGCCCGCAGCCGACTCCATCGCCAGGAGCCAGATTGCCGGCGGGATCAAAATGGATTTCAACTTCAACCTTACCCCCGACGCGACCTGTGAGATTATCTTCGACCGGCAAACCGGCGACGTGCTGCGCGGAAACGGAAGCGGGCGTCTTAACCTGAACATCGACACGCAGGGCGATTTCACGATGGCGGGAACGTACGAGATCGAAAAGGGCGAGTATAATTTTACGTTGCAGAATGTTATCAACAAGAAATTTAATATCAAACCGGGCAGCAGGATCATCTGGGCGGGAGATCCCTATGGCGCGCAGCTCGATGTGAAAGCAGGCTATACCCAAATGGTTTCGCTGGCAGGCGTGTTGCCTAACACCGGGAATCTGGGTAACAACAGCGGGGATGCATTGTCGAGAAGGTATCCCGTGGAAGTGACGATCGGGCTGTCCGAGCGGTTGATGTCGCCCACGATCCGATACGACCTCAAAATCCTGGATAATCCCTCTTTAAGCGCTTACCGTGGTCAGCTGGAAGCATTTCAGAACAAGCTGAAATCCGACGAACAGGAGCTGAGCCGGCAGGTAAGTAGCTTGCTGGTAGTGAACCAGCTTTTGCCTGAAAGCAGCCTGGCCACAGTAGGCAGCCAGAACTTCCTCGGAAGTAGTATCAGTGAACTCGTATCGAACCAGATCAGCCGCTGGGCCTCGGGCATTAACGAAAATCTGGAAGTAGGTGTTTCGGGCCTTTCACTGGATCAGAATGCATTGAATAATTTGCAGTTACGCTTCTCATACCGGTTCCTGAACGACCGCTTTCGTGTCACGCGCGATGGCCGCTTTACCTCCGGGACGCAATCGCAGACGGGCGCCTCGCAATACGATGCGGCGAGTTTGCTTGGCGAATGGACATTAGAATACTGGCTGAATGCTAAAGGTACGGTGCGGGTGAAAGCCTATAACCGTAACATACAGAACAACCTGGTGTTCAACAGCGGCACCTTTACAACCGGCGGTGTGAGTATGCAGTTTACCCATAGCTTCAACCGCTTTACCCGTTCGCCGAAGCCTGGCGTGCAGATACCTTTTCTGCCTGCGGACTCTGTTCGCCAGAATGCCCCGCAGGATGCCCCGCAGGATGCCAAGCAGGATACAACAAGAAAACTGATTTCAGAAAAAGACACTACACGCTAGCACCAGCCGCCAGTTCCTGCTTGATCGCATGAATGCGGTCGTTGAAATGCAGACCGGGAAAATCGAGGCTGGGTACGCAGGTGGCGCCCAGGTAATCCATTACCTCCTTCGGATGCGGTACGCGTTGCCCGGAGGCAATGCTGATATGCTTGGAAGTGGTCCAAAGCACTGTTTTGAGCTCGGTACGGAGGTCGTTTGTCATGAAATACTCCGTTACCATCGTATCTTCATTATAGTAGATCACGCGCGAGGTAATGCGCACCCACTCGCTGATACGCGCAGGCCTTACGTACGCGATCTGGTGCTGGTACACGACCCAGCTCGTGCGTAGCTCACGGAACATTGCCTCGAAACTGAAACCATACAGTTTGGAAACCTGATCTTCCCGTGCATTGAAGAAGTAATCGAAGTATTTGGAATTGTTCAGATGCATCAGCGGGTCGCAATCCTGAAAACGGATGATCACCCTCGATTCCGCTTCGACGGGCATGTCGGATAGTTTGGCGGTAAACAGCATGGTTTTTAATTTTTCTTGTTAGAAGTGTCATTCTCCGCGGTACCGCACGGCCAGCCCGCTCAGTATATAGCCTTCCTTGTTCACGCTCGTGTAGTATTTGTATTTGACGTTGATAATCGCATCGGCGCCGATTTTCTGGGCCTTCATTACCAGTCGCGCGGTCAGGAGCTCTTTCGTCTTCGCATCGTTTCCGCGGAACATCATTCTTTTGTCCTTGGTTTGGTCGGCCGTGAGGGAATCCTCGCTGCTGATTTCCACCACCGCCAGTTCGGAATAGGGGCGTTCCAGCGGCTGGTTATCGTACAGGACCTCGATCGGATACTTGGTATTGGATGAAATAGGTATTCCATTTCCTGCGCAGGCCGAAAGCATTATTGCCGCAAAGAAGGAACACAGGTACGGGGCACTTTTACTCGTATTCATTATTTTGAAATGAGGGACATGTTTGAAAATTCATATGCAACCCATACACGCCTCATACGACATTATGTTGCAACGTATATATTTTGCCATTTGTCACCAATCCATTGGTAAATGTGATATTCTGCACTATTTTCAAGGATTATAAATCTAAACTAATGGTTTTTAATATGGTCATGAAATCTAAAAGAACAAATTTGTTCAGGCACGGCTCGCTGGTCGGAATGATGCTCGCCGTAATGCTGGCAATGCCTTCCGAGGCACAGCAGCTGCCCAAAGGCGTTACAAAAGTGACGTCGGTCGAAGGGATTACAGAATACAATCTCGAGAACGGCCTGAAAGTACTGATGTTCCCCGATCCGTCAAAGCCGACCATCACGGTGAATGTTACCTACCTGGTAGGCTCGCGCCATGAGGGTTATGGAGAAACAGGGATGGCGCACTTGCTCGAACACCTGGTGTTCAAGGGCTCTCCGAGGCATATTAACATTCCACAGGAGCTCACCGAGCATGGTGCACGACCGAATGGCACCACGTGGTACGACCGTACCAATTATTTTGAAACCTTCGCGGCTTCCGACGAGAACCTCAAATGGGCGCTCGACCTCGAATCCGACCGGATGGTAAACTCATTTATCGCTAAAAAGGACCTTGATAGTGAATTCAGCGTAGTGCGCAATGAGTTCGAATCGGGCGAAAACAGTCCGTTCCGCGTGCTAATGCAGCGGGTTATTTCGGGCGGCTACCTGTGGCACAATTATGGCAAATCGACGATCGGTAATCGCTCCGACATCGAGCGTGTACCCATTGAAAATCTGCAAGCGTTCTACAAAAGATATTACCAGCCCGATAATGCAGTGCTGACCGTCGCCGGAAAGATCGACGAGCCTAAAACACTGGCGTTGATCAACGATTATTTTGGCAAAATACCCAAACCGACTCGCGTTCTCCCGCAGTCCTACACCGTCGAGCCTACCCAGGACGGCGAGCGCTTTGTAGAGCTGAAAAGAACCGGCGATGTGCAAATGCTGATGGCGATGTACCATATCATGCCCGGCTCGCACGCCGACTACCCGGCAATGGAGGTACTCACCGAAGTACTTACCACCGAGCCGAACGGCAGATTGTATAAAAACCTCGTGGACACGAAGAAAGCTTCGTCGCAATTTGGATACACATTCCAGCTATACGATCCCGGTTTCGTGTTGTTCGGGGCTGAGATCCTGAAAGAGAAATCTCTTGACGAAGCGAAAAAGGCATTTATTGCTACGCTGGATTCTACCGCCACTTTCAAACCGTCGAAAGAAGATGTAGAACGGGCCAAAACAACGATTCTCAAAAACTGGGACCTCGAATTCCGGAACTCGGAAAGGGTAGGGTTGAGTATCAGCGAGTCCATCGCCACCGGCGACTGGCGGCTGGCATTCCTTTTCCGTGACAATATCCGCAAAGTAACACCTGAGGACGTAGCCCGGGTTGCACAATATTATTTCAAACCATCCAACCGCACACTGGGAACGTTCATGCCGGAAGCTAATCCGGTGCGGGCCGAAATTCCCGAAGCGCCGAAAGTAGCCGACCTCGTAAAAGATTACAAAGGCGAGGCCGTGGTAGCGGAAGGTGAGGCATTCGATCCTTCGCCAGCGAATGTAGAAAGCCGTACAACGCGGGTAGAGAAGCCAAACACCATTGAAACTGCATTGCTTCCTAAAAAGACCCGCGGGAATGTAGTAGCGGCGCGCATTTTCCTCCGCTTCGGTGACGAGAAGAGCCTGCAAAACAAGGCCACAATCTCCGACCTGACCGGCTCGATGCTTGACAAGGGCACCAAAACCAAAACGCGCCAGCAAGTGAAAGATGAATTTGACCGCCTGAAAGCACGTGTCAGCTTCTTCGGTAATACAAACCAGGCGGGGGCGAGTATCGAAACCACCAAAGAGAACCTGCCTGCCGTGATGAAACTGGTAGCAGAAGTATTGAAAACCCCTGCATTCGACGAAAACGAGTTTGAAAAACTGAAACAGGAGGAGCTCGCGGGCATCGAATCGCAACGCAGTGAACCACAGGCCATCGCGTTTAATCAATACCGCCGCATTACCTCGCCCTATCCGAAAAGCGATGTGCGCTACGTCGGTACATTCGATGAGGACGTCGAGAGTATTAAGGCCACGACCATCGATCAGATCCGGCAGTTTCACAAGGAGTTTTATGGAGCTAATAATGCTTCGGCGACCGTGGTGGGCGATTTCGATAAGGATGTGATCCAGAAAATCCTGAACGACGAATTCGGAAACTGGAAAAGCGCCAAGCCATTCACCCGCATAAGCTCGCCTTATCAGCCTGTAAAAGCCGAAAACAAGGCGATCGAAACGCCGGACAAGGCCAATGCGATGTTTGTCGCCGGATTGAATATGCCCCTGCAGGACACCGATCCTGATTACCCGGCATTGATTATGGGTAATTATATGCTCGGCGGAGGCTTCCTGAACTCGCGCCTCGCTACCCGCATTCGTCAGAAGGAGGGGTTGAGCTACGGCGTGGGCTCGCAATTCTCGGCCAGCCCGCTGGATAAGAACGGGACATTCATGTCGTATGCCATTTATGCTCCTCAAAATGCGGAGAAACTGGAAGCGGCGTTCAAAGAGGAAATCGAAAAGGTCATGAAGGAAGGGTTTACAGCGGATGAGTTGAAGGCTGCCAAATCGGGATATCTGCAGTCGCGGCAGGTGGCGCGCTCGCAGGATGCATCCCTCACCACCACGCTTAGCAGCAACCTTTATCTAAACCGTACCATGCAATGGGATGCCGATTTTGAGAAGAAAATAGAAGCATTGACACCGGAACAGATCAAAGCTGCATTTAACAAGCATATTGACTACAACAAGCTCGTGATCATCAAAGCCGGTGATTTTGAGAAGGCCAAAAAAGGCGTTCAAACGGGGGGAGCCCCTGCGCAACTTGGTGGAAGCGATAAAAAATAAGATTAAAATAAAATTAAGATTCAGAGAGCCGGTCGTGAAAAGCACGCCGGTTTTCTGCTTTTAAACGTAGTACATCTTTATCTTTGCCGAGTAATATTTACACGGAACCTCACGCTGTCAATAGCATCACAATGAAATTGATCCATCATCCGCTTCTCCGAGTTTTGTTCGCGGGACTCGTCATTATTCAACCTGTTTTGGCCCAAACCAAAAGTAAAACGGGCGGGGCGGCTTCCCCGGCTGCAACCAGGCTGGAAAGGCCCAAGCTGGTAGTCGGCATGGTCGTCGACCAGATGCGTTACGATTACCTGTACCGCTATTACGACAAATATAAAGAAGGCGGTTTGAAAAGGCTCATCAATGAGGGTTTCAACTGCCGTAACAACCATTACCATTACGCATTGACCGTAACAGCGGCAGGGCATTCGGCTGTGTATACGGGCTCGATGCCGGCTATGAATGGCATTGTGGGTAATGACTGGTATGACGTTGCGCAAGCTAAAAACGTGTATTGTACAGATGACAACACAGTAGCAACGGTGGGAAGCAGTAATGTGACGGTAGGCAAAATGTCACCGCGAAATCTGCTCGTTACAACTGTTACGGATCAGCTTCGTATCGCCACCAACTTTCGTTCGAAAACCATTGGCGTAGCGATCAAAGACCGCGCCTCCATTCTGCCGGCCGGTCACGCGGCATCAGGTGCCTACTGGTTTGATTCCAAAACCGGGAATTTCGTGACAAGTACTTATTATATGGACAAATTGCCACAATGGGTTGCCGATTATAACGGCCTGAAAAAGCCTGCCGAGTACATGGGCAAAGGCTGGAATACATTGTTGCCTATTGGAGAATATACCCAAAGCTCACCGGACGATGTGCCCTGGGAAGGGAAACTCTCGACGGCTACCAAGCCGGTATTCCCGCATGACCTAACAGGCAATGCAGGTGATGCATACGGCCCGATGACAACTTCGCCATGGGGCAACACGATTACCAAAGAAATGGCTATCGCCGCAATCAAGGGCGAAAACCTAGGCAAAGGTGCCGACACTGACTTCCTCGCCGTTAGCTTTTCTTCGCCCGATCGTATCGGCCATATGTTTGGGCCGAACTCGGTAGAGCAGGAGGACGACTACCTGAAACTGGATCGCGAGTTCGCTGATTTCTTCAACTTCCTCGATAGCTGGGCAGGCAAGGGCAATTACACCGTATTCCTCACCGCCGACCACGGCGCCATGGATGTGCCCGCATTCTGGCAGGAGCATAAGCTGCCTGCGGGCCTGCTAAGTGCCACCACCACCCTGACACGCACCATCGTGAAGACGCTGAACGATGCCTACGGCGAGGCGGAATATGTTTCTGCATTTGAAAACTACCAGCTTTACCTCAACAAGGCGATCCTGAAAGAGAAGAAAATCACAGTGAGCGATGTGTACCAGACATTGCGCGACGCGCTTCTGGCCGTGGATGGCGTAGCCGACGTGATTAACCTGCGCGACATGGGTAAAGCACCATTGAATACCTATCAATTGGAGCTGTTTAAGAACAACATCAATGCCAAGCGCAGCGGCGATTTGCAGGTGTTGCTGCAACCGGGCTGGTTTGCTTCGACCATGAGCACCGGTACCGACCACGGCACGCCTTACAATTACGATACACACGTGCCTTTCCTGCTGTATGGCTGGGGTATCAACAAGGGGGAAACGCTTCGTCGTACCTCTATTGCTGACATTGCTCCTACCATTTCAGCATTGCTGCACATTCTGCCCCCAAGCGGCAACGTAGGTAATCCAGTGCAGGAAGCATTGAAAAAGTAAACTGAAAAGTGTATTTGCTGCGGGCCATACCGGGTTCAGACGGTACCGGGCTCCGCAGTTTTTTTGTTTTATCTAAATCCCTTAACTGTGAAAAAACTAGCTTGCTGGGTGTTTGCTGCAATGGCTACAACGGCCGTTTCCGCGCAAACCCCCAAGAAGGCCGCAGCCCCGAAGGCTGAGGGCACAAAGTCAACTGCGCTTGCCCGACCCAAACTGGTGGTAGGCATTGTAGTAGATCAGATGCGTTACGATTACCTGTACCGCTATTACGACCAGTATACCGAGGGCGGTTTCAAAAGAATGATGAACGAGGGCTTCAACTGCCGCAACAATCATTACAGCTACGCGCTCACGGTAACGGCCGCGGGTCACGCATCGGCGTACACGGGCTCGGTACCGGCGATCAACGGGATTGTTGGTAACGAATGGTATGATCCCATTGCGAAACAGGACGTGTATTGCGTGGAAGACAGTACCGTAAAAACCGTAGGAAGCAGCAATGTGGCGGTCGGTAAAATGTCACCGCGAAATCTGCTCGTGAGCACGGTGACCGATCAACTTCGCATTGCGACCAACTTCCGTTCTAAAACCATTGGCGTAGCTATTAAGGACCGCGGCTCGATCCTGCCCGCAGGCCATGCCGCGAACGCTGCCTACTGGTTTGATTCCAAAACCGGTAACTGGGTGAGTAGTACCTATTATATGGACGATTTACCGCAATGGGCCAAAGATTACAATGCAAAGAAAATGCCGGCCGTTTATGCGCAAAAGGGCTGGGACCTCCTGCTGACAGCGGACGCGTACACCCAGAGCTCTCCCGACGATGTGCCCTGGGAAGGCAAGCTGCCCGGAGCGAAAAAGCCGGTATTCCCTTATGAACTCGTTGGAATGGCGGGCGATGCATTTGGGATTGTGACCGACACGCCGTGGGGTAACACCATCACGAAGGAAATGGCTATTGAGGCGATCAAAGGCGAGCAGCTTGGAAAAGGAACGGATACCGATTTCCTGGCGATCAGCTTTTCATCGACCGATAAAATTGGCCACCGTGTAGGCCCGAACTCCGTGGAGCAGCAGGATGATTTCCTGCGCCTGGACCGCGAGTTTGCCGATTTGTTCAACTTCCTCGATAGCTGGGTAGGAAAAGGGCAATACACCGTGTTCCTGACCGCCGACCACGGGGTTGTGGATGTTCCCGGCTTCGCGAAAGAGCACAAGCTGCCAGCAGGCCTGGTGGATCGTAAGTTGTTGACCAATTCCGTTACCGATGCGCTGAATGAGGCTTTTGGACAAGATAAGTATGTGATAGCTACGGACAATAATCAGCTCTATTTGGATCACAGCCTTTTGAGAAAAAAGAATATCACTATTGCAGCCGCACACAGCGTGGTACGCGATGCAGCATTGACTGTGCCGGGCATTGCCGACGTGATCGACCTGACCGACATGGGCAAGGCTCCACTGAATACTTATCAGCTGGAACTGTATAAAAACAATGTGAACGCGAAACGCAGCGGGGATTTGCAGGTAATATCGCAGCCGGGCTGGTTCTACGGAACTTCCACGGGAACATCCCACGGTACACCTTACAATTACGACACCCAGGTTCCGTTCGTGATGTTTGGCTGGGGCATCAACAAAGGTGAGACTGTAAAAAGGACTTCCGTTTGCGACATCGCGCCTACCATTGCTTCTTTGCTGCACATTTTGCCAGCCAGTGGTAATATCGGGCATCCGGTGGAGGAAGCGTTGAAAAAGTGAATTTTTTAGGATAAGCAAAAAGCCGTGAGTACGAATCGATCATGCTCACGGCTTTTTGTTTGGATTAATATTGAAAATCAGGATTCTTCCACGATCAGGACAATGCCTTCTGTTTTTTTAATCACCACTTTGCTGCCGGCCGGAATATTCTGATGATTTTCTGAAATGGCTTTCCATTCGGCGCCGCGGTAATAAATTCGGCCTTCGCCGTTACCGGGAATGTCGCGGATCACCATGGCGGTTTCGCCGGCAAATTCACTGTACTCTGCCGCGGAACGGCGTTCGAGCAACCTGCGGGCATGTTTTCGAAGTACGAGCAGTGAAATCAATGATATCGCCGAAAATGCCAGTATCTGGCTTTCGGTGCTTGGCAGTAGCCCGATAGACGTAAGGAGGGATGTGAGCAATGCGCCGGCCGCGAAGAAAACGAACACGAGCAGGACGCTGACCAGTTCTGCCAAAAGCATTACCAGCCCTACGATGAGCCAAATCTGCGGTAAGGTCAAATCCATGATACTATTGCTTGTGTTCCGACGATTTGACTACGGTTAAAGCCGTCGCGATGAGCGAGCCCATGTCGGCCAGGTTGGCAGGGAGGATGAGCGTATTGCCGGCCTTGGCTATTTTACCAAACTGCTCCACGTAGTTTTCAGCCACTTTCAATTGCACTGCCTCGGCACCGCCTTCCTCGCGGATGGCCTGTGCTACCAACCGGATACTTTCGGCCGTAGCTTCTGCCACCGATTTCAAGGCCGAAGCCTCACCTTCAGCCTCGTTGATTTGTCGTAGACGGATACCTTCCGACTCCAGTACCACCTTCTGCTTTTGTCCCTCGGCCACGTTGATCGCAGCCTGCTTTTCACCATCCGATTGCAGGATCACCGCACGGCGTTCCCGCTCCGCCTGCATTTGTTTCTCCATCGCATTCAACACGCTTTGCGGCGGGGTAATGTTCTTGATTTCGTAGCGGAGCACTTTCACACCCCAGCCCGTGGCCGCCTCGTCGATGGATTCAACCACAGCACGGTTGATCGTCATACGTTCCTCGAAAGTCTTGTCAAGGTCCAGCTTACCGATCTCGCTCCGCATGGTGGTCTGTGCTAATTGAATTACTGCAAATGTATAGTCAGAAATACCGTAAGCGGCTTTTCGCGGATCTATTACTTGGATGAAAATGACCCCGTCCATGCGTACCTGCACGTTATCGCGGGTGATACAGATCTGCTCGGGAATATCCACAGCCGCTTCTTTGAGCGTGTACTTGTAGGCGATCCGGTCGAAAAAGGGAATGATGAAATTGACGCCCGGTTGCAGGACGGCATAAAACTTTCCCAGACGTTCCAGAATGTAAGCGCTTTGCTGAGGGACAACCTTGACGGTCATCAGAATGGTGAGCACCACCAGGACGAGCAGAACAATGAAAGGGGTCATAACAAGTCGGTTTAAGGTCTATGGCGAAAATAGCCATAACCTGACTTGCTTCCTATTGTTCCGGGACCAACATACATGGAAACTTGCTTATCGGTTGTGCCATAGGATAGGCGGTTTGAAATAAAATATGATTATTTCAATATTTCTTTTGATATAACTATCTTCTGTATCTCACTCGTGCCCTCTCCGATGGTACAGAGCTTGCTGTCGCGGTAGAATTTCTCGACGGGATAATCCTTCACAAAGCCATATCCACCAAATATTTGCACTGCGTCATTAGCTACGCGCACGGCGGTCTCAGAGGAATGGTATTTGGCCACTGAGCTCGCCAGTGTCACTTTTTCACCAGCGTCTTTCAATGCTGCCGCGTGGAAGGTGAGTAGAGACGACGCCTGGACGTCGGTGTACATATCAGCGAGTTTGAATGCGATGGCCTGGAAATCGCAGATCGCTTTACCGAACTGCTTGCGTTCTTTGGAATAAGCCAATGCGGCCTCGTATGCACCCCAGGCCGTGCCTACACCCAACGCTGCAATGGAAATGCGGCCCCCGTCGAGCACTTTAAGCGACTGGATAAACCCGTCACCGATTTCGCCCAGCCGCTGGCCGTCGGGAATGCGGCAATCCTGAAATAGCAACTCGACGGTTTCGGAGGCACGCATGCCTAACTTATCCTCCTTACGGCCTGCGGTGAAGCCCGGGGTTGTAGTGTCGAGTACGAATGCGGTAGCACCATGCTTGTCGCCGGGCTCACCGGTACGGGTCATCACTACCAGTACATCGGCGCTCTTACCGTTGGTAATGAAGTTTTTGGAACCATTGATCACCCAGTCATTGCCGTCCCGCACGGCCACCGTGCGCATATTGCCAGCGTCGGAACCGGTATTGGGTTCGGTAAGGCCCCACGCACCCACAAGCGTGCCCGAGGCGAGGCCGGGGAGGTATTTTTGCTTCTGCTCATCGGTGCCGAACATGTATATATGATTGGTACAAAGCGAATTGTGCGCCGCCATCGACAAGGCTACCGACGGGTCAACTTTCGCCAGTTCGACGATCGCCGTCACATATTCGCGGTAGCCGAGGCCTGCGCCGCCGAGGCTTTCGGGAATGAGCATGCCCATGAGGCCCAGCTCGCCCATGGCTCTGAAAACTTCCTTCGGAAAGTGCTGTTGCTCGTCCCAGGTACGGATATGCGGCTTGATATGCAGCGCTGCGAAATCCCTGACGGTTTGTTGGATGAGGTTACATATTTCGCCGGAGGGGTTATTAGTCAGGCCCTTTTCTCGTATGTCCATGGGTGTTGATGATTATATTTGTGTGATTACCCAATGATAGTGAGAATGCGACAAAATCGCTAGCCAGTAACGAACAAATCCAAATCGCGGAGGTGAACATTCACTTAAAAAAATTACTTTTGCATCCGTCCTTACGCACTGGACTTAGTTAAGTACAATTCCCGGATTTTATTAAACAAGTGCCAAAACAGCTATATAATAATTAACCGTTTATGAAAATTGCAGTAGTAGGAACAGGATACGTGGGTTTGGTGACAGGTACCTGCTTTGCCGAGACCGGCAACCAGGTTACTTGCGTCGACATCGACGTCAGAAAGGTTGAACGCCTTCAAAAAGGAGAAATACCCATTTACGAGCCGGGCCTCGACGTGTTGTTCGACCGCAATGTGGCCGAGGGGCGCTTGTTGTTTACGACTAGTCTGGCGGAAGGTGTGAAGGATGCGCAGGTGATATTCCTTGCATTACCAACCCCTCCGGGTGAAGACGGCTCGGCCGACTTAAAATATATTCTCAAAGTTGCCGATGATCTCGGACCGATCCTGGATCAATATGCAGTGATCATCGACAAAAGCACAGTTCCCGTTGGAACCGCCGAGAAAGTACATGCAGCGATCGCTAAAAATGCGAAGGTAGACTTCGACGTCGTGTCAAATCCAGAGTTCCTTCGCGAAGGTGTTGCTGTGGAAGATTTCATGAAGCCCGACCGTGTAGTGGTGGGTACGACCTCGGAAAAAGCCAAAAAGGTAATGGAGAAGTTGTATGCTCCCTTGGTACGCCAGGGTAACCCGGTGATCTTCATGGATGAGCGTTCGGCGGAAATGACCAAATACGCGGCAAACTCGTTTCTGGCGATGAAGATCACGTTCATGAACGAAATCGCAAACCTTTGTGAGAAAGTAGGTGCCAATGTAGACGATATTCGTCGTGGTATCGGAACGGACAGCCGTATCGGCAAACGTTTCCTTTTCGCGGGTATCGGATACGGTGGTAGCTGTTTCCCGAAAGACGTCCAGGCATTGGCCAAAACTTCCCTGGATTACAATTATGATTTCCGCATTCTGAAATCCGTAATGGATGTGAACTACGACCAAAAGAAGAAACTGCTTCCGATGGTAGAAGGGTACTTTCCGGATGGATTGAAAGGCAAAACGATCGCGGTTTGGGGATTGGCATTCAAACCTTATACCGACGATATCCGCGAAGCGCCAGCGTTGGAAAATATCGAAGCATTGCTAGCAGCCGGCGCAAAAGTGACTGCCTACGACCCTGAGGCGATGCCAAATGTAAAGGGAGTTCTGGGCGATAAAGTGACGTTCTGCCACACACCTTACGCGGCACTTGATGATGCCGATGCGCTAATGATCTTTACAGAATGGCCTCAGTTCCGCACGCCGGAATTTGAGAAAATGGGTAAACTGCTGAAAAACAAAGTGATTTTCGACGGCAGGAACCTGTACGAACTCGATCAGATGCGCGAAATGGGGTACACCTATTACAGCATCGGTCGTGAGAAGGTAGTGCCGGCCTGATCATAAACTAGTAAATACTCTAACTTACTCATCTTAATGAAACGTGTTTTAATTACGGGAGCAGCAGGTTTCCTGGGTTCGCACCTCTGCGAGCGTTTTTTAAAGGAGGGAATGTACGTGATCGGGATGGACAACCTGATTACCGGCGATATGCGCAATATCGAACACCTGATGCCTAACCCGAATTTCGAGTTTTACCATCATGATGTGACGAAATACGTGCACGTACCGGGCGAGCTCGACTACATTATGCACTTCGCATCTCCCGCCAGTCCGATCGACTATCTGAAAATCCCTATCCAGACGCTCAAAGTAGGGGCAATGGGAACGCATAACCTGTTGGGATTGGCCCGTGCCAAAAAATCACGTTTCATTATTGCCTCTACTTCGGAGGTGTACGGCGACCCGCTCGTACACCCGCAAACCGAAGATTACTGGGGCCACGTGAACCCGATCGGGCCGCGTGGCTGCTACGACGAGGCGAAACGTTACCAGGAAGCGATCACGATGGCTTACCACCGTTACCACGGCCTGGAAACACGCATTGTACGCATTTTCAATACTTACGGACCTAGAATGCGCCTCAACGACGGACGTGTGTTGCCGGCATTCATGGGCCAGGCATTGCGCGGCGAGGATATTACCGTGTTCGGTGATGGTACCCAAACCCGCTCATTCTGCTATGTGGATGATTTGGTGGAAGGTATCTATCGCTTGCTCATGAGCGACTACTCGCTGCCTGTCAACATCGGTAACCCTAAGGAGATCACCATCGGGCAGTTTGCAGAAGAGATCATCAAGCTGACCGGTACTGACCAGAAAGTGGTGTACAAGCCGCTTCCACAAGACGATCCTAAGCAACGCCAGCCGGATATCTCGAAAGCGAAGGAAATCCTGGGCTGGGAGCCAAAAGTATCCCGCGAAGAAGGCCTTCGCATTACTTACGACTATTTCCGGAGCCTCCCGAAAGAGCGCCTGTACGAAGAATCGAACCACAGGGGGTTCGAAGGTTTCAGCGCGAAAAAGTAAGTTTTACTTCGGTAGTTGTTTTACCTCGGCTGTCGGCTGTCGGCAATCGGCTTTTTTAAAGTCTGATAGGCGATAGCCGACGGCCGAAGTTCTTTTAAAAAAGCCGACAGCTGATTGCCGAAAGCCGAAGTTTTTCAAAAAAAATCGACTGCCGATAGCCGACAGCCGAAGTTGGTCAAGGTTAGAATCAGTCGTCTTATACTTCCATGATCTCCTTTTCCTTCACGGAGAATATCTGGTCGATTTTGGCCACAAAGCTGTCGGTCAGTTTCTGAACGCGTTCCTCGCTAGATTTTACCAAATCCTCGGAAACACCTTCCTTAGTCAGTTTTCTCAGCGAGTTGTTCGCGTCCTGACGAATGTTACGAACGTTGATCTTCGCGGTTTCAATCTCGTTTTTCGCGCGTTTTACAAGCTCGCGGCGGCGCTCTTCATTCAATGGGGGAACAGAAATCCGGATCAGCTCGCCATCGTTCGAAGGGGAGAAGCCCAGGTTACTATTGCGGATCGCCTTTTCGATATCGTTGATAATCTTCTTCTCGAAAGGTTTGATAGCGAGCGTCCGTGCATCGGGCGTGTTGATCGTCGCCACGTTCTGGATCGGCGTCATTGAACCATAGTATTCGATCTGAAGACCTTCCAGCATTTGTGGGGATGCTTTTCCGGCGCGGATTTTACCCAATTCAATAATAAGGTGTTTGATTGCGCCTTCCATTGTATCCTTGGCGTCGTCCAGATATAATTCTATTTCTTCCATTGTTTTATAGTAAGCTGTATTTTTCTATTAATTCGAGATCAGGGTTCCGACATTGCCGCCCATTACGAGGTCGTACAGGTTACCAGGCTTGTTCATGTCGAATACGATGATCGGCAGATCGTTTTCCTTGCACAACGTGAATGCGGTGAGGTCCATGATCTTGAGATTTTTAGCCAGGGCTTCGTCGAATGAAAGCTGGTCATACTTCGTTGCAGATGGGTCTTTCTCCGGATCGGCCGTATAAACGCCGTCTACACGCGTACCCTTCAAAACCACTTCCGATTCCGACTCGATGGCGCGAAGGCCTGCGGTTGTGTCGGTTGTAAAATAAGGGTTGCCGGTTCCTGCTCCGAAAATCACCACACGTCCTTTTTCGAGGTGGCGCACTGCACGGCGGCGGATCAATGGCTCGCAAACTTGCTCCATTTTGATCGCCGACATCAGGCGTGTGTTCATTCCATGCTTTTCCAGCGAACTCTGGATGGCCATCCCGTTGATCACAGTCGCAAGCATGCCCATATGATCGCCCTGCACGCGGTCGATCCCTGATTTTTCCACAGAAGCCCCGCGGAATATGTTTCCACCACCAATTACGATTGCAACCTGTACGCCGACCTCGGTAATCCTTTTGATTTCCTTGGCATAATTGTCGAGAATGTTAAAGTCGATGACCTGGGCTTTGTCGCCCCCGTTGAGTGCTTCTCCGCTGAGTTTCAGTAATAAACGTTTATATTTTGGTTCCGGCATGGTTGTGAGTGGTGTTTTGATCCGTAAAAATAAGCGGACGAAGTTCAGAATCACAAGTAATTTAGTGAAACTCCAATAATACCTGGTTTTTTTCCACAATCTGTCCTGGCGTCACTTTCAGCGTTTTAATGACCCCGCTGCCCGACGATTTGATCACATTTTCCATTTTCATCGCCACGAGCACGAGCAGGTTGTCGCCCTTGGCAATACTGTCGCCTTCGGCTACGGCGATGGACTGGATCAGGCCCGGCATGGGAGCCTTTACATTGTTGATTTTTTGAGCGGAGCCGTTCTGCATCCCCATTTTTTCGAGCAAAAGGTCCAGGTCGTCCTTTGCTGTGGTGTGGTAATGCTGGCCGTTGATGAGCAAATGCGTCGTTTTCTCAGCCGGGTTACGGTCGATTACCTCGATATTGTAGGATTTGTTTTGCCAGATTACGTGGAAACGGTCGCCGCCGAGCGACGCAATGTCGCCGTCGAAAATATTCCCATTAATGAACCAGCCTTCTTTCCGTTGATCTATTTCAAATGCATGACCGTTTTCAGGCTGCTCGGCCTGCGGCTTGTTGCCCACATTTACTTTCAGCATACCATTTCACTGTAATCGTTCGAGATTTCTTTGAGTATGCTGTCGAGTTCGTCAAATGTAGGCGCTTCCACGAGGCGCATTCTGTAAGGTTTGAAGTGTTCCAGCCCTTTGAAATAGTTGGTATAATGCCTTCTCATTTCAAAAACACCCGCTACCGGGCCTTTCCAGCGGATAGAGAATTCGAGGTGCCTGCGGCAAACATCCACGCGCTGCTCCATGGTGGGCGGCGGCAGTTTTTCACCGGTTTTGAGGTAATGCTTGATCTCATTGAAGATCCAGGGATTACCTATGGTGGCACGACCGATCATAATACCATCCACGCCGTAGGTATTTTTGTATTCCAAAGCTTTTTCGGGCGTATCGATATCGCCATTGCCAAAAATAGGGATGGTAATGCGTGGGTTTTCTTTGATTTTGGCGATGAGCGACCAGTCGGCGGAGCCTTTATACATCTGCACGCGCGTGCGGCCATGCACGGACAATGCTTTGATGCCGATATCCTGCAAACGTTCGGCGACTTCCTCAACATTCTTGGTGTTCTCATCCCAACCCAGACGTGTTTTGACCGTCACGGGCAAATGCGTCGATTTGATAACCGATTCCGTCATCTTCACCATTTTGGGAATGTCCTGCAACAATGCAGCGCCCGCCCCGCGGCAAGCGACATTCTTTACGGGGCAGCCATAGTTGATATCGATCAGGTCGGGATTCACGCGTGAGGCAATCTCTGCGCATGAGCCCATGGTTTCTACGTCGCTACCGAAAAGCTGGATACCCACCGGTCTTTCGTACTCAAAAATATCCAGTTTCTGAACGCTTTTGGCAGCATCGCGAATAAGCCCTTCCGACGACACAAATTCGGTGTACATCAAATCGGCGCCGTTTTCCTTGCACACCGCACGGAACGGCGGGTCGCTTACGTCCTCCATCGGCGCGAGCAGCAACGGAAAATCACTCAGTTCTATATTTCCAATCTTAACCATAATCCTTCAATACCACTTCGCAGTAATATGATAATAAACTGTAAATTTACACCAATTATGCAAAATAGTAACCCGAATCTGGTTGTTTCGCGCGTACCCGGCACCTGGGGCAGTTTGTTGGTACTGGTCGGCTTCATGCTTATCGGCATGGCCGTAGGCAATGTACTGGCTGTAATGGTGCTTGCGGTTTACCTCGGTGCGGACACTGAAAGCGTTACAGCCCTGCTTACCCAGCTATTCGCCGAACCCGAAAAAATACCAAATGGATGGAATGCTCTGATGATCATGCAGGGAGTGGTCCATTTCTTTTCCTATTTGCTTCCTACGCTCATTTATTGGTTCTATATCGAACGCCGCAGCATCGGCGACCTGAGTGCAGACAAAAAACCTGCACCGTACATCTGGATATTGGCATTTGTGCTGGTACTGGCATTTATCCCGGCCAATAGCAAGTTTATAGAATGGAACCAGGCAATGGATTTGCCGGATGCATTATCGGGGCTCGAAAAATGGATGCGCGACAAGGAAGACCAACTTTCGGTGATGACCGAGTTTCTTACGAGTTATACCAGTTTTGGTCAGCTGCTGATCGCATTGTTCGTGGTAACCGTGCTCCCGGCGGTGGGTGAGGAAACCCTTTTCAGAGGAGTGATCCAGACGAAGCTTTCTCAGGAATTGCGCAATATTCACGTCGCGATCTGGGTGTCGGCGGCTATTTTTAGTGCTATTCACTTTCAATTTTATGGCTTTCTGCCGCGTATGATGCTTGGTGCATTGTTCGGCTATCTGTATTATTGGACCGGCAATTTGTGGGTGGCTGTCCTGGCGCATTTCGTTAATAATGGTTTTGTGCTGGTAATGATGTACTTACATAATGTGGGTTTAGTAGAGATCAATATTGAGGAGGCAAAATCGATGCCGTTGACGCTTATTGCGGCTTCAGTGATTGTGTCCGCCGCTATTCTGCACGTGATCAGAAAGAACGGGCATGGGACGCGAACCGGTGTTCCGCGTAACTTTTAAGATAATTTAACATTTTCAAAATAATGGAGAATAACTGGGCGAAGGCCTACCAGAGCGGGCAGGCGATCCGGGCCGAAATTGCCCGGGAGGTTTTGGAACAGAATGGAATCGGGGCGGTGATTGTGAACAAACAGGACAGCAACTACCCGATCTTTGGAAACTTTGAAGTGCATGTGCCCGCGGCCGACCTAGCGACGGCCCAAACAATACTAACGAATGAAGAAGCGCTTAAACAACCTGAGTAATTTACAGCAAAGGACCATCACCGGGTTAGCGGGCGTATTTGTCATTATTAGTTGCATTGTTTACAGTGAATGGTCGTTTTTGCTGCTTTTTTGCGCCATCAGCTCCCTCACACAGCTTGAATTTTACAAACTGCTCGGCCTCGACGGTAACCAGCCGCTGACATATTATGGTACGTTCTGTGGCACAGTCATGATACTTCTTGCGTATTTGATTGAACAGGACATTGTCGAGTTTGAAAATTACTTCATTATCAGCCCGCTGCTGTCGATGATCTTTTTTATCAAACTCTATAAAAAGAACGACCTAAAACCTTTTACGAACATCGGTTTTACGTTCCTGGGCATTATTTACGTCGCGTTGCCGTTCGCGTTGATCATCGTGATGGCGCTGCGCGGAGGAATTTACAATTACGAGATCGTGCTCGGCAGTCTGCTGCTCTTGTGGGCGTCGGATATCGGGGGGTATTTCGCAGGTACCAAGTTTGGGAAAAGGAAGCTGTTCGAGCGCATTTCGCCGAAAAAATCCTGGGAAGGGTCTATGGGCAGCGCTGTGTTTGCGGGAATCATCGCATTTGCGCTGGGGCATTATTTCCGTACCTTCGAACCCTGGAAGTGGTATTGCATCGGCGCCATTATTGTAGTGGTCGGTACTTACGGCGACCTGGTGGAGTCGTTGTTCAAGCGGAGCATTGCCATCAAGGACTCGGGAAGCAGTATTCCGGGCCACGGCGGCTTCCTCGACCGTTTCGACGGTCTTTTGCTGTCGGCACCATTTATTGTTACATTTTTGAAGTTATTTTCCTGAGCAAAATCGCTTTGTATAATTCATAAGGCAATGCCTGGTTACTCAGGTCGTTTGTAAAATAAGGAACGGAATTTTTACAGGCATTCAGCAAACACTATTTGAAGGGAAATTTATCATCGTGCTAATCAAAGTTTCCGGGTGCTTCCCGGGGCGTAATTTGGAAGGAATGAAACGGAGTCTTTTAATATTTTTCCTCGTGCTGACGGGAATGTTGTGTGGGCGGGAAGCATTTGCTCAGGGTGAAAAAAAAGCGATTATCTTCTCGGGGGTAGTTGTAGGAGGCAAAACCACGGAGCGCTTGCCCGGTGCCAGTATTTTTATCGTGAATGCAGGACGGGGAACACTTGCCCGGGGCGACGGTTCTTTTGACATCCCGGTTTTTCCCGGCGATAGCATCGTGTTTAGTTATGTGGGTTTCAAAAAACAATACCACATTATACCAAGAGGCTACAATACGGATATTTATTCGGCGATTGTGGCTTTGCGCGAAGATGTAGTGACGCTTTCCGGCGTTACGATTTATCCTTATTCGACCGAAGAGGAATTTAAAAAAGCTTTTCTCGCACTCAAATTGCCCGATCAGGCAGAGCGGGATGCATTGGCAAAAAGCACCGATCCGGATTATATCAACCGTCTTGCAGCCCAAATGCCCAACAACGCGCAGACCAACTACCGGTATTCGATGGACCAGCTGATGTTCGGCCGGGAATCAGCGGCGAACAAGGGTTTTGCGACAAGCTTTCCATTCCTGAATCCATTTGCGTGGGCCAAGTTTATCAAATCTGTCAAAAACGGGGATTTGAAACAGAAAGATTGGAGCAAAGAGCTGAATGCGACCCCGCGCGAAAATATCACGAAGCAGGACTTCATTGTTCCAAGTCCTGCCGAAACGGAAGCCGCCAAAAAGCGGAACGGAAACTAAACCGCCGGTCCGAATTTCTTCAATTGCAAATCATTTCCGTCAAATACGGCATAATGCTGCTGGGTAACCCATTCGCCGAGGTTAATGTAGCGTGAATGGGCACTGACATGCATGTCCAGCACCAGGTGCCGGTGCCCGAAAATGTAGTAGTCGTGCGGGGCTACGGCTTCCACCTCACGGCAATACTGAAATAGCCATTCATTGTCCGCACCCAAAAAGCGCTCTTCACCCTTATTGACATTGGCCAGCCGGCTGCGTTTCGACCATTCGGAGGCGATCCACATGCCCACGTCCGGGTGTACGACGCGGAAGAGCCACTGGAAAAAGCGGTTTTCGAATACCTTCTTCAAAAACTTGTAGGTATGGTCTCCCGGGCCCAGACCGTCGCCGTGGCCAACGAGGAGCTTTTTCTGTCCTGTCGATGAGGTAACGGTGAAGCTTACCGGATTGCGGTAAATGGGTGCACCGAGTTCTTCGGTGAGGTAGCCCGACATCCACATATCATGGTTGCCTGTGAAAATGACAAGTTCGATTCCATCATCTGCCAGCTCTGCCAGCTTGCCCAGCAAACGCACAAAGCCTTTCGGTATCGCCCGGTTGTATTCAAACCAGAAATCAAAAATATCGCCTACGAGAAAGATGACCTGCGCATCGTGCCTGATCGATTCCAGCCAGCTTACGATGCGCCTTTCGCGCTCACGGCTTGCAGTGGCGGTGGGTACTCCAAGGTGAAAGTCCGACGCGAAGTAAATGCGACGACCCGGGGCAAGGGTAATGTTTTTTTGCTGGAATGAAAGACTCATGTAGATTGGTCAAATGCGGTGCAATTTACGATGTTCGTGGAAAATGCAGCGATGGTATGGTTTTTCAGCAGGCTCTTTCTAGCTTGCATCTATTTTAAAGAACCTGTAAAATGAAACGCTACATATCTATCTTCACTCTCTCGGTGTGCCTCCTGGGCGCTGTTTTGCCGGCATCGGCACAAGCCCCGAAAAAGATACCCGCCGACAAGCAGCGCGCATTGCTTTGGAAGCCCGACAAAGGCCAGTACTATTTCAGCCACGCATTGGTTTTCGATTACCAGAACAAAGCCGACAAGACTTCAGGTACACTTAAAGTACACCTCGACCCGGTTACCGGTGCGATGTGTTTTGTAAAGGAAACAAGTTTCGGACAGGGTGGGAAATCGTTCGATTTTGTCATCGGCTTCCCCGACGGGAAATACATTTTCTGCGGCACGGACGAGGACGGGAAGAAAGTGAGGATTAATGAGGTGGTGAAAGAATTTAAACCTGATGCGGATACGAAAAAGCAACAGCAGGACGATTTCAAGACCTACGTAATTCCCACAGAAAATAAAAGAGAGGAATTCGGCCTTACCAGTACGGAATACGACCTGACTTACGCCACTTCCGGTAGTCAGGAGAAAATCTGGCTTACCAAAACACCATTCAGTGTCTACCCGCTCTACGGCCTGGAATTTGTCGAAAGCGCCGTTAGCCTACCGGTTTCATTCGATTACATGAACCTGCTGCCTTCGGATTTATTGCTCTCGGAAATCAATTCTAAGGATGTAGTATTGAAACTGAAAAACTTTGGAAAAGATCCATATACGGCGAATGCCAAGGGGTATACAGTATTGAAGGTGAATGACTGATGTTTGATAAATGTCAGGAGCGAAGTCGAAGACAGTCAGTACGGAGGCGTCTCACATGCCCTCCGACTGCGCTCAGGATGACATTTGTTATGCGTTCTCTACTGGAACCACGGTTTCCGTGCTAGCCTCCGCCTGTGCGCGTTCGGCCATTACCTCGGATAGCGGACGCATATTGGCGGGAATCTCCGGTTCCTTATCTTCATCTGCTGAGTATGGGAACACATCGAGGATAGGCGTGAGGGTAATGTCAGTCACTTCGTACGGGATCAGGAAGTTGCGCATGCTTTCGTTGATCCGGTCGAGGGCTTGCTGGATGCCTTCCGCATTCACCAGCATATAGTTTACAATTTTCTTCTCCTTGCCGCTTTTTTCATCTACGGAGAAGTAAATGACCTTCGCTTTAAACCACTGTTCGCCTTCTTCATACGAGAAGAGGTCGGCGAGGCGCATTCTGCTGATGGCGGTCACGCTGAAATCGCTGGCATCGGTGAGGATCTGCTTGTACAGCCTCGCTTCCGACTCGGTGTATGAAACTGCATCCACGAGGTACGTCTCATTGATCGTTTTCAACCTTCCTGCTTCATCTTCTTTTTGATACCGAATTTTTCCTAAATACCAGCTGGCCATTGTTCGTGTCGATTGGGTGAAAATTAGAGTGTGCAAATGTAGAGGCTGGCTAGAAAGCACGCAAAAAAATAACACCAGAAAGTAATAATCCCTGCCCCGGGTATGCGTTCTGATACCTACTGTTTAACTTGCGAAAAATACATTGTAATGAAAAAACACATTTGGTTGGCTGCAATCGTCCTGGTTGCGGTTGTAATGACAAGTTGCGGCGTGAGCCGCCAGGTTTCGGAAGCGAAGGTTTTTGGTGATTGTAAATATGATATTGCATCGGTCGATAGCGTGTATCTTGCGGGGATCGACATCCGCGAGTTCAGGAATATCAGAAGTTTCAGCGATTTCGACCTGGCCAGGTATCCGCGGTTGGCCATGGGACTGTTACGAAAAGATGTACCGTTGAACCTCCGGGTGAACGTGGATATCACGAATCCTACCCGCAAGCGGGCGGCGATCAACCAGCTGGAATACAAGGTGCTGCTGACAGAAAGCGAGATTTTTAACGGCTATCTGAGCCAATTGATTGAAGTAATGCCGAGCACTACGCCCACGCGGGTACCTGTAAGTCTGCAAACCAATGCGTACCAGTTGCTTTCGAACGACAAAACGCGCGATCAGTTTGTAGACATGATCCTCGCCCTCACCGGCAAGTCGGATGCCAGACCGTCGAAATTTGTTGTGAAAGTGAGGCCGACGCTGGATATCGCCGGAAAGCAGGTCAATTATCCCGGCTACATTACTTTTGAGAAAGAAATAACCAGCCAGATGATTACCGGAACGCGGTAAGCAGGCGCATTCAGTTCCCAAATATCCCCTACGTTTTGAAGCTATTCCTCGAAGATCCTCATCTGTTTGAGTATTACAGCCTTGTTGTTGTGCTGCTGCTGCTGTTTGGAGCTACGTTTTTGATAGAAAAAATAAAGTCCTGGCGGCAATGGACCGGCATTGGCCTGATCGTGCTGCCGGTGCTCTATTTTTTCATCCTCCTCGATGCGCACCTCGTCAATATCCCTTATACCGACGATTTCAACCTGCTCGAAACCGTGCAGAAACTGCGTAATTCGGAGAGTTTTACGGGAATGCTGAAAGCGCTTTTCGAGCAGGTGAACCAGCACCGGTTTGGTTTCGAGCGGATCGTCATGCTGGTCATGTTCGTGCTGACCGGCACGGTCAATATCAAAACGCAGATCATCATCGGGGATCTTTTCATGCTAGGTATAGGCTATTTGTTTTACCGCAGCCTGAAAAGGGAGGGGATTTCCTGGTATTGGTTCATTCCTGTTCCCTATATACTTTTCAATCTGGTTTATTTTGAAAACGCCTATTGGGGAATTGCGGCGTTGCAAAACACACCGCTGATCTTCTTTGCGATGCTTACGGCCTATGGTCTCGCGCGTGAAGATGAGAAGGGCTTTCGCATCGGGCTCGTTGCCGCATTGCTTACCACCTTTACAAGCGGAAGCGGACTGCTCGCGTGGATCGTGGGAATGATCATACTAGCCTTTCAGAAGCGTTTCAAAAACCTGTTCTGGTGGATTGCGGCCAGCGTGGCAGTCTTGCTGTTCTATTTCTTTTTCGACTACCAGTTCGTCAGCTCCCCTGGCGAGAAAGTCTGGAACCACCCGTTTTTCAATGTGATCTTCGTGATGGCATTCTGGGGTAATGCCTTGTACCTCGACGTCCGGCATCCGCTGGTGCCGGTATTTCACAAGGATATGATTGCTTGCGTCGTGCTGGGGGCCGGTATTACATTCATTTTCGCTGCCTGGGCATTGAGAATATTGCTTGCACGCAAACCGACCTGGTCAGAATGGTTCCTGCTGGGCACAATGATGTTCATCATGGGTACGGGTGCGATGTTCGTTATCAGCCGGCCGATCAACAACTATGTTATGTACGGCGGCACGGTGTTTTCGAGGCGGTACATGATATTCGGAATTGTGTTGGTCGCTGCTTGCTATGTCTGTGTTCTGATTGTTTTAAAGAATTTCAAAGCCTGGAAAAAGCTCGCTGCCATTGTTGCGACGGCGTTTTTTATCGGCTTGAATTTCGTGAGCTATTTCACCTCCATTGTATCGATTCGAAAGCTGCACGATGACCTGGTGATCGATAGCTATTTTTGGAAGAACTACAAGACATTCCTGACTGTCGGGGATCTGTTTACCGATATTCCTTTTTGGAACCATCCTACGCGTATGCGCGATCTGATCATCGGCCTTGAATCGGACGGAATCACGGATTTCTACCAGTTTTATGATATGCCGGCGCAGCAAGACCTGATCCGTCAGACCGGTTCCGGAAAACCGTTCGAAGGGAGCTTCGACGCGAGATCACAATACAGAAATGGCGAAAGCAACCTCCCGGCAAAGTATTTCCAGTTTTTTGTGACGCCGGAGAAAGCGCAAAAGGAAACCTTTTACATTGTCCTGGAATCGGAGCAGCATACGATCGTGCTCCCAGCGGTCCCGGAATCCAACACGGTTTCGGATTTTTTACAAAAAGCCTCATATTACAGCAACAATTATCAGTACTCGCTTTATAAGGCAAAGCTTCCCGAGGGGAAATACCGTGCGTGGATTATGTCGCGCGGCGAATCCGGGAAGTGGGAATCGGCTTATACCGGAAAACAAGTACTGTTTTATTAAGGCCGCCAACGCCTGCCCCTCATTTATGCAAATACTTACCTACAATCTGAACGGCATTCGTGCCGCATTAAAAAATGGCCTGCTTGACTGGCTTCAAACCACGCCGGCCGATATTCTTTGTTTCCAGGAGGTGAAGGCCACCCCCGATGTAGTCGACCTTTCGGGCTTCCGGAAGCTGGGTTACGAACTGGCGGGCTGGCATGCAGCTGAAAAAAAGGGTTACAGCGGGGTCGCTATATTCTCTAAAATCAAGCCGGATCAGGTTGTCGAGGGATGCGGTATTCCGGCCTATGATTCGGAAGGTCGTGTGTTAAGGGCTGATTTCGGCGATATCACGGTGCTGAACTGCTACTTCCCGTCGGGTACAAGTGGCGATGTGCGCCAGAGCGTGAAAATGCGCTTTCTTGCCGACTTTTTTGTTTGGGTAAACGAATTGAGAAAAGAGCGTCCGAACCTGATTATCTGTGGCGACTATAATATCGCGCATACCGAAATCGACATTCACGACCCGGTAAGAAACCAGAAGTCGTCCGGCTTCCTACCCGAAGAGCGCGCCTGGATGACCGAATGGTTCGCGAACGGTTACACCGACGCTTTCCGCTTCATGAATCCGACATTGCGCCAATACTCCTGGTGGACTTACCGCGCCGGTGCCCGGGGCAATAACAAAGGCTGGCGCATCGATTACATTTCCGTAGCCGAACCGATCAAAGACCGCATCATCGCCGCCCGGCAGTATAACGATGCTGTCCACTCGGACCATTGTCCTGTGTGGTTGGAAATTCGGTAGGGGATATCGGTTAAATGTGTGTTTCGATGCAGGTGATAATTGTTTATTTTGGTAGAAGCAAAAACTCAATGACCTATGGATACCGAGATGCTGGTGACTTTTAGAACGGTTAGGCCGATGAGTGATGACGAATTCTTTGAGTTCTGCCAAATAAACGACACACTAGAGTTCGAAAGGGACTCGCATGGAAATATTATAGTTGTGTCACCAACTGGATCAATCGGAGGAGGATTTAATGCAGATGTAATTACTGCTTTAAATGTTTGGAACAAACAGGCAGGTCTAGGGAAAGTCTTTGAATCATCTTCTGGTTTTAAGTTGCCGGATGGTTCTGTTAGATCGCCGGATGTATCGTGGATCAGGAGGGAAAGGTGGAATGCTCTTTCCAAAGAGGAAAAGCAGAAATTTGCTCCGATTTGTCCGGACTTCGTTATTGAAATCCGTTTCGTATCTGATAGCTTACAATATCTGGTGGAAAAAATGAAAGAATACATTGCTAACGGAGCCCAATTGGGCTGGTTGATCGACAGTTTCGATGAAAAGGTTCATGTTTTTCGCATCGATGGAACTGTCGAAGTCAAGCAGATCAATGAGATTCTTTCTGATAAGGAAATCCTTCCAGGCTTTTCAATTGACCTTACGGAGTTTCTAGAATAGCTATTTTTTGTTCATTAATATTCTCCATCTTGTTCCAATACTACCTCATCTACAAACCCTTCGGCATGCTCTCCCAATTCTCCCGCGAGGGCGATCACCAGACATTAGCCGATCTGGATTTTACATTTGCCAGGGACATTTACCCAGTCGGTCGCCTGGATGCGGATAGCGAAGGCCTTTTGCTGCTGACCAACGATAATTTCCTTAAAACCAAGCTGCTCGAACCGCGCAACAGGCACACGCGTACGTATTACGTGCAGGTGGAGGGCGAGGTGACTGACGAGGCTTGCCGGCAGCTTTCGAATGGCGTTGCTATTTCTATCAATGGGAAACAGTATAAGACATTGCCGGCAGAGGTTTCAAAAATAGCGGAACCAGAGCTTCCCGAACGTAATCCGCCCATCCGTTTCCGAAAGAATATCCCTACTTCATGGCTATCGGTTACATTGCACGAGGGCAAGAACCGGCAGGTGCGGCGGATGACGGCGGCCGTCGGTTTTCCGACACTCCGGCTGGTGCGCTGGTCTATCGGAAAAATTTCATTGGCGGATAAGAAAATAAATTTTCCTAAACCAGGGGACGTATGGGAAGTTACACCTAAAGAGGCTAAACTTTTTTATGAAAGGACCTTTTGACAAGGGTATAAATCGTTTGCCCTGACTTGTCAAACCGGAGAGAAGGCTTAATTTTGTACAAATCCTTGTTCTCAAAATTAGGCTGATAATTGGCAAAGGCACACAAAGAAACTCCGCTTAATAAACAATACAATCAGATTAAAGCCAAATACCCCGGAGCGTTGCTGCTTTTCCGGGTTGGCGACTTTTATGAGACTTTCGGAGAGGATGCGGTAAGGGCTTCCAAGATCCTGGGGATCGTACTTACGCGCCGGAACAATGGCGGTGCGCACGAGGAGCTCGCGGGTTTCCCACACCATTCCCTGGACAATTATCTGCCGAAACTCGTTCGTGCGGGCGAACGCGTGGCGATTTGCGATCAGCTCGAAGATCCCGCTGCTGCAAAAGGCATTGTGAAGCGCGGCGTAACCGAGCTTGTTACACCCGGCGTGTCATTCAACGACAATGTGCTCGATATCCGCAAAAACAACTACCTGGCGGCGATACACGTCGGCAGCGACGGTCTTTACGGAATCGCCTTTCTCGACATTTCCACAGGCGAATTCATGGCATCGCAGGGTAATGCGGCGTACGTGGATAAAATGCTGCAAGGCTTTGGTCCGGCCGAGGTGTTGTATTGCAAAAAACACAAGCAGGAATTCAACGAACTCTTCGGAGGGAAATACCACACTTTTCACCTGGAAGACTGGTGCTTCGGCTACGATTATGGCTATGAGCAACTTACAGGGCATTTTCAGACTACAACTTTAAAAGGTTACGGCATCGAATCCCTGCCGCTGGGTATTATTGCGGCGGGTGTAATTTTGCATTACCTGCGTGAAACCGAGCACAAGGAAGTTGCGCATATCAGCCGCATTACAAGGTTGGAGGAGGAAAGATATGTGTGGCTCGACCGTTTTACCGTTCGCAACCTGGAACTCGTGTACCCCCAGCAGGAAGGTGGTGTGCCGCTGATCGACATTCTCGATCACACGGTTACGCCCATGGGCGCGAGGCAGCTGCGGAAATGGATGGTATTGCCGTTGAAAGACAAGGCGCCCATAGAGGAGCGCCTGAACGCCGTAGCGCATTTCCTCACGCACGAAGAGCTCCACGAATCGCTGGTAGGATATTTCAAGCAGATTGGCGACTTGGAGCGACTGATTTCCAAAGTGGCGGTGCGTCGCATCAATCCACGGGAATTGGTTCAGCTTAAAAAATCATTGAAACAGATCGCCCCCGTAAAGGAATTGCTGGCGGGCGGTATGCTCGATAAATTCGCTTCCCAACTGGATGCCTGCGGGGCATTGGTTCAGAAGATCGAACGGGAACTCCGCGATGATGCTCCCGTACTCTCTAACCAGGGGCGGATGATCCAGAGCGGAGTCGATAGCGAACTGGACGAACTGCACGCTATTTCCTACGAAGGCAAGGATTACCTGATCAAACTTCAAAACCGCGAAATTGAACGGACAGGTATCGGTTCGCTTAAAATTGCGTATAACAAGGTATTTGGCTACTATCTCGAAGTTACCCACGCACATCAGAGTAAAGTTCCTTCCGACTGGATCAGGAAACAGACGCTCGTCAATGCGGAGCGGTACATTACGCCCGAGCTCAAAGAATACGAAGAAAAAATCATGAATGCGGAGGACCGCATTGCGGCGATCGAATTCAGGATATTCAGTGAAATCGTACAAACGGCTTCGGAATATGTGGCCGCGATCCAGCAAAATGCGCAGGTCATATCGGCGCTGGATGTGCTGAGTTCCTTTGCATTAGCTGCCCGGAAGAACAAATACGTACAGCCGGTTATCAGTGAAGGCAACGAGCTGGATATTAAGGAGGGACGTCACCCGGTAATCGAGCAGCAATTGCCTGTGGGAGAAAGCTATGTGCCAAACGACGTTTACCTTGACGATGCCAGCCAGCAGATCATCATCATTACCGGTCCGAACATGGCCGGTAAATCGGCATTGCTCCGGCAAACTGCATTGATTGTACTGATGGCGCAAATGGGCAGCTTTGTCCCGGCCAAATCGGCGACGATCGGCCTGGTCGACAAGGTTTTCACCAGGGTAGGAGCGAGCGATAACCTCAGCAAAGGGGAAAGTACTTTCATGGTCGAAATGACTGAAACAGCCAGCATTCTAAACAACCTGAGCAGCAAGAGTCTCGTGCTGATGGACGAAATCGGCCGTGGAACGAGCACCTACGACGGCGTTTCCATTGCGTGGGCCATTACAGAATACCTCCATAGTCAGTCGAATTGCAGGCCTAAAACACTTTTCGCCACCCATTACCACGAATTGAACCAGCTTGCGGAAGATTTCCCGCGCATCAAAAACTTCAATGTGGCCGTAAAGGAAGTGGATAACAAAGTGGTTTTCCTCCGGAAACTGAAACCCGGCGGCAGCGCGCACAGTTTTGGTATCCACGTGGCGCAGATCGCCGGTATGCCGCAGCCAATCGTCTTGCGGGCGAGCGAAATCATGCAGCACCTGGAAAAAGACCACGTGGCGCACGAGCACAAGAAGCGGGTGAAGGATATTCCCAAAAACAATTTCCAGCTCAGCATTTTCGAGCCGGCAGACCCGAAGCTGGACGAGTTGAAGGAAAAGCTGCTGCTCGTGGATGTCAACACCCTGTCGCCCATCGAGGCATTGCTGAAACTGAACGAGTTTCAGAAGCTTATCAAAAAGTAACCTATTATCTCATGTTATACCAATCAATCTCCTACAACCGCTAACCTAGTTTATGAAAAATTCGACCCGCTTTCAGTTGATGGCCATGATGTTCCTGCTCTATTTTGTGTGGGGTGCATGGTACGGGCAAATGAGCAAGTATATGTTTACAGAATTGGGCGCAACGGGCGTCCAGGTTGGAAATGCATACGCGGCATTCTCCATTGCGATGATCATCGCGCCATTCTTCGTGGGAATGATCGCCGACCGTTATTTCGCAGCACAAAAAGTGCTGGGTATCCTCAATTTGGTGGGGGCCGGTATTCTGTATGTGCTGTCCGAAGTGAAAGATCCCGACACGTTTTTCTGGGTGATCCTGGCCTACTGTATTACTTTCGCACCGGCGATGTCGCTTACGACATCCATTGCCATGCAGCAAGTTACCAATTCCGAAAAGGACTTTCCCGCCATCCGCGTCATGGGAACCGTTGCCTGGATCGCGGTAACGAACATTATCGGATACTATGAAATTGGCGGTACCGCATTGATTTTCAAGATTTCAATGTTTACGGCTGCATTTCTCGGCGTTTACTCTTTCTTCTTGCCTGATACCCCTCCAAAACCAAGTTCACACACCTCTTTTTCCGACATTTTGGGTTTGGACGCATTCAAATTGTTCAAGGACCGCTCTTTCGCAATCTTCTTTATTTCTTCCCTGCTGATCTGTATCCCGTTGTCATTCTACTATGCAATGGCAAACCCGTCGCTGACGGATTCCGGGATGACCAATGTAGAGAATAAAATGTCGCTTGGGCAAGCTTCGGAAGTTGTGTTCATGTTGCTGATCCCACTGGCTTTTTCTCGTTTCGGCGTGAAATGGATGCTGGTAGTAGGGCTTATCGCCTGGATCATCCGTTTCATCGGCTTCGGTTACGGCGACGCTTCCAGCGAATGGCTGCTTTACCTGGCGATCGTGCTGCATGGCGTTTGCTATGACTTTTTCTTTGTCACCGGCCAGATTTACACCGACAGCAAAGCGGGCGAGCAGTACCGTTCTTCCGCTCAAGGCCTGATTTCCATCGCTACTTATGGAATCGGTATGGGCATTGGTTCGTGGATTGCCGGCGTGGTGGCAGATATGTACACCGTCGACAATGTGAAAAACTGGACATCGATCTGGATGGTGCCTGCGGGCATCGCAGCGGTAGTACTGGTGCTGTTCGTGTTGTTTTTTCGCGATAACAAAGTTAAAGCAGCTGCATGAAATCAGTCCTGACTATAGGCCTTCTGGTATTGTCCAACGCCTTCATGACTATGGCGTGGTACGGACATTTGAAATTCAAGGAGATGGCCTGGTTTAGTAAACTGGGGCTATTCTCCATTATCCTCATCAGTTGGGGAATAGCCCTGTTTGAGTATTGTTTTCAGGTCCCTGCCAACAGGATTGGTTTTAAAGAGAATGGTGGTCCATTTTCATTAGTGGAACTGAAAGTGATCCAGGAAGTGATTACACTGGTCATATTCATGGTTTTTACGCTCGTTTTTTTTAAAACGGAGACATTCCGGTGGAACCACTTTGTCGGTTTCCTGTTTCTGGTACTGGCTGTTTACTTCATATTCAGGAAATGAAAAGAGCCTGCAAGTGATTGCAGGCTCTTTTCATTTGTAACGTATCAATCCCAATCATCGTCGCCACCTCCATACCGGCGGCCGTAATCTTTCGAACCGCCTCCGCCTTTTTTCGAGTAGCGGTCCTCCATTTTAGGCCGACCTCCCTGATGACGATTATGGTCATGTCCGCGATCGTGATGCCCTTTGTCGCGCTGCTTATCCGGCTGGCGGAAGTTACCTCCTCCCGAAAAGCCCCGGTCGCCGAAATTACGCTCGGCGGGTCTTGCCGGAGTGCCTGGTGCATCGTCATCATCCTGATCGTCGTCGTCCAGAGATGGTTCTTGCCGGTTATAGTCCCTACCTGTATTTCTATCTTGAGTATAAGGCGTTCTGTTTCCTGGACCGTCATTTCCCGCCGGTCGTGGCCGGTTAAAGCCCTCCCGACTGCGTGTATCGGGGCGGGGCGCACCACCGCCGTCGCCTCTTGGTTCTCTCTTCTGTGATTCGTTCACAACCAATGGCCTGCCATACATATCGGCCCCGTTCAATGCATTAATGGCGGTTCTGGCCTCTGTTTCATCAGGCATTTCCACAAACCCGAACCCTTTGCTTTGACGTGTAATTTTGTCAATGATGATTTTCGCTGAGCTCACTTTACCATACTTTTCGAAAGCTTCACGCAGCTCGCTTTCCTTTAACTTAAAAGAAAGACTACCAACAAAAATGTCCATGAAACGCCTTGTTTTTTATTGATTTAGATGGAATAAATATATTTATTTTATCAACTCAAGAGCCAAACACAGCTTATTTACTTTTTTGATCTTGATTTTCTGATTATTATATCAAAGCTAAATAAAATTGCCCAAAGTGATCCAAGAGGGCATTTTTTAATTTTTTTCTATAATTTAAGCCTGACGTCATAGACAAAATCGCGGACCGACCGGATGGAATAGATTACCGCCTTGCAAAATAGCGGCTTGCGAAGGTAGTTGAATTCATCGTCCATGATCGCGGAAGGGATTTTGATCATCCCGTAATCGGCTTTCGGAATAAGTTGGTGCCAAAATCTTTGGTCGAGGCGGGTGCAGGGGCAGTTTCAAATCACCCGGCAAGGCGCTGATAGGCAAGTCTAAAATGTAGGCAGGATCTGTTTCAATGCGGTGATACTCAGTGCTCGTGGAATATCATCTATGTTGACATTAGCCGTGTATTCCGGTAAAGCCACGGAAATAGAAATGCCCCGCAAATTGCAGGGCATCTTCAAATTACTTTTTCTTCTTACTCTTTTTCTTTCCTGTCTCCACCGGTTCAGGTGTCGCTTTGCTCAGGTCTTTGATGCGGATATTCCTGAATTTGAGTTCGGAACCGTGGCCGAGGAATCCGAGGTGACCGCTGGTCCTTTTCAGGCCCGGGTGATCTTTATGGTCGGCTGTGCCGTTTTTGCTGGCTTCGGCAAGGTCGCCATCAAGGATTACGGTGCCGTTAAGGGTTACCTTGATTTTGGAGCCTTGCACGCGTACCTCTTCGTAGTTCCATTCCCCAACCGGTTTCAGATAGCCCCTTTTGGCAGGAATAATGCCGTATGCTGAACCGTGGTACTGATATTCGTGCAAATCTTTGTAAATATCTGCATCGTTGTCCAGGATCTGGATTTCGGTTCCTACGTAGGCTGCATCGCCTTCCATCGGCGTGCGGATACCCAGGCCGTTGTTCGCGCCCGGCGTAAGCTGGAATTCGAAACGGAAATCGAAATCGCTGTATTCGTCTTTGGTGTACAGATTGCCTTTCCCGCCTTTTTTAGGATCGACAACGAGCTCGCCGTTCTGGATGAAATAGTCGGTCTTGTTGCCCACCCATTCAAACATATTGGTACCATCGAAGAGCACTTTGAAACCCTCCTTCTGCTCGGCTTCGGGTAATGTGAATTCCGGGCGAGGGATTTCGCGAACGTAAATGTCGCGGTAGTGGATCTCGTTGCCATGCGCCTGCAGTTCGAGCTGTTCTTTCGCGAAAATCGGCAAGTTGCGGTCCCAATAGTTTTCGAGCACCACATTATCCACCACATTTTCCCCGTTCAGATCCACTGATACGCGATCTCCGATCATCGTGATATGGAAGGTATTCCATTCGCCAATCGCATTATCGGCTACTTTCGAAGGCTTGCTCGGGTTTTTCTGGTTATTATAGAGCCCTCCCGAGCCCACTTGCGCGCCTACGCTCACACGTGAGGTGTCCCAGATCTGTACCTGCGGCGTACCCCGGAGGTAAATGCCCGCGTCGCCATCTTTCTGAATTTTCCAGTCGACGTACATTTCAAAATCGCCGTATTGCTTCACGGTGCAAAGGTTATCGCCATGGCCGGAGAAGACGAGTTCACCGTCTTTGGCAAACCAATCCTTGAATGCCGCTTCATCCGCTTTTTTCTGTTTGAAGGCCAGCGAATCAGCGCTCATTTTGCGGCGTGCGATCGGGTTTTGTACCAAACCTTTCCATCCCGAGAGGTCTTTGCCATTAAATAGCGATACAAATCCCTCACCGGCAGGTAACTCAGCCAGATGCTTGCGGATCGATTCCCTTTGGTAATCGGCGTCCTGGCCTTTCAAAAGTGGGCCGGCTTTGGTAAGGAGCTCACGGATTTCGGCGCTGTACAGGTTTTTGTTACTCAATGCAATGTTCATAACAGCCTGCGCCGCAGCTTGCTGCGTACCTGCATTATCCAGGTATTTGCCGGCCAGCAGTAGTGAATTAAAGGTTCTGTTTCTTCCCAGTTCCTTGATAATCGCTTCCTTCTGCGCGTCGGTTTTGGCAATCGCCAATGCTTCGCGGAGCATAATCACTTTGTTGGCAGCTGTTTTGCTCGATTTTGCCGTGGCAGCAACATAGCCTGTCAATGCAGCATTGAAATCCTCGGAATCACTGGTGCTGCGTGCAATGTTGAGCAATTCTTTGGCAGCGCTCGCGTCGACCCAGGCGGAAAGTGCCGCGATAGCCGACTTCTTCTTCGTAGCATCCCCGTTTCCGTATGCTTCCACCACCGATTTCAAAGCCTTTTTACCACCAATACCAGCCAATACTGCAAGGTAATTACCTTGTTTATCAGCCGGGGCAGCTTGCATTTGTTTCAAAACAGCGTCGGTCTGGCTGTCTGCGTCGCCGCTTTCCTTAATCGCCGCGTTGATAGCGCTTTGTGTAGCCGCAATCTCGTCAGCATTGGAAACGCTATTCAATAATGCATACAGTTGTGGCAGATCGTTGCCGGTAGCCAGCGATTTCAATGCATTGAAAGCCGATTTCCGTACTTCGGGATTCGTGCTCTTCAACTGCGCTGAAACAACCGGCAATTTCGAACTGGCTGCACGGGCGGCCAGCACATCAATCAGCGCCGATTGTGCTGGTGCGGGAAGGGTAGGAACGGCCGTTGCGACCTGATCCACGAGTGAAGCGCCTTTGATCGTCATCAAGCTGCTTTTAATCGCCGCGATTTCATCCGCATTGGCCGTTTTCAAAACCGGGATCAGCTTGGCAACGCTGCTTTCCTGTCCGATTCGTCCAGCGGCCCAGATCGCAGCCGTTTTTACTTTGCTATCTTTCGAAGTCAATGCCTTCAAAACCACCGGTAATGCATCTTTCGATTCCGCACGGCCCAGCATGGTAATAATCTCTGCCTGTACGGTAGGGTTGGCTTTTTTGAATGCATTCAACCATGGGGTAGTGCCGTCGGCCATCAGGTATTTCTGGCCTAATTTCAATGCGGCGGCACGGTATTGAGCGTCGGTACTCTGTAATGCGCTTACCAGAACGGGTACAGATTCTCTCTTTTTAACATCCGAATAAATCTTCAATGCAGAAGAGCGAGTTGCGGATTGCTTTACATCCGGCGTAGCTTTGATCAATGCGAGCGCCGCCTTTTCAGCAGACGCGGCATGGCCATTGGCGGCCAGATTTGCGAGGTATTTGAGGTAAACAGCCGTCGCGTCGGCTTCGTCGTAGCCGTAGGCGGCTTTCTGTGCAGCGCCCGCCAGAATACTTTCCGAAGAAGGTGAGCCGATTTCCGATAGTGCATAAAGGCTAACCTTGCGCAACTTGATATCGGAACTGGCAGCGGTTTTTTCGATGACCGCAGCGGCACTTTTGTTATGGCTGCCGCCCAATGCCTCGGTAATCGCGAGCTGTGCGCTTCCGCTGGCATTACCCAATGCTTCCAGTAAAGCGGCGCCCGCAGATGGCGAGCCTATGCGCGCCAATGTCCGCGCGGCAGGTTGTGAAAGTCTTTCGTCTTTGAGATACCCTTTCAAAACATCTACCGACTCATCTTTTCCAACGGTTTGAAGCTGGTAAATGAGGAAGTTTTTGCTGTCAGGATCATTCACTTTTGATAATGCTTCGCCGTAGGCTTCCGCAGCGTCTTTGCGCAAGGCCTCTTTGCCTGCCTGAGAAGCATAATAGGTGAAACCACCTAAAGCATATTGTATCTTAGTATTATCTCCTTTGCCGAGGGGCGTGAGCATAGAGGCGATCTGAACCAGGCCTGGCTTGCCGAGCTGGGCGAGTTCTTCCATGTTTTTCTTCAATGCCGCCTCATTCTGGGAAGGGAGTTTCGACAACACCGCCTTCACTTTGGCGTCGAGCGAGTTGTCGTTTTGGGCCATGAGCTGCGAGGAAGCCAGGCAGAAGGCCATAATAGGGTAAAGTCTTTTTTTCATCGGATATGCCGGTGCTGCAAGCCGGAAGGCCTGTCAGTTTAGCTTTTAAGTTCTTAAATGGTCCAGGGAGCACGCATGGGCTGATCGATCAGCCTGTTTGCGCCTTCGTCGTCGATAAATTCCTGTTTGTCCGGATCGAATTTCAATGAGCGGCCCAGGCGCAATGCAATAAGGCCCATGTTCACGATCGTGCACGAGCGATGACCGTTTTCCTCGTTCAATGCGAACTTCTTGCGGTTCTTCACAGCGTCCACGAAGTCAGTAACCTGCGGCTCGGGATCGGGGAATGCGGCGAGTTTCTTTTCCAGGTCCGGAATATCCGATTTGAAATTTGGGTACAGCTTGCCTTTCGGGCCTTCGATGTACGCTACTTTGTCATCTTTGGCTTCGCCGTCGAGCACGATCTGGCAGCCATCGGCATAGGTGTAGGTAATGCGGCGCCAGGTACCTACGGCTTCGGTGTGCTGCTGAGGGGCGTCCACTTCCACGCTCACCGGGCTGGTATCGTCCTTGCCAAGGAAATATTGAATTGGGTCGATGTAATGCTGGCCCATGTCGCCCAGGCCCCCACCATCGTAATCCCAGTAGCCGCGGAAGGTTTGGTGCACACGGTGTTCGCTGTATGGTTTGTACGGCGCTGGTCCAAGCCACATATCATAGTCGAGCTCGGCAGGTACCGGTTGAGGGGCATTGTTTGTTTTACCTACCCAATAAAACTTCCAGTCGAAACCGGTATGCTTGCTGACGGTTACTTTCAATGGCCAGCCGAGCAAGCCGCTCTGAACGAGCTTTTTAATGGGTTTAACAGTAGTATTCATTCCGTAGAAATTGCTTTCGAAACGAAACCAGGTGTTGAGTCGGAACACTCTCCCGTGCTGCTGAACGGCTTCCACCAGACGTTTGCCTTCGCCTATTGTGCGCGTCATCGGTTTCTCGCACCACACGTCCTTGCCCGCGCGGGCGGCGTCGGCGGCGATAATGCCATGCCAATGCGGCGGGGTAGCCACGTGGACGATGTCGACTTCGGGAAGCTGGATCAGCTCACGGTAGTCGGAGAAGGTTTTGACGCCCTTGTCGACCATATTGACCGCGATGTCGAGATGCCTTTTGTCCACGTCACACAATGCAACCACTTTGGTGCCTGCATAAGGGATGTGGCCGCGGCCCATGGAGCCGGTGCCGACAATGGCTTTGGTGAGTGTGTCGCTCGGGGCGAGGTAACCCTTTCCCAGCACATGGCGGGGAACGATCGAAAACGTTGCCAGCGTCGCCAGTGAGCCTTTGATAAAGCTCCTGCGTGAGGACGCGGAAAGTCCTTTCTCTTCTTTCATTCGTTAAGGTTCTTTTAGGAAGTAATTGAGATTGTTTAGTGCTTGTGAAATTAGGACAATATCAGGAATGTGCCAAAGTATTCCCGGGCATTACCCGATATTAATGGGATAAGGCCAGGGAATAGGCTGTAAAATTTTGAAAAATGGGCAATACGCGCTGCGTGCTCGTTACAACGGAATGTTGCCGTGCTTCTTTTTGGGTAGCACATCCACCTTGTTTTCGAGCATTTCGAAAGCACGGATCAGCTTCGCGCGGGTCTGGTCGGGGTAGATCACCTCATCGATATAACCGCGGTGCGCGGCACGGTAAGGGTTGGCGAATTTGTGGGTATAATCGTCGATTTTCTCCTGCAATTTCTTCGCGGGATCCCCGGCCTGCGCGATCTCGCGTTTGAAAATAATTTCAGCCGCGCCGCTTGCTCCCATTACGGCGATTTCGGCGGAAGGCCAGGCGAAGTTCATATCCGCGCCGATGTGCTTGGAGTTCATCACATCATATGCGCCCCCGTACGCCTTGCGCGTGATCACGGTGATGCGCGGGACGGTGGCTTCGCAGAATGCATACAATAGCTTTGCGCCGTTGCTGATGATCGCATTCCATTCCTGATCGGTGCCTGGCAGGAAGCCGGGGACATCTTCGAGAACCAGTAATGGAATATTGAAACAATCACAAAACCGGACGAAACGGGCCGCCTTTTGGCTGGCATGAATGTCGAGCACACCTGCAAGCACGGCGGGTTGGTTGGCGACAATGCCGATGCTGCGCCCGGCAATGCGAGAGAAGCCTACCACGATATTCTCCGCAAAATTTTCATGTACTTCAAAAAAACTGTCGGCATCAGAAAGCTCGGTAATGACTTCCCGCATATCGTAAGGCTGGTTGGCGTTCTCGGGAATGAGCGTATTCAATGCAGGACGCAGCTCGTCGCCGGGCGTGTAGGGATACCGCGGTGCGTCGTCCTCGCAGTTTTGCGGCATATAGCTCAGCAGCTTTTTGATCGATTGCAGGCATTCGACCTCATTGGCGGACACAAAATGCGTCACACCCGATTTCGTTGCGTGCGTCATCGCACCACCAAGTTCTTCTGATGTTACTTCCTCGTGTGTTACAGTTTTGACCACATTGGGACCGGTTACGAACATATAGCTCGTGTTTTCAACCATTAAAATGAAATCCGTAATCGCGGGGGAATAAACCGCGCCGCCGGCGCATGGACCCATCACAGCCGAAATTTGCGGTATGACCCCGGAAGCCAGGGTGTTTTTATAGAAAATATCCGCGTAACCCGCGAGCGAAAGCACCCCTTCCTGAATGCGGGCGCCACCGGAATCGTTCAGACCGATGATCGGTGCGCCGTTTTTCATAGCGAGGTCCATCAGTTTACAGATCTTTTCTGCATGTGTTTCTGAGAGCGAACCGCCGAAAACCGTGAAATCCTGCGCGAAAACGTACACCAGCCGGCCATTGACTTTGCCATAACCCGTAACTACACCGTCGCCAAGGTAATGCTCCTTATCCAGCCCGAAATCCTTGCTGCGGTGCATCACAAACCGCCCTATTTCCTCAAAAGAACCTTTGTCGAGCAGAATGGAAATGCGTTCACGGGCGGTGAGCTTGCCCTTGGCATGTTGCGCCTGGATCCTGTTTTCACCGCCGCCCAGTTCAGCCTCAGCATTTTTTTGATCTAAAAGTTCTTTTTTTGAAACAGCGGCTGATCGGGATTCCATGTAATGCGGGGATATGGTTACATTTGTTGGGTTATAAATATAGCTGCATTTTAATGATTCGGGAAATTATAGGACGTTTATGAGGTCGACAGGCTGTGGTTTGCTTTTCCTTATCACGTGGCTTTGCTCGCCGTGGAATGCCGCTTTCGCCCAGGTGACGGGCGGCCGTACGCGCCTGGATTTTCTCCAATTACCTGCTCAGGCACGCAGTACCGCGTTGGGTTCCAACCACATTGCCGCGCAAGGTAACGACCCCGCATTATTTCTTCAAAACCCCGCATTGCTCGATTCGGCGAAGATTAATAACGTATCGCTGAACCTGATGCCTTACCTGGCGAATACCAAGTTTGTGAATATGGGTTATGCCAACCGCGTCCGCAAAACAGGCAGCATTTGGGCGGTTGGGCTGCAATACCTGAACTATGGTACGATGCAGGAAACGGACGACATCGGAAATGTGGTAGGGGAGTTCCGCGCGGCGGATTATGGCCTTTCAGCGGGTTACGGGCACACGCTAGGTGCTTTCACGTTAGGCGCGACGGCCAAGTTCGTGGGCGCGTCCATCGAAAGTTACCAGACCTGGGGGATGGCATTCGACTGGGGCGCTACATTCCGGCATCCGCAGGAGGACCTTACAATCGGTTTCGTGGCCAAAAACTTCGGCTTTTTAAAGCAGAACTACAATGGTGCATTGACGCCGGTATTGCCACTGGATATGCGGATAGGGGTAACCTTCAAACCCAAATATATGCCGGTCCGTGTGTCGTTGACTGCCCATCATTTAAACCGCTTCGATATGGTTTATAACGACCCGAACTTGTTTTATACTTACGATATCAATGGTACTAAGCTGCCCAAAAAAGTGGGGGTGGCAGAAAAACTAGGCAGGCATTTGTCGCTGGGCGCGGAAATATTGGCGCATTCCAACTTCCGCATTCTGCTCGGCTATGACCATTTGAAAAGGCAGGAGCTTCGTTTGACAAATCGCGGCGCACTGGCTGGATTTTCCTTCGGCACGTGGCTGCGCATTAAAAGGTTCGAAGTCGGCTATGGCCGGGCGCAATATGTACCGGGTTTTGGCAGCAGCTCCATTTCGATTGTGATGAACCTTAAAAACGGGTTTGTTCGAAACAAATGGGACGAGCCGGTGAAAGCCAGGCCCGTCCGCTAGCGCAATGCGTTACCTGCGCATGTAATGCAGTTGTACCAGACCTTTTTCAAAAGACTTACTGCTCACGAAAGTAAGGTTCTGCTCCGGTCTGCCATCCTTGAACAGTCGGATGCCATCGCCCAACAAAATGGGAATCAGTGAAACAATATACTCGTCAATCAGGTCGAGTCGTATGAGCTGGTTTACGACTTCTGCCCCGCCATCTACGAAAATATGTTTCCCTTCTTTTTGTTTCAGCTCGTCGATCAGCGCCTTCAGGTCGCCGGTGTGGAATCGGACATTGCCTTCCTGTGCACGCGGGGTGCGCGTCATGATGTAATATTCCTTATCTGCACGAAGGTATTCGATGCCCATCGCCTGCACCTTGTCATACGTTTTACGGCCGATGATTACGGTGTCAATCGTGTCGATGAACTCGCCATAGCCGTAATCTTCACCCTCTTGTTCCACGAGGGAAAGAAAGGTCAGGTCGTCGTCGTGCTTGGCAATGTAGCCGTCGAGGCTGGCGGCAATGTAAACAAATACTTTTCTGGTCATAGCTGGTGATTTGATTAATACAGAAAAAGAGGATTTCCGTTTTTCACTAAAAGTTGGAATCGTTAACGCGATTCTATCACTTTTCCTTTTTCCAGTTTCAAATAATGCTCTACACAGCTCGGAATCTCGTTTGGATAATGCGAAACATAGATCAGAGTACGCTCATCGGTATCACAAATGGCATTTACAACCGACTTAAAATAGTCGATCGCGTCGGTGTCCAGTCCCTGGCAGGGCTCGTCGAGGATGAGCAACGGCGGGTTTTTGACCAATGCCCGCGCGAGCAGTACCATTCTTTGCTGGCCTTTGGAGAGCTGTGAAAAATCCTTTTCGATCAGTTCATGCACATGCAGGAGTTCGGCCACTTCATGTACACGCTCAATTTGCGTTTCGGTGAGTTTTTTGAAGAAAACACCTGTCGCATCGAAAAAGCCGGATGCTATGGTTTTGAAAACGGTGGTATTTCTGGGGAAATACAAGTGGAGTTCGGGCGAAACATGGCCGATCTTTTGTTTGATATCCCAGATGGATGCGCCTGCACCACCGCGTTTTTGATCGAACAAATCATAGTCATTTGCGAAACGCTGTGGATTATCAGCCGTAATGATGCTCAGCAAAGTCGATTTGCCGGAGCCATTCGGTCCGGATAATGCCCATTTTTCTCCCTTCGCGATCTTCCAGTTTACGCCGTCGAGAATCTGATCTTCTCCGTATTTGACACGGATATTTCTCAAATCGAGCGCGTGTTGAAAGCTGGTAAATTCAGGATGACCGAAATGCGCCAGTTTTTGCGGATCGGGCTGCGGAAATTGATGGGTATGGCTGGCTGCCGACCGAAATTGCACTACGGGTTTTTGCGCTTCAATTTGGCCGGCTTCCAGTTCGAGTACATCCGTAATGCATGGGGGGATTTCGGCAGCCGTAGTGGCCATAATGATGGTCACCCCTTGTTTGGTCAGTTCGGTTAATGCATTACGGAGCACCTCGCGTGAATGCACATCAAGGCCGCTGAATGCATTGTCGAGCATGAGCACTTTCGGCTTTTTCAGCAGCGACTTGGCTAAAAGCATTCTCCTCGTTTCGCCGTTGGAAAGCGTCACAAACGGGTGGTCGAGCAAATGGGTAATGGATAGCAAGCCTGCCACGCGATCCAGTTCTTCATCACTTACTTTGGAAGGGGCTAATGTTACCGATTTATCGTCGACCGTTCCTACCGGTTTCAATTGGTCGGTCAGGATCGCACGCACGCTGGGCGCGCGCTCGGACTCGTATGCGTGAAAGCGCTGCTGGTAATACTCGGCACCGGCACTTACAATGCGGTTGAACGAGTAGTCGTTCGAAGCAAGCTCTATATTTTCGCGGACCGGTGTAGTCCAGTCGTAGACGATTTTGCCGCTCAGCACAGGCCATTTCCCCGCGATCACTTCCAGCAGGACCGACTTACCCGAGCCGTTCGGGCCAATGATCGCCCAGTTTTTTCCCTGTTCAATATTCCAGTTAATTTCAGAAAGGACCGTTGATTCGTATTTGCGGACGGAGACGTTTTGGAGCGAAATGAGTGTCATGCGAAAACCAGGTAATGAAAGAGCAAATACCACAATTTTGGCTTTAAATGGAAACAAAAAGAGCATCCGTTACGGGATGCTCCTGCTAAGCGTTTGAATCTGTGACTAATGCAGTTAATGATGGAATTCCATATTGAACTCCCGGATCATCGTACTGACGAACGCCGAAAGATCGTCGGTAGTGCGGCTGGTGACGAGCCCGTTATTGGTTACCACCTCCTGGTCCAGCCATATTGCGCCGGCATTTTCGAGATCATGGCGGATGGCGGCATACGAGGTAAGCGTGCGGCCCAGTACCACGTCGGCGTCGATCAGGATTTGGGGACCGTGACAGATCGCCGCCACCGGTTTTCCCGCGATAAAAAACGACCGCACAAAGTCGACCGCCTTTTGGTTGATCCTTAGTGCATCCAGGCCCATAACCCCGCCAGGAAGCAGCAGCGCGTCGTAGTATTCGGCACGTGCCATTTCAAGCGGGACGTCGACCCGGTGGTTTTCGCCCCAGTCCAAATGGCTCCATCCTTTCACAACGTCTTTGCTGGGCGAAATAACGTGGGTGGTCGCGCCGCGTTGGTTTAGGACTTTTCTGGGGCAGGTCATTTCAACCTGCTCAAATCCATCGGCAACCAGTATCGCGACTTTGATTGAATTCAGTGATTGTTCCATGGATTTAGGTGTGGATTAAAAGGTTAGACTATAAGAATAAATAATTGTACAAAAACTATGCCAATTTGTTGGCTTGTTTTTGGGTCGAGCACGCGGCAGAGAGGCGGTGCGTAGCTTCCACAACGTGGGAATGGGGCCTGTGGTAAATCCCGATTTGGGGAAAATAAAAAGAGCGGCATCGCTGCCGCTCCCTATATTAGCATTATTCCATGATTATATTTCTACGCCTCCGACGTTTTCGAAGACCAGGTCGCCTTTCGAGTCGAGCTCCATCATGATCACCGAATCTTTCGCAACCTGTCCGCTCAAAATGCCTTTCGACAATTCATTCAGGATTCTTCTTTGAAGTACCCTTTTCAGCGGACGTGCACCGAATGCCGGGTCGAAACCGTCTTCACCGAGCTTGGTAAGCGCCTCGTCGGTCGCATCGAGCGTAATACCCTGCTCTTTCAGCATGTGCTGAATGCCTTTGAACTGGATATCCACGATTTTGCGAATGTTTTTCAGCGTCAATGGTTCGAAGAGTACGATCTCGTCGATACGGTTCAGGAACTCGGGTCTCACCGACGCTTTCAGCAAATCGAGTACGGCCTGCTTGGCTTCCTCGATGATCAGCGTATGGTTCCAACCTTCGTCCTCCGCGAATTTCTCCTGGATAATGTGGCTGCCGATGTTCGACGTCATGATAATGATCGTGTTCTTGAAATTCGCCACGCGACCCTTATTATCGGTCAAACGACCTTCGTCGAGCACCTGGAGCAGGATATTCCACACATCCGGGTGCGCCTTTTCGATCTCGTCGAGCAGGATTACGCTATAAGGTTTGCGACGCACGGCTTCGGTAAGCTGGCCGCCTTCATCGTAGCCCACGTATCCCGGAGGCGCGCCCACGAGGCGGCTTACGGCGTGGCGTTCCTGGTACTCGCTCATATCGATCCGCACCATGGCATTCTCGTCGTTGAACAGGTACTCGGCCAGCGTTTTCGCCAATTCGGTTTTACCTACACCTGTCGGGCCGAGGAAGAGGAAGCTGCCGATAGGCCGTTTCGCATCCTGCAAACCTGCGCGGCTGCGGCGTACGGCATCGGATACCACTTCAATAGCCTCATTCTGGCCAGCTACACGCTGGTGCAAATGCTCTTCGAGTTGCAGCAGCTTTTCGCGGTCGCTTTGCAGCATTTTGCTGATAGGTATACCGGTCCATTTAGCCACTACTTCGGCAATATCTTCCGGCGTAATTTCTTCCTGCATCAGGCTTTCCGCATGCTCCGATTTTTGAAGTTCTTCCAGTTTGGCCTGGACCTCGGGAATGCGGCCGTAGCGGATCTCAGCAACCTTACCGAAATCGCCCGAACGTTCGGCCTGTTCGGCTTCAAGGCGCAGCTGCTCGCTTTGTTCTTTCAATGCACGCACCTCGTTTACCTTACCCTTCTCGTTTTCCCATTGGGCTTTCAGGGTATTGCGTTGCTCGCTGAGGTCGGCGATTTCTTTGTTAAGGACAGTTTCTTTATCCTTATTATTTTCACGACGGATCGCTTCGCGCTCAATTTCGAGCTGCATGATGCGGCGGTTCAGCTCGTCGAGTTCCTCGGGGACGCTATCCATTTCCAGCCGGAGCTTGGAAGCGGCTTCGTCCATTAAGTCGATCGCCTTATCGGGCAGGAAACGGTCGCTGATGTAGCGGTTCGAAAGCTCCACGGCAGCAATCACTGCGTCGTCCTGGATGCGGACACCGTGGTGCAATTCATATTTTTCCTTAATACCCCGCAGAATGCTGATCGCATCGGAAATATTGGGCTCATCTACCATCACAGCCTGGAAACGACGTTCCAAAGCCTTGTCTTTTTCGACATATTTCTGGTATTCTTTCAGCGTTGTAGCACCGATCGCGTGCAATTCTCCGCGTGCCAATGCCGGTTTCAGCAAGTTGGCAGCATCCATGGCGCTTTCGCCACCGCCACCCGCACCGATCAGCGTGTGGATCTCGTCAATGAAAAGTACAATCTCGCCTTCCGAATCGGTTACCTCTTTGATAACGGCTTTCAGCCTTTCTTCAAATTCACCTTTGTATTTCGCACCCGCAATAAGCAAACCCATATCAAGCGATACGATCGTCTTCGATTTCAGGTTTTCGGGAACGTCGCCCTGCACGATACGTTGGGCCAATCCTTCCACGATCGCGGTTTTACCCACACCCGGTTCACCGAGCAGGATCGGGTTATTTTTGGTACGGCGGCTCAATATCTGTAATACTCGCCTGATCTCTTCATCACGGCCTATCACCGGGTCAATTTTACCGGCTTTGGCCAATTCATTCAAATTTTTGCTGTACCGTTCCAGGGAGCGGTATTTGGCTTCTGCGTTTTGATCTTTCACAGGGTTATTCTTTCCTCTAAGTTCTTTGATTGCATTGATCAGTTCCTTTTCCTTGAATCCCAGCTCCTTCATCATGGTGGCTGTGGAATCTTTTCCGCTGAGTATACCCAGAATCAGCAGCTCGATGCTGATGAATTCGTCTCCGAATTCTTTCAGATAATTCTGAGCCTTGCCACTGGCAGCGGCCATATCGTTGCCCAGGTAGGGCTGTCCCCCGCTGACACGCGGGTATCCATCCAATATCTTTTGCAAACGGTTGTTGAGTACGTCTGCACTGATATTGAGTTTGTTAAGTAGAAATTGTGACGTATTCGGATCCTCTTCCAAAATGGATTTCAACACGTGCCCCGTTTCAATGGCCTGCTGCTGGTTGCCCTGGGCCATTTGGGCGGCGTGCTGGATAACCTCCTGCGCCTTGATAGTATATTGGTTAAAGTTCATGGCGTTGATCGCTTTATTAATGGTACAACCGAAACTGAAAAATGGTGTGCCGACGGATTAAATCGGAAATTTTGTCTCAAAGAAGTGACGTAGTGCGATTGTTTCGGACAAAATGGCAAGAAATCAATGGGTTTTCTTCTCGATCTTCTTGTGGATTTCGAGCGTTTCGGACAGGGCGGCGGAGCCATACCACATCAGTAAATCCATATCGAGCAGTTTCGCTTGCACGGCCGGGTCGGTTTCAACAAGTTTCCGGCCTTCCTCGATAGAGTCTGCATTGAGGATGAAAATGCCGCGGTACTTATCATTTTTGAAGAACGGGCCTGCTACCACAAGCTTTCCGGTCTCGGCCAGGCGGTTGATGTTCTGCATATGCCCTGCAAAGGCACTGTCCGATCTGCTTTTGGGAACGTTTGTCGCGCTGCCGGTTTTGAGGAAAACCATCACATACTTTTTCATACCATATTCATCCGCATTGAGCTTTTTGGCCAGCGTGGAATCGTAGGCGGAGTTGGCGGACTGGGCAATGCCATCATGGGAAATGGCCGAGAGGCAAGTCAGGAGGAGTGTGGCGTACAGTGTTTTCATTCGTCATCTGTTTAAGTATAGGTTAATGACTAAATGTATTGAAATTTTGACTGAAAAGGAATGCACGTCGGTACCAAAAACAAGAAGCTGCACAGGTACTTTTGTGCAGCTTCCATCGATGTATTTGTAGCTAATTCTTAAAGGTCGGTTTGCGTTCTCAACAAATCCTCCATCGTTTCGCGGCGGCGCACCAACTTCGCCAGGCCGTTGTCGATCAGCACTTCGGCCGGACGGAAGCGGGCGTTGTAGTTTGAACTCATCGTCAGGCCATAGGCGCCCGCATTCAGGAACGCCAGCACATCGCCCTTACGGACTTCCGGAAGCTCACGATCGGTCGCGAATGTATCGGTTTCGCAGATATAGCCTACCACATTATAATGCTTCAACTCGCCTTTCGGATTTGAAATATTGAGAATGTGGTGGTAAGAACCGTACATCATCGGCCGGATCAGGTGGTTCAAGCCCGAATCGACATGTACGAAGTTACGCGCCGGGTCTTCTTTTACCACGTTGGTCGTTACAAAAAGAAAGCCCGATTCGCTCACCAGAAACTTGCCCGGTTCAAACCAGAGTTGCAACTCGCGACCATATTCCTGGCAGAAGGTCTGGAATCGTTTCGAGATCTTTTTACCCAGTAAATCCATATCGGTAATGGCGTCGCCTGGCAGATAGGAAACTTTGAAACCGCCACCCAGGTCTACCACTTGGAGGTCCGGGAAATGTTTCGCGGTTTCGAAAAGGATATCGGCCACTTTCAGGAACGGCTCAGCGTCTTTAATGTCCGAACCGGTGTGCTGGTGCAGGCCGATTACTTTAATATCGTATTTTTTGATCACTTCCAAAATCTGATCCAGGAGCAGCACCGAAATGCCGAATTTGGAGTCGGCATGAGCCGTCATGATCTTGGTATGCCCGCCCGCAGCCACATTGGGCTTAATACGGATCATGCAAGGTTTGGTATTGCCATAAGTTTGTCCAAACCATTCGAGCAGCGGGATGCTGTCGACGTTTACAATGGCGCCGGCTTCCACCGCCTCGCGTACTTCTTCGAAGTCCACACCGCTGGGCGTAAAAGTGATTTGGCCGGCATCGTAGCCTGCCATTTTCCCCATTTCAAATTCGCCCGGTGACACCACATCCAGTTCCACCCCGATTTCGCGCATCAGTCGCAGCACAGCCAGGTTGGTATTGGCCTTGCAGGCATATTTGATCTTCATATTCACTCCGGCAAATGCATGTTGCAGCTCGGCCGCCTTTCTGCGGATGGTCGCTCCGTCGTATACATAAAGGGGGCTTCCGTACTGGTTAATGAGCTGGACAGGGTCGATTCCCTGGATAGAATAGGGGTAATGGTCAGAAAGTTGCATTTTGTGATATGGCGGTAGTGACGTGCCGGAATGATTGGATTACAAATATTTGTCGAGATAAATGGCCATTTCCTGTTGCAGCGCTGCTGCTTCGTGCTTCGCTTTTTCGGCGAAATCGGTACCATTGCCGGCATAGATAATGCTGCGCGATGCGTTCACGAGCAATCCGCAACTCTTGTTCATGCCAAACTTTGAAACCTCTTCCAGGTTGCCGCCTTGCGCGCCTACGCCGGGTACGAGCAGGAAATGATCAGGTACAATAGCGCGTATTTTCTGGAAATCAGACGGATGCGTGGCGCCTACCACGTACATCATGCGCTCCGCGCCTGCCCAGGTCTGCGATGTACGAAGCACGTTTTCATATAATGTATCGCCTTCGACGTCGAGCCGTTGGAAATCGGCACTGCCGGGGTTGGAGGTCAATGCGAGCAAAATCACCCATTTGTCTTGGAATGCAAGGAACGGCGTCACCGAATCGCTGCCCATGTAGGGAGCCACGGTGATGGAATCGAATTCGAGGCCGGAAGAGGATTTGTCGAAAAACGCGCGGGCATACAGGCCCGACGTGTTACCGATATCACCGCGTTTGGCATCGGCAATGGTAAAATGGCTTTTAGGAATGTACTCGACCGTCTTTTGAAGGCTCTCCCAACCTTTTGGTCCCAGCGCTTCGTAAAATGCGATGTTGGGTTTGTAGGAAACGCAATAGTCGGCGGTGGCGTCGATGATCTGCTTATTGAATTCAAAAATCGGATCGTCGGTTTTCAACAAATGCGCCGGGATTTTCTGGATATCGGTGTCCAAACCCACACACAAATAGGACTTTTTGGTCGAAATTTGCTGGAAGAGCTCTTGATAAGTCATGATTTTGTAAATATTGCGGCGAAATTACAACCTCTTCCAATAGATTCATAAATTTGCCCCAACATTAAACTTTGCTCCAACCAAGACATAACCACAATATGCAGATTAGAGAAACTTCCATTGCCGGTCTAGTTGAAATATTCCCAAGGGTCTTCGGTGACGACCGTGGGGTATTCTTTGAATCGTATAATGAGGAGACATTTAAAAAACTCGGTCTGCCCGTAAACTTTGTTCAGGATAATCAGTCGTTCTCCAAAAAGGGTGTGGTAAGAGGTTTGCACTTCCAAAACGCGCCTTTTGCGCAAGGCAAACTTGTTCGTGTGATCTCGGGCAGGGTACTGGATGTGGCTGTGGACATCCGTCCGGATTCCCCGACATTCGGCAAGCATGAAGTATTTGAACTGAGCGGGGAGCAAAACAATATCGCTTATATTCCCGAAGGTTTCGCGCACGGGTTCGCAGCTTTGGAAGATTCTATTTTCAGCTACAAATGCACCAACCTTTATAATAAGGAATCCGAGTCGGGCATTCTCTGGAACGACCCCGATTTGAATATCGACTGGGGAGTTTTCGACCCGATCGTTTCGGAAAAAGATCTCATTCTGCCGACTTTCCGTTCACTTTTCGGTGAGTTGATCAAGTAAATCCGGCATCTATTTTTCAAAAAGTTCTTCGAGCGCTTTCGACGCTACTTTCCGGGCTGAATGTGAATTTTGCCCGGTAATGAGCCGTTCATCCATTTCAATGAATTCCACAAAAGGGATCATCGCTTTGGTGTAATGCGCGCCGCGTTCCTTCAATTTGTCTTCGAGGTAAAAAGGTACTTCGCTTACAAAGCTCACCAGCGCCTCTTCGACGTTGGAGTAGCCGGTCACATATTTGTCCTGGATGAGTAATGTGCCGTCGGATAGCCGGACGTTGAGCAACCCGCAAACGCCGTGCGCAACGGCCGTGACCATGCCATTTCGCTCATAAATAGCTTTCGCGATGTTTTGCAGTTCGGTATTATCAGTAAAATCCGACATCGCGCCGTGGCCGCCTGCGAAATAGATCAGCCGGTAGTCGCTGGGGTTAATATCCGATGGTTTAAGAGAATCCTGAAGCCTCGCACGGAAAGAGGCATCTTCCCAATACCGCGCATTGCATTCGTCTTTCAGATCGAGGCTTCTTTCATCCACAGGGATGCCGCCGCCCAAGGGGCTCACGATGTCCATCAGAATGCGCCTTTTTGCCATTAAGTCGTAAAAGTGCGTCAGTTCATTCAGCCAGAGACCTGTTTTAGAGGTTTTGGTCGGATATGAGTCGTGGTTGGTGCAAACGATCAGGACTTTCATAGCTATACATAGAATGGCTCCGGGAAATATAATATAAACCCCGGAAGTTTTCACCATGAAAGCGTTAGGCTTAGCTTAGCAGCTGGTTTTTGTAGGCGAATGCCACTGCGGCTGCGGTACTTTTTGTTCCGGTTTTTTCCAAAACCCGCAACCGGTGCCCTTCGACCGTGCGCACGCTGATGAACAGTTTGTCGCCGATTTCCGTCGTGGAGAGTCCGTCGCAGATCAATTGCAATACTTCTTTCTCGCGGGAGGAAAGCGCCACATTACACGCATTCGGGAAGAATGGATGCTTGTTGACCTGCCGGTTCACCATTTTGCGGTGCATGGCCTTGGAAACGAAGTCGTTGTAGTAAAAGCCTTCTTCATGCACCCTTCTGATCGCTTTTTCGACTTCATCGGGGCTGGTATCTTTCAGCAAATAACCTTGCACGCCCTTTTCGAGCATGTGTATCACGAAACGATCCTCGTTGTACATCGAAACGACGATGATTTTGATGTTCGGAAAGCGTTCGAAAGCAGCTTCGGTAGCCTGAATGCCATCCATAACAGGCATTTGCAGGTCCATGAAAACGATGTCAGGCGTGTTGGCGGGCAGGCGGTCCAGGAGTTCCTGGCCGTTGCCGGCTTCCAGTACGAATTCGAAGTCGGGAATGCCGCTCAGCATGGAGATAAACCCCTTTCTGAATAGTTCGTGATCGTCGGCGATTCCTAGTTTAAGGGTGCTCATAGCATTAAATATTCACTCGTTCCCGGCGGAATGGATGTAATGGTTCAGGTTTATTACCGGATGCCGGGTTTACCGGAATCCTCGCGATGGCGCTGGAACCGCCCTTGGCCGGCTGTTCGTACTGGACTGTTCCATTCACAATAGCCAACCGGCTTTCGATTCCAAGCAAACCCAGCCCGGCCAGGTTGCTTTCCTTTATTTTTTCCGGGTCGAAACCAACGCCGTTGTCAGTTACCCGCAAACCTATCATTTCTTCGTCGATTTCCAGCACAATATCGATTTTTGTGCAGCTCGCGTGCTTAATAGCATTGTTGACCAGCTCCTGCATAATGCGGTAAAGCGTCAGTTCCAGTTTCTGGCCCTGACGCGGAAATTCCTCCGTATTTGACTGAAAAGCAATGATCAGATTATTATCCTCTTCGAGCTTATGGATAAACTCCTCGATCGCCTCCATCAGCCCGAACCGTTCCAGTGTCGTCGGTACCAGGTCGCGCGTAATGCGCCGCACGTGCAGGATCGTCTCTTCCACAAGCGACTGCGACTTCTTCATAATGCTTTCCTCCTTCTCATCGCCCGAGTTGGCTACCAGCTTACTCAACTGATTGAGACTTAACTTTGTCAACGATAGCATCGTGCCGATGTCGTCATGCAAATCCTGCGCAATCCTTCGTCGTTCTGTTTCTTCGGAGTTCAGCGCGGTATCAAGGAGCAGGCGGTTGTAGTTTTTCTCGATCTCGCTGATACGTTTTTCTTCCTCGAACCTTTTTTTCTGGTAGTACATCACAAATGCGATCATGCAAAACGCCATGGCCAGCATAGCCATGGAGGCTATCAAAAGTGCCCACTTTAGTTCTTCGCTATTTTGCATAATTCCTTGATGAAAAATTATAAATGCCTACGCTGAAAAGCAAGGCGCATAGAATTTCAAAAATACTTGGGATCACTTCAGTTATCCCAAGGTCAGTGTGGTTGTTCCATGTGTATACATAATGCAGGACTGGTGCTAAGAATATCAAACTCGAATAGTAAAGTAGCAGTCCTGAACATACCCAGAAGAATGGGAATGTCAACAAGTTAGGTATTTGCAGTGATTTAATGATCTCATAGAAATAAAGTAGAATGAGTGAAATCATCAAAACGCCTTCGACTGTCTTAGCATATAGGACTAGTCTGTGCTCGTTCAGATTGCCCAAATTTTCATTGGAATTAAATATATCCCAAATACTAAATAGGAACACGCCTAAGATGGAGGTCAGAACGAACCCCTTCTGAGCCTTTCCTGTAAACTGGAAATAGAACATCCCGCCCAATAATGCGTAAAAAAGCGGGATGCTAATGTTGTATAGTATCAGATTGTTCGTTCTGGTGGAAGCCAGGTGAAGCATGACTACGTCGATGATCAGCTTGCATATCAGATAGCAGAAAAGCAACCGCAAAGATTTGTCCACGTACGCTTTTCTGGTTATAGTGAGTGTTAATGGTAATACTGTGACAAATACTGCAATAGAAGAAATAGGATTATTGACAATATATGCAAAGTGGTTATCGAACATACATTAATCGATTTTCGAACTTTCCTGTTCCTAACATTGGCGCGGGCAAAGTGGGCCGCCTGTCATGGCCTCGCCACCCGTTGGCATATCTTTCAAGCCGCCCAGTTGTGCAGTCCGGATAATGTCCTTGCCCTCAGCATCGACAGGAACCAGAACAAGTCTTGGGGTTGGTTTTTTTGATTTGTTTGTTTTTGTGTCGCCGTCCTCTTCCTCGTCTCGCAATCCGTAATATACTCTGAATCCCACACAGTTGTCACCATGCAGTTTAATCAGCTCGTTGAATGTGTGAATGCCGAAGAATTCGGCCTTCACGTAGTTTTCGCCTTTGTCGGTGAAGTAACGTTCCCTCTTTTGATGTGGAATGGTAAGCTCCTGGGCTTCTGACGCTGAAATCAGTCGACCCTCCCGACCTGTAAATCTCTTGCTGTCCATAGTTTTAATTAAAGTATAACAATTAATCAATGTAAATGTAAATAGAGAGGCAGCGAAGGGCAAGCCAACCATTTGCAATTGATTTAACGGTCAGTTTGTAACTAATTGTAAATCAATTCAATTTGTTCTTGAGTTCTGAAAATCACGTAAATTTACGTACCGGATTCGGGCATTAATACGGTGTCATATTTGTAAGCTTACCCATGTTTGAAATCGAGGATTTTTGCGCTAAAATGCTTGTATGCAGTGCTGTACATTTGTAAAGCGTTAGGGAAGACTTTTCAAAGCTTTCTCATCAAGATTAAAGGGTTAGGTTATATTCGAAAGCCGCGAGGGGTGTCCTTCGCGGCTTTTTTTGCCGTCAGATAATTGAAATGGGTTGATGGGCTATTTGTTTTGGGTTGTGCTAGTAGAGTGAGTTATTATGTGTATGGTAAACGGCTGTTTATCAACGCAAAACTATCTATTCATTTAATCAATTTTATCGATGAAAAGATTTCTTATCTCAGCTATCTGTGTGGTAACCTTGACCTGGGCTTGCCAGAAAGAGGATGAAAAGGTAGCCCCTAATGGCAAAAAGAGTACAATGTTAACCGCCGAGGAACAACTAGTCGCGGATCGAATGGGAGCTATGATACCGCTTTCGGAATTCGAAAAAATGAAGGAGAGGTTTCAAAAAGATGTCGGACCGGAAGAGACAAGAGCTGTTTCCTATGGCAAAACCGTTTTGGAGAAGGTGTTATCACAGAAAGGATGCGTGGGCATTCGATTTTACTTTGCAAAAGATAAGAATGGGAAGCAAACTCTGGTTTTTATCGGAGTGGATAAAAATGGGAAAGATATCACCGCCCCTGCAAACGCGAAAACACAAGAAGATCCGACGCAAACGGCGGGAGAGGGGCCTATTTGTCCTAGGCTGTGCTAACCACTGGTGATAAGGTCAAATTTACTTCATACACAGTTGATATTTTGTTGTAGCCGCGAGGGAATGTCCCTCGCGGCTTTTTTTGATTCTTTGCCTGCAATGCCGATTTTTGGTGTTTGTAGCAAAGGAAGATATGAAACCAACCATAGAAATCGAATACTGCCCCAAATGCGGCTGGCTGTTGAGGGCGGCCTGGATGGCCCAGGAGCTGTTGACCACTTTCAGCGATGATTTACATGCCGTGCAACTACGGCCCTCGGAGGTCGCGGGGCGGTACACCATCATGCTCGGCGAAGAGCTGGTTTGGGATAGAAAGCGGGAAGGCCACTTCCCTGAACCGAAGGAAATCAAACAGCTGGTGAGGGATATTATTGCGCCCGATCGTAGCCTTGGGCACAGCGACCGCTGACCGGATATTGGCATTGAAGGGTGTCATTTTGGCGCAGTTGTGTAGCCGAGGCTGTTATTTTGGCATTCTTTTCTCTGCTCTAATATCGCGGAGAAAGAACGGGGAGGTAAAGTGCACCGATTTGCCTCAATAGCTGGTTATAAGCAAATAAGAGACGTTTCCACACCTCACCGTCCATCACATTTTTGTCCGAAAACGATCTTTGGCACGCAGTTTTTCGTTAATAAGTAAAACTTGTGAACCTAAAACGCGATAGCTATGGAAAGCAAACTAAAAATACCCCGGGAGATGTTGATGAATATAGATTTTATCAACACAGTAAACGGTGGAATGAGTGAGCCCTCTATTAAGCTTGACAAAGGGTCGGACGGTTTCGAAGTAGTTGTGAAAATTCCAGGCATCGAGGTTGAGGATCTTCAATTGGAGGTTGTAAAAGGCAAGAGGAACTCAAATAACTTAAAGCTTTTCCACTTGCTGCCCATATTTTCACAGGAAAATTTGCCCGACGAAGAGCAGTGGAAGACAATCCGTTTCATCAATACCTTCGTCATCCCCGACGGAGTAGATATAGACAATATATCAGCAAGGTACGACGACGGTCGTCGTCAGTTGGTTCTGTTCCTTCCTTTCGGAGATGAACAGGGCGATTATCACCGCAAGGTAGATATCGAACGTTGGTAAAAATATCGACAGATTATAAAGAAGCCTGGCCAATTAACCGGGCTTTTTTGTTGCTCAGGAGCCCGTCCGTGCGCTTTTTCGACAAATTCTACGAAGTAAATAGTGGTGGTATTTAGTATTAATCCGGGTAGTGGTTGTACGCTTCCAATAGAATGCATTAAGATTGAGTAAAGATTCCACACTTTTTCAAAAAAGGAATTACATATCTGTATCTTGCACTATTAATTCCCTTAGTGCTCGTCAATCTCAACGTTATGAAAAAGTCTAATATTTTCGCTTTTATTGAGCTTACCAAGTTGGTCGAAGAACTCAAAGTTGACCAGTCCAAACTAAGGCAGAAGCTGAAATCGCAGTCAGCCTACTTCAATATTATCGAACCGCGGTATTTTTCAGAAGGATTGGTTGGGGAGTGGGAAAGCATTCTCAGCGTAATCAAGCAGAAAGGTGCCAAAGTGAATGAAGAGGGCCGTGTGGTGTCGAATGCCGTGAGCAACACGATCGACCACCTGACCGACAAGGAGTGTTTGTCGCTGGTTGAGCGGGTTAACTCGATCTACGACTCGGTGAGAAAAGAGTTTCAGTAAAAAAGGGCCCTGCATGGTACTCCGCCGATGCAGGGCCGTTGTATTGTTAGTTGACGGTCCCGCCGTTCCAGACATCTTTGCCCGGTTGGACGAATGCGAGGCTGCCGTCGCGGTCTTCGGCCATCAGGATCATTCCGTGGCTTTCCATTCCCATCATCTTTCTCGGGGCGAGGTTGGCCAGGTATAACACCTTTTTGCCGACAATCTCTTCAGCTTTGAAATGCTCGGAAATTCCACTTAAAACGGTGCGTTGCTCCGCACCTATGTCGACCAGCAGTTTCAATAGCTTCTTGCTTTTAGGGACATTCTCGGCCTCGAGGATGGTCGCTATACGGATATCCATTTTAGTGAAATCATCATATTGGATTTCAGGTTTGACAGGAAGTACAGTTTTGCCTTCCAGCTCATTCTGGCGTTTGGCATCGTGAAGCTTCTGCACCTGTTTTTCGATCACGCTGTCTTCTATTTTTTCGAAAAGCAGTTTGCCTTCCAAAACAGGTTGGCCTATGGTCAGAAGATCCGCATTACCTGCATCCTGCCAGTTTTTGCCCGATAGGCCCAGCTGCTCCTGAATTTTAGCCGAGGTAAATGGCAATACCGGCTCGGAAACGATCGACAGCGTTGCTGAAATCTGCAATGCGATATTTAAAATCGTATTCACACGCTCCGGATCGGTTTTGATCGCGTGCCATGGCTGGGTATCTGCCAGGTATTTGTTTCCTGTACGGGCGAGGTCCATGATCAATGAGAGCGCTTCGCGGAAACGGTAATTTTCCATCGAATCGGCTATCCTCGCCGGGAATGCGGCCAGTTCGTCGAGCGCGGCGCGGTCGATGTCCTGCAACTCGTCGCGTTGAGGCACTTTGCCTTCGCAGAACTTCTGAGTAAGCACCACGGCGCGGTTAATGAAATTCCCGTAAATGCCCACGAGCTCACTGTTATTGCGGGTTTGGAAATCTTTCCAGGTGAATTCGCTGTCTTTGGTTTCGGGCGCATTCGCGGTAAGCACGTAACGTAAGACATCCTGCTTATCGGGAAGTTCTTCCAGGTACTCGTGCAGCCACACGGCCCAGTTGCGCGAAGTCGAAATTTTGTCGCCTTCGAGATTCATGAACTCGTTGGCGGGAACATTATCAGCCAGGATGTAATTACCTTCGGCCATCAGCATAGCCGGGAAGATAATGCAGTGGAAAACGATATTGTCTTTCCCGATGAAATGCACAAGCTTGGTTTCACCCTCCGACGCATCCTTAGCCGGCTGCCACCATTTTTGCCAGCCTTCGTCGGTGCCATTCTTTTGGATTAACCAGTCTTTGGTGGCAGAAATATAGCCGATAGGCGCTTCGAACCACACATAAAGTACTTTGCCCTCGGTATCTTCCACGGGTACCTTAATGCCCCAGTCGAGGTCGCGGGTCATCGCGCGGGGTTTCAAACCGTCTTTCAGCCATGACTGGCATTGCCCGAAAACGTTCGTTTTCCATTCGGAATGACTGTTGACATACGCCTCGATATCCGGCTGCATTTTGTCGAGCGGCAAATACCAGTTTTTGGTTGCTTTCAAAACTGGCTTAGCGCCTGAGAGCGTCGAGCGCGGGTCTTTCAGTTCCAACGGGCTTAATGTAGAACCGCAGCGCTCGCATTGATCGCCGTAGGCATTGGGGTTTGCACAAACAGGGCAGGTTCCTACAATGTACCGGTCGGCGAGGAACTGTTGCGCGGTTTCATCATAGTATTGCTCGGTCGTTTCCTCGATGAACACCTTTTTGTCATACAGATCCCTGAAAATTTCGCGGGAAGTTTCGTGGTGAACAGGCTTGCTGGTGCGCGAATAGATGTCGAACGAAATACCCAGCGATTTGAACGAGGCGTCGATCTGCTCGTAATATTTATCGACTACCTGCTGGGGTGTGAGGCCTTCTTTTTTTGCGCGGATGGTAATAGGTACACCATGCTCGTCGGTACCGCTGATAAACGCCACTTCCTTACCGGAGGAGCGCAGGTAGCGAACGTATATATCGGCAGGTACATAACAGCCCGCCAGGTGGCCGATGTGGATCGGCCCATTGGCGTAGATCAACGCTGCTGTGACGGTATATCTTTGGGGATTTGAAATCGGCATTTGAATTCAGGGATTTGGTTCAATCATTGGAGCCTGGCCTGGCTCCCCGGTGTGGCCGGGGTGTAAAATTAGTAAAAAGGCTTGCAATGGTGTGACAAACTACTTTTTTACTGCGAACTTTGACCCAAACAATTTGTTTTGCTTACATGAAAGTACTCATTACCGGTGCGACGGGCTTGGTGGGCAGTGCAGCAGCCAGAAAGTTCTTGTCGGAAAATCATGAAGTATTCGCGCTGGTGCGTCCTGGAGCGGACAAGCGCCTGCTCGCGGACGCACAACCTAGACTAACGTGGGTGGAAGGTGACATTCTTGATTTACTTTCCCTCGAAAAAGCCATCGAGGCGATGGATTACGTGGTCCACACTGCTGCTGTGGTGTCCTTTGTGCCACGCGACCGGAAAATGATGTATAAAGTGAATGCGGAAGGGACCGCCAATGTGGTGAATGTGTGTTTGAAATACCGGACACGAAAACTGGTGCATGTGAGCAGCATTGCCGCCATCGGCCGCCCTGATCCGCGCAAACAGGCAACCGGCGAAGATGTGGTTCTAAGCGAGGAGCAACGCTGGGAGGATTCACCTGAAAATTCGGAATATGCCAAAACCAAACATATGGCCGAGCTCGAAGTGTGGCGTGGCATTGCCGAAGGTCTCCATGCCGTGATCGTGAACCCCACTATTATCCTCGGCGAGGGTGATTGGGAGAAGAGCAGTACGCAGCTTTTTAGATACGTATATAGAGAAAAGCCATTTTATACCGAGGGCATCGCGAACGTCGTGGACGTAGTGGATGTGGCCGAAATCGTGTACCGCCTGGCCGGCTCCGACATTACCGGCGAGCGCTTTCTGCTCAACGCGGGGAGTATTTCCTACCATAATTTGTTCAATATGATGGCAGATAAAATGCACCGTAAAAGACCGTCGTTTAAGGTTGGTGCCGGGTTGGCAGGAGTGATATGGCGTGTGGAAGCGGTGCGGACCTGGCTGTTGGGTACGAAGCCATTGATTACCAGGGAAACGGCGCAATCAGCCGCCAGAAAATTCAACTATGACAATGGCAAAATCAGGAAAGCATTGGATTTTCAATTTAAGTCGATTGAGGAAACGGTGTCCCGCATTAGTGAAAGTTTGATCAGGAGGATTTGAAATCCGGGGAATTATTTTATAACTTTCTTTCATTAACAGTGGTGCATTTGCCCTCGATTCTAACCTAGCGGTTCGTATGATGGAGAAAAATTTTGGTGAAAGGAAGGATTATATGAAGGAGACACTGCTCAGGTTCGAAAGAATGCTGAAAACCAGCGAGCCGGTCTTTTTTGATTTGGACACTTACGAAAAGGTTACAGTACATTACATAGAAAAGGGGGATTGGGAAAAAGCTTTCAAAGCTTGTGAAATGGGCCTGTCGGATTACCCCTATTCGCTCGACCTGCTACTAAGCATGGTTCAACTGCACGCCAACCGCGGCGAGCATGAATTAGCCCTCGAAATATTGGAGCGTGCATCACTCTTTCACCCCGGCGATATCGAGATTTCTTTCATGCAGGTGGCGGTAGCCAACATGATGGGAGAATATGAAGAGGCGATCGAAATCCTCGAAATCTTGCTTGGCAGGGTAGAGGACAGGGATGAGATCTATTTCCAGATCGGGCAGACCTACCAGAATTGGGGCAAGTATGAAGATGCGATCAAATACTATAAACGGTCGCTTCGCAATAATCTGAATAACGAGAATGCGCTTTACGAACTGGCTCATTGCCTTGACCTGGTAGGCCAGCTGGAAAGCCATTTGGGATATTATAACGACCTCGTCGATCGTGATCCGTTCTCGCATCATGCGTGGTATAACCTCGGGATTGCATTCAGCAAGCTGGAACGCCATGAGGATGCCGTGCACGCCTATGAGTACGCGACGCTCATTAAGGATGATTTTGCTTCTGCATTCTTCCAGTTGGGTAACTCTTATATGAACCTGGAAAAGTACGAGGACGCCAAAATCCAATACCTGCGTGCCATTGAGCTGGAAGGCGACCAGCCGGAGACATGCTGCTGCCTGGGGACCTGCTATGAGAAGTTGGGCGAATTTGAAACGGCCATTAAATACTACCGCCAAACCGTCAAACTCGACAGCCAGTGGGATGATGGCTGGTATGGTCTCGGTATCTGTTTCAGCGAGCTGGGCCGTTGGTATGAAGCGGTCGGTTTTCTCCGGAAAGCAATCCAGATCACCGAACTGAACCCCGATTATTGGTTGGCGCTGGCAGAAACCGAATTCAAAGTCGGTAATGTCGTTTCGGCATTTGAAGCATTTGAAAAAGCGGCGGAAATAGAGCCTTCCAATCCTGATATCTGGCTCAAATGGTCGTATGTGCTGTTCGAGCAAGGCAACTATGCCCGGGCTTGTGATTTGCTGCAAGCGGCGATCGATGAAATGTCCGAAGAGGCGGATTTGTATTACCGAATGGCCGTTTATCAGATCCATGCGGGACAGTACCGTGAAGCGTTGGTGAATCTCGAAATCGGTTTGACATTGGACTACGACGGCCACGAACAGCTTTTTGACTTCTTCCCGGACCTGGAAAAACAGAAAGCATTGTACCGCATTATCGAACAGTATCGCGAGAAATAATCAGTTAAGGCTTTCGTAAAGCTGGACAAGCTGCCGGGCAATGTGTTTACCCGAAAATTGTTGAACATGCTCCCGGCCAGCTTCTGATAGGGTATTCCGAAGATGAACATCAGTGACCAGTTTTTGTAACTGCTCGCTGATGTTTTCTATTTGATAGGGATCTGCATAAAGACCACCCGGTCCACCCGCTTCTTCCAGGCAGGAGCCTTTTGCGGCTAATACTGCGGTCCCGCTGTGCAGAGCCTCCACAATGGGGATACCAAAACCTTCATATATCGAAATGTAGGCAAACACCTCCGCCGCCTGGTATAAGGCTGGCAGATGCGGTGTGGACACGTTATGCAATAGTAGCACACGATCTTCGAGCTTCAATCGCTGGATCGTCTCTTTGATTTTTGACAAATAGCCGGTTGGTTTTCCTACCAATACCAGTTTGAAATCATGGTCTTTCAATTGGGCAAACGCTTCTATCAGCCGGTGCTGGTTTTTGCGTTCTTCCAGCGTGCCTACGCAGAGTATAAACGGCCCTTTTATGCCATAATCAGCACAAATGTGGTTGCGTTCCGCTAATGCGAGCTGTTGTTGAAATACCGGATTGCAATCCTGGTAGATGACTTTGATTTTAGCATTATCCACACCGTACAGCTCGATCAAGTCGCGGCGCGTCTGATCGCTCACGGCCACCACCGAGTCGGTGCGCTGGCAGGCGGACTTAAACTTGTGCCGGTAAATGGCACGGTCGATGGGTTTGAATAAATGCGGTAACCTCTCAAAAATGAGGTCGTGGATGGTAACCACCGATCGTATGCCAGCGGATTGGAGGCCTTGGGGGATTTCGTTGCTCAGGCCGTGGTAAATGCCGATACGATCATCGCGCAGCTGGCGTGTCATGAGTGCATAACGCCAATACGCGGAGAGCTTTTGATCAATGATACCTTTCGGGTAACGGATTGAGCCGCTGGGAAATCCGTCGAACAAGTGCCGGTTATTTTTCGGGGTATAGGCGAGGTATTCGTGGCCGGGTTCATGCCCCCTTAATGCGTCGAGGACGAAGCGGCTGTAATTTCCCAGACCTGTTTTATTGGCAAACGCTCTTTTAGCGTCGAATCCGATGCGCATAATGTGTAACTACAAGGCTTTCCGGGCAAAAGTCTGTATTTTTGCGGATACCACCGAAAATTATTGGTGGCTATTTTGTGTTACAAAGGAATGAAGAGAAACAATGTCCGCAAACGGGCTAACCCCAAAGCATCCTCCCTTTCAACAGCCGAAGAATATCAGATACACACGCTGGCCAACGGGATCCGCATTGCACATAAGCAGGTTCCTTACACGCAAATAGCGCATTGCGGCATTATGCTGGATATCGGCAGCCGCGATGAATTACCTCATCAGCAAGGCCTTGCCCACTTCTGGGAGCACATGGCTTTCAAGGGCACTGAAAAGCGAAGTTCCTACCACGTGATCAACCGGCTTGAAAACGTCGGCGGCGAGCTGAATGCCTATACTACCAAAGAGAAAATCTGCTTTCACGCCTCAGTACTCGACGATCATTTCGAGAAGGCGATGGATTTGCTGGCCGATATTACTTTTCACTCCGTGTTTCCCGATAAGCAGATCGAGCGGGAGCGAAATGTGATTTTGGAAGAAATGTCGATGTACGTCGATTCGCCCGAGGACGCCATTCAGGATGATTTCGATCAGCTGATTTTTCCGGACCATGCGTTGGGTGCTAATATATTGGGTACGGCCGAGACGGTTAATTCGTTTGGCCGGGAGCAGTTATACGAATTTATCAACCATAATATCGACACCGAGCGCATTGTAGTGTCGTCGGTGAGCCGGTTGCCGTTTTCGAAAGTAGTCCGCATTGCCGAAAAGTACCTGGGCGGCGTGCCGCATCGCACGACCAGCAGGGAACGTAAGGCGCCGTTGATTTACACGCCTGTGCGTCAGGAACGCGAGCGTCCGATCCAGCAGGCACAAGTGGCGATGGGCCAGCCTGCCTACGCATTGCTCGATGAGCGCCGTTTGCCGTTTTTTATGCTGGTGAATTTGCTCGGAGGGCCCGGAATGAACTCGCGGTTCAACCTGTCGTTGCGTGAAAAGTATGGTTTTGTGTATTCAATCGAGGCAAATTATACGCCTTACCTCGACACCGGATTTATGGGTATCTTCTTCGGCACGGAGAAGAAACAGCTGAATAAGAGCATTTCTCTGATTAACAAAGAATTGAAACGCATTCGGGAAGTGCCTTTGACCACGCTTCAACTGCATCAAACCAAAGTGCAGCTCATGGGGCAGTTAGCCATGTCGGAGGAAAGCAATATGAGTTTTATGCTCATGATGGCAAAAAGTATTCTCGACACCGGTAAGGTCGATTCGCTGCCGGAGATTTTCGGGGAGATCGAACAGATCACCGCCGCCCAGTTACAGGAAATCGCGATGGAGCTATTCAACGAGCAGAATTTCAGTTATCTGACATTTCTGCCAGAGGAATGAAATTATACCTCGCTGTCACGCGAAGTCGAAGGGCAAATGCGTGATGCAAATGCCCTTCGACTTCGCTGACAGCTTAATCATATTTAATACATTCTCTTTTTGCTTATATCTCATCCTATTTCGCTTCGGCGCGGTAATACATTGTTGACGTATTCTCAGGCCTTAGAATAGTTTTCGCTGCATTGTTAATATCATCCGGAGTGAGCGCTCGGATGATGTCAGCATCGGCATTGGCCCAATCTACATTGCCGGCGTTGGCGGCAAATGCGAGGTTCATTGCCCGGTTGAGCAATTCTACTTCCGAGAAGGCCAGGGACGCCTCCGATTGGTTTTTTACTTTGGTTACTTCTTCTTCCGACGCACCGTTTTCAACGATTTCCTGCAAAATTTCGGTCACTGCAGCGTCTGCTTCTTCCAATGTAACACCGGGATTCAGGTTTCCTTTAATCATTAGCAGTCCCGGATCCAGCGAAGAGATAATGCTGCCGCTCACACTGTTGAACAGTGCGCGTTCTTTCAGCAATTTCTGATACAGGCGTGAAGATTTTCCTCTTCCCAAAACGTCACTAAGCAAATCGCCTGCGTAAAAACCATCATCATACCGTCCAGGCATGTGGAAAACCTTGATCAGCGAATTAAGCGGCACATTGGCGGAAGTTTCGAGGAAACGGGCTTCGGTTTGCACCGGTTCCGCAGGCAGATTGCGGACGTAAGCTGGGCCGGCCGGGATCCCGCCAAACCATTTTTCGGCTAATCTCTGCACTTTTTCGAATGACACGGCACCTGCAACGACCATTACTGCATTGTTGGGGCGGTAGAAACGGAAGAAGAAGTCCTGCACATCATCCATGGTAGCGCGTTCGATGTGACCGATGTCCTTCCCGATCGTCGCCCAGCGATAGGGGTGTGTTTTGTAGGCTAATGGCCGTAATTTCAGCCATATATCGCCATACGGCTGATTCAGATACCGCTGTTTGAATTCCTCGATCACGACCTTGCGCTGGACTTCGAGCACATTCGGGTCGAAAGAAAGGCTTAACATCCGGTCCGATTCCAGCCAGAATGCCGTTTCTACATTATCTGCCGGCAATGTGATGTAGTAGTTGGTAATATCCGGGGACGTAAAAGCATTATTCTCGCCGCCAACGTTCTGAACAGGGATGTCGTAACTGGGAATGTTTTTGGAGCCGCCGAACATCAAATGCTCAAACAAATGGGCAAAACCGGTGCGTTCTTCGTCCTCGTCCCGCGAGCCCACATTATACAGGATATTTACCGCAGCCATGGGTGTTGAAAAGTCTTCGTGGACAAATACCCGAAGGCCGTTACCCAAAGTAAACTGCTTGTAGCGAATCATATTTTATCAAAAAGGAAGTTGAATAGAGAGTATATGCCCAAAATAAAACCGGGGGCCGAAACCCGCGCATTCAATTATGGGTTATAAACAAAGCTACTGTTCAGCTGGGATACCACCAAACCAATTTGAGTTGAAAGCCATGCAAATTACACTTCGTTCCTTGTGCCTGGGGATTTTACTTGCCCTTTGTTCTATCCAGGCCAATGCCCAATTGCTGAATGACCCCGCCTCATTAAAAAACATCCAGAATAGCCTTGACAAGATTTACAATTACGAATTCGATGAGGCAGTCCAGTTCATCGATCAGGTAGAGAAAAAGTATCCCAACCATCCGGTTTCCTACATCCTGGACTCATTCATCCTCTATTGGAAATACCTGCCGATCAAAGATAATCCGGCCAAATCCAAAGAGTATATCCAGAAACTTGATCAGTGTCTGGAAGCGATTAATAAGCGGTACGGAAAGAACAGTACCGATCCCGAAGCTGTGTTTTACACGATGGTAGCGCGCGGTTATATGGCGATGATGTACAATTACCGCGGGGAGATGATGGCTGCGGCGGGTGAGGGTAAAAAGGCCTATAATGCATTTGTGGAAGGATTCAAACTGATGCATAAGAACCCGGAATTTTACTTCACATCCGGGATGTATAATTATTATGTGGAAGTGTATCCGGAAGAACATCCGATCGTCAAGCCTTTACTGGTGTTTTTCAAAAATGGAGACAAAGCGCTGGGGCTGAAACAGGTAGATACAGCTACAAAAGTCGGGACGATTACGAAAGCAGAATCATGCTATTACATCTCTCACATTTACCTGAAATACGAATCAAAGCCTGAGAAGGCCGCTTTTTATATGGAAAAGCTGGTGAATATGTACCCGCGAAACCCTATTTACCTGATGAAGCATTTGGAAGCGCAACTGCTCTCAGGCAAATACGACGAGGCATATGAAGGCTTGCAGCTGCTTCGGAAACAAGGTACTGGTTTTTACCCGGTTGCCTGGCGGACATTTCAGGGGATTTTGGAAGAAAAAGACCGCAAAAACGACGCCGCCGCGCAAAAGGAGTATCTGGCAGCCCTCAAAACGCCTCACGACGATCAATACACGAAAGAATATCATGCATTTGCCTATGCCGGACTCGCGCGCATTTCTGCGCGGGCGGGCAACAAGGCAAAAGCCAGGGAGTATTACAAAAAATGCCTTGGCAAAGCCGAATATCGTTCGATTGTCCGGGAGGCCAAGGCATTCAAATGATGCTTGAAAGTTAGTCAGGGAACTGGCTTTTGTCGAGTCCCGGGATGATTTTCAGTGCATTTTTGTAGTAAAGCTTTTTTAAAACTTCATCAGATAGGCCCATCCCGTACATGCGCCAGAACGCGTGGTATTTTTTATGGTAGGGGAAATACTCGTCCTCGGTTTCCAGCACGCGGAAATACGTCGCATATTCGGCAGGCACCCAGCTGTCTTTACCAAACAGCACACGGTCCTGGTATTTATCAAAAAACTTCTTGGCCGTGCGTGGCTGGCGCCCCAATTCGGCTATCACCGCGCCTATTTCCACATACATGTTTGGGAAGGCGATCATCAGGCTGTCGAGCTTTCTGAGGTTATTGGGATACCAGCCCATATGCGCATTGATAAACGTCGTTTTCGGGTTCATCTTGAAAATGTGGTGCTGCTCGGCGATCAGCGAGTCGAATGGAATGGGGTCGTTAGGCCCGCGTTTGCGGCCAGGATGCGTTTTCAGTTCCAGCCAGCGTTCATTATACCGATCCATCGGGTCCCAGAAAGACGGCACATCGGCGGTGTGGATCAGTACGGGAATACCCAGCTCGCCGCATTTCTGCCAAACCGGCTGCAAACGAGGATCGCTCACCGGCACACGGTTGCCTTTGTCGTCTTTGATGCCTGCGAAACCCAGGCTTTTATAAATTTTCAAACCTTTCGCACCCATTTTTACATCTTCCTCCAATTGCTTCACCGCCTTTGCAGACCAGTCTTTTTCACCGAAACCCTTGAATTGAAGGTTTGTGAAGACAGCAATGCGCTTCGGTTCGTTTTTAGCCACATTCTCCAGCGAACCTTTCAAAGTAGCTGTGCCCTCAGCCCATTCCTGTGTCCAGCCGCGCCCACTGAGGTTCACCATAATACCCATATTCAGTGCATCCATTTCTTTTACCAATGCTTTCAGGTCCTGTGATGGCATCTGATATTGGTGGTTGTGCACGTCGATAAATGGAAATTTTGCTCTTTTCACCGGGTGCTCTTCCACTTTCAGCGTGGAAATAGGGTCGTACTCTTCAAAACCGAGCGGTTGTTCAGTGGGTGGCGCAGATGACTGCTGGGCGCATGCGCTGAAAGTCACGCCCGTGGAAAGGGAGAGAAATAGTATTACTTTTTTCATGCAAATCTATTTTATACAGGAACGTTAGCTATGCATTTTCCGGAAAGGCTCCGGGGTTATAGATCAATGCAACACAATGCGCGGCAATACCCTCCTCCCTTCCTATAAATCCCAGGTGCTCGGAGGTGGTCGCTTTGATCGAAATATCTTCTTCTGAAATGCCTGTCACCTCTGCCAGACAGGTTTTCATGGCCGGAATGTGCGGGTTAAGCTTCGGGGTCTGCAATACGACAGTGACATCCACATTGCCCACTTCATAACCTTTTTCGCGGATCATTTCCAGTACTTTGGCCAAAAGGATCTTGCTATCGACGCCCTTCCATTGCGGGTCTTTGTCGGAAAAATGGTAACCGATATTACGCATATTGGCGGCGCCCAGGAGCGCGTCGCATATCACATGACAAACCACGTCGGCATCGGAGTGTCCTTTGGCACCATGTGTATGAGGTATTAAAATGCCGCCGAGCCAAAAGGGCTGGCCTTCTACTAACTGGTGAACATCGTAGCCCTGGCCTACGCGGAATGGGAACATAATAAGTGTAATCGGGGTATTATAGGTTGTCTAACTTTTTTTTAATAGCTTCAATACTATCATCAAGCCTTTTGGTTTTGCCTCTATGTTTCCTCAATGCTGTTTCCAGCCGATCGGTATGCTCTTTCGCCAGATCGAATTTTTTCATCATGTATTCGTACAATAGCGAAAGGTCGTCCTTCCCGAGCGTGTTTCGTGCGTAGTTCTCGATATTAATGGCGTTTTTTCGGGCGATGGCAAATACATCCAGGAGTGTTCTGTGCAATTTTGCATGTTTCATCTCATAGATTTGCTGTTGACGCTTCGTCCGAGCAGCCATGGAAGCTACGGACCGTATGTCGTTTGCCATGTTAATGTCGAGCAACCGTATCTTTTTGAGATCGTTGTCAATTCTGTCAAGGATAAGATAGATATCTGCCGTCATCTCTTCGAGGTTACTGATTCTTTCGCTGTCTTTCATAAAAGATAGGTTAACAAATATAACAATTCTTTCCTACCTATACGGAACAACAGGGCTTTGGTAACGATATATCGGGCAGCAATTTTCCTGCGGTGAAAAAAGTGATTAAAATCGCTTTTTTTGACGTTGCAGGGCAACTTTTTAGCGACTAGCTTTGGTTACCTTTATGAATCAAACACAATCAACACATCAAATACAGAGACGCATGAAAACCAACATCGGAATATCTGACGAGCATAGCCAGGCCGTTGCCTACCAGTTGAACAAGTTGCTCGCCAATGAATTTGTACTTTATACCAAAACCCGCAACTATCACTGGAATATCGGAGGCATGAATTTCTTCGAACTGCATAAGCTTTTTGAAGGCCAATACGAGCAGCTGCAAGTGATTCTCGACGATATCGCAGAGCGTATCCGCGCTATCGGCCACTATTCGGAAGCACGCCTGGCGGATATTCTGAAACTGACCGACCTCCTCGAACCGGAGTACACCACCGAACCGAAGACGCAACTGCAGAATTTGCTGGATGACCATGAAACGATCATTCGTCTCCTGCGTCCTCTGGTAACCGAATTTGCAGATACTTACAAAGACCTGGGATCAAGCGACTACGTGACCGGCCTGCTTAGAGAGCATGAGAAAATGGCCTGGATGCTCCGCGCATTCCTGAAATAAGATTCTGTAACGAACATAAAAAGCCGGTCGGATCGCAATGTCCGCCGGCTTTCGTGTGTACAGGTAGATATTTTTACTTGTTGTTCGCTTGTGTCTCAGTCTTCATCTTTTCAATTTCCTCCTGCTGTGCCACGGATTTGAAATAGAAATATAAACCCGCGATCAGGAAGATTTTTGACAGGATAAAAACAGCAATGAATGCAGGGCGCCACAGCTTATGCACTTTCATATGTGTGTCGTTCACCTCCACATTGAGGTATTGCTTCGCATCGACGGGTTCTTCCTGGTTGCTCCGACCTTTTTTCTCGCGGATGCTCCTCAGCAATATAATTTCCCGTATGGCTTCCGGCGGCCGTACAGAACCCTCTGCAAAGTAACGTTTGATGTCGTATTCGAGATCATTTACGTACTCGGCCATTTCACTGTCTGCCAGCATCATTTCCGCGACCTGTGCCTGCTCTTCTTCGCTGGCCAGCCCCATTAAATGTGACTCGAGAATGCCGCTCTCGATAAATTCCTGTTTGCTCAATGGGTGTAAAATTTACGCGTTGCGATATGATTTAAAAAACTCGTGAAACGAACGAAGTACTTCCTTTTTGGATATATTCAATTTGCCTGCGACCTCTTCCGGCGTGAAACCCTGCCTGAATGCAAGGTCGAAAATGCTTTGCGGGGAAGTGTCTCCCTGGGCATATTCAGTTCCTGCGGGTGCGAGGGCGGTCAGTTTACGTTTGGCCTCCACGGCTTTGGCCCGCGCCAGCTTAATCACACAAGCTGCAAAGGTAAAAGGATAACTATTACAAGATTGCAATTGCGGGGAGGAGAATACACTTACCAGGACTTCTTGCGCCAGGTGTACCTGCGGCAGGATTTGTAATATAATACCATATGCCATGGCACCGTACTGGTCATACACTTCAAGGGAAGTGAGCGTTTTGGGCTTCGAAAGTGCGTGACCATCGACTCCATTGCCAGCTCGTTCTAGTTCATTCATATAAGCAATTAATTGATCGGATATTGGGTCGGGTAAATCTGGAAGCTTTTAGTATGATGCTGAATTCAAGGGAGTTTTGAGTAAATAGTGTGAGGCGTTGTGGGTAAATTTAATAGAATGCTCCATAAAAAGGTCAGTTGCGTGTAAAAAGTTTGAATTAAAATTGTCAAATTATTTCAAGTGATGTGCCACTTTTTAGTTCGGTATTTCATTTCCGGGAAGGAATTTCGATGGTTAACTTTGTAGGATGAAAGAAAAATTAGCAATCATTTTTGATATGGACGGCGTGATTGTCCATACCAATCCTTATCACTCCCGCGCATTCCGCGAGTTCTTTTCAAAACGGAACCTTTCGCCAACCGAAGAGGAATTTGCCCAACACATGTATGGTAAAAGCAATAGTTATATATTAAGCCATTTTTTGCAACGTGTAGTTGAAGGGGAAGAATTGCTGCAAATGGAGGAGGAAAAGGAAGGACTATTCCGTGAATTGTATGCGCCCTATGTGGAGCCGATCAAAGGGATCGTAGAATTCATGCACGATTTGAAAGTAAATGAGGCAGTTCTAGGGGTGGCCACCTCCGCGCCTCGGGCGAATCTCGATCTGATCCTGAGCAAGGTCCCTGTTCAGGAAATGCTGGGTTCGATTCTGGCCAGTGAGGATGTAAAAAAGCACAAACCCGATCCCGAAGTTTATCTCAGTTCAGCAAAGAACCTGGGCGTTGAACCTGGGCAATGCGTTGTATTTGAAGACTCATTCTCGGGCGTCTCGGCCGCGCTTAATGCCGGTATGCGTGTAGTGGGCGTGCTGAGCTCACATACCCGCGAGGAATTGCCGCCGTGTAACTTGTATATCAACGATTACAGCGACCTCTCCTTCGAGAAAATCGCTGCGCTCTTTTAGGTATTTGAACTTCTGAATTGCTATAAGGTAACCGGATCGTTGACCCTAACATCGAATGCGCCCGTCAGCACCTTTTCATTTCTTTTAATCTGAAGGAATATCCGGTACTGGCCGCCTTTAGGAAAAGCATACGGAAACGAAATGCGTGTACCGTGCTCCATGCCGGTCATACCGCCTTCGGTGGCATTGTACATGCCCATTTCCTTCATGAGGAACAACTCGCGGTCGATGGTCGGCATGGCTTTGAGATGGGCTAAATGCCGGTCAATACTGTCGCGGAAAACATCGGGCCTGGGCCATTTAGCTACATGAGCTGTATCCGATATGCGATTTTCAAATGATTGCCCGGCAGCCATCGAGTAAGAACCGTTCGGGTGCAGGTGAATGTAAACCGAGCCATCGGAACGCATGACAACGGCGTGGCCGAGCATGCCCAGGTACGGCTCCGGGAAGCACGGGCTATTGTCCGGGTTGTATATTTCAAAATTAAGCTGATAGGGTTTCCCCGCTTCGAGTGCCTTGTCGGGCTTGCCTTCCCAAATAGCGTAGGAGCCATCCTTGAAAACAGTTTTGGTGCCGGGTTTCCCGCAAATGACCACATTTTCGCCCATAGGCACCCTGCCGGGCGTATCAAGCGGGTCGGTAATGATGTAGGTGTCGTCCTCTGATATTGCTTTGGCGGCGTGAGCGGTCGGTTTCTCGTGGATCGTCAACGTGTCGACGATCGTTTCGGCAAAGCCAGAGTACTGCACAATATCTGAGTAAACCAAGTATTGGCCGGCAGGTAAATCGGGTAAATCAGCCTCAAATGTGAGGCTATCCCTGCGGTCGGGATGGACGTGCGCAAATGCGTCGAGCCCCGGCATCCGCACTAGGAAAGTATGCATGATCTTACCGTGGTCGGGTATCAATGTGCTGAGAATGCTACTCTTCTTCCTGTGATCCCAGTTGGTGGTATCTATCTTTAATTGAAACACGCGCTGTGAGTCAGCTTCGATGATCGCTGTTTTGGCATTCAGAGGTTTGTACAACCATTGCTTGTACTCCGCAGCCCAGCTATCCCACCAACTGCTTCCGCCATACAAAATCAGCGAACATACGGCGGTAGCAATGCCCATATTGATCCATCGTTTCCGTTTTTGAGCTGCGGCAAGACTTTGGCCGGGCTTTAAAAGACCGTCGCTCACACTCGCGCCGATGGTCGTGATCATCAGTAGGAAAAGCAACAATCCGACAATGCTGAGGCCAATACCAAGTCCTTTCGGCATATCCCGCTCTGCCGTTGAGACGGCCACCACGGGGATAATCAACTCCGCATCGCCCTGGACGCCTTCAATGGCAATCTGCGCACTGGACGAGCCCGGCTCCATAAGCCAAACCGCTCCCTGGAACTGGCCTTTTTGTCCCGGCACGGGTGTCAGGGGATCGGCGGTAGGCGCGCCCTTGTCACCCGAGTAAAAGTAGATCGGCCGTACCGTCACTTTGCGGGCCTCGCCATATTCGATAAAAACGGTAACCTGCGCCGTTCCCGGAATGACATCCGGCGGGGTCACATTCACAAGCAATTTGTACGCGCCGGCCTGTGCCTGCATTTGCACGCCTGCACTTCCTACGTGCGCATATGAGGCTATGCTTTGCAGCAATAGGAGAAAGAAATACAGATATTTTTTCATCGTTGAATCCGGTGCATCCAGTTACCCCACGCCAGTCCGATGCGGGTTGATATTAATGTTAAAACCAATGCAATGCCCAGCCCTTTAAGCAGCTGGGGCGTTTCCTCGACCATCCAGGGGCCGAATTTGTAGCGGTACTGCCAGTTGGGATCATTTCCGAAATACCAGTAATGACTTCCGAAAAACCAGTTACGCGCATACGGTGACTCCATCAGGAATCCGCCAAAAAACCACTGCACGACAAAAAACACGATCAGGAAAGTCCCGCCGAGCAGGACAGTGAGTTTCCAGTCATTCCAATGCGCAAAGCGGTAGCGCAGGATGTCCATCGCAATGGCCGGGGCGATCAGCAAAAGCGGGAAATGGAAGCCCTGGTAATGGGTAATGTGGTTCAGGATGGGTCCGAGTTTAGGCTCGGCGGGGAAAAGCGGAATGACCCATAGCGTACCAAGCATGAGGGCCGTGTAAACACCTGTCATGGCGGTAACGGCCCATTTATGCGAAACGGCCCTGCCAGCCGCTACCAAAAGAAGCGGAAACGCGGCGCCGGCAAATATGTAGAAGCTCGACCGGTGCATCCGCATTCTCCCGAGTTCCTCGGATATTAATGTAAACCAGATGGTTAACAGAAATCCTGCTGAAAGCGCAAATAACAAGAATAGTGTTTTGTCCAATGCTTTCGCCCTTTCAAAACCACCGAAAAGTTTCATCTGGTTCTTCACTGCAATGACGCTGATCATGGCACCGAACTGAATGCCGATAATGCCCAGGATTAATACAGTATGCGGAGGAGAAAGGATCGTTACATCCAATCCATAGGTATTATGCCACCAGTCGTCGAAAGGGGCTGAGGTAAGCATTGATAATGCGCCCCAAACGCAGAACAAAGAGCCCAGCGAACTGTAAAAAAAGCCCCAGATTTTGACGCTGGCCGCTTTCTCAACGTCATTTCCCCAGAATGTCTTTCTCAAAATCTCATAGCCTGAAAACAAACCGGCTACTACGGCACCCAGGTAAATGACCAGGTGCGGGGGGGACAACAGGCCGTCACGACCGATGCTCAAATGCCAGCAAATATCCCAGATGAGCCCGGTAATCACACAAAAAGATGCGAAAACGGTGGCGAAAATGTAAACAGGGATGCCCGGACTGGCCTGTATGGCCAATGTCCGGTCGCCGGTTAGCGGCGGAGGGGCTGCGGTGTCTTGCATGGGGCGGAGAGGAAAATGGAGTTACGACTACAAATTTCGAAAAGGACAACCGGATTCCGCACTACCCCTACGATAGTTGTTTATTTTAATCAGTAAAGATTCGTAAGCGGTTAGTACGCTTAGAAAGGACGCATGGCTTTCACGAAACGCCCTTTGAAATAGGTCGAAAACAGATTGTCTTCGCGTACACCGCGGGATGTTGAAGCGTGGATGAATATGATCTCGTCACGCCCGCGTACGTCCGTAACAATGCCGGCGTGTGACACATACCCTTCCTTGCCTGCCTCGGGTACGAAAAACAACCAGTCGCCAGGCTTGATTTCTTCCACACTGCCCACTTCCTGGCCGAACTCCGACTGCTGCCATGAAATGCGGGGGACTTTCACGCCCATTTCGGAATAGACCTGGCAAATGAGGCCGGAACAGTCGATGCCTTGTTTATCATTGCCGCCGGAGCGGTAAGGCGTGCCGGTGTAGGTCCGGGCGATTTGCACCACCTGCGGGACGTTCTCGGTGTTGGCGTCACCAGGGCGGGAGTAAGTCGTAGCTGTCCGCGCGGGCGCGGGTTTGCTGCTGGACGGTCTTCTCACAGGCGCCTTCGCTACGGGCTTGCGGGCAGGCGGGCGGCGGGTAGCTGACGTGCGCCCGCGGGACGAAGATCCTCGGGAAGAGGTGTTTCTTTCGGGCGTCGTCCGGAATACTTCGCAGGAAAGCAATGTGGTGATCAGGAGGATGAAAATCGTACAGGAAAGGGATTGGGAAAGGTACTTCTTCATGCGTAAGCGAAATTGGCCTGACTACTCGGTTCAAAAATAGTAATTAATGTGTTGTGTTCGCCAGCGGGACGCTGGTTAATGGCCTGCACCGACGAGACGTCGGCACCGTCGTACTATTTTAACTGCATTAGGGCCGAAAAATTGTGACAAATATTGTGAGGCCCCCGCTTTGTAAGTAGCTTTGTCCCTGACGTTCATTCCTTTTAAATTAGCATTTGACCCCTGATGAAAATTATTTGTGTAGGCCGGAATTACGCAGAGCATATCGCCGAACTGAACAACCAGACACCCGATTCCCCGGTTATATTTCTGAAACCTGAAACCGCACAGCTTCGCACAGGCGAGGATTTTTATTATCCCGAATTTTCAAAAGACGTTCATTACGAAGTCGAACTGGTGGTGAAAATCAACCGGGCGGGGAAAAACATCGAAGAGAAATTCGCTCATAAATATTACAATGAAATAGGGATAGGGGTGGACTTTACTGCCCGGGACCTGCAATCCGAGCTGAAAGCAAAAGGGTTGCCGTGGGAGCTTGCCAAAGCATTCAATGGGTCGGCTCCGGTGTCGGACTTCGTGCCGGTTTCGGATTTTGCGGATGTCCAGGATATCAATTTCAGCCTGGATGTGAATGGCGAGATGCGCCAGAACGGGAACTCGTCGATGATGATCTACCGCATCAATTACCTGATCTCCTTTGTTTCGAAATATTTTATGCTCAAAACGGGCGATCTCATCTTTACAGGCACTCCGAAAGGCGTGGGCCCGGTAAAGATCGGCGACAAGCTGACGGCCTCGATCGAAGGCAAGAAGATGCTCGAACTGTTCGTTAAGTAAACCATACTCGTCATATCACCCGGTCGTCGTACCGACTATTCAAGCACTTTTTCATGCGTCATTATTTTCGGGCATTTGTCCGTTCAGGATTGTTTGTATTGGGGTTAGCAGGTATTGCGGGGGGAGCATTGGCTCAAAAACAATCCTATCCGAAAGGTTATTACCAGTTCCCGATTCGTCCGGGTTTACCCAACTCGCTGGCCGGTGGCCTGGGCGATTTGCGGAGCAACCACTTCCATGCGGGCCTGGATATCCGCACGCAGCAGCGCGAGGGCTTGCCTGTGTACGCGGCTGCGGAAGGTTATGTGTACAAAGTGGCGGTTCAGCGCACGGGTTATGGTAATGTAATTTATCTCCGCCACCCGAACGGGCAAACGACAGTGTATGGCCATTTGCTGAAATTCAGTGATCCTCTGGCGACATGGGTGCGGCGGGAGCAATATAAAAAGCAGACATTTGAAATTGACCTTTTTCCCGGGGCGGGCCAGTTTACCTTCAAGAAAGGCGAGGTAATCGCATTGTCGGGAAATACAGGCGGTTCGGCCGGGCCGCATTTGCATTTCGAAGTGCGCGATTCGAAGGATAACTATCTGAACCCGCTGTATTTTGGGTTTAATGAAATCAAGGATGTTACACCTCCTAAGTTCGTAAACCTGGCGATCCGGCCGATGGACATTAACGGCCGGGTGAACGGGCAATTTGATCGCCGGGTCTATACGCCGGTGAAACTCAAAGATGGCACGTGGCGATTGACTGAGCCGGTTTCCGCGACAGGCATCGTCGGCCTTGACCTGGTTGCATTTGACCAGATGACCGGGACCGGTTTTCGCTATGGTTTGCAATGCATTGAAATCAAAATGGACGGGCAGGAAGTGTTTTCCTATAATATTGAGGTATTTCCCAATGCTTCGACCCGTGATTATAACAACCTCATCGACTACGAAACCGAGCAGGCAACTGGCCAGCGTTTTCTGAAATGCTACGTTCCGGACGGGAATCAATTCAATTTATATAAAACGAATGCGATTAACGGCAAGCTGAATATCGCGGATACTCTGAGTCATGAGGTGAAGGTTCGTATCTCGGACTCTTACGAAAACTTTTCTGAGCTGATATTCACAATTAAAGGAGAGCCTCAGAACCCGCAGCTTCCTGTGTTTAATACGGAAGTAAACCCGGAATATGTACAAACCGAAATCCGGGAGAATACGCTCGTGGTGAAAGCGAAGTACTACCGAAGCCAGGACCCGTTCGCGATATTTTATATTAAAGGAAAAGAAGAGAAGAAAGTCCCTAACCTGTATGCAGGTGAATCAGCGGTTTTTTTGACCGATTTAAGAAAAGAAATGCCTGATTCGGTGAAAGTGGGCACTACTACCGTAAAGACCTTCCTGCGCAGTCAGGTGCTGCCCGGTGTTGCGTCGTCATTCAAGGACGCGAAATGGTCGGTTGACCTGGATAACACCAGTCTTTTCGATACGCTGTTTTTAATGGGCCAGCGGAATTTCAATGCATTGACCATTAATAACCGCGGCACGGCATTGAACGACTACATTCACGTCACCTTCACGCCTGAAAAAGCGCCTGAAGACAAGTCGCGCACTTATGTGTACCGTTATCTGAACGGCGATTACCGATTTCTGGGCGGTAAATGGGAGGGCGACCAGATCCGTTTCGACACCCGTGAGCTGGGTACGTTTGTAATCCAGGAGGATACCGTTCCGCCGCGGGCGCGCCTGGTCGAGCATAGCAAGCACCGCATACGCGGGTATGTGGGTGATGGCATGTCGGGGATCGCGAATGCCAAGGCAATGGTGAATGGTGAATGGGTTTTACTGAATTACGATTTTAAAAAGGGCTATATATGGTCGGAAAAACTGGATGATAGCCAGCCATTTGAAGGAGAACTCGTGTTGGAAGTGACGGATAGGGCAGGAAATAGTACTATCTTGCGAACAGAATTGGTAGACCTGGTTGTTAAACCTAAGAAAACCAGAAAACGTAGAAGATAGATTATGGGACTACAAGTCGGTGACCCCGCACCCGCATTTTCAGTAAAAGATCAGGATGGAAACCAAGTAAAGCTGTCGGATTTGAAGGGGGAGAAAGTTGTTTTGTACTTTTATCCCAAAGATAACACACCTACCTGCACCAATCAGGCCTGCAATATCCGTGATAACTACGGAGCGCTGCTGAAAAAGGGTTACAAGGTATTCGGGGTGAGTCCCGACAGCGAAAAATCGCACCAGCGGTTTATCAAAAAATATAACCTCCCATTTCCCCTGCTGGCCGATACGGAGCATCAAATGGTAGAAGCTTACGGCGTCTGGGGAGAAAAAACAATGTTCGGGCGCACTTATATGGGCGTACTGCGCACAACTTTCGTCATCAACAAAAAAGGGATCATTGAAGAGATTATTTCCAAAGTGGAATCGTCGAAACACACTGATCAAATTCTTGGAAAAACTGAATAATAATCAGTCATTTTACCATTCCGAATAGCAGGACATTTACGCCGCCTAAATCGTCCCGCACTCGGGTAACCCGATTAAGGACAGTCCAATAGAAAATAAATGAAAATGGAAATTGAACAATTAGAAAAAGTAGCATCCCAGGTTCGCAGGGACATCGTACGAATGGTACATGGTTGTCAGTCGGGACACCCTGGCGGGTCGCTGGGTTGCACCGAATTGTTGGTAGCATTGTACTTTGAGCGTATGAAGCTTAAAGAAAACGATGGAAAGGTTGTATTCGACATGGATGGCAAGGACGAAGACCTTTTCTTCCTTTCGAACGGCCACATTTCCCCGGTATGGTACAGCGTGTTGGCGCGCAGAGGGTATTTCCCCGTATCGGAACTGGCTACTTTCCGCAAGCTGGATTCCCGTCTGCAGGGACACCCTACCACGCATGAGCACCTCGAAGGTATCCGTATCGCGTCGGGTTCGCTGGGCCAGGGATTGTCGGTAGCACTGGGCGCGGCAACAGCTAAGAAATTGAATAACGACAAAGGAATCGTATATGTACTGATGGGCGACGGCGAGCAGCAGGAAGGTCAGGTTTGGGAAGCCGCTACTTTTGCGCCGCACCACCAGGTGGATAACCTGATCGCATTCATTGACCTGAACGGCCAGCAAATCGATGGCCCGACTGTCAAGGTAATGAACAACCGTGATCTGGGTGCCAAATATGAAGCATTCGGATGGGAAGTGATCTCTATCGAAGAAGGAAACGACATGGCGGCAGTGACGAAAGGCCTGTACGAAGCCAAAGGCCGTTTGGGACATGGCAGACCGATCATGGTGTTGCTCCACACCGGCATGGGCTACGGCGTCGACTTCATGATGGGCAGCCACAAATGGCACGGTGTAGCGCCTAACGACGAGCAATTGGCGGCGGCACTGGCTCAGCTTGACGAAACTTTGGGAGATTATTAATATCCGGACCAGCACATTAATGCGTGCGGTTTCACAAAACAGACATATCCAAAATGAAAAAATACACCTTCACTGAGAAGAAAGATACGCGTTCGGGCTTTGGTGCCGGAATGCACGTGCTGGGGCAGCAAAATCCCAACGTCGTAGCGCTCTGCGCCGACCTCGTTGGTTCTTTGAAACTTGAACCGTTCATCAAAGAAAACCCTGAACGTTTTATCCAATGCGGTATTTCCGAGGCTAACATGATCGGTGTTTCCGCCGGTTTGACTATCGGAGGCAAAATCCCTTTTGCTACTACTTTCGCCAACTTCGCGACAGGCCGTGTGTACGACCAGATCCGTCAGAGCGTAGCTTATTCAGGTAAAAATGTGAAAATCTGTGCTTCGCACGCAGGTCTTACTTTGGGTGAAGACGGTGCTACCCACCAGATCCTCGAAGATATCGGTATGATGAAAATGCTTCCGGGCATGACCGTTATCAACCCTTGCGATTACAACCAGACCAAAGCGGCTACCATCGCGATTGCCGACCATGACGGACCAGTTTATCTGCGTTTTGGTCGTCCGGTAATCCCTGTTTTCACCGATGCCGACCAGAAATTCGAAATCGGTAAGGCATGGATGGTAAACGAAGGTACCGACGTGAGTATCATCGCTACCGGGCACATGGTATGGGAAGCGATTCAGGCTGGCGAAATCCTTGAAGCGGAGGGTATTAATGCGGAGATCATCAATATTCACACCATTAAGCCGCTGGATGAAGAAGCGATCCTGAAATCGGTTGAGAAAACAGGTTGCGTGGTGACAGCTGAGGAGCACAACCGCATTGGTGGTTTGGGTGACAGCGTGGCGCAGGTTTTGGTTAAAAACAAACTCGTTCCGCAGGAATACGTAGCTGTAAACGACAGCTTCGGAGAAAGCGGTACGCCAGCGCAATTGCTCCAAAAATACGGTCTCGACGCGAAACACATCGTTGAAGCCGCCAAACGCGCGATCGCAAGAAAATAACATCCTGCATTGTCATTGTGCCGGATCGCATCGTGTCATCCTGCAAAAAAATGCATCGCTTTTCTCGTCGACTCAAGTCGACGGAATCGGATTAAAAAGCATGTTGCATTATTGAGTGCCGAATGTCATCAAGACATCTCACAAAAAGAATGCATCGCCTTGCCGTCGACTTAAGTCGACGGGAATTGATTAGAGAATAGATAAGATTGATCAAATCTGAATATTCATCAAATCAGATTAATCAATAGATTAGATCAAATTGAGCTCTGGGAGTGCAAAATGCCATTTTTGCATTCTCAGAGCTCTTTTATTTGTCCTGCACAAAAAAATAAACTATTATTGATCGGCGTTGACTTCGGGCTCCGGTACAATTATTGGTCACGCGGATTTCCCCTGTAAAAAACGATCAGGTTAATACTGATTAAATGTCCGACGAAGAATTACTATCCCTATTTGAAAATCCCGAAACGCGGAGGAACGCTTTCAATCAGCTGGTGCGGAAGTACCAGCAAAAAGTATATTGGCTGGTAAGGAAGATGGTGGTCGATCATGATGATGCCAATGACATTACCCAGGATGTTTTTATCAAAGCATGGAGTGCGCTGGAAAACTTCCGCGGCGATGCCAAGCTGTATACCTGGCTGTACCGCATCGCGAGCAACGAAGCCATTAACTTTCTCAATAAAAAGCGGCGGAAATATTTTATCCCGATTTACGATGTAGAAAATGAACTGAGCGAAAAACTGGAAGCCGACCCCGACGTAAGCGGCGATGCCATTCAGTTGAAATTGCAGAAGGCATTATTAAAATTACCAGAAAAGCAGCGTTTGGTATTTAACCTGAAATATTTTGAAGATTTACCCTATGAAGAGATCTCGGAAATCACGGGAACATCGGTAGGGGCGCTAAAAGCCTCATATCATTGGGCTTCCAAAAAAATTGAGGATTTTTTGAACGAGACAGATTAAACTATTTGCATTCACATTGGTCAAACCTTCACAAGACAGGAAATATAAATAATCATGGACAAAAAACGTATACGGCTGGATGATCTGAAAAGGGAAACGCCCTTTTCCGTGCCGGAAGGTTATTTTGACAAGCTGCCGCAAATGATCCAGGGGCGGATCCCCGCGGAGCCCGTCCGTAAACCCCTCGTTAGCTGGTCGTGGCAACGCTCCCTCGGATTGGCGGCAGCGTCAGCATTGATTCTCGTACTCGTGTGGGTGACGGTACCAGAACGCCAGGGATCGCTGGGCCAGGAGCCTTTGAGCGATATCAGTAACGCCTCTATCATCAGTTACCTGGAAGACCAGGACATCAGTTATTACGATTTAAGCGAGCACAAGGTGGTCCAGAAAGCATTCGAATCCGATTCGACCGTGCTGAATTACCTGGACGGCCTGGAAGACGATATTCTTCGCCAGCAGTTGGAGGAAGCTATGGTTGGCCAAGAGAAGATTTGACCATAACGAACAATCGAAATGAATTTACAAATTGAATTGAAACGGTATCGGAACACTTTTGCTCTTTTACTCCTATTCATCGGGGTTGCGTCTACGGCGGCCCAGGCCCAGCGCCGTTCCGAAGAAGAAATAAAGAAGATCCAGGACGCCAAGGTAGCGATCATCACGAATCGCCTTAACCTGACGCCGGAACAGTCCACCGATTTCTGGCCGATGTATAATGAGTACTCGCAAAAGAGGCGTGAAATACACCGTTCGCAACGAAAAATTATTAATGACAAAAAAGCTGAAGGCCAAAACGACGAATCGGTGCTGAATAACCTCAAAGAGGTACAGGAACTCCGCCAAAAGGAGCTAGACCTCGAAAAGGAATACCAAAACAGGTTTTTGAAAGTAATTACAGCCAGTCAGGTGATCGAATTGTATAAAGCTGAACGTACATTCAACGACATGCTGATCCAGCGGTTGAAGCAAAAGAATTAAGTTAATCTGCTTGTCAACTTATTACAAACAGAAAGGCCCGCTTCCGTAGGGAGGCGGGCCTTCATTATGAAACAGGTTATGCTAATGAGCTCCCACAGCTTCCACTTCGCCGATACCACGTGTTTCCACGACAATATTGCGCAGCGGCGCCTGGTGTTTTTTGAAGTCCTGAATGATTTCGAGAACGTCGTAGTCGATATTCATTGATTTGGAGCCGTCGATCACCACGGTAGCGCCATCAGGCAGATTATCCAGCGTGGCGCTGATGCTTCCCTTGTTGAGGAACGTGACTTCCTCAGAAAGCAAAAGCGTAATCAGATCGCCGTCGCGGTGCTCTTCTTTGATATAGTGGTAAGAATGTTTGTGGTTCTTTTTCAGGATGAAATAGATCGCCACTACCATTCCTATTCCGATACCTTTAAGCAAATCGGTGCTCAGAATTGCAATAATCGTCACTACAAATGGAATGAATTGTTCCAGACCAAGCTTGTACATTCCTTTAAACAGTTCAAATTTGGCCAGTTTATAACCGACCATCAGCAATATTGCCGCCAACGATGCGAGTGGGATGTAGTTGAGGTATTTTGCAATAAAAACTGCCGAAATAAGGAGGATCGTACCGTGAATGATGGTACTCAGTCTCGTTCTGCCACCCGAATCGATGTTGGCGGAGCTGCGGACGATTACCTGCGTTACCGGCAACCCGCCCAGCAAGCCTGAAACCATGTTACCTGTACCTTGTGCGATCAACTCGCGGTTGGTAGGCGTGGTACGCTTGAATGGGTCGAGGCGGTCGGTCGCTTCCACGGAAAGCAGCGTCTCAAGGCTCGCAACGATAGCCAACGTCAATGCCACGGTGTAAACCTCAGGCTTGCTGAATGCGGAGAAATCAGGTGTTTTAAAGAAACTAAAAAACTCCTGGGCACTCGAAGCAACCGGAAGCTGCACCATATGCTCGCCGCTCAGTACCCATTGCGGTGCTACCGAACCAAATACGAGGTTCAGGATCACCCCTGTCATGACGACGAATAAAGCACCCGGAATATACCGGAAAAGCTGAATGCGCTTCATGAACGGCTTATCGAACAGGATCAGCATCGCGAGCGAAATTGCTGAAATGATGATTGCTCCCGTGCTGTTATATCTGAATGAATACCAAACCTCCGTGAAGGTATTGCGGCCGTCCTTCTGTGCAAAGGCTTCGTCCCCCATGAAATCGGCGTCGTAGCCGAATGCGTGCGGTATCTCCTTTAAAATAAGCGTAATACCAATGGCTGCAAGCATTCCCTTGATCACCGACGAAGGGAAATAGTAACCGATAATACCGGCTTTGAGGAAACCGGCGATTATTTGCAGAGCACCCGCAAGCACTACCGCAAGCAAAAATGCCTCGAAGCTCCCCAGAGTATCGAGCGCGTTGAGTACAATCACAACCAGACCCGCTGCCGGACCTGCCACACCCAGGGAGGAGCCGCTCAGCGAGCCTACTACGATTCCGCCTACAATACCGGCAATAACACCCGAAAAAAGAAGATCGGAGCGCCCGGTCGAGGCTAGCGCAATACCGAGGCATAACGGCAGCGCTACCAGGGATACGACAAGCCCGGCAGGTAAATCGTATTTGATATTGGCGAACAAACTTTTATTATTCAATGACATACGATTGATTCAATAAGGATCAAAAATTGGACTACTCGGAATGCAGAACCGCTAGTCAGACAAGCTGCGGTATTTCGAGACGGTATACGTCGTCGGCAAAGTTGCTGGCATCGATGGTTACGTCCAGATCTTTCAGAATGCCATTGCTGATATCGTACACCATGCCGTGCAGTTGCAGCCTTTTACCATTCGCCCAGGCGGTTTGTACGATGGTTGTTTTGGCAAGGTCGCGTACTTGCTCCTGTACGTTGACCTCAACGAAACGATCGGCCCGTTCTTTCGGGTCTTCAATGGCATTCAGTTCCTGTGCGTGCAGGCGGTACACGTCTTTGATGTGGCGCAACCAGTTGTCGATCAGACCTACCTGCTTGTTGCCCATTGCGGTGATAACCCCGCCGCAGCCGTAATGACCGCATACGAGGATATGCTCCACGTCGAGTACGTTCACCGAATAGTCGAGTACGCTGAGCATGCTGATGTCCGTGTGGATCACCATGTTGGCGATGTTACGGTGCACGAAAATGTCGCCGGGCTGGGTGCCGGTAAGCTGGTTGGCGGGTACGCGGCTGTCGGAGCAACCAATCCATAGGAATTTCGGGGATTGTCCTTTCGCCAGGTTGGAGAAGAAATCAGGATTTTCCTTAGTTGTTTCTTCTGCCCACTTCTTATTGTTTTCAAATAACTGATTATAAGCCCTTATCATGATTTCTTGATTAGAATAATGGAATGAATAATAAGAGGAACATGCCCGTAGAGACGCGGAAATACAACATCACGTCGCGATGGCAATGAACCCTAAAAAGTTTGGATGAAAGAAATCAGATTAACTCCGGAGGCGGAGAGAGCAGATTGCGGTAAATCTCGTTATCGAAATTCGCAGTATAGAAGAATGAGCTTTTGACCGGGATAAGTGTCACCGAACGGTCAAAATGGACGTTATGTGAAGTCAGGACCTGGTCGTCGTTCAGCTTTTCGACCTCTGTTTTTTCCTCGTTGTCGCAGGTTCCTGAATCACAAACCACAGATGCCTTTTCCTTGGCCAGCAGCAGACTGGCAACATCTGTGGCTTTACAGATGAGAAAGGCCGTAAGCAGTATGAGACAAAGTGTTCTGAACACGGGAAAATAGTTTTTTGAGAACCAAAATAACACTTAACGCCACTAAAACGTTCAGTATGGCACTTTTTAGTGTAATCTGGGAATGAATTTTTGTTAGAGCTCGGATTAAAATAAACAAAAAAAGGGTCGTATTAACAACCCTTATTTATTCGCTTTCCATTGCCTTTCATTGTTCTCCAACCAACGCCCAACCAGGAACGCTGAGGTCAGTAGAACTACATAAAACGCAATCATAACAATGGTCATCATCATAGTTGTACTCGATTATAATGCAATGTAGGATGAGCAAAAATAGCTAAAAAATGCTATATAGACTCGCTGTTCAACAAAAAATTAAAGTACCCCTTTGGTCGAAGGCATGAAATCCAGCGCTTTAAGGTCGCGTTTTACCGCCATTTTGATCGCCTTGGCAAATGCTTTGAAAATCGACTCGATCTTGTGGTGCTCATTGTCGCCTTCCACTTTGATATTCAGGTTCGATAGTGAAGTATCTGAAAATGACTTGAAGAAGTGGAAAAACATCTCCGTCGGCATCTCCCCGATTTTTTCTCTTTTGAACTCGGCATCCCAAACGATCCATGGGCGGCCGGAGAAATCGATCGCTACCTGTGCCAATGCTTCGTCCATTGGTAAAAGGAAGCCATAGCGGCTGATTCCGCGTTTGTCACCAATCGCCTGACGGTAAGCTTCGCCCAATGCGAGCGCAGTATCTTCAATGGTATGGTGCTCATCGATGTGCAAGTCGCCTTCTACGTGGATCGACAAATCGGCGCCTGAATGGCGGGCAAGCTGGTCGAGCATGTGGTCGAAAAAGCCGAGGCCTGTATGAATGTCGGAACGGCCGCTTCCGTCTAGGTTCAGCTCCACCTTGATCTGTGTTTCCTTTGTATTTCTTTCCACAAATGCTTTGCGGGAAGGCAGTTTCAAATGCTCGTAAATAGCGTCCCAGTCGCTGGTAACCAATGCGGTGGTTTCGTTCATCTGGTCGGTAATACCTTCTTCCGGCAGTTCCGAACGGAAAAGGATGGCTTTCGCGCCCAGGTTCACGGCCAGTTGCACGTCGGTCAGTCGATCCCCTATCACGTAGCTGTTGGCCAGATCATATTCATTTGAGAAATAAGCAGTGAGCATTCCGATGCCCGGTTTACGGGTAGGAAGATTATCTTCCGGAAAGCTGCGGTCGATATGCACATTCGCGAAACGGACGTCTTCACCTTCCAGGGTTTTGACCATCTTGTTCTGAGCGGGCCAGAAAGTGTTTTCGGGGAAAGAGTCGGTGCCCAGGCCGTCCTGGTTGGTCACCATGACCAGCTCATAGTCGGTTTCATCCGCGATTTTGCGTAATGCAGAAATGGCTTTGGGTAGGAATTCGAGCTTTTCCAGGGAATCTACCTGAAAATCGGTAGGAGGCTCAACAATGATCGTACCGTCGCGATCGATAAATAGGACTTTTTTCATTAAAGCAATGCTTATTTTCCCGCAAAGTTCGCAAAGAAAGCCTAATTGAAAAGCAGTTGGGCACGAATAATGGTACGCGCGGGAATTTTGTGCGGTAGGAGAGCAGTTAGGAAATTGTAACTTTGCATTATAATCCGATATTAAAATGTTCACAGGAATCGTAGAAGCCATCGCGGAAGTGGTGAATGTCGACACGGAAGGGACTAACAAAACTTTCACTTTCCGATCAGTCATTGCCAACGAGTTTAAAATAGATCAGAGCGTAAGTCATAACGGGGTTTGCCTCACGGTGGTGGCAACGGACGGCGACCAATACAAAGTAACCGCCATCGAAGAAACACTTTTGAAGACCAATCTGGGTAACCTCACGCCGGGCAGCAAAGTAAACCTTGAACGCTGTATGCCTGCCAACGGCCGTTTCGACGGTCATATCGTACAGGGGCACGTGGACCAGACTGCGACGTGTACGCAGGTGCAGGAGCGCGACGGAAGCTGGCTGTTTGACTTTGAGTATGATGCTTCTACCGGCAATATTACTGTCGAAAAGGGATCGATTTGCATTAACGGTGTGAGTCTCACGGTTTTTAATTCCGGAGAAAATACATTCCGGGTTGCGATTATTCCTTACACCTATAACTTTACCAATTTCCATTCGTTAAAAGCGGGAGACACGGTGAACCTCGAATTTGATATTCTGGGTAAATACATCAAGAGAATTCTCGGTTCGTATGCAGTTTAGCATATTGGCATCTTGGAATATTACGTTTATTTTTACCCGTTTATAATACCAAAAGCCCATTCAATACATTCATGGCCAAAATAAGTACACAATCCAGAACTGATCTTTTTATACACATCGGAATCATTGTCTCGCTGCTTTTGGTCCTCTTTCTGGGGTTTTTCTTCGTTTACCTCCCTTTTACAACCAATCATGGTGAAGCCATTACCGTGCCGGACCTGAAAAAGAAGAGCGTAGCGGATCTGGACGATTTTCTCGGTGACCGTGACCTGCGCTATGAGGTCGACTGTACTTTTGTGACCAACGTACCGCCATTGACCATCATTTCTCAATATCCATTGCCGGGGTCGAAGGTGAAAGAAGGCCGGAAAATCTATGTAACGGTAGTTTCCCGCACCGCGCCACTGATCAAAATGCCGAAGCTGACGGATATGACGCACCGCAGCGCACAGATGTTGCTGAAAAGTGTGGGACTGGAAGAAGGAAATATCTCTTATGTGCCTGATATGGCGCAGAATGCGGTTTTGAGGCAGATGTATAACGGCAAGGAAATCCTGCCGGGTCAGCCGATTGCAAAGGGTTCAAAAATCGACCTGGAATTGGGTGAAGGGCTGGGTACGGCACAGTTTGAAGCACCGTCTGTGATTGGAATGCCATTGGATGAAGCGAAAATAGCGATCGTGGGGGCAGGGTTGAAAGTGGGACAGGTAATGGAAGTGCCAGCCGAGGAAGGCCAGGCGGCCGGCTCGATTGTGCGGCAGAACCCCGATGCGGGCAATAAGGTAAGAATAGGGGACGTAATCGACTTGTGGGTCACGCCGCAGGCGGCTGAATCGACGGATAATGAGAATCAACCGGAGCAGTAGAAAATTCTTCACACACAGGATTTTTATTTGGGTTTGTGTGCTGGCCATGGCGCAGAGCCAGGTTGCGCGCGCGCAATTACGCATCGTGCCGATCGATCAGGCCCGGTACAGCCATGGAGACGATGAGCCGGAGGCGCAGAACCTCCGTACGCAGGCTTCATTGAACCTGCCTTTTTTCGATGATTTTTCGACTACCAAAACCTTGGCGCCCAATAGCAAATACTGGATGCCGGGTAGCGGGGTTTATATCAATAACACGCTCACCAGCTCGCACCCGTCGGTCAATGTGGCTACATTCGACGGTTTGAATGCCAATGGTATACCTTATAATCTTGTGAACCCGTTAGTTCAAGGGTATACCGACACGCTAACTTCTCAGCCGGTTAATCTCAATGGCAAAGTCGCCGCCGATTCCGTTTACCTCAGTTTTTACTGGGCAGCGAAAGGTCTGGGGGAGCTGCCTGATTCCAGCGACTTTTTGCAGTTGGAATTTTTCAGCAAAGCAGGTGAATGGGTGTCCGTCTGGCGGCAGCTCGGGTATGAGGTGGATACGCTGTTTCACCAGCAATTTGTGGCTATTAAAGATGCGAGCTATCTGCATGATGCGTTCCGGTTCCGGTTCCGCTCTTACGGCCGGAGCTCAGGTCCTTATGACACCTGGCATCTGGATTATGTCTATTTGAATTCAAAACGGTCGGTCAAACAGCCGTACCTTTTCGATGTGGCCATGCGAAAGGCAGTCTCGAATATCCTGAAAAAATACACGGCGATGCCCCTGCGTCAATATCGCATCAACCCGGCGGCAGCAACGGCGGATTCTGTCAAAACCGATATTGTCAATCATTTCAACAACTTCAACGTCCTCACGAGCACCTACACGCTCACGGACGCGCAGCGCGGGACGGAGTTCGTCCGCAATGTGCAGCGCTCGATTGTTGTTGAGTCATTGAAGTCGCAGGTGTTGCGGGCTAAAATAGCCCCCGTTAACCCAGCCGCTCAGATCGACAGCCTGCATTTGATCAGTAAATTCTTTATCGCCACAACCGACACGATTCCCGGGGCGAACCTCAAAACGAATGACACCATCACCGCAAAAGCCGCATTGACAGATTACTTCGCCTACGACGATGGTAGTGCCGAATACGGGGTGCAGGTGAATCAGAAACTCGGACGTGTTGCTGTGCAATATGTGCTTGCCAAGGCAGATACGATCGGCGGGGTACGGATGTCGATGGTTTCATTCAACAAGGATATTTCAGGACAGGGCTTCACGATTCAAATTTATAGCAGCAAAGGCGGCAAGCCGGATCAAGTGATCGCCCAGCGGTCGGTTGCGGTACGCTACCCGGCTGTGCGTGATGGTTTCATCGACTATGCATTCGCGACTCCGATCGCTGTATCGGATACTTTTTATGTAGGCTGGTTGCAGATAAACGATCAGCCGGTGACGGTAGGTTTCGACCGGAATTCGCTTTTGGGCAGGAATGTAGTGTATTATAATCTGGGAACTGAATGGGCGAAGGAGACATCGCTGAAAGGCTCGATCATGATCCGGCCATACCTGGGCAAAAAGGCGCAGGGAATTATTACAGGCAATGAGCCAGCCGATCAAATCAATGCTATTTTTTATCCCAACCCGGCTAGGGGCGAGGTGAGCTGGGATAGCAAATCGCTCAAAAAGATCGAAATTTACAGCACTGGTGGAAAGCTGGTACATTCTCTGGTGCCTGCGCGCGATCAACAATCAGCACTTGTTAACCATCTGAGTCAGGGTATTTATATCTTTAAGGCTACCGATGGGAAACGTTCTTTCGTACAAAAAATGTTAATCTCTCAATAGACCCAGTCGTCACAAATTTTGAAAATATGGATATTACCGTTGAAGAATTGAAGGAGCGTCTTGAAAAGGGCGAAGATTTGCACTTTTACGACGTTCGCGAAGAGCACGAATACGAAGAGGATAACCTCGGCGCGATACTGATCCCTCTTGGCGAACTGCCCGATCACCTGGATGAGCTGGAGCCGTTGAAGGATGAGGAAATCATCATTCACTGCCGTTCGGGTGCTCGTAGCGGTAAAGCGGCACGCTACCTGGAATCGCAGGGTTTCTCTAATGTACGCAACGTACTGGGAGGCATTCTTGCTTACCGCGAGCTGGAAGATTAAGACTTCTTCATTTGACGGAGCATCGGCTCCGTCAAATGCCTATTGCAAACCTGTCTGTTGCCGCACATATTCCAGAATGCGGTCGTATTTGTCGGGGTGAAACCACTCGAAATTCCCCTGATGTCTGAACCACGTAAGCTGTCGTTTGGCATATCTTCGTGAGTTCTGCTTTAAAAGGCGCACCATTTCCTTTTCATCATACTCGCCATCCAGATAGCTGTAAACTTCACGGTATCCGACAGTTTTGAGCGCGTGGTGTTCACGATATGCGATCACACTTTTTGCTTCTTCCATTAGTCCCTCTTGCAGCATTACGTCCATTCGTTGGTCGATTCTCTGATAGAGTTCAGTCCGGTCGCGGTCCAAAGCGATATTAACAGGTAAAAATGGCCTGTTTCGGGTATTATTTAGTTTAAATTGACTGATAGGCGTGCCGGAGGTATAAAACACCTCCAGTGCGCGAACGACGCGCTGAGGATTGGCTAGCTCTGTGGTGGCGGCGAAATCGGGGTCGATCCGGCGGATTTCCTCTTGCAGCGTGGAAAGCCCGTTATCGTTCAGCTTCTGCATAAGCGATTCCCGTAGCCCCGGGAGAGGGGCGGGCAGGTCGTCGAGGCCTTCCAGTACTGCTTTGACATAAAAGCCCGAGCCGCCTGTCATAACCACTATATCATAATCCCGGAAAAGCACTTCGAGAAGGGCTAATGCATCGCGTTCGAAATCTCCTGCACTGTATGCTTCCGAAATAGAATGAGAATCGACAAAATGGTGCTTCGCCTGCATCAATTCTTCGGGCGTAGGCTTTGCTGTGCCAATACTCAGTTCGCGGAAGAACTGACGCGAGTCGGCGGATATGATTTCAGTACCGAGGTCCCGCGCAAGCCTGATCGCCAGTGCTGTCTTTCCTACCGCTGTGGGTCCCGCTACGGTTACCAGATATTTCTGTGGGCTATTTGGCATTGTGCCGTTTTTATTTGAATTTTAATCGGTACAAAAATAGAGATATGGACTCCACTACACTATTTTTTTTGATCATTACCCTCATTGCCGGTGGCCTGGCCGGAGCTGCACTCAATACCTGGTTGCAGGGCAGGAAGTCGAAGAAATATGTGTCTACACAGGAAGCTTCCGTATTGATCGAACGTATCGAGAAGGTATTTAAAGTAGTAATGGCCGAAGGCTATTTTACGGAGATTTATAATTACCAGAATGACAAAAACATTTGGAATCTCATTAATGATAAAAAGAAAGCCTTGATTATCGCGAAGGCCAAAGTGCTGGTGGGATATGATTTTAGCAAAATGAAATTCCACCGACCCGATGGTGAGCGCAAATTGGTAATTGATTTCTTCCCCGCTCCGGAAATCCTTTCTATTGATACTGATTACAAGTTTTATGACATCGAGCAAGGCTGGCTCAATCGTTTTCACAGCGACGATTATACAGCCATTTTGAATGAAGCCAAGCAAACAATGAACGACAAAGCGATGGAAAGTGACTTGCCTCGCATTGCCGGTAATCAGGTACAACTCATGATCTTTCAGTTGGCCGCCTCTATGAACTGGTCAGTTGAAATGAAACTTCCGGATGGTAATGTGGCAATGTTGCGTGAGTTTACACACTACCGTACACTGGAAGCACAAATTGATTCTTTGGATGCCCAAAAGGAATAGTTAATTTTTTTATATAATTTATGCGTTATACGCCTCTGTCCTCGTCAGAACAGGCTTCGTCTGCGTATTGACTCATACAGTTTTTCAATTAATCACTTTCTAAACTTTAACAGTTATGCTCAAAAAATTATTACTATTCGCCTCTGTGGTGTTGATGATCGCTATGGTAAGTTGCAAGGGGGACGACGGAGCTGTCGGTCCGGCAGGTGCGACGGGACCCCAGGGGCCGGCTGGGCCGGCTGGACCTGCAGGTAAGGATGGAGAAGACGGAGCCGGCAGTTCGGCAATAATCCTTTCAACGGGTCAGGTCGATACAGACAGTACGGGCGGGTTTATAATAGGTCAGGACAATCTTACTGCCGAAGAAGATTCGGCTTTGAGCAAATCTGTTGTATTGGTCTACCTGAAATCTCAAAATGTTTACTGGCCGATGCCTGGCCTCGTCCTTTTCGCTGGCAACAAGTATAGCTCGTATACCTTTGTGCATGCTGTTCAGAATAAGACATTTTTTGTTGAGTTGTTGCCTACCAACTGGAGTGAAGATCAGGACGAGGCTCCTAAAAGAACTTTCCAGGATATTCGAATCGTCATTGTTCCGGGGAGTGTCGTAAACGCAGGAGGACGTTTAAATGCTGAAACACTGAAAGATTACAACAAAACAATCGCAGCACTCGGGTTGACGGATACACAAGTGAGAATGGCGACCAAATTGAAATTGAACCTGAAAAGAAAATAATCAATTCAGCACGTTAACGAGAAATCTATCAATTAATAAGAAAGGTCAGTTGGAACGGATAATCCCGTTATAGCTGACCTTTTTTATTGCCATGAAAGGCTTTTGAAAGGTGAACGGCATAAGCGAGATGAAAGCGCATGAGCTGTCGTGCGGCGATATAGCACAAACAAAAAGAGCTTCCAAGTGGAAGCTCTTTCGTATTTTGATATCTGTTATTCTTAGTATTCCCAAAGACCGTGTTCCAGTTCCATCAGCTCCTGCTCATAGTTTAGGGATTTGATCAGGGCCTCTTTTTCTCCATTGTAGATGTCGAGGAATGCCTTATCGTTGGCGTTAGAGAACTTGGTAATCCGTCCATAGAACAAACGAAGGTCGAAGGCATCTGCCAGGTTCTTGTTTTGGGCGGTATTGTGGGTATTATACCAGATATATTTCTTAGGATCGCTTCTGAAAAGTCTTTCAACATCTTTCCAACGGAAAGAGGCTACTGGCAATTCAAGTCCTGTTGCAGTCTGGTCAGCAGGGAGAACGATCGTCAGCGTTTGGATGTCGGTATACAGGCGTGAACGTTTCTTGTCGAAAATCCAGTCTTCCTTCACTTCCAGGATACTCAACTGATCGGGGAAATATTCTTCTTCTGACGCAGCAACTTGCTGAGTTTCGAAAGAAGTGGTATCCGGCTTTGGAGCTTCCACTTTTGGTTCTTCCTTGGCAACCTCAGTTTTAGCGCCTTTTTTGGATGACTTTTTCTTAGGAGGTCCCCAACCGTCGTCTACCGGCTCAGCTTCTTTTTTTGTATCCTTTTTGGCACCCCAGCCATCGTCGGCGTTAGCGGCTTGTTTGCTAGGGTCTGTTTTGGCTTTCGTATCCCAACCGTCTGCTTTGGCGGGTTCTCCGAAACCTGCCGCGATTTCCTCGGCCGAAAGACCGGCAGTCTGGTTAGGGATTAAAACACGTTTGTGAAGTTCGTCACCCGTGATTTTAGTTGCGCAGGAGTCGTTTGTATAAGCATCGATCAACCCTGCTTTCGCCGCATCCAACAAGTAGCGTGTGATCTCATTGTTTTTAGAGAACATGGAAATGTTCTGCTTTTCTTTCAAATCGACCCGTCTCCAGAGCGTTCTTTTCATCATCACGTCGCCATCGGCGATGGGGCGCGACGAGAACTGATTCGCAGTCGAATCCTCTTTCTCCTGCGCAAATGCGGCAGTACTTGCAAGAGACAGCGACAGCAAAGACCATGCAATCGTTTTTCCGTTCATTCTTCTCATATCATACATAAAGTTGTATTGTCCAATCAACGACTAAATGCGGTGGATTAGTATAGCGGTACAGTACGAGTTTGGTTACCCATTTCTACCTCGCTCACAGCACCTTTAAAATTCTGACGCTCTACTTTCAGGATCGAGATCACATAACGGTCGCCAGGCTGCGCTTGCGATGCCAAAGAGGAAATTGAGCCGCCTCCGCCATTCAATGTTACGCCATTGATTCTTCTTGCACCACGGGCCAGGGAGATTTCAACTTGCGACACACGGAATTTGGCGTCCTCTGGCGAGAAGTTTTTGAAGCTCTCGTCGGGAACCGCTATTACCTGAATGCTTCTGGTACCGGAAGCAGGGGCGCCACGACGTTCGTCAAATGCGGCACCGTTTACACGTATTTCCAAAGAAGGCTTGGGAACACGGTTCACGCGGAAAGGCTCAGAGCCTAACACGTTACCAGCATTGCTTACCGTAATATTCAGGCTTGCTTTGTTAGGAACAATTGTGAATTTACCTTTTTGACCGCTAGGAATGATTTCTCCACCATCCGTCGAAAAGTTGGGTGCCCAAAGTGGCCCGAGTGCAGGGCTTTGGATGCTCAGCTTGTTGGCACAGCCCAAATACAATGGAGGCAATGTTCCCGTTTCGATCTGGTAGGAAGGCTTAACTACGAAGTATTCCTGAGTCATTGTGTAAGTAGTGTCTTTGCCGGATGGGGTAGGGATCGTGATCTGTCCGCGAAGCTCTCTTTTAGCAAGACCTTCCGCATTGTATCCACCACCTTGTGCTGTAAATTCGATGATACCCACACCGTTTTCAACTTTAACAGGCGATCCATTCAAGCTCATACGCGGGGTGATACCGGAAGCGGAAGCCGCGATGAACATTTGTCCTTTGAATTTGGTACCCGCTACTACGGTTTTCGCGTCGGCACTTACCATTGCCAGTATGCGGTCGAATTTGATATCCGCAGCACCTACTTTGCTGGCCAGGTAATTCAACACCTCACCTTCCATACGGCGGATGTCGGTTTGCTTTTGGCTCAACACGGCCAACGCAGCAGCAACGGGGGTAGATTCGAAGTTAAGCTCTGCAAAGTCTTTGTTGCGCTGGTCTTTGTTGTTTTTTGCAAGATCGTCTTCACGACCATCCTGGGCCAGATTTTTAAATTTGTTGGGAGAAAATTTGTTAAGCTCTGCAGTGAAGGCGTTCAATTTTTGCTTCAATGCATACGCCTTACCATTCTTGCGAACGCCGATCATCAATTCGGCCACTTTGGTTTCTTCCTGTGGATTTTTGATCGCTCCTTCTTCGTTATAACCGGAGCCTGCATCTTTGATAATCTCATCTTTCAATGCGTTCAGTTCGTTCGACATATCCGAAGATAGCTTGCGCACCTGTTCGGCCTCTTTGATGACCGCTAGGTCCGCAGCGCGGTTTCCGGATTTCTCGACGGCGGCCTTGATCTTCAATACTGTTTCTTGATTGATTTTACCTGCCGCATCAGAGGATAGTTTCAACGAATTGTTCAGAAGGAGGAATTTTTCGATGATAGCTGAACTTACCTGCAATGCGAGCATTGCCGTAAGAACCAGATACATCATTCCAATCATCTTTTGACGGGGTGTTTCTTTTCCACCTGCCATATTGTTGTGTAATCAGTTTCAGTGATCAAATTATTTAACTAACAACAATGACTCTGTAACCCGGACGGGGAGTCCCAAAGGGAAATCACAGAGTCATCGCCTGGGCGCTGTTACGCATTGCCACCTCGCATTGCGGTCAGCATATTGCCGTAAATGCCATTCAATGAAGAGATATTGTTGGTTAGTCTCGCCATTTCGCTCTTGAACACTTGCGACTCCTTCGTGGCGTCAGCCATGTTCTCCATAGCGGCTGTCAGGTTACCATAGAAAGCGTTCATCGCTTTCAGGTGTTTGGTAGTGTCTTGCAATTCCAGCTCGTATACGGCGTTCAACGCACCCATGTTCTTAGTGATTTGCTGGAATTGATCGCGGTATGACTGCGCGTCTTTAGTGGCATCGGCCATCGAAGACATCGCGTTGATCGCTACGCCGTAAGACTTGTTCATATCACTGATTGCGGTTGAGGCAGTCTTCACATTTTTCGCGTAGTCATTTGTAGCAACTGTCGCGTCGGTAAGGTCGGTGATTTTACTAACCGTTTCAGACAAGTTTCTAAAACCTTTGCCGAGGCTGTCGAAAATCTCGGGGGAGATTTTCGCATTGTCCAGCATATTATCCAGTTTGGCGGTGATGTTACTGCTCGGGGCTGAGCTTCTTGAAATGGCTGGGCCTGAATAATCGTCGGCGAGTTCGGGATACACACGGGTCCAATCCGGCTCTTTATCAACCGATTGGGTAAGCGTTTGCAATGCATAAAGCAAGAAGATCAGAACCTCGGTTCCAAGACCTGCCGTTAGCATCGGGCCACCTCCGTCCCAGTGCTGGATTTTGAACAAAGCTCCTAAAATTACGACGGCAGCACCCGCACTGTATATTGTTGGTACTAGTTTATCCCAAAAAAAATTAGGTCCGCTACTCTTAGCCATGTGAATTGAAATCGGTTACAGTGAAAAAATTATAGTAAGTAAAGTGTTGGATTGATTCGGTCTGATCGTAAAAAAGAAGCAGAGTAAAAACGCTGCTTCTTTTAAATTGAAAGTGTTTTTTAGCGACGACGGGCACGGGCTCCTCCGCGGTCGTTTACATTATCCATTACACAACGGAAGCCGATGAATGCACGGGTTTCTGTTTCAAACTCGTAGGTACGGGTACCGGTCTGCAGGTAGTAAGCGATATCTTTCCAGGAACCTCCTTTTACCACTTTGCGTGGCTCGTTAGGGTCGTTGTATTGTGGGTTCATATCCCATACAATCGCCGTCGCATTGTCTGTGTAGGCATCTGAAGTCCATTCCGCTACGTTTCCAGCCATGTTGTACAACCCGAAGTCGTTAGGGTTGTAAGCATTTGCAGGGCCGGTGTAAGGATATCCGTCAGCATCGTAGTTACCACGCTGAGGCTTGAAGTTTGCCAGAAAGCATCCTTTGGCATTCATGGTGTACGGGTTACCCCAGGGATATTTCGCCACGGCACGTCCACCTCTTGCAGCCCATTCCCATTCGGCCTCTGTCGGCAGACGGAAACCCGTTGAGTTGAACTGGCCCTCCTTGTTTTGGAAATCGTGAAGCAGGTTGGTGCGCCATTTCGAGAAGTAAGTTGCAGCAATCCAGCTTACGCCTACCACAGGGTAGGTATCAAAACCAGGGTGCTGATAATAGTATTCTACGAATGGATCTCCGTTCGAATAAGCAAAGTCTTTTTTCCAAACGGTTGTATCAGGGTAGTACTTGGCCATGATTTCCTCCTCACCGAGTACGGATACGGAGTCAACCAGCAACGCGTTCACGAACTGACGATACTCGTTGTTGGTGATTTCAGTGTCATCCATGAAAAATGAACTGATAGTCACCCGGCGGTTCATGTTGTTCATGGAGGAAGCGATGTCTTCGTCAGCCTGGCCCATCACAAAAGAACCCGAGGGGATCACGACCATCCCGGCTGGTGTTGTCTGCTTGAATCCCTTGCGGGCCGTAGCAGTGATTTCACCGTTTTGAATACCGCTTTCTTCTTTTCCTCCCTTGCCAAACTTGCTCTTAAGAAAACCGCAGCTTTGCAAGAGCATTAATGCGGCTACCAGAAGCAGGCTTTTGACTCCATCCCGATAGAACACTTTCACATTCATAGTGGTTTTGTAAATTTTGATAATAAAATGCTAGCCTAAAAACGTCAACGAATGATATCTAGTATACTTGAATTAAAACAAAATGTGCACATCTGTCAGAATAAGAGCTGTTGGATTTCGGTGCCGAAATCTTCACGGATCGACTACTAAATCAGGTGTTTATCGACTTAACGTAAGAATAATGCAATTGGTATGGAAGCCGAACATTTTACAAATATAAATCAAAGTTTCGCAAACTGATTCACACGAGTTACCAAGAGGTTTGCAAAAAGCGTTGATTTGACATCCAAATCTTGGATTTTTAATAATTTGATGATAAAATATTACTATATCCGATGGTATATCCGATAGCGTTTAGGCGAATTCATTAAAAACGGAACCGCGGCGTACGGATAGGCGCCTTTTTGCCAAATTTAGGCGAAGGCAGGGCGTACGAAAGCATTACCTCGAAAGAAGAAGGTGACTTTGTTTTATTACCGCCGACCACCATATCATACGCGCCTGAGAGTCGCAGAGATTGATCAGCGAGCAGGTAAATGCCCCCCATGATGATGAAGTACGTGTCCTGTTGTCGGTAAGTACCGCCTATCCAGTAACGTTTATTGTACGTCAGTGTAGCTCCACCTTCCACCGAAACGGTGTTAATGTCCGATTTGACCAGGACGATCGGTTGGATATCCAGCAAATAGCCGAGTTCGAGATTTACACCGGCATTGAAATACAATGTACGCGGCAGTGGATTCGTGCCGGTTTCGGAGCCGAGCTGATATTTAGGCTTCAAGAAATGGTTCAGCGACAGACCTGCGTAGAATGTCTCGTTCTCATAACGTGCACCAACGGAGAAGTCGGGATTGATTTCGGCGATGGTACCGGTCTGGATCAAAGGGTCATCCGGATCGCGGGCGCGGAGCTTGCCGTAGTCAATGGCCTGGCGGAATAGGCCCGCACTAACGCCTACTCCTAATTTGCCACTACCTAGCGGTATATGGTATGCAGCAGTAAGCTTGAAATCCTGATCTGTCCTGGGGCCACTTTTGTCGTTCAATGCATAAAAGCCGATGCCGAAGTTTTTGACTGGCATGCTGAACGAAAACAGTTGTGTTGAAAGGGCGCCTCCCGCATCATCAATGTTAGTCCCCTGATAACCTGCATATTGTGTCCGGTGCGTGAGTTGGAACTTGGTCAGTCCGTCGGCGCCCGCCGCAGCCGGGTTCAGGTAAAGCTGGTTCAGCGAGAACAAACTGAACTGCGCGTCTTTTTGGGCAATGGCACAGAGCGGTAGGAAAAGCAATAACGCAAAGGGCCGGATATATCTGGTACTTCGAAGAGTAAAGGTCAAAGTCATGCCGCAGGAATAGATTTAAGGATCACGCTGATATGCTTTCGGATTTAGATTGATAACGCATATTGCTTAAAAAAATTGACATATACATGAAAAAGCCCCGGATTTTTTCCGGGGCTTTTCGTGCTTTTTGTAAAGCTTTTTATACGTTGTTCGCTTTGCGGATGTACAGGTCGAGCGCGCCTGTCATCGAAGGTGCATTCGGGAGCGGAGCCTGGATGTCCAGGAAAAGCCCGGCGTCTTCTACTGCCTTCGCAGTGGTAGGGCCGAATGCCGCAATGCGGGTGTTGTTCTGCTTGAAGTCCGGGAAGTTGTCAAATAGTGACTTGATCCCCGACGGGCTGAAAAATGCGATAATATCGTAGTATACGTCTTCCAGATCGGACAGGTCGGACGAAACCGTCTGGTACATCGTCGCTTCCGTGAAGTGGAATTCCTCGGTATCCGCGAATTCAGGAATGTCGTTCTTTCTGACGTCTGAGCAAGGATAGAGGAACTTCTCCTTTTTGTGTTTGCGCATGAGTTCGATCAACTCAGCAGCGGTTTTGGTGCCTGTAAATATCTTTCTCTTCCGGATTACGATGTATTTCTGAAGGTAATTGGCAGTTTGCTCTGAAATACAGAAATATTTCATCGTAGCTGGTACTTCAATCCGGCCTTCGTTGCAAATACGGAAGAAATGGTCGATGGCGTTACGGCTTGTGAAAATGACGGCCGTATGGTCCAGGATGTTAACTTTTTGCTTGCGAAAGTCTTTGTAGGAAACTCCGTCGACCTGAATGAAAGGCCGGAAGTCCACCTTGATATTATACTTTCTGGCTAACTCGTAATAAGGTGAATTCTCGTCTGCTGGTCGGGATTGACTTACCAAAAGACTGGTTACTTTTTTAAGCCTGTCCTGATCAAAATTGATGGTATCACTCATGTATAATCCTCATTAGTTTATTCCCAACTCATGTTTCCTGACTACAAAGCAAACTTCATACTCACAATGAGCGGGATTATTTCGATGACACAAAGGTAAGAAAATAAATAGAGATTAATCAACGAGCCGGCCGGCTTGGCTACAACATATAGTGCGACGAACCGGGCGATATAGAAAAAAAGGAATGGCAGAAGGATGTATGGCCTGCTTGCTTCCAGCCAATTGATGTGGTTGGAGTACAAGCCGAAAATGGCCAGAAACACCAGTGCATAAAATAGGTAGGAGGATTGTACTATTTTGATGAAAATAATGTCGACCTGCTTGTCCAGATTGAGCATATTCCCCGCCAGCACCATAAAAATGTACTTTGCGTAGATCAGTAAAAAGAAGATTACCGACAGGATGCAGAAGTCGCCCAGGATTTGTGCTGTATTTACTTTGTCGGAAAGTATCGTACTGACAGAGAATAGGTTGAGCCGATTGATTGATAAATAAATCACCGTAAAGCCCATCATCATCGAACTGATCGCGACAAAGAAGATTACCGTATTGCTGTAAGGCTTGTTAATCTTCGAAAGTTGGTCGCGCGGGTCGTTGTTGAAAAACTCAATGGGATTTATTAAACGGATAAAAGAAAGCGGGTTCAGATTGAAGATCCACGCATTTAATACCAGGATAATAATCAATGCAATTCCGGCAAATGTGCCGAAAGGTGTGAAAGCAATCGGCTTGATATTGATGAAGCCCGATCGTGCGGGCCCGATGGCCTCGGAATCGGTTTGCTTTTTTTTGTTGCAAATGATCACCGTTTTGTCGGCAATACCGGGGCTGCCGTACAAGGTCAGCAACAGCTCATCTTTGTGATAAAGGCGATAAAGGCTGTCGAGGCTGAGTTCCTGCCATTTGCCAGCTGCGATGCGGTTTTGCAATGCGCCTTCAAGGAACAGATAGCTCTCGTTTTCGGAATGAACGAGGAGGGAATACCTTCTGTTTTTTACCAGGTCAATGTAAAGGCTCGCAAAGCGCGTGCCTTCATTGACGCCCTGAGAAAAGGGTACGTAATTCTTGTACTGCTCGTTATACACAAGCCAGTCATCCTGGTAATTATAAACCGGGAAGAACTGACCCGGCGGGTTTACTTTTGCCGCGCCCTGTGCCAGTGAGCCCAATAGGGTTACTGCCGTAAAAAAAGCCCAAAAAACAGCCGAAAATATGGACTTCATTGGTACAAAAAAGGCTGGGTTTCCCCAGCCCTTTGATCAAAGTCAGTGAGCAATGATTATTTCTTTCCAAGTGCGAGAAGCATCGTTTCGCCGATCAATGCAGGTGATTCTGCTACGAAGATGCCCGACTCTTTCATAATTCTGATTTTCGCTTCCGCTGTATCGTCGGCTCCGCCGATGATCGCGCCCGCGTGCCCCATGCGGCGTCCTTTCGGAGCTGTCTGGCCGGCGATGAACCCTACAACAGGCTTCTTGTTGCCGGTAGATCTGATGTATGCAGCAGCATCTGCTTCCATGCTTCCGCCGATTTCACCGATCATCACGATCGCCTCAGTCTCATCGTCGTTCATCAGGAGCTCAACTGCTTCTTTGGTAGTAGTACCGATGATAGGGTCACCTCCGATACCGATGGCCGTAGTTTGGCCTAATCCGGCACGAGAAAGCTGATCTACCGCTTCATAAGTAAGCGTTCCGGATTTAGAAACCAGACCGATCGTTCCTTTTTTGAAGATAAATCCAGGCATGATACCTACTTTACATTCTTCGGCGGTGATGATACCCGGGCAGTTAGGGCCTATCAGGCGGCAGTTTTTGCCTTTGATATACTCTTTCGCCTGCATCATGTCCTTGGTTGGGATACCTTCGGTAATACAAACAATAACGCCGATACCAGCATCAGCAGCTTCCATGATCGCGTCGGCAGCGAAAGCCGGTGGAACAAAAATGATCGAAACGTCTGCACCGGTAGCGCGTACGGCAAGGTCAACTGTATTAAAAACAGGTCTTTCCAAATGAGAAAGCCCACCTTTGCCAGGCGTAACACCACCTACGACATTCGTACCGTATTCAATCATTTGCTGGGCATGGAACGAGCCCTCCGAACCGGTAAATCCCTGAACTATAATCTTGGAGTTTTTATTAACTAAAACGCTCATGTTGGTAAATCAGTTTTTTCGGTAAAAGTAGGACGAAAAGCACGAAGTAGCAAAATGTAGGCATAATTTGTAAATTGCTTTTTTGACATCATGATGGCTGTTTATGAACCTATTTCTGAATCCGCATATATTTTCTAACCTCGTTTTGGCGATCACCAGTTTATTTGTCTTCTTCCGGTATTTCAGGCAGCAGCCCGTTCTGATCAGGTGGCTTTGGGGCATTTTCTTCACGAGTATTTCACTCGTAGCATTTACCGATCTGCTGTTTTACGCCGGCGTCGAAGGGCTCGGGATGGCTCATGAAATATTCGAAGCGGGGGAAATGACGCTCGGTGCGCTGTGCCTCGTGACGGCCTCGTGGTGCCTCATAATGCGGTATGAAAGCGGCTCTTTCCTGTTCTATTCCACGGTTGGGCTGGGTGCACTGCTGTTTTACTGCATTACCTGGTTCCGGGTCGAATATGTGGGGCTGATCATCAAAGCATTTTGCATTCTGGTTACATTGCTCATCTCTTGCGTGGGCCTGGCAAACCGCCAGAAGAGCGCATTATGGACGTTGTTTTCGATGATGCTGCTGGCGCTATCGACCAAGTCGGGGAAGTTGCCGTTGCCGATGGACCCGGTGGATATCAACCACTATATGATGGTGTTATCGGTCATTTGCGTCGGAAGGGCTGTGCGGGACCAGTATAAGATCCTCTTTTAAGTTCAAACAATTGTTAATGCATTGCATTTTTCAGCACACGTGTCGTAACTTGCGCCTGTTAATCTTAACCAACACAAGTTTACTAATACTCAGAATATGAAAAGGACCAAGTATGGCGTAATGCTTCTTGCCTCGGTTTTGGCTTTCGGAGCAGTTACATTGAACCCTGTTTCGGCTAAAACATCTCCTGCCAAAGAGGTAGCAAGCGATGTGAAGCAAGCTAAGACGATCGTGATCAAAGGAAGTGATGCAATGCAGTTCGACCTGAAAGAGATCAAAGTGAAGGCTGGACAAAAAGTGAAACTTACGCTGACTCACTCAGGTAAACTTGCCAAAGCTGCTATGGGCCACAACTGGGTTCTGTTGAAACCAGGTACTGATGTAGCTGCATTCGGTTCAAAAGCTGCTGCTGCAAGAGAAACAGATTATATCCCTGCTGCTGAGAAGGCGAGCATTATCGCGCACACCAAACTGGTAGGCGGTGGCGAAAGCGACACGATCGAGTTCACAGCTCCTGCAAAAGGCACTTATACCTACATTTGCAGCTTCCCAGGCCACTACGCGCTGATGAAAGGTAGCTTCATCGTTGAATAAACGAACCTGAAATTTATATAAAAGGCGTCACGCATTGGTGTGACGCCTTTTTAGTTTTATATCTCGGCGAGTTGCTTCTCGATGAGTTCGATCACTTCCGGCCTGTCCCATTGCGAAGCGCCTACTTCCTGTGCGAGGATTTTTCCTTTATATATAATGTACGTCCGTGGAATTGCATTGCCATCGAGCTGGGAAGGGTAAGGGCCGGCATATTGGTAAAACGGCAAGTTGTAGCCTTTACGGGCGATGAACGGGTTTACAGTTTCTGCGTCTTCATCGGAGATGATGTAAAATGCGATTTTGCTGTGGTCTTTGTATTTGTTATAAAGTGTCTGAATGCCGGGCATTTCCATGTTGCAAGGCCCGCACCAGGTTGCCCACACATTCACAAAGGCGATTTTGTTTTCGTCCATCGCCACTTCCTTTCCTGTGAGGTCGGTGAGCGGCAGATACACCGATTCCTGTACGACGGGTGCTTCCGCGACGACGTTCCCTTCCTGCGCCGGAGATTTGAAAAACACAAAATAGACAGCCGCCCCAGCCATTATCAGGAGCAAAAGGAGCGACAATTTTTTGGTGGTTGATGACATAACTGGTGTAGTTCTGGTGACTGGATGTGGATACGAACCATTCAAAAATAGGGCTTTTCTTTTTTTGATGCTGATTCGGATTTTGAATACTTTTATACACTATTTAAAAAACATCGATTTGAGGAAAAGGTTTACATTCATGAGACTTCAATTTACTGGCATTTCATTTCTCCTTGCGCTTGCCTTTTATTGCCCCGCCTCCGCCCAACGTTCAGCTGCCGAATATTTCGAAGACGGTAATACCAAAGCCGGTACGGGTGATTTCAATGGTGCAATGCAGGCCTATACCACGGTAATTTCCATGAATCCCGACCATGCACCGAGCTATTTCAACCGGGGGCTCGCCAAAGCCAACCTCAAAGACTACCGCGGAGCGATGCAGGATTATGACAAGGCTATCGAGCTGAATCCCAAAGAAGCTCTTTATTACCAGAGCCGCGGCGTGAGCAAAAGCCTGCAGGAGGACTACCGCTCAGCCATTGAAGATTATTCCAAATCCATCGAACTCAACCCGGAAGAGCCCAAGGCCTACTATAATCGTGGTGTGAGTTATGCCAAATTGAAAAATCACCGGAATGCTTTGGTCGACCTCGACCGCGCATTGGCGCTGAACCCGGACGAACTTGCGGCATTGTATGCGAGAGGAAATTGCAAACAGGACTTGCAGGAATATGCCGGAAGTCTCGCCGATTTCACACGTGTGATCGAGCTCAGTCCCAAGCGTACGGGTGCCTACGCGGGCAGAGGGCTGGCGAAACTCGAACTCGGCGATTACCAGGGGGCCGCCGCCGATTTCACTCGTGCTATTGAATTAAGTCCCAACGAGAGCGAATATTACAGTAACCGCGGATTTGCCAAGAATAAAATGGACGATTTCCAGGGAGCTGTTATCGATTTTGACAAAACCATTCAGCTCGATCCTGAAAATTATAATGCCTATTACGGTCGCGGATTTGCCAAAGGAAAACTGAACGATCCGCGCGGCGCCATTGTGGACCTTACCAAAGCCATTGAAGTGAAGAATGCCTACACCGGCGATCCTAAGAAGAATGCATTCACCGGAAAAATCAACAAAGAGAAACTCGACGAGCTGCGCGACCAGGTACAGACGCACCTAAAGATTGAAAACCTTACGAACGAGCGCGCGGAGGCCTATTACGTACGCGCGATCGCGAAGTCGAAAGTAGGGGAACTAAAAGGAGCCCTGTCCGATCTCACTACTGCGGTAGAACTCAATCCTACCTATTCGAACGCCTATTTCTCACGCGCGGTGATCCGTTCTGCATCGGGCGATCAAATGGGGGCGGTACTGGATTTTACCAGTTCGATAAAGCTCCGCTCCGATTATCCGGAAGCCTATTATTTGAGAGGCATTGTTAAAAACAGCCTGGGAGAAATCAACGACGGCTGCCTGGATTTAAGCAAAGCGGGTGAGCTGGGGTATCAGCAAGCTTATAAGGTGATTGCGGCGTATTGTAACTAGTAGGCTGGTGCAAATCTCCTGATTTGCACATAATATATGAAGGCCTCCGGCCGGACCGTACCGCAAAGTCGTTTTGCAATACTGCCCGGCCGGAGGCCTTCGAATAGTTAGTCACGAAGGAAGCCCTTCGCGCCATTTATTAAGCTTTTTTCAAATTCTCGGCCACTTTATCCCAGTTCACCACATCCCAGAACGCTTTGATATAATCCGGGCGCTTGTTTTGGTAATGCAGGTAATAGGCGTGCTCCCAAACGTCGATGCCAAGGATCGGTGTTCCTTTAAAATCGGAAACGTCCATTAGTGGGTTATCCTGGTTGGGGGTAGAGCCTACCGCGAGTTTTCCGCCTTTGGCAACAAGCCACGCCCAGCCCGAACCGAAACGGGTGGTTGCAGCCTTACCGAATTCTTCTTTGAACTTATCGAATGAGCCAAACTGGCCATTGATCGCGTCGGCTATGGCACCGGTTGGAGCTGCACTCTTTTTAGGCCCCATTACTTCCCAGAAGAAAGTGTGGTTCCAGTGCCCCCCGCCGTTGTTGCGGATGGCAGCAGGCGCTTTGCTCACTGATTTGATGATATCTTCAAGGGATTTTTTCTCCCATTCGGTTCCTTTTACAGCGTCGTTGAGATTTTTGACATATGCCGCATGGTGCTTGCCATAGTGGATTTCCATCGTCAGTTTGTCGATGCTTGGCTCCAATGCGCCGAAGTCGTAAGGAAGCGGCGTTTGTTTGAAAGGAGCGGTTTCGGCCGGTAGGGTATTGGAAGTTCCTCCTGCTGCAAATGATTGGTCAGCCAATGCGCCAACAGTGAGTGCACTGCCGGCCAGTGTCCGCAAAAAGTCTGTTCTATTCATAATAGTACATTAAGTGTTTAGTGTTAATCATAAGCCACCCGGCTTACAATGCTGCGGCCAAGCGTAATCTCGTCCGCATATTCCAGGTCTCCTCCAATGGGGATACCTCTTGCGATAGTGCTTATCTTAATGCCTGTGGCTTTCAGCTTTTTTTGCAGATAAAAAGCTGTCGTATCGCCCTCCATCGTGGGGCTCAATGCCAATATGACTTCCTGAACCGCCTCATCGCCTTCCTGGCTTCCAATCCTCGACATCAGCGAGTCGATTTCCAAATCCGATGGTCCGACGCCTTCGAGGGGAGAAATGATGCCGCCCAGCACATGATAAAGCCCCCGGTACTGATTCGTCGACTCGATAGCAAGTACGTCGCGCGTGTCCACCACGACACAAATGGTCGTCTGGTCGCGCTTGTTATTGCTGCAAATATTGCAAAGTACGTCGTCGGCGATATTGTGGCAGCGGGCGCAATAGGTGGTTTTGGTACGCATTCTCAGCAAAGCATCGGACAACGAGCGGGTTTGCTCTTCATCCCTTTTCAGCAAATGCAATGCCAGGCGTAGTGCGGTTTTTTTGCCTATTCCCGGTAAGCGGGAAATTTCGGCGACGGCTTCCTCAATAAGACGTGAGGGATAGTTCATGAGAAGATGCTGAGTGATGGGCCTGAATGGATATCAAAACCCGTTTGTTGATGCTGGCAGTGTGATAGCGAGTAAGAGGTTCAATGCACCTCTGCTGAAATACCCCTCCGGCATATTTCGTTGCGCATCCCGGCCAGCTCTTCAAAAGAACCTTCCTTAACGGAGCATTTTCCTTTATAATGGATAATAATCGTGCATTGTTCGGCCTGCTCGTTGCTGTGACCACAAACTTCCATCAGCGTATCGATCACCCAATCGAAGGTATTCACGTCGTCATTGTAGATAATCAGCTTTTTAATGTCCGTATCTACGGTTTCTTCCAGAATTTCCAGCTCTGTTTCTGTGAGCGCTTGCATAACAACCAAATTTCTGTTTGATTAGCAAATCTAATTAAAAACGGAGACTATCCGAAGCTTTTAAGCGCCTTTTAATCCACTCCTGAATCCCCAAATACCCACTTTAATGAACCCTTATATTTCCCTGCTGATACTGGTAGTTTATTTTGGAATGCTGATCATGGTGTCCATTTTTACTTCCAGAGGCGCGGATACCAATACTTTTTTTACCGCCAACCGGCAGTCGCCGTGGTATCTGGTGGCATTTGGTATGATCGGTACTTCGCTGTCGGGCGTTACGTTTGTGTCTGTGCCGGGCGCGGTCGCGAATATCCAGTTTTCCTATTTCCAGGTGGTGATCGGGTATATTCTGGGTTATTTCGTGATCGGTACGGTGCTGATGCCGCTCTACTACCGGTTGAACCTTATTTCAATCTATTCCTACCTCGAACAACGCTTCGGATTCTGGTCTTACAAAACGGGTTCGGGCTTTTTCCTGCTCTCGCGCACGGTAGGGTCGGCTGTACGTCTGTACGTGGCTGCGCAGGTATTGCAACTCGCATTGTTCAAGCCGCTGGGCGTCCCGTTTGAAGTGGCGGTAGCGATTACGATATTCCTGATTTGGATTTATACATTTAAAGGCGGCGTTAAAACGATCATCGTCACGGACACACTGCAAACCTTTTTCCTCATTACCGCTGTCGTTCTGACGATCGTACTGGTTTCCGGCGAGCTGAATCTCAATGGGATAGGCGATATCTGGACGACAGTACAGAAAAGCGGGTATTCGCAAATCTTTTACTGGGATACCAACGATCCCAAGAACTTCTTCAAGCAGTTCTTTGCCGGTGTGTTCATTGCGATCGTTATGACCGGCCTCGACCAGGACCTCATGCAGAAGAACCTGACTTGTAAAAACATCGGGGAAGCGCAGAAGAATATGTTCTGGTTTGTGGTGGTACTCGTGATCGTCAATTTCCTTTTTCTGTCGCTCGGTGCATTACTTTACGTATATGCTGAGGCGCAAGGCATACCTACGACTTCAAAGACAGACGATTTCTATCCGATGCTCGCGTTGAACCACCTGGGGCTGGTGGTCGGGGTGACGTTCCTCCTGGGGATCACGGCTGCTACCTACGCCAGCTCCGATTCGGCACTTACCGCATTGACGACCGCATTCTGCATTGATTTCATGAACATAGAGAAGCGCCCGGAAGAAAAGCGTGCGTCGATCAAATTCTGGGTACACGTGGGCTTCTCGGTGATATTCTACCTGGTAATCCTCATATTCAACAGGATGAACAACAAAGAGGTAATCACGGCCGTATTCGACCTTGCCGGTTATACCTATGGGCCGTTGCTGGGTTTGTTCTCTTTTGGCGCGTTCCTGAAACGGCCCGTGAAAGATCGCTTCGTGCCGTTCGTGTGTATTCTGTCTCCGATATTGACTTACATCATTAACGACCATTCCGCCGAATGGTTTAATGGTTATAAATTTGGATTTGAACGACTCATTATCAATGGCTTAATTACTTTTATGGGCCTCTGGCTTTTGCATGATCGCGCCGGGAAACGCTATGTGCCACAAGCATAAGTGTGCGGTGAATGTTTGATGCTGATCTGATATTCAAAAACCCTGGGAAAGGTTATACAATTCCAGGGTTTTTTCTTGCATATATTCAAAAAAATCTTAACTTTCTGATAAAATCAGGCGTGTAATTCATGCCACCTGATGGATGTTTTGTTGAAAGATTGAGTTCGGTTATTTATTTAACAAACTAAACTTTTGCAGTATGAAAACACTGTCAGTTATTTTACTAGGCATTGTCCTTTGTGTTTCCTGCAAGGATAAAGCCGCAGAAGAGGAAGCTGCCCGTCAGGCTAACCTCGAAAAGGAAAAGCAAGCCATTAAAGCAGTCATAGAGAATGAAACAAAGTCATTTTTCGCCCGGGACTACAATGCCTGGAAATCGAATTATGCACAAACAGATTATGCCTTCCAGGCTTGGAGTAACGATGACGGTACTTTCGATTCCAACGTAGGTTGGGCGGATATCAACAAGCAGGTCGGTAAGTATATTGCCGCTAATCCCGAACCGGTATCCAGCCACCCGATCGTGGAGCGGAAAAATATGATTTTCAAGTTTTACGATGATGACGTGGCCTATCTTACCTGGGACCAGTTCAACAGCGACAAATCCGAAAAGAATTTTCACCACAGTAAAGAGGTGAGGCTGCTCGAAAAGATCAATGGAGAATGGAAAATCGTGTGCGTGTCGGCATTCTGGGATTATCGCCACCCGATACCCGCCAGCAGGCTGCCGATGATCCAGAAAATCGCGAATGAAAGCAGAGGAAAAATTTGACCCGGTGCACACGTCCGCGTGCCGCTTTAATGCGTTCGGTTTCAGGCACAAATGTTCGGTTCTGAACAACCTGTTAAGGGATACGAAGTAGCTGTAAAATTTTTGAAAATAAATGTAAGCTACTCATCATCAGTGTGTTGAAAGCTGGATGTGTCAGGCTTTGGTTGTTGAAAACCGGGTTTGGCACATCCTTTTTTTTTTTAAAGTCAACTGTGCGATCGTACAGTACCAAACTTTAAAATACTTATAGCCATGAAAATCTCCATTGTTTCCATCCTGACCAGCGCTTTCGCGCTCACCTTGTCTTTCACATCTTTTGCGGCAGACAAAAAGAAAAACAAAGAAGAAAAAGAAACCGCAAGCGTGGTCGCTTTTGACGCAGCATTGTACAAAATTGGTGATACTAACAAAGTACGGTTGTCGGTTGATAAAAATGCCAACGAAAGACTGCGTGTGGTGCTGAAAGACAAAGCCGGTAAGATCTATTACTCGGAAATGTTCAACCAACGTGACACCAAATATCGTCGCGTGTTCAACCTCGACGAAATGAGCGATGGAACTTACTATTTCGAATTGTCCCACAAGAAGGACAAAAAAGTAAAGGAAGTGAATATCGAAAGCACCAGTTCCAAAATGATCTCGCTGCAATGAGCACGGAACCCATAAAAATCCCGGTTTGGCGCACCAGACCGGGATTTTTTATGTCAATGCAGTTCCTTTTCGGGGTCCCAGAAACACTGCTCCCAATTGACGATCCGGTTATTTTCTACTTTTACGCCCTCACTTTCGAGCCTTTCCTGCATCGTAGTAGGTGTTTCAAAAAGCTGGCTTGCACTGAGTTCCCCGGCTTTGTTCACTACACGGTGGGCGGGAATGCCCTGCTCGTGGTAGCTGTTACCCATTGCCCAGCCGACCATTCTTGCACCGCGTTTGTTACCGAGGTAGGCAGCTATCGCTCCATAGGAAGTCGCTCGCCCCTTCGGGATTTGCCTCACCACATCGTAAACGTCATTGAAAAAGTCATTTCCCTTTTTCATGTTCGTTGGCGCGGGCTTGTTGTCTCTCGTCGATTTCTTCGGAAAGCTGGCGGTACCAATCCTCCCCGTAAGCTCGGATGAGCGGGTCCTTGAGGAATTTGTAAACCGGGACTTTTAATTGCTGACCCAGGCTGCAAGCCGGGCTGCAAATTTCCCAGCGGTCGTAATTAAGCGCGTGGTATTGCTCGTATTTCGTTACCCTGATCGGATACAAATGGCAGGAAAGCGGTTTCTTATAGCTGATCTTGCCATCGTTGTATGCCTCTTCGATGCCGCATTTGAGAATGCCTTTCTGGTCGTAAATGGCGTAAGCGCATTCGCGGCCGTTGATGATCGGTGTTACGTAGTCACCGTCCCAATCTTTGGTCCAGGTACCCTCGGTAGCGATTACTTTTTTGCCGGCTTCGGTCAGGTAAGGTTCTACCTCGGGATAGATCTCATCGAGAATCGCGAGCTCATCCTCATCCAGCGGGGCACCGGAGTCCCCTTCTACACAACATGCGCCCTTGCATTTGTCCAGATTACAGACAAATTCCTGGTCTTCGATGTCGTCGCTAATGCACGTATTTTCAATGAGTATCATAATGGGAACAGCTTATTGCTGAGGTATTTTAAGTTTTTGTCCCACCATAACACTGTTTCCGGACATATTGTTTAATTTCTTGATATCATCCACACTGGTATGGTACGTTTGGGCAATGCGGAAGAGGGTTTCGCCTGGTGCAACGGTGTGCGTCTGGGAGCCTGATGGCTGGCTCACAGCCTCCGATTCGCCACCTTCACCTCGTTTTACGCGTAGTTTCTGGCCTGATTTCAGACGATCAGAATCATTTAAGTTATTCAAGTCGAGGAGTTCCTTAATGGAGATTCCGTAAGCTTTGGAAATACTGTAATAGGTTTGTCCGCTCTGAACCGTGTGAAATTCACTACCGGGTGTAGCGGCGAGCCTGGTTTCTTCCTTGATCTCCTCCGGTGTTTTGAAAGTCGAAGCGGGAGCAGGGCGTTCCACTGCAACTTTGGCCGGTGCAGCTTCTTCACCGGATTTGGACACCAGTAGCCGCTGGCCTGATACGAGGCGGCTTTGCGCAGAGCGGTTGTTGATTGTCAGCAATTCACGCAACGAAAGGTTGTACTTGCTTGCAATGCCGAAATACGTGTCACCTGGCTGTACGGTATGGTATGCTGGCGCCGAGGAGGCGGTAGCCGCATTCTTTTCTTCGTTGCTGTTCCAACGCGCCGGTTCCGTTTCTTTTTTCGCCGGAGCTTCGTTTTCTCCTTCCGCTGCGCGTTCCGCACGCATACGGGTGTATACAGAGCCGGATGATGCCGTCGTACGCGTCGTGTTCGGCGTTACAACCTTCCCGGGCGTACTGGATTTGCCAGCCGGTTTTTCCTCTTCAGCCGATTTGAATGTGCTGTTGGTGTCGTCCTGTGTGATGATCACAACGCGGTCGTTAATATTCGCCGTAGATGGTGTTGTTGCCGGTGCATTCGCTGCAGTTCCGGATGGTGTTTTGCCGGAAGGTTTATACAAATTGCCAGCAGTTTCGGCAGTTTTACCGGCTGATGAAGTCGTAGCGGAAGGTGCTGCAGCCACTGGTTCGGTTTCTTTTGTGGCGCCGCTTTCATTCTTTTCTACCAGAACCGGCGTGTATTTTTTACGTCCCGACGCATTGCTTGGAATATTACTGTTTGAGGCCGCTGGTGACGTCGAAGCCGACGCTGGCGCCTTTTGAGGCACAACCGATGTGCCTGCGGCCGCAATGATCGAATCCTTTTTGGCAGGTGCGGTAGGTTGCGGTGGAGCGATAATCTCGATTGGCTGTTTACGTGGGCGTTTTTTGTTCAGGAAAAGCACCTGGCCGGTCTGGATAGGGTAGTTGCGGCTGGTAGTACGGTTGAATTTCAAAAGGTTTACCAGGCGGATACCATATTGCTGTGATACACTCAGCCATGTATCGCCGGGACGGGCTACGTGCGATGGCGCGCTTGCCTTCTTGTGCTTGCGCGAGAGGTAATATACCTGGCCTGGAACAAGCGGCATGTCTGCGAGCAGGTCGTTGTAACGCATGAAGCGCGGCGTGCGGATACCTGCGGCTTTGGCCAGTGTTTTGGGCTTGTCGCCTACACGTGCTTCGATACCCGGGAGGCCGTTGATTTCGTAAAGTGTGGGTGAATTAGGCTCTTTCAGCTGAACAGCGGATTTCTTCAACACGGGATAACCGGTGTCTTCATAAACGGAAGCAACCGCCGTCTGGCGTGGCGGCAGTGAGAGCTTTTCGCGAACGGAAGCAACCTGATCAACTGGAACCGGCAAGGTAATGAGGTATTCACGGTCGTCGGGTACTTTGTCGTCGTTGAGCCATTTGTTATGATTTTTCAGTTCTGCAGCAGGAACACCCAGGGATCTGGCGATGTCATCAAGCGATTGTCCCTTGCCGTAGTCGGATTCCATCAAAACATAGGCATTAGGCGATTTATACCGCTCAATACCGGATTCCAATGCGATTTTATGGGCGAAAAAGCGGAGCATATAGCGATCCGTTTTACCGGTAAGCGTGACCTCACGAGCGTACGCCCAGTTTGCAGGAACCACCTTTTTTACACCGCCCGCACCCTGGTAGTAGGAATACAAAGTCGTCACCCAGTTGTTGAATTGCTGGTTGTTCTTTTTCAGATACCATGCAGCAGCATGCGTGGAAGAGCTGATGTTCTTCCTTTCATCTACATCCTTATCCACACGAAGGTTGAGCTCACGTGCAGTTTCCGGTTTGAATTGCCAGTAACCCACCGCATTGGAGCTCGAAACGACATCCGGACGGAAAGAGCTTTCCTGAACGGCCAGGTATTTGAAGTCGATAGGTACTTCTTCATCCATGAGAATGCCTTCCACGATCGGGAAGTGCATAATGGCACGGTCCATCTTTTCTTCCCAGAACTTTCTGTTCGACATCAGACTTTTGATGTCCTCCTCGATAATATTCTGCGCACTTCGGTCGAATTTGACGGTGATACCGCCGAAGGAAACGCTGGACGGGATTTCGGGAGCCTGTGCAAAAACTGCATTGCCGGTCAGCAGCAGGACGATAACAAAAGAGATGATGTTGTTAATGGAAGTTCTGGCCATAAAAAAGGTAAATGGTCGCCTGACTATTGAGTACTATAATTTCTGAAGAATCATCAATCCGTCGCGGATTGGTAGCAGCATGTTGGAAACCCGTGTATCTTCGTGTACCATCCGGTTGAAATCCAGCAATGCCTGCGTGTCTTTGTCAATCTTTTTCAACTGCTGCACGACTTTGCCACTCCAAAGCACATTGTCGGCTATCAGGAAGCCCCCTGTGCGGGTTTTGTCGAGACAGAGGTTAAAATAAGAAGAATAATTGATTTTATCCGCATCAATGAAGACGATGTCGAACGTATCGGTGAGCGTGGGGATAATATCCAATGCATTACCGATACGATAGTCGATCTGATCTTTGAAAGGCGTCTGGTCGAAATAGCGCCTGGTGAAACTTTCAAGCTCCTCGTTCACATCGATGGTGATGAGTTTGCCGCCGGGATTGAGCCCTTCGCAAAGGCAAATGCCGGAGTAACCCGTATACGTGCCAATTTCCAGGATGCGGTCGGGCCGGATCATCCTGGAAATCATCGAAAGGAACCTTCCCTGCATGTGCCCGGAGAGCATGCGGGGGCTGAGAACGTTGGCGTGGGTTTCCCTGTTCAGGGATTTCAGCAACGCATTCTCTTCTTCCGTGTGGGCCGCGGAATATTCTTCGATTTCCTCTACCAAAAACTTCATTCGAATATAATATGTGCTAATCCCGATGCCGCAGCCTGTCAGGCGTTGGCTACAATGCGTTCCAGATAAGTGCCGTAGCCGCTCTTTAAAAGAGGGCGGGCGATTTCACGCAATTGTTCTGCATTAATAAAGCCCATGCGGTACGCGATCTCCTCAATGCAGCCTACTTTTAAGCCCTGGCGCTCTTCGATTACCTGAACGAACTGCCCGGCTTGCATAAGCGACTGGAACGTGCCCGTGTCGAGCCATGCGGTGCCGCGGTTGAGGACACCTACTTTCAATTTACCGCGTTCGAGGTAAACCCGGTTTACGTCCGTGATTTCGAGCTCGCCGCGTGGGGAAGGAGGGATCGTTTTTGCGATCTCCACAACATCGTTATCGTAGAAGTACAAGCCGGGAACCGCATAGTTGGATTTTGGTTCAGCCGGTTTCTCCTCAATGGAAATCACATTGTTGGATTTATCAAATTCTACAACGCCATAACGCTCCGGATCGTGTACCTGGTAGGCAAAGATCACACCGCCGTCGGGGTCATTGTTGGATTGGAGCAGGCTCGAAAGGCCCGATCCGTAGAAAATATTATCGCCCAGGATCAATGCAACTTTGTCGTCGCCAATAAACTCTTCACCGATAATGAATGCCTGCGCGAGCCCATCCGGGCTCGGTTGCACTGCGTAGCTGAACTGACAGCCGAGGCGGCTTCCGTCGCCGAGAAGTTTCTCGAAATGCGGCAGGTCGTGCGGGGTTGAAATGATCAGGATTTCGCGGATGCCAGCGAGCATCAGGATCGACAGCGGGTAATATATCATCGGCTTGTCGTAAACCGGCATGAGCTGCTTGCTTACCGCCAGTGTAAGCGGGTGTAATCTCGTACCGGAACCGCCGGCCAGAATAATGCCTTTCATAAATAGAGTTTCAATTGAGTAAAGAAATGGCCGGATTAACGATCCTGGTACATTTCGTCATAATATTTCTGGTAGTTGCCGGAGGTAACGTTGTTCAGCCAGTCCTGATTGGCCAGGTACCAGTCAACGGTTCTTTCCAGGCCTTCTGCAAACTGCAATGAAGGTTTCCAGCCCAGCTCTTCCGACAATTTGGTAGCGTCGATCGCGTAGCGTAGGTCGTGTCCCGCGCGGTCGGTCACGTAGGTGATTAGCTTGGCGCTTTCGCCTTCGCCGCGGCCGAGCTTGCGGTCCATAATGCTGCAAAGCAAATGCACGAGGTCGATGTTCTTCCACTCGTTATGGCCGCCGATATTGTAGGTATCGCCATTGGTGCCTTTATGGAAAATCACGTCGATCGCGATCGCGTGGTCTTCCACGAACAACCAGTCGCGGATGTTTTCGCCTTTTCCATAAACCGGAAGCGGTTTTTGCTGAATGATGTTGTGGATCATCAGTGGGATCAGCTTCTCAGGGAAATGGTTTGGGCCGTAGTTGTTCGAACAGTTTGAAATAACAACCGGCAATTTGTAAGTATTGTGATAAGCCCTTACAAAGTGATCGGACGATGCTTTGGAAGCCGAATAAGGCGAACGCGGGTCATATTTGGTTGTTTCCACGAAAAATGTGCCCGGATCGTGGAGTTCACCGTAAACTTCGTCGGTAGAGACATGATAGAAGCGGCGGCCGCTGAAATCATCTTTCCATGCCTTTTTTGCAGCATTCAAAAGGTTAACGGTACCTACCACGTTCGTCATTACAAACGACATGGGGTCAGTGATCGAACGGTCGACGTGGCTTTCCGCTGCGAGGTGTACCACACCGTGGAAATCGTTTTCGGTAAAGAGCTTGTCGATAAACGCCGCATCGACGATATCGCCTTTTACGAATGTGTAATTCGGCGCATGTTCAATATCGCGCAGGTTTTCGAGGTTACCGGCGTATGTAAGCGCGTCGAGATTGTAGATATGATATTCCGGGTGAAAGTTGACAAACCGGCGAACCACATGTGAGCCGATAAAACCCGCTCCTCCCGTAATCAAGATTTTTTTCATTTTTCAGCTTTTGAGTTTTAGTTGCCAGTTCCATGCATCGCGTAAAGCTTCCGCCATGGTTTTCTCGGCACGCCATTTCATTACATTATTTACTTTGTCGGATTGCGCGTAAATTTTCTCCACATCCCCTTCCCGGCGAGGCCCGATGGTGTAGTTGAGTTTCACGCCGTTTACTTCCTCAAAAGTATTAATCAATTGCAAAACGGTATAACCTTCGCCCGTTCCTACATTAAATACATCATAATAGTTAGTATCCGTTTGCGATTCGAGCAGGTCGAGCGCTTTCACGTGCGCTTTCGCGAGATCGACCACGTGAATGAAGTCGCGGATACAGGTCCCGTCCGGCGTATCGTAGTCGTTGCCGAAAACGGTAAGCGACTTGCGGAGGCCGGCGGCGGTTTGTGTAATGAATGGTACCAGGTTGCTTGGAACACCATTCGGTAACTCTCCGATGAGCGACGTTTCATGCGCGCCGATCGGGTTGAAATAACGCAGTGAAATGGCTTTCAGGCCGGGGCGTGAATGCACGTGGTCACGGATAATGTCCTCGGCGATCGCCTTGGTGTTGCCGTAAGGCGAATTGGCCGGCAGGCGAGGCGTACTTTCGGTCACTGGCAGCTTTTCGGGTTGGCCATACACCGTACACGACGAGGAAAATACAAATTTATCTACATTGAATTCCTGGGCGGCGCGAAGCAGTACCAGGAGGGAAATGAGGTTGTTTTCGTAATAGTTCAAAGGTTTTTCAACCGATTCACCCACAGCCTTGTAGGCTGCGAAATGGATTACGCCATCGAACTTTTCCTTTTCAAACAGAGCCCTTACTTTGTCGGCATCATTGCAATCGATTTCGTAGAATGGAAACTCTTTGCCGGTGATCTTTTTGATTCCTTCTAAAACGTTGAGATTGGAGTTGTACAGGTTGTCGATAATGACCGGTTCGAACCCTGCATTGTGCAACTCTACAACGGTATGGGAACCGATAAAACCGGCCCCTCCGGTAACGAGAATTTTCATGCGTTATGCGCGTTTTTTATAGAAATATGGTGGTATAGATGGTCTTCAAAACGGGCGCTAACCCGCTTTTTTTCCGGGCAAAAGTAGAAAATTTGACGTCCATTAAAAAAAAATGTTTTTATTTATCCGTTGGTTGTAAAACGCAGATTTGAGGAAAATGAACCAGAAAGAAATCAAGGCACTGATATCCTTGCTTGATGATGAAGATCATGAAGTGAGTCAGCATGTTGAAGGGAAGATATTGTCGTTGGGAGGGACAGTGATACCTTTTCTGGAGACCGAATGGGAGGAGAGTTTCAACCCGATCGTCCAGCGTAAAATCGAGGAATTGATCCACGAATTGCAGCTCAGCATTATGATCGAACGGTTACAGGCGTGGAAAAACGGCGGCGGGCTCGATCTCCTCGAAGGCATGTGGATCATCGCCACTTACCATTACCCCGATTTGTCGATTGAAAAGTTGAAAACCACCATTGAACAGCTTTATTACGACATCTGGATCCAGTTTCAGGAGGAAATGAATGCGGTAGACCAGGTGAAGCGGATTAATAGCATTTTCTTCGGTGTGATGAACTTCGCGGCCAACACCAAGAACTTCCATTCGCCGACCAACTCGATGATCAACTCGGTGCTGGAAAGCCGCCGCGGTAACCCTATTACCTTATGTGTAATCTATTTGCTGATTGCGAGAAAGCTGGGAATGCCCGTGTACGGCGTGAATTTGCCTAACCTGTTTGTATTGACCTACAAAAGCGATAAAACGCAGTTTTATATCAATGTTTTCAACCGCGGGATTATTTTCTCTAAAACGGACATTGACCATTACATCGCACAGTTGAATATCAAATCCAAAGATATATTTTACCAGCCATGCACGAACCTGGAAATTGTGCAGCGTGTATTGCGTAACCTGATCCTGTCCTACGAAAAAACAAGCGAGCAGGACAAGATCCGCGAAATCGAGAAAATACTGAAATCGACGCTCGACGAGCTGCCCGAAAGCTGATAATCAGAGCGCGATGGCCAGGCAATGGCCGTCGAACCAGCGTACATATATATTGGAGGAAACTACGAGGTCTTCATCGGTGAGCTGTCCGCGCAGGAGAATGTCGGCGTTTTCGAAGGGACTGATAAAAATAGAATCCCTGAAACTGATCTTTTTCTTTCCGTAGAGTTTATACAAAGCTTCTTTCGCGCACCAGTACATGCACAGGCGGTCCATCTGGTCCTGCGCATGATCGTACTCGGGCGGGGAAAGGTATTTTTTGGAAGTACGCTGTAATTTCGGATCGGTCTTTTCCATGTCGATGCCCACGGCAGCGGTCGGATTAATGGCCACGGCTACGAATTCGGCGGTGTGGGTAATGGAAATGTGCGAATCGTTGTCGATGAGGAATGCCTTGCCGTGCTCGTCCTTGTGAATGCCCACGTAGTTGATGCCAAACTGCTCAGCCAACGTCTTGATTAGCATCCGGCTGGCAAGCCACTCGCGTTTTTTTTGCGGATGAGATATTTTGTCGAGCTCTTCCTGGTTAAAGCCGTTACCCAGAGCCGTTTGAAGTTCCGCTTCGGTTTCCGTCAGTTTCCAGAGCAGTAATGTACTGCTGTCTTGTATCTTTTCGGAATGAACGAGGGGCATGGTAATACTGTTTGCTACAAAACTATCAAGATGAATATTCGCAAAGTAGATACTTTTTCCGGTCATAGGGACAGTGTTTATACAATTATTTCTGACGGAACGGACCACGGCTTTTATTCGGCGGGTGCCGATGGCTTTGTAATTCAATGGAACCTGCAAAAGCCGGATCTGGGAAAACTCGTTGCCCGCGCGGGTACTTCCGTATACGCGCTCGCATTGCATGAAAGCAGCGATTCGTTGTGGATCGGGCAGAATTTCGAAGGCATTCAGGTGTTGAATAAGAAAGGGAATGCGATTGAAAGGACTTCCAAAATCACAACCTCGGCTATTTTCGACATCCGTTTTGCGGGAGATAAGGCTCTCATCGCACTAGGGGACGGTGTGGTGGTAGTGATGGACGTTCCGGGTTTCGCTGTTCAGAAGCACATTAAAATAGCAGGAAGAAGCATTCGCAGCATTGCGGTCAATGTCGAGACCAATGAATTTGCCACCGGGGATAGTGATTGCAACGTCCATATCTTCGATCTCGATGGCTTCAAATTAAAAAAGACCATACAAGCACATACAAACTCCGTATTTTCCGTTAAGTATTCACCGGACGGTAAATACCTGTTCACCACCGGCCGGGACGCGCACCTGAAAATATGGGACGTCAATGATGCATACGGCATCGTCTCCGACATTCCCGCGCATATGTACGCGATCAACGACATCACATTCAGTCCCGATCGCGCCCTCTTCGCTACTTGCAGTATGGACAAGTCCATCAAATTGTGGGACGCAGCCACATTTAAGCTGAAAAAAATTATCGACCGGGCACGTCATGCAGGGCATGGAACGTCTGTGAATAAACTGCTCTGGACGAGTTATGAGAATCAACTGATTTCATGCAGCGACGACCGCATGATATCGGTTTGGGAGGTCGCATAAGGCAATACTTATAATATGGTAATGTTGGTAAATACTTTGAAAAATGAATCATATATCTTTAACTTACACGACCGTTTTTAACTAGGCATCAAAGCATAGAATGCATCATGAAAATATCCGCTATTGAGATACGCAAGCACACTTTTGAAAAGATTTTCAGAGGTTATGACCCGGACGAAGTAGATGCTTTCCTGAACTCTTTGTCTCAGGAATGGGAGCGGTATTCAAGCGAAAACAACTTGCTGAAGATGCAGCTGGAATACGCGGAGAAGGAGTTGGCGAAGTTGAAAGATATCGAATCAACCTTATTCAGAACCTTAAAAGCGGCCGAAGATACCAGCAAGTTAATCGAGAAAGAAGCCAACGAAAATGCGGAAAAAAGAATAGAAGAATCGCGCGTCGCGGCGAATGATCTGGTAGCGGAAGCAGAGCAGCGCACCAGCCAGATTATCAAACAGACGGAGGAGAGACTGGCGAAATTCAAGGAGGAATTTGCACAGGAAGTGAAGATCCAGGAACGTGATTTCCGGGCGATCGAAAACTTCCGCGATAACCTGATCGTCCAGCTTAGTTCGCTGGCCAACAGCGCGCTCGAAACCGTCGAACGTTTCGAGCAGAAATACGATAAAGAATCGGTCCTCAACAAAATGGAGGACATTAAAAAGCATATCGCGGAGATCGAAATTCCGAAGAAGCCGTTGTATCAGGCGCCGGTGAGGATCGAAGTGGAAGAAACGCCGGCAGTGCCGGCAGCCGAGCCGGAAGTAGAAGTTGTATTGCAGGACGATAAGCCGGAAGTGGTGTTCGAAATAGCGGAGGAACAAGCGCCTGAGCCGGAGCCGGTTTTGGAGGTGGATACTGAACTCCCCGGAGTGGTTGAGCCGGAACAGGATACCCAGGCTGTCGCGCCAGTCGTTACGGCAGTTCCGGAACCTCAGCCCGAACCAGCGGCAATTTCTGAGCCTGAGCCTGTGCGTGAAGAGCCGGTTGCTTACAACAGACCGAGACAAACCCAGCGGACTGCGGCCGACGAAGCCGAAGAGGTGTTGGCGGAAATGCATAAGGTGGCAGAGAAGGCCAGGGATTCTTCGGCGGGTATCAACCGGCCGAGAGAAAGCAGCCCGCCGAAGAAATCAGGCGGCGGTTCATTTTTTGACCAAATCTAATAACCACCATTGGGAACGATCAGTCTCGAAGGACTCGAATTTTTTGCATACCACGGCTATTACCCCGAAGAACAACGTATCGGAAACAAATATGCCCTGGATATTACCATTACTACCGATTTTTTTCGTGCCGCGCAGCACGATAAGCTGAGTGAGACCGTCAATTACGAAACCATTTACCAGCTCACAGCCAAGGTGATGAAAGAGCCTGCCAAGCTTTTGGAACACATTGGTTTTAATGTAATTGAAAAAATAAGGGAGCATTACCCGACGGTCGAAAAGGTGACTGTGAAAGTCTCGAAATTCAATCCGCCGATAGGAGGGGTTTGCACCCGGGCGGTGATTACGATGGAAGGATAGGGGTGTCAGCCTGAACGGAGTCGAAGGCAGGCCATACGGTTATCATCGTACATGCGCTTCGACTTCGCTCAGCGTGACATATCAATATTCGTGGGGAAGTTCGATGTTCACCGCTTCATGCCACGGCAAGCCATGGATATTCAGCAGCTCCATGAAAGGATCCGGATTCAGTTCTTCTACATTATAAACGCCCGGCTTCATCCATTCGTCGTTCGTGAGCATTAGCATGGCTCCGATCATCGCGGGAACGCCCGTGGTGTAGCTCACCGCCTGCGCGCGTACCTCGCGGTAGCATTCGGCGTGGTCGCAGTTGTTCCAAACGTAGTAAGTTTTTTCCTCGCCATTTTTGATACCCTTGATCTGGCAGCCGATGGACGTCTGGCCAGAGTAGTTTTCACCCAAAGTATCAGGAGCGGGCAACACCGCTTTCAGGAATTCCAACGGGACAATGTCGATACCGTTGAATTTGATCGGCTTGATGCTCGTCATACCCACGTTTTCCAGCACATTCAAATGCGTAATATAAGCCTGTCCGAAAGTCATCCAGAAACGCGCGCGTTTCAGGGTAGGGAAGTTCTTAACCAATGATTCGAGTTCTTCGTGGTACAACACGTAACTCTCTTTCGGTCCGATGCCCGGGTAATCGATCGGTTTATGGATAGACATCGCGGGGATTTCGACCCACTCGCCGTTTTCCCAATAGCGGCCAGGTTGGGTGATCTCGCGGATGTTGATTTCGGGGTTGAAGTTGGTGGCGAATGCCTTACCGTGGTCGCCTGCATTACAGTCGATAATGTCCAGGTAATGCATTTCATCGAAATGGTGCTTGGCAGCATAGGCAGTAAAAACCTGCGTAGCGCCGGGGTCGAAACCACAGCCGAGTACGGCCATCAGGCCAGCCTCTTTAAAGCGCTCCTGGTAAGCCCATTGCCAGCTGTATTCGAATTTCGCAACGTCTTTAGGTTCGTAATTGGCGGTATCGAGGTAATGCACGCCGGTTTCGAGGCAAGCCTCCATGATCGTCAGATCCTGGTAAGGCAGCGCCACGTTAATGAGCACTTTGGGCTGAAAACGTTTGATGAGCAACACCGTTTCGGCCACGATATCGGCATCCACCTGTGCGGTTTGGATGGTTACTCCGTGCATTTCCTTGATTTCGGCTGCTATTTTATCACATTTCGCCTTGGTGCGGCTGGCGAGCATTATTTCGGTGAAAACATTGCTGTTCAATGCGCATTTGTGTGCCACAACACTACCGACACCACCTGCGCCAATGATAAGAACCTTGGACATTTTAGTAGTTTTAAATTTCCGGCAAAGATAGGACGAGCGGTTAATTTTTCAATTTAAATTTCCGTTAACCACCTTCATCACTTCGCCCGTGCCCTAGTTCAAATAGTACACTTCGCCCTCAATATCCGTGCGGGCCAAAACTGCACAGCGATGGCTAACGGAATGAGCGTCAGGCAAAGGATGGCTTTCATGAGGTCGTAGCAGTAAGTTTCTAAGGCAGCGCCATGAAAGCCTATTTGTTTTTGGAAATGACTTTAAATCAGGTGTTTCCAGATTACGTCATACACGTCTACTGCTTCCAGTTCGGACTTTTCAGCGGGCTGATCGGTGATGATAATGGGGTAGTATTCTTTGGGAATGTTAATACCTCCGTGTGAACCCTTTACTAATGTGGCATCGAGCGGAATTACATCCATCAGGTATCTGAAGCCAAGCAGTTTTCGGGCCAGTTTGTAACCAGCGCGGAGCTTAATCAATGGATTTTTCGGATCCATGAACATCTCCACGGGATCGTAACCCGGCTTGCGGTGAATGTCCACCAAATGCGCATAATCCGGCGCTTTGGCGTCGTCGAGCCAGTAGTAGTAGGTAAACCAACTATCCGGTTTCGCCACGACTACAATGTCTCCCGAGCGTTGGTGATCGATATGGTATTCCTTTTGAGCTTCTTTATCGAGGACGAGGTCGACGCCGGGTGTCTTTTTCAAAACCTGCATTACTTGTTCTTTTACAGAAGGGTCATTGAGGTAAACATGTGCAATCTGGTGATCGGAAACGGCGAATGCTTTGGAAACACCCGCATCCAGCAGCTCATACCAGCGTTCGTTGCGCACCGAAATCAGTCCTTCATTGCGGAGAATGCGGTTGATATGGATCGGGTTATGGACTGCATTGATACCATATTCCGAAAGCAGAATAATCTTCGCATTGCGCGCTTCATAAAACTGAATGAGGTCTTTTACCACGTCATCGATCTCGTTCAGCTCCTTGCTGATCTTGGAAAAATCCGGCCCGAATTTTTGCAGGCAATAGTCCAGATGGGGCAGGTAAATAAGCGTCAGTGTGGGGTTATGCTTTCTTTCGACCGACATGGACGCATCAGCGATCCAGCGGGTGGATTTGATATTCGCATTCGGCCCCCAGAAGTTGAAAAGCGGAAACTGGCCGAGTTCGGCTTGCAGCTCGTCGCGCAATTCGGGCGGATAGGAATAGCAGTCGGGCGCTTTCACGCCATCGGCATGGTATTGCGGGCGCGGCGTTACCGACCAGTCGGCGGTGGAGTACATATTATACCACCAGAACATTTTCGAAACCGTAAAGTTCGGATCAACCTTTCTTGCATTATCCCAGATCTTGTCGCCTTGCACGAGCTTGTTCGACTGCTTCCAAAACTTCACTTCCGAATCCTCGCGGTCATACCAGCCATTGCCGACGATCCCGTTCTCCGCAGGCCATTTGCCTGTTACATAAGTGCTCTGTGAGGTAGTAGTAACAGCGGGTAAAACCGGCTTAATGGGGGTTAAATGCCGCTTTTTGATATAAGCATCCAAAAATGGCGTATGCTCGCCGATCAGGTTGGCGCTTAGTCCTACAATATCTATAACTACGGTTTTATTCATAATTCAAAACTTTCTTCACCCATTCGAGCTCGCGCACGATCGATTCGCCGATCGGCTTCTGCATATCCTCCGGCAGCACGCCCCAGGTGTAGGTTTCCACTTCCAGATATGCCGAGAACGGTGCTTCTTTTTGCAATGTCAATGTCTGTACAATGTCTCCCTGCGTTGAATCGAGCACGCCGTAGGTATTCACAAACAGCGGAACGTGGAAATGTACACGCCATTCTTCATGGGTTCCGTCCCAGTCGGTCAACGCCTCTTTAAGATCGGGGTAGTGGGTGAAATGGCCGTCGTCGTGGCGGGCTACTACCTGGTGAAGGTATACCGGCTCGTCGAAGGTCTCGATGGCTTTGCGCTTCACTTCCCGCTCACTGGTGTAATTCACTTTCAAAGCCGAGCTCACCTGAATGCGGCCGACCTGAATGCCGTATTCATTCAATGAATCGAGAATGTCTTCCGGCTTTTCGAAACCTACTGCCGCGTGGCAGATGTCATAGCACAGTTGAATATGTTTCAGGATGAGCGCCTGCGCCGCTTCACCTTCTATTCCGTATTTTTCCACCAGATAAATAGTGCCTTTCGGAAGCAGCAGATTGGTATACCAGGTTATGAAATCCTCGGTATTGTCGAGAATTCCGTCCGGTTCGGGCTCGATGTCCAAATGCAGGAACTTGCCGGTTTTCTTTTCAATGCGGATCAGTTCATCGAGGAGTTCGAGGATGTGATCGGTCGCCCTTTCGGTAGCTTGGAGCTTGTCGACTTCGGTTTTCCACCAGAGTCGGTAGGATAGAGGCGGGGTAGAAACGCCACCGTGCATTTCGGCTGGCAGCAATGCGGCCAGGATGTTGAAAAGTCTTTTGGTATAGGCGAGACGGTCGGTGGTCGTCCAGTCGGGCGTATGCACGTCGTCCTTTACGCGGGTATTGTGAAAGCCGCCGTAAGGGAAGCCATTGATCACAAACACATATACATCTTGCTCATCAAGCCAATTTTTGAACTCGGTCAGCACTTCCGGCTTGCTCAGCTCGATCGAAGCTTCGTTTGCGACACGCAGGCCAAGGCCAAAAGGCTTGCCGGGCGCCAGTTGCTCGCGGATGTAAGGAATGCTTTCTCGCAGCGACCGGAAATGGTCGTCCCACTTTTCACCGGGATGGATGTTACTACAATAGGTAAGGTGTCCGTAAGGCGTGATCATGCAGGGATAATTTTGGAACTTTCGAGGTAATCCACCGACTGAGCGATAATGTCGGCATCGAGTTCATGCACTTCCACTCCTTTTCCAATCCTTTCCAACAGCATGATAGTCAGCCTGCCGCCCAGGTGCTCACGGAATTCCTGCAAGCCGTTGCGGAGGTTGATTTTATCGTTTTCAGCCAGTTTGGAATGATATAGTTCAAAACCGACTTTGGTCAATACGTCTATAATGCGGTGTAAATCACTCTCGGCGAGCATCCCGATTTTATTAGCATATACACAATCCAACGCAATGCCGATGGCCACCGCTTCGCCGTGACGAACTTCGAAATTGGTCAAAAATTCGAGCTTATGCGCTGCCCAGTGGCCGAAGTCCAGCGGACGCGAAGAGCCGAATTCAAACGGATCTCCGCCGGCAATATGGTCGGTATGCATTTCAGCGCAGCGGTGGATAAGGTAGGCCATGGCCTCCTCGTCCCGGTTAGCAAGCGCCGTTGCGTGCTCTTCGATCCATTCGAAAAACGCCTGGTCTTTAATCAATGCCACTTTCACGGCTTCTGCGAGTCCCCCGCGCCAGTCGCGGTCGTCGAGCGTACGCAGGAAGGTGAGGTCGTTGAAAACAGCCACCGGTGGTGCGAATGTGCCGAGGAAGTTCTTTTTGCCGTGGAAATTAATGCTGTTTTTAACACCAACGCCTGAATCGTTTTGTGCCAAAACGGTCGTCGGAATGCGGATCAGCTTGATACCCCGATGAGAAACCGCGGCCGCATATCCCACGAGATCCAGTACGGCGCCGCCGCCAATACCTATTACAAATGAGTGGCGGTCGATTCCGAAAACATCGACAGCTTCCACGAGCCTATCAAATTGTGACGGATCATTTTTGCAAGCCTCACCACCCGGCACTGAAATGATTTCGGGAGCGAGCTGGATATGCTTCACATTTTGTGCGAAATAGGCGCGGATGTTGTTTTTCAAATCCGGCTGTGTCTGTTCAAACCCCTCGTCCACGATCACCAGGGCCTTGCGTTGAAAGCCCTGTTCGGTATATTCTTGAAAAAAATCTTTCAGTAATGGGTTCTGGAAGTCAAAAAGGTGTTGGGTGAAGAATACGGCGTAGTTGTATTCCACCTGGAAACGTTGTTTTATGGTTTGCATTGAATCTGGCATTACACGCAAAATGGGTATTTAACATTAAAACGTTTGAAAACACGATCCGTTCAAACGCAGCTCAAAATCATTGATATAAAGACTAAAATTAACAGGTTTTCCCCGTTCCGTCATCGTCCAATTAATTTATCAGGCAGAAACCACGTACTAACTACACAAGCCGTCCATCCTCCTTCCTCCCTTTCCTCCTTTGAATTAAGTGACCGCAAATGCCTTCGCCAAATACATCGAAAGCGGTAACAATGCGAGCACCGCAATAGCAATCGGCAGTAAGCCAAATGCTGCGCACCAGGAAGCATTCATGACAATCAGCGAGATAACCCCTGCTTTCACCGCCTTACCAATCAGCGGGCCGATGGGATTCTGCATAGCATTCCAGAGCGGGCGGAAAATGAACCATGCGTGCAGCAATACAAATGGAATGGTAAACAAAAGATTACCCTTGCCCTGCGCGATCGTCAGCTGTGCGGCAAGTACCGCGAGGTAAAGAAATGCGGCAATATATAAGGTGCGTTTCTTGCCTCCATGCACTTCGTCCTGGCTGATGAGCGTGATCGCGCCGATGTACATAATCGGGAAAACGGCGATGAATGCCCATTGCTGAAACGATTCGGGCAATACACTCATGCCGAGGATGAGGTTCCCGCCCCGGCACATGCCCATCACGAGCGGACCGAAGAATACGTGATGTTTGGCAAAGCGGTTGTATAAAATGGTGAGCATCGCAACCACCACGGCAATCATTCCGCTCTGTAAACTGAACGCTCCCGCAGCGATGATGCCGAGCAGCAATAGCGAAATGCCCATCGTTGCAGCCTGTGCAAGTGGTACTTTGCCGCTGGGAATTGGGCGCTCGGGCCGCTCTACGGCATCGAGTTTGGCATCGAAAACATCATTCATCACCACGCCGCCGCCGTAAAGACCAAGCGTTGAAACTACAAGTAATGCGGGCGAGAAATCCGAGAAGGTAAACTGCGCGATCGCCATACCGGCCAGAATGTCCGCGATAGCGGTAACAAGGTTGGCCGGGCGCGTCAGCTGCAAATAGGGTTTGAGGCTGCTCACTTTAATTGATCACTAAAAAATCTTTCACCGGAGCCGGCTGCTGACCGCCTCTCAGAATGCTGTTGCCATGGAATTTCTCCGTCTGATCGACGGCGTAGCCCGATTCAAAGTCGCTCACATCGATCTGCCCGCTTTTGCCGAATGCGTCGATCGCATTCTGGTAAGTCACGAGGCGAATTGTTTCATCCGAAATACCACGCATTTTCATCAATGCAGCTGTTTTCGGAATCGCCAGCGGGTCGGAAATACCCCAGTCGGCGGCGGAGTTGATCATAATACGTTCGGGACCGTATTGTTCCACCACTTTCACCATCCTTTCATTACCCATTTTTGTAAACGGATAAATGGTAAATGCCGCCCAGAAACCCTGGTCTAGCACGCTCTTTACGGTTTCTTCATTGTTATGGTCCACAATCACCCACGACGGGTCGATGCCGTGTTCCAATGCAATGGCCATGCTGCGCTCGGTACCTTTCTTCTTGTCGCGGTGCGGCGTGTGGATTTGTACAGGCAGTTTTGCTTCTTTGGCGAGTTCGAGTTGCAGGCGGTAATACTTTTCTTCGGCGGGCGTCTGGTCGTCGAAACCGATCTCGCCGACACCTACTACGCCTTCTTTATAAATGTAGAGTGGTAAAATTTCCATTACCTGTTCTGCCAGAGGCTCATTGTTGGCCTCACGCGAGTTCAAACCCATGGTGCAGTAATGTTTGATACCAAACTGCGAGGATCTAAATCTTTCCCATCCTACCAGACTGCTATAATAGTCCTTGAATGTCGATAAACCCGTACGCGGCTGGCCTACCCAGAATGCGGGCTCGATGAGCGCCACGATACCGGCCTGGTTCATCGCCTGGTAATCGTCGGTCGTGCGGGAAACCATGTGGATATGCGGGTCGAAAAACCGCATTCCTTTGATGAGGTCCTTGTAATCGTTCCAGGCAATGTCGCGGTGCGCGGGAGCCTGGTTGGCTTCTTCGCTATCTTCGAAATGCGAAGGGTTAGGGGTTATTTCTGTATGATTAGCGCACATAATGTCAATGTTCAAGATCGGCCCAGGTCAATGCGCCGGATTTTACTGATTTTTCCAGATCGGTATATTTCGCCAAAAGGTAATTGGCAGCTGGCAGCGTCGCTTCACCGCAAGCCAGTGCAGCCGCTTTACGGTCTTCTTCTTTTTCAGAATCAAACAAATGCTGCATATCGGCCAAAAGCGCCGGGGTCAAATATTTTCCGGTAAGCCGCCACACCTGCGCAGGGACGCTGCGCCCTGCCGCCCAGCGCTCGTGCGCGAAATCCGACAGCGTCACTGCAAGCTTTTCGTTCGCGCGGTTTTGCAGGCCTTCTATGAAATGAATAGGCTTGTCGTTGAATATCGTTTTGAGCACCAGCTGGTTCCATGCGAGTTCGCTGAAATATTTCTCAGGGTAGGGATTATGCAATGCAATCGCATCAAACACAAAACCCATGTTCGACCGCACGGCGTCCGTCGCGCGGAAAAGCCATTGATCGGGATAGGAAAGCAGCGGTAATGCCGAATACAGCGCTACCAGCTCGTTCATTTCCGCCGTATCGAATAGTGTTTCAATGTTTCTAACATATTCGTCCTTGTCCGAAGGGTCGAGTTGCGTGAGCAGCCAAACGCGGCTGAGCCTCACGAGCGACCAGCCCTCGACCGAAAAACCCGGTATTTCAAGGTGTAGTGCGGCCTTTTCGGCGTCGGAGGTATGAATGATTTTTTTGGACAGAAACCTGGGAGTTGCCACGAAGGCGGTCATCAGGTCAATGGGGGCGGAGACTGCCTTCTGCTGCAACCATTCAGCCTCTTCGGCCGAAGTGTTCGAAGCGATGATCTGCCAGATCTTTTGTTTAATAATATCGGACATGTCTATTGTCTGTGGATCCTGTTTACCGGTTTACGCCGTGTAAATCTTTTGAGGACGTGGGTTATTGCTATAATGCCTGTTTGCTGGTATAAAGTTTCCGGTCGGCTATTTATAACGTATCAAGGGCTATTTTTGGCTCGTTTTCGGGCATGATAGATATCAGTTTTAATGAAAAACTAATATCATTTGTAACTGATGTTTAAAAGTCAAATTCAAGAATATCGGCGTCGTTGAGCAGGTGGTGCGTCAGTTTTTCGTGCTTTCTTTCTGAACCCTGCAACGTCCAACTGCCGGTAATATGAGTGCCGACGCGGCTTTGCTCGCCGCGCAGAATTTTCAAATCATATTCCTTGAAGAGATTTTCATAGGTTTTCAATGTCTTGCGCTGGTACACGCACATGATGCGGTAGTTGCGGATCTGGCTTTTCCGACGGATAAACTTCTGCACGGGCGACAAAATGACCAGCGTCATCCCCGAAATCACGAAACAACAGATGGTCACCTCGTAAAACCCGGCCCCGATACCCATCCCCACCGCTGCAGTCACCCACACGATCGCCGCCGTCGTAATTCCGACCACCCGGTTATTTTCCCGGAAGATGATCCCAGCACCAATAAAACCGATCCCGGTCACGATATTAGCAGCGATCCGTCCTGCGTCCGAACTGATTTTAATGGAAAGTATCGTAAAAAGCGTCGATCCCATTGCGATCAATATCAGCGTCCGCAAACCGGCCGATTTACTCCGGTATTCGCGCTCCGCGCCGATGATTGCGCCGAGGGCGAATGAGATCAATAATTTGTAAATGTCTTCGGGAAGGAGTTCCATTCAATGTGTTTTGTATTCATAAATAAAGCCGGGCAGATGCGGAATCTCCCGGCTCGCAATGTTGCAATGTTATGGCTCAGGCTGCCGAACGTAACTCTACCCAATCTATGATTATTTCAGCGCGTTGAAAGCCGAGCTTTACGACCTCGGCATCTCCCACGCCATCGTACGCCATCACGAGGTGTAATAGTTCATAAACGGATACGAACGTTTGCAATATCTTTTTATCCTGCTGGGACAGGTTGGCTTTGTACCAATCCACATCCTTCCGTCCCTTGGTTTTCTTGCCGAAATAATGGTCTAGCGCCAAAAGAACACCGGAATAAGCAGTATGCCCTGCCATTTTTACATACTTGGAATCTTGGTAAAAGCCATCTTCCTTGGCGCCTTTTTCGCGCAGGATTTCTTTTGCATTGTTCAAATAGCGCTTCGCCTCGGTTACGGCTTCCTGTGCGGAGAGTTCTTTTCTGGCCATATTTTAAGTGTATGTAATTTGGTGAATAATAAAACTACCCAAATTTACAAAGAATCACCTACCATTCATCCACTCCTCGATTTCCTCGGCCTCCAACGGAATATCCGCCATTAAATCCACATTCCCGTCCTCCGTGATCAGAATGTCGTTTTCCAAACGAATGCCCAATCCCTCTTCGCGAATGTAAATCCCCGGCTCACAGGTAAGAACCATCCCGGCCTCGAAGCGGCGGTATTTGTTGCCTACGTCATGGATGTCGAGCCCAAGGAAGTGGGAGGTGCCGTGGGGGAAGTATTTTTTGTAGGCAGGCCAGTCCGGGTCCTGGTTTGCGATATCCTCTTTGGTAATAAGTCCGAGACCGATGAGTTCACTTTCCATAATCCGGCCTATTTCCTGATGGTATTCATCCCAGATATTGCCAGGGACGAGGAGGCCTTTGGCGGCTTTGAAAACGCGCAGGACCGCGTCGTATACATCGCGCTGGCGCTTCGTGAAGCGGCCGTTTACCGGAATGCTGCGGGTAAGGTCGGCACCGTAGTTGGCGTATTCGGCGGCTACGTCCAGTAGAAGCATGTCGCCCTCCTTGCAAATCCGGTCGTTTTGGATATAATGCAGCACGCAGGCATTCGCGCCGGAAGCAATAATCGGCTGGTATGAAAAGCCTTTTGATCGGTTACGGACGAACTCATGCAGCAGCTCGGCCTCGATTTCGAATTCATGGACGCCCGGTTTGACGAATTTCAATACCCTTTCAAAACCTTGCTTGGTAATGTCGCAGGCTTTTTGGAGCAATGCGATTTCCTCCGGCTGCTTCACCGCGCGCAGCTGGTGCATGAGTGGGGCCAGGCGCATGAGGTTGTGCAATGGATACCGGTTTTTGAAATCCGCGATAAACCTCGCGTCGCGCGACTGCACGTACGAGTCGTTACGGGTGTGCTCGTTGGTGTTCAGATACACATACTCAGCTTCGAAAACGATGTTGCCGAACACGGTTTCGTACTGGTGCGTCCAGTAAATACTCTGAATGCCGGTGGTGGCTTGGGCTTGTTCTTTGGTGAGCTTTTCACCTTCCCAAACGGCAATGGTTTCGTTCGTTTCGCGGAGGAAAAGTACCTCGCGGAACTTGGGATCAGGGTGGTCCGGGAAAATGAGCAGGATGGTTTCCTCCTGGTCGACACCGGTGAGATAAAACAAATCGCTGTTTTGTTTGAAACCCATTGTGCCGTCCGCATTGGTAGGCATAATGTCGTTGGCATTGAGAATGGCCAGTGATTTCGGTTTGAGCAAAGTTGTCAAACGGCGTCTGTTTTCAACAAATAGTTTTTGGTCGATCGGGGAATATCGCATGTCTGTATTTTTTCGGATCCGGTAATTTAATTTGTAAAATTACGTTTATCTTGTTCAAAAATTCTAAACATTTGCCGCCGCACGGAATGGTTTGCGGCTGTGCAAATACAGTTTTTAAAGTGTTATTATACCAAATTGATTAAGAATACCTAACTAATGCCGTTGATGAGAAGATTGCTTTTGCTTGCGTTTGTATTTGTGCCGTTGGTGTTGTCAGCAAGCCCGAAATATTGGATTTATCTGAAAAATAAAGATCTGACTTCGAGCCCTGCGGTGTCGGCGCTGACATTGGAAAACCGGCAGAAACTAGGCCTGGTACTTTCGGACGAAACCGATTTGCCAGTAAAAAAGGAATATGAGGCAGCGCTTCGGCAGCAGTCGGTTAATATCATCAACCGCTCCAAATGGTTGAATGCTGTTTCGGCCAACCTTACCAGCGAGCAGGCGATGAAAGTAAGGGAGTTAGATTTCGTGGCCGATGTGGTGATGATCGATCCCGGTTTTTACATTGCACGCACGCAGCCGATCGAAAAGGCGCAAATGGCGCCAGTTATGTCGCAGGTACAGGCTAATGCATTTTTGAAAGAAAACATTACCGCTAAAGACGTGACGATCGGTGTGATCGACGCCGGTTTCTACGGTGCGGATTCTTCCCTTTCGCTTTCACAGGTTTTTTCCAATAAAAGAATATTAGGCATCCGGGATTATGTGAAGCCAGGCCGCCCGGGCGATCTGCTGTTCAGCACTGCCGAGTCGTTTTCCGACATGCATGGTACCGAGGTACTTGCCGCGATCTCGGGCATCGATTACCAGGATCAGGTGCAATATGGCATGGCTACCAATGCGAAGTTCTACCTCGCTCGCACCGACTATTCGATGCGCGAATACCGCGGTGAAGAGGATAACTGGATCGCGGCGATGGAATGGATGGACAGCCTGGGCGTGCGTTTGATCAACACTTCATTGGGTTATGCCAAAGGCTTCTCCGACCCGAAAGAAAACTATCAGCCATCGCAAATGGATGGCAAAACGAGCGCTATCAGCAAAGCGGCACAGATTGCCTCCGATAAAAAAGGCATTATGATTATCGTTTCCGCCGGTAATGAGGGCGACGATAAAAGCTGGGGGATCGTTTCTGCCCCGGCGGATGCAAAAGGTGTACTTTCAGTCGGCGCTACCAATGGCAAGCTTTGGAACCGCATTGGTTACAGCAGCGTCGGGCCGGAGTTTTTGTCTTATGTGAAACCGAATGTTTCGTGCTTTTCCTTGTACGGAACATCGCTTTCCGCGCCTGTGATTACCGGTTTTGCGGCCTGTTTGTTACAAGCCAATCCGCAGCTTTCAAACAAAGAACTGATCTCATTAATCGAGAAATCATCGCATTTGTATCCTTATGGTAACAATTTTGTAGGGTACGGCGTGCCCCAGGCTTCCCGCGCGCTCGCGCTGGCGAAGGCCCCGTATTTGCCTAATAACTCCAAACTGATAACCGCCAAAGGGCGTACTTGCGAGGTAGATGTAACCAGCCAGGATCCGATGGTCGCTATTTACCGCAAGAAAAACGAAAAAGACGTGATCGCGCAGCAGGTAGCGAAGGTTCAAAACGGTAAAGTGTCGCTCAAACGCCAGAATAACGAGAAATTCACCACCATTGACCTTCGGGATTACGTGGTGGAGGTGGAGTGGAATTAATTAGGGTGACCTTCGGAGTCTTGCTTCTTCGAGATCGAGTTCATGCTCTTTGGTCTTGATGAGCTCGTTGGAGCAAGTTCTCTCCTGTCTCAGTTTCAGGATTTCCTCCCGTTTTACTTCAATAATTTCCAATAGCATCTTTCTGTATTTGCGCACGTGGCTCACTGACTTGCTGTCTTCGGAATGAAGCAGTTTATAATCAGCCATTTCGACGATTTTCTCATATCGGTCTTTCAATAGCCGGAATGGCTCGAAATCCTGTATCTCACCTTCATAATTGGATTTCATGTAATCGAGGCTCACTGTTGCCAGTCGGGAGTTTATCAATGCATTCTCCTTTTCCAGGCTGTCGCCATCATCTTCAATTTTCAACCACTTGATGAGGTAAGGCAGGCTGAGCCCTTGAAATACCAGTGTGAAGAGGATCACGACGAATGTGATAAATAAGAAGAGGTCGCGATGCGGAAATGCCTTGCCATTCATTAAAAGTGGGATAGCCAATGCAGATGCCAGCGAAACCACGCCGCGCATCCCACTCCAGGCGACGATGAACACGGGCTGCCAGCCAGGCCTTGCCTCTTTTTTGCGAATGGATTTGAAAAGAATCCGGGGAATGTAAGTACTGGGAAAAACCCAGATAATGCGGATCAGAATGGTAACAATGCTGATAATGACAGCGTAAGTCACTACCTCGGTGACGGTGTACTCATGCAATCCCTTCATCACCTCAGGTAGTTGCAGACCTATTAGAATGAACACAATGCCATTTAAAAGGAAAACGACCGTTTGCCAGACATAATTGGTTTGCATTCTCGATTGATAAGTAAACAGCTCGTGTGCGCGGAAGCTCAGGAACAGTCCGCCGCTCACTACCGCCAGTACGCCCGAATAGTGGAAATGCTCAGCCGCGATGTACATCAAATAGGGTGAAATGAATGTGAGCGCCGTGTCGATACTCGGAGTAGTCGGGAAAAAACGATGTACTACGTACAGCACATGCGCGATGGCTAATCCGATGAGGATACCCATAATGGCCACCATCAGGAAGTCTGCCCCTGCTTTCCAGAGCACAAAGTTGCCCGTTTCGATCGTCGCGAGCGCCACGCGGAACACGATCAGCGAAGAGGCATCGTTGACAAGACTCTCTCCTTCTAGAATTGTGACGACGCGCTTTGGAACCTTCAATCCATGCAGAACGGAAGTTGCTGCCACGGCATCGGGGGGAGAAATAATGCCGCCAAGCACAAAGCCCATCGCCAGTGTGAAACCCGGAATAAGCGCGTGGCTGATATAGGCAATGGCGGTGGCCGTAAATACCACCAGACCGATAGATAACAGCCCGATTGCCCGCCGGGATGCCCAGAAATCTTTCCAGGAGGTATTCCAGGCCGCTTCATAAAGCAATGGCGGCAGGAAGATCAGGAAAACCCAGTCAGGTTCAAGCTGGATATGGGGCATTCCGGGAACAACACCGATCAGCAAGCCCGCGATGACCAGGAAGATCGGGTATGAAATGCCTATTTTTTCGCTCAGCATCGTGAGCATCGAAACCACAAAAAGGAGGGATATAATGAGCAGCAAATTCTCAAGGACCATATTCAGGAAACGGAAGTTCGGGGATATAAAACTATATAAATTGTATCATTAACATCTAATAACTTTTGTGTGTGGTCGAGCACGCAAATGGAAATTTTGGTTTATATTAGCAGGAAATATTACGGTTTTGCATTAACTTTAATGCCTTTAAGATCCTGTATCACTGGCATAATCAACAGAAAATTCAATAAAAACAGTCATTCCATCACCTAATCCTTAATTGACAATGAGTACTTCTCGGAGAGATGTTTTGAAAATGGCGGGAGTTGCATTGGCAGGTAGCACATTGCCGACCTTTGCGATTCTGAACCCCAATCGCGCTTTTGCAGGCGTAAATGCCGATACCCTCAAAGTAGGTCTGATCGGTTGCGGCGGCCGCGGCTCCGGTGCTGCCAACCAGGCTTTGAAAGCCGACCCGAATGTGGTGTTGTGGGCAATGGGCGACATTTTCAAAGACAAAATGGACGCGTCGCTTGAAAACCTTACCAAAGTGCACGGTCCGAAAGTGAAAGTGGATGAAGGTCGTAAATTCATTGGTTTCGACGCTTTCAAAAAAGTGCTGGACTCAGGTGTGGATGTAGTGCTGCTCGCTACGCCTCCTCATTTCCGTCCCGAGCACCTCACTGCCGCGATCAATGCAGGTAAGCACGTGTTCTGCGAAAAACCAGTGGCAGTCGATGCTCCTGGTGTACGTAAAGTGCTGGACGCAGCGAAATTGGCAAAACAAAAGAATGTGTCCCTGATGTCGGGCTTCTGCTGGCGTTACCACGAGCCGAAACGTGCGAGTTTCGCGCGAATCCTCGATGGCGCAGTGGGCGACATTACGGCTATCTATAACACTTACGACACCGGTACACTGTGGTCGTTCCCACGTGTTTCGGGCTGGACAGACGCTGAATACGTACTGCGTAACTGGACTTACTACACCTGGCTCGCCGGTGACCACATTGTGGAGCAGGCCGTTCACAGCATCGACATGATGGCGTGGGCAATGGGTGGCAAGCTGCCGGTTTCGGCGGTAGGTACAGGCGGCCGTCAGGTTCGTACCGACTCGTTGTTCGGTAATATCTTCGACCACTTCTCGGTTGTTTACGATTACGATAACGGTGTGAAGGGCTTCCACCACTCACGCCAGCAGGCGAACTGCGAAAACAGCTACCTTGTACAAACGCTCGGTACCAAAGGATCAGCGATGGTGAACTGTGCACGTAACGTACACGAAATCACAGGTGCTAACCCATGGAAATACGAAGGCGTACAAAACGATATGTACCAGACAGAGCATAACGAGCTGTTTGCGTCTATCCGTAGCGGTAAGCTGATCAACGACGGCGAGTTCATGGCACACAGCACATTGACCGCCATCATGGGTAGAATGGCTGCCTACACCGGCAAGCGCATTACCTGGAACGAGGCATTGAACTCTACCGAGAAGCTGGGCCCTGATACTTATAGCTTTGACATGAAACCACCGGTTGTAGAGGTGGCAAAACCAGGTATCACTGCATTCTCCTGATACCTTATGCAAAGAAGAGATTTCTTAAAAAACACCGCCATGGCAGCATCTGCTGTGGCGGTGGGCTCTTCGGTGCTGGCGAGCGCCGAAGCAAATGCTGCTATGCGTGCCGCAGGGTCGCCTGCCGCAGGATCGCCTGCCGCACGCCCGATGGTGAAGAAAAGTCTTAAATGGGGTATGGTGAAAGAGGATTTGTCGATTATGGACAAATTCAAACTCCTGAAAGACCTCGGCTACGACGGCGTCGAACTCGATTCGCCCGACAAGCTGGATATGAAGGAGGTGCTTGCCGCGCGCGACAAAACCGGCCTCGAACTGCCTGGAACCGTGAACTCGATGCACTGGAAACTCCCATTGTCAGATCCGGATCCCAAAAAACGTGAAGAATGCGTCAAGTCTATCGAAAAGGCATTGTACGACACCAAGCAATACGGCGGGACTACGGTGCTGGTAGTACCGGGCGTTGTGAATGCGAATGTGACGTACGCGGAAGCATACGAGCGCTCGCAGGCGGAAATCCGCAAGCTGCTGCCGGTATGTGAAAAAACAGGTGTTAAGATCGCGTTCGAAAACGTTTGGAACCAGTTCTTGCTGAGTCCACTAGAAGCTGCCCGCTATGTGGACGAGTTCAAACACCCGATGGTAGGCTGGTATTTCGATGTAGGCAACGTGCTCCGTTACAGCTGGCCGGTTTCGTGGATCGAAGCATTGAACAAGCGCATTCTCAAACTGGATTTGAAAGAATTCAGCTTCAAAAAACAAAACGACCTGGGGCTCTGGAAAGGCTTCGACGTGGAGTTTATGGAAGGCGATTGCAATTGGTCCGAAGTGAACAAGGCATTGCAAAAGATTGGCTACTCGGGCTGGGCTTCCGCGGAAGTTTCCGGCGGTGACCGCAAACGTTTATTGACTATCCGTGAGAAGATGGATCTCGTATTTAACGCATAATTACACTTCTTACAAATGCAGAAAAGGCCCGGGAAACCGGGCCTTTTTTTGTGCCTTGTTGTAGTATAGAAATATGGTTGAAAATTTTCAACTTGCGGTTATATCAACACACTATATCATATGTATTGCGAATTCATATCCTCCCTGAGTGAAATCCTGCCCGTTGAAGACCAAACCCGGTCACTGTTTCAGCAGAGATTAAAAATCGTGAAGGTTCCGAAGGGACGCGTGCTACTCTCGGACGGCGAAACATGTGATAAACTCTGGTACCTGCAATCGGGCCTTGTGCGTGGTTACCATTTCGCAGCCGACGGCCAGGGCAACTTCCGCGACGTTACCGACTGGTTTGCCAGCGAGGGCGACTTTTTCCATGCCGCCGACAGTTTCTCAAAACAGCTCCCATCCCGCGAATACATCGAGACCCTGGAAGCCTCTGTACTCATTTACATTACAAGGGCTGACCTCTACGAGCTATATATGAACCATCCCCAGGCCTGCTGCATTGGCCGTATCATCGCCGAGCGCCTTTTACTGACGCATCAGGACCTGCTCCGCGACATGCGCACGCTTTCCGCGCCCGAGAAGCTGGAATCGTTCCGCGCACGCTCGCGGGAACTCTTCAATCGTGTTCCCCAGAAGTACATTGCCTCGTACCTGGGTATATCCGAAAACTATGTGAGCAAGCTCAAATCCAGGCCCTGAATTTTCTTCCTTTTTGTAGGTCCGATCCTTCCTTTTCCCAGAATGGGTGTGGTTTGTTCTCATTTTATTTGTACAAAAATTATAAATAATATGAAGAGAGCATGCTACCTAGTTGTGATGGCCTTTTTGGGGCTTGTTAGTTTAATGCAAAGTGCTCATTGTCAGGAGCAAAAGAAGCCTCCGGAAGGGATTCGCAGTAATCACGCTAGTACAGACTATCGGTGGGATATCAGTTTGGACGCGTATCGGCTTAAAGGTGCCTCCGGCATGAACCCGTTTTTTACGCTAAGATATGCCCCTAATCCGAGAGGTGCTTTTCGGTGGTCAATTGGGGACATTTCATGGTTAAGTGAAAAAGATGCCAGAGGTGCTGATTCGAGCGGGATTTTGCCCCCCGATGCTGAGTTCTGGCTTCATCGACGAGTTTTTAACGTCGTTACATCCTTTGGTTATGAGTTCAGACGAAATCTCAAATTAGGTCAACTGCTCTACGGAGTGGACGCCTGGCTTTATTGGAATAATAACTACCAATATTCGTCTCCGGAGACCTGGACGACAATTGTTGATCTGAGCCTGGGGCCATTTTGCGGTTATAAATATCAAATCAACAAGCGATTTTCTGCATCTGTGGAAACTTGCATGGCTTTCTCTTATCAATGGCAAAAGTCCAGAAATCAGAGCGGCGGGTATAATTACCGGGACCGGCATATTGGAATAGAGCCAAATTACATTAGCAGGTTAAACTTTACTTTTCACTTTTAAATACAGCACTATGAAAACTAAAAAAATAGGCGGTTTGATTGCATTTGTATTTTATTGCTTTGGCTTATTAGTAAATGCTGATGGGCAGTCGTTGACCCTAAATTGTGGAGTTCCTAATAACACTTGTTCTTATGCACTTCCCAATAATGTGTCACATGACTACTCTGTTGTAATGAATTCATTCTCAATTTGTAATAAAGGTGCAGGCTGCAAATACAAATGGGAAGTGACTAATGGTGTTATAGTTAGCGGCTCAACTGACAATCCTTCCATACTTGAAGCAAGCGGTAAGAATCAGATTACAGTCATTTGGAACAATACTAATGGAAATGGAATAGTAAAGGTGACTTCCACTGGGAAGCCCAATCCGTCGACCGCTGAGTGTGATCAATGTCCGGTAGGCCTGACGCAAACCAAAACCATCCCAATCCGTTATCTTGGCACGCCCGGCAACATCAAAATCAACGGTGTCGCGCAGAGCGGAAGTTACCAAGTCAATTGTGGTACGGCACCGATCAACGTATCGGTTGATCCAGTGGCGAATGCAACCAATTACGTTTGGACTTACCCGGCTGGCTGGACGCTTTCAGGAAGCGGGAATATCGTTACGCTTACGCCGAATGCCGGCTCGGGTGGCGTGATCAAAGTCACGACTTCCAGAAATGACGTGCCTGGTCTGACCACGTCTTCTCAGCTGACGATTACAAGACCGGTTCCTACAAAACCGGTTATTAATTCACCTGATATTCTACTTTGTAATCCCAAAACGATCACCGCAACAGCCAGCAACGCGACAAGCTACAACTGGGTGGCCACCGGCGGCATTACCGCCAATTCTCCCGGCAATACCAACTCCGCGCAAATAACCGGTATTTCGGACGGTACCGTGAAAGTCTCGGCTACGTCGTCCGTTTGCGGAGTAACGTCGGCATTTAGTACACCTATCAACGTCAAACGAAGTGCCCCGCAGCCAGCTTCCCTGCTAGTAACTGCCAATGGCGGTGGTTCTCCCGATTTCATGTGCAACGGTGCGGGCGTGATGCTCAATGCCTATACTGCTGAGCCCGGAACGCAGTTTGGGATATGGACTTGTAGTGATCCGGCTAATACGATTCTTAATTCCAATGGAGGATCCGCTTATTTCAATTCCTAGTTCAACAATTGCTATGGCATAGACATTACCGTTAGCAACTGTTTCGGCTCGGTTCAGAAAGGGATCACCATTTGTGTCGACAACTGTGCAAAGGGAACACCGATCTACAAAGTATTCCCCAATCCGGCGAAAGACCAGGTGAGAATTCAATTCGATGATGCACAAGCTGCTGAGCGACTTCCGCAGATAATCAGGTTATACAGCGAGGTTGGCGGAAAAGAAGTACGAGTAATCGAGGCGACGGAACATTACGCAACAGCGGCTTTTAATCAAGACCGGACTATTGTAATATCAGTCGGCGATTTGCCAAGAGGTACCTACTATTTACGACTTGTCAATCGGGATGGCACTTCGGAAAATGTGCGTCTTGTTTTAGAATAATCATTGCCCCACAATGCCGTAATCCCTGACGTTCCTCACTTACTCACCTTATACCGCTCCCTGGCATACCACCTGAATTTTCTTCCTTTTTGTAGTTCCGATCCTTCCTTTTCCCAGAATGGGTGTGGTCTGTTCTTGTTTTATTTGTACAAAAAAGTATAAATAAATTTCTAACAAAATGGTCACACTATTATGAGGAAGAATGAATTACCCGGTAAATCGGAAGTCTCTCAGAAATCGGTACAAGACAAATTTTTGATTACAAAAAAGGAGGCCCTTGCATTAGTAGGGAAATCGCAACGAACGGCAAGAACGACGGAAACGATTCCAAAGGAAGTTGATGAGTTGAAAACCTTCGCAGACAGACAGGGAAGAGCGATTTTCTACGTAATCAGTTACAAAACAATGAGGGCTTTCTGGTGCTTTCTGCCGATAAGCGAATGAAGCCTGTTTTAGCCTTTGCCGATATCGGTACATTTGACCTAGGAGCAGACAATCCAGGCATTCAGCTTTGGAAAGATTTGATCGCCGAAACCGCGGCAGGAGTAAGGCAAAACACCGAAGCACACATCAATATTATCAACGAATGGCGGCAATTTGAAGCAGGACAAGGTGCAAGTTTCCGAAGAACGGATCAGCCTGTCTGGACTCCCGAGGCAAGTTGTGAATACTTTGTGACCCATTCAATTCCGCAGAATGTGATAATCCAGCATTTGACATTTAGCTTAGCCGGATGGAATCAACGGACAGGGTACAACGCGCATTGTCCTGACGGAATTGTATTCCCAAATTGCAACAAGTCCGGAACCTTTGCATGTAACAAGGCTCCGGTAGGTTGGTCCGTTGGCGATCGGCGAAGTGCTACGGTATCATCATAAGTCAGTAAGTATTGAAGGGAATAACTACACTTCCGCCATGTTTACAGGAATGCCGCAGTCTCATTCAGGGAGTTGCGCTCCACTTGATAATACTGGCAACGGAAACCTTTCTCATCTGCTTAGAGATATTGGAATTGCTGTTGGAGCAACTTACAACACCGTGGTGCCAGCCCTAGGTATCCCAATGTCTGGATCGGGATGTCAAACATGGAGTCAGCCGGGGAAGACTGACGATTTTTTTGCAGCTCGTGGATTTACATCCTATGACCTCGACTTTTTTAATTCAGCTAATCAGATCACAATTAAAAATCAGTTGCTTTCACAAAGACCGGTAATTGTATATGGCTCGAATTGTAGCGTGTGTTTGCCTAATATGCATGTATGGGTTATTGATGGCATTCAAGACTTGCATGCTATTTACCAGGACCAAGCTGGATATTGCTACGAATATTCTACCCACTATTATCAAATGAACTGGGGATGGGTAGATACTTCCCAAAACAATACCTGGTTCGCTTATGATAACATCGTAGGTGATGGCACGCTGTACAACAGTTCCAATATGAAGGCTTATATTATTATACCTAACTGATATGAAAACACATGCCCTTTTTTATATCTGCCTGCTGTTGATGCAAAGATGTGAGCCTGGAGCGGAACGCGGATATAGTAATTTCGAGTTGAATAATGCAGATGGACGTTACATTCTGACGGGATTGATAAATATTACGGAGGGGAGATCCCTGCCGGTCACGGGAGCGCCCGAGAAACAACAGTTGCAGGTCAAATGGATTCCATCAAAATCTGTCAATAACACTGATAGCGTTTTTTTAGACAAAGGGTATTTCTTCCGATTCAAATTCTATGATTTGAATGATGATGAAACCTCATCGTTACAAGCAGCACGAGTGAGCGTGGAAATGGACGACAAATATTCTCAGGAACGTCAGTGGCTGATACTAAATGACAGTACAGGAATATTGGTCGTTTTAGAACAGGATTACTCACGGGGAGTTACCACCCGCCTAATGATCAGTAATGTGATGAACAGCGCTACCTATCAGGCGGAGCTGGATACGGTCAGATATATCTATCGTCCCAAATTTAAGTAGTTCAAATGATTCATTTTCGGAAGCCAGGTCGTTGCCGGGCTTCCGAAAAATCACTTACTCACCTTATACCGCGCCCTCGCGTAATACTTCAGAGTTGAAATTTTCAATTGCTTGTCCTTCAAAGCAATCAATTTATACTCCTTAAATTCCCCTTTCTTATCCAGAAACCCAACAACGCACGACTCTTTCTGAGGGCCTTTGCGGATTTCCACTTTGGGCATGATACCGAAATTGGGGATAGTCAGCGTGTCTTCCGCTTCCTGGACCATATATTCGATCTTCATCAGAAATTTGAAGGTCTCTTTTGTTTCGTAAATATCCACGGCCAGGCGCCAGTCGTTGAGTTCGTCCCTCACCTTTTCGCTGTAACTCGCGATCGGGCTGTTTTCTACTTTGTCGCGGGTGAGCGGGATGGTGTCGTTGATGGCTTTGGTGGGTTCGCCGCTGTTTGCCGTTGCGGTTTCGTCGTTGTTTTTGGGTTTGTTGCAGCACAATAGTGCTAAAAGGAGTAAAAAGCTGTAATGCTTCATGGAAAATCGTTGAGGTTTGTTGATAGGTCTACCTGTTTGCAATATACCTTTGTTATTTGCATTAAAAGAAATATTTTACTCAATGCATTATAAACAAATCATTACTAATCCCACCTTGGCACTCCTGAACCTGATATGGCTTTAAATTACATTTTCGTAGCTTTTTTCGTCATTGCCTTTCTGATAGCGTTCCTGCAATTCATTTTTACAGGCGATGTGCAAACCTTCAAAGCCATTACGGAAGGGATGCTCAAAATGGCTGAAACGGCTGTTATGGATATTGCTTTGCCGCTTACGGGTGTTATGACATTCTTTTTGGGTATTCTCAATGTGGGTGAAAGAGCAGGAATTATCCATGTGATCGCCCGCTTTATAGGTCCGTTTTTCAATAAACTTTTTCCCGAAGTTCCAAAGGATCACCCGGCAAACGGGCAGATGATTATGAACTTCTCCGCTAACTTTCTCGGGCTCGATAATGCGGCTACACCATTCGGTTTAAAGGCCATGCAAAGCCTGCAAGAACTCAATCCCAGCAAGGATACTGCATCGAATGCGCAGATCATGTTCCTGGTACTCCATACTTCCGGCTTGCAGATTATCCCGCTTTCTATCATCGCCCAACGCGCCATTTTGGGCGCCGAAAGTCCGTCAGACGTGTTCATTCCGTGCGTGGTGGGTACGTACGTAACTACGGTTGTGAGCATGATCATTACGGCCACCTGGCAAAAGATCAATCTTTTCAATCGCACGGTGATGCTCGGGCTTGGTAGTGTGACAGCGATGATCGCATTGGTATTGTGGTATTTATCCGGTTTGCCCAAAGAGCAAATCGAAACCATTTCGATCCTGGCTGGTAATTCAGTGCTGCTTTTCGTGGTAGCGGCGTTCCTGGGTTGGGGAATGTTTAAAAAGGTTAATGTTTTTGAAGCTTTCATCGAAGGTGCAAAGGGCGGGTTCACCACTTCGGTCACGATCATTCCGTATCTGGTGGGTCTGTTGGTTGCGATCAGCGCATTTCGGAGCTGCGGGGCGATGGACTACATGATCGACGGTTTGAAATGGATGTTTGCCTCAACGGGTATGAATACCGACTTTACCGACGCATTGCCGGTAGCACTCATGAAACCTCTTAGCGGAAGCGGCGCGCGTGCGCTCATGATCGACGCTATGAAGGAATTCGGCCCGGATTCTTTTGTGGGAAGGCTGGTGTGTATTTTCCAGGGATCGGCCGACACCACCCTATATATTGTTGCGCTTTACTTCGGTTCCGTCGGGATCAAAAACACGAGATATGCTATTGTGGCGGGCCTCATCGCAGATTTCATCGGCGTAGTCGCCGGAATTTGGCTCGGTTACCTGTTTTTCCATTGAGCCCGAAGCATCCGCGATAAATCGCCCTTTACCACGGAAATGCAACCGTCCGTACCAAATGGATGGTTGCATTTTCCGGTAAGCACTAATATTGATCATCTAACTCTAAACCTCTTATGTTTCATTCTTTACGCTATTCCGCGCTGGTTTTGGCATTGTTTGGTGGAATGACGGTGTCGCAGGCGCAGCAAAATGTAAGTCAGCCGGCCAATACGTATTCGCTGGAAGATTGCATCCGGATTGCCCTGGAAACCAACCCGCAGGTAAAGCAATCGGAAATTACGGTGCAAACTAATGGCAACACCTACGAGCAGTCGAAATGGCAGCGGTGGCCAAGCATCAGCTTCAGTGCCAGCCAGGGTTTCCGTTCAGGACGTAACATCGACCCATTCACCAACCAGTTCGTTCAGCAGAACGTCAGCTCCAACAACTATCAGCTCGGCGGCCAGGTGACGCTCTTCAGCGGTTTTCAAATCAGTAATAACATCAAATTCAACAATGCCAATTACCAGGCAAGTGCCAAGGACCTGGAAGCGACCCGTAACGATATCATGCTCAATGTGGCGTTGTCGTATTTGCAGGTGGTGACCAACGAGGAGCTCATTATGGTTGCGCAGCGGCAGGTAGATGCATCCCAATTGCAGGTAGAACGTACAGCCAAACTTGTAGAGGCAGGTACGCTTGCGGAAAGTAATCTCTTTGACCTGAAATCACAACTGGCCAACGACGAACTTTCACTTGTAAATGCCCAAAATAACCTGGAAAGCGCGAAGCTAAATTTAAAACAATACATGAACATGCCGGGCAGCGAGGTGATCAACGTGGTGAAAATACCCGTAAAAGATCCGACAATGCAGGCGTATGATGCTTCCATTCAGGAGATTTATGAAACCGCATTGAACAACTTGCCGCAAATGAAGGCTGCCAATATGCGGATTGAAGCTTCAAAAATTAACATCGATCTGGCAAAAGGGGCCGGTATGCCCACACTGACGCTGAACGGCGGTATTTACACCGCTTATTCGAGTGCGGCGCCCAAACAGCGGTTTGTAGGAGACGGAACGGGAAATACGACGATTGATGTCCCCTCGACGACGGATTATGTGATGATAGATAACAAGCAAGTGCCGATCATCCAGCGCGTTACGGCACCGAATGGTTCTATCCAGAACTTCCGTTATTTCAACCAGCTCGACTTTAACCGTAACTCGGCGATCAACCTGAACCTTTCGATTCCGATCTTCAACAATTTCCGGACGAAATACAATGTGGCCAATGCCAAATTGCAGCAAAAGACCTACGAATACCAGGCGCAGCAGGTGCAACTGACGATCCGCAAGAATGTGGAACAGGCCTATATCGATATGACGAATGCGGCCAAACGTTACTCCGCAACCGCAAACCAGGTCCGTGCATTACAGGAAACTTTCCGCGTAGCGCAGGTGCGTTTCGATGTCGGGGCGATCAACTCGGTAGAGTACAACATTGCGAAAGCCAACCTCGACAGAGCGAATGGTAACCTCGTTCAGACCAAGTATGACTACGTTTTCAGGACTAAAATCCTGGATTTTTATATGAACCGCCCGCTCTCTGATTTCTAGAATTCCCGTACTATCAGCAACCTATCTTCAAAAATTTGTAATCAAAAAAATATGGCACGTAAATCTTCGAAACAGATCTGGTGGATAACGGGAGGTGTCGTGGTGCTACTCATCGGTGGTTTGTTTGGGGCCAAACAGGCCGGCTACATCGGTAAGCCTAAAACCACGGAGGTAGAATACGCAATCGTCAAAAAATCGGATATCATCGAACGTGTGAGTGCGTCGGGGAAAGTGCAGCCGGAAGTGGAAGTAAAGCTCAGTCCGGACGTTTCTGGTGAGATCATCGCATTGAATGTGGCGGAAGGGGATTCCGTCGTGAAAGGGCAGTTGCTTTTGAAGATCCGTCCGGATAACTACGAATCATTAATGGCCAGGGCACAAGCTGCGGTCAATTCGAGCAAGGCTAACTATGAGCAAACCAAGGCACTGGTAGCGCAGGCAGAGGCAAGGCTTGTCCAGGCAAAGGCCAATTATGAGCGGAATAAGAAGCTTTTTGCTGATAAAGTGATTTCTTCGGCGGATTTCGAAGGATTTGCGTCCAGCTATGGAGTTGCCCAGCAGGACGTGGAATCAGCAAAAGCGAATGTAGCGGCGGCGCTTTTCAATATTAAAAGTGCGGAAGCCAGCATGCGCGACGCGGCGGAAAACCTGCGTAAAACCAGCATTTTCGCGCCGGTGAGCGGTATTGTATCGCTGCTGAATGTGGAGGCTGGCGAACGTGTGGTAGGTACGTCACAAATGGCGGGTACCGAAATGATGCGCATTGCCAACCTGGCCGATATGGAAGTGCGCGTGAATGTGAATGAGAACGACATTGTACGAGTATCGATTGGTGATACCGCTGAAATCGACGTGGATGCTTACAGTTCGTCGGGCCGCAAGTTTAAGGGGGTGGTGAAGGAAATCGCCAATACGGCTGCGGGACTTGCATCGCTATCGTCGACATCAACGGCCGCTGCAAGCACCTCCGCCGATGCCGTAACGGAATTTCAGGTGAAAGTGAAAATCCTGAATGAATCTTTCAAAGACCTGATGACCGCCCGGTCGAAAAAATCTTATCCTTTCAAACCGGGTATGACAGCATCGGTAGAGATCATTACCGAACGTAAAAATGGCGTGGTTTCGGTGCCCATCGCGGCGGTTACTACGCGGGGAGGCACTCCACAGGTGATCCCGGGCTCAGGCGACGGGTCGAATAATAATGCGCAGCCAGCCGAGGAAGACGAGAAGAAACCTAGGAAGCAGGAAGTGATTAAGGAAGTGGTATTTGTCGATGTGAATGGCAAGGCGGAAATGAAGGAAGTGAAGACGGGTATCAGCGATTTTGAGAATATCGAAATCCTTTCGGGCCTGAAACCGGGCGACAAAATTATCTCCGGACCCTACATTGCAGTGTCCAAAAACCTCAATAACGGTGACCTGGTTGAAAAAAAGAAGGAAGATCCGAAAAAAGATGGAAAAAAATCAAATGAAAACCCGAACTGATGCGTTGTAAAAAAGTAATAAGTTCGATTTAGTTTAGGTTAAAAAGGAAAATCCTTGCGGCTTTGCTGCAAGGATTTTTTATTTTCAGCTATTTTGGCCAATATTTCAGCCAAATTCTGACAATCCAGCCGGATGAGTTTTTTAAATCATACTAAAATTGCCGTGATAGGTGGGGGCAGCTGGGCGACTGCCCTGATCAAGATCCTCTGCGAACAAAATCACGTTCAAATCCGCTGGTGGCTCCGGAACCAGAAGGACATCGACCATATCCGGAGGTTCAATCACAATCCGAGTTACCTCAGTGACGTCGTGCTTTCACCCAAGAAGGTGAAGGTTTTTGAAAAAACCACCGACGCTGTCAAAGGAGCGGATTACATTATCCTGGCGGTCCCCGCCGCATTCATTCAGGAGTCATTGCAGCATTTATCGCCCAAACATTTGCAGGGTAAGCGCATCGTTTCAGCCATTAAAGGCATGGTTCCCGGCCAGAACGCCCTCGTTACCGATTGGGCTGCCGATGCTTTTGGTATTGAAATGAAGGATACCTGCGTCATTGCCGGCCCGTGCCATGCAGAGGAAGTGGCGTTGGAAAAGCAATCCTACCTGACTATCGCTTCCACAGAATGTCCGGCGGCAGAAGATTTTGCGGAGCTGATGACCTGCCGTTACGTCACCGCCAATGCGCTCGACGACCTTTATGGCGTCGAATATGCGGCGGTGATGAAAAACATCATCGCGCTCGCGTGCGGGATCACGCACGGGCTCGGGTACGGCGACAATTTCCAGGCTGTACTTGTATCGAATGCGATGCAGGAAATTGGTAGCCTGGTTACAGCTCTCGACCCGCGTGAACGGAACCTGAGTTCGTCAGCCTACCTGGGCGATTTGCTCGTGACGGCCTATTCGCAATTCAGCCGCAACCGGTTGTTTGGTAATATGATCGGCCGGGGGTATAGTGTCAAAGCTGCGCAGCTTGAAATGAAGATGATCGCGGAAGGTTATTATGCCACCAGGAGTATCCAGGAGCTCAACAAAACTTATCACGTTAATTTACCTATCACCAACGCGGTTTACAGCATTCTTTACGAGGAGCAGGCGCCCGCCGCGGTCATGAACGAATTGAAGAAGTTGCTCAAATAATAGCCTCTTTTCGGTTTGGCAGGGTATTCTGCAAAACGTTTAACCTATCTTTCAATCCATGCTACAATACAAAAAGCAATCTAAGTGGCTGGCGGCTACTTTGCTGCTGGGCTCCATTGTGATGACATCCTGCGGCTCGAAACAGACCGAAACAGCAGAGGACAAAAAACTGGATTCGCTCGCAAATGACAAAGAATTCGTTTTCGGCGATCAGCGTCCCTTTCCGCAATGCCACGCTTCCACGCTCGTGCGACTCGATGACGGGCAGTTTCTCGTAGCATGGTTTGGCGGCACGGAAGAAAAGAACCCGGACGTGGGTATCTGGCTATCGAAAGGTCGTCCCGGCCATTGGAGCGCTCCGGTCGAGGTCGCCAAAATCCGCGAGGATGCGCATTGGAACCCGGTTTTGCAGAAAACAGCCGACGGAAAAGTGATTTTGTATTTCAAAGTAGGGAAGGAGATCGCCCAGTGGGAAACGTGGGTAAAGACTTCTTCGGACAATGGTGCAACGTGGTCGGAAGCCTATGAACTCGTAAAGGGTGACAAAGGCGGCCGGGGCCCTGTGAAAGACAAGCTGATCGAGCTGTCGAACGGCGACTGGCTCGCCGGCGCTTCCAATGAAGTGAATCGCTGGGAGGTTTTCGTAGACCGCAGCACGGATAAGGGCAAAACCTGGACGGCCAGCCCATATTTAAAAATCGATACGACAGAAATAAAAGGAAAAGGCGCCATTCAGCCTACATTGTGGGAATCCGAGCCCGGACAAGTGCATATGCTCGTGCGTACGACCGGTGGCGTGATCGGGCGCAGCGATTCGAAGGACTACGGCAAAACCTGGTCAACTATTAAAAAGACCTCACTGCCCAACCCGAACAGCGGCATTGATCTTGCCAAATTAGCCGACGGCACATTGGTACTCGCCTACAACCCCGACGACCACAACTGGGGCTCCCGCTCGCCGCTTTCGCTCATCCTTTCGTACGACGATGGCCAGAACTGGACCGATAAGATCGACATCGCGACTGGCAAGAAGGAAGACGAATATTCCTATCCCGCCGTGATCAGCTGGGGCGATTCGGTGGCGGTTACTTACACTTATAACCGCCGGAAAATCGCATTTTGGACAGGCAGCAAGAAGGATATTGTAGACTTGGCGGCCAAGAAGAAATAGTATTTAATAGCCCCGCAGTTCGATATCGTAAGACTCCATCATTTCGACGCGCTTACCCATCTTTTTCTGGATGATTTTGAAATGATGGACGTCTTCGGGGCAGATCAGCGAAATAGCCTCTCCCGGGTTTTCGGCCCGCCCTGTCCGGCCAATGCGGTGCACGTAATCTTTCGGAGAGCGCGGTAATTCGAAATTGATCACATAAGGCAGAAACTGGATATCGATCCCGCGCGACGCGAGGTCGGTCGCCACTAGTACATTCAATTTTCCCGATTTAAACTTATTCAAAGCCTCGGTGCGCGCACCCTGGCTTTTTTTGCTATGCATGGCCATGGCGTCGATACCGTTCTTTTTCAGCTTTTCAACGAGGTTATCCGCGGTTCGTGTCGCCGAAACGAACACCAGCACCTGCTTCATTTGTTGCGATTTGATCAAATATCTCAATAGCGGCCCCTTTCGGTCAGGATCGACGAAGTAGCCGGTTTGCTTGATCAGGTCGAGGTTCTGCTCTTCCTCTTCGATCTCTATCCGGATCGGGTTTTTCAGCTGATTCTTATTGATTTTATCCACTTCATCGCCTAATGTAGCCGAGAAGAGAATGCTCTGGCGGCTTTTGGGAAGGAGGAAGAAAATATCCCGCATTTCATCGGCGAAGCCCATATTCAGCATTTTGTCAGCCTCGTCCAGCACCAGAATGCGCGTTTCAGACAAGTTCAGCGCTTTGTAAGAGAGCAGTTCGAGCAATCGGCCGGGCGTGGCAACCAGGATTTCCACATGCTGCAATGCGATCATTTGCGGGTTAATGGATACCCCACCAAAAACCGCAAGCGTTTTCACCTTACGCGGAAGCCTTTCGCCGAACGTCTGGAAAACCGTGCCGATCTGCACCGCCAGCTCGCGGGTAGGCACCAATACCAATGCAGTAATATGCCGGTTTTTCGCCGGAGGCCTGTTTTGAAAGGATTCCAGAATAGGCAACACAAAGCTTGCCGTTTTTCCCGAGCCTGTTTTGGCGATGCCGAGCACGTCATTTCCCTTCAAAATGGCTGGAATTGCGGCCCGCTGAATCGGATAGGGTTGAGTATAATTCTGTTCAGCGATGGTTTTTAGTAATGGTTCGGACAATCCAAGCGATTGGAAGGAAGTTGCGTTCTCCGGCATGCGGTCATTTGTTTCGTGATTGATGCAAAGATAGCGCTCCCTGCGCAAATGCTACCTGTCCGCCCGCGAGCCGGTCCGCCGGTGCGCAGAAATTTTCCATCACCAGCATTTATAATCATTATGTCGTACAACCGCAGGGAGTTTCTTCAAAAACTAGGGTTTGGAGCCCTTCAATTGGGTGTAATCAGCGCCATTCCAGCGTCGGCGTGGGCGTCGTCGCTTAGCTACGGACAGTTGCCGCGCAGCTCGCCGGAAGCGCAGGGAATGTCGGCCAAAGGCATTCTGGATTTTGCCAATGCCGTCGAAACCGATCGGCTAAACCTGCATAGTTTGATGGTTCTGCGGCAGGGAAAAGTAGTTGCCGAGGGCTGGTGGGCTCCCTATGCACCCGATTTGAAGCATACTTTATATTCTCTCAGTAAAAGTTTTACTTCCAGCGCGATAGGCTTTGCCGTTGCGGAAGGCAAGTTGAAAGTGGACGATAAAGTCATTTCCTTTTTCCCGGAGGATAAACCTGCGACTGTAAGCGCCAATCTCGCAGCAATGCGCGTACGCGACTTGCTCAGCATGTCGACCGGCCATGATAAGGATACGACAGGGAAACTGCGGGAATCGGGGAGTGATAACTGGGTGAAATCGTTTCTGGCGCAGCCTGTGGAGCACGAACCCGGTACATTCTTTGTGTACAATAGCGGCGCCACGTACATGCTGTCGGCCATTATTCAGAAACTAACCGGCCAAACCTTGCTTGAATACCTCAAACCGCGCCTTTTCCAGCCATTGGTGATCGAAGATGTGGATTGGGAAGTGGATCCTAAGGGCATTAATACCGGCGGTTGGGGGTTGCGGGTCAAAACAGAGGATATTGCCAAATTCGGCCAGTTGTATTTGCAAAAAGGGGAGTACAATGGTAAACGCATTCTGCCGGCTGCCTGGATCGAAGAGGCTACACGCTCGCATATTATGTCGAAAGGAAGTAACAGGAAACCTGAGGACGACGACTGGCAGCAAGGTTATGGCTATCAGTTTTGGCGTTGCCGGAACGGTGCCTACCGCGGAGATGGCGCATTCGGGCAGTATTGTATTGTAATGCCGAAGGAAGACATGGTAGTAGCCATTACCAGTGAAACCGGAGATATGCAGGCCATTCTGAACCACGTTTGGAACCATATCCTGCCGACTGTGAAGGCCACCGGTGTTCCTGCCGACAAAGGTGTGCAATCGGAGATGCAGAAGAAACTGGGCTCACTCGCATTGCCTCTTACTCAAGGAAAGCCGGCTTCTGAACTCGCCGCGAAAATGAACGGGAGAGCATTCAAGCTGGCGAGTAATGAGTTGAAAATTAGCAAAATATCCTTCGAATTTGATAAGGGCTGGTGTCTCTTCCGCGTAACCGACGATAAGGGCGAACACCTTGTGGTAAATGGTTTGGGCAACTGGAAAATTGGCCTTACCGACTTATCGACCATGCCGCTCAAACTCGTCCTAACCCCCGTCCCTGGCGAAAAGAAAACGAAAATTGCCGCCAATGGCGCCTGGATTGACGATACTACCTTCGAAATGACCTGGCGCTTCATCGAAACCGCGCATTATGAAACTGTGCGGTGTAAGTTTGAAGGCGATAATCTGCAAGTTGAATTCAAAAGGAGCCTTGCGATTATCGGCAACACGAAAGATCCGCGGCCGGTGCTGAATGGTAAGGCGATTGTTTAATTTCAAAATTTCGTCCTTAAAATCCGACCGTTAATTTAATAGTAATAGCCATGTACTCATTGGGCTTTTTTTGATGTGAGGTTAACAATTTGGTTTAGGTATCATTGCGAATTCTTAAACCAAATTAATTCACCTTATGAGAAAAGCTAATTGGATATTGTTAATTGTTTTCCTGCTTGCTATTTCTTGTCAAAAGCCGGAAAATGTAGATTCTGCTAAAAATGTAGCCTCGAAAACTGAGGTAAGAGAGGACGATGCTTTGTTAATATCCAGCAACTTCTCCGAGCTGGTGGGTATTAGCAATAATAGTAATGTGGCGAATGCTAATGCAAGAACAGATGCTGGTGAAAAGAATGTCAAGAGAGTAAAAACATTCAGAGATTCACAGCAAAATGCATTGTATTATGTAATTACCTACGATGGTGGCGGCTTTATCGTTGTGTCCGCCGAGAAAAGGGCCCGTCCTATTCTAGCATTTTCAAATACAAGTGAATTTCCACTTGATCAGGAACTCCCTGCTGGTGTTAAAGAATTTATGCGTAGTTATGCGGAATCGATACAAGAGTTGCGGTCGACAAATGCGGCCCCCGATTCGAATATCGTCGCTGAATGGAAAAGGCTGGAAAATACTACCGAGATAACAAAGCTCATCGAGCGCAGCAAAAATGCCGGAGGACGGGTTTTGGACCAACCCGTCGATCCGGGATGCCAGGATTCTCAGATCCTTGTGAATCTGAATACGGCCAAATGGGGTCAGGCAGCGGCATGGAATGCCAATATGCCGCAGCAATTGCAGTATAGTTGTTCCAATATGCCGAATGGCCGCATGTTCACCGGCTGCGTTGCGACTGCCATGGCAGAAGTGATGAACTATCATAAGCATCCGAATAATTTTCAATGGGCTAATATGGCTCCTTACACTCAAGACGCTGCTTTCCTTATGCGATCTGCGGCCAATAGCGTAAATATGATGTACGATTGCACCGGCTCATGGGCATTTTTATCTTCAATACCATCAGCTTTGAAAAATACATTTGGCTATTCTTCATCAGCAACCTGGTCAAATTCATTTAATGCGAATACGTTGGAAAGTGAGATACTTAATTTTAGCAGACCTGTGATTTTAGGTGGTGTAAATGGCGGGGGACACGCCTGGGTTTGTGATGGATATTACAAATACATATCATGTACTTCTTCGAATGTGCCTTTGTTTGGTATGAATTGGGGTTGGGATGGCGACTACAACGGATTTTATGTTCCGACGGCGGCTGATCCGCGCAAGGTCGGTGGCTTTTATACGAATCTGGCAATGGTAACAACGATTAAAAAACCTTAGTAACCGGCTATGAAGAACATAATGATTTGTTTAAGAACAACTACGCTGTGTACCATTACAGCCATTAGTGTGGCCGTTTTGAGTTGTACAGACGGAAGCGATGAAGTGGTCAAAGAGCAGCCACTCGGAATGTATGTGTCGACAAGTGTGACAATAAGCGTGCGAAATGAATCCGGGAGAGATTTGTTGGATCCGGATCTTCCAAACTCTTTCAGGAAATTTAAAGTGTATTACTTAAAAGATGGTGCCAAACAACTTTACTTTGATCCTATGATGTCCCGTTCGGGCGGTTATTCATTTGACAAATACCCATTCGAGTCGGCTTATCATGTCAGAGTTTTGCTTGACTCACCCCCGTGGGACGCGGTCAACGATAATAAGTGGACGACTACTTATCTCGAATTCGAAGATGGGAGCACCGATACAATAAGGGCCCAATACACGATTAAACCTGGCTTTGTTGCTATTGCAAAGGCTTTCTACAACGAAGCACTGGGTTGGGATCTCGCGAGGGATAACGGAGACTTGCCCACATACGTAATAACAAAGTGAAAATACCATTCTCCTAAAACTTAACACAGCCGTGATTCACAATCCCGGCTGTTTTTCTTATCATTAGCCTTCAAATCTTTAACAAAAACCACAAACATGAAAAAGAACATTTTCCTGGCCCTTTTGATGATGGTGATTGCGTTCGGGGTGAATGCGCAGAAATTCAGAGGACTGGATAAAAGCCCGCGCGATATCGCATATTTCCCGGATCACTTTGCACATGACCGCAAGGATGGAGAGAAAGCATTGGTGAAGGTGTCGTACAGCCGTCCTTTTTTGAATGGGCGTGAAATTTTCGGTAAAAAAGAACCATATGGCAAAGTGTGGCGCCTGGGCGCGGATGAATCAACGGAAATCAGATTCTATGAAGACGCCACTTTTGGAGGCAAAAAAGTGAAGGCAGGCACCTACTCGATGTTTGCAATTCCAAACGAGAAAGAATGGACAATCATTTTGAGCAGCGACGTAGATTACTGGGGTGCCTACAAATACAAGGAGGCTAATGATGTGTTACGCGTGACGGCGCCGGTAAAAAAAGCAGATGCACCGATCGAGAACTTCTCAATAGTATTTGAAAAGGTTTCCGACAAAGCCGCGAAGATGTATCTGGGATGGGAAACGACCATTGTGGAAGTGCCTGTGTCGTTCTGAGGTTGCTGAAATGGCACGGTTCTTTCTCGGACCGCTGTCTGAACCAATGAATTTATGACAATGGCAGATATCCACGATCAGATCGAGCAGTTTTTTGACGCATATGAGAAGCGGTTTGCCGAAGGGCTTGCCGGGAATGCGGTAGCGGAAGAAACAGCGGCGGCATTTGCAGATTTCTTCGTCGAAGCGAGTCCGAACGGAATTATCGGCGGGAAGAATGACCAGGAGTTTTGGGAACGTGTGCCGGAAGGCTATAATTTCTACCGCTCCATCGGTATTACCAAAATGGAGATCAGGCAGCTGGATATTACAGAGCTGAACGAGCTGCATTATATGGTAGAAGTGTACTGGGAATCGTTTTATGAAAAGGGCGGTCAGCCGGGTTCCATCGAATTCAGTGTGATTTACCTGTTGCAGCATCTGAACGGGACGTTGAAAGTGTTTGCCTACATCACCGGTGATGAACAGGCCGTCCTGAAAGAAAGGGGCTTGGTGTAGAGGGGGATACTGGCATTATTATTGTAAAAGCTGGTCGGAAACGCAATGTTTCTGCCCAGCTTTTTGCATTAACATTCATCAAGATGAAGAAGTGTCAAATGATCTGTCTGCTGGCTCTGGTGTTCGCCTGGGGCTGCAATAGTAAGAAGGAAAAGGAAGAAGCGGCGCAAAGCGGACCCGACTCCGTGGCAACTGCGACCGACAGTCTCACATTGCCTGCTCCATTCGCGACCGAATCTGTGGAGAACAGGCCGGAAGAGGCTGGCTGGCCCGATGGCCAAACACCCGTGGCGCCCGCAGGCTTCGTAGTAACCAAATTTGCCGATAAACTCGATAGTCCGCGCTGGACTTATATCGCACCGAATGGCGACATTTTCGTAGCCGAATCGGCTACACGTAAAAGTGCAGATAGGATCACGCTCCTTCGAGATGTGAACAAGGACGGGACGCCCGAAATGCGCGAAATTTTTCTTGAAAAACTTAACAAGCCTTTCGGAATGCTCGTGCTGAACGGCTACTTCTACGTGGCCAACACCAATGGCCTTTACCGCTATCCTTACAAAGACGGCGAAACTAAAATCACTTCCAAAGGCGAAAAGATTGTGGACTTGCCCGCAGGCGGCTACAACAATCACTGGACGAGAAACCTGCTGGCGAATGCAAGCGGAAGTAAAATTTACATTTCGGTCGGATCTGCGAGTAATGTGGCTGACCACGGTATCGATGAAGAAAAGCGGAGAGCCAATATCCTGGAAATAAACCCCGATGGCTCGGGCGAGCGCATATACGCGAGCGGGCTGCGGAATCCCGTGGGAATGGACTGGGCTCCGGGTTCGAATGTGCTTTGGACAGCTGTGAACGAGCGCGATAAATTGGGCGATGACCTCGTGCCCGATTACATTACGGGTGTGAAGGAGGGAGGCTTCTATGGTTGGCCTTACGCGTATTTCGGGCAAAACGAAGACCCGCGAAGAAAAGGGGAGCGCCCCGACCTGGTTGCAAAGACGATCGTGCCGGATGTTCCCGTCGGTTCACACACGGCAGCGCTGGGACTGGCATTCTATAACAAAACCAAATTTCCTGCGAAATACCACAATGGCGCATTCGTAGGCCTGCATGGCTCATGGAATCGCTCGAAGCTTTCGGGGTATAAGGTGGTCTTTGTACCATTTCAAAATGGGAAGCCCTCGGGCAAGCCGGAAGATTTTCTCACCGGTTTTGTGGAAAGCGAAAAGAAGGTGTATGGCCGGCCCGTGGGAGTGACGGTAATGAATGATGGTTCGCTGCTAGTGAACGACGACTCCGCCAATATTATCTGGCGCGTAAGCGCAAAGTAAGAAATTATGGGCTATGGGAAGTACAATAGCGGCCCGGTGGCCAACCGGGCCGTTTTTTGTGTATAAGGCAAAAATTTTTTCGTTTTTTCTTGCAAAAATATACTGATCGGTATATTTTTGTCATGTGAATTTTAATTCGCCAAAGGAACCGGATGAATACCCGGCTTTTATTTTCTCAAATAATATACCAATTGGTATATTTTAAATAAAGAAACGATGAAAACTACTGGAAATACAATCCTCATTACCGGCGGAAGTGCCGGTATTGGTCTCGAATTCGCCAAAGCATTTGTTGCAAAAGGTAATCATGTAATCATCACCGGTCGGAATGAAGAGCGTTTGCAAAAAGCGGCGGCGCAGCTGGATAACGTAACGCCGATCGTCTACGATGTGGTTGACAAGCAGGCGACAGACGAGCTCGTTGCCCGCCTCGAAAATGAATTTCCTACCCTGAATGTGGTCATTAACAATGCCGGTAAGGCCGCTTACTATCATCTGGACGGTGATCGGGACGCTGCAACATTGGCCGAAGAGGAGATTACCACCAATTACCTGGCCATTATCCGTCTGAACCAGAAATTGCTGCCGCTGCTCAAAAAGGCGAACGAAGGCGCAATCGTAACCGTTTCCAGCATCGCTGGCCTGGTGCCGAACCACTTCCTGCCAACCTACGCCGCAAGTAAGGCCGCATTGCACTCTTACACGCAATCTCTGCGTATTGCGCTGGGCAAATCCACCAATATCAAAGTGTTCGAGATCCTCCCTCCGCTGGTGGATACGGAGTTTTCAGCTGAAATCGGTGGCGCTACGAATGGGATCCCCGCCAAACAGGTAGCGGACGAACTCGTGGAAGCATTTGAAAACAATACCTATGAAATTCTCACAGGGCGTACTGCCGATGTGTTTAGCCTCTTTTTGAGTAACCCGGCGGCCGCTTTGCAGGCGATGAACCCCGGCGTTGACCTCCAAACTGCCTGAAAAGGACGTCACAGAAAGTAACCTTCAATACACAAAAATCACTGCCGTTATGAGACAGAAAATCGCTTTTGCCATGATCATGGGGATCGTTACGACGGGGATAATTTCCTTCGCTTTGATCTCCCTAAATATTGGATTTGTTGCCAATTTTTTGGTGATTTGGCTCAAATCTTGGAGCATGTCGTATCTGATCGTCATCCCGGCAATCCTGTTGATTGGTCCGAAGGTGCAGAAACTGGTCGACGATATCTTCAAAGATACACTGACTCAGGAGGTTGACTAACCGCTCCTGATGTCCTGGATCAAATAATTAAACTGTATGAAAAGAGTTGTAGTTACCGGCCTGGGGGTTATTTCTCCGCTGGGGAATTCCGTGGAAGAATTCTGGCAAAATATTGTAGATGGTAAAAGCGGTGCTGCTACCATCACTAAAATGGATGTTTCCAAATTCAAAACTCAATTCGGTTGCGAAGTGAAGGACTTCCATCCCGAAGATTATATCGAAAAGAAGGAGCTCAAAAAGTATGACTTGCATACTCAATATGCGATTGCGGCGTCGGATACGGCGATCAAGGATGCAGGGCTAGACTTTGCGAATATCGACTTGGAAGACCGCCAGGACATGGGGGTGATCTGGGCAACCGGAAACGGTGGTATGGGTACATTTGAGGACCAGTTACTGGAATTCCACGCATCAGGCGGGGTACCGCGTTTCAGCCCGTTCTTTATTCCAAAAATGATTGTGGATATTGCAGCAGGTGTAATTTCGATCCGCCACAAACTGCACGGACCTAACTACTGTACCGTTTCGGCCTGTGCGTCTTCGAATACTGCATTGATCAGCGCATTTGACACAATCCGCATGGGTAAGGCCAAGCTGATGGTAGCCGGTGGTTCCGAGGCAGCGATTATCTACTCGGCATTGGGCGGTTTCAGCGCGGCTCAGGCACTTTCGAAGCGGAATGACGATCCTGCAACGGCTTCAAGACCATTCGATAAAGACCGTGATGGTTTTGTAATGGGCGAGGGTGCTGCGGCATTGATCCTCGAAGATTTGGAATATGCCAAAGCGAGAGGAGCCAAAATCTATGCTGAAATCGTCGGCGGCGGAATGGCTGCGGATGCTTACCACCTCACCGGTACACCTCCGGATGGTATGGGTGCAGCATTGGGTATGAGAAAAGCTCTGGCCGAAGCCGGCATTACACCCGACAAGATCGACTACGTGAATGCGCACGCAACATCCACCGGGCTAGGCGATATGAGCGAACTGCAAGGGATGAAAACCGTATTTGGTGACCACCCGGTGGCGATCAGCGCCACAAAGTCGATGACCGGCCATTTGCTGGGTGCGGCGGGAGCGCTCGAAAGTATCGTTTGTGCATTGGCAGTTAAAAACGATATTATTCCGGCGACCATTAATACACAAAACCTGGACGAGGCGATTCCCGAAGGCATGAACATCGTGCTGGGCAAATCGCTGAATCAGACTGTGAATTACGCGCTGAACAATACCTTCGGTTTCGGAGGGCATACAGCGACTTCCATATTCAAAAAATATACGGAGTAGGGCATTGCCTTACTCCGCGATTTCCGAAAGGACTTCTACAACCCCGTTTTCATCGTTGCTTTTGGCGATGAAACGGGCTATTTTTTTAATATCCGGGTGCGCATTCGCCATTGCATAGGAATAATGCGCCTTTTCGAGCATTTCGAGGTCGTTCAGATAGTCCCCGAAAACCATTGTTTGTTCGGCTGTAACGTTGAATTTTTCCTGCAAGACCTCCATTGCACGGCCTTTGTTGGCTTTTTTATGCGAAATATCCAGCCAGATCGGCCCGGAGACTTTCACCTGCAGGTCGTGCTCGTATTTCTTGTAATACGGGTAGCTGTTTACTTCAGAGCCTGCCAGGTCGCATAATGTGAATTTGAGAAATTGATCGTCGGTGATTTCGAGCAGGTCAGGCACAACCTCGTATCTTTCAAAATACAGTTTGAGGTGATTGATGAACTCTTCGTCGTCATTCTCGACGTAAGCCTTTTTCTTCCCGCAAATGATCGGGTAGGTATTTTTGATCTTTCTTGAAATCAAGATCAACTCGCGGGTAATCTCCGGGTCGATTGCCTGAATGTGGATTTCTTCGTCTTTGAAAACTACATAACTGCCATTCTCGGCAGCGAAGATGATCTCATCCTTGACGGCATCGAGGGTTTTGGCGAGGTTGAAATATTGACGACCACTGGCTGCGACGAAAATGATTCCGTGATTTTTAAGTTTCCTGAAAACAGGGAAAAAAGATTCGTGGATTTCGTGTTTGGAATTCAAAAGCGTACCGTCCATATCGGTAGCCACCAGCCGGATGTCGGAAAATGTCATACTTGATTAATATTGCCTTACCAATCAAGTCAAATAAGCCGACTATGGTTCCGCTTTTACTGCTTTTTTAGAATATTCGGTACTGGACACCAATGCGCCACACACGCATATGAAGGTCGGTAGGGCCGCCTGCCCAGTCGTTGAGCCAGTTCGTCACCCCGTGCGCGTAACTTACTGCCAACCCGAGCCGCTTACCGGATATTTTTGCTTCCATTCTGGGGCGGAAATCGAGGCCGGGGGTGAGGCCGTCGCGATCGGTATATTGGTCGTCTTCAAATACATCTTTGATAACCAGGCGACTCGAACTGCTGAGGCCGATGCCAAAATCGGCGCCACCGCGGAGCGAGAGATCCAGATTTTCTGCTAATGAAAAGTTATATCCAGCGCTGGGGAAAATGTTGATGAAGTGGTTACGGGTAATACCGTAGCCATTGTCGGTTTTAAAGATCATGTCGTCGAGCTGATATTGTTCAACATTAATGCGAGTGCGGAGGTTTTCGTAACCGGTTTCCAGGCCGACGAGGAAATGGTTTTTAAACTCGTGTTGCACCGCGAGGTTTGCGCCGTAAGTAATTGCAGGTACATCACCGAGGTAACTAGCCTCCCGAAGAAGGCAGCCACAAAAAGGGCCTCCGGTGCCGGAAGTGGTCGTCTTTTCTGCGCTCGCGCCCGCAAAGCGTGAAATGCCTGAATTGAGCCCAACGGAAAATGTAGTATGCTGGGCGAGGCCGATCTGGCAGATGAACAGGAAAGGAAGGATGGAGAGAATTTTCATGGATCTGGGCTTTTGGGAATGGAAACTGTCTGGTTGACACGATAGATTAACCAACGGTTGCATAGTGAAACGGTTAAATTTCAATTGGAAATATCCCTTCACGACGAACCTGCACGAACCCGGCTGCATTTTTTGCTGTTTCGGGAATACGGTCCACACCACATCAACAGCCTGATGAAATTTTCAAAGTACTACCTCACCGCATTTGTTTCATTTCTGATCTGGGGCTTTTTCAGCCTTGCCCTCAAACCATTGAAAGGATATCCGTCGCTCGACATCCTTTTTTACCGCGTGTTCATGTGCGCGGCGGTGATGGCGGTAATCAGTCTGTTTGTGCGGGTGAAAGTGCTGAAAGAGAGTGTCGCTGCTTTCAGGGCAATGCCTGCGGGGCGGAAACGTCAGGTTGCATTCCTGACATTGATCGGCGGGGTATTGCTGACCGCCAACTGGTTTTTCTTCATTTACGTGATGAACCACATCAGTGTGAAGGCCGCTTCGTTTGCCTATCTCGTCTGCCCGATCATGACCACCGTAATCGCCTTTTTCGTACTGGATGAAAAGCTCAGCAAATGGCAGTGGACAGCGGTAATGCTCAGTGTTCTGAGTTGTATTTTGTTGTCATTCAATAATATATCGGATATTCTGTACAGCCTGATTGTCGCGGCTTCGTACGCATTCTATCTCGTAAGCCAGCGCAAGAATACGGGTATCGACAAGTTCCTGGTGCTCACGATCCAGATCGTGTTCTCTGCATTGCTGCTGCTTCCTTTTTACCCGAAATACAGCGCAGCGCTGCCAACAGAAGGTTTATTTTACGTCCTGATCACGCTGATAGCCGTCGTTTTCACCATCATTCCGCTCTTCATGAACCTGTATGCGTTGCAGGGGGTGACCTCCTCGACAATGGGCATTCTGTTGTATATCAATCCATTGATGAACTTCGCGATCGCGTTGTTTTACTTTCATGAGCCGATTAATTCGGTGCAGATCACTGCTTACGCATTGATCCTGCTATCGATCCTCATTTTCAACGAGCGGTTTATTTTTGGCCGGGACCGCACTGCGGTCGCCTGATTTGCGGTACGCGGCTGAACGGATGAACCGACCAAAGTAGAAGGTTTCAAATGTCAGGTAATAGCCATTATTGGCAAAATGCTGCGGCATATCAGGGAGTTGGTCGGCTTCCACGTGACTGATACTTTTGAAGAAAATATACATGGACCTCAGCAGGGCTTTTTGCCAGATCCGGTTGAGGCTTTTATCAATGTGAAAGTCTGTAAAAAGCCATAATGCGGCGTTTTTGAGCATTCTATCCAGCTTTCCGAAAACTACATGGGCGCGTTCGTGACTGAAATTATCGAAAAGAAACGGCGTCATGACGATATTATATTGAACCTGTGTCACATAGTCTTCGATGCTGGCATGAATGAATTTGACCTGATTGCCCTTGAAATCTCTTTTCCTGGCGAGATCAAGCATATTGGACGAGATTTCAACATAGTCGATGGCTAATCCTGAGGGGTATAGCCTCGCAATTTCCTCCAATATCCAACCCGTTCCCCCGCCTACGATGAGCACGCGAGCGGGAGAGGTTATAAATGGCAGCAATGCCTGCTGCGCGCGGATGATCGATTTTCCGAAAATCAGCCTGCTGAGCCTGTCATAGTTCGCAGCAATGCGGTCATAGTTGTTCAGCATAGTTAATGCAGATTTTGGTGCGCAAAAAAGCTCCCTGCGATCCCGCATAGTGCTTTAACCAGTAGTAGTCCGTCGATCACGATCAGGTAGAACAAAATGCTTTGCCGTTTTTGAAGCGAAAACGCGACCACCAGCAGGCACACAAAGGGTACCATATTGAACAATATCGTCGGAATGCCGAAATCCTGGTAAATAGCAAATGCCAGAAAAGAAACGAGGCCGACGAGCAAAAGCGGTACAAGCACGGCGTAGATGGTCCTCCGAAGTCCCATTCTCACAGCAAATGTTTTCAATTCGATATTCGCATCGTCCTCATAGTCCTTCATATCGAACATAATGGCGTTGACCGTGCAGAACATCCAGTTTTTGGTAAAAAGCCAGAGCATCAGCAGGGGCTCCGCAACGGCTATGCCCCGTTCGATCCGCAGGGCCGCGACTGGAAAAAGATTGACGCATCCAGCCCACACAAAGCCGATCACGAATGCTTTCAGCCAGCCGGTGTGACGTAGGTTAAATGAAATGAGGGATTTGGGCAGTAAACCATAATACAGGATCGCGGCAAGCGGCACAATTGATAAAACCAGCCAGTAATAAAGCGGCAAATGTACGATCGCATGGAAGTTTTCAATCAGGTACCAGGCCCCCAGCAGCGTGCAAATACTGAAAAGGGACACCTGGCTCATCCGTACAAAACGGTAATGCTGCCGGTACCATTCGGTGCGGGGATTGGCGGAAACTTTCGGGATAACCGGTCCCGAATAGGCGATCGTGTAGTAGAATACGGTTGTGCAGAAAAGGAGAATGTAATAGGAGAGTGAATTGAGCGGGATGTTAAGCTGAAAGGCAGTTTCCAGGGATAATGCCACCGCCAGGATTCCGACGAAGTAGTTGGCGAAAAATACAAATGCGATAATCCGGTTTAACATATCTGCCTGTGAACCAGTGTGCCATCCATGGCTCTTACTGGAATAATATAATTAAAATATCAATTTAGAATTTTTTAAGAGGGCAAGGAAAGCGTCATAGCGATTTCCTACATTGGGTCACGATATTTCTTAAACCACCAATTCCATGAAAAAAATCTATTTGTTCCTGACCCTTTGTCTTTCGAGTCAGGCCGGTTTTGTTTTTGCACAAAGTAAAGACGCGGTCGCGAAAGACCCAGTGGTTGAAAACATTGTAAAGGAGGCTACTGAAAACTCGCAGTTGGAAAAACTCGGCCATGAACTGATGGACGTGATCGGCCCCCGGCTCGTAGGCTCGCCTCAAATGCAGCAGGCACACGACTGGGCGGTGGCTAAATACAAAGGTTGGGGTATCAGCGCAAAAAATGAAAAATGGGGTGAGTGGCGTGGTTGGGAGCGCGGCGTGTCGCATATAGACATGGTGGCGCCGCGCGTGAAGTCGCTCGAAGGAATGCAGCTCGCATGGAGCCCCGGCACGAATGGTAAAACGGTAACCGCGGATGTGGTGATACTGCCCGATGTGGCCGATTCGGTAGCCTTTCAGAAATGGCTTCCTTCTGCCAAAGGCAAGTTCGTGCTGATTAGTATGAACCAACCCACAGGCCGCCCTGATTATAACTGGCAGGAGTTTGCCACGAAAGAATCGTTTGAAAAGATGAAAAAGGACCGGGATGCGCAGACCGAGGGATGGGCAAATCGTCTGAAAAAGACCGGCTACACTTCCCGCACATTGCCGCTTGCATTGGAGAAAGCGGGTGCGGCGGGCGTGGTGATGTCTTACTGGTCAAAGGGTTTTGGGGCAAATAAGATTTTCGGTGCTTACACGAAAGCCATCCCAACGGTAGATATTTCACTCGAAGATTACGGCCTGTTATACCGCCTGGCGGAATCGGGGCATACGCCGAAAATCAGCGTGCGTGCCGACGCGAAAGAAACCGGTATAAGCCAGACTTTTAACACTGTAGGGGAGATCAAAGGCACTGAAAAGCCTAATGAATATGTAATCCTCTCAGCGCATTTTGACTCCTGGGATGGCGGCACCGGCGCTACTGACAACGGGACCGGTACACTTGTGATGATGGAGGCCATGCGCATTCTCAAAAAGGTATATCCCAATCCCAAGCGAACGATCCTGGTCGGGCATTGGGGAAGCGAAGAGCAGGGGCTGAACGGCTCGCGCGCATTTGTGGAAGACCATCCGGAGATCGTGCAGAATATTCAGGCGGTGTTCAACCAGGACAATGGCACGGGCCGGGTCGTGAACCTGTCAGGTCAGGGCTTTTTGAATGCTTATGAATACCTAACCCGCTGGCTGACCAAAGTTCCCGAGCCGATCCGTACACCTATCCAAACCTCATTTCCCGGTGCCCCCGGAACCGGCGGGTCCGATTTCGCCTCATTCGTAGCAGCGGGTGCTCCGGCATTTTCATTGAGCTCATTGAACTGGTCGTACGGCACTTACACGTGGCACACCAACCGGGATACCTACGACAAGATCGTATTCGACGACGTTCGCAGCAATGCGATACTGGCGGCAATTCTGGCCTATCAGGCAAGCGAAGATCCTGCCAAAACCTCGCGTGACAAAAGCATTTTGCCCCTCGATGCCAAAGGTGTACCGGGCGCATGGCCTGAGCCGCGCAAGCCTACCCGCCGCGGCGGATTGGATTAATGTCCGCATAACCCATTTTTGAAAGCAAAGGCATATATTGTCTTTGCTTTTTTTATTAACCGAATTTTGAATCCAATGCAAATAGAGATCATACAGGAGCCTATCGAAGACGTGCTGATTGTCCGCCCGTTCGAGCAGGGTGCCGAACCCGCTAACCAGGAAATGTTTAAAGCGGAGAAAGGGGAAACATGGTGGTATTCGTCGAAAGAGTTGTGGTTGGGGCTGGGAAAAGCACCTAAGCTCCCGGCTGTTGCCAAAATTTTCCGCTCGCTTTTTTTCAAACGAAAAGACCGCTGGCCCGCGCACATCATACTTGACGGACGCGGACATGGGGCCGAATGGATCGGGAGTGCGGTGAATGGTATTGTTTTGGGCGGTTACGACCTGCAGCTTTATAAAACGGAGCCGAAAGCGGTGAGTGAATTTTTCAAATCGGGTATCTTGTCGATTTTGACCGAAGGTTTGGATATGGAGCAATCAGCGAGCAATGCATTGAAAACTGCTCTGGTACAAATCCGCGTCATGGACTTGATGAATGCGCCTTCTAATTATAAAAAGCCTGCTACGCTGGCCGACTGGGCAGTAAAATCGGGCGCCAAGAATGGCTATTCGGTTCAGATATTGGAAAAAAAGCAGTTGGAAGAACAAGGTATGCATGCATTGCTGGCTGTGAGCAAGGGAAGTGACGAGCCGCCTGTGATGATTGTTTCCGAATATAAACCGGCACATTACACTCGAACGATTGCGCTTGTTGGAAAGGGAGTCACCTTCGATACCGGTGGTATTTCGATCAAACCGTCGGCCAATATGCATTTGATGAAAAGCGACATGGGTGGAGCAGCCGCTGTTTTGGGCACAATTGAACTGGCGGCACAGTTGAAATTACCAGTCCGCATTATCGGTGTGCTTCCTTCCACTGAAAACTCGGTGGATGGTTCGGGTATGAAACCCGGGGATGTGATCGGTTCCTATGCAGGGAAAACGATCGAGGTGATCGATACCGATGCGGAAGGCCGGCTGATCCTTGCCGATGGCCTGCATTATGCCGTCAAACATTATGAGCCGGATGTGCTTATCGACCTTGCAACGCTCACCGGAAGTGTTATCCAGACGCTCGGTTACGAAGCGGCAGGTCTTTTTACGCCCAACGACGATCTCGCGGCAGAGCTCATTAGCGCAGCCGACGAGACCGGCGAGCGCCTGTGGCGACTACCGGTTTGGGACGAATACAAAGAAGAGATCAACTCCGATATCGCGGACGTAAAGAACTATCACGGTAAACCCCTGGCGGGCGCCATTGTGGCGGCCAAGTTTCTGGAAGTATTTACTGCCGGGCATCCGGCGTGGGCACATCTCGACATTGCCGGAATGGCATTCGGAGATACCGAATTTGCGCCAGGCCGTGCCGGAACCGCCTACGGCGTGAAGTTATTGATCGCTTACCTCTCGAAACTCGCGGGTTAATTTCAATGGCCCGGTTATAACGGAAATTTAACGGGGCCTTTTCTTGCCAAAATGGTTCTTTTTGCTAGATTTGAGAATATATGCTTTATGGCATGGCTCATTCGTTAAATGCCGCTACCGTCCACCAAATCACATTTTATGACCCGAACTCTGACTTTTCTCTGCATTTCCACCTATTTCAAAGGCAACGATTTTTTGCAGGCGCTGAAAGATGCTGGTAATAAGGTTTTTTTGATCACCGCGAAAAAGCTGGAAGATAAGCCTTGGGTCAGGGATGCCGTGGATGAGTTTTTCTATGTCGAGGAGGGCGAAGATGGTACTTATAACATGAACGAGATCATCACCGGCCTTGCGTATGTGATGCGCACGCGCCCGATCGACCGCGTGGTAGCACTCGATGATTTCGATGTGGAGAAAGCGGCGCACATCCGCGAGTATTTCCGCATCCCCGGCATGGGGCAAACTACCGGCCGCTATTTCCGCGACAAGCTGGCAATGCGTACAAAAGCATTGGAATCGGGCATTCTTGTCCCGGGTTTTTCGGCGCTATTTAATGATGATGAGATCAACCGTTTTATTGAGAGATACCCGGGCCCGTGGATGATCAAACCACGTTCGGAGGCTTCGGCTTTGGGCATTCAGAAGCTGAGTACCGCCGAGGAGCTCTGGAACACCATTCACGAACTGGGCGACAAACGCCACGCCTATTTGGTGGAGCAGTACAAGCCGGGCGACGTCTATCATGTAGATTCGATATCGTACAACGGTATTGTTATATTTTCCTGGAATAGCAAATACCTTGCTCCACCTTTCGATGTGGCCCATGGCGGGGGGATATTCCGCTCGGTTACGGTGCCCTTCGATTCTTCCGAAGAGCATGCATTGCAAACGCTCGCCGTGGATTTGCTGAAAGCATTCGGACTGAAACACAGCGCTTCGCATACGGAGGTGATCCGTTGCTATGACGACGGTAAATATTATTTCCTCGAAACATCGTCGCGCGTCGGCGGCGCGCACCTTTCCGAGATGGTGGAAGCGTCGTCGGGTATTAACCTCTGGAAAGAATGGGCGAGGATGGAAACCGCTGAGGCCAAGGGCGAAAACTACAAACTGCCGCCTGTGCGGAAAGAGTATTCCGGCATTATCATCTCTCTGGCACGCCAGGAGTGGCCCGACCTGTCGGTTTTCAACGACCCGGAGGTGGTATGGCGTATGAACGAACCGCACCATGTAGGGCTGGTCGTAAGGTCCAAATCCCGCGAAAAGGTGTTGGAACTGATGGATAAGTATGCTGCCATTGTCCAGAAAAAATACCATGCTTCCGCGCCGGCCCCGAAGAAACCGGCGCATTGACGGTTATTTTTTGGAGGCGGGCGCATGGGCGGCCAGGTAATTTTCCAGGCTTCTGAATTGTGCTGTCCAGTATTCCTCGAACATGTTGATCCATTGCTGGACTTCGCTGAAGCCGGTCTGGCTCAGCACGCAATATCGCTCACGACCTTTCTCCTCTATATTGATAAATCCCGCATTTTGGAGGATTTTGATATGTTTTGAAACGGCTGGTCGGCTGATATCGAAATTCTCCGCGATCGCATTGATCGAGCGTTTTTCTTTGGCAACCATCATCAATATTTCCCGTCGCCCCCGGTCCGCCAGGGCCTGGAAGGCATCCACCGTCTCCGTGCTCATAAGAAATGTGCTTCGAAAGCCTTTTTGAGTGATTTATTAACGATTTTCTTCCAACCCATTTCCATGATGAAGCTCGTTAGCATGTTTTTCGCGCCGGTAAACCCGGTATGTTCCAGTCGCAGCTCAGTGCCTCCGTCCTTGGGTTCCAAAATCCAGGTCACGACCGTATCCAGTGTGGTAACACCCGGCTTGGGTCCCCCTTTGAAACTATAAGAGAGCCTTTTCAACGGCTCGATTTCCAGTATTTTGTGGTACATAATTCCATCCCAATTCTGTGCAGGCCTCGGCTTTTGCTGGGTTTGGCATTCAAAACCTATTTCGGGCTTGAAGTCTTTCATCGGGCTCCATTTGGTGAGGATTTCGGGATTGGTAAGGCATTCCCATATCATTTCAGGTGGGTACGGATAAAACCATTTGAGCTTGATGTCGCGTTTCATAATGCGTAACTTTTTAGTTACACGAATTTATATGTAACTTTTTTGTTACGCAATTTTTGGGTGAAAAAGTTTTTTGTAGAAGTGCGTTACCAAAGTGGGAGGCGAACGTCTAAATGGGTGGACTTAATCACATTCACTATGGACAACATCACAAAAAGTTCACTTTTCAACGCGGTAAAAGATCTGATACAGGCTAGTAGGCAGTATATTGCCGTTTCGGTGAATGCAGAAATGAGCCTGTTGTACTGGAAAATCGGAACGGTAATCCGGCAGGAAATCCTGAAACAGGAGCGGGCTGAATACGGAAAGCAAATTGTCGCTACACTGTCGCGACAATTGGAAGGGGAATACGGGACATCATTTTCCGAAAAGCATTTGCGTAGAATGACTCAATTTGCAGAGCTCTTTCCTGACGAACAAATTGTCGTATCACTGATACGACAATTGAGTTGGTCGCACATCAAGGAGGTATTGCCCATTCAGGAGCTCGTCAAAAGAGAATTCTATATCCAAATGTGCATCCACGAAAAATGGAGTGTGCGGACGTTCAGGGAACGCATTCAATCCATGCTCTACGAGCGAACTGCCATCAGTAAAAAACCCGAGGACGTGATCATTAACGACCTGAAACTGCTGAGAAGCGAGCAGAAACTGAACCCCGATTTGGTTTTCAAAGACCCATATTTCCTCGACTTTCTGGGATTGAAAGATGCCTATTCCGAAAAGGACCTTGAAGCCTCGATTATCGTGGAATTGCAGCGTTTCATTATTGAAATGGGTACCGATTTCGCATTCATGGCGCGACAGAAGCGCATTACTATCGATCACAGGGATTATTTCATCGACTTGCTATTCTATCACCGGCGGCTGAAATGCCTGGTTGTAGTGGACTTAAAAATGGGGGAATTCGAAGCTGGTTTTAAAGGGCAAATGGAGCTTTATTTGCGGTTTTTGGAAAAATACGAGATGATGGAAGGTGAAAATGACCCGATCGGGTTGATCTTATGCTCTGGGAAAAGCAGCGAACACATTGAATTAATGCAGCTGAGTAATAGTAACATCCGCGTCGCGGATTACCTCACGGCATTGCCGTCTCAGCAAATTTTGCAGGAGAAGTTACACAAGGCAGTAGAGATCGCTCGACAGAAAATGGAGCAACGCGATTTCTCAAATGCCAAAAGGGTCTGCCAAAGTGATTAACAGACCCTTTTTGAATATTTTGAAAGAGATTAAACCAGCTTGAATGCCTGGCGGCCCAGCAGTACCCAGTTTCCTTTTACTTTTTGGAATACCATCAATACTCCGAGTTTCACCTGCGCTGGTTCTTTGCCCTTGTTATGTGTATCGCCAAACAGCTTGTGGCGGACCAAAGCAACATCGCCCGAGATGGTGATAGTTTGTTCACTAAGTTCAATTTTGGTGAATTTAGATTCCGTGCTAACCAGCGCGCGGATGAACTCCTTCTGGTCTTCCAGCAGACCATTGGAATGGCCATAGGAGAGGGAGGGAGAGGTCAGTTTTTTCAGATCGGCCTCGTTAGCGCTGATAATGGCAGTTTTCAGCTTTTCGACAGTTGCTGCAACGGCTTTTTCGTCGGCGCTTTGGGCGAATACAAATGCATTGCCTACCAAAAGGAATGCAAGGAGCAAAAGTGTTTTTTTCATCGATTAATAAGGAATTAGGACTTAACTTCGGCTGTCGGCTATCGGACTTTTGTTTTCTGAAACGGTCAGGTATGACAGCCGACGGCCGAAAGCCGAAGTACTATATATCCACCCTCTCCATTTTCGGCGAAAACACGTGCATTACTCCCCAAGCGAGCAGGTACGCGAACCCGCAGATGATGAAAATGACGTTATACCCTCCGCCGATATTCCCGGCAGCCTTGTAGTTGTCGAGAATGATCCCTACCAAAAGAGGAAAAAGGATGCCTCCTACTGATCCGGCCATACCACCGATACCGACGACCGAACTTACAGCCTTTTTAGGAAACATATCCGAGGCCGTCGTAAAAATATTTGCGCTCCAAGCCTGGTGCGCCGCTGCCGCCAGACTGATCAGCACGACGGCCTGCCAAATGTTAGTCGTGTATTGGGCCGCCATAATAGGCATTACCAGGAATGCGAAAATCAGCATTGAGGTCTTTCTGGCGCGAAACACCGGCCAGCCCTTTTTGATAAAATACCCCGACAAATACCCGCCGCCGATACTGCCTACCGTGGTTGCCGTGTACACGATCACGAGTTCCGGGCTCGGTTTGGAAAGATTGAGTTTAAATGCTTCGGCGAAATAGGAAGGCAGCCAGTAGAGAAAGAACCACCAGATCGGGTCGGTGAGCATTTTACCAAAAACAAATGCCCAGGTTTGGCGGATTTTGAAAAGTTGAAGCCATTTAACCGGTGCTTCTTTGCTCGTATCAGCTTCGTTGTCACTGTGAATGTAGTCATATTCGACCTGGTTGATGCGCGTTTGCTTTGCGGGAAGCTCATAGTACCGCCACCAGAATATCAGCCACACAAAACCGAGGGCACCGGTGATCAGAAATGCCTCCTGCCAGCCATAGGCGCCCAGAATCCAGGGGACCATGACGGGCGCTACAACTGCGCCGATATTAGCCCCGGAATTGAAGATGCCCGTGGCCAACGCCCGCTCTTTTTTAGGAAACCACTCGGCGGTTGCCTTGATCGCCACCGGAAAGTTGCCGGCTTCACCAAGCCCCAGAACGGCCCGCATGAACCCAAAACTGAATGTGCCCGTCGCGACAGCATGCAACATGGCCGCGATGCTCCACACAACCACCGAGATCACGTAACCAATTTTGGTGCCGATTTTATCAATAATAGCTCCGAAACCGATCAGGGAAAATGCATATGCAGCCTGAAATGCCATTACAATGTGGCTGAAATCGGATTCCGACCAGCCGAAGTCGGCTTCCAGGGTCGGTTTGAGCAATCCCAGCACCTGGCGGTCGAGGTAATTGATAGTCGTTGCGCAGAACAGGAGCGCGACAACGCGCCAGCGATAACTGGTCCTTTTGGCCTCCGATTGAAGCTCTGCGGGTTCAGGATTGTGAGATAGCATATTCCGTTCTTTCTAAAAGCGTTTTGAGTGTTTCAGTAATACCATTTTGGGCAATGGATTGGAGATATCTGACGATGGAGCTATGTACAGAATCGATTTTATTCATGTCACGGCCCCATATCGATTGTTCTTTCAGTATCGCCTGCACCATATCTGGCAGCGAGGTCATTTGCCATTTCTGATAAAAGAACGGCGCTTTCGGATCCTGGATCAGGTAAGGAACACCGTCGAGTCGACCATAATAATGGTCTCCCTCTCTCTTCACAGCTTTCATAAAATAGATAAAAACCGCAAGCCCGAAAGTCATGTATTCGGGTAGGTAACCATTCTTTGCTTCGTAATTCAAATAAGTCGGGATGACCCTCGAAAGGATTTTGGCGGAGTAATTCTGATTGATATTAAGCCACTTATGTAAAATATGGGGGTTTCGGAAACGGTCGGCAACTTGTCGACTGAATGTGAGGGCTACGTCCGGGCGGACGTCGTAAGGGATCGCGGTCGCGATTTCGCTTTCCATTAAATGCCTAATGAATGCCGAAAAGAACGGGTCGTTCATCGCATCGACGACCGTTTTGAAACCGCACAAATGCGCGAGCCCACCCCCGAGCGTGTGAGGGCCGTTCAGCAGCCGCAGTTTCAGTTCACGGAACTGTTCAATGTCCGGCTCGATAATCAGGCCTTTATCAATGCCGTAAAAGCCAATTTTTTGACGGATACGCTCGTCGCCTTCGATAGCCCACAAATGATAATGCTCGGTGGTGATGAGCAGCTCGTCGCGGTAACCTAGTTCTTCTTCCAGTTCTTTCAGCCGCGTTTCGTCGGGTTTGCCGGGAACAATGCGGTCGACGAGCGAGTTGCAGAAAAAATTGTTTTGTTCGATCCAGTCGATGAACGCGCCCTCCAGACCATTGCGGTGAGCGAGTTCGAGGATAATGGATTCGAGTTTTTTACCATTATCTGCGATCAATTCTGTCGGGATAATCACTACTCCAAAATCGGGATTGCCGCCGAATGCCACGTAACGCGCATACAAAAAAGCCAGCAATTTGCCGGGGAACGACACCGGTGGCCACTGGTAAATATCGTCTTGCACAAGCTGAATGCCGGTCTCCGTGGTATTGGATATCACAATGCTTACAGCCGGGTTTTTGGCCAGGTCCAGCACGAGCGACCATTGCGTTTTCGCCGAAAGTACCCTGCTAATGGCCGATGAAATGATATTTTCCTCCTTGGCTTCGCCATCCTGAATGCCGCGGGAGCAAATGGTGTACAGGTTATCCTGTCGTTCGAATGCCTTGGTGTCGCCCTGGTCCGTGGATTTCACGACCACGATCCGGCCGTTGAAGATTCCCTGCCGGTTGGCTTTGTCTATAAAATAATCGGCCAGGCCGCGCAGGAATGCTCCGGTGCCGAATTGCAGCACTTTTTCCGGCAACTGGAACACGGAATCATCGGCCACGACTACGCCGGGCTGACTTCTGAGCTGGCGAAGGTTCTCGCGGAAAAGATAGCCCATAGCAGTGAGAATTATTTTTTAATAACCTGTTCAACAATCGACCGGTGAGGTATTTGCCCGCTTTGAAATTTCCGAAGCTGGTATCGATTCTCCTGCCGTCAACATATTCATTGCAAATTCACGGATCGCCGACGGCGAATACTGTACCCTTACCATATTTAGAAATTCCAAGAATAGCCTTCATTACTAATCCCTGGTCGTGCCGACAAGGATCGAATCTTTATGGTTAGTCATGAAAGAATCTGCCATTTGCCGCGATAGCGGTATTTCCTGCGCGAAGGAGCGGTTGTCACGACAAAAGTGATCCAGAGCGGAAAGGAGTGTAAACGGCGTAGAAAAAGGGCCATATAGAACGGGTTATGCCTTCGGAACATTAATAAAATCCTCCCGCATGGGAGTAAAAATATCGACCAGCATGCCGGCCGAAAGGCACAATGCACCATGCACGAGATGCGGCGGGATGTAATACACATCGCCCTGCCGCAAAACCTGCTTCCGTTCACCAATCGTGATCTCGAATTCGCCGCTTTCGACATAGCTCATTTGAGTATGAAAATGGCTGTGCAGCGTACCGATACCGCCTTTTTCAAATGCCACTTTCACCATCATCAGGGTGTCGTCATAGGCCATGACCTTGCGTTTCAGGCCGCCTCCGAGGTCTTCCCAGGGGATTTCGCTGTCGGACACGAATTCTTTTTCTCTGAGTGCTTCCATTATCTGAGATCGCCGATCAATACCGGGTCCATATCTGTATAATCCTTATTTTCACCCGCCATTCCCCAAATGAAAGAGTAATTGGAAGTCCCGCAGCCCGAGTGGATCGACCACGGTGGCGAGATCACCGCCTGACGGTTGGCCACCCACAAATGACGGGTTTCGGAAGGCTCGCCCATTAAATGTAATACCCTTTGATTCTCAGGTATATCGAAATAGCAGTACGCTTCCATGCGCCGGTCGTGAACGTGGGAAGGCATCGTATTCCAAACGCTGCCCGTTTGTAGTACCGTAAGGCCCATAACCAGCTGGCAGCTCTGAATGCCGTCCAGATGGATGTATTTGTAAATCGTTCGGTGGTTTGACGTTTCCATGCTTCCCACGGTCGCCGGCGTCGCGTCTTCCTTGTTAAAAAGTCGCGTCGGGTACGTGTGATGTGCAGGCGAGGAGAGTAAATAGTAAGCGGCTGGTTCTGAAGGGTTTTTGCTGGTTAACAATACTTCTTTTGTGCCTTTCCCTACATATACACAACCCAGCTTACTGACCGCGAAATGCGTGCCGTTGGCAATAACTTCGCCGTCGCCGCCGATATTGATAATGCCTATTTCTCGCCGTTCGAGGAAATAGGAGGCCTTCAGGGCATCGAAAACCGGGATTGCCAACGGTGTGGCAAGCGGAATGGCACCGCCGATGATTACGCGGTCGTAGTGGCTGTATACGAAATGGATCTCACCATCCCGGAAAATATCTTTGACAAGGAAATTGTCGCGCAGGATATCGGTATCCATTTGCGCTACTTCTTTCCGGCTGCTTTCAAATCTGATCTGCATTTGCTGCGGCAACTTGTTGAATTTTTTATAATTAGTTTGACTAGCGGCCCATCCAGCCGCCGTCGACGGTCAGTATGGTGCCATGGACATAACTCGCGGCTTCCGAAGCCAGGAAGAGGGTTGGCCCTTTGAAATCTTCCGGTAGTCCCCAGCGCCCAGCCGGTATGCGGTCGAGGATGGATTTGCTGCGTACCGGGTCGTTGCGTAATGCCTTGGTATTGTCGGTATTGACGTAACCCGGTGCAATGGCGTTCACATTCACACCTTTACCCGCCCATTCATTGGCCAATGCTTTCACCAAACCGCCGATAGCACTTTTTGAAGCCGTGTATCCCGGTACATTGATACCTCCCTGAAATGTGAGCAGCGACGCAGTAAAAATGATCTTGCCCGAGCCGCGCGAGATCATTTCCTTACCGAGCTCGCGTGCGAGAATGTAAGGTGCGTCGAGATTGATACTCAGTACTTTGTCCCAATACTCATCGGAGTGCCCGGCAACTGGTTCACGAAGGATAATACCAGCGTTGTTTACAAGAATGTCGATGACAGGGTGGTCTTTTTTTACCTGATGGATGAATTGATAGAGCTTTTCCCGTTCACCGAGGTCGGCCTGATAGGGGTAGAAGCTCCTTCCTGTCTGTCGGATAGCACGTTCCGTTTCGCTGCCTTTCTCAAACTCCGAAGAAGTGACCCCGATAATATCTGCACCGGCCTCAGCGAGCGCCTCCGCCATGGCTTTTCCAATGCCGCGATTGCAGCCGGTTACCAATGCAGTTTTTCCGGAAAGGTCAAATAAATTAACGGTATTCATGAATGGGTTTATAATTTGTCTTTTTCGGGGTATCCGATAAATTTAGCGTCGATACTAAATAGACCCGAACCAAACGATGTTAGATTGAATAATCAGAAAAATCAAATAACGAATTGTCTTTTTTTGTGCAATCGTTATCGGGAACGTTGTCAGTTGAGCCGGATGATTGTAAATTTTAGGATAAATTGGCAGTCCGGCTGAGAGGAGCACAGGAGTGTGGGATATTTTGAATCGAATAATAAGTTGGAATAAACCAATTTTCTGGCATTGGAAACCATCACCATCAAGGATATCGCAAAGGCACTGAGCCTGTCGACCTCGACAGTCTCACGTGCATTGAGAAATAGCTATGAGATTAACCCCGAAACCAAGAAGCTGGTGATGGAGTACGCCGAGCGGATGAACTACCGCCCGAATCCCATTGCGCTCAGTTTGAAGGATAGCAAAAGCAAGTCGATAGGCGTCATTATCCCTGAAATTGCAAACCACTTTTTCTCACAGCTTATCAATGGCATCGAATCCATTGCTTATAACCTGGGTTATCACGTGGTGATTTTCCAAAGCCATGATTCCTATGAAAGGGAAGTAGCGAATACCAACTATTTGGTCTCGAGGCGTGTGGATGGGCTGCTGGTTTCGCTGGCGAGCTTGACAACCAATCTCGTACATTTTCAGGAATTGATGGAAAAAGGGCTGCCGATCGTGTTTCTCGACCGGGTACCTAATGATATCGAGACGCATAAGGTCGTAGCCGACAATTTTACAGGCAGTTACGAGGCTACCGAGCATTTAATCCTTTCGGGGCGCCGGCGCATTGCGCATCTCACGAGCCCTATTTACCTGTCGATCACCACCGAGCGACTCGCGGGTTATAAAAAGGCACTGGAAGATTACGGCATTCCATTTGATGAGTCGTATGTCAAATATTGCCTTTACGGCGGCAAAATAGAGGCTGAGAACGAAGCCGCAATAGAAGATCTGCTCTCATTGCCGGAGCCGCCCGATGCCATATTCACAGCCAGCGACCGGCTTACAACCGGGTGTATGTCGGTATTCCAAAGGAAAGGTATCCGGGTGCCGGATGAGGTGGCGATCGTCGGCTTCACCAATATAAGCGTGGCAAATTTGCTCAATCCGCCGTTGACGACCGTCATGCAACCTGCGATGGAAATGGGTCAGCAGGCCGTAGAGCTCTTGATCAGGCTGATCGAGCATCCGCAAAAAACCGACAAATTTGAAACGCGCTCACTTAAAACTGTCATGACGATCAGGGAATCGTCTGTGGGAAAAACGGTAGTTTAGCGGAAAAGACGCGTCACGGATGATTAGCCTTCGCATTGATGGAGCATTGTTCAATTACAGGGTCGCCGGTGTGGCGGTGCTGAATGGCAAGGTGCTCCTGCATAAAACCCCTTCAGATAATTTCTGGACGCTTCCCGGCGGGCGCTGCGAGTTGTTCGAATTTTCAAAAGATACTTTGCAGCGTGAAATGCAGGAAGAAACCGGGCTGGACGCCGAAGCCGGCGCAATGCTTTGGGTTTCCGAAAATTTCTTCCTCTATAATGGCGATAAATACCACGAAATAGGTTTCTATTTTGAAATGCAGATTAAAAACCTGCCCAACCAGGATGATTTTCTCGGTGTGGAAGGGCAGGATGAATTGCTTTTCCATTGGCACGATGTGACTGATTTGCATTCGATTCGTGTCTACCCTGAATTCCTCACGGACGCACTTGCGAAGAAACCTCTGGAAAAAGGACATTATAACTCGGGTTATCTTGATCTCGACTCCGTGGGCGCTATTCCGTCATAAACCGCCAGGTAATATTACCGATTGTGTCAGGCTTGCCAGTTTCAGCGGCTGAAATGCTGCCTTTCAGTTGGCCGCCCTGCCGTTCCACTTTAATGGTACGCCACGAGAATGCCCCTTTTTCGTAAGCAAATGTCTCACCGTCGTCATCGTAAAGGTTATAGCTGCCGTTCTTTTCTCCGTAATGCCGGATTTCGATATCCGTTTTGGCTCCCGACCGCGGTGCATGGAGCAGGGCCGGCATCATGGGAATAATACCTCCGTCTTTCACAAAAACCGGAATTTGATCCATTCTCGGGCTGATGGTGATCACCTCGCCGTTGCCTGCGAACTGGCCGGTGTAGAAATCATACCATTTTCCTTTGGGCAAAATCACTTTTCGGGAAGTTTGTCCGGTAAACAATGGTGCTACCAACAGGTATTCACCAGCCATATATTGGTCTTTCACTTCATGGGTAACCGCTTCTTCATAAGGATTTTCTTCGAGATTGGTTGCCGTTTTTTCCTTTTTCATGTTTATGCCAAAACCCTCTTCCAGGTTCATCCCACGGAATGGCGGCGTGCCGTTGTAATGGTATTTCGCAAATTCAGAGTACCAGTAAGGCATCATGCGCATCCGGAGTTCAGCCAATGCCTTGATCTGCGGCGCCACCTCGGGGAATGTCCAAGGCTGCATGCTGCTCGACCACGCGTTGATCATCGCCATAGGAGAGAAGCATACTGTCTGAAAGCGCCGGAGCCATTCTTCGGCGGTTTTCGACGCACGTACCTCCGGAGTCCACAGCACGCCGACGTAGCCGCTGTTGATGAGCGCGGTAATGAAATCTTCATGGCTGTAATTGTCATTATAAATCACATAAGGAAACGGCGCCCCACCCGCGTTGGACGCACGAACGAGCCCATATGTGCGCATATTGTTGCGACGGAACATTTCGAAGCTGTGTTTCTGAACGAGCAGCCCGTAAGTCTGGCGGATTTGCTCAGATGAACGGCCCGAAGGAAATGTGGCCACATCCGGCCAGAGGTAGGAATCGAAGCCATCTACTTCATCGATCTTATAGCCACTGACACCGATTTTGACATGCTCTTTTTCAAACTGATCAAAGAGAATTTTGCGCGCCTGGGGCATCGAAAGGTCTGGTACTACACCATTCCAAACTGTGTGTGAACCGGTGTAGGGCGCTATTGCCTTGTAAATGGAGGCATCGGGCGAGACGTACGGGTTTGTCCAGAGGTTGATTTTGACACCCATTTGATCCAGATCCTTTACAAAACTTGCCGGATCCGGGAAGCGTGAGCGGTCCCATTCGAATGTACAAGGGTAGGACTTGGTTTGCCAGCCGGGTTCGAGACCGATGAAATCGAGCGGGAAGCCTTTTTCTTCAAATGCTTTCGCCTCCTGTTTCACCTGATCGGCCGTGTAGAGCCGGTGGACGCGCTGTGTAAAGCCAAGCCCCCAGCGTGGCGGCAGGCAGCCTCCGCCGCTCAGCAAATTGAAACGCTCGATCGTATTAACAGGTTTGGGGCCGGCGAAAACGTAGATTTCAATGCCTTCGGCCGGAATCAGCATTTCAACTGCGTCGGAATAAGGGTGCGCTTCCCAGTTCTTGTCGGTGTTGCGATCCATCACTTTCGGCGGATTTTTACTGTCCTTGCGTACGCCCGAGCCCGCGTATACATCGATGTATTTGGCAGAATTGACGAAGACACCATAACCCAGCGACGATACATAAAATGGCACCGGGGCGTGTGTGCGGCCGTTGTCGGTTTTGCCGTAATGATCGGCGTGGAGCTGCATAATGCGGCCGCGCTGATGGATAGTCTGGAAATTCAGCCCGAAACCATACAGCTGCTCATTCCTTTGCAACGGCAGGCGTAGGTACGACTTGCCATTATTCAATTGAAATGCGATGGCCGATTTGTCGAGCGGAAACTCCTGTCTGGATAGTTTGGAAAGCGCAGGAGAGGCGGTGCTTTCCGCTGCTTTCAACAGATCGTAGGCATCGGGCTTGCCTGCGGTACCCTTCCAGACGCCCGGATGAATCTCTTTCCAGGTGATAGCTTGCCCGAAAAGCAGGGATGGAATGAAGATTAAAAATAACGTAGAAAGGCTTAGGTTGAGTTGGCGCATCGTGTTCAGTGGCTCGTGGATCAACATTATAAGTGGTTATTGGTTTTTTATACTAAGAAATGGCGGTGGTAAAATAAGTCTATTAAATTTGTAGGATAAATAGATTAATGTTAACTTCGAGCTTCGAAATTAGAAGACCCTTGGCATTATGTACTACGAAATTGAAGACGAACTGGGCAACGTGTCCACCTTACAACTTAAACAACGGATCGCGGAAGAGCAGATTGAGCCGCCCAAGAAGGATGAGCTGGCTCCGCTGTTCTATCTACGGAACGAGGAAGGATTTCCGGTCACATCGCTGGCGGGCGCTCCGTCGGACAGCGACTTACGATCGGTGCTCGATCTGGTGCGTTTCAAGCCGCTTGTACTCAGTTTCTATTGCAATTGCTGGGGAAGTTACGCGCCCAAACACCTGGAAGTCTTGAAGGCGCTCGCGCCGCAGGTAGAGGCTTTGGGGGGACAACTGTTGATATTGACGAATGAATCCCAAAAGGAAATAGGGCGCATTGCCAGAAAGCTGGATACGGCAGCGTTGATTTACCATGATAAAAATTACAACGTAGCACGTTCCTATGGCGTGTTTTCTGAAACCTCCCCGATCTGGGACCGCATTGCAGGGATTTCGGAGGAGGTTTTCACGCCTTCGCTGTTTGTCCTGGGCCGCAACCGCCGGGTGGGTTACACATTTGTAGATGAAAACTTTGACAATACGCCTGACGTCAAAAGTGTTTTGAAAGCGGTTTACGACGGCCGGCAATAGAAATTGCATATTTGACATTCATACCGTGTCAGCCAGGCAACCATGCATTATCTTTGGTTTCGCCGCTGACACGGTATTTGTTTAATACGATTTTTGGATATGTTATTGAAAAACAGGTTGCAATCGAAGCTCCCCAATGTCGGGACTACCATTTTTACTAAAATGTCGGCGCTGGCCGAAGAGCACAAGGCGCTGAACCTGGCGCAGGGTTTCCCCGAATTCGATTGTTCACCTGATTTACAGTGGCTGGTCGACAAGTATGTACGGTCAGGTAAAAACCAGTATGCGCCCATGACGGGCGTATTGCCGTTGCGAGAGGCAATCGCACGAAAGGCTTTTGAAGCCTCCGGTCACGAATATCATCCTGTGACGGACATTACCATTACCAGCGGCGCCACCGAGGCACTATTCGTGGCAATCAGCACAGTAGTGCATCCCGGCGACGAAGTAATCGTCTTCGAACCTGCCTACGACAGTTATGTACCCGCTATCGGGCTTAGCGGCGGCATCCCGGTTTTCGTAACGCTTGACCCACAATACGATTCGATTAACTGGGAGGTCGTAAAGTCGCTCATTAGCGAAAAAACACGTGCGATTATCATTAACACACCGCATAACCCGACCGGAAAAGTTTGGGAGGCTGCTGATTTACGGGCGCTGGCTTCCCTCGCGGAGGAGCACGATCTGATCGTAATCAGTGACGAAGTTTATGAATACATTGTTTTTGACGGGCGGGAGCATATTTCGGTGGCATCCATTCCGTCGCTCGCCGGGCGGAGCTTTGTCTGCGGGTCCTTCGGGAAGACATTTCACACAACCGGCTGGAAATTGGGCTACTGTCTTGCTCCGGCCCATCTTACTGCCGAGTTCAGGAAAATTCACCAATTCCTGGTGTTCAGCGTGGTAACGCCATTGCAATTTGCCGTAGCCGAATATCTGAACGAACCTGAGCATTATCTGTCACTCTCTGCATTTTACGAGCGTAAACGGGATCTGTTTAATGAGGCAATCCAGGACATTGGTTTTGTGCTTAAACCCTCAGAGGGCAGCTTTTTTCAGAATGTTTCCTATGCCAACTTGTCAGATGAAAACGATCTTGCATTAGCCGAACGGCTCACCAGGGAGGTTGGGGTTGCTTCTATACCGGTGTCGGCATTCTATGGAAGAGCAACGGACTTCAAAACGCTTAGATTTTGCTTTGCCAAGCATGACGAAACCTTGCTGAAAGCCGCAGGCTTGTTGAACGCCGCACGTTGGTAAAAAGATTGTAGGAGAGTGGCTTGTTATCCACAAATTCGAAAAAAGTCGTAACTTAATCTGACAAATTTCGGACGTATGAAAACGATACAATATCAAAAATACGATGAAGTCGCTCCGTTGCGGATAGCTGAGGAGCCCGAAGTGTTGTATGTTGCCCGGCAAACGATCGATATGTTTCCTGTCGGGCGCTTTCAGGCGCTTTCTCAGAAGTTGCTTTTCACCCAAATGGAATGGGCCGAGATACTGCATGTAAGCGATAGAACGCTGCACAGGTATCTGAAAGACGATAAGCCTTTCGAAGGGTTGTATGCGGAGCATTTGTACCAGCTTGAAAATATGGCCGATCTTGGCCTGGAAGTATTTGGGGATGCGAAAGCCTTTGAAAGATGGCTTCGTACGCCGAGGGAAGTTCTCGGTGAAACGCAGGATTTTTCGACGTTGCGCTCATTCTGGGGTGTGAAACTGATTTGCAATGAGCTCGGGCGCATGGAACATGGCGTGTACATATGATCGCGTACCGCCTTGCTGCGAGGGCGTATATTGATGACCTATCGGGTTCAGGAGCCAAGTTGTTTGGAGGGCGCTGGAATCCGGCGGGATGCCCTTGCATTTATGCCAGCCAGAACCTTTCACTCGCATTACTTGAGAAATACGTCCATGCCGAATTCCGGGAATGTATGGAGCGGCTCGCCTTACTCCAAATCACTATTCCCGACGATGATAACCTGGTTTTTCATGTCGACGACCAGCAGTTGAAGAAGAATTGGATGAACGATATTTCCTATTCTCAGTGGATTGGCGAACAGATCCTGACCGACCCTGAAATCATCGCATTTACGGCGCCATCGGCGATTGTACCTTCGGAAAGAAATGTGATATTGAATCCATTCGCCAAAAGATTCGGCGATATTCAGTTTATGCCCGCAGTTGACTTCTCAACAGACTTACGTCTGCTTGCAAAGCTCTTAGCCCAAAAAACTACTTCTTGAACAACAATGCCTTGATCGGCTGAATCCGCGTGATGATGAGCGTTGGAATGAGCAGGATCGCCGCCGTGATAATGACCGCGACTACGTTGACCAACGCGAAAATTCCCCAATCGAATACGATAGGGACGGTGTCCATGTAATAATTGACCGGGTCGAGCGGGATCAATTTGAACTGGTATTGAAGCCAGCATAACAAGAGCGCGGTCACGTTGCCAATAATGATCCCTTTGCGAAGCATGTCGAGGCCGACCTGGAAAAAGATCATCCGGATTTGCCGGTTTGGGCTTCCGAGTGTTTTGAGCAATCCAATGAGCGGTGTTCTTTCCATAATGATCACGAGCAATATTGAGATCATGTTAAAACAAGCTACAAAGAGGATAAGCACCAGGAAAACGGCTGTATTGCGGTCGAGCAGAACGAGCCAGTCGAAGATTTGCGGAAAGAGGCTGGTAACTTTTTGCAGAAATAAACCCGGCGGAAGTTCGCGACGGAGCTTGTGGGTGACCTGGTCGAGGTTGTGAAAGTCTTTGAGGTAAATTTCATAAGTCCCGACAGAATCTGCGCCCCAGCCATTCAGCCGCTGTACAAGTCCGATATCCCCGATAATCAGGTTGTTATCAAACTCTTCCATTTCCGTTTCATAAATACCGGCGACCATCAGCTTACGGGGCCTGGGCGGATTTTGAAGCGAATACATGATTACATCGTCGCCGGTTTTCAGCCGCATTTGCGCAGCGATTTTCCGGCTGATCAGGATTTGTGAAGAATAACCGTATTTAATGGAGGAAGAATCGGTGCGGGTGATTAGTTTCCCTTCTTTGAGGTTGGGTTTGAAAGTTTCCCAGTCGTAGTCCTTGCCTACGCCTTTCAGAATTATTCCTTTGATTTCGTCTGGCGTCTTCAGAATGCCCGATTTATGCGCTACGGCTTGCCAGCGCTTGATTTCGGGAATTGTTGGTAGTATATCCGACACCGCATTTTTGACTGGGAGCGGCGCCTCTTCATAAGTATTGCCCTGCGAAAAGGCATTTACATTGATATGTGCGCTGAAAAGGAATATTTTTTGCTGGATGGTTTGCTTGAAGCCCAGCAGCACTGCAAAAGCGATGATTCCAACCGCAATACCAATGGCGATACTGGCCACGCCGATTCGCGAAACTGTGGCAGAAAATGATCCTGCTTCGTTATGGCGTATTCGTTTGGCGATGAATGAGGGGAATTGCAAGAGGAATCTGTTCTTTAAATTAGTTGTTGACAAAAATAGGAAAAAACCTTAGCGGTTCGAAAAAGGCATTTTTTTATTAAGTTTCCAGCCTCTTTTTAGCCCAAAGACATACCGAATCGAAAAACATACCACGGTCCATGCCATTAATCAAAGTTGCTTCCGGAGTAGTAAACCAGACACCCATCGCCTGGGAGGCCAACACCCAAAATATCGTCGATGCGATCAGGGAAGCCAGGAAGCAGGATGTAAGCCTGCTCTGCCTGCCCGAATTATGCATTTCAGGTTACGGCTGCGATGATTATTTTTTTGCGCCGGACATGGCGGAACAAGCGCAGCGTTGTTTGCTAGAAATAGCAGAAGAAACGGCAGGGATGATCGTGGCGGTCGGTTTGCCGTTGCGGCACAACGGAAGTTTGTACAATGCGGCCTGCCTGATTTCCAACAAACAGATCGCCGGTTTTTACTGCAAGCAAAACCTGGCCAACAACGGTATTCACTACGAGGCGCGATGGTTCAGGCCGTGGCAGCCTGGGGTAGTAGAGAGCATTGAGGTCAATCAGATGTTTTACCCAATCGGGGACCTCATTTTTGACGTGGCTTCGGGTCGTATCCTGGGCGGTTCACACGGAGTGAAGATTGCGTTCGAGATTTGCGAGGATGGCTGGGTGGCCAATCGTCCCGCTCGCAGGCATTACGAGCGGGGTGTGGACATTATCCTGAACCCCAGCGCAAGTCATTTTGCATTCAACAAGTTTATGGTGCGTGAAAAGCTTGTGGTGGATGCTTCGCGCTCATTCTCATGTAGTTATATTTATACTAATCTCCTGGGTAACGAGGCGGGGAGGGCTGTGTACGATGGGGATGCGATGATCGCCTCGAATGGCGACCTGCTTGCATCTAGTCCGCGATTCAGCTACGAGGATTATGTGATCACAACGGCAGTTATTGATACGGAATACACCCGTTTAAGTCAGGTTCAGAGCAAAATTGCTACTGCGGAGAAAGAACGGACCTGGCGCGTTGCTGCAAGGTTCGATTTTCCGGATATCGAGCCGGTATTACCACAGGTTCCGGATATAGAGCCATTTGAAAAAGGTGGGGCATTAAAGGAGGAGGAATTCGCGCGGGCCGAGTGTCTTGCATTGTTCGACTATCTGAGAAAGAGCCGTTCCAACGGTTTCACCATATCACTTTCGGGCGGGGCCGATTCCTGTGCCTGTACTGCATTGTGTGGGCTGATGATCCGCCTGGCCGATGAAAGTATCGGTATGGACCGCTTCAAGCAGAAGCTATCTTACATCAAGGATATTCAATCTGCCCAAACAGAGGAAGACCTTGCCAAAGTTTTGATCCATAATATTTACCAGGGGACTGAAAACAGCTCTTCCGATACGCTCGAATCCGCACAGTCATTGGCGGAGTCGATTGGTTCTACATTTTATAATGTGAATATCAATGGACTGGTCGAGACTTATAAAGACCTGATTGAAAGCCAGATTGGCCGGAAGCTGAACTGGGAGCAGGATGATATCGCGTTGCAGAACATCCAGGCGAGGGTCCGTGCCCCGGGAGTGTGGCTGTTGACCAATCTCTCGAACCACCTCTTACTCGCGACGTCGAACCGCTCGGAGGCGGCCGTCGGATATGCCACTATGGATGGTGATACCTCCGGCAGCATTAGTCCGTTAGCGGGGATCGACAAGCATTACCTGCGCCAATGGCTCCGCTGGCTCGAAACGGTGGGATGTGAAGTGAAAGGCAAGCACATCCGGATTGAAGGTTTAAAGAAAGTAAATAGCCTGCAACCCACCGCCGAACTACGACCACTCGCACAGACGCAGACAGACGAGGCCGATTTAATGCCTTATGAGTTTTTAAATGACCTGGAAGGACTGGCTATCAGGGATAAAAAGTCACCATTGGAGTCTTACAAAAACCTTTATGTGCGTTACAAAGGAACTTATAGCGTGGAACAGCTCCTCGGTTGGACAGAACGTTTCTTTAAGTTATGGAGCCGCAACCAGTGGAAGCGGGAGCGTTACGCGCCATCCTTCCACCTCGACGACCGAAACCTCGACCCGCGCTCCTGGTGTCGCTTCCCGATATTGTCCGGCGGGTTTGAGAAAGAATTAGCCGAGCTGCGCGCATATGTACAAGGCGCGGCTGTGCAGAACGGGCGCAAGCGGATCGGGTTTTAGCAATAGCGGCCGTATTTCGTTATCTTTACTGAAATAAAATTTGCTGTCATGGCTACAATAACCGTTGAAGTAGAGGATACAGAACTTGACTTTCTGCGAGCGCTTTTGATGAAATTTCCTTTCGTGAAAATCAGCGAAGACGTCGAAGAGGATTCTGACGAGGCTGTTCGTGCAAATGTCAGGGAGGGGATTCGCGAATTGTCTTTGGTGGAAGGAGGTAAGCTGAAAACCCGTTCTGCACGTGAGTTTCTTAATGAACTATGAGGTTCGAGGTTGAAACCCTTCCAAACTTTGAAAGGGAAGCCAGAAGGCTCCGAAAAAAGTTTATATCTCTTCCAAGTGACTTACTTCATTTAATCGAACAACTCGAAACAGACCCTTTTATTGGAACAGCACTAAGAGGCGGTTTCTACAAAATAAGGCTTGCGATAAAGTCAAAGGGCAAAGGCAAGCGAGGTGGTGCGCGCGTGATTACTTATGTTAAAGTGGTTAAGAATAAAGTATTTCTGGTTTCGATTTACGACAAATCGGAACAATCGGACATTTCCGACGACGAGTTGAACCGGCTACTACTAGAAATCCCCAACAAACAGTAGCCTCAGATCTTATTCAAAAACCGGATACCGGCCTGGAAGCCGATCCAGCCGTAAACTTTGCTGGAAGCGTCCGGCTTTTCCCCTAGCCAAACGGATGGAAACCCTTTTTTGCCTTCTGCGTTGATTAAACCGGAGTGTTTGGCAAAGAAGGTGTTGATTGATGGGCCCACAAATAGCGCGAACCGCGAACCGATTTTCTTCTCGACACCTAATGCAAATTTGACAAGCCCCTGACTGATGTCATCGTCGATATTATGTTCAAGCAGTACCAAGCTTCCCGTCAAATCCGCATTAGCGCTCCAACCTCTGCCCAGTTTTTGGGCCGTCCCGAAACCGTAACCTATGGTAAAGAGCGGTTTGTCTTTTGCCAAGCCGCTGAAACCGAGGTTGAAAATATTGTAAAAGCGACTTACCCCCGTTTTGAATGCGGTATTGAAATAGTTGAACTCGTCGGTGGAGAACTCGTAGCGGCGGTAACCATTGCTATGCACCCAGCTGAAAAGCCCGAACGGAACGGTCGCCGTCGAGTCGGCGTAGTTCACAGCGCCGATCTGATGGCCGCTTTTGACCGTGTGGGCATAATTATAAACAGCCGAGAACTGGTAACCATGCAATTCACCTACAATTACATTACCCACGCCGGCCACCTGGAAACCAGTGAAATTTCGGCCTATGTAGTTCAGTAAATGCGTTCCCTGGAAGCCGGTGAAATTGCCCAGCGTCATGTTCAGTGCATTAGCATATTGAAAGCCTACTACATCGTTACCGACTATATTACTTACCCCCGCAAACTGGAAACCCCTGACATTACCTCTCACGACGTTGATCAAACTGCCGATTTCGAATTTGGACACCCCCAGCGAGTACCCGGCGATGAGGTTGATGGAATATTCATTTACAATATTCCCGCTCAGCCCGTGGTTCGTGCCCAGGAATGGCAAAATAGAGGCCTGGAAGGGCGCATACAGCGTATCCTCGATATTACGGGTGTGTATGGCTTGCTTGGCCGATGCGAATGCGCTGACAAACTTGTTCTGAACGCGCCGGTACTTCTTGCGCAACGACTCATAATCGGCCCAGGTAATAGCTTTGCCGCTGGCCGAGCTATCGATAAAAATGGTATCGCGCGGTAATTCCGTTTTCGCCACTTCAAATTGCGGGACAGTCACTTTGGTATGCAGCGAGTCCACCTGCACGGGTGTGGGCGTAGCGATCTTTCCGGAAATCGGTTTCAGCGTGTCGGGCGTAAGCGAAATCTGCAGGTAGGTATCTTTGCGCGTCGGAATGGGGATGGATTTGCCGATATAATCCTCTTTCCGGATTTCGAGCCGGAGTGAGGAGCGGGCGGCCGGGAGACGTATTTTGTAATAACCATATTGGTTGCTTACTGCCGAAGCCAGCGTCACCGGCTCGTAAATACTTGCGTTAGCCAGTTTTTTGCCGGTTTTATTGTCGATAATGTAGCCATTCAGGTCGAAGTTTTGGGGCTCCTCTGGCTTTTCGGTTTCTGGTTTCTTTTGAAGGATGATATAGTGGCGACGCTCCTTGAATGTGACCTTGTCTTTAAAAATGGCTACCAATATTTCCCGTACGCTCCGGTTTTCAGCCTGCATCGATACACGACTTTTGACGTCGATCATGTCGGGGCTGTACGAGAAACTGAAACCGCCCGCATTGCCGATTTTTCGTAGCGTCTCGTCGAGCGGTTGGTTCGTTACTTTCAAATTAATGCGCTTTTCCAGCAATTCCTGGGCCGAAATGTAGCCGGGAAGCAGGCAAATGCAGGCACAGCAGAGAGTAATTCTGTAAAGTAGTTTCAAAGCAGGATAACTTGTAGTTTCTATTGGCAACCGTTTCCGTCGAGCCAGTAAACCTTTCCTTCTTTCCGGAGACTGAGGTCGAGGGTTTCGGCGATGACGGACAATGTGGCGTCCACCGGTTCTTTTTCGAAACGGATCGTGAGCCTGCATTGCGCGATCTTGTCATTGGACAGCCGCACGTCCACGTGATAGCCGTCGCGGATCGACGTAACGACATCTTGCAGATCGGCGGCATTGAATTCGTAAATCTGTGTGCGATAACCCATCAGGTTCATATTGGCTTGCAGGCTACGGATCGAGTCTTTGAGCACTTCCGCACTTTGCCCTTTCACCAGTTCGACGCGGTGGGAGTTTTTGCTTACACGTACTTTCCCGGTCGCGACATCCACCCGCACAGGTGCTTCATGGTAAGCTTTTACATTAAAAGACGTTCCCAATACCCGAATCTCCGTGCCGTTAGCTTGAATGACGAACGGGTGTGCGGCATCCGCTTTCACATCAAAAAACGCTTCTCCCTGCAGTGAAACCGTCCGCAAATCGCCTTTGAAGTTTTCAGGATAGGTGAGTTTAGAGTTGTAATTGAGAAAAACCTTCGTTCCATCGGGAAGGAGTTGCTCCTTCGTATTGTCGGTTGTGGCTACGTGAAGCGATTCCGGCGTTTTTTCCGAAATAAGGAAGAACCATCCGAAAGCTGTGACCAGAATAGCAATCACCGCAGCCGCCCACATCGTTACCGGCAACCGGCGTTTCCGTATTTCGGGCCGGAATTCGATTGTTTTTGCCTCCCTGGTCGGTGCTTCCGGGGTAGGCACTTCCTTCCCAGGCAATTTGGACGATGGGTCAGCAGTCTTCCCCGCAGCTATTTTACTCTTCATTTTATTCCAGGCGGCATCCGTATCCACCCCAACGCTGCTCTTTTTCATGGCAGACGTATGGTCCCAGATCAGCCGGTAAGTAGCCAGCTCCCGTGCATTGGCTTCCGATTCGGCGAGCCAAGCTTCCACATCATTTCTTTCGGATTCCGAAGCGGTGTCGGCCAGGTAACGTGCGAGCAGTTCCTCCGATATGTTTGCATGAGATGAGTTCATGGTTACGATCTGATTAACTGTTCAACAATGCTACCACACAACCAAAGCGTGACGGGCAGGTAGTCTGCCAGTTCCGCGCGCAGAATTTTCAATGCTTTCCCTATCTGATTTTCCACCGTTTTAATGGATATTCCCAACTGATCTGCTATTTCCTGATATTTCAATTCCTCAAAACGGCTTAGCCTGAATGCTTTCTGGCACTGCTCGGGCAATGTGCTCACTGCCCGCTCGATGCGTTCTTCCAGCTCGCTGGCGTGGATTACCTCCGTCACCGAGTCGTACGACCCACTCGAAACATACATGGTATAATCCTTATGCGCTTCCCGCACATTCGCGTGCTTGAAGCGGTTGAGGCAATGGTTGTGCACTGCCCGATACAAGTAGGATTTTAGTGAAAGTGTGATTTCGAGGTCTTCGCGCTTCTCCCAGATCGTCAGAAATACCGTCTGAACGACTTCTTCCGACTCTTCTTCATCTTTGAGCATCGTACATGCATAGTTGCACAGCCTTGGATAATAGGTCCGGAAGGTCTGCTCAAAGGCCTGTTCATCGCCCCGCCGTATCGCGCTGACTATTTCTGGGTCGGAAGAGTGCACCGTTATCTGTTTTTGATTTTCGGTCAAAAATAGATAATCTCTTTCGATTAGCGGTTCCTGATATAGAAGAGCGGTCATTATGGATGTCCTTTGGAATGTGACAACTTACCCGCCGCATACCCCTATAACAAAATTTATTTTTTTGAATAGGGGGATTCAAGGGGGCAGTTGTCCTATCGTAAACAACGTCTTTTAGCCATGAAACAAACTTTTCTTAAACTATCGCTTGCCCTTAGTATCGTTTCTGTTTTTCAATCCTGCGTTTATATCAATAAGGATGAGGACATTCCGCCGAGGGGCGAAGCCACACGCACGTATGATTTTCGCAATTTCGATGAGCTGGAAGTAAGCGACGCAATCCGCGTTCATGTGATCGCAGGCACGTCGTTCAGCGTTGAAGCTACCGGCGAACGCAACGACCTCGACGACCTTAACATTTTCGTTCAGGACGGGAAGCTCACTGCGCGTTACAATAATTCATGGAGGAAACGGCAGAGAATGGATATCGACATTACAATGCCCGATCTCAGCGGCGTGGATTTTTCGGGCGCGGTAGATGCGGAGATCAATGATTTTGAAAACCTGCCCAGCATTGAAATTGAGCTATCCGGCGCTTCTCAATGCGATTTCGAAGGAAGTGGTACCACATTAAAGTTCGACCTCAACGGGGCCTCGCAGCTGAATGCTTTTGGTAAAATGAAGTTCGTTGACGGCGAAGCTTCCGGGGCGTCGCAACTCAATGCATTCCAACTGGAAACGGAAGAATCTGATCTGGATGTTTCGGGCGCGAGTAATGCCAAAGTATGGGTTACCCGTTTGCTGGACGTGAAAGCCACCGGCGCGAGCAACGTGCGTTACCGCGGCAACCCGAAAGTCGAAAAGGAAGTAACTGGTGGGAGTAGTGTCCGCGCTGATTAGAATTTTCAGGGGATCATTCCATATTTAACCCGGGCCTGTGCTTTCGACATACCGTCGAAATGCCACCATTCCGTGGTATTGACCTTGAATCCCACCTGGGTCATGACTTTTCGCAAAAGCTGGCGGTTCTCGATTTGCCTGGCCGTCAGCTTTCCTTTTTCCAGCATTTCCTGCTCGGAGCGTGGATATGCCAAAGGGCCAAAAAAGTCGAATTTAGTGCCCATATCGAGTGGTTTGCCGTTTTCATCGACAACGGTAAGGTCGATGGCACACCCGAAGTTGTGGTTCGAACCGATTTTGGGATCGGCCACGTATTGGGTTTTGCTTCGTGCGGGGATTTTTAAATGATCCAATGCATTCCAAAGATCGTATTGGGCCGAGTTAGGGCGTGCCGCATCATAAACCAGCAACCGGTATCCCGGCTTTTCTTTTTTCAGCAATGTGCTGGCTTTGGCAAGCCGTTTAGCCATTTCGGGTTGCAGATAGGCGCGGGTGAGGTCGCCGTACACATCGCGTCCGATGAAGTTGTCGGTGGTCGAATATTTCAGTTCAACCAGAATTTCGGGATCCACTTTTTGAATATCGACAAGGCCCCGGTCGACCATTTTTTGCTCGATAGCAGGCAGTGATTTCGATGACTGGGCAAAGGTCTGGAGAGCAGCGAAGCTTGTTAGCAGTAGGGAAAATGCAGTTTTGAGCATAAAAAAATATCCTTGCAAAGGCTGCAAAGATATTCTTTTTGCTGAATTGGGAAGTGTAGGCTAGTACCGTTTGATATTGATGCTGGTAAGCCCGCCTTCGTAATGTACAATGACTTTCTTCGTTGCGGTGTCGAAATTCGCGGTGCGGTAGAGGCCGTCGCCGATTTTGCTTAATCCGTCCATGTTTTTGGCATTCAGAGCCCCGTCCATACGCATTTCGCAGCCGACGGATTCAGGGATTTCGAGTGTCACCGATGCTACCCCCGCCTCGATATCAACATTGGCAGCAGGCATTTTGTCGCCCAGGCGGATGTCCATATCAGCCACGCCGGTGCTCACTTTCAGTTTTTCAACTTTATAGTTACTGAAATCGAAATCCCCTTTTCCGGCACCGATACCCAGGTCGATATTCCAGACTGGTTTTTCGTTCAGCTGAATTTTGGCTCGATTCGATATTTCCCCGTTTTTGATCTTCACATTGCCTTCTTCCATTTTTAAGGTAACCGAAGCGGAGTTGTTCACCTTGTTTACCGATGTATTGGACCGGAAACCAACAACTGTACTGGTAGTGGCCGCTTCGAACAACTTGGCGGTATTACCATTCAGCGAAAAGGAGCCTGCGCCGCCTTCCAGGTTGAAATTGGCTTTCTGGATAAAGTCTTCCATTTCGTAATTGTACGTGCCGTTGATGGGCCGGTCGCCTTCTTTCCAATGCTCTCTGCGGTAATCTTCGTCTTTTTCGTCCCCGTCGTCGTCATTATTGTCGTCGTAGTGGTGGTAGCCGTATTCATGATCGTCGTCGTCATCGTCCCAACCGAAATGCCAGTTGTTGTCATGGTCATCAAACGCCTGGTGCGTTTTGTTCACCACACCTCCGAAAACGGCCAGTGTAATAAGCAATGCCACAATACCGCCCGACCCGCGTTCCCGGCCGGCCGCTATCAGAATGGCGCCGGCGATAATCAGCAGTACCGGCCAGTAAGGTAATACCAGGTCCCAATCGATATTCAGTAAATTCATGCTTCGGAGCAGCCAGATCACCCCGAAAATGATCAGTAAGCCGCCCCAAACAATGCCACGTGAGTTTTTCATGATCTTATATGTTTGATCGGTTAGTACTGTCGGTATTCAGGTAGTTGCGCAACAGCAGCAATCCGCCGGTCACGATCAGAATAATGGGCCAGAAGAAACGGCCGAAGTCGAAAGCGGTGAGCTCTTCCACCAGGAACAGCGACCCGATGACAATGAGCATTACACCCCAGAAAATGTTTTTGAAATTCATGGCTTTATGGTTTATGGTACGATTCAGGAAGGTTAGTTGACTTTGATGACATCATCGTCACCATTGTCAGGCTTTTTCAATTCAGGATCTTCCGGAAAATGCGTTTCCGGCGAAGAGCTTGGAGAAAACGGCGTGTAAGGCTGTGGATCGGGACCGGGATCTACCGGTTCAACCGGCGGAGGTGTTGTAGGATATACAGTCGATTTGTTTTCAGCCTCTTTATCGCGCTGGCGGAGGATAAGGAATGCACCTACGGCAATCAGTACGATAGGCCAGAAGTATTTTTTAAACGAGAACCAGAACGGCAGGTCGTCTACCAGCATTAATCCACCGAAAAAGATCAGCACGCCGCCCAGTATCATCATCGTCTGATCAGACCTCTTTTTGTCCGCCAGCGGATCGGATGGTTTGGAAGGTTCCGAACCGAATGCCGTGTGAGTGGTGTACACTTCTCCGGCGGGGCCGGTTGGCAGTACCGCCCATAGGATAATATAAAGCAGTCCGGTCATTCCAAATCCGGGAGGCAGTATCGGCAGCGCCATGACGACGAAGATCACGCGGACGATTACGACGTCAATTTGCAGATACTGAGCGATTCCCGCACAAACTCCTCCGAAAACAGCCTGGTCAGGTATGCGATGCAATTTCTTTTCCATGATTAGTTTAGTATTTATTTGTAATCAAAGGTAGTAGGTAATGCAAGATACTGTAAACCGGAAAATTATTATCGGCGAAAGGGCGTGTTAAGCGGATGTTTTTAGTGAGAATGTGTTTTAAATGGATGAAAAACGGCCTTATTGCTCTTCGAGCGCTTCAAGAATGTCCATCATTGAGCCAAAATCCTTATACCCCGGACGGATTTCGTCGCTGCCGCGCAGTGCAATACCGATGTTCGGAAGCAGTTCGGTAAGCGCGCTCACCGTAAACTCGTTATCGAGCCCAAAGCCTACCAATACAGGATAATCCGCCTCGACTGTACCTAAGACCTGCATCCAGGACTCGGACAGTTCCGCTTCATTGTCGCTTTCTAACAAGAAATGGGTCACTTCGCCTTCGTAGCGGCTCAGAATAGGAACAATTTCGCCAGCCTCGAAGAGATCGACGCTTACCCGCAACATCAGCGGCAAGCCCAGTTCGGTACGGAGGTAATTAAGCAAGCCCGGGTCATTCACTTGCACGGCGTGCACGGGATAGTCGTTCAGCGCGCTTACGATCGCTTCCGGATCGGTTTTGGAAGTCTCGGCGACGAGCGTCACGCCCGCGAGCCAGGAGCAGATATCCTCGAATTTTTTAGGAGAAATGTAATTGGGAGAATCTTCGTCAATGGAAAAACCAAGCATTTCAACGCCCATACCCGCACAATAGCGCGCGTCGGAGAGGTTGGTAACATTGCTGATTTTTACGGTTTTAGTAAGCATTGTGAATGTGCAAATGCGGATCGTCGTCCGGTTGATCAAAAGTGATACCGCAAAATTAGGTAAAACCGGTAAAAGTCAGTCAATCTTTCCCGAATGCAGTTGATCAATGGGGAAGATGAGGTCCCAGTCTTTCCCCCAGACGATATTACCCCGTTCAATCTTGAATTTCTTGAAATGAACTGGATTTTTGTACTTGTCGTATTGCGGATGTGGATGATCCGTTAAAAAGGGGCCGAAGTCGACAATCTGCTGAGTCAAGTCAGAAAAGCTGATCCGGATTTTGTAATCTGCCAAATATTCCGCGCCAACGATCTTTGTCATAACCTTCTGGTAATCTTTAAACTCTTGACTTTCTTTTTGAGAACAAAGAAATCAGTCCATTTATTCACAATGTCTTGCGCATAATGCTCGACCACTTTTTGCGCTTCTTTAAGCTGAGCTGTCGGAAGAGGTTCCTGTCCGCTCGATTTCCGTAACAACACTTCCTTTAAAGCTCCGTCCTCAAAGAATATTTCGAAAATACTCTCATACTGATTGTAGGAAACGTGTATGTGGATAGGTAAGTGCTCATTAGAATAAAAGTAAAATATCATTCCGAAATATTCGATAATTTTTGGCATAGTCTGTGTGATAAGTGTATCCAAATCTAGCCAAAACGGAACATAAAATAACGGGCATTGCCGGCAATGAGCAGCCGGCAATGCCCGTCATATCAAAACGGTCGGACGAATGTTACTGCGCCGAAAACTTGTACTTCGTAGTGGTTTTATAAGTCTCGCCCGGGTTCAATGTCGTCGTCGGGAACTGAGGCTGGTTCGGGGAGTCAGGGTAATGCTCGGTTTCGAGGCAGAGGCCGAAACGTTTTGAATAGGTGGCGCCTTTGCCGGTCAGTTTGCCGTCGAGGAAGTTGCCGGTGTAGAACTGAACGCCTGGTTCGGTGGTGTAAACTTCCATCACACGGCCGCTTTCAGGATCTTTGACGGTAGCAAATTTTTCCAGGCCGCCGCCGCTGCGTTTCAACACCCAGCAGTGGTCGTAGCCGCCGCCGGCTTTGATCTGCTCGTCTTCGATTTTATCAATGCCTGCACCCACTTTGGTAGCCTTGCGGAAATCAAATGGTGTGCCTTCCACAGCGCGGAGTTTGCCGGTCGGGATGAGGGTGGTGTCTACTGGAACGATGCTATCCGATGCGATGGTCACTTCGTGGTCGAGAATGTCGCGTTTCAGGCCGGTTAGGTTGAAATACGAGTGGTTGGTCAGGTTCACGACGGTCGGTTTGTCGGTGGTCGCCGTGTAGTCGATCGTCAATGCATTCTCGTTGTCGAGCGTGTAAACCACTTTCACGGTCAGGTTACCGGGGTAGCCTTCTTCCATATCCTTGCTGGTATATTCCAGTTGTAAACCTACCACTGAATCCTGCTTGATTTCGGTCGCTTTCCAGATCACCTTATCGAAGCCTTTTGTCCCTCCGTGCAATGCATTCGGACCATTGTTGATCGCCAGAGAGTATTCCTGACCATTCAATTTGAATTTACCCTTCGCGATACGGTTGCCATAGCGGCCGACCAACGCACCGAAGAACGGGTGCCCGCTCAGGTAAGGCGCCAGCGAGTCGAAGCCCAGCACCACATCCGCCCATTGACCGTTTTTGTCCGGCGCGGTGAGTTTGGTGATGATCCCGCCGTAGTTGGTGATGTTGACGGTCATACCGTTGGCGTTGGTCAGTGTGTACAGGTCAGCCTGCTGGCCGTCGGGGAGCTGGCCGAAAGCCTCTTTGGAAATAGTACTGATCATTTTTTCTTCATTCTTGGTTTTTGAGCAACTGAAAATGGCAAGGCCAACCAGCGCAGTGAGTAAAAAAGGGATTCTTCTCATGGTCAAAGGTTAAGAGTTTGCGTAAATGGTCAGATTATCCGAGGGCAACTTCCTCCGTGCCATCGGTGATTTTCACACGATAGCAGGGCAGGTCGATTTTGTATTTTTCAAAATAGGCTTGCTTCATTTTGGCTTCAAAAGCATCAACACTCTCTTTTTTCACCAGATTAATGGTGCAACCTCCGAAACCGCCGCCCATCATCCGAGCGCCGAGTACGGTGTCGTCGTCCAATGTCTGAGCCACCAGGAAGTCAAGCTCAGCGCAGCTTACCTCATATTCATTTTGGAGCCCGAAGTGGGTAGCATACATTTTTTTGCCAAAATCGGGCAGATTGCCTTGTACGAGCAGATCGCAGGCATCCTGCACGCGCTGGATTTCTTCGGTCATGAATTTGGCACGGCGGTACACCACGTCACCCATTTCCTCTTTATGTGCTTCCACCAATGCGGGTGTCGCGTCGCGCAGGCTCAGTACTTTCGGATCATATTGCTGCAAAATGGCGGTTGCCTTTTCGCATTCCTGCCGGCGGGTATTGTATTCCGAGCTGGCTAAAGAGTGTTTCACCATCGTATCGCAAAGCACGATCAGGTAATCGTCCATCGGGAACGGGAAGTACTCGTATTCGAGCGAACGGCAGTCGAGGCGGATTACGGATTCTTCCTTGCCGAATGCCGAAGCAAACTGGTCCATAATGCCGCACTGGACACCTACATACTCATTCTCCGCTTTCTGCGACATTTTCACAATGCTGAAACGGTCGAGGTTCAGCCCGTAGATTTCATTCAACGCAAACAAAAGGCAGCATTCCAACGCCGCCGATGACGAGAGTCCGGCACCTACCGGTACATTACCGCCGAATGCCGCCTGAAAACCGCCGATTTTCAAGCCCTTCTTCTGAATTTGCTCCACAATACCGATCTGGTAATGCGGCCACGACTTTTCCGGCTTGGAAAGATCGTCCAGTGAAAATGAATAGGTCTGGTCGAGGTCTGCTGCGTAGAGGATTACCTGATCGTCTTCGCGTGGGGCAATCACGAAATATACGGCCTTATCCACACTTGCGGGGAGTACGAAGCCATTGTTATAATCGGTATGCTCGCCGATGAGGTTAATGCGGCCTGGTGAGCGGAACACGCGCACGGTTTCGCGCGTGGCTGTCCCGAATTTCAAAAAATATTTATCCTGGATACCTTCTGCGATATCGGTTTCTGTCAGTAGCATTTCAGTTTCGGTCGGTTTAATATCCTTTTACAAGGGTTATTTCATTGGCGATTGCGGTGCCGCTTTGTATTGCAAAAATGTTATTCAAAAATAAATCTACTTTCCCCATATGCTCATTTTTGTGCCCGCCGCCGGTATGCTGGGTCAGGATCACATTGTCCATTTGCCAAAGCGGACTGTCGGCAGGGAGTGGTTCGATCTCCGTCACGTCGAGTACGGCGCCGTCCAGTTTGCCTGACTTCAATGCATCGATCAGTGCATTCTCATCGGTCGTACTGCCGCGCCCCACACTTGCGTAAACGCTCTGGTCTTTCATGGCCGAAATGAACTCCGCATTCACAAAATGCTGCGCGGTTCCGGGCAAAGTATTAATTACCACGTCGGCGTGCGGTAGCGCATTGAAAAGATCTTCCTTGCTACGGATATCGGCCTCCTGCGAGGTCCGTGCCATTAAATGCGTGGTGCAACCTAACCCTTTCAAAATGGCGTTCACCGATTGCCCAATCGTCCCGGCGCCAAGAACGATCACGGTCTGTTTATACAAAATCTTCAACTCGGCGCGGAGCGGCGTTCCGATCCATTCTGTTTTCTGTTTCAAGAGCGTCAGCTTATCGATACCGCGGTACAATGCCAGCACACCGCCTACGATCGACTCGGCGCACGGGCGTGCGAACCAGTCGCCCATATTCGCCGTTTTGACGTGATCGGGAACGGCCACAGACGCGTATTGATCGAACCCGGCGGAATCGAGTTGCCAGAATTTCAGATTGGCAGGAATGTTTCCGAACCAGGCTACCGGCGGGTTGCCGAGGATGTAATCGGCGCTGGCAAACCAGGATTTAAGCTCCTCATTGCTGGCCGATTCGGTGCGGAAATGGATCTGATGCTGCGGGGTAAGGGCTTCGCTCAATTTAGCATTAAGCGAGCCGTCGAGTATGGCGTGGCAGTATATGATCATCTATTGTTTTTGTTTTAAAGAAGCAAGGTAAAATGATTTACCTGTAATATCTGCTTATCAGACGGTGAAATAGGCCTCTATCCTCCACGATGAGGGCATTTTCAGATCTTTTTCAGGATTTTTCGGGCCCTCGACTGGAACGCCGCAGGCTCGTATTCAACCGATTCTTCCAGGAATACCCGCAGTTCTTTCTGGATCTCCGGATAAATTTTGGATAGGTTAAACAGGATGGTGAGACAAAACGTGCGGATCGCAATGGCTAGCTGACGGTTCGCGATAATGCTGAACGCCGCGTCCATCAGCTCGCCGTGAAATTCATCGGGAATGCTGATATCCTGCAAAATGCGCGCACTGTTGCGGATCACGGCGTCATGAATATCGGTGCGTTTTAGCTGACTCACGAGCACGCCTATGTACGGGCGGATGAGCTCCGGGCGCTCGTGTGTGGCGATGCTCACGCTGTACGCAGCGCGTTGCGCGAGGCGGTACTCGTCGGATTCGAAGCAATGCATCAGGTGCCTGAATGCATCTTCTGAAGTACAGGCGTACCTGGCCACTTCCGTAGCTTTCCGCTTCGACTGGTAAGGGTCGGCCAGCAATTCTTCTTTGATATTCATGATTTTGAAAGATCTAAATGCAAATGCCCCACGTTTCGGCAGGGCATTCGCAGACATTACTTTTGGGTTCGGTCCAATTACCTGATCTCGCCCACCATGTCTTCCGGTTTTACCCATGCGTCGAACTCTTCCGGCGTGAGGTAACCCAATGCCACAGCCGTTTCTTTCAGCGTAGAGCCGTTTTTATGAGCGGTTTGTGCGATTTCGGCAGCCTTGTAATACCCGATTTTAGTATTCAAAGCAGTTACCAGCATCAGCGAGTTGTTCACGTGCTTCTTGATATTCTCATGCAAAGGCTCGATACCCACCGCGCAGTTATCGTTGAACGAAACACACACATCGCCAATCAAACGGGCAGAATGCAGGAAGTTGTAAGCCATCAATGGTTTGAAAACGTTCAGTTCGAAATGCCCATTGGAACCACCGATGCCGATCGCCACGTCGTTACCCATTACCTGTGCCGCTACCATGGTCATGGCTTCGCATTGGGTTGGGTTTACTTTTCCCGGCATGATGGAGCTTCCAGGCTCGTTATCCGGAATGTGGATCTCGCCGATACCCGAACGCGGGCCCGACGACAACATCCGAATATCATTCCCGATCTTCATCAGGCTTACAGCAACGGTCTTCAATGCGCCATGCGCCTCTACGATCGCGTCGTGTGCCGCTAATGCCTCAAATTTGTTTTCAGCAGTAACGAATGGCAGGCCTGTCAATGCTGCGATGTGCCGTGCTACATTTTCGGAGTATCCTGGAGGCGTATTAATACCCGTTCCCACCGCGGTACCACCCAATGCGAGTTCAGAAAGGTGTGCCAATGTGTTGTTAATGGCTCTCAAACCATGGTCAAGCTGCGAAACGTAGCCCGAAAATTCCTGGCCCAGAGTCAGCGGTGTAGCGTCCATAAAGTGCGTACGACCGATTTTAACTACATTCTTAAATGCTTCGGATTTCGCTTTCAGCGTGTCACGCAGCTTGGTAATGCCCGGGATCGTAACGTCCACCAGGATTTTGTAGGCCGCAATGTGCATTGCGGTAGGGTAGGTGTCGTTTGACGACTGAGACTTGTTCACATCGTCATTCGGGTGCAAAAACTTCGTTTTGTCAGCCAAATCACCGCCTTGCAGTACGTGCCCGCGGTAGGCGATCACCTCGTTACAGTTCATATTCGACTGCGTTCCGGAACCGGTTTGCCACACCACCAGCGGAAACTGGTCGTCGAGCTGGCCGGTAAGGATCTCGTCGCAAACTTTGCCGATGAGCTCGCTTTTTTCCTGAGGAAGTATGCCGGCTTCGAAGTTGGTGATAGCGGCAGCTTTTTTCAGGTATGCGAAGGCCTTGATAATCTCCTTCGGCATTTTATTGATATCCTGTGCGATAGGAAAGTTCTGGATCGAGCGTTGCGTCTGGGCGCCCCAGTATACGTGTGCAGGCACCTGCACTTCGCCCATCGTGTCTTTTTCTATACGGTATTCCATTTTTGAAGTAGAATGATAATGTAATTGAACAATGTGCGGTAAAGTTAGGCCCGGACTTGCAGTTTCTGGAGTTTTTTATGGATAAATGTTCACGTCTGAAAAAAGAATGTTTAGATTGACGCGCCGAGAACCTAAACCCCACTTTTCATGATACCCAAGATCAGCATTTATCCCGACTATACGCTCATGAGTTCCGCCGCAGCTGAGCGAGTAATCGACCTGATGAACCACAAACCCACATCGGTTATTTGCTTCCCGTCCGGCAGTAGCCCCAAGGGAATGTTCGATGCGTTGGTAGCGGCCAACCAGAACGGCCGTGTCGATTTCTCCCAATGCACTTTCATCGGCCTCGACGAATGGATAGGCCTTGGTGCCGGCGACGACGGCAGTTGTCGTGACCTCCTCGACCGCGATTTTCTGAAACCCGTCGGCCTCCGGCCGGATCAAATTGTCTTCTTCGACGGCAAGGCCTTTGATCCGCAAGCGGAATGCGACCGCATCAACAAAGTCGTGGAAAGCCTGGGTGGTCTCGACCTTATTATATTGGGCGTAGGCATGAACGGCCACCTCGCCCTCAACGAGCCAGGTACCTCCTGGGATACCTACGCCCACATTTCCGAACTCGATACCGTCACAGTGGAAGTAGGTCAGAAGTATTTCAAACAACCCACCATGCTTACCCGGGGCATTACCGTTGGTATCCGGCACATTCTGGAAGCGCGCGCCGCCATTTTGCTTGCCTCGGGAGCAGCCAAAGCCCCGGTAATCCGGCGCGCCCTCGCATTCCCCGTTTCAAAGGATTTCCCGGCGACGGTTTTGCAGAATCATTTGAATGCGGAGTTTATATTGGATGCGGATGCGGCCGGGACGATTTTTTAGCTAATACGAAATCACTTTTATCGCCATTTATTTTACTCCAAATAAGATATTTTATCCTGCCGAAAGGCTAATTTCTACTCACTTCACTGAAATTGGCCGACCATTTACGGCCGAATGCGCCTTCCGCCTAAATTTGACGCAGTTCTTTGTGAACGCCCGTCAATCGGGGTGATGGTTTTTGCTTTTGGATCCCTCAGCCAAAACATAGCAAAACAAAAAGGAACCGTGTGCAATTCACGGGCAGTCGTGCTACTGTAAGTATCCGCTCTGAGCATTCAGGGCCAATTTTTACCCTCGCGTCCCATTGCAGCGCCCCGGCGCGCGAGAAGGGCGGTAAAAATGATACAAGCCAGGAGACTTGCCGTCATCCTCAATGGCTTTTCCCTCACGGGTGGGGAGTAGTCAAGCATTGATTTACCACATTTTATTGCAGTATCACAGGCTACCCGGCTGTTTTGGGGAAACTGTATCTGTTCGTTTCGCAGGGTAGCTACGTGTTGCCGCGATGGAATGAAGTACCGGCGACCGTCCGCAACAGGCGTTTTGTCGGGATGGGAGGGTGTTTTCACAGGGTTTTATTAACTCTTTAAACACAAAAAGTATGTTGTCACACAACCTTGGCTACCCGCGCGTGGGAAGCCTCCGCGAGCTCAAAAAAGCCAACGAACAATTCTGGGCTGGAACGATCGATCGCGATGCATTGCAGAAAGCCGCCCGGAAGATCCGCCACCAGAACTGGGAAACGCAGCAGATTGCAGGCATCAGCCTCATTCCTTCCAATGATTTTTCGCTTTACGACCATGTTCTCGATACCTCGCTGATGGTAGGCGCCATTCCCGAGCGTTACCACCAGTTGGTCGACGGGAAATCGAACAAAGAGCTCGACCTCTATTTCGCAATGGCCCGCGGTTACCAGAAGAACGGGCTGGATATCAATGCGATGGAGATGACGAAATGGTTTGATACCAACTACCACTACCTCGTTCCCGAGTTTGTGAAGGACCAGAAATTCAAGCGGTATTCGGAGAAGGTTTTGCTGGAATTTGAAGATGCATTGCAAAAAGGCATTCAAACCAAACCGGTACTGCTGGGGCCGGTTACCTATTTGCTTTTGGGTAAAGAAAAGGAAAGTGGCTTCGATCGCATTGACCTACTGGACAGCCTTTTACCTGTTTATATATCCATATTAAAAGAACTTGCTGCAAGAGGTGCCGAATGGGTGCAGCTCGATGAGCCGGCATTAGTATTGGATTTGAATGAAAAGGAAAAGCTCGCATTTCTAAGCGCTTACAATCAGATCAGAGAGGCGCTTCCGAAGCTGCGCATTCTGGTAACAACCTATTTCGGGCCGCTAGACGATAATCTGGCAATTGCGACTGCATTACCGGTGGATGCATTGCATTTAGACCTGACACGCGGTGCGGAGACGTTACCACAGATCCTTGCCGACGAAGCATTTGTCTCTTCCACCAAAAAGCTCTCGCTGGGCGTTGTCGACGGCCGGAATATCTGGAAAAACGATTATCAAAAATCGTTAGAATGGATTCAAACAGCTGTAAATGTCCTGGGAGACGAGCGGATTTTGGTGGCACCGTCGTCGTCGTTGCTGCATAGTCCTTATGATCTGGATTTGGAGAAGAATGAGGCAGTACTGACAGCGGAGATTAAAAACTGGCTGGCGTTTGCAAAACAGAAACTGAATGAGGTGACTACATTGGCAAGGCTTGCAGCGGCAGACTATGCGAATGATAGCGCATTTCTGGACAATCAAAAGGCGATTGAAAGCCGCCGTGCTTCCGTATTGATCCACAAACCGGCAGTGAAAGCGCGGGTTAGTGAAGTGCGTGAACGGGATTTCGACCGGCAGAATGCATTTGCCATCCGGCAGGGTATTCAGTTAGAAAAGCTGAAATTGCCATTGTTCCCATCGACAACGATCGGTTCCTTTCCGCAAACGGATGAGGTACGGCAGCTCCGGGCGCAGTTCAAAAAAGGTGCATTGACACTAGACGAGTATGAAACCCGCATTCGGGCGGAAATCGTGGATTCGCTGCGCTGGCAGGAGGAGCTTGGGATCGATGTGCTGGTACACGGCGAATTCGAGCGGAACGATATGGTGGAGTATTTCGGCGAGCAGCTTTCAGGTTTTGTATTTACCCAAAATGGTTGGGTGCAGAGCTACGGCAGCCGGTGCGTGAAGCCGCCGATCATTTATGGGGATGTGGAAAGAGAACAGCCTATGACGGTGAAATGGTCTGCATTTGCACAAGCTAACTCCGAAAAGCTGGTCAAAGGCATGCTTACCGGCCCGGTAACGATCCTGCAATGGTCGTTCGTGCGGGATGACCAGCCGAGGAAGGATACCACATTCCAGATTGCGCTCGCCATACGCGACGAAGTAGTGGATTTGGAAAAGGCAGGTATTAAAGTGATTCAAATCGACGAACCGGCGATCCGCGAAGGCCTGCCATTACGGAAACGCGCCTGGCAAAGCTATCTGAAATGGGCTGTGGACGCATTCCGCCTGAGCGCCGCGGGAGTAGCCGATCAGACGCAGATCCACACGCACATGTGCTACTCGGAGTTTAACGATATTATCGATTCCATTGCTGCCATGGATGCCGACGTGATCACGATCGAGACGTCGCGTTCGCAAATGGAGCTGCTCGACGCGTTCGCACAATTCAATTACCCGAACGAGATTGGTCCCGGTGTGTACGACATCCACTCGCCCCGCGTACCGACGGTGGACGAGATGATCCTTTTGCTCGAAAAGGCATTGAAGGTAATTCCGGCGCGGAATTTGTGGGTGAACCCCGACTGCGGATTGAAGACCCGCAAATGGCCGGAAACCGAAGCCGCTTTGCGTAACATGATTTCTGCGGCTAACTTGCTGCGTGAATCGGTCGCGGTTACTGGATAGCGACGGCGGTCGTTTATAGTCATTTGTTGTCATGTGTAGTCAGATATGGTCAGAAATAGAGAGATGTGATCGCCCCTGACAGCACTTGACTACCCTTGACTACTTATGACACCACCTAACCATTCTTGACAACACTTGACTACTCATGACAACACCTGACCATCCCTGACTACAAATACGCCGAACTTCATTCCCGTTACGACACCAGTAAACCGTTATATTTTGACATTAGAAGATAGAATTTCCGCTTCGGAAACCCGTGTTTTTAAAACCGTTTTCCCTAATAACACCAATCATTACGATACCCTTTTCGGCGGCACGGCGCTGTCGATGATGGACGAGGTTGCATTTATCGCTGCCACACGGTTCTCAAGGTTGCGATGCGTAACGGTATCGTCCGACCGTATTGATTTTACGCACCCCATTCCTGCAGGGACCATTATCGAGCTGGTAGGGCGCGTCGAGACTGTTGGAAATACCAGCATGAAGGTTCGCGTCGATATTTTTGTGGAGAAGATGTACGAGGTAAGTCGGGAGAAGGCCGTGACCGGGATCTTCACATTCGTGGCGCTCGATGAGAATCATAAGCCTACCAAAATTCTGTAATATAACCGCGTTAGGCGATCCGGGCGGGCGGAGATTCGAGGACGAAATTGTAGAATTTATCATACGGCACCGAATTGTGCCGCGGACCAATCACGCATTCGAAATGGTTCATAATTAATCATTTAAATGCTCGCCGGTAATGTAAGCTGTTATCATTTCGTTATCCGGACTGTTTATTTGCTTGATTCCGAACCGTTTAATAACATTATACGTGTAATTAGCCGACGGCGCCAAGTTGCAGCCTTGTCCAAAATGCTTATCTTGCACGCCTTTTGAACGGTTTAGCACCAGACTGTACACATTATTCTAATCACGCGTTAATGAAAATTTTAGGTATCTCGGCTTTCTATCATGATTCGGCCGCGGCTCTTATAGATAATGGCGAAATTGTTGCCGCAGCACAGGAAGAGCGTTTTACACGCAAGAAGCACGACCCCGGTTTTCCCTCCAATGCAGTAGCATTTTGTCTTGAATACGGTGGTTTGTCCATTAACGAGCTTGATGCAATCGTTTTTTATGACAAGCCCTTACTCAAATTTGAAAGGCTCCTCGAAACTTACTACGCATTTGCGCCCAAAGGCGTGCGGTCGTTTTTGACCGCGATGCCAGTGTGGATCAAGGAAAAGATGTTCCTGAAACGGCTCATCAATGAAGAGCTGGAAAAATTAGGCTACGATAAAAAGAAGAAAAAGGTGAAAATGCTCTTTCCCGAGCACCACCTCTCGCACGCTGCCAGCGCATATTACCCTTCGCCTTACGAAAAATCGGCTATCCTGACGATTGATGGTGTAGGTGAATGGGCGACAGCGTCGATCTGCCTGGGTGAAGGAAAAGATATCAGCATCCTCAAAGAACTGCGTTTCCCGCATTCACTCGGGTTGCTTTATTCCGCATTTACTTACTTCCTGGGCTTCCGTGTGAACTCGGGAGAATACAAGCTGATGGGCCTCGCGCCCTATGGTGATCCGTCGTCGCCGGATATTAAGCGCTACGAAGACATTATCCTCAAAGAACTTATCGATCTGAAAGAAGACGGCTCGGTTTGGCTCAACCAAGACTATTTCGATTATGCTACCGGCCTGAAAATGGTGAATGAGCACAAATGGGAGGCATTGTTCGGGTTCAAAACCCGCCGACCGGAAGATGCGCTCGAGGCCGTGCATTGTAACCTTGGCCTCGCGATCCAGAATATCACCGAAGAAGCGGTGGTGAGAATGGCCAAAGAAGCCAAACGTCTGACCGGTGCCGATTACCTTTGTATGGCCGGCGGCGTTGCATTGAATTGTGTATCAAACGGCAAACTGCAAAAGGCGAATGTTTTTAAAGACATCTTCATTCAGCCGGCTGCCGGCGACGCGGGAGGTGCGCTGGGTGCGGCACAAGCTGCATATCATATCTATTTTGGTCAGGACAGAAAGATTACCTGGAAGGCCGACGCTATGCGCGGGTCTTACCTCGGACCAACGTTCTCTGATCTCGATGTGGCACTTACGGCTAAGAAATACAAGGCGGTTTATACCCATTACGAGAATTTTAAAGACCTGACACAGGAAGCGGCAAGGCTATTGTCGGAAGGGAATGTGGTAGGCTGGGTGCAGGGCCGGATGGAGTTCGGGCCGCGTGCATTGGGGGGCCGAAGCATTTTGGGCGATCCCCGGAATGCCGAAATGCAGAAAAAACTGAACTTGAAGATCAAGTACCGTGAATCGTTCCGGCCTTTTGCGCCCTCGGTACTGGCAGAGGATTGCCAGGACTATTTCGATTACGACGGTATTTCGCCTTATATGCTACTCGTGCATCCGGTTGCGGAAAGCCGCAGGAAACCGGTACCGGCAAATTATGGCTCGCTGGATCTCCGCGAAAAACTCTACTTCGAGCGTTCCGATCTGCCTTCGATCACCCACATCGACTACTCGGCACGTATTCAAACAGTACACAAGGAAACTAACCCGCGTTACTACGAGCTGATCGACTCGTTTAAGTCATTGACGGGCTATGCCGTGATCGTGAATACGAGTTTCAACGTTCGCGGGGAGCCGATCGTTTGCACGCCGAATGACGCATATCGCTGCTTCATGCGGACGGAAATGGATTACCTCGTAGTAGGGAACTATATTTTTGACAAAAAGCAGCAGCCCGAATGGCTGGAAAAAGATAACTGGAAGGAAGAATTCGTTCTTGACTAATCCATTTTCATTGAGCACCCAAACTGATGGCATCTAAAATTGTTACCAGCATCATCCGCATCCTGTTCCTGGGATTGCTGTTTATGTTCCTGTTCTACCCGGACAAATTTCACATCAAGTTCGATTATCCGGGATACCCTCAGAGCGACAGCTGGCATGTACGTCTGGCCAAATTTGCATTCTGGTTTCTGCTGATCATCGAGATCCTGCGCATTTTCTATTATGGTGTGGTGAAAAGCAAAGCCAAAGGGCTGGTAGCCAATATCGTAACGATCATCACCCCACTGGTCGTCGTGTTGATTTTCCTTGAAATCGTGTTTATGTACATTCCGCAAAGCCATGAAGGCGTGCTTTCGAAAGCGTCGCAGATATGGTGGGAAAAATACTGGCATCCGGTGAATGCGCTGGGTTACCACGACAAGGAAGTTCAGAACGAACCCGGAAAGAAGAAAGTCCTCGTGATCGGAGACTCATTTGCCGCAGGACATGGTTTGAAAGATGTCAACGAGCGTTTTTCGAATATGCTCGAAGCCAAACTTGGAACAGACAAATACACAATTTACAACCTCGGAATGTCGGGCGCAGACACGCGTGACGAGGTGAAACGATTGCAGGATTTTCCTGTAAAACCCGATATTATCATTCTGGAATATTTCCCTAATGATATCGAGAAGGTAGGTCGCGAAAAAGGTCTCACCCTCACCGGTGCCGAACCTTATGCCGATCTCAAAGGCCCGATGGCGACGATTGTAAAGCGCTTTTATCTGCCGAATTTCATTTACTGGCAATTGCCGCATACCGGTTTCAGCACTTTTGAGAAGTTTGTACAAACCGCATACACGGATACCACGGTGCTAAATGCGCATTTGAGGGACCTTTCGGGAATGCTTGCTTATCGCGATAGTACCAAAGCCCAGATGTACGCCGTTTTTATTCCTTTCCTGTTTCAGGTCGATAAAAGTGCAGGCTACACCAAGCCGGTGGAAGATTATCTGAAAGCGAACAATGTGACCGTAGTGGGGATTAACGACGGTGTGGTAAAAATTCCGGAAAAAGAGCGCGTTGTAGGGAAGAACGACGGCCACGGCAGTGCGGCGCTCAACCAGCTGATAGCCGAGAGGCTTTACCAGGCAATCGGCAAACGATAACTCAGAATTAACGGGTTAGAAGTGGCAAAAAAGTAATTAAGTTCTAAATTTGAATTTTTAAACACTATATAAGATGGATTTTTTAACAGATTTATTCGCATTTATGAAGGAGCGTAAGAAGTGGTGGCTTGCTCCTGTAATCATCGTTCTGCTTCTGATTGGTGTGCTTATCGTGATTGGTGGCGGTTCGGCTGTTGCGCCTTTCATCTACACTTTGTTCTGATTTCTTTCAGCACAACGCAGATCAATACCGTTCTTGTCTGAAACTTCGCCTGGCAGCAATGCACAACGCATTGCTGCCAATAACATACTACTTTATTAAAATGAGTGAATCAGAAAAAGTCAAAGCGCAGCTGGTGATCGTCACCGGGCTTGTGGTGCTATACTTTATTTTTAAATCGCAATATCCCTATTTCCTGATCGCAGCCGCCGTAATCGGTGTTTGCAGTCTGGCTATCCCGGTTTTTGGTGACCTGGTGGTGAGAGGCTGGTATAAGATCGCGGAAGTTCTTGGAGCTATTAATGGTAAAATCCTTTTGTCGCTGGTATTCTTCGTCGTATTATTCCCCGTGGCGATCATTGCCAAGTTGACCAAGAAAAACCCGCTTCATTTGAAGAAAGAGGACACCGATACCGTATTTACGGAAAGAAACCACAAATACTCGGCGAAGGATCTGGAGCAGGTCTGGTAATGCCGGAGCGTGAAATATTAAAATGTAAAAAGGCCTGGTATCAGGCCTTTTTTTTGCGGCATGCGCGTTCGTAGAGCAGTTGGAGCATACCGTCTTTCAGGCCCAGGTCGGGTACGTGAATGACGTCTGCGCCTGCCCAGCGCATAGCGGAAGTATAGATGTCGCCCGCCGGTACGATTACGTCCGCGCGGTCGGGGTTGAGTTGCAGTTTGTTAATACGGTCCGCGAGGGAGAACTGATCAATATAATCGCGCATCCGCTGAATTTCTTCGAGGCTGGTGGAGCTTTCGGTGAGTTTGGAAGAAAGATCGAAGAGTTTATTGATATTACCACCCGTCCCCACCGCTTGAATAGGCTGGCTGTAATCGACGTTCTGGTTGATCCATTCCTTGATTTTCAACCAGGCATTTTTGGATTCTTTTCCTTCCAGAAGGCGCACAGAACCCAGTTTGAAGGATTTGGCCTTAATCTTCTGCCTGTCCTGATATAAGTTCAGCTCGGTACTGCCACCGCCCACATCAATGTGGATATATTGGCCGTCGCCGAGCGATTGCACCACCACGTTGTTGACCAGTTCGGCTTCTTTCTGTCCGTCGATGATCTGGATATGGATGCCGGTGCGGTTCTCGATGTGGTCACGGACTTCCTGCCCGTTGGCTGCTTCGCGCATGGCCGACGTGGAGCAGGCCATAAAGTCATCGACCTCATGGAGTTCCATCAGCAACTGGTAAGCCAACATGAGCTTCATCATGCGGTCCTCACTTTGCGGGGTAATGCGCCCTTGTGTAAAAACGTCATGTCCGAGGCGAAGCGGGAACCGGACATATTCGACTTTCTTGAAACGGGAAATGCCTTCGTCATGCAAGACGGATGAGATCTGCATACGGGCACCATTGGAACCGATATCTATGGCTGCGAATTTCAAAAGCTCGTCTAGTAGGGGAGTTAATAAAGGCCAAAAATAGAATTTCGCGGACAAGTTTCAATACCCTGCCCGCGAAACTTCATGTGCAAAAGCTACATTTGACGGCCTATCTGATATAGTAGCTTTACTTTTACTCCTGGTCCGGCACTTTGCCTGAGCGGTGAAAGCGGTCTGAAATAATTGACCCAGTAGCCTTCGGCCTGCACCACAATCGGGTGCCATGATTTCTCGATTCCTACCGCGAAGTTCATCGAAGTGATAGGGGACACGTCGCCTTTTTTGGTGAAGCTCTGGCTAAAAAACTCGTTTTTAGGTCCGCGGCAGTCATACGAAATAGTTTCTTTGGAAGACACCTTGAAGTTCGTACCCAGGCTCGCATAGTAGGCCCAATCGTCTTTTATCGTATTGCGGAACGCCAGCGTAAGCGGAATTTGAACCACATTCTGGTCAATTTTGATATTATACAATTCAAAAATGAGCGGGACCTGTCCCGGGTGTGTTTCCTTGAAATCCGAACGGGCCTTAGCTCTGAAAACTGTTTCCGTGAAGAATTCCGCTGGTTTTACTTTCAGCCAGGTAATACCCGCAGAAATCGAGAATTTCTTTTTGATAATCACCTCTCCCAGCACCGTTTTACCCTGGCCATTGCCTTCGATCTGGTATCCGGCACCAAAGCGGTAAGGCGTTTTCAAAGGCAGTTTTGGGATGATACTTTCGGCCTGCGCAACCTGCTCGGCCTTTTTCGTATTCGCTGGCGCTTTAGTCGCCAGCATATTGTTGGAAATCAATGCTTTTTGCACCTGACGTGCGGAGAGCCTGCTGGTTAGTTCATAATGCATTTTCCGTTGGGACGACATGCCGGTATGCATTTCCACCGGAGTATTGATAGCCGCAATGCTGAATTCATCACCGAAAGTCCTGCCGCCGGCTGAGTTTGAAGGTGCTTTCGGTAGTTGATTACCCTGTGGATTTACCGTATTTGCATTACTCGGCATATTCGATTCTGCGACAGCCGTTTCGTTGGAGGGCACGGTCGCTACCAGCGGTTCCGCAGCTTTTTCGCGAGGCTGATGTGTAATGTTAGGCTCCGAACCAGTGGAAGTTACCGAATTATGATCGATTTCAACAGTTTCCGGATCTTGCAAGGCATTCGGGTGCAGCGACCTGGCATCAGCCAGCCTTTGTTGCCCATCCTGTTGCACGCTGTTTTGTGCCGAAATTTGACTGTAATCGCGCGGCTGCAATGTAGCTTGAAGGCTCTGTCCATCCGGTGCGGTTTGCAGCACGTAAACCGTATCGGCCTTCGCTGCCTGCGCAGGCTGGTTACGGATCAGCTCGATCTGGCTCTGGAGATTTTTTACGTCCCGTACCAGATGATCATTCTGCGAGAGCTGGTTGACGTACATATATGCCATCACCGACGTCACTGATGCGGCGGCGGCGTACCCGATCCATGAACCGTATTGTTGCAGGAAGGACGGGGGCGTGTGCGTCTGCATATAATTTTGCATACGGACCCAGTCCTGCTCTTGAAAGTCCGGCTCAATACTTTCTAATTTTCGGCGTATAGTATTTTCAAATCTATTAGTTTTCATTGCCTCTGAATGACTTGACAGCCCAATCACTTGGGAAGAGATGTGGGTAATATTGTTTGATCAAATGCTGCAAACGAGCCCGGGCACGCACATAATGCGATCTTACCGTTGCCTCGTTGATTTGCAGCAGGTCTGCTATCTCACGATGATTGTAACCATCCACCACGTATAACAAAAATACATTCTTATAAACCGGTTTGATCTGTTGGATCAGTTCCAGTATTTCCTCAGCAGTGATCTGGCCTATTACATCTTCGTCGAATTTGGGATAAGGGGCGTCTTCCAGGGCGATCACATCCTCCGTGTGCTTCTTGTGCTTACGGTAGTAGCTGATCGCCGTGTTCACCATGATTGTACGCAACCATGCCTTGAAAGGGTGGTTGGCGTCGTACTTTCCCAGATTGTTAAATACTTTTAAAAAACCTTCATTTAAAACCTCTTCCGCCTCTTCCGCAGACGATGTATACCGCAGGCAAATGCTTTTTGAATAGCCGAAGAACTGTTTATACAAATACCTCTGTGCCTGGTTATCCCCGGCAATACATGCCGCTACCACCGACTCAAAGTCGTTTTCGTTAAAAGATATTTTTCTTCTAAAAAGCAAAGTCAGGGTATCAAATTGTCAGGGATAGAATTTCTCACATTCGAATACGTCCCTGGCGTCTATTCTGTTGCAAAAAAATACGAAAAGTTTTGCTGCTTCGGAAATAGAAATGCCTTTGAAAAAAATCACAAAAAATTGCGTCAGCCATGCAACACGGGCATTGGAGGGGGCGTAAAGGCAGAAAACAGTTTGATACTTTCACAAAAACCCGTGGGTATATCATGAAAAAAGTTTCTCTTTTACTGGTGATACTGGCAGGCACCTGGTTCACAGGCTGTCAGAAAAATAGCGAGCCGTTGGGCCCTGAAACCGAGGCGAGCGATTTCGAAAGTGTGGTTGAATCGGCCGCAAGGCTTGCTGTGGAATCGGACTCGGTGACGTTGGGCAGATGTAAAGGAAAACTTACGGAAGTGGCGACGGCCGATTTGCCCGCGGCGGTGACGGCCTACATTGACAGTGCCTATGCCGGTTCGGAGATCAAATACGCTGCAAAAGATCTATCAGGAAAAATCGTAGTGGCTATTACCCTTGCCGATGGCTCGGTAAAAGGCCTGCTTTTCGATGCGGACGGAACATTTAAAGCGGAGCTGAAACAGCACGTGAAGAAAGCGAAACTCACGAAAATCGAAGTAAGTGCATTGCCGGCTACCGTTACGTCCTACATTACTTCCAATTACACAGGAGCCGAGATCAAGCTGGCGGCAACCAACGATGCCGGCGAATACTATGTGGGTATTCTCGTCGACAGTAAAGTGAAAATCCTGCTGTTCAATGTGGACGGATCATTCAATAAGGAACTGGAAAAACCGGCTTTCGGGCGCGGACATAAGAGACATTAACCGATCATTACCGATCGTCAAAATATTTTGTTAGGGGTGAGTTGGAATACGGTGCTGGATTTTCCGGTGCCGTATTTATTTTTTGGACGGCAGCATTTCCAGCGCCGACGAGTTTTTAATTTCCCCCATGACAAACAAGCTGTGGGTGCTGCCGATGTTTTCCAGCGAACCCAGTTTTTGCATTAAGAACTGCTGATACTGCGACATATCATCCACGACCACTTTCAGCAAAAAATCATAGTCGCCCGAGATATTGAAGCACTCCATTACCTCGCCCATCGCCGAAACGGCTTTCACAAATTTTTCACCCATTACTTTTGAATGCTCCTTCAATGCAATGTTGCAGAAGGCCATCAGTTTCTTGCCTACCTTCTCCCTGTCGACCAGCGCGACGTATTTTTTAATGATCCCTTCCTTTTCGAGCCTTCGCACACGTTCGTACACGGGGGTGTAGGAGAGGTTCAACTTTTCCGAGAGCTCGCGTGTTTTCAAAGTAGCGTCCTGTTGCAGCAAATGCAGGATTTTGGCGTCAATATCGTCCAGATTATGCATAGATAGAATATCTTTATTCACTCCTAGAAGGCTTCGAATATAGATAAATAATTTAAGTTAAATCAAGTTACCAGACTTTTAATCTGAATTTTTTGATTTTATTGAACAAAACATCTATTGGCTTAAATTTGTCAGTTCAGAAGCTCTATGCTTTTCCGGCGAAATGATAATCATACATTTAAAACACTTATGGTAGCAACTCAAAAAGCAGATATCCGCGAAATTCTTAAAAACCGCATTCTGGTACTGGATGGCGCTATGGGTACGATGATCCAGCGGTACAAATTGCAGGATCACGACTACCGGGGAGAACGGTTTGCAGACTGGCCGCACGATGTGAAGGGCAACAATGATCTGCTTTCACTGACACGTCCGGACATTATCAAAGAAATTCACGCCGCCTATTTCGCGGCCGGGGCAGACATTGCCGAAACCAATACATTTTCAGGCACGACCATCGCCATGGCCGACTACGGCATGGAGGAAATCGTGTACGAGCTCAACTACGAGTCGGCTCGGCTGGCACGTGAAGTAGCAGATGAATTTACAGCGCGGGAACCGCACAAGCCCCGTTTTGTGGCAGGTTCAATAGGCCCGACCAACCGTACCGCATCGCTTTCGCCGGACGTGAACAACCCCGGTTTCCGCGCGATCAGCTTCGACCAACTGGTGGAAGCCTATTACGAGCAGGTAAAAGGCCTCACCGACGGCGGCTGCGATGTGCTGCTCGTGGAAACGATTTTTGATACTCTCAATGCAAAGGCTGCGCTTTTCGCGATCGACCAGTTCTTTGTGGACGCGAAAGTTGGGAAAGTCGAGCATTTGGAATCGTGGCGGATAGAGCCGGGGCAGGCGCTGCCGATTATGATTTCGGGAACGATCACCGATGCTTCGGGACGTACCCTTTCGGGACAAACTACCGAGGCATTCCTGACGTCAGTATCGCATTTGCCATTACTATCAGTGGGTTTGAACTGTGCATTAGGAGCGGATTTGATGCGTCCTTACGTGCAGATCATGGCCAAAGAGTCGCCATTTTACACCTCTGCACACCCGAATGCGGGCTTGCCGAACGAAATGGGTGAGTACGACCAGACGCCGGAGCAAATGGGCGAGATTATTGACGGGTTTTTGAGGGATAACCTGGTCAATATCATCGGCGGCTGCTGCGGAACGACGCCTGACCACATTCGCGTAATCGCGGATATTGCCGGGAAACACAGCCCGCGGCCATTGCCGGCTTCTGAAACAGTGATGAAACTTTCGGGCCTGGAACCAGTGAAAATCAATGCGCTGACCAATTTCGTGAATATCGGCGAGCGCTGTAACGTGACCGGTTCGAAGAAATTCGCCCGCCTGATCCGCGAAGGCAAATACGACGAGGCGCTGACCATCGCGCGCGAGCAGGTGGAAAGCGGCGCGCAAGTGATCGACATTAACCTCGATGAAGGGATGATCGATGGTGTGGAGGCGATGAAGACATTTGTGAACCTGATCGCATCCGAGCCCGATATTTCCAAGGTGCCTCTGATGATCGACTCTTCGAAATGGGAGGTGATTGAATCCGGTTTGAAATGTGTGCAGGGAAAATCCATCGTGAACTCGATTTCTCTGAAAGAGGGTGAGGAGAAGTTCAAGGAATCGGCGCGGACGGTACTTCGCTATGGTGCGGCTGCTGTGGTGATGGCTTTTGACGAAAAAGGACAGGCTGATAACTATGAGCGCCGCATTGAAATCTGTGAACGCGCTTACCGCATTCTGGTGGATGAAGTCGGTTTCCCGGCAGAGGACATCATTTTTGACCCGAACATCCTGACCGTCGCGACGGGAATGGAAGAACATAATAACTACGCTGTCGATTTTATCAACAGTGTGAAATGGATAAAGGAAAACCTTCCGCATGCGAAAGTTTCGGGTGGTGTCTCCAACGTGTCTTTCAGTTTCCGTGGAAATGAGCCGGTGCGCGAGGCGATTCACACCGCATTCCTTTACCACGCGATCAAGGCAGGAATGGATATGGGTATTGTGAATGCCGGTCAGATCGGTATTTATGATGAAATTCCGAAAGATGTTCTGGAACTGGTTGAGGATGTGTTGCTTAATCGTCGTCCCGACGCCACTGAACGTTTGGTAAGTTATGCGGAAACCGTAAAGGATAAGGGCAAAACACAAACCGGTCCCGACCTTTCATGGAGACAACTTCCCGTGAAGGAACGCATTTCGCACGCATTGGTAAAAGGTATTGCCGATTATGTTGACGAAGATATTGAAGAATGCCGCCTGCTGTTCGATCGTCCGCTCGAAGTGATCGAGGGACCGTTGATGGATGGTATGAGCATCGTTGGCGACTTGTTTGGTGAAGGTAAAATGTTCCTGCCGCAGGTCGTGAAATCGGCGCGAGTGATGAAGAAAGCCGTGGCCTATTTGCAGCCATTTATTGAGGCTGAAAAGCAGGAAGGCGGTTCTTCGGCGGGTAAAATCCTGCTTGCTACCGTAAAAGGAGATGTGCACGATATTGGTAAGAACATTGTAGGCGTGGTGCTCGGCTGTAACAATTACGAGATCATCGACCTCGGTGTAATGGTGCCGACAGACAAGATCCTGGCCGCTGCACAGGAGCATAATGTAGACATCATCGGCCTCTCTGGCCTTATCACGCCGTCGCTGGACGAAATGGTGGGCGTAGCGAAAGAAATGGAGCGCCGCAGTATGAAAATGCCGCTTCTGATCGGCGGTGCCACTACCTCGCGCATTCACACAGCTGTGAAGATCGATCCAAACTACTCAGGACCGGTAATCCACGTCCTCGATGCGTCGCGCTCGGTACCTGTGGCCGGAAAACTGATCCAGAGTGAGCAAAGCCAGGCCGAAGTGTTGGCGGATATTAAGGCTGAATATGCAAAACTGCGCGATGACCACTCGAAACGCGGCGGTGAAAAAGCCCACGTAGCAATAGGTAAGGCGAGAGATAACAAAGCCAAAATCGATTGGAGCAACTTCCAGGCCGTGAAACCGCAGTTCCTGGGCACACGCGTGTACGATGATTACGATCTGGCCGATATTGCCAAATACATCGACTGGACGCCGTTCTTCCAGACCTGGCAGTTGCATGGGAAATACCCGAAGATCTTCGATGATGCAGTCGTAGGTAAGGAAGCCATGAAGCTTTACGAAGACGCTGCAGTGCTGTTGGGCGAAATCATTCGGGATAAATCTCTGAAAGCACGTGCGGTGGTAGGTTTCTGGCCTGCCAACTCAATCGAGGACGATATTGTGCTGCATCATTTCGAGGAGGAAACGAAGGAAGTGCCTTGCGAACGTCATGGCTCGCACCAGCATATTGAATACAAAATCAGCCAGCAGGGCGTCGAAAACCTGAATGCCGGTGAGCTGGTAGCGGATACCGCTGCGGTATTGCACCATTTGCGTCAGCAAAGCCAGAAAGCGGCTAACTTGCCGAACTACTGCTTGTCGGACTTCGTAGCGCCGCTCGAATCGGGCCATACCGACTATATCGGCGGTTTTGCGGTGACAGCCGGTGTAGGTATCGAAGCATTGCTGGAAAAGTATGAAAAGGATCACGATGATTACAACAGCATCATGATCAAGGCATTGGCCGACCGTCTGGTGGAAGCATTGGCCGAGCTAATGCATGAGAAAGTGCGCAAAGAGTTGTGGGGTTATGCCAAAGCGGAAAACTTCACCAATGAAGAATTGATCAAAGAAGAATATATCGGCATCCGCCCGGCGCCAGGTTATCCTGCTTGCCCGGACCATACCGAAAAACGCCATTTATTCGACTTGCTGGGTGCTGAAAAGCTGGGCATTACGCTTACGGAAAGTTTTGCGATGTACCCTGCAAGCAGCGTCAGCGGCTGGTACTTCTCGCATCCTGAGAGCCGGTATTTCCCGGTCGGCAAGATTCATAAAGATCAGGTCGAGGATTATGCGCGGCGCAAAAACATGCCGGTAGAGGAAATCGAGAAATGGCTTTCGCCGGTGCTTGCATATTAAGATAGTATTATTTAAAAAATGCAAAAAGAGAATAGTAGGTTACTATTCTCTTTTTTTGTGCCCAAAACATACTAATTTCTACAAAAGGGCGTAATTAGGTGGTATGCCGTGTAGTAATCAGGTATTTATACGCTATTTTTTTGTAGTTAACCGTCTGATATTTGCATGACTTAAGTGAGAACTTAATAGTTTGTTAGCCATGAAAAGAAATATCTCAGTTTTCATTCTTCTAATCCTGCTGGCATCGTCCTTTAAATACAGGAGCATGACAAGAGAAAACACTTTGCCAATTATTACGGCGGGTTACGAGAGTAAACAATCACCCAAGGCTGTTGTAGCGCCCTCTCTGGACGCTGCAATCGCCGACCTTCACAAGGCCAATCTTGAAATGGCGAAAGGCAATCCGGCATTCATTAAGTCGTTATGGTCGCACCAGGATGACGTTACTTTATTCGGAGGTTCCGAAAATCTGGATTCAAAAGGATGGAAGGCGGTGGAAGCAAGTTTGAACAATACCGGATCGATTCCTGCAAAAGACGTGACGTACACTTACGAAAAGGTCGCGAGCCAGGAAGGCAGTGCACAAGGTTACCTCATTCAAAAAGAACATTACCGGTTCGCCGATGGGCGCAAGGCCGATCTTCATGTCACAATCCTGTTCCGGAAAGAAAATAATGTCTGGAAAATCGCACACCGCCAGGCCGACTCTCTTCCAACTGATATAAAATCAGACAAAACTTCTAAATAATTGCCTCTCTTCCTGATATTTTGAGTTAGTTGCGACCATGCGACTAATTTGTTGTTATTTTGCACCTTTGGTTAAAAAGTGACAACAAACTACGCATGGAGAGATTTACAGGATTGTTGGGTATCGTATTGATCCTGGGCATCGCATTTGCGATGTCGAACAACAGAAAGGCCATTAATTACCGCACAGTCGCCGTCGGCCTGGGCCTGCAATTCGGGCTCGCAGTCTTTATCCTCCGTACCGACATTGGCCAGCGAATCTTTCAGTGGCTGGGTGAAAAGGTCCAGAAGTTGCTCTCCTTCTCCGATAAAGGTGCCGATTTCGTTTTCGGTACATTGGTGCGGCCAGATCTGATGCAACGTGCATTTGGCCCCGGCAACGACTTCGTTTTTTTCTTCAAGGTTATTCCGACGATTATTTTTGTGGCTGTGCTGGTGAATATGCTCTACCATTTGGGCATTATGCAGCGCGTCGTGTCGGTCATCGCGCGGGCGGTGTACTGGCTCATGGGCGTGAGCGGTGCCGAAGCGCTCTCAAATGTCGCGAGTACGTTTGTAGGGCAGGTTGAAGCACAGATTATGATCAAACCCTACCTGAAAAACATGACCAACTCCGAGCTCATGGCCTCCATGACCGGAAGTTTCGCCTGTATTGCCGGTGGCGTAATGGCTGTATACATTTCGTTAGGAGTACCGGCACCTTATCTGATTGCCGCCAGCTTGATGGCTGCCCCGGGTGCATTGGTTATTTCAAAAATTGTATTTCCTGAAACCGATAAGTCGGACACAAAGGGAATGGTAAAACTGGAAATCCAGAAAACGCATGCCAATCTCCTGGACGCGATTGCCGCGGGAGCGGGAGAAGGTCTCAAAGTAGGTTTCAATGTGATTGCCATGTTGATCGGCTTTATTGCGCTTGTTGCATTGCTAGATTATTTACTGGGCTATATTGGCGGCATTTTTGCATTTCCACAATTGAGTTTCAACTTTATCCTGGGTAAAATATTCTCTGTTTTTGCATGGGCAATGGGCGTCCCGGCCAAGGATATAGAGGCAGCCGGCTCGTTGATGGGCACCAAAATGGTGATCAACGAATTTGTAGCTTACCTTGATATGGTGAAATTGAGAGACACGCTCGACCATAAGACTATTGTGATTACCAGTTTCGCACTGTGCGGCTTCGCCAATTTCAGCTCCATTGCCATCCAGGTGGGAGGGATCGGTGAGCTGGCACCTTCGCGGCGGGCAGACTTAGCGCGACTGGGTTTTAAGGCGTTGATTTCCGGCACGCTGGCGTCTTATATGTCCGCTACCCTTGCCGGATTGCTTTTGTAGACTTGATTGTAAAGTAATATTGATTGAATGTGGAAAGAGCACCTTGGTTGCTCTTTTCTGCTTTTAGCGGAACTTCATAAAAAGGTTACAGGCCCCGTGGCATAATAGTTTTTACCAGCAAGCTATCTGCATTCGAAGAACCATACCAACGCATTATATGATGAAACGTATCAAACTCTTCTGGTCGTTGCTCCAAGACAGCTTCAATGAATTCCTCAACGACAATGGTATGAAGCTGAGTGCTGCACTTTCGTATTACACCATATTTTCCCTGGCACCGATGTTGCTCGTGATTATTTCGGTGTTCAGTATCTTTTTCGGAAGAGATGCGATACAGGGCGAGTTGTTTGGGCAAATCAGCGGGTTGGTAGGCGCTTCGGCTGCTTCGCAGTTGCAGGAAATCCTGAAAAATGCTGAACTGTCGAACAAGTCGGGATTGGCAGCTGCGATAGGTATCGGCACATTGCTGGTGGGTGCTACCGGGGTGTTTGCCGAGATGCAGGATTCGATCAACTTTATATGGGCTATTAAGGCTAAGCCGAAAAAGGGCTGGCTGCAATACCTGAAGAACAGGCTGATTTCTTTTTCGTTAATCCTCACGCTGGGTTTTTTGCTGGTGGTATCTTTGGGAGCCAGCGCGCTGGTAGACCTGTTGAGTTCGCGGTTGGAAGCGTTGTTTTCGGAAGCGTCGGTAGTCGTTTTTTATATCGTTAACCTCGCATTGGTGCTTTCGATTATTACAGCGCTGTTTACCGTGATATTCAAAGTGTTGCCGGATGGAGACCTGCGTTGGAAAGAATGCCTTGTCGGGGCCGCATTTACGGCCGTTTTATTCCTGGTCGGCAAATTTGTTATTAGTTTTTACCTCGGGCAATCCGACCTCGGGGCGGCTTACGGCGCGTCGGCGTCGATTGTGATTCTGCTGACCTGGATTTATTATTCATCTATCATCCTCTATTTCGGAGCAGAGTTTACCAAAGTGTATGCGCGTCTGGATGGCGTGGCAATAGCGCCAAACAAACACGCAGTGTTGATTGTAAGGAAGGAGCTCGATAAGAAAACCGGTGTCGATGTGACTGACTAAAAAAGCTGGCCGCCCGCGGCCCACAAATGCGGGCCTTTCAAACTGATAATATCTACTGGTAACTTAGCGGATCACCAGTTCGAAGGGCATGCGGGTTTGCATACCACCCATATTCATCAGTTTCTGGTACATTTTGACATACGGAGCAAGGTCTCCTAATGCCTTGTTTGTAGCTTTTTCCTCATTGCTACCCAGGAACTTGTCGATCATTTCGTCCAATGGGCGTTTTTTCTCGGGATAGTAACGTACACGGTAATCACCTTCGTTCAGTTTGGCCGCTTTCGCGGCAATTTTGATCGCATCGTCTACGCCGCCCAACACGTCTACAAGACCGTTCTGTTTAGCCTCTACGCCCGACCATACCCGGCCCTGTGCGAGGCTTTTCAGCTTTTCGACCGGCATTTTACGGCCTTCGGCTGCTTTACGCGTAAATGTTTCGTAGCCTTCATTCACGCTTTTCTGAATCATCGACTTTTCGAACTCGGTCATTTCGCGGGTAGCGGTTGGCCAGTCGGCATGCGGGCTGGTACCGACGCCATCGAAGGTAATACCAAGCTTGTTGTTCATAAAGTCGGTTACATTGAAGATCAACCCGAAAATACCGATGGACCCGGTAATTGTATTAGGCTGGGCAACAATGGTATCGCAACCCATGGCCATATAGTAACCGCCGGAAGCGGCTACGTCGGACATCGATGCAATGACCGGTTTCTTTTTAGCCGTAATCTGAATCTCGCGCCACATGACGTCCGAAGCCAATGCACTGCCGCCGGGCGAGTTAATGCGGATCACAACCGCTTTGATTTTGTCGTTTTCGCGGATTTCTTTCAGTTCTTTGACGAACTTGTCGGAGCCGATATTCTCATCACCACCGTCGCCGCTGGTAATTTCACCCTCGGCTACCAATACGCCGATACGTTTGTTGAAATCACCTTTCTCCGGTGTACTGGCGCCGTCGAGGTATTTGCTCACGCCGAGGTACGAAATAGGTTTATCCGCATCGACTTTCAATTCCTTCTTCAACGCCGTTTCCAGCTCATCCTGGTAGCCAAGGTGGGTAACAAATTTGTATTTCAATGCAGATTTCGGGTTTTCGACGGCCAGGGAATCGGCGAGGTTTTTGAGCTGATCCGCCGGGACGCCTCGGGAGGCCGAAATGTTTTTCAGGAAGTTGTTATTAATGGCGCCAATCAGTTCAATAGACTGTTTTTTGCTCGCCTCGCTCATATCCTGCCGCGAGAACATTTCAATGGCACTTTTGAATTCGCCTACCCTGAATACCAATGGCTTGATTTCAAGCTTATCAAATGTGCCTTTGAAGAAACTGTATTCCGCCGAGAGTCCGTTCCATTCAATGCCGCCCGCCGGGTTGAGGTAGATCTTGTCGGCTACGGAAGCGATGTAGTAACCTTTTTCCGAATAGCTTTCGCCGTAGGTTACGATGAATTTCTTCGATTTTTTGAATTCCAAAAGCTGGTTCCGGATTTCCTCCAATGTCGCCCAACCGGCTTCGGGACCTTCTGTTTTCAGGTAAATCCCTTTGATTTTGTCATCGTTCTGAGCGCTTTTCAATGCTTCGAGGATGTCCTTTAATCCTACCACGGTTTCTTCTCCGGTGAAGGGGAGCCCAAATTCCGACAACGGGTTGTCGACACCTACTTCCCTGATGGGCTGGTTCAGATCGAGTTTGAGTACGGATTTTTCTGAAATCGTCACTTTTTCGTCCGAAGAGAACATCGCACCGATGCTGCCCAGGATCACAAAGGAGAGGAACACGAAGAGGATAATGCCCACGAAAGTAGCCAGGACATATTTAAGGAACTGTAACATAATCTATTGCAAATGGATTTCTTCTCTATAAGTTGATCAAGGAACAAAATTACATATTAATTGTCGCGGTTTGTGGATGAAATAATGTCAAAAGGTAGTTTATCCATATTAAGTGGTTGAAAATAACCGTTCCAATTTTTCGGCCTGAACCGGCAGTTTTACAAAAGCAGATTATTTACTTTTGGAGAAAAAACCAGCACATGAAAAAGACCCTCATTTTAGTCCGGCACGCGACCGCAGAAGACCAGAGTTTCAGAATCAAGGACTTTGACAGAAATCTGAACAGTAAGGGTTTGTCGGAGTCGCTTGCGATGGGGAAATGGCTGGTTCAGGAAGAGGTGAAGCCCGATGTTTTTGTATCGAGCCCGGCATCACGCGCATTCAAGACGGCCGAGATCATCGCAGGGCAGTTCAAAGTGTCTGTTGACGAGATCCAGAAACAGGAAGGGATCTACGACGGAGGCCCCAGGGCATACTTGCAAGCGGTGAACAGTACTTCAGAACAGTATTCGACGCTGATGTTATTCGGTCACAATCCCGACATTACCTATTTCGCGGAATACCTGTCCGGGGCGAGTATCGGTTCCATGAAGAAGGGAAGTGCCGCGTTTATTGAGTTTAAAAATCAGAAATGGGAAGAAATATCTGCCAAAACCGGTGATCTGATGCTTTACAAGACGCCCAAGCAGGTAAGAGAAGAGGAAGAGTAAATGGAACAGTCAAATCGTAACAGGAAAATATTCATTTTCGTCTTTATCGCATTCGTAGCGCTGTTTGCCTACATTTCATACGATATGTCGAGCCGTACCACAGCGCCATGGAATAAACCCAAGCAGCTGAAACGGGCATTACCGGGTGCCACACCCGACTCCGATTCTCTGAAACTGGATTCGCTGCTGAAAGAAGTCGAAGACTAGCCGCTCAGCTTCTGGGGTGAAACTCGGTAATGATCTGTCGGAGGTAATCCCGGTCGAGGTGGGTGTAAATCTCGGTAGTGGTAATCGACTCGTGCCCCAGCATTTCCTGCACGGCACGCAAGCTCGCTCCTCCTTCGATGAGGTGCGTCGCGAACGAATGCCGGAACGTATGCGGGCTCACGTTTTTATCGATCCCGGCCTTTTCCGCTGTATCTTTGATCATCAGGAAGATCATCACCCGTGAAAGCTGGCCGCCGCGGCGGTTCAGAAAGACAATGTCTTCGCTGCCTTTTTGAGGCGCAATATCGCCCCTTACGTGGTCGAGGTAGATTTGCGTGTATTTAATGGCCTCCCGGCCAATGGGCACCAGCCGCATTTTGTCGCCTTTTCCGATAACGCGCAGGAAGCCGATATCGAAATGGCAGTTGGTCAGTTGGAGGTCCGTGAGCTCCGAAACGCGTAATCCCGAACTATACAATACCTCCATAATTGCGCGGTTTCGTGTGCCTTCGGGCGTAGAATGGTCGATCGCATTGAGCATGGTCTCAATCTCTTCATAGGAAAGCACATCGGGTAGTTTGCGTGGCAGGCGGGGGGATTCGAGCAGTTCGGTCGGGTCTTCCGTGATCTCGTTTTCCAGCAAAAGATATTTGAAAAATGCTTTGATTCCCGAGAGCATGCGTGCCTGCGAATGCGCGGCGAGCCCAAGCTCGGCAATGTATTTAAGGAATGCCGAAAGGTGTTCTTCCTGTACGCGGGCAGGTGCAAGGTCGATTTTACTCAGTTCCAGAAACTCTTCCAGCTTTTCAACATCCCGCACGTACGCTTCTACCGAGTTTCCGGAAAGGGAGCGTTCGAGGCGGAGATAATTTTTAAAATGTTTGATGTAGCTTTGCCACATAGCGAAAAAAGAATTTATGAATGCTACAAAGCAAATGAAAAAGATATTGATCCTGAACGGCCCGAACCTGAATCTTTTGGGCAAAAGAGAGCCTGGTGTATACGGAAATCAGTCATTCGAAGATTATTTTGAAACATTGAAAGCGGTTTTTTCTGATGTGGAGCTGCATTATTTCCAATCGAACCACGAGGGTGCGCTGATCGATAAAATACATGAAGTAGGTTTCTCATTTGATGGGATCGTAATCAATGCAGGCGGTTATACGCATACTTCCATCGCCCTCGCGGATGCGCTGTCGTCCGTTCCCACGCCGGCCGTTGAGGTGCATATTTCAAATATCCACGCACGGGAGTCGTTCCGCCACCACAGTTATCTGACGTCGCGTTGTAAAGGCATTATAGCGGGCTTGGGGCTTAGAGGATATGAGTTGGCGGTGCGGTATTTTCAATGATTGAATGAGTGAATGACTGAATGAGTGAATGGAATTAGTCAGGAAGTCATTCGTGGTCAGGAGTTGCCTAATTAAATTGATTAGATATTCAAAACAATACCTGGCCACATCTGACAATACTTGACTATTTATTCAATCATTCAATCATTCACTCATTTACTCATTTACTCATTTACTCATTCAAAATTACCTAAACACCGCATTGCCGAACAGCACTTTGCCCTTCTCCAACATCGCACGGAAAACCGGGTCGTCCATTAGGTAGATCACCTGGCCGCGACCCATTTCCTGTGACCCGATAATGAGCGTATTTTTCAGCTTGCCGGCCATTTTGGTGCCGACAAATCCGGCTTTGTAATTATCCTCTTTTAAATAGCCCACATTCCAGCCGTCTCTGAGGTAGTCACGCTCGTAGGCGTCGCGGACGATCGTGAAATAGGCATCGCCGCATCCGAAAGCAAGTGGGTGAGTGCGATCCATCGTGATCTGGAACATACTGCCCGGCGAGGAGTCGCTCGCGTCTTCACGCTGCTGTTCGCCGTATTTTTTGAAAGTACCGTCATCCTTTCTTTTTTCTGAGGATTTCTTGGTTAAACCAAAGCCCATTTTATTGACGAACGCATCGGTCGCATGCTCCATAGCTATCAGTTTGCCCCCGTTTTTAATCCAGCTTTGAAGCGCTTCGAGTTGCTTGTCCTGGATGATGTCGCCATAGCGGCCATCCGGCAGGATCAGGACGTCGATTTCGTTCCAGGGCAGGGCGGCTAGTTTAGCAGCATTGACAATCGTTACCGGGTATTTGATCTGCTGTTCGAAATAATGCCAGACGGCGCCAAATGCGGTTGCAGAAACGCCTTCGCCAGCAATGGCGACCACCTTCGGCGCTTTGAGCGCAACGACATTGTCATTTCCGAAATCGGGACCTGTGCTCACGAAGCCGGTTTTGACAGGCGTGAGCTTCACGCCGTGTTTGTTGGCAAGCGACGTGACCAGGTTATCAAACGAAATACGTTCATTGCCATTTCTGGTGATGATCAATGTGCCGGCCGGGTAGCTGTTTTTGTCCATTTCAAACGACGTATTGGAGGTTTTGACCAGCACGCCGCCCTTCAAAAGCTCGGCCAGGAATGCGGCATCTCCGGCATTCGACCAACCGGCTAGATATGCATACGGTGCAGAGACTGGAATCGTATTTTCAGGTGCAACTGCCTGAATGGCAGCAGGAGTCAGTTTTTCTTTCAAACCGTAGGCCTTCAACCCGAAAATATATGCGAGGCCCCAGCTGGTAACGTCGTACGTCACAGAATCTTCGAGCGCCGGCTTAGGATCAAACAGGATACGCAACAAATTGGATTTGGGTTGATAGGCGCTGATCAGGAGGTCGTTACCGTCTATTTTAACTGTCTGCTCGGTTAGAGTAGTAAGCTCCGTGCCTTTGGCAGAAGACGATTTACTTGCGATACCGTAATTGAATCCCTGGCGGTCGAGCCATTTGCTGAATGCCAGCGTATTTTCACTGCCGCCTGCTTTGACAACATAAGTTTTGAAATTTCCTGCCGGGGTATTGGCGGCGTCCTGATGAAACCGGATAAACTCGGTTACCACTTTCTCTTTTTGTGACATTACGGCTTCCAAAGTGGCCAGACTGGTGGCATAATGGTGCGCAATACGGTTGTTGAGGGTAAGCGTATCGTGTTCGTTCACACGTTCGAGCGCGAGCCCCGCCCGCCCGCCCCCGCCTTGCTCGTACGTGACGCCGATGGCGCCATTGGCGGTGGGCCAGGTGTCGCCGTAGCTGGGGTAAAAGAGGTCGTAGTCGTTCCGGGTGAAATATGCCCAGTTGTTTTTGTCGAAATACTTGCGGCAATATTCGCCCACGAGCTCGTTGAACTGCCGTTGCCAGGCCGTTACGTCCTTGTTGTAGGGCTTAGCGGCCGGCGGGAAGTAGTAGCTTCTTGCAGCGCCCATTTCATGAAAATCAGCATGGAAATGCGGCATCCATTGGTTGTATAGTGCGATGCGCTCCCGCGTTTCCTTCTGCGTTTGCCAGGCCCAGTCGCGGTTGAGATCGAAAAGATAGTGGTTGAAACGTCCGCCGGGCCAGGGTTCGTCATGTTCGAGTGCAAATGGTGTAACGTCCGGCGTGACATTCTGCACGCGGTTGTACCATTGTGTGTAGCGCTCGTAACCGTCGGGGTTAATGCACGGGTCGACGAGGATTACCATGTTTTTAAGAAAATCCTGCGTAAGAGCATTGCCTTTGTTGAGCAGTTCGTAGAGCACTTTCATACTCGTATTGGCAGACACCGACTCGTTGCCATGCACGTTGTAGCTCAACCAAACGATCGGAGGGACGGTAGCATCGGCTTTACCCGGGAGCAGGCCGATACTTTTCAGGTGATTGGTACGGATTGTTTCGAGTTTCGCGATGTTTTCCGGCGAAGAAACGAATGCGAGCATCAACGGTCGCCCTTCGTTGGTGGTACCATACTGGACGAGTTTCATCCTGTCCGTATTTTGGGACTGAACGGATTTGAAATAATCGACGATCAGATGGTGGTACGCAAATCTGGAACCAAGCGGGAAGCCCAGGAATTGATCCGGTGTCTGAGTTTGTGCAAATGCAGTTTGAATCGAAAGCAAAATGAAAAGGAAGCAGATCAGTTTGGTCATAGGGAGTGAAACGGCGTAAGTGGGTAAACCCAAAGTTAAAAAGTTACCGGAATTACAACCACTGGAAAAGTGATAAAAAAAGTTTGTATTAAATGGTGTTGAGAATGAGTTAACTAAAAATTAATTGATTTTTATTTGCGGTCAGGTATTGCTTTTTAAAATCCAACCCTGCATCTTTGCACCACGTTTTCGGAACAGGGAAACGAAAAGTGAAAGAAAGTGAAACAAAAACGCACGAAGTAGGAGACCAGTCGGCCCATTCGTCTAGCGGTTAGGACACGACCCTTTCACGGTTGAAACAGGGGTTCGATTCCCCTATGGGTCACAAAACCGTGCAGTAGCACTTTCAGCTAACACTTTGGAAGCCAGTTGGATGTAATAATCTGACTGGCTTTTTTTCTTGTATTCGGATTACTCGTGGATCGAGGGATCAGGGCGGATCAGTCCGAAAACGGATCAGTCTCGAAACTTGGGCTCAATGCCAAAACTTGTGGAGCGCATAAGATCTACTTCCCGTTCGACCTGAATCTGCCAACTAATTCACTCCGTTAGCGAGCTAGTTGTCGCTTAGACTCAGTTGTTTATGAATTTTTGCATTTTTTTAACTTTTATTTTTCTCATTAAATTTTAGCGGAGCTTGTCACAAAAATTGTGTCTGGCAATACGCCAGGGGCGATTATGTCGATCTATTGCTTACGGAACGGATCGTTTCAATAATTCAGTGAGCAATATTATTCTACAAGTATAAAATCTTTTCTAGGTCTTTGTAGTATATTTGGAACGAACGAAAGCGTTGGTTTCAAATTGTATAACATTCGATTATTTCGTTCGCATCGCCCACTTATTTTTTACGCTCTATGAAATTTTTACTGAAACTTGTTTTTGCGGGAGGAGTGATAAGCTCGGTGGCAGCGGCTCCAAACAACGACGCCGGGAGCACAGGTACGCCTGTGGACGGCTTAAATCTGGAAAGCAGTATTGCAAATGACCTGAACGGTTCTTACGAGATCAAGAATCCTTACGCAAAGTCTGCAGACGAATCTTTCACCATCGCGGCCAGAACGGCTGCACCTTTGGCTTCCCGCGTTTCGTGCGGTGGTCGTACCTGGACCGACGGGGAATACCTCGGAAGAACAGGTGATGGCAAGGCAGTGAATATTCTCCTTAAGGAAAACCGGATATACCTCAACTGGGCCGGGACCATTGCGGACAACCTGTTTATTCTTTACCACCTGCAAGAGGGCACTTTCCAGCCAAGTGCCGAGAATGATGCATTGATTCTCGGCTGTATCAACCCGGTTGACCCGAGCACAGCACCCGTGAATATGCTGGGTACCAACGGCAGCGGGCAGATTACCTGTAATGGCGTCACGATGCCGGATGGCGACCGTCTGGGTGTGTTTGTAGGAAGCACGGGTAATACATACCAGTTTATTAAGTATGTAGATGGCCTGTTACGCGTAAAGATCAAGCAGGGAGAGAACGATACCCGTGAGGACAACTATTACATGGGATTGCTTTCCGAGACGGTTACCGGGAACAATGGAAGCTACCTCGATCCACAATGGAGAGGTGTACTGACTACGGCAATGGTTACAGGCTGTTTTTGGCCTAACGCGCCTAAAACCGCTACACCGCTACCTGATAATAACTGCGCATCTGGCCCGGCCATTAGCAACGTAAGCAACATCAGCCAAACGGCTTTGACGGTTTCTTTTACCGGTTCCGGCGTAACCAGCCTGAAATGGCGGATCAAATCGGGTGGCACTGCAGTGAGATCGGGCACGACAAACGATTTCGGCACCGCTACTTCGACGAACATATCGTACTCTTCGCTGGCCCCGGGTAATTATACGTTGGAAATCGAAGGAAACAACTGCGCTTCGGCAGTAAGCAGCCGCGCATTCACAATCAACGAACCTGTGGTAACTATCCCCGACTGCCAGAACGGACCGTCGGTAACCAGCATTACGTCTATCACGCCAAGCAGCGCGACGATCAACTACGGCGGTACCAACTTGCATGTGTTCTCTTGGAGAATCCTGGACGGCAGCAATTTCGCAGTCGGAAGCGGTAAAACGGGTACACTTACATCCAACACAGCCAACCTGAAATTCAGCTATCTGCAAAATGGAACTTATACTTTCGAGTTGAAGGCCGAGGATTGTAAAGCGGCATCGGTGGTTACAAAAAGTTTCAGTATTTCAGCAACCGACACGCGCACTGCCTGTACACGGGGACCTAGTTTGCAGCAGATCGTATCCTCTGGTGAAACCGGCCTGCAATTCCTTTTTGATGGGGATAACGTATTTGCCATCGACTGGAAGATCAAAAAAGACGGCGTTCTTCTTCGCCAGAACAGCGTTGCGCCAACGAGCAATACACCGAGTATCAGCTACAATACATTGGCAACCGGTGCATATACCCTCGAAATTCAGGGTGGAAACTGTAAATCTACGCCTTCAACTATCGCATTTGGTGTGAACGTTCCGCTTCCCATCTACATTTCAAATTTTGAAGGCGAAGCCGTTGAGAAAGGTGTAGAGCTGACCTGGAATGTGGTTGCAGAGCAAGACGGAAAAGAGTTTGAAGTGCTGCGTTTCGACAGCCGTATGTCGAACGAAGAAGTACTTGGTAAAGTAGCACTTACAGATCAGCGGATCGGTAAATACAGCTTCCTGGATGAAAATCCGCTGTTGGGTACAAACTACTACCAATTGAAGCAGATCGATATCGACGGTACTTTCACCAAAAGTAAAATCGTTGCGGTCAATCCGGGTCTTATCTCAGGCACGGTTATCGCGCCAAACCCTGCCCAGGATTATGTGAACATTCAGTTCTCATCCCGCACGGCCGGAACTTCGGATGTAACGATCTACAACCTGGCCGGCCAGCCGGTGAGCAATGCATCGATTCGCATCACGGAAGGCAAAAACAGCCATCGCTTGAATGTGAAGAAACTGGGCGGCGGACATTACTTTATGAAGATCAACCATGGCGGCGAAGCTACGAAGCTGCGCTTTATTAAGGCTGATTGATCCATCAGATAGCATTCATATGCCAAACGGCCGGGTTGTTCAAGCCCGGCCGTTTTTTGTGCACCTGTTTTAAATAGGATGGGATCTGATCCCGGCCATTCTTTCCAGCGCCAACGTGACCTGCTCAATGCGGTCGACTTGCCCGCGGCTCGGGTCGGAAAACGCCTGCGCGACCGAGCGCATGTACGCCTCGCCCGTGAGGGTATCGAAAAAGGGGTCGTTCATCGCCAGTTTTTCCCGCCATTTAGGCCATTTCCTTGGCTTTCGCGAACCGCTGTAAAGGCCGCTGCTTGATCGGCATCATCGCCGGATCGGTCAAACTTGTTTCGATGTGCATAATGTGTAATTTGCGGTTAACAGATTGTGGTGAGTAAATGTACGGAGAAAATTTTACTCAAAACAATAATTTGGAGAAAATTTTATTCAAAAATGTTTTCAAACCGTTTAAAGGCTTTTATTGACCACCTTGGTACTTCAATAACTGCATTTGAAGCAAAGATCGGTGTTTCAAAAGGTGCGCTGGCGAAGCCTATCAAGAACGGGAAAACAGTTGGGGTAGAAGTATTGGAGAAAATTTTCAATGAATATCCAAAAGTGAACCTTGAATGGTTAGTAGCGGGCGCTGGGGCAATGCTGAAAGAAGGTAATGTTAACAGCGAATCCCTCACCTCTGAGGAGACCGTAACTTTATCCAAAAATGAATACATTGATTTGCAGCGGAAGGCTTTGCAAAACCAGGATGACCGGATAGCGGCGTTAGAACGGGAGTTAGGGAGGAAGTAACAGCATTTGATATTGCAAAAAGGTCGCGGAAATGCGACCTTTATTCTTTTACACACTATCAGATTTCGTATGAAGCTGACTATCATCATCGAAAAAGGCGAAGGCGAGCTATGGGGACGGATCGAGCATGTCCCCGATTATCTGTCTGTAACTTGCGGCAAGAACTTCGGCGAAATCGAGCGAAACTTGCGTGACTTGCTGGATGATTATGTTAACAATGAAGGAAGTGTTTACGAGGACTGGAAAACATTGAAAGCATCCGATATAGAATTCGAATATGCCTAAGAACAGCTTTCCGGCTTTCTGCGTTTGGGGATCCCCTTCCGATTGAGTAGATCATAGCCCAGCTTCTATTGACCAGGATCAAAAAGCTCCGTTAGTAAATCGGGATTTCTTACACAGAGGTGAATATGGTCATGCTCGCGAAATGCGCTGCCTGGGTAGACGGGGAAACCTTCTTGAAATGGAGCGCGTACAGTATCATAAATAATGTCAGGTTCTTGTAAGCTGGCGAGTAAAATGGCGTTTTCGATCACCAATTTGTCGAGGTATCGGAGAATCATATCAGAAGGGTTACCGATACCACGTGGATGTGGGGCATTTTCAATGGGGATTGTATTCGCCTTCTTCCATTCAACACATAAATCGTTGTAGGAGAGAATAAGGAGCTCTTTGGCAAAAGAATTGGAAAGGTCAAAGCATTTTCCCAAGCGGATTTTTGCACCGATCACAGCCCCATTGTCACCGTGTGATTGCTCTGCCCAGTAATGTGCGCGCGGAAAGTCATTCTCCCAGAAATAGATGCCCGAACCCAGCCAGTCATATCTGTTGGTACTGCATTCAAAACGAATTTCTTTGTTAATGAGCCGTTGTTTAATGTCTTGGTTACAGCCATGAAAGCCGTAGACCGTGATGTCACAGTAGGAGAAGGGATGCATGAAAAGTAGTGTGTGAATTGTTGAATTAATTATGGACAACCAACCGGCTTCCTCTCTTTGGGAATACCTTGTCGGTACGGTTCCGCTATCTCTCCATTTTCGTCCAGATAGCCCAATTCTTGAAGCCGCTTTCGGGCTAGGTTTTCAGCATTGGGCGACGTTTCCAGTTCTCTTTTGCGCTCGGCCACATAAGCCCGCACTTTGTCAACCAGTTCCTGTGTCATTTTAGTAGTGTGTTAGGGGATATTATCCCGGTTATCAGATAACCAAAGTTCAAAAATTCCCGGCGCTTTTCCTACCCCTCCGGCTGCAACCGCGCTTCTTTCCACCATTGCGTAAATGTTTGATCCCCTTTCAATTCTACCTTTTGCCCGATGAGCGGGGTTACGAGCGGCATGCCTTGCTTTTGGGCTTCGGTGCTGGCGCGGAGGATGGGTTCGTTCCAGTCGTGGATAGAGAGGGCGAATTTGGCCCAGTGAACGGGCATCAGCTTTTTGGCACCGAGTTCGCGGGCGGCGGTGACGGTTTCTTCGGGCATCATGTGGATGTATTTCCAAGCTTCGTTATACTGGCCGCATTCCAGCAATGCGAGGTCGAATGGGCCAAATTGGGCACCGATCCTTTTGAAATGATTGTCATAGCCCGAATCCCCGCCGATGAAGATTCTTAATGTCGGCGTCTGCAAAACGAATGATACCCACAATGCGCGGTTCCGCTTGAAATCGCGGCCGGAAAAATGCCTCCCGGGCGTTACATTCACCTTAAAGCCATCGCCGAGGTCGGCGCTTTCGTTCCAGTCTTTTTCGATGATGTTGGCCACGTCGTAACCCCAATATTCCAGGTGTTCGCCCGTACCGAGGCCGGTTATGACCTTTCCAACCTTCGTTTTGAGTTTCAGGATGGTTTCGTAGTCGAGGTGGTCCCAGTGGTCGTGTGAAATGAAGAGGTAGTCGATGGCTGGCAAATCTTCCACTTGATAGATATCACTACCCTTAAAGCTCGGTGTCGTGAATTTGAGGGGCGACGCGCTGCCGCTGAAAACCGGGTCGACGAGGATGGTTTTGCCGTCGACCTGCATGAAATAGGACGAATGCCCGAACCAAACCAGTACATTCTCTTCGGGTTTTAAATGCAGTAGGTCTGTCTTTTGAGAGGGGATCAATGCGCCAGGAATATTGTATTTGCTTTTGCCGAAAAAAAACTTCGTGAAAACCTTTAAATAGCTGTTGCCTTCGGTGAGATCGGGGGTGAAACTCTCGTTTTGAAACTGCCCGTCGCGGTAGTGTGGCGATTTTTGGATTCTTTCGAGCCGTGCGCCCGAAGGATGTCTTCCGAATAATGGCTGCTGCATGAAAACATACACGCCAATGGCGATCACCGCCAGAAAGATGAAGAATATCATGAAAGAAAATTTAATGACCCGTTTACGCATAGCATGTGGAGGAGTGGTGAAAGTTTAAACTGGACGAATGTACGGTTTCTTACGTATTTTTGAATTTACTAATCCAAACAAAACCAAACGGTCATGAAGAGAAATGTATTGCTGTATTTATTATGCTTTTTATCGTGGGTAGCCGTCGCCCAGCAATCAGCCCCGGATACGAGCTGGGTCAAAGCCAACTACACCAAAACCGAGCAATACATTACCATGCGGGATGGGGTAAAACTCTTCACCGCCATTTACACTCCCAAAGACGATTCGCAGACCTACCCGATCATTATGCAGCGTACGCCGTATTCGGTGCGGCCCTATGGAGAGAATAACTACCGTCGCACGCTTGGACCTAATGTGCATTTGATGCGCGAGAAATACATTTTTGTGTACCAGGATGCGCGAGGCCGCTACAAAAGCGAAGGCAACTTCCGGGAGATGACACCGGCGATTGAAAACAAGAAGAGTAATAAAGATGTGGACGAATCGAGCGACACTTACGACACGGTCGAATGGCTTTTAAAAAACACTAAAAATAATGGAAAAGTAGGGCAATGGGGCATTTCGTTTCCGGGCTACTATTCTTCCGCGGGATTGCCGAATGCGCACCCTGCCATGGCCGCTGTTTCACCGCAGGCACCCATGTCCGATGAGTTTATCGGCGACGATTGCTACCACAACGGCGCATTCTTTCTGATGGATAACTTTGGCTTTTACAGCGGTTTCGACGGTCCCAAAAGCAAGGACGGCACCAATTACCAGAGTCATTTCAACGCGGAATACAATGATGCTTACAAGTATTTCCTTGATTTCGGGCCATTGAAAAAGAGCAATGCGGCCCCCTATTTCGCCGATCCGAACAGCATTTGGCGGCAGACGACGGCGCATCCTGTGTATGACGAGTTTTGGCAGTCGCGAAATATCAAAAAACATTTGAAAAACATTAAACCGGCGGTACTCGTCGTAGGGGGCTGGTTTGACGCCGAGGATTTGTACGGCGCATTAAAGACTTACGCGGCGATCGAAAGGCAGAGTCCGGGGAATAACAACCAGCTGGTAATGGGTCCCTGGACGCATGGAGGCTGGGCGGCGCCGGCCTGGAAAAGCTTCGCGCAATACCAGTTTGGTGCCGATGTGAACAAATATTACCAGGAGGAGATCGAGACTAAGTTTTTCAACTTTTATCTCAAAGGAAAAGGTGCATTCGAGCAGTCGGAAGTAACTGTTTTTGAAACCGGCTCCAATCAATGGCGGAACTATGAAGTGTGGCCGCCGAAAAACAGTCAACCTACGACTTATTATTTCGCTAAAAATGGAGGAATGGCTGTGGCAAAACTGCTATCGGAGCCTAGTTCGACTACCTATGAAAGTGACCCTGCCAAGCCAGTGCCGTACACCAACGTGATCAGCGGACACCGCAACAACGAGTACATGGCGGAAGATCAGCGGTTTGCATCGCGACGGCCCGATGTTGTCAGCTTCCAAACGGACACTTTAACGGAGGATTTGACATTAACCGGTGAAATCGTAGCCAACCTGATGGTTTCCATGACCGGCTCGGATGCGGATTTCATCGTAAAAGTAATAGACGTCTGGCCTGCCGGCTCGACCTTACCTGCTGCGCAAGAAGGTGGCAAACCTGTAATGATGGATGGTTACCAGCAAATGGTGCGTGCGGAAGTGCTGCGGGGAAAATTCCGGAACAGCTTCTCGAAGCCGGAGCCTTTTGTAAAAGACAAAATCGAAAAGGTAACTGTGAAGCTGAACGAAGTGGCGCATACATTCAAAAAAGGCCACCGCGTGATGGTTCAAATACAAAGCAGCTGGTTCCCGCTGGTAGACCGTAACCCGCAGAAATTCATGAATATTTTCGAAGCATCCGAATCGGATTTTCAGAAATCGCGGATTTCAATTCATCACGATGCAGATCATCCCAGTAGCATTACTTTGCCGGTAATGCGCTGAAAAATAATGTCTTTAAATCCTAAATCCCTAAATCCTAAATCAATGAAAAATGTATTCCGGAAAATCCCGGTTTGTTGCGTCGTGCTGTGGCTTGTCACCGGCACGACGGTCGCCTGGGCACAACCCAAGCTCAGGTTTCGCGTTCTGGCGATGGCCGAGCCCGGCGGCCATCACATTGCGTATTCCAAAGCAGCGCGCCCATGGCTGGATTCACTGGCTGCCAAAGAGCGTTTCAGCATCGACTATATTGATAAAACGGAATCGGTTAACGAGACTTTTTTGAGCCAATATCAACTCATTATCCAGTTAGATTATGTGCCTTATGCCTGGAAACCCGAGGCAGTTGCGGCGTTTGAACAATATATCGACGAAGGCAGGGGGGGCTGGATCGGTTTTCACCATGCTACCTTGCTGGGTGAATTTGACGGCTATAAAATCTGGCCCTGGTTTTCGGATTTTATGGGCGGTATCCGCTATCAGAACTACATCGCCGATTTTGCGGCGGCGACGGTGAAAGTGGAAAATGGCAAGCATCCCGTCATGAAGGGCGTACCGGCATCGTTTCCGGTGCAAAAAGAGGAGTGGTATATCTATGATAAAAGCCCGCGGCCCAATGTGGATGTGATCGCGAGCGTCGACGAATCGACCTATCAGCCCGATTCAAAGGTCAAAATGGGTGATCACCCGGTCATATGGTCTAACCCCGGAAAGAAGGCGAAGAATGTGTACATCTTCATGGGCCATTCGCCGGTGCTGTTCGAGAGTGCCGTGTACAAAACCATTTTCAAAAACGCCATTCTCTGGGCATCGCAAAAATAGACGGATATGCTGAATAGAATTTTAATGCTCACGCTGATGGTTTTGGCGCAGCAAATCGGCTTTGCGCAAAAGAAGAAGCCGAAGGTTAATCTTGTGCTTGAAAGCAAATCGTTTTACCAGGCGCGGCTGAATGACGAAGACGCGGTTTATTTCACCTCTGAAAATTTCAAAATCACCAATGACGGGAAAACCGACATCTCAGACGAATTGCAGCGCGCTATCAATGAGGTGAAAACCAATTACAATTTTGGGATCGTGTTCATTCCAGAGGGCACGTACAGGATCAGTAAGACGATTTACATTCCCACCGCCGTGCGTGTGATCGGTTATGGAAAAAAGAGGCCACTGATCGTCCTGGCCGACAATGCACCGGGTTTTCAGGAGGAATACCCGCAGGACAAAGGCAATGCCAAATATATGTTCTGGTTCACATCTTCCATTCCGAAGGAGGGGCAGCCCGTGCCGGACGCCGGCGCCAGTACGTTTTACAGCGCCATGTCGAACGTGGATTTGCGAATTGGCGCGGGTAACCCGTCGGCGGTGGCCTTGCGGACACATTTTGCGCAGCATAGTTTCATTTCTCACGTGGATATTCACGCAGGTACGGGTAAGGCGGGGATGTTCGACGTGGGGAATGAAATGGAAGACGTACGCTTTTTCGGAGGAGAATATGGTATTTATACTTTCAAACCATCGCCGGGTTGGCAGTTTATGATGGTCGATACCTGGTTTGAGGGACAGCGGAAAGCAGCAATACGATCACAGGAATCGGGGCTGACAATCGTACGAATGACAGTGAAAAATGTGCCGACAGTTTTGGAAATCAATCCCAACTTCTATGAAAAGTTGTTTATAGAAGACAGTCGCTTCGAAAACGTGAGCGGGCCGGCATTGATAATCAGCAATGAAAATAATGCGTATACCCAGGTCAGTTTGCGGAATATAGCATGCAAAAAAGTGCCGGTGCTAGCCCATTTTCGTGTCAGCGGAAAGCAGATTGCGGGACAAGGCGAAATGTATCGGGTGAAGAGCCTGAACCACGGCTTGCAAATGGCCGCTATCGATGCAAAGCCGGTGCATACTACCACACATGAAATCGAAATGCTTAAAGCTGAACCCGCGTTTGTCGCGAAGGACATTCCAATTTTCCCTGAGGTCAGTACCTGGGTAAATCTCAAAACACTGGGCGCCAAGGGCGACGGCGTTACGGATGATACCAGAGCCATTCAGGCGGCCATTGACCAGTACGGGGCGATCTACGTTCCGCAAGGCTGGTACCGCATTACCGAAACCTTGAAATTGAAAGAAAGGACAGTATTAATAGGCCTAAACCCCGTTTCTACGCAATTCATTTTACAGGACAACACTCATGCATTCGGAAGTTTCGGGCCGCCGAAACCGATGGTGGAGTCGTCGCTGGGCGGGAGCAATATCGTCACCGGCATTGGCATTTCGACCGCAGCGAGCAATACACGGGCCGTGGGTCTGAAATGGATGGCGGGTGCCAATTCCTATGTGAATGATGTGAAATTTCTGGGCGGCCATGGTAACATCACCCGCAAACGCCCTGGGCAGGAGGGGCTGAACAATGCTTCGCATGTGGGCAATGAGCAGCATTGGGACACGCAGTATTGGAGCCTTTGGATAACTAATGGCGGCGGTGGCACATTTAAGAACATCTGGACCGCGAATACCTTCGCATCTGCGGGCACATACGTGTCGAATACATCTACACCCGGGCGCGTATATGCGATGTCGGTAGAGCACCATGTGCGGAATGAGGTGCGATTCAGAAATGTATCCAACTGGAAAGTTTACGCATTGCAGCTCGAAGAGGAGAGTAAGGAAAGTTCGGGGTGCCAGCCGCTGGAAATCGAATCGTGTGATAATATGCTGTTTGCGAACCTGTATATGTTTCGGGTTATCCGCGTAAATACACCCTTTCCGCATTCAATCCGCTCCTGGAACAATCGCAAGCTGGAATTTTTGAATGTGCATAATTATAGTCAGACCAAGTACCCGTCGACAGTGCCCCTATATGATGTTAATTCGGGCATAGAAGTACGTCCGTGGGAGTTTAACCGGCTGGTAATTGATAACCCTAAACCCCGCGTGATTGATTTACAGGTTGGGAAAGCTGTGCAACTGGCAAAGGGTTTCGAGTTTGCAGATGGTATTTGTCATGACAGCCAGGGGAATGTGTATTTCAGCGAATCGCGGGCGCGGAGGATCTATAAATGGTCGGCCAGCACGAATGCATTAAGCCTTGTGGCCGACTTTCCCTGGGAGCCGCTTTCACTTGGCGTCGATACGAAGGATAATCTGATAGTGGTATTCAAATATGTTCCCAAACCCGGTTACCTGATCGATGGTAAACCTGAAACGTTCCCCAATCCGCCCGATGCAGCAGGCACCTCTTTCAGCGGTTGGGGTAACAGCGGCTTTGGCACATTGGTGTATGCTATTAATCCCAATCAGCCGGAAGAATCAATACACTTGCTTCGAAAAGTAGCTATCGAAAGTGTGACGGGCATTGTCAAAACACTTAATCCTTCCAACCGTCGCCGCGATTCGGGCGATTTTTTGAAGGTAAGTACCAACCCGTTCAAGGAATGCTGGCTTGCACCGGATGGTGTGACGATCGTGCCGGCGGTGTATGACCTGGCCCGTTCGAATGCGTTGGTGGAGGGGCATCCCGGAAAGGTACTGTACGGCGCCGACGAGTATTTGAAAAGGACGGTTCGGTTCAAAGTAGGCCCGCAGGGGCATTTGATGGAGCCTCGATTATTTGCTGAAAAAGGGGAATTCAGTTCTGCGGTGGACCGTGAAGGTAACGTTTATATTGCGGATGGACAGGTGTATGTATTCGATCCTTCCGGGAAGGAAATTAATGTGATCGAAACGCCGGAAAGACCTTCCACCGTGATCGTGGCAGGCAATACGCTTTTCATGACCGGTCGTAATGCGTTGTATGCGGTTAAACTGAAATAAGAAAGCAAAAAGAGATTGTATCGAATATAATTAAAACGTCACGCTGAGCGTGGTCGAAGCGCATTACTGTAACGCTTCGTCTACGCTCAGCGTGACAATTAATGCGATTCGGCTCTTTTTGGGACTACTTAATGCCTTTGCGTTTTTTATATTCCTGATAGCGTTGGTTATATTCTTTCAACTCTTCTTCCTTGAAAGTTTTCATGTAATGCTCAGGCAGATCGAGCCGCTCCTGCATTTTTAGAGTATTCGAAAGCTCCACCAGGGTATTGACGCCGTTTTTATCTTTATTCAGATCAAATGCGTCGTACAAGTCGCCACTGACGGTAAATGCCTTGAAGGCAAGTTTGTTCTGGTCAACGGTAATGGCCTGATACAATTGCGTATTCGAAGCGGCACGGTCCATCCAGTTCTGCAAGCCGATGTCATACATCTTCGGACCGCTTACTGATACTACGTAAATGGGTCCGTCGGGCTTTTTGCGGCTCTGCCCTATCGGAATGTTCAGCCCTCGTCCGTAAGTGTGGTCGTGGCCTTGCAGCACGATGTCCACCTTATGCTTTTTGTACAATGGCTCCATGGTATTTCGCCACTCGTCGTTGTCGCGCCCATTTTTGGTGGAATAAATGGGGTGGTGATGCACTACGATCGTCCAGCGATTCGGATTATTGGTGGTAACCTGCTCGAACCAGGCAGCCTGCTTTTTCATGGTGGTCGAATCGAGGATCGCAGCCTGGGAATCCAGTGAAATAAAGCGGACGCCCTGGTAATCGACATAATATGCGGTTTCCGAAAGGCCTTCCGGGCCGTTTTCCGGCAATGCAAACTGCGGTTTCCAGTGTTTCGAAACGAAGAGGTTACGCTTTTCATCGCGATAATACTCGTGGTTGCCGGGCGTAGCGAGGTTGGGTACCATGCCGTTGATCCAGCCGCCTGCCTCAAACCATTCACCCCATTGGTAATCCGCATTGGAGTTGTTGATCAGGTCACCCGCGTGGATCATCAGATTGGCTTTGGGCATATTCGCGAATGCTCCGCGCACCGCCCGGGACCATAACGAACGAATATCATTTTGCGCATCGCCAAAGTAGAGGAACGAAACCGGCTCCTGCTTGTCGGACGCCGTTTTGAAATGGAACCATTCACTCCACGCCTTACCGTCGCCGACGCGGTACACATATTGCGTGGAGGGTTTCAGATCCCCGAAATTCGCCTCGTGATAATGGATCGTCTTGCCGTCGATCACTACCTGGTGCGTGGCCGCTTGCACGGTGCGTGCCTTGGACGGGAAGTCGGGCGAGGGGTCTGCTTCGTGGATCGCCGCAATGGCAGTTGTCACGGTCGAGTCTGTGCGCCAGTTGACAGCCTGGGATACAGCCGGATTTCCCTTATAACCCAATATGACCCGGTCCGGGAAGGATGAAGGTGGGTAGGTTTTGTTTTGCTGTGCATAGCCCGTTGCGAAACTGGCACTTAGTAGAATTCCCGTAAGGAGGAATTTGGAGTATAAATGATTGAAAGATTGCATGTTGAACTGTGGCGATTTTGGTCACAATAATACCCGTTTGGAAAGCAATCGGACTAGTTGCTATCTTCATTTTACATTTTCATAATATTGCGAACTATGAACCGACATTTACGACTGATTTATACCTTCTGCCTTTTCATTGCGACTATTCTGGCCTGTAAAAAGGATAAAAACCCGGATCCGGTTGTCGAGGAGGAGCCGGCGAAGAAGTTTGTTGAAATCCTTGATGACTCGCTGAAAGGAAAAGGGTTCGGTTACAGTTTTGCAGTGTACAAAAAGGATCAGTTGATCGGTACCGGAGTTGGTGGTTTTTATGCCAGAAAGACAGAAATACAAGAGGATAAGGCTGTAACTCCGGATACCAAGATGCAGATTGCCAGCATGACGAAGACTATTACTTCGGCCGCTTTCCTGATATTGGCCAAACAAAAGGGGATCAAAACCACCGATAAAATCATCGGCTACCTGCCTGAAACCTGGGTAAAAGGTCCCAACATCGAGCTCATTACGTTCAAAGACCTGCTCACGCACACGAGCGGGATTGTGGGCATGACCGAAAGTTGTAGGAATGGTGCATTCACCGAGAATGTCTGGTATGGATTGAAATTGCTCATTGAAAATGGTATTAAAAAAGAAAACCACGGGTCGAGCTGTTACCAGAATGCCAACTTCGGGCTTTTCAGGGTATTGATACCAGCGATCAACGGGTTGGAATTTACGGGTAATGACAACAATGATGCCGTTTCCGCATTGAACGGATACGAGGAATTTATCCGGAAAAACATTTTTGAAAAGGCGGGAGTAGTGGTGGAAACACCTTTTTCAAACGGCTTGCCCGTGCCTACATTTGGCTATGACTTTCCGTACTCGGGAGAATACGGTTTCGATCCGGGCGATTTCAGCTCGACTACCGGCGGCTATGGTATCTATCTTACGGCTAACCAGGGTGTGAAGTTATACGCCGCACTTTTCTCACCCGACAATAATGCTGTCATCACACAGGATATCCGAGACGAAATTGTGAACAATGGTTTGGGTAGTTACAGTGCCGTAATGCCGGAGGGAAAATTCAGCTATCATGACGGCTGGTGGTATTCTGGGCTTGGAATCGCCAATCCGAAGGGTTTCAGGAGCGTGTGGATGCATTGCCCTGAGGATATTACCGTCGTCCTGTTTACCAATGCATTACGCAACGGCGACGGCCTGTTTCCGATCCGCTCGGATTTTTATCAGGACATCACCTCCTACGTACTTTGGGCATTTTCCAAATATAAGGACCCGGCCAAAGGCAAGCGCATGCGGCAGGTTGATTTCCATGGGTACCTGGAACATCCGGAGCCGCATTGATTAACCGTGCGCCCTTGCAGTCAAATTATCTTTAAGCCTTGGGTCTGAGCCTGTGCTCTTCAAAGTACTTTTGCAATTGCTCCAAATTCATATCCTTGATTTCCTTAGAAATCTTGGTTTTGATTTTGCGAAAAGTCTTCACGGTATCAAATTCCTTTACTTTACGTTCTTTCGTTTTCATGAGTTCACGATGAATGTCGGAAGTTTCAATGTTGAAATCACATTTCAATTATCCAACGCCCTCGGCAGCATTTTCAAAAACGGCTCGGCTTTGGTGAAATCCAGCTGCTCGTAAAATATGCCCAGCCTGTTGAGATTTCGATAGTAGGCATCGACATGCTGGTAATAATGCCGCTCCGATTGAATGTACCACGCCATCGTGCCCAGCTTATCGGAGAGAAACCACTTTTCTAGCAATCGCCCGGCCCGGCCGTTACCGTCGTTGAATGGGTGGATGCACACAAATATCAAATGGATGAACGAGGCATAATAGAAGGTTTCTTCCACTGAGAGATCACACCGCAGGAGCTTGTCAATGTCGTCCCATAACTTGTCCATTTCCCCTTGTACCAAATGGGCGGGTGCCGCTTCGAATTGAATGCGGCCGGTATTGTGCTCCATGACTACCATTGCATTTTGCCGGTAAATGCCCCGCCAATGTTCGGGTAAAAGATGCTCGGTGAGTATCTGATGGGCTTGCGAGAAATGCTCTTTGGTAAGACGGTTTTCTTTTGCATAAATGTAGGCCTGGAAAAGATCGTTGGGCTTTTGGGTAAGCTCCGGCAGATATTCTATCTGCTGGATTTTGTGTTTGATATAACTGTCGACCTCCATTGGTTCGCCTTCGATTTTGGAAGAAGTGATGACGGCAATAGAGGTATAGAAGTTAAAGGAGTCCGACCTGACAAATGTTTCATCCAATTGCTGTAACGCGGTTTGAATGTCGATCCCGGGTTGGTTCCGGTAACTTTCCAGTAAGGCATCGGACAGGATCTTCATGGGCAAAACGACGCATGTTCGGCAACCAGCCAAGTTACCAGTATTCTTTCAAATCCAAAACCCCTACCTTTGCATGGTAGAAAACGTGCATCCGTGAAAAAGAAGACACTCCTGGTTACCCCACCATTTACCCAACTCAACACGCCTTATCCTGCTACTGCTTACCTCAAAGGGTTTCTGAACACTTTGGAAAGGGAATCCTATCAGGCTGATCTGGGGATTGACGTGATCCTGGAACTGTTTTCGTCCAAAGGGCTTAAAAAGCTTTTTGCGATGCTCGAAGCGTCGGATATCGAGCTGACGGACAATAGTTTCCGCATTTATGCGCTTCGGGACGAGTATATTTCGACGATCGATCCGGTGATACGCTTTCTTAAAAACAGTAATCCCACGCTAGCCCATAGCATTTGCGACCGCAGCTATTTGCCGGAAGCAAGCCGTTTCCAGCAGCTCGAAGACCTCGACTGGGCATTCGGCACCATGGGCATTCATGACAAAGCCCGGCATCTGGCTACATTATACCTCGAAGACCTTGGGGATCTGATCCAGGAGGCAATCGACCCGCATTTCGGTTTCAGTCGGTATGCCGAGCGCCTCGGCCGTTCGGCAACGAGTTTCGATGAAATGGAAGCTGCACTCGAAGCGCCGGATACCTTGCTTTCGCAGACTTTGAAGGACGTTCTGGAACAAAAAGTGAAGTTGTTCCAGCCCGATATAGTATGCATTTCGGTGCCCTTCCCGGGTAATTTGTATGGTGGTTTCAAATGCGGACAGTATCTGAAAACGCATTACCCGCATATCAAAATCGTAATGGGAGGGGGCTTTCCCAATACGGAATTGCGTTCGCTCGAAGAGCCGAGAGTTTTCAATTACATCGATTTTGTGTGCCTCGACGACGGTGAGGCGCCGCTGCAATCGCTTTTGGAATATCTGGATGGCGGGCGCGAGCTGGCCAGCCTGAAACGCGTGTATTCGCGGGTCGATGGAAAAGTGGTATACCATAATGGCGCAAAGGAAAAGGACGTCCCGCAGCGCGAAACGGGTACGCCGGATTACAGCGATTTACCTTTGCACGATTATCTCTCGGTGATCGAGATCGTGAACCCTATGCACCGTTTATGGAGCGATGGCCGCTGGAACAAGCTGACACTTGCACACGGCTGTTACTGGGGGAAGTGCTCGTTTTGCGACATTTCGCTGGATTATATCCGCCGCTACGAGCCGATGACTGCCTCGTTGCTTTGCGACCGCATTGAAGAAATAATCGGGCAGACGCAGCAGAATGGCTTCCATTTTGTGGATGAAGCCGCGCCGCCGGCCTTGTTGCGCGACCTGGCGCTGGAAATTATCCGGCGGAAGCTAACTGTTGTATGGTGGACTAATATCCGCTTCGAGAAGAATTTCACGCACGACTTGTGCTTGCTACTGAAAGCGTCGGGCTGCATTGCCATTTCCGGCGGTCTCGAAGTAGCGTCTGATCGCTTGCTCGACCGTATGAAAAAAGGTGTCACCGTCGCGCAGGTAGCGCGCGTGGCGGATGCCTTCACGCAGGCGGGCATTATGGTGCATGCGTACCTGATGTACGGGTTCCCGACCCAAACGGCACAGGAGACGATCGATTCGCTGGAAATGGTGCGGCAGATGTTTCAGTTAGGTATTGTGCAGTCGGGCTTCTGGCACCGGTTTGCGATGACGGCGCATAGCCCGGTGGGCCTATATCCCGAGGAATTCGACGTCATGCGGCTCGGGCCTGACACGGGTAAGTTTGCCAATAACGACCTGGAACATGACGATCCGTTGGGAACCGATCACGATCGGTTTGCAGAAGGCTTGCGCAAGTCGCTTTTCAACTATATGCATGGTGTGTGCCTCGATTTTCCGTTATCCAAATGGTTTGATTTCAAAACGCCGCCGACTTCCATTCCGCCGAATTACCTTGAAAAGAGTATTCACGAGCCCGCGGACCTCGCCGCACGGCCGAACGCAGTGATCGTCTGGACGGGAAGTTTGCCGGAAATGGCTGTTTTTGAAGAGAAACGAGGCAAGAAGGTAAGGGAAATAGCCGAACTCGTTTTTTATAACAAGAAAAAAGAATGGGCCGTGGAAGCGGAGGTAGAAGTGGGGGAGTGGCTCAACGAAATGCTACCCAGACTGCTGATCACCAACCCGGAGCCATATGCTTTTGAGCAGTTTAAAACCGACTTTGAAAGAGCCGAAATAGGCTCGTTTGAGGCATTTCTTAACTCCCGCACGTGGCAGGAGTTGAAGAATGGCGGTATGCTGGTACTGTAAAGTTTAGCCGCGCAGCACTTCGAAGGTTTCGAGATTATCGTCGAATGTGGTGAAAACAGCCGGGTAGCCCGGTGCAATGCTACCGATCTTGTCCTGGACACCCAAGGCGGTTGCCGGACGAATGGTTGCCATTTCTATCGCTTCCTGAACGGGTATTCCAATAATCTCAACCGCGTTCCGTACGGCGTCGCCAAGCGAAATGGTAGCGCCCGCGAGGTTGCCATCCGAATTGATGTATTTCCCGTCTTTCAGGCTTGCATCAAATTCCCCCCATTTAAACTGGGTAACTTTTTGTCCTAAAAATAAAGCGTCCGAAATCAGGAAGAGCTTGTCGCGCTTGATTTTGTAGGCCACGCTGGCAGCCCCAAAATCGCAATGGGTACCATCGATAATGATCGGCGCGTAAACGGAATCGGTGTCGAAAGTAGCGCCTACCAGCCCGGGAGCGCGATGGCCGAATGCCGACATGGCATTGTACAGATGCGTCACCAGCTGAATCCCCTGGTCGAATGCGGTCATAGCCTCTGCGTAGGTAGCATTGGAATGTCCCGCCGAAACAGTAATGCCCGATTCGAGCAGCATTTGCAGCTGGTCTTCGGTGAACATTTCCGGGGCGATGGTGATCAGGCGGATCACGTCTTTGCCGTAATGGATGATCTCTTCCAGCTCTGGATTGGTGGGTTTGCGGACAAACGACGCCAAATGCGCACCACGTTTGATCGGATTCAGGAACGGGCCCTCCAAATGCATTCCCAAAACGCCGGAATCCGGATTTTTGGCCATGTAGCTGCGTGTGGCCTCAATGCCTTTCAGGATATTGTCGTGCGGAGAGGTAATGAGGGTAGGGAGTACATAGGCGGTGCCGGTTCGTGCGCTCGCCTGGTAAATGTCGTCGATCGTCTCCTCGTCGGCGCGCTCGGTGAAGTAGAACTGCTCGCCTCCGTTAATATGGCTATCGAACAGCCCGGGAGCGAGGTTGGTCACCTGAGGCATGCCGGTTTTGGGTGTACCGCTTTCTACGCTTCGGATACGACCGTTTTCGGCAATGATAATCTGGTTAAATAGGATTTCTTTCCCTGTAAAAACTCTCTCTGCGAAAAACTGGGTGGACATAATCAAAGGCTTGGTTTAGAAGCGTCCAAGAAACAAAAAACGCGGAGCGGTTCAAAGCACTATTTGATAATTATGTCAAACTTGGTTAAAAGGCCCGCAAGGTCCGATGAGAGAAACTTCGCCTTGCGGATATTGTTGGCTGTTGGGTCGATTGTGAAGTTTTTACTGGTTGAAAAATCGACGCCGCCGAGGTTGGTACCGTCGAAAACCGCGTCCCAGAAGTCGCAGTTATGCACTTTGCATTTCGATAGGTCGGTTTGGGTAAAATCCGCATTGTGGATCTTGCAGTTGCTGAAAACGGTTTTGTTCAGCTTTTTCCGCTCGAATACCGCGTAATCGAGAATGCAGTTTTCGAAAACGGCAGCGAATGCAAAGTCTTTGGCCTCCGAAAAGTTGACGCCGGTAAGTTTGCAGTGGACGAATTCAATATCGGAAATCTTACAATTCTTAACCGATGCATTGCTCAGGTTGCATTCCTCGAATACGCAGTCGATGAAGTCGATGCCGGCCAGGTCCGGGATGCTGCAATGCACAAACCGGACCTGCTCGTAGCTGCTTTCCAGCAATGGCTCAATGCTAAAATCTTTATTTTCAATCGTGTCGAAGCCGCGGGTATTACGCATTGAACCAGGGAAACATTAAATGTATTGCTTGATAACGGATTTGAGCTGATCGGCCTGTACTACGCCCGATTGGCGCCAGAGCGGCTTGCCGTTTTTGAAGACGATCAGCGTAGGAACGCCCTGGATGCGGTACGCCTGCGCCGCCGACTGGTTTTTATCCACATCGACTTTAATGATCGTCGCCGAGTCACCCAAATCGGCTTTTACTTTTTCGAGGATCGGCTTCATCATTTTACATGGGCCGCACCATTCGGCCGAGAAATCCACCAAAACTGGTTTATCGCTGTTGATCAATTCTGAGAATGTTGCCATAACACTACTGTTTTGTCTTTAATGATAACCCATCCCGGCCCCGAAAGGTTTAGTCAGAGCCACAGAAAAGCTGGAGTAAAGATCATGCCATTAATTCCAGTTGTCTCTCAGGAATTTACCCACACGTTTCTCCACCCATTCGTAGGTGAAATGCGAATACAGGATAGTTAACCCGATGGAACTGAGCAGGGAAATCGCGAACATTCCCTCGTTTTCGGGTAATTTTAAAAACCTGAACAAAATGATGTTGACAAATATCAGCACGATCGCGTGGTTCAGGTAAATAGAGTAGGAGATTTTGCCCAGATACTGGAAGGGCTTGCTGCTCAGCATTTGCGTAACGATGCCGGTAGAGCTCGCAAAAATGACGATGCCGAACGAGAAAATGAATGGGAAAACGAGCTTCCACAGGTTCAGTTCCCAATGGTGTACAAAATACATGGCCGCGATCATGAATAGCAGGAAAGGTATTTCGAACGCAGAAAGCTGAAATGTTTTTTGCCTTAACAGCCGGTGTGTGAATATGCCCAGCGAGAAGCAGAGAAGCCCGCGGACATAACCGTAGTCGTAGGCAAGCAGGTATTCGCCCCGGGAATAGATGAAAATGCCCGACAATAGTCCTATGAGCGCAAACGCTGCGTATTTAAACCGGGGTAATATCAAAACCACCAGTCCGAATACCACATAGGAAATCATTTCAGCCGAAATCGACCATGAGGGATAGTTATTGCTGATCCACCCGCCGAACACCGTGCTGGAACCCATGAATGTCAGGGCGTCGAGAGATGTGTACAAATAATAACTCAGACCCATTCCGGCCACATTTTTCAAGGCGCTGTGCTCGCCGAGCAGGTTGGCTGCTACAAAAACGACTTCGGTGTAAAACAGTAGCGGGTATAATCTGATGAAACGCTTTTTCAGGAAAGTCAGGAAGTCGCCGGTGCTGTGAATGCGGTCGACATAGTTGAGTGCAATGACGAAGCCGCTCAGCACGAAGAAAAAGTCGACAAACAGGCTCGCGTTGATCACGAAAAAGTTGTTGTAAAGGATCGACTCTTTGAATGCGTTGTGGTGATGGGCAATGACCAGGACGGCGAATATGCCCCTTAACCCATCCAGTTGTTCAACTCTGTTCTTCATGCGCGGAATGCAGGGAACCTCTCAGAAGCTCCCACGGCTCGGGGGAGCGTATCAGGTGGTTACGGTGCTTACGGGTTGCGGGCGGGGCCTTGAAACCTTTCTAAATCTCGGGATAGCGTCCAGGTATTTGATACCCAGGAAACGGATCATAACCGAATACGGAAACCAGAATGCAATATCGTAGGGACGGCCACCGGTGAACAGCAGCACCATCATCGACAGAAAAAAATAGGCCAGAAACGTCGTTAGAGGGTTGGTATGGCGGCGCACTTCACGGATCACGTAAAGGAACAGGAAGAAGTTAAAGCTTGCGAAAAAGACAAAACCAAAAATCCCGTGATTTACCCATGATTCCAGCAGAGGAACGTCGAGATAGTCATTCTTATAACCTCTGCCAAGAAAGATATCCCACGAATACAGGGTTTCTAAAAACTCGCCAAAACCGCTTACACGTCCCATAGCGGAGTAATCGACGTCAGCTTCTTCCGAAAGCCTCACCCCGGTCGACGTAAAGATCACGTTCATGATCCGGTCCTGGAAAATGTCCCAATAACCTAGTAACAGGTTCAGGATGTTACCGTAGCGCGAAAGAAAATAGTTGATCGCCACCAATATGAGTATGATAAACACCATATTCCTGAACTTGAATGCATTGGCGATGCCGGTGGTGATGTTCGAAAATTTGAAATGAAACAAAAAATAGGCTCCAAAAGCAATTCCCAAGCCGAGATAGCTGGATTTCGCGAGCGACAATACCACCACACCCATTCCAAACAGTACTGAAAAAAACAGGAATAGCCTGGTTAACAGGTGTTTGGTGTTCCCCAGCAAAACCAGGGCGGAAAGTAAGGTAATAACCCCGTTACGGGCCGTGATGTGCGGGTTACCTCCGGGTTGGGCACCTTCGTTGGCAAAATTGACGGCAGCCCGCATACCCGGCGTCCAGTTGGGATCGGTGATGAGCGAGTAAACGAGGGTAATGTTGGTAAAAAAGGAAAACAGGAAAAGAACTTGTATCAGCGTGTCTTTCACATCGTTGGGGACGTGCATCAGCAATGCGATAAATCCGAATGTGAACACGAAGTTACCGATGTCAGCAATGGATTTCCCCTGATGGTTCATGAACATGAAATACCAGAGCGTCAGTAGCAGAAAACCGAGCCCGAGGTTGATCAGGATGATATTCGGTTTGTAAAGTCGCTTGAAAAGCGTAGGCGGCACCATTAATAATAGCGCCAGCGAGAAAAAAATAGCTGTAAAAACGCTGCTCGCGGGGCCTATACCAAGTGTGTCGCGTATAAAAAATATCAGCGGAAATCCGTTGAACATCATCGCGATGCCCACGGAATACCGGAGATAGTTAAAATTATTGACTACATTAAATAAGCTCCAATTCATCTGGAAAGCCGGAATCTGATGTACTGAATATCGAACCGCAGAATGAAATAGGCGATTTTACGGACACGGCACCAAAGATACTTGATTTTGTTGAGTACGGTGTTCGTTGAAATGTACAATTTTTGTACCCTCGCATGCTCCTCCCGGCCGATCGTCGTGGCGATGGTCGATGACTTCGCTTCTGCGTGTACCCGCAGCGCGCCCCCGAGGCCGTCGATCTTTTTCGTAGTCGTCGATTTATGCGAAGTGTACCGGGTAATAAAGTCGTAATCGAATGCAAAACGGAACGACTCGTCGAACATCCCGTACTTTTCCACCAGCGAACGCCTGAAGAAAAGCGACTGGTTATGGATTTGCATCCCTTCCAGGATCTGACAATCGAAGTTGTAAGAAGTCGTTTTGAGTATTTCGGTCACTTCGTCGTCGGTAGTGATCATGTACAGGTCGCCATAAAGGATATCGACCGGATATTTCAATGCTGCTTCTCCAAAACGACTGAACGTGCCGGGAAAATATACATCGTCGGAGTTTTGGAAGCTGATATATTCGCCTGTTGCTCGCTCCAGCGCCTTGTTGATGGCATGTACCTGCCCGCGATCCTTCTCGGAAACCCACCATGACAGGTATTTTTCATATTTTTTAATCACCTCGACGCTCCCGTCATTCGAGCCGCCGTCGACGATAATGTATTCGAGATTCGGGTAGCCCTGGTTGAGCACGCTCAGGATCGTCCTTTCGAGAAAGGATGCCTGGTTGTAGGAAGGGGTAATGACCGTCAGTTTCGGGTATCGTTGCGCATTGCCGGAAGTCTGGGCCGGTTTCAGTGCTGATACGAAGTTCCGCAGGTCCTGTGTGGTTTGTTCTAAAAAATGCATGGAATCCTGTTTCGCTGGTTAAAACTGATCGATATAGTTGGTTAATTCCTTCAATTTGGCCGCAATGCCTTTTCGCATGAGCCGGTTAGGAAGGATATTGGCATACTTTCCAAACGCCGGTTCACCACTAATTTTCAGTTCCTGCTTCTTTCGGATGACAATGCGTTGATACTGCATAAACAATGTCTGAAACGCCTTGTTCTCGGTCACAAGCGGGGCATGATCCGACCAGATCGGATCGAAATACCCAAGCCCGGCGAAATCAAGCGAAACCAATGGTTGGCCATCGACTTCGTACGTGCCGTTTTGACTGACAAGGTTTTTATTCAAAACCGCATTCAATCCATAATGCCAACCTGCGTTATGGATTGTTTTTGTTGCAGGAACCCACACCGGAATGTAATTCAGCCACAGCTGATCCGTATTCATGCCGTTGCAAAGGTCAAAATACGCGCGGTCGATTGTCCGGTGCGCCCACCATTCCAGTGCTGCCGTTGTTTTGTTGGAAGGCCGCAAGGTCCAGCTCCCCGAATGGTACATCCCGGCATTAAGAATGCGTTTGTCGTCCAGAATGGCCGATTTTTTTAATGGTGCTGAAATGTTGGGTGTCAAAAATATTTCAGGCCCCGCTTCGAGCAAGCTGTGGAATGCGTTTTTGAGCCATATTGTGGGACTCAGGAATGTCAATTGTGTGCATTCTGGATGTTTTTTTAATAAACATAAAGCAAACCAGGGACGAGTAGCGGGTAGAAGCTCGAAATCGTAATATTCAGCGGCCATCCTGTTAAAATCAGGAATGGCGAACTCCGAAACCGGAAGCAGCTTTACATGCTCCGGAAGCTTTTCAATACTGAGGGAATCAACCAATCCGATGTAAAGCGTACTTTCAGGCTGGTGTTGTAACACAGAATCCGCCAGTGCCAGTGCATGTGCCAGGTTGGTTCGGTTACAAACTGTGTATATAATATTCATGAACGATTATTCCGTTTCAGGCAAAGTTTTAAAGTAGGGCATTTCGTGGATGTTGTCCCTCGAAATACCTGTCAGGGCAAAAGGCAAAGTGGTATTTTGATATTGGACACCAAATTGCGCAAAATGGCTGCGTACTATGTCGGTAGGCTTTCTCAAATGCGGCAAAAACCTGTTCGCTTCAAGCTCCCAGAATACCGAGTCGGCATTAGGGAGGTTTGGATTGTGGCGGTATTGATGAGCCACACTTCGTTTGCCTTTCAAAGCGGCCGTCATCCGCTCAATGCGGCAAAGGTAAAGTCCGTTGTCCGCATAACCCATCCCGAATAACCGTTTTTCCTCCTCCGATAGCCCGGTGATGCGCTTCAAAAAGCCGGGTGCAGCATGGGCATCTGTCAATACAGGGCCGGCTTTGAGGTAATCGTAACCTTGCTTACACCAGTAATGCAGCTCGTCTTTGATCACCCAGCTATTTAGCTCATGAATCAATAAAAAGTCGCACCAGTTGAAACGATCGTAAAAATCCGGCATCAGCAAAAGCTGCCCCAGATGCTGCCGCGATTCGAAAAAGCGTTTGGGGAAATGCACGACATCGATATTCTCCGCATGTTCGCGTACAACCGAAAGATCGGCACCTTCGCCGGCGACGAAAATGATCGGATAGTCGGCAAGGATTTCCAGCGCGTGATGGAGCAATTTCTCCTCCGTTGGATTGATCTGAGGTTCGAGAATAGGAACGATAACGGTAACCAGCTCTTTCATCAGATCGTTTGCAGCTTGCCGATCAGGTAGTTGAAAGGCATTTTCAAATATTTCCTCACGCGCAGGTACCGGCGAGCAGGCGCGGGCTTAATGTATGCGCAAGGGAATTTACGGTAATAAGCGTTCCCGTTGTCGATCAGGCTGTTTTTGTACAATGCGAAAAGTGCAGTCAGGTCGGTGCGGGCACTCAGCTCGAAACGGTCCTGGTATTTCGACAGGATATCCGGCCTGGCAGGATCGTAGCCGCTATAATGGAAGAAGATCAGGGGACTTTCTTCATTCACATACCAATGGCCCTCGCGCTGCGAGAATTTCCGCTCGTGCAAGTTCCAGTAAGCCGCATTGTAACCCGGACTTCTTTCAATATGTGTATTGGGGACAAAAACCGGCAGGAAATTCATCCAGTTCTGATCCACGAAAAGCCCGTTGCAAAGATCGATCAGACATTCATAGCGCAGTTTTTCTTCCCACCATGCGATGAACCGGTTGTTTTCATCCGAACGGCTGAACGCCACAAAACCAAGGTTATAAACACCGGTATTGAGGTGATGCAGCTCGTTGGGGGTCAACTGGTCGTCGACCGGCGTATTGATATGCGGCGTGAGCACGGCATTGTGCTTTGCCAGCGAGTTTTTAAGTTCGGTTAGCGGCTGAAAAACAATGATATCCGGATCGAAATAAATGACATTTTTCGCCTCGGGGTAATGTTTGAAAAAATAGGTAAAATAGAAGGGCTTTACCGCTGTGTTCAGCTCGGTGATATTGTAGCGAGCGCACATTTCCTGAAAATCGCTGATTTCGATCTTGTCGATCTCGATCATCGGGTAGGAGGGTGCGTATGAATCTTCAAATGCAACTCCGTGAAGCGTATCGACCAGGCCAATGAAAAACCGGATATCCGGGTTGGTGGCTTTGAGCGAATCTCCTAATGTCCGGGCTTGCGCGAGGTAATTGATGGAGCAAATGGTAAAGGCAATGGTCATTGATTGTGCTGTTCCGAAACCTGCAAAGGTAAATACTTCTGAATAATGGCTTCGACGCTGGCTACGCTTTTGTCTGTGTTATGCCTTTCCAATACTTTTTTACGTGCATTCTGACCCAGGGTGTTCCGCAATGATGGGTCGAGGATCAGCTGGATGATCGCATCCGAGGCCGCCGAAATGTCCATATACGGTACTACAAACCCCGCATCGCCCTCGATGAGTTCCGGCGCGCCGCCTGCGCCTTCAAAACATACCACCGGAATTTCCTGCAATGCAGCTTCCATAACCACCAGTGGATAAGGGTCCTCGCGGGAGCTGAGGAGCAGCACGTCGAATCGGTTGATATAGTCCAATGCACGCGGCGTTGGCGGAATGAGGATGATTTTGTCGCCTAATCCCATAAGCCGGATATCGTTTTCGATCAGCTGGTAGATCTCATGCTGCGGGCCTGCGCCCACCCACACGAAGTAAACCGGCAATGGCTGTGTCTTCCGGATAACCCGGCTGGCGATCCAGTTAAATATATCATTCCCCTTGCGCCATTCGGCATTTCCGCAACCACCGATTACAATCGCGTCTTTGGGGATTTTATAGGTTTTTTCAAGAATGTCGTGCTGAACGTCGGCCAGCCGTTGATCGATATGCTCGTGGTCGATCAGCGTAAAAGTGCTGACGTGTGCAGCGGGGAAATCGTATTTACGGATATAGTGGTCAGCGACGGCGTTCGAAACGGCGATCAGGTGATCCGTCTTTTTGAGCAGGAAAGAGAGTTGCTCTTCCTGTGTATAAATCTTGACAGACATGGCCAGCTCGTGTACAAAAAGCACAAGAGGCAAATCGTGAAAGGATTTCAGGAAGTCGTAATAAACTTCCGCATTGGCAATGGAATTGATGAAAATGAGGCCGATATTCTGTTGTTCGAGTTCCGCCAGGACCCTTTCGTTTCCTTTATGCTGTGAGTGCTCTTCGTAGAATTTCAGCAGGTTGGTTTTGCGCAGCAATTTGCCGGTAAATGGGGGAGTGGTAATCTTTTTGGTTTGAAAAAGACGCGTAACGCCCACTACTTCCTCGAATTCCGCTTCCAGTTCCCCTCCGTTACAGAGCAGCAGGTGCATCGGAACGCCCCGTTCTTTCAATAGCCGCAATAACTGCAGTAGCAGCAACTGACTCCCTGCCCTGTTAGCATCGTGACTTACAAAAAGTATTTTCTTCTGCTCCATTACCGATATTAGCTAGCTCAAAATCTCGTAACCGGATCGACTCAATAAGCTTCGTAGCTCAACTTTCCGGGTACTTTTTTCGCAGGGTTTCCTACATAGACACCCCATTCTTCGGTTTCTTTCATGATGGCCGACGCCATTCCTACCAGCGTACCTTGCGCGATCGTCGTGTAGTCGCGAATGGTGGCATTCACCCCGAAGAAAGAGTACGATTCTACCACACAATGCCCCGAAAGTACCACATGCGAAGTAAAGAAAACGTGGTCTTTGATCTGGCCATGGTGGCCGATATGGTTGCCGCTCCACAACACGACGTTGTTGCCAATAGTCGTGAACGGCTGGATAGTATTGTCTTCCAGAATAAAGCAGTTCTCGCCGATCTCATTACCGAAGAGCGTCGCACGGGAACTGATATAGGAGATAAACTGATAACCCTTCGCTTTGGCGTGGTTGTAAATCGCCTCGCGGTTGCGGTTCATATTACGCCCGGTCATCGGCGCAAAGAATTTATATTCCGAAGGGGGGAAAATGGTTTCCACCTCCTCGAACGCCACCACAGGCAGGCCGTGAAAATTATCGTGCTCGATGTATTGGCGATTGACGGTGAATGCAACAACCTCATGATCAGAGTCATGGGTCAAATAATAGTGCGCTAATTCTGCTGTGTCGAGTACTCCAAAAACGATAACCTTCGCCATTACTAAATCAGTTCGTATGCCTCTAATTGTTTCCTGATATCGTCGAGACCGTTAAACATCAGAATGTCTATAACAGACAACCAAGGTACGAAAGCATTTTTAAATTGGGGGTACGGGCTAGATATACTTTTTATGAAGTCCAGTCTTATTCCCTCGTTTTCAAATTTCCCTTTATCGTACAATTCCACCCCGCCAATCGGATTGATGTAGTGGTTTGCTTGCTCCTGCTTACAGATATCCAGAATCCGGTCCTGTCCTTTCAGGTGTTTATTATTATATATCGTTGAAGAGGGAACAATCTCCGTGCCTATGCCCATGTACGCGCAGGTTTTTTGCAAAGCGTATATACATAGCTCGTTGATTGAATCAACTTCTAAATTTACGATTTCTTCTATCAGTTCAAAAACCTTTTGATAACAGGGAGCCTTCTGATATGACTGCTGAATGGTTTTCAATAATTTTTTCTGCCACTGTTCATGTCGGGCAAGTTCCACTTCCCGGATCAGTTTATTCTGGCTCGCATCTTTCAGCGGAATGGTAAAAAGGTGCGCCTTTCCCCCAACGAGCAGGTTGTTTCGGTTGATCCAGCCCTTGTTGATGAAGTTCACATCGTCGTAAATAATGAACTTGTCCACGGCATTGATCAGCTGAAAATAGCCGATATATGGAAAAATATACGGCTGCATGATAGCAATAGTCATGGCTTGGGCTATTTGAGTTTTCTCAGATAATAATCTTCCCCGCGCTCGCTCAGGAACATCCGGCGATACAAAGTGGTGTCGGAGCCCAGGCGGATGTCAGTCGGTAATGCGCGGATCTTGCTGGTATCGTTCACCACCTTCCGGGCATAGAACAGGTAATCGGCGTCTTTAGGGATCGGGCGAAGGCCTTCTTCAAACGGGTTGATAGAAATCAGCCTCCGCGTGAGGTTCTTGCCGTAAAGCGGGTATTCAAAATCGCTGTTTACAGTTGCGAGTGCCACAGTGGCATTTTCAGGCACGATGGAGTCGAAACGGACGTAAGCTTGGGTGATATCAGGTCTTGCAAACGTCTGGTAAGGAATACGGTCCATCGTTAATGCCGACTCCATTCCATATGCTGGCAGCGGAAGGCATCGGATATTGAGGTAAACAGCCATAACGCCGGATATGCAGGCAAGCCCTACAACGAGCATAATGTAGCCTTTCCAGACATTCCTGCGCGGTTTGATGATTGACAAGCGATGGTGGGAGAAGAGCAGCAACAGGAAAAGCACGCCGAAAAGCCCGGCTTCCATAAAATACCGGCCTTTGAACGGATCATAAGCCGCCGAATAGGAGATCGTCGCCAGGTTAAGGCAGAATGCGATCACCAGGAAAAAATGCACCCGCGACCTGAAAACCCGTATCAATACGAGGAACATCAGCGGCAGGATTAACGCAAATCCCAGCACACCCCAGTACGGGTTCGCATTGTAATAGTAAAACCCACGCTGGAAAGAGAATGGAACGATGGTGAAGTCTTTCTCTTCGTCGAGGCGCATTTTCAATTTATTCTCCAATAGCACCAGCGGTTTCCGGATGGCGGTATTCAGATCGTAACCCCATTGCGCATTCCGGATGCCGTCGAGGTTGCAGAAATCGTAAATATATCGGATCACATTGCGGCTTCCTTGCTCAAACAGGTTGGCCGCGCCGCCCGCGCGCTCGTAGGATTGGTGGTAACGTGCCGTTGGAGGGCCGATGGGGTGCCCGAAAACCTGGATATTGCGGATATAGCCCGTCGGTATGGTATAAATCAATGCGAAAAAAGCGATCGCCAGTCCGAGCCTTAACGTCCTTTCGAAGAATACCTTAAAACTTGGCGCAAGGAAAACGGTGTAGATCATGATTACGAACACCGACGGCATGAGTAATGCGAATGTCGCCTTATGACCTGTGACGATCGCAAAGGTAATTCCTGCGAGATAGAGATAGCGATTGTCGCGGCTGGTGTAATAGGTAAACAGGAAATACAGCAGGCAACTCAAGTAAGCCGTTAGTACAATGTCAGTTTCCGTTGTAACGGCCTGCATCAGGAAGTCGAGGAACAAGCTGTATGCCAGTGCGCAAAAGAAACTCGCTGACAAGTTCCTTCCAATCCTTTGAGCAATACCAAAAACAGACACCAGCGTGACATAATATGCCATTTGGTGAATGAGTTTGAAGGCATTCTCAATATTCCCGCTGATCAGGTATGTGTAAATATGAATCGTAGTAAGGCTCTTCGGATAGGTATCCATATTCCAGTTGGCTCCACCGAAATGCTCCATTGTGCCTCGCTGAATGTAACGGATTGCGCGGTTGAGGTGCCCGGTCATACTGTCCCATTCGTTCGGCGCGGTAAAGAGCACGAGTATCAGGTTGGTAATTCCGATCACCGCCAGTGTCAGGAACAGCGCACCGAAAATCACTTTCAGGTACGCGGAAAGTTCCCGGGTCCAAAGCCGGAATGTGCCCAGGCGGTTGGCGATCAGTCCGCGAATGGAATACGGCATTTGCTGCGGTACGAGCCTTGTCCAGAGTAGATATTGTAATGCAAGCACCACGTAGGTACCGCCGATCCACGCCAAGACATTAGCGGTGAGGTTCAGCGCCGACAAAACAAAGCCGGTAGGGATAATGCTACCGACAAAAAGGATGAAGAAGGTAATAATCAGCTCTGTGAGTGAAGGTTGAGCAATTTTTTTTGCAACAAAGCTGATACCGTATAAAAACAGGAAAAAAGTTAGCCAATAAAAAATGACCATGCGATTATGGTGATAAATGACCGTTGATAATGCGGGAAATCCTCTCGATATCTTCGTAAGGAAGCCCAACATATAATGGCAAACTTAACACTCTTGCCGCGATATCCTCGGAAACAGGGCAGGCAATTTGCCTTGGCATGAAAGAAAGGGTGTTAAGCGACGGGTAAAAATATCTCCTCGGAATAATTTCTTCCACTCTCAATGCATCCATTACCTTGAACATGACCGTCTCCGAGGGAAACACCACAGGGTAATAAGCATAGTTGTATTCAATATCAGCACTCAATGTGGGTTTAAACAAAATATCCCAGTTGAGCAGGTTGTCGTAAGCGGCAAAAACTTCCTTGCGCGCCTGTATAATTGCGGGTACTTGCGGGAGGTTTACGAGCCCCATTGCTGCATGGAATTCCGAATTTTTTCCATTAATCCCGGCAAATTCATAATGCTCGTCTCCCTGGTGGCCAAAGGCACGCAACAAATGCAGTTTGCGGTCGAGTTCCGGGTGATTGGAAACCAACGCTCCGCCTTCAATGGTATGGAACACTTTCGTGGCATGAAAGCTGCAAGTGCTCAGGTCACCGTATGAAAGCAGTGATTTTCCTTTATAGGTAACGCCAAATGCATGCGCGGCGTCGTAAATGACTTTGAGGTTATGTTTTTGAGCAATGGCCTCGATTGCCTCGATATCGCAAGGGTTGCCATACACATGCGTAGCGAGGATCGCCGATGTGGCCGGCGTAATGGCCGCTTCGATCAATTCCGGATTGATATTGAAGGTGGCTGGATCGATGTCCACGAAAACCGGCGTGCAGTTTTCCCACAAGATCGCATTGGACGTCGCCACGTAGGAGAACGGCGTCGTAATGATCTCGCCTTTCAGTTCCAGCGCTTTGATAGCTATTTGCAGAACGATCGTTCCATTACTGCAGAAGTAAAGATGATCGACTTTCAGATATTCTTTAAGTTGTCCTTCGAGCTTTTGTAAAAGAGGACCGTTGTTGGTCAGATAACCACGCTCCCAGATTCCACGGACATATTGCAGATATTCTTCCTGGTCAGGTAGAAAGGTTTTAGTGACGTTAATCATTCACTACGTGTTCAGATTGGCGAATGGAAAAATTGAGTTGAGGGCGAATGTATCCGGGCCATTTGCCATACCAGGTCACATTTTCACGGTAATCCTCAATATCAAAAACAAGGGCTTCCTCCATATTATAAAGCACGGTGCTTGTGTCTTTCACAATCATCATCGAAACCACATACGAGCCGTCATTCAGGAAGTTGCCGGGAATTTCACAAGTCCCGCTCACAAGACCTTTGGAGAAGGTCTCCGCTTGCGTGCCTACATTGAAAATACACTCGCCGGTGAATGTGTACAGGTGCATGCTCAGGTTCAGCGAAGCACCTTCTACCAGGTTCCAGAACTCGAACTGAAAGTTGATCGGCGTACGGACGTCGATGTGGTTCAGATCGTCCTGATATTCCGGGAAAAGTTTGAAACTCTTCACGCGTACCTGGTCGTTCCCGGGAGCGGAGTCGATATTGTCCCAGTGCTTTTCCAGCGATTTATGTGAAACCTTGCTGAGATAGTTGGTTACAATGTGCGTCGTGTCGCCCTGGTCTATCAGCCGGCCTTTTTCAAAATAGAATGACTTGTTACAAAGTGCCTGAATGGCGGTAAGGTTATGGCTTACAAATAGCAGCGTGCGGCCACTTTCAGAAACATCCCTCATTTTACCCAGGCATTTCTTCTGAAACTCGGTATCACCCACGGCGAGTACTTCATCTACAATAAGAATTTCCGGGTTAAGGTGCGCTGCAATTGCAAAACCCAGGCGGACGTACATCCCCGACGAATATCTCTTAACAGGCGTATCCAGGAATTTTTCAACCCCTGCAAAATCTACGATCGCGTCAAATGACTCACGGATTTCAGCCTTCGACATACCAAGAATAGCGCCGTTGAGGAAAATATTCTCACGGCCTGTCAATTCGGGGTGAAAGCCCGTACCTACTTCCAGCAAGCTGGCGATGCGGCCGTCGATTTTAATCTGGCCGGTGGTAGGCTCGGTAATGCGGCTCATGATTTTCAGGAGCGTCGATTTACCGGCACCATTATGGCCTACAATACCAATTCGGTCTCCTTTATCAATACTAAAATTCACATCCTGCAACGCCCAGAACTCCTCTTTCTCGGCGAAACCGTTCTTTTCCTGCTTGCGGAACCATTTGTCAACCGTATCGGAAACAATGTCACGCAGGCCGGATGACCCATTTTTACGCTGATGGTCGATGATATATTTTTTGCTGATATTTTCAGCTACAATTACAGGCATGCCCAAGAGTAGTTATTTCAGATATGGTCTACGAAAGTATTCTCTTTTTTACGGAAATAGATCAGCGAAATAACCAAAATGATCGATGATGTAATAACCGTTGAATACAAACTCTGCGGGTTGAAATAGGATTTGCTTCCCAAAAGGCACCAGCGGAAACCGTCGATAATCCCTACGAGGGGGTTCAGGTTATAGTATTTCTCATACCAGGTGCCCTTAACGAGGCTACTGGGATAAGCCACTGGACATACATACATGCCCACCTGTACCATAAAGGGAATCAACTGTCCGATGTCCCGGAAACGTACATTCAGCACAGCAAAAAACAGGCCGAAGCCCATCGATGTAATAAATGTAAGCAAAATGAAGCAAGGAAGAAATATGATCTGCCAGCTAATGGGCGTTTGGAAGAACGCCGTCACCAGTAAATAAATACCGAAAGTGATGAGGAAATCCACAAAACCAACGGCAACCGAGCTCAGCGGCATGAGCAACCGTGGGAAGTATACCTTAGACACCAGGTTGTGGTTGATCAGGATACTGTTGCTGATCTGGGTGAAAGTGTTGGCAAAGAAAGTCCAGATTGTAAGCCCTCCAAGTACCATGAGTGGGTACGGAATACCGGGATCCGCTTTTATTTTGGCCACATAACTGTAAACAAAGACCATGACAGTCATGGTCATGAGGGGGCGCAATACGCTCCACGCGACGCCAAGGAGTGTCTGTTTATATCTAACGGAAAGATCTCTTTTTGAAAGGATCCAGAGTAGTTGCTTATTGAGCCAAAGGTCTTTCCAATAATCCTTTTCAGACCCGCCGGCTTTGATTGTAATAGAGTGTTGAGTTGCCATGGTTACGCCGTTACCGCCTCCTTACGCACGATTGTAGTGGTAGGTGTAGAAAACACTGTTCTGAAATAAACAAAGATCAGTGCGATCATCAAACCCGCCAATGCCCCGATTTTGGCATTACGCTTATCTTCATATTTTACATCCAGAGGCACCTTGATACCTTCGATTTCTGTGAACAAAGGGGCTTCTTTTACGAGGGAAATGCGCATTTTTTCGGCATTGGCCATGGCTTCGTAATACAGCTGTTGCAGGAATGAGGATTTCCTTTCCATACTGTTGGCTGATACTTTTACTTCCGGCATCATAATCTGGGCGCTGTAATCGAGCTGTTTGGCCAGCTTATGTTCCGCAATTCCCAACACCCTGGCGAGTGAATCGGCGCGCTGGTTGAGGAGACGGAGTGTTTTACGTGTTTTCTGCGTCTGGTTTTCGGTGTACATTTCTTCTACCGTTTCCAGAAGGGTGGTTACCCACAAACCCGCGAGGCGTTCGTTCTCCATTTTGGTGGAGAGCTGCGTGAACGACGACTTTCGGTCGAGGGATGCAATCTCCGTCGCCTCAGCTGCACGCTTCACGATGGTATTGAGGTTGATACGGGAATTGAGGTCCATTTTCTTGACGTCGTTGGTCGTAAAATGGAATTTCTGTAAGTCGGGATAATCTGCCCAGTCGGAGGTCTTGATACCGCTTGAGTCAATATAGAAGTTGGCAAGAAGTTGCTTCTTCCCATTGATTTCAACTTCTTTCAGCAAGTTCCGTTCCAATACCGGGCGGGACTTCACAAAATAGAAGAAGTTCTCTCCGGTAAAGATATTCGCGTCCGGCTGCGCGCCGATACCGAGCAGGCCTGCTACGTCGCCGAAGCCTGAGCTTGCGCCCGCAGCACCGAGGTTGAACACGACGGTCGCTTCATAGGTAGGCGGCTTATTCTGGTAGGTATCCATGGCATATCCGATACCGAAACCTACGGCTGGCAGGAGCAAAAGCCATTGCCAGTTACGGATCAATGCATTTTTGACTACCAATATTTTCTCGACGACTTCCTTGGGAGATAACTCGTCGTCCGGGATTTGTTGTGTGGTCGTTGTCGCCATAGTTATTTAAGTGAACGGAATGCCAATACTGTTACAATCAATCCCATAATTGAGCTCAACAAGGTTGTAGCTGTTTGAATGCTTTGCTGTGTATTCAGAGCCGGCGCATTTCTTGTCGGAACGAAGATCTCTGATCCCGGCTGTACTTTCGGATATACATTGAAGAACAGGAATCTTCTCGTACGATCGATATTACCGTTAGGATATTTGATATAAGAGCTCTTTCTGAGCGATTGCACCGTGAAACCTCCCGATTGTGAAATGTAATCCGAGAAGTTCATCCCCTTGCCATATTTCACGGTTGTAGGGTAAAGTACGGAGCCTGTCACCTGAACGGTTTCCAGACGCTTTGGAATGCGTATGATATCACCTTCCTGCACCACGAGGTCTTCGAATGAACCCGGGTTTTTCAGAATGTTTTTCAGCACAATACCGATTTTCTCTTCTTTTACGTTCGGCAGGTCACCGGTAAGGGTTCCTTGTTTGATTTGCTTCTCCGTTTGCTGAACTTCTGTGTAGTCCACCGCTTCGTCGAGGTTTTTCACGATTGTACGACGCAAGAGTGTTGCCCCTTCCGGATAAGCAAGCTCGGTTAGGCCACCCGCTCTTTTGATAATGTCGCTGATCTTGTCGTTCTTATTGACGATCGTATAAGGACCTGTTACCAACACTTCGCCCTCCACGAAAACCGTTTGCTGCTCTACATAATTGGGCGACTTACGAACGATCACCTGGTCGAATGGGAACAATACGAAGTTCGTCGCTTTGGAATTCAATGACAGGTCGCGGTTTACATTGAACTTATAGACCTCCGAGATCTGCGCATTTGCTGCCCCGGCTACCGAATTTCTTTTTCTTCTGACAACCTCAATCTCCGAAGTATAGGCTGATTCTTTCAGACCGCCAGCCTGAACCAGCACGTCTTCAAGCGTCATATCGGTCGTGTATGGGAATTTACCCTCGTTCTCGCCGATTTTAGTATTGTTTACTTCTCCTTCAACGCTCACAAATGCCGTTTCTGCCATTTCGAATCTCGATGGGACGATGATCTGGTCGAGGCGCGTCAGTACGAGATCAGGTGTTACGCCGTTCAATACATCGGTAAAGTTGATGGGGATGGTCTGAATGGTCAGATCCTCGCGGGTACGCAGCACGTTCAGGCGGCCCACAAATGCGTCTTCACGCATTCCCTGTGCATTCTCAATCAGCTTTTTCAGGGTAGGGCTGTTATCGAGCGAGTATTCGCCCGGGCGCATTACCGCACCTTCCACAGTGACAATGTTCTCGAAGCGGTCCAGGACAGTTTCTACGTTGATCGAGTCGCCGGTTGCCATTTCGAAGCTGTCGTATTGCTCTTCCGGCACATCCAGGATCTTACGTTCTTTGGAAGTAATGCGTTGAATTTTTAGTCTGGCACGGTAGGCCTTGTCGCTGAAACCGCCCGCGTAACGGAGCACATCACTCAGTTTCTCTTCCGGCGTCAGCTCATAAATTCCCGGACGTTTCACCATGCCAGCGATTTCGGCGCGTTTCAGGTAGTAGCCTACCACCACGTTGTCGTTTTCCTGTACGCGGATATCGCCGTCGATTTTACCGTTTACAAGATAGTCGTAGATGTCCAGTTTAGATACAACCTTGCCCTGGCGAACAACGCGCACTTCACGGAAAGATCCAATTTCATTAGGTCCGCCGGCCTGGTACAATGCATTGAATGCAGACGACAGGGAGGACACTGTGTAAGTCCCTGGATTAATCACTTCCCCCGTTACAAAAACTTTTACAGAACGAACTTCTCCAAGTGTAACCATCAGTTTTGTCCGGGCCCCTTCACCACCCGTACCGATCATTCCCGGTACGAATTTGGCAAATTTGTCGATCAGGATTTTCTTAATTTCTTCGATCGTACGGCCTGCAACCATCACGTTTCCTACGCGGGGAATACTGATGAAGCCATCCTTGTTGACAACCGTTTCGTAAGTGCTTTCTGCGTAGTTATACAGATAAATCTTCAATTCGTCACCGGGGCCAACGACGTAGGTGGTTGGTGTAACGATCTGTAAATCAGGTATTAACCCCAGGTTTTTGTCTGCGAAAATTGAATATCCGTAGATTTTCTGACGAAATGCTTCTTTCGCTTGTTCTTCGGGAGTCAACTTGGTGCTGGTGCTGGTATTAATCTTGCTCTGGTCACCGCCTTCGGCATTCTGACCGTTCTGATTAGCAGCATTTTTCCCTTTGTCACCGCCCTGACCGTCGTTTCCCTGCTGCGGATTCCCTGATTGCGGGTTGCCTCCCTGCTGGGCTCCGCCCTGCTGGGTAGCGCCTTGCGGATTGCCCGCACCCGATTGTGTGTTACCGCCCGTGGTGCCGCTATTACCTCTCGGACCCGACTGCGGTGTACCCTGGGCGCCGGTGGACGTCGGGGCAGTCCCGGAAGGGGCTGTCGGAGCAGTAACCTGTGAAAAAGCGGGTAACGAAATGATGAAACTCAGGAAATAGGGAAGTACAGATTTATAACTTTTAGCCAACCTGGATCTGTTCATAAGAAGAATTATTGTACTATTGAAAGTCTGAAAATTCATTAAAACTATGTATAAGACTAGTATTTTTGAATTTGGGATTCGAGTACACGCAATGTTGTGGTAGTGTATATCATGGCAAAGTAAATTAGATTTTTCCTATTTTTAAAGAATTTCTATTAATCGGGGGCCCCCGTCGGGAAGCCCCGCAAAGTTATAACAGGGTAACGACAAAAGATTCAAATTATTAAAATACCGCCTCCAAAAGCGATAATACTCCTAAAAGAATAGTTATAAATATGGAAAGTACAAATGTTCAGTACGACGAGAGCAGTATCCGGTCGCTTGACTGGAAAGAACATATCCGCCTCAGGCCCGGGATGTACATCGGAAAGCTCGGCGACGGCTCGTCGGTGGACGATGGAATTTATGTGCTCGTGAAAGAAGTTGTGGATAACTCGATCGACGAACACATGATGGGTAATGGTAAAACGATCGAGATTAAGATATCCGAGCACCGCGTGGAAGTGCGCGATTACGGCCGCGGTATTCCTTTGGGCAAAGTCGTGGACTGCGTTTCGAAGATCAATACCGGCGGGAAGTACGATTCGGGTGCGTTTCAGAAGTCGGTCGGTTTGAATGGCGTAGGTACCAAGGCGGTGAATGCCCTTTCGAACCATTTCAAGGTACAATCGTACCGCGACGGCAAAACCAAATCTGCGGAGTTTCATCAGGGGACGCTGCTGAACGAATCGGAAGAAGGAACGACCAGCCAGCGCAACGGAACTTACGTGGCGTTTGAGCCGGACAATACTATTTTCAAAAACTTCCGGTACATCCCGCAATACCTGGATAATATGATCTGGAACTACTGCTATCTGAATGCGGGGTTGACGATCAATTTCAACGGGCAGAAATACTTCTCGCAGAACGGTCTGCTCGACCTTCTGAAAAGTAAATCCGACCCGGAATCGCTGCGTTATCCGATCATTCATTTGAAGGGTGACGACATTGAACTGGCTATGACTCATGGCAACCAATATGGTGAAGAATACTACTCTTTTGTGAATGGTCAGTATACGACACAAGGAGGCACCCATCTCGCTGCATTCAGGGAAGCAGTTGTTAAAGCAGTGCGCGAGCATTTCGGGAAAGATTACGCGCCGGAAGACATTCGTTCTTCTATTATCGGCGCCATTGCAATCCGTGTTCAGGAGCCGGTTTTTGAGTCGCAAACCAAAACGAAATTGGGTTCCAATACCATCACACCCGACCCGAATAGCACCACGGTGCGGACGTTTGTGAATGATTTCGTGAAAGAAAGACTCGATAATTTCCTGCACATGAACCCCGAATCGCGCGACGCATTGAAAAAGCGCATTGAGCAATCGGAGCGGGAGCGGAAAGAATTGGCGGGCATCAAAAAGCTTGCCAACGACCGCGCGAAAAAAGCCAATTTGCATAATAAAAAACTCCGGGACTGCCGTCTGCACCTGACCGACCTGAAAAGCGAGCAGCGTTACGAAACGACACTTTTCATTACGGAAGGAGATTCGGCAAGCGGTTCGATCACGAAATCGCGGGATATTCAAACCCAGGCGGTATTCAGCTTACGGGGTAAGCCATTGAACTCGTTCGGGCTCACGAAGAAGATTGTTTACGAAAATGAGGAGTTTAACCTGCTCCAACATGCTTTGGATGTGGAGAATGGTGTGGAAAACCTACGTTTCAACCGCATTATCATTGCTACCGACGCCGATGTGGACGGTATGCACATCCGCTTGCTGTTGATGACCTTCTTCCTGCAATTCTTTCCGGATCTTGTTCGGAACGGGCACTTGTTTGTGCTCGAAACACCTCTGTTCCGCGTTCGCAACAAAAAAGAAACCATTTACTGTTACAGCGAAGAGGAAAAGCAGGCAGCTATCGAGAAGCTGGGCAGCAAGCCGGAAATCACCCGTTTCAAAGGGCTGGGAGAGATTTCTCCGGAGGAATTCGGTAAATTTATCGGGGAAGATATGCGTGTAGAACCGGTGATCTTGCAAAAAGAGACGTCCATTCAAAAACTGCTGAGTTATTTTATGGGGAAGAATACACCTGAAAGACAGCGGTTTATCATCGATAACCTTAAAATTGAGAAGAACGTTGAAGAGCTCGCGCTCGCGGGCTAGGTTCGCCGTGCATTGCATGCCCGCGCATTACATGCCGTGCATTGCATGCCGCGCATTATCTTTGGCGTGGCCAAGTAATATAGGACCGGGAAGGCCTTTATTTAAAAGTGTAAATGCACCTCCCGGTTTGAATAACCTTATTTAAAGTGTTTTTGTGGAATTACAGGATTTAAGAAACAGGATCGATGGGCTGGACGATCAGCTGCTGAGCATTTTGAACGAGCGCATGGAGCTTGTGAAGAAGGTAGGTGAGCTGAAACGGTCTTCCCAGTCGATTATCTACCGTCCGGAAAGAGAGAAACAAATCCTCGACCGGCTGGCGAAACATAACAACGGCTTACTCACCCGTCAGGCGATCGACGCCATTTTCTTCGAAATATTTGCGGTTTCCCGCAACCTGGAACTGCCCGAGAGGGTATCTTACCTGGGGCCGGAAGGAAGTTTTACGCACCAGGCGGCCGAAGGTCGTTTCGGTGCGATGAGCGAATACCTTGTGCTACCCACGATCCATTCTGTATTTGAAAGTGTGGAAACGGGTCGTGCCAAGTTCGGTGTGGTACCTATCGAGAACAACCAGGAAGGTATCGTAGTCGAAACTGCCGACTTCCTGCGCGAAAAGAACTTGTCCATCGTGGCTGAAATGCTCCTGAAAGTACACTTTACTTTCGCATCGCAGTCCGACAACCTGAAATCGATCAAAAGAATTTATTCGAAAGACATTGCATTCCGGCAATGCGGGAAGTTTATCGGTGAATACCTCGAAGGAATGGGCATCGAACTGATTGCAGTAGACTCCACTTCGAAAGCGGCCAAACTGGCGTCCGAAGAACCGGATGCAGCGGCGATATGCTCGTCGATTTCAGCGAGGCTGTTTGGGGTACCTATTCTGTTCGACAATATCGAAGACAGCGATCAGAACCAGACGCGCTTTCTCATCCTGGCGAAGGATTTTACGAATATGAGAAGTGCCGATGACAAAACGACGATCATCGCCAATCTGCCGAATACCAACCGCCCGGGCGTTTTGTACGAATTCCTGAAAGATTTCAACGACCGCGGCATTAACCTGACCAAAATCGAAAGCCGGCCGTTGCGTGGCGAGGCATCGTTCCGGGCATGGTTCCTCGTTGAATTCCTCGGGCATATGGACGACCCGCAAGTGCAGGAGATCATGCACAAGTACGGAACGCATTTGAAATGGCTTGGAAGCTACGTGAGAGTGGCTTAGCATACGTTTTTTGCATAAATAGCAGAAAGCTCGCTTCATCGGCGAGCTTTCTGCTATTACGAGGTATCTCAAAACTATTTCCTCAACGTTCCGCGGTACAGCGACGGCCAGTTGCCGTACAACTCGATTTCAGTTTCCACGCCGTCGGGCAGGCGAACCTTCATTTTCCGTTGTGCCGAGGGCTGTTGAAAGGAATCGACTGCTAATACGACTATCTGGTTTCCTTTTACAATAGATGTAACAAATGGCTGCTTGCCGTCGATCGCCAGCAACGCCTGTTCTTTTTTGGGTTGGACCCACTGCCCGTTCAGTTGAAATGCCAGGTCCTGGTTTTGGCCGCCTACAATCACATCCTCGACTTGCTTGGCCATCCAGTTACCCAAAGCGTAATATTCCGTTGGGAAGTCCCAGTAAGGGGCGGCCGTTCCGCCGGAGGTGTTACGGCCCACTTCGCTTTCAGGCGTTTTGCCGTCGGCCGCGTACCATTCATAGCCCCAACCCCACATGTCTTTCGATAATTTATAGGCATTTGGGTTTTTCGCGCTGGGCGCGCCGTCGTGCCAAAGGTAATAACCATCGAAAAGGATTAATGAGAACAGCGAGAAACTCAATGCCTGGCTGGCGGGCATCATTTCGAGCTGGTTCATGATGAGCTCACCCTTCGGATCGGTGAGTTGGTAATTCCAGGGAACGATGGGGTCTTTGTACAACGGCATATACCGGTTCCAGCCGTAGAAAATGAACTTGTTGTCTTTCTGATAGGGCAGGAGCTTGTTGATGCGCAGCGAATGGATTGCTGAGAGCAATACGAAGTTGTTGGGCGAATTACCGGCATTATCGATCGCGAACATCGGTTTGGGATACACATCTATCGGCACGGTATTGAATACGTCCCGGAAGCTGTCGCCATTCGGCAACGGGTCGAAGTTTGGATTATTGGATTTTGGGTCGCTATATTCTTTGATAAAATCTTTCGGATTTGCTCCCCCGACGGTATTAATATGCGGATTGGTATAAGCCCCACCGCCCCAGTAATCCATCAAATGCATATTCGGGTGGTTCTTTTTGACCACTTTCGAAAACCATATCAGTCGTTGAATGACTTCTTTGGAATAATGCTGGTTCCAAAACTCAAAATCGTAAGCATACACTCCGAATCCTGGTACGCCTGCCAATGCTTCCACCTGTTCTTTGGAAAGACTTCCAAACCACTTTTCGTCTTTATCCCCGAAATAATTGGGAGTAGCCGTATAATGCAGCTTTTCCGCAGGGTATTCTTTTTCAGTGTTGGACAAATAGCCGATTCCGCGTTTGTAGTAATTATCGGAAGGAACATAATTGTTTAGCCGGTATTGCATCACCAGCTTACCTTTGATAGGTTCAAATTCAGGGAACTTGGTGTCGAAATCGACATTAATGGTGCGTGAGGGGGAAAACCAGTCGGGAATGCTGATGCGCGTTAATGCCTGGGTTGCTGCCCCGTCGGGCTTGCCAGCGATGTAGATGTTCTGCTGGCGGACGCTGCGGTTTTTGGCAGCATTCCACCAGTCGTTGTAGGGGGCGTCTATCCACCGGGCCGTTACGGAGTACAAATAACCCGGTTTTACCTGAATGCCATTTTCCAGCCCTTGCACCACAATGCCGTCGATCATGACCACTTTGGTTCGGCTGTCGTTGTAGTTGGCAAAATCACGCAGGTAGAGCTTGTCGTCCCTCCGGATTGGTCGCACGTCGAGCCAGTTGTCCTTGCTTCCCTGCCGGATCCATTCTTTGGCGTCGATCACCTCATTGGCCACAGCACCTTCGAAGTTGAATGCAGCGGTTGTCTGGCAACCCTGCTGGCCGAGGCTCGTAACGTGGATTTGCGCTTCGCCACCTTTGACCTGCACATCGGGGATCGTGAGCCAGGTGCCGTACCGATGCGGCACGGCCTGGAAGGTTTGTGTATGACCGTTTTGGGTGATTTTTACGTCATAAGGCGAAAGTCCGCCGGCATTGGCTGCGAGTTCGAACTGCATTTCGCGGCCGATCTGACGGTACCGGCGTATGGTGAGGTCACAGGCGTTAGACGCTGAGTCGAGCGTCCGCGCCATGGGGAAACTTTCTGTAATCTGGGCGTAGGATTTGTGGGCGCTGGGACCAAAACGGTTCCAGGCCCAGAGCCCGGAACCGATCAGGAATGCGAGAATGCCACTAAGCCAGAGAAGCGATGTTTTGGTCAAAACCTTCTTTTTATGTGTCACGATACGTTGTTTACCACCAACGATAGAATAGGCCTATCGAGCCGTTCACGGATGATATGCCTTTGTCGATGTAGTCATATTTATAGGCCGTGCCATCATACTTGACACGCACATCAAGGCCCAGCGTCCCGTCTTTTTTAAATAAAAATTTGGAACCGGCCCCAATGCCGTATTTAAAGCGTACTTTCTGGTCCTGCGACGATAATGTGCCATAATAAACGGTATAGTCGAGAATGCTGGCACCGGCGCTGATCTGCACATAAGGCTGCACCTGCGAATTGCGGGGCAGGAAGTGGTAGTTAGCGAACAGCTCGACAGGATATTGCGAAACGGTGCGCGTCTGTACTGCTGAAATGGTGCCTTCCGAACCTTCGTACAGCGCCCGGGGTACGCGTTTTTCGAAATAAGTAGAACCGATTTCACCTCCCACGGAAAGCGGGGAGTTTCTCAGGACCCACTCAATGGAGAGCGAGAAATTTTGGAATGAGGTTTTATCAATATAATTATCCTTGAAAGAACCCATTGGTACGGCACCCATGAAGCGGGCGGTAGCCAGGTAATGGGTGTAACGTTCAAACGGGGAGGCAATGGTATATAACTTGGGTTTTTCCTGTGCCAATGCGGGCAGGATATTCCCAAGAAAAAGGGCAATAATGATGATGCGTTTCATTTTTGTTACTTGATTTTAAGATAACCGGATTGGCCGAAAATGGAATCCGCCATTTTGTCTACGAGTTTCTGGTCGCCGATGGCTGCGCCGCGGATCTGCGCTTCCCAAACCGCGTTGAAAGTTTTCCCTGATGCCGTCGTCTTCGGGTTTTTGAAATCGAGCATCGATATCAGCCAGGAACTCTCACGGGTTTCGTAGTAATTGTAATAGCTAGGGTAGCCATAACCAAATCCGCCCCAGTAACCGCCATAATAGGAGGAAAGCGGTTGATAAACATTTAAGTAGGTATTGGTGATCCACGACACGTTGATACCTAAATCCGGATTTTCCTTGCGACCAACGTGTCTGTAACCCATTGCTTCCATATTGGTGATCAGGCGCTGGAGCATGGCGCGGTCGATGTCGTCCAGGGAAGTGCCGGCGCGGTCATTTTCGACGATCAGCACCGAGTCTACAATGCTGAATGTCTTATACTGCGTGAAATTGGCGGATTTATCGTGATTTGTTATGTATACCAACGACTCCTCATTGGAAAGATCGCTGATCGGATCTTTCGAACACGACATCAATCCAAGGCCGACGATCAGTAAAAGGAAAGAGGCTTTCTTGAACATTTGAGTTGTATTTTAAAATTTGTTAAATAAACGAAAATTGAAATGCTTAAAGTTTATGAGCCTATGAGTTCATGAGTTTAAAGTTTGTGAGTCCATGAATCTCAGTTCGATGGTGCTGCCGAACAGCATACTTTAAACTCATATACTCTAAACTCATCAACTACTTGGTGACGGTATCGCGCCGCGATTGGTTGGAACGCTGCCGTTTCCCGCAGACGATCAGGAGAGTATGGAAGCCGGTAAAATGTCTCTTTAATATTGAAAACACAATTGGACAATCTTCATCCGAATCCCCGTAAATTTGCAGCTGTTTAATCTAATCATATGGAAGCAAAAGAAGAGATTTTAAGAATTATAGATGTACTTAACGACACCTACGAAAGCGAAGAGGCGTGGTATGGACCGTCGGTAGTAGAAGCGTTGCGCGACGTTACCCCGAAAATCGCGGAGGCGCGTCTGAGCGCCAATACGCATTCTATCGCCGAAATCGTGTATCACATGACCACCTGGCGCATTTTTGCGGTCCGGAAGTTGCAGGGCGATGCGGAGTTCGATATTAAAACGCAGGATAAGGACTGGAAGAAATTTCCGGTGGTCGACGAGTTTGAATGGGAGGCAATCCAGATGGAATTGAGCCTTTCACAAGAAGAACTGGTGTCGGAACTCGAAAAGATCGAAGACGACAGCTTCCTGGAAGAATTTGTACCGGGCCGTGATTACTCTTACTATACATTAATCCACGGCGTAATCCAGCACGACGTTTACCACGCGGGCCAGATCGGACTCATTAAAAAAGCAGCAAAGGCCATGCGTCTGGAAGAAGATGATGATTACGGCGCATATGGCGACCGTTCGGATTATGACAATTCCGCAGACTATTACTGATACTTACATGAAATTTTGCAAAAATAGGCAACTACCTATTGTTTATAATTTAAATTTTATATTTTGCATTATAATGGAACGTGGGATGTTGAGAAATGCCAACGTTCCAATGGTGTGGATATAGACAAAAAGGCTGTCCGATATTTCGGGCAGCCTTTTTTTAAGCAAAAATCTGTGCAACATTTGGCACTTTAAACCGCTTGATCATTCTATGAAAATACTAATCGTTGAAGACGAACCGAAACTCGCAGGCTTTCTGAAAAGGGGCCTGGAAGAGCAGTCGTGGGAAGTGGAACTGGCTTATGACGGACAAGTCGGTAAGAAAATGGCTTCCAACTACCGGTTCGATGTGATCATTCTGGATGTAAACCTGCCGCTGCTCAACGGCTACGACCTCGCCAAGCAGCTCCGCGCCGACGGCCTCACGACCCCGATCCTGTTTCTGACCGCATTGGGCACGATCGATGACAAACTCGATGGTTTCGAAGCCGGTGGCGACGATTATTTGGTGAAACCTTTCGAGTTCCGCGAATTGATTGCGCGGATCAAGGTGCTTTCGCAACGCAACAGCGCCCGTGAGCAATCCAGTCAGGTACTTACCCTCGCAGATCTCGAACTGAATCTCGACGAAAAGGTGGCCAGGCGCGGCGGCAACCGGATCGATCTCACCGCCAAAGAGTTCGCATTGCTCGAATACCTCATGCGTAACCGTGGGCGCGTGGTCTCGCGTGTGGACATCGCCGAGCAGGTGTGGGACATCCGGTTCGATACAGGTACGAATGTGATCGATGTATACATCAATTTCCTGCGCAAAAAGGTTGATAAAGACTATCCTACCAAGCTGATTCACACGGTAGTCGGCATGGGTTACATTTTCAAGGAAGAATGAACATCAAATCGCGCCTGACGCTGCTGTTTACCTTGCTGGTAGGCTCCATTATGGCGCTGTTTTGTGTTGCTATTTACTTTTTCTACGACCAATACCGCGAAACACAGTTCTACTCCTTCCTGAACGAGCGCGGCCAGACGATCGCCCAGCTCGTGGAGGCCAGCCACGGTATCAGCAAAGCGGACATCGAAAAGATCGAGAAGGAGAACAAAACCATCCTGCTCGACGAAGAAATCACGATTTACGATGGCTCCGATTCGGTCATATTTGTCAGCGGGAAGGAGCATTTCAGGCTTTCCAAGCCGATGCTTACCGAGGCGCGCGCCGGGAAGGAGATCCATACGAAGCATCAGAAGAAGGAGGTAATCATCATCCGGCACATTTTGCAGGACCACCGGAAGCCGTGGGTCGTGGCGGTGATCGCGAACGATTACCTGGGCATGAACCAGCTCAACCGCCTCCGCGAAATCCTGCTGGTAGGCTGGCTGTTGTCGATGGTGCTCGTCGGCGTTGCCGGATGGCAATTTTCCAATGATGCCATCAAGCCCGTGGCCGACATTATCGATCAGGTGAATAATATTTCAGCAGGAAATCTGCATGAAAAAGTGCGGGTAGGGCGGGAGAAGGACGAGCTGGCATTGCTGGCCGAAACGTTCAACCAGATGCTTACCCGGCTCGAAATCGCTTTCGTCGCCCAGAAAAACTTTGTCTCACACGCTTCGCATGAGCTGCGTACGCCCCTGGCGCTCATCATGAGCGAGGCCGAGCTGAGTTTGATGAAAGAGCGCTCGCCGGCCGATTACCAGGATGCGTTGAAAGGTATCTGGTCCGAAGCGAAGGAAATGAACGAGCTCGTAAGCCGCCTCCTCGAACTCGCACGGACCGAGGAGAATGCATTTAGGGTAACATTTTCGAAGATCAGGATCGACGAGGTACTATGGCAGGCAAAAGGCTCGGTACAGCAGAAAAACCCGGGCTATCAGGTGCATATTCATTATGATAAAATCCCCGACGACGAGGAGCAATTGAAGCGTTTCGGGGATGAGAGTCTGCTGAGGACGGCGTTCCTGAATCTGATGGACAATGCCTGCAAGTACTCGCCGGACAAGACCTGCAATGTTTTTTTAGAAATCAAAAACCGGCTGATAATCGTCTATTTCCGTGATATGGGCATCGGCATCGCCCGGGAAGAGCTACCTTATATTTTCGATACCTTCTATCGCAGTCAATCCACGATCAGTAAAGCAGGCTATGGCATTGGTCTTGCACTCACCAAGCGCATTATCAACATGCAGGGCGCGACCATCGAAGTGGAGTCTGCACTAGGCACCGGCACGACCTTCATTTTGAAATTCCCGCCTTTTTAATTCGTTTTTAATTCAGCGTTAATGCCTCTTTAACAACGGAAAAGCTCTTTTGTAATGTAAATCGCACGTTCTGATTTATGCGTGCCATCAGGCATTTCAATAGCTTTCACTCGTTGGTATTCCCCGTTTCTTGCAGGCTGTGATTTCCCTTTTTGAATCCCGAAGCGGTGCCTGTTACGATGCGGAAACGAACGGATCAAAATATCGAAGAAAAACTGTATTGAGTTAAATTGAGTTAGGTGAGTAGTAAGAAAAGACTGGCCTTCGGATCTTCCGGAGGCCAATTTTTATATGCCCGTTTCGGAGACTTTGAATTTCGTCTGCGTAGTCTCTTCCACGCGGGTTGCGGGTAATGCCTCGGGATGTTCCTGTACGATATATTCTATCAATTTTTCGCGTACCAGGCAGCGTAAATCGAAGGTCTCGCTGGAATTACGTGCCGACATCAGCGCCCGCACCACCATCAGTTGTCCCTGCGTGTCCGTCACCTGCAATGCCCACGCGCGACCATCCCAAAGCGGGGTAGCTTCCAGGATTTCTTTCAATTTCGTCCGAAGCTTGTCAACGGGGGTGTGGTAATTGAGGTAAAAAAATGCTGCACCGGTCAGTGCACTTTCATTACGCGTCCAGTTCTGGAAGGGCGTTTCGATGAAATAGGTAATGGGCAGTACAATGCGCCTTAAATCCCAGATATTGACCACCACGTAGGTCAGATTGATCTCCTCGATGCGGCCCCATTCGCCTTCCACGATCACTACGTCATCGATTTTGATTGGCTGTGTGAATGCGATCTGAATTCCCGCCATCAGGTTTGCCAGCGACTTTTGCGCCGCGAAACCGATGATTACCGACGCAATACCGGCCGACGTAAGGATCCCGACGCCATATTGCCGCACGCTGTCGAAGCTGAGCAACAGTATCGAAACGCCAATGGTCACCACCATGATCACCACAATACGCTTGATAAACTTGATTTTGGTAAAAAGCCGCCGCGCCTGGTTGTTGTCGGGCGTATTGAAATCGAGCTTGGCGATCAGGATTTTTTCGACGATGATCACAATCCGGGCCATGAGCCAGGTCGTGATGCCAATGAGCGCGGTTTTGCTCAATGCGAAAACCCAGTCGTATTGCGGGTTGGAGTAGGAATAGGTTTTGGCCGCCGCCGTAATGAGTACGATCGGTACGAAGAAATGCAGCACGCTGGTGAGATTTTCACGGATTGCGTGCACCACGGTCCACTCTTTCCTGGATGCGGTTATTTTAATCAGACTGATGATGATAATGCTGATGACCAATCCAATGGTGCCCGCCAGCAAAAGCAACAGCCAGGGTGAATTCCGGTAGTTAATCAGTTCGGTTAAATCCATTCACGGTTCAGATATCGTTGAGACGGGCCACGATCATACCCGTATGTTTCGGGACGGATGCCACGTATTCGGCCAGCGGAACATTCGTCATGATCACCTTTTTGCCCGTGAGCGACGCGTGGATCAGGTAAGCGCGGCTGCCCACTTTCGAAATAATGCCCATATGGTTCACATCCAGTCCTTCCACCGACGACGTGAATGCAACAATGTCGCCATCGTGCAGCATGGGTTCGGCTTTTTGAATCGCGCTTTTGGGAATGTAGCTGTGCTCTCTGGAGTTGATCACCGCCTCCTGTTCTTTCAGTTTTTCGTACACTTCACTGGCAGCTAGCGACGGGTACAAATTGGCATGGGTAGTCATGAAATTGATTTCCTTGTTGAAAGGTACCCCGCCCACCTTGGAAGTAATGTCTTCGAGGCGGCCGCGTTTCTGGTTTTCATACAGCCAGTCGAGGATGTAATGCAGCCGCGAAGGATATCCGTCGATTACGCCGTCGCGGTACCGGAGGCGTGTCAGCTCATTTTTATATTCGTCAAAAGTCGCATTTTCGGTTTTGGCAACGGCCAGCGCGATCACGCTCTCTACCAATGTCGTACAATCCAGCCCGTCGAACTTGCATACCAGCCGTTCGGTAGGGTTGCCTTCCAGGCTGCCGGCGACATAAGGCGTGCCCAGGAACGACTCGCTCATGCGCAGGACCTGCGTGCCGATATCCGGACTGGCGGGCAGCTCCATTTTCTGCACAAAAGTCTTTTGCAGGCTGGCCTGCCCGAAAGAGGCAACAGAACCCAGCAACAAAATGGAAAGCACTACAAATCGGATCATACTTGAATTTCTTTAAAACCAGGGTACGTTAAAGACAAAAAACTTGCCACGATAGAATAGCCACAAATTCGTGGATAATGTAAAATTAATGATCAAAAGCCCCTTTTGCAACGGCAGAAGGGCTTGCAATGGGGTTACTTCGGCACGATCTCGAACGCAAATGCCGAAATCGGGGGAAGTTCGATGTGCACTCCCGTAGAAGTAATGTCGGCTGTGCGCAGCTGTACCAGAGGCACTTCAACCGGGAACACGGGCTTCAATTTATAATCGCCGGTATTGCCCAGTTTCAGCACGTTCGTCCATACATCCTGCGGCACTTTGATCAGCGTTTCTACGGTAAGAGACTCGTGAAAATTGTATACGAACAACATTTTTTGATCGTCGGTATGCCGCAGATAGCTGAAAATGATATTCCCGTCGTAGTTGAACGACTGTCCGTTGATATTTACATATTGCAAATCATAGAATCCGCCTGCATATACCGCCTCGTTTTTAAGCACAAATGCATTGAGGTTACTGTAAAACCGACGCAACGTCTTTTGCTCGGTGGTAAGGAGCTCTTCGTTGAACTGGCCGCCATTGACCCATTGCTGGACTTCGGGTACACCCCAGTAGTCGAAAATAGTCGTGCGGCCGTCCTCGCCCTGGAAACCTTCCTGCTGGGTAGGGTCCACGCCGAGTTCCTGTCCGAAATAGAGCATCAGCGGGCCTGTGTGGAGCGTGGCGCTCAGTACCATCGCGGGCAATGCGGTCCATGGGTTTCCCGCAAAATACCGGGATGCAATGCGCTGTTCGTCGTGGTTTTCGAGGAAGCGGAGCATATGCTCACTGAAATCGCCCGATTCGTGCTGCCAGATGCGTGTAATATCCGAAGCGCTTCCATGCCCCTCGATCATCCGCCGCAGCGAATTGTACAGCCCAACTTTGTCATATAGGTAATCGAACTGACCTGTATAAATGTAATTGCGGTATTCGAATGGATTATAGATCTCGGCAATGAAAATGACCGAGGGGTTTTCCTTTTTCACTTCCGGAATCACCCAGCCCCAAAACTCGACAGGCACCATTTCGGCCATATCGCACCGGAAACCGTCCACGCCTTTGCGCGTCCAGAAAATAAGAATGTCGCGCATTTTAAGCCAGGTGGAAGGAATAGGGTCAAAATGGAGCGACCGGCCGTTGAGGTAATCGACGCCGTAGTTTAGCTTGACGGTCTCGTACCAGTCGAACTGGCTGGGTTGGGCCTGGAAAACATCGTTGCCCGTCGCTTTGGCGGGCCGTTCGTGGTAGGGAGTCGTTACCGGCAGCGGCGGCTGGTGGCCTTCCGGTACGACGAAATCGTGGTTTGGAATATAATAAAAGTTATTGGAAGGACTAAAAGTGACTGTATTGTCGTCGTCCTCACCGAAATCCTTCACACCCTCAGGCCGCACATCCGAATGGTACTGGCGCGCAACGTGGTTGGGGACGAAATCAATAATCGCTTTCAGCCCGTGCGCGTGCGTGCGGATAATAAGGTTTTCGAACTCCTGCATCCGCTTGGGCACATCCACGGCGAGGTCGGGATCCACATCATAGTAATCCTTCACTGCATAAGGAGAGCCGGCAATGCCTTTCACGATCAGCGGATGATCGGGATTAATGCCGTATTCCGAATAATCGGTGAGCGTGGCATGTTCGAGCACGCCGGTGTACCAGAGATGGGTCACACCGAAATCCTTCAATGCGGCCAGCGCAGTGTCGTCGATGTCATTAAACTTCCCGCACCCGTTCTCCTCGATCGTCCCGTAGACCTTGTTGGTTGTGTTCTGATTGCCAAAGAGGCGTGTAAGTAGCTGGTATATAATGAATTTGTCCTTGTTGACGGCGGGCATTTTTTTGGGGGTTCTAAATGTTCTGGGAAAGCTTGCAGCGCGGCGTGGTGACACCGGATAGCCCGTATTTCGGCCCTGACGCAGCAAATTGCTAATTTTTACTATTTTGCAAGATATTAAATTTGAAATGATATGCCCTCAATACAAGCTTGCCTTTTTGATCTCGACGGGGTAATCGTTGACACCGCCCAATTCCATTACATCGCCTGGCGCGAAATGGCGCAGGACCTCGGTTTCGACCTTACGCGTGAAGAAAACGAACGCCTGAAAGGCATCAGCCGCATGGAATCGCTCGAAATCGTGCTGTCGATCGGCGGAGTTACATTGTCCGACGAAGAGAAGCTTCGCAGAGCCACTGCCAAAAATGCGCGTTACCTGGAACTTTGCATGCAAATGACGCCAGACGATGCGTTACCCGGCGTGCGCCATTTTCTGGAAGAGTTGAAACGGAATGGTATCCCCAGCGGCCTCGGCTCGGCCAGCAAGAATGCAAAGGTCATTCTCGAAAGGATTGATATGCTGCATTATTTCGATACGATCGTCGATGGCAACCGTATCACCAAAGGCAAGCCGGATCCGCAGGTGTTTTTGATGGGTGCGGCCGATCTGAATGTGTCACCCGCGTATTGTGCGGTGTTCGAGGACGCCGTTGCGGGTATCGAATCCGCGAAAGCGGCCGGTATGCTCGCTGTGGGCGTGGGGGAAGCATCGGTACTGACCGAAGCCGATATCGTGATCGCCGGTTTTGAAAATTTTGGTTTGCCTCAATTGGAAAACATATGAAGAATTACATCACGCACGATGAATGGTGCATTGTAGAAGAAGGTTTTCACCCCGAACACAACGAAATTACGGAAAGCCTTATGAGCCTCGGCAATGGCCGGATGGGTCAGCGGGGTAATTTAGAAGAAGGGTATTCAGGCAAAACACTGCTCGGAAACTACGTCGCGGGCGTTTATTTTCCCGATAAAACCAGGGTAGGCTGGTGGAAGAACGGTTATCCCAACTATTTTGCCAAAGTACTCAATGCCTGCAACTGGACGGGCATCGAGATTCGCGTCGGTACAGAATTGCTCGATTTGAATACCTGCAAAATCGACGAATTCCGTCGTGTGCTCAATATGAAAGAAGGTGTGCTGGAACGTACCGCGACGGTGACGCTGTCGGGCGGAAGGAAGCTGCGCATTCATTCCAAACGCTTTTGCAGCATGGCCGACGACGAGGCCGGCGCCATTAGTTACAGCATGGTGCCGCTCAATTTTACCGATTATTTTAGTATTACTCCATTCCTCGACGGCCACATCCGCAACCGGGATTCCAACTATGATGAATCGTTCTGGAACGGCATCGCGCATGAGGCGTACGGGCAGGAAGGTTATCTCGTGCTCGAAACGAAAAGCAATCCTTACCAGGTGGAGCAGTTCCGCGTCGCGACTGGGATGAAGTTTGATGTAAAACGGAATGGTATGCCTGTAACCGGTACCGTTCAACTCGCTTCAAGGGAAAAATATGTGGCGGGTACCGTGCAGCTAGAAGTGCGGGAAGGACAGGAGGTTACTGTTTATAAATATGCCGTAAACCTCTCATCGGCCAACTACCCGCACGATGAACTCGTACCGAAAGCGAAAGCCTACGTTGCCCGCATTGCCGAAAAGGGATTCGATCGCATGTACGCGGAGCAAGTGCAGGTGTGGGCGGGCAAATGGGAGAAGAACGACATCACCATTGCCGGCGATGTGGCCGCCCAGCAGGGTATCCGGTTCAATATTTTCCATTTGGGACAAACTTATACCGGTGAGGACGAGCGTCTGAACATCGGGCCCAAAGGCTTTACCGGGGAGAAATATGGCGGTAGTACTTACTGGGACACCGAGGCCTATTGTATTCCGTTCTACCTTTCTACGGCGGACGAAAAAGTGGCGCGTAACCTGCTCATTTACCGTTACAAGCATTTGGAAAAAGCGATCGAGAATGCCGGAAAGTTGGGTTTCACCGACGGCGCCGCGCTTTATCCGATGGTGACTATGAACGGGGAGGAATGCCATAACGAATGGGAGATCACGTTTGAGGAAATTCACCGGAACGGCGCCATTGCGTATGCCATTTACGATTATACCCGCTACACGGGGGATGAAAGCTATGTCAAAGAATGGGGCCTGGAAGTGCTGATCGGGATTTCGAGGTTCTGGAAGCAGCGGATCAACTGGTCGGAGGATAAGGGACAGTATGTGATGCTGGGCGTAACCGGGCCGAACGAGTATGAAAACAATGTCAATAACAACTGGTATACCAACTACATCGCTTGCTGGACGCTGCGCTACACGCTGGAAGTCATCGACAAGCTATGGAAAGAAGATTCCCGCAAGCTGAATGAGCTGATTTTCAAAACCAACTTGCAACTTAACACGGAACTTGCGGACTGGAAGCACATCGTCGACAATATGCATTATCCGTTTGATGAAAACAGGCAGGTGTATTTGCAGCAGCAGGGTTTCCTGGATAAGGAACTACTGACCGTCGCCGACATTGCCGACCAGCGCCCCATTAACCAGCGGTGGTCGTGGGACAGGATCCTACGGTCATGTTTTATCAAGCAGGCTGATGTTTTGCAGGGCCTTTATTTCTTCGAACATGAATTCGACGCCGCCACCATTCGCCGCAACTTCGAGTTCTATGAGCCGATGACCGTCCATGAATCGTCATTATCGCCGTGCGTCCATTCGATCCTCGCGGCGGGGTTAGGCTTGCGCGAAAAGGCGTATGAGATGTACTTGCGTACCGCTCGCCTGGATTTGGACGATTACAACAACGACACTGAGGACGGTCTGCATATTACTTCGATGGCCGGCACGTGGATGAGCATAGTAAAAGGCTTTGCCGGACAACGGGTGACTGACGGCCTGCTGTCGTTCAAACCCTACATTCCAGAGCAATGGAAAGAATATTCGTTCCGGATCGGTTTCAGGGGTATTTTGCTGAAAGTATCTGTCTCGAAACAGGCGGTCTTCATTGAAAACCTTTCGGAACGTGCTCTGACGGTTTTGGTTAACGATAAAAAGGTGTTTATCGACGCTCTGGCTTCCGTGCAACTTTAATCACCAGTAGTTTACTTAAAATGATGTTATTTATTTAAAAAATTATATTTTAACCGAAATTTATCAAACGGTCTAAGCAATAATTGTAATTTTCCCTGATTACTTGTAGGTTAGGGGCTTTTGAACCATTAAGCACCCCTATGGTACAGAAAATCCACCTACTTGTAATGACAGGTATGTTGCTGATGTTGACGGTGTTAGCGCCGCGGCAGGTCTCAGCGCAGGATTTTAGTGAGTGCCAAGGACTTGTCAAAGAACTTCTACCTATTTTTAACAAGTCATTCGAAGAAAATAATCCTGCGTTATTGCGCGGCGAGGAATACCAACGCGGTGTGCGCAATTTGCAGGCCGCTTATGCTGCCTACCACAAGCAAGCCTTTCAACCCTCCGATTCCGTGCAGCGCATGAACAACGAGGCGGTGATCCTTGCGCTTTCCGGCAATTACCAAAAAGCATTACACATTATGGAAGCGCTGGATTTGGCCGAGCTCGATCCGCATCTGCATTATAACCGCGGCCTTTTTGCGATGCTATCGGGTAAATACGATGCGGCGCGTAAAGATTTCTTCGACGCTCCCGGCGGCACCGCGGCTACTGTGAATACTCTCGTCGCGCTCGGTAAGCAGAAACGATACAACGAGGCGGCAAGGTACGCCACCGATAATTCCGCGAAAAGCACAGGCGGTAAATGGAATTTCAACCTGGGCATGGTGCATAAGTACGGCGGCCGGATGGAAGAGGCGGTAGATGAGCTCACGGCGGCGATTCGCCAGAAGGACGAAATGGCTTACCGCCTGCAACGGGGCGATATCCTCATGCGCACGGGCAACGAGAAACGGGCGGTGAAGGATTTCGAGAAAGTAGCGCGTACACACCCGAAAGCGCAGATACGCTACGCGAACGCGCTGCTTTCACTCAATCAGTTCGGAATGGCGAAGGCCGTTTTTGAAAAGTACCTCGAAACCGACGACCGCACATTTCGCGGCGATGCCTATCTCGGAATGGCGCATGCGTGCTACGGTCTGCAACAGACCAGCGAAGCACAGCGGTACTACAAACTTGCATCGACTTTGAAACGCGAGACGCCTTCTTTACTGTCCGGCATCGCGAATACCCATCTTAGCAAGCATGAATATCAGACCGCATTCAGCCTTTTCGACAGGGCGATCAAGAAGGACTCGACCTATTTGCCTGCTTACCTGGGCCGCGCGGTGGCCCATTACGGGCAAAAGAAGTATGATCTCGCATTAAAGGACTTCAAGAAAGGGGAAAAGGCATTGAATGAGGGCAACAAGTTCTTCGCAGACCTTTTTGTTACAAAAGCTTTTTCGGAATACTACCTGAAAAAGAGCGCTGAGGCGCAGGAGGACTTTCAGAAGGCGATTAAGCTCGATCCAATACGTTACGAGGCCCTGGCAGGATTAAGCAGCATCATGATCGACCAGAAACGGTTTTCTGACGCAGGCCAGTATCTGGCGAAAGCATTGCAGTATGAACAGGGTTACGACCTGATGTGGAGCAACTATGGCAACTTGCTGCTGCATTTTGATATGTACAAAAAAGGTTATCAGGTATTTAAAAAGGCCATTTCACTAAACCGGTCGAATGTGAATGCACAAAACGGCTGGGGGATCGTGCTGCTGGAAAACGATCAGCTTGATAAATCGATGGCCTTATTCGATAGCCTTGTTCGCGAAAAGCCGGAGTTACCGTTCCTGCACAACAATCACGGGATTGTGCAGGCCTACATTGGTAACCGGCATTCTCAGAAACACCAGGTAAATGAAGCGAACGCCCGGTACGATGGCGCATTCGAAGACTTCAAACTTGCTATGGCGGCCGCACCTGGCCGAAAGTTCTATAATGTGAACCAGGGGAATGTGTACCGGTATATGGAACGATACGACGACGCGAAACTGAGCTACCAGACTTACCAGGACAAGAGTGCACTGAACAATACAGCCGTAATGTATGCAGGCCAGGAGCGGCTCAAAGATGCGAAGTACTATCTCGGTATCGCCATTCAGATCGACTCGCTGCACCGCGTTTTCCAGTACAATATGTCGGTGCTCATGAAAGGTAAGCAGAAGGAAATAATGCGGCTCGTTGCTTCTTCGGATGAAAACAGTCCTTTTTCCGACATCGGCATCAAATATAGTCGTGACGGTTTCGTGACCATCTATCTGTACGACTATGAATACGACGTACTAAGTTTCCCGGGACGCCACTATATGCCTTTGCCTGTGGCGGAGTATAAGGAAGATTATTTCATCCCTGAATATGATTTCAAGCTCGTTCCCTACGAGAAAAAGAAAATAGATACCGAGAGGAAGAAGCATGTGCGCTACCGCAGTCAGAAGGTGAAAATGCCGGGCCGTAAGGGTAGGTCAGGAACAAAATGTCCTGTGCTGTTTTAGAAGTTAACTACGATTGAACAGTACGAAAAGGCCGCTTTGAGCAATATTTTCTACGGACAACCAGGGTAAGTCCCCAATTGAGGCAAGTATTTCCACGATTTGTTGTGATGCCAGGCGCCGTAAAGCTCAGATTTCGTTTGCAGGTTTTGTGAAGATATTCTTGACTTCTACAAAGCTTATGGGTTTATCGAGGAAAAAGTCCGCGCCGTTCCTAAATGCTTCTTCTTTTAGGTTCGTCATGGCGCTCATCATCACCACTTTTGCACGTTTGCCCGGGTGTACGTCCCGTATTTGCCGGATTGCCTGTATACCCTTTCCGTCGGGTAAGTTGTTGTCTATGAATATCCAATCGGGACGCATGTCCCGGATACAATCAATGCCTTCCATCAATGAAGCCACCACCCTGACGTTGCCGTCGGGGGTTTTAATATTCAATTGCCTGACTAGAAAATTGCGCATCAACACTCCCAGATCCCGTTCATCTTCAATAATAACAATTTTCATAGCGCTGTGTGAGAAGTAAAAATTTCAGCCATTGGTAGCGGAGGTATTTTCGGGTAGTAAAAGCAATAATCCTGCCATCCACGGACCGCACGGGTCATTCTGATTGGTACAGGATTTGCGGCGGTTCTGGGTGAAACGAAATGATCCACATTAAAACAAGTGTGTTATGTCAACGAACAAAATCATTTTTGGGATAGTAACAGCGGCAGTGGCCGGTGCCGTTATCGGCTTATTGCTGGCACCGGAGGATAGTAAGAAAACAATCAAAAAATTGAAAAAGAAAACCAATGAGCTGGCGGGCGATCTGATAGCGGCATTGGAAAAAAGTAAGGCGAAAGCTGCCGATGCCGCCGACCAGTTGAAAAAGGAAGGGGAGGCATATGCAGACGTCGCCCGTGAACAGGTAGGAAACATTTGACCGGAATAGCTATGGAACCAAAGGGTGATCTGACAAAGTCGCAAAAGAAAAAGGGAACCGCTTCCCAGACGGTCGACTATTTCAAGGACCTGATGGCAGCCGGCCCCGACGGCATTGCAGGCCGGGGCGTGGAAGTGGGATTAGGTGCCTTGTTGGGAAGAACCGCATTAAGGCGGCTTCCTATGCCGTTCAATCTGCTCGCGCCGCTGCTGATCGAAAAAGTGATTATGAAGCATGGCGTGGAGCAAGGACGTGAATTGTTGCTCAAAGGCTTGTACTGGGTCAAGAGTGCGACCGACGAAAAACCTTTGCAGCCGGCATGACCGGGCCGCACCAGATAGGAGACCCTCCCCGGCGGAGGGTCTCGTCGTTTATAGAAGTAGGCAAGGGTTTTGCATTCTGTATTTTGTGGTTTTCGTATGTTAGGCCTCGTACCGACGGCAGTGTAATATCGGGGAAACGAAAACCGGAACCCATTTGAAGATACGATATCTTTTGATTTTCAGCCAGATGAAGCAGATGGTGAGCAGGTACTGCCGGATGTGCACCAGATATTCTGCCTTACTATTGCGAGACTTCAAAAGCTGGCTGGAGTGGCCGCGGAGGCGTTTTTGAATGGGGATTAGCTCTACATTCTGAATTATAATACTCAGTATGTGGAAATAACTACGCAATCTTCGGTAACGCACTTCTCTGTTGAGGCAAGATTGGATAAAGAGTCGTAAATTTAAAGCATCAAGAGAATGTAAATTTTACCCTTAGTTGCTATATGCAAAGACAGACGCAGACGCAGAGACAGACTTTAAAATACTCTCCCTTGCAAATTCAGATGCTGAATTTACTGCACCTGACTACAATGGAGCTTGAACAAAGAATTAAGGAAGAACTGGAAGAAAACCCTATACTGGAAGAGGGGAAGGAAGAGAGTACGTCGGAAGATGCGCCGGAAGAATTCGACGAATCGGATAATTCGTCGGGTAATGAAGATAATTCCGTCCAAGATTATTACGACTGGGATGAGTTTCGCGACGACGACATTCCGGACTATAAAACGTATGCAAACAACCAGTCGGCTGACAACGAATTATATACCCGCCCGATGGTGGAGGCCATCTCGTTCAGGGACGACCTCAAACAGCAGGTACACTTTCTGCAACTGGATGAACGCCAGCAATTAATCGCCGACTTCATCCTCGATTCGCTCGACGAGGACGGTTTTCTGAGGAGGGAAAGCGATGTGATTGCGGACGATATTTCATTTGCGAACAGCATGTTTATCGATACCGACGAAGTGAACACAATGCTGAAAATCATCCAACAGCTCGACCCACCCGGGATAGCGGCCAGCGATTTGCGGGAATGCCTGCTTATCCAGCTCAACCGCATGGAGAACCAGAACGAGACCTGGAAATGGGCTTGCAAGATTGTTACGGATGCTTTCGATGAGCTAGGTTCACGGAATTATGACAAAATCATGCGGATCACCGGGCTGGACGAAGAGTCCCTGAAAAAGGCTATTCAGCTGATTACCACGCTCAATCCGAAGCCGGCGTCGGGATTACGCAACGATTCCATTGTGAATGAAAGCATCAAGCCTGATTTCATGCTCTGGTACACCGAGGATGGGGAGATTGAAGTACAGCTAACCTGGGGAAATAGCCCTGCGTTGAAACTGAACAAGGTTTTTACCCAAATGGCGGAGCAGAAGCAGGATAAGGCTACCAACCAGTTCCTCAAAAACAAGATGAACTCGGCGAAATGGTTCATTGATGCCATCAAGCAGCGGGAGAATACGATGCTGAATACACTGAAAGCGATCGTGAAGCTGCAATACGATTATTTCCAAACTGGCGATATCAAGAAGCTCCGGCCGATGATCCTCAAAGACGTGGCCGAGATCATCGACATGGATATTTCGACCGTATCTCGTGTAACGACCAATAAATACGTGCAGACGCCGTTCGGGATTGTGCTGCTGAAAGACCTATTTACAGAAGGTGTTACAAATGAGGATGGTACGGAGGTTTCGAACCGGGAGATCCAGGAGGCTATCCGGGAGATTGTGAGTGAGGAGGACAAGCGCCACCCATATAATGACCAACAAATTACAGATATGCTTGCCGAAAAAGGCTATTCCGTTGCCAGAAGAACGGTGGCCAAGTACCGCGAGCAATTAAATATACCTACCGCGAGGTTGAGAGTTACTATTTAAAGCAAACAAGTTAAGCCCTGATACCCGGCATGAAAAAAATAGTTGTTGTTGATGATGAAGCGGATATTTGCTTCCTTTTGAAGCGTTTTTTGTCAAAAAATGATTTTATAGTAGAAACAGCCCAGAATGGCAAAGACGGGCTCGCATTGATAGAATCCATTTCGCCCGACCTCGTCATGACCGATTTCAGACTCGGAGATATTACCGGGACCGAATTGCTGACGACCATTAAGTCCAAAAGGCCCAATGTGCCCGTCCTGATCATTACCGGTTATTCGGATATTAAAGTGGCGGTGAATGTGATGAAGCTGGGCGCATACGACTACATCACCAAGCCACTGTTCCCCGACGAAATTTTGGTTACAGTAAAGAAGGCCATTGCCGACGCGGAGGCTTCCCAAAACGAGGAGCAGCAATATGTAGCCCCGGCGTCGTCCGACGGCAATGGCGAGTCAGCGAAACCCGCGCGCAAGAGTCAGCCACGGACAAGAGCGGGCTATGTGATGGGCAACAGCGATATTTCGGATAACCTTTTCCGCCAGGTGGATCTGGTGGCTCCAACAAATTTCAGCGTGATTATCTATGGCGAAAGCGGCTCCGGAAAGGAAGCTATCGCCCAGGAAATCCATAACCGGTCGAAACGTAAGGACATGCCGTTTGTGGCGATGGACTGCGGGGCCATTTCAAAGGAGCTGGCCGGCAGCGAGTTGTTTGGGCACGAAAAAGGCTCGTTTACAGGTGCATTACAGACCAAAATTGGTCATTTCGAGCTCGCGAACGGCGGTACGCTGTTCCTCGATGAGGTATCCAACCTGTCCTATGAAATACAGGTAGCACTGCTGCGTGTGGTGCAGGAGCGTAAAATGCGCCGCATTGGTGGTTCAAAAGAGATCGATCTGGACGTCCGTATTATCGTGGCGAGTAACGAGCGGCTGCTCGATTCGGCGCGTAACGGCAAGTTCCGGGAAGACCTTTACTACCGGTTCAATGAATTCACGATCGAAGTTCCCGCACTGCGGAACCGTAAAGATGATCTGATGCTTTTTGCCAGTGCATTCCTCGAAACAACCAATGTGGAGCTCGGTAAGAATGTCAAGGGGTTTTCGGAAGAAGTTAAAAATGATTTCCTGAACTACTCGTGGCCGGGGAACCTGCGTGAGCTCAAAAATGTGATCAAGCGTGCGACCCTGCTTTCGGATGGCGAACTGATCGAGGAGAAGGCGTTGCCGTTCGAGATTGTGAATTACAAACGCCTGAAAGACCTGGATGACGAGCCTGCCCCGGCGGCAAGTTCGGTGGCGGCATCACTGCTGTCCGATAATGTGGACGGCGATGACGCCAAGCCAAGCCTTAAAACCGTAGCCAATGAGGCGGAATACGACATGATCATGCAGGTGCTGCGGGACGTCAATTTCAATAAAAGCAAGGCGGCGCGTTTACTGAATATCGACCGGAAGACGCTTTATAACAAAATGAAACAATTCGACATCTGACAGCGTAACAGGAACTAGGGATGAATAGCAAACTGATCAGGGTATTGTTGGTGGATGACGACGAGGATGATTATTTCCTGACCCGTGAATATTTTCAGGATCTGGTCAACTGGAAATTCGATATCACCTGGTGTGCGACGTTCAAAGAGGCGGAAATCCAGATCAGAAATAACAAATTCGACCTTTACCTGTTCGATTACCTCCTCGGAGAGAATACGGGTATCGACCTGATCGAGCTCGCCTGCAATTTTGAATGCGAGGAGCCGATTATCCTGCTCACGGGTAAAGGTGATACGAAGATTGCCGTCGAAGCATTACGCCTTGGAGCGGCAGACTACCTGATCAAGAGCGAACTGGACGCCGAGAAACTGGAACGAAGTATCCGGTATGCATTGGAACGTACTTCGGTTTTGAAAGCGCTGCGCCATAGCGAACGGCGCTACCGCCGGGTGTTCGAAGAATCAAATGATTTCTTGTTTATCAGCGATCTTGAAGGTAATATCATTGATTTCAATGAAGCTGCGAGCATTCTCACCGGCTATTCGGGCGAGCAGTTGAGGGAGAAGAAAATTACTGAACTGGTAGATGATCTCCTGTTTGCAGCGCGCTGGAAAGACATTGCCGACCAGCCTATTCATGACCATGAAGTGCGCTTGCTGACCAAAGACGCCGATAAGAAGTACTGTCTGTTTTCCGCATCGGTGGAAGTGGATGACGACCATCCCTATATCCAGGGCCGGTTGCACGATATGACCGCCCGGAAGCAGTCGGAAAAGGAAAGACTGTTTTCTGAAAAAATGGCTGTGACCGGCAGGCTCGTGCGCATGCTCGCACATGAGGTACGTAACCCGCTCACGAACGTGAACCTTTCGGCCGAGCAGCTGGAAATGGAGCTCGCCGACGAGGATCACAAATTCTACACACAGATTATCAAGCGAAACTGCACGCGCATTAATGACCTCATTACCCAGTTGCTGCAGCCGTCCTCTTCGGAGGATATCGAACTGGTAGAAAGTTCGGTACATTCGGTGTTGAGCCAGGCCATCAGTGCCGCGCTCGACCGCGTACAGCTCAAGAGGATTCAGATCGTCAACGAGTTTGCTGATGAAGAGCTCGCATTACCGCTCGACCGGGTTTCGCTGCAAATGGCTTTCCTGAACCTCATTACCAATGCTATCGAGGCCATGGAAGAGGACCGGGGCATACTCCGGATCGCAACGAGAAACCATGGAGACCACATTCAGGTAATATTTGTCGACAATGGCTCGGGGATTAGCGAGGAGCATATGGACAAGATATTCGAACCCTATTTTACCGGAAAAAATAATGGAATGGGCATCGGGTTATCCACGACTATGAGCATTATCCATGCACACCACGGACGCATCGAAGTGCAGTCACAGCTGGGCGTGGGCACTACTTTTACCATCAGTTTCCAGACTGGCAAGTAATTGCTTTCAGCTTCATTAGTGGAGCATTTTCATGCAACGATCGGGCCTGAGCGCGCGTAAGGAGAGAAAAAAGGAGCACTTCTATGAAATCCATTTTTACGATCCTCTTCTTTGCCGCATTTCTCCAGACCCGGGCCCAGGATGCGGATTACTATCGCAAAAGCTACACGAGGCCTATTGGTGCCAAGCCCTATAATACCGAATCGTTTCTCAAGAAATTTGGCGATGTGAAGGTCCATGACCGCTGGTATGTGGGCGTGAGTGGTTTTGTACGGAACGATAAAAACACGATCGACAACGATTTTGACGAATTGATAGGTACCGAGTCACCGACGGTTTCGGCTTGGGGTGTGACCGCTGGGTGGGTTTTCAAAGAACAATGGAATGTAGAGCTGGAATACGATCGCTCGGCTATTCATAATGTGTTGATGATCTACGGAGATAATCCCCTGAAATATCAGATGGAAAACGATAAAAACAGCCTGATTGTACGCGGAAAAATGCGGCTGCTTTGGGGGAGACCTTGTGTTCGTAAATCGGCATTCTGGATCAGCGCAGGCGCGGGGCTGGTACCTAATTCGGGTAAATCAAAAGATTACATGGAATTCTCGGGCTACCGCGAAAAGGGACGCCGGCAGGGAGTGGACACCCTGTTCATGTCGAGTGACACACGCATTGCCAAATCCATGACAGGCCTTGTGGAAGCGTCGGCCGAGTATGTGATCAAGGTAGCGAAATCGATCGATATGTCGCTTTTTGCCCGTAAACAATGGGGGATGGGTAATTCTCTCACTACCGACCTGATATACAAAGTGAACGGCGTGGAAACGGAGCGTGCGCGGATTGAAGGCGATGGTTCCGGCTGGAACTTCGGGATTTCACTCCGCTATGTGTTCCACATCGGCTATGATTTCTCCAATCTGAACCAGGGTAGTGGGAAAATATGAGCAGGCCTCTGGCCGGTCGGATGGTCGAGACCGGCCAGAGGCCTGCAAATAGCGTGTTCGAACGTGGTCGTTCCAACGATCGTTATGCACTTCGACCGTCCGGCGGCCCGGTCTACTCAGGCTGAAAGATCATGTATATTTTGAAACCTTGATTTTCCGGTTGAAGAAGCCGTAAATGATCGGGAAAACTAATAGCGTGAGCACGGTGGCGGTGATCAATCCGCCGATTACCACGATTGCCAACGGTTTCTGGGTTTCGGAACCAATGCCTGTGGAAACTGCCGCGGGTAGCAAACCAATGGCCGCCATCAACGCCGTCATGATCACCGGCCTGATGCGCGATTTTACCCCTTCCCTGATCGCCTCGTCCAGCGTCATTCGTGCAGCAAGGTTTTTGTTGAATACGGAAATCAATATCACCCCGTTCTGAACGCAGAGGCCGAAAAGGGCTATAAAACCTACCCCCGCGGAGATACCGAAGTTCATATGCGTGACGTGCAGAGCGAGGATACCACCTATCAGTGCGAAGGGCACGTTGATCAGCACCAGCCCGGCATCTTTGGCATTGCTGAACATGATGAACAGCAAAATGAATATCCCTACCAGGCTGATCGGTACCACTTGCCCTAACCGCGCCGTAGCCCGTACCTGGTTTTCGAACTCACCCGACCAGCTTACGGAGTAACCCTTCGGCAAACTAGAAAGCAGAGGCTTCACCTTCGATTGCGCTTCGGCGATGGTACTGCCGAGGTCGCGCTCCCGGACGGAGAATTTTACGCCGATAAAGCGCTTATTGTTGTCACGATACACGAATGCGGGACCGGTAACGGTGCGGATCGTTGAGATCTCTTTCAAAGGAATTTTACCTCCTGTGAGCGTCGGTACCATCAGTTGCTGAATATCGTCAACGGTGCGGCGGTATTGCTGCTCATAGCGCAGACGAATGTCGAATTTCCGCTCACCTTCGTACAGAATAGACGCCGTTTTACCCCCAATCGCCATTTCGATCACCGCTTGCGCGTCGGCAATGCTTACGCCGTACTGCGCCATTTTGTGGTCGTGCAGGATCACGCTGATCTCCGGCTGGCCGATATTCCGCAGAATACCCACGTCTTTGATCCCCGGCACGTTCTTGATCGCTTCCAGCACCTGGTTGGCTTTGTTGTTCAAGGTTTCGAGGTCGTCACCGTAAATTTTGACCGCATTACTTGCATTCATACCTGCCACTGCCTCGGCCACGTTGTCGATAATCGGTTGCGAATAGTTGTAGTTAATGCCCTGGAACTGTTTCAACTTAGCGTCCATTTCCTCGATCAGGTCATCCTGGCTGATCTTACGTTTCCATTCTTCTTTCGGTTTCAAATTCACCTGCATTTGCACATAATAGAAACCCGACGGATCGGTACCGTCATTGGAGCGGCCGGTTTGGGATAATACCCCATTCACTTCCGGGAATTCGTTCAGTTTGGCCCGAAGGGTGGTCACCATTTTGGTGGTTTCGGCCAGGGAGCTGCTCATCGGCATTTTGGCTTCCACCCACAAAGCGCCTTCGTTGAGCGTTGGGAGGAACTCGGTACCGAGGAATTTGGCGGAGAAGAGTGTGACGCCCAGGAATGCAAATGCGAAGATAACGCTCAGTTTTTTGCGCGCATAGCACCATTCAAATCCCCTGGTCACTGTGTTGTCGAAAAAGCGGACGACCGGATTGCTCTTTTCACGCACATTCTTTTTCAGCAAAATTGAGCATAGCACCGGCACCAGGGTAAGCGTGTAAAGCAATGCCCCCAGCAATGCAAAACCAAGTGTGTAGGCCAGTGGCGTAAACATTTTGCCTTCCACTTTCTGAAAACTGAAAATGGGTATCAATGCGGTGATAATGATGAGCTTGGAGAAGAAAATGGCTTTCCCCAGCTCGCCGCCGGTGCGTTTGATAAGCCCGAGTTTCGATAGCTTGTTGAACCGGTCCATGCCGTTCCTGTGCGCCAGGTGATCAAGGGCCACGAATATTCCCTCTACCATGACCACGGCGCCGTCGATGATGATCCCGAAGTCGATCGCACCCATGGAGAGCAGGTTAGCCGACATGCCCTTCAATTTCAAACACATAAATGCGAATAGCAAAGCAAGCGGAATGATAATCGACACAATGACGGTCGTGCGCCAGTCGGCCATAAAAATGAACACGATCACGGTCACGAGCACGATCCCTTCCACGAGGTTATGCTTCACGGTGTGCGCACAGAACTCGATGAGGTTGTCGCGGTCGTAGAATGTGACCATTTTGACGTCGGGAGGAAGGATTTTGGTATTCAATTCTTCAATTTTTTCCTTCACCCGCGCCAGTACTTCGCTCGGGTTTTCGCCTTTTCTTTGAACCACAATCCCTTCCACAACGTCGTCATTGCCATCGAGTCCCACCTGACCCACGCGAGGCATGTCCGATTCCTTCACATCGGCCACATCCTTCACCAGGACCGGGTTATCCTTCACATATTCTACAATTATGTTCTGAATGTCGGGAATGGAGTTCAGCAGCCCGATTCCGCGTACTACGTATGCCTGCCCATTCTTCTCAATCACGTCCCCGCCGACATTGATATTGCTTTTCGTAACAGCCTGGTACACTTCCAGCGGGGTTATGTTATATTTCACGAGTTTGGTAGGGTTTACCTGCACCTCGTAAATCTTGTCGCGGCCTCCGAATGCAACTACATCGGCCACGCCGGGCACGCTGCGGAGCTGGCGGTCGATCACCCATTTGTGGAGGGTAAGCAGTTCGCGGCTGTCGCGGTCCTTGCTTTGTAATGTGAACCTGAAAATCTCGCCGGTTGGGCCGTAAGGCGGCTGCACGTCGGGCTCCACGCCATCGGGCAGCGACACGGTGCGAAGCTGGTTGTTAACCTGCTGTCGTGCAAAAAAATCCTCGACGCCATCGTCGAAAATGATTTTGACAATGCTCAAACCGAACATGGTCGTGCTCCGCACATTGGTTTTTTGCTGTACGGAATTCATCGCAACTTCGATCGGTACCGTTACGAAACGCTCTATTTCCTCGGCACTGCGCCCGTTCCATTGCGTGACGATGATGATCTGCGTGTTGGTCACGTCCGGGAACGCTTCCAAAGGGGTGTTCTGGTAGCTGACAATGCCCGAAATGATGAGCAGGCCTGTCATGAAGAATATGAAGAACCGGTTCTTGAGCGAAAAGCCCACGATGCCTCGGATGAATTTGTTCATGAGTCAATGATTGAATGACTGAATGACTGAATGATTGAATGACTGAATGATTGAATGTGTGAATGACTGAATGATTGAATAAGTGAATGATCAAGGATACTAGCGATAGCTGAATGATTGAGCGAATAAAATCTAAGAATGAAAGATGTCCTCAGGCAAGCACATGTCCCTATTCAGCCATTCATTCATTCGGTCATTAAATCAATTATTCGGTCATTCAGTCATTCAATCATTCAAAATTCAATCATTCAACGCGTCATAAACCAGCAATTGATTTTTCGAAATAATCGCTTCGCCGGGCTTCAAACCATCGCGTACGTACGTCGTGTTCGCGAGGGAACGGTAGACGTCCACGGGGCGCGTTTCGATTTTGGTGCGGCTGTGGTAGACCATTACCCAGTTCTTGCTGCGGTCGAAAATGACCGCTTGCGATGGGATCGCCTGCATTTGCTCGCCTTCCTCGAAGTTGAGCGTGACGGTCGCGTGCATTTCCGGTTTGAGTTTGAAACCTACATTCTGCAACTGTATGCGGATTTTCATGGCCTTGGTATCAGGGTCCAGGACATTGTAGATCTTATCGACCTTCCCTTTGAATACCTCGTCCGAAAAGCTGATCGTGCGCACTTCCGCAGGCATACCCAGCTTCACACGCGGGATGTCGCTCTCATTCACATTGGCCATGACCCACACATCGGCGATCTGGCCGACTGTGAACAGGCTTTCGGAGTTATCCGAGCGGAGCTGCATGCCGCGGTTCACGTTTTTGTCGATAATGAAGCCATTGATCGGCGATTTTACCGTATAGTTGGTGGATTTACCTAAACCATAGATCGAGAAAACCTCTTTCATACGGTTCAGCTCTGCCTGTGCTTTGTCTACGATCTGACGCGCAGAGATCACGTCCCGTTCCGGTACCAGTTTGCTTTCGAACAAATCTTCGGTCGAGGACAGGTTTTTCTGCGCAATGAGCAAATCGGACTGCGCCTGGATCATCTGTCGCTCGAAATCGGCCACTTCGCCGGAACGGATCGTGGCCAGTTTTTGGCCTTTACGGACATTATCGCCGAGCTCCACATCTACTTCATCCACATTGCCACCTACCAGCGGATACACTTTAATGACCTGATTTTCGTCAGGGACTACTTTACCCACCAGCGTGAGCTCGTTACGGACCGGCTCGGTGCGCACCGTATCGATTTTAATGCGGCTCATCATCGTATCTGAAAGCATAAATGCCTTCGACTCGTCGTTTTCGGTCTTCTTTTTTTCGCAGGAGGTCAGCCACACGGCCAGAGCGGCCAGCACGACAACATACAGTGAATTTTTCATTGGGAAATGCATTAATGGCAATGCCGTGAATAAGTTATGTTCAGTTTGAATGGTTAGTTGAATAGCTCTTCGCCAACGACGTAGTTCAGCTCCTCGTAGACCTTGATGCGGTCGGCTTGGAGGCGGTTATATTCCTTGATGCTCTCGTTGTAGGTCTCGATGAAGTCGATGAATTCCAGCAGCGAGATGTTCCTTTTCTGAAAGTTGTCGTAAATACCGTTGCTCAGGAGCTGGAACTGGTCGGTGAACTGGCCTTCGACACTTTGGAAAGCCTTATCGGCAATACCTACTTTTTGAACGGCGGCATCGACTTCGTTGCTTACCGCATTCTGTTTGGCATTTTCGGCCGTTTTATAGTAGCTGATGCTGCTTTTTGCTGCGCGGATATTACCCTGGTTTCGGTTAAAGAAGGGCAACGCAATGGACGCATTCAAGCCGAAGTAGTTGTTCTGGTAATTGCTGGCCTGGTCGTACACGGCGCCTACCTGCACATCCGGTTTGGCCAAAGCTTTTTGTAATGTGTAATTCAATTCTGCCTGCTTCGTCTCCGATTGCGCCACTTTCAAATCCGCCCTGCTTTGCAATGCCTTTTCTTTCAATGCAGCCACATTGTAGCGATCGAGGTGATAGCGCTGGATTTCGGTGCTGTCGACGAGCGATTTAACGGGCCGGTCGGTGCTCAGCAAAGTGCGGAGATCGCGCTGGTTTTCCTGCAATTCAAAAAGGATATTGGCCCGCTCATTGGTCAACTCGAAGAGCAGCGCTTTGAGGCGTACCACTTCTTTAAGCGAGATATTCTTGCGGTTATATTCTTTGTCGAATGCATTGACGGTCGTGGTAAGCGTTCCGATCTGATTGTCGTACAGTGCGATCGTCCGTTCGAGGTAATACGATTCGAAGAAGATTTGCCGCAGCTCGAATTTCAATGTGCGGATGAGGTTGTAGAACTGAAATTCGGTTTTACGGGTCGACTCCATGTCCAGCGCCACCTGCTTGTTGCGCTTGCCCGCGCGTGTGATAAGCTGCTGGATCGTGAATGCTTTCTGGCCGTTCCTGCCCACGTCGAGCGCGCCGCGCGAAGGATTATAGGCACTGATTTCGACGCCGAAAGTGGGGTTGTTCCAAAGCTTATCCTGGATTTCGATCGACTTCGCAATGTCGATCTGGTACTTTTCGGCCAGGATTTCAAGATTGTTTTGCAAAAACAGGCTGTCGGCCTGCCGGATCGAGAGCCGCAGCGTATCTTGTGCGTGTAAGGCGGTTGTCAAGAGTACTAAGAGCCCGGTGAGGTAGGTTCGCATAATTTCCGTGTTAGAATGTGCGATATTCCGACACCGGTATTACACCAGCCTTAAAATAACCTTAGAAAAAAATTAGAATGACCGGCGCGTCAGATGTGGTGCAGCTGGACCTGAAATTCGCTGCCGTTGCCGACCTCGCTGGTTACGGAAATGGTGCCATGGTGCAACTCCACGATCCGCTGGCAAATGGAAAGCCCGATCCCGAATCCGGGAAGTTCAGTCGCATTGGACGACCTGAAAAACGGATTGAAAATATGCGGAAGGTCCTCTTCACTGATCCCTATGCCTCGGTCGCGGACTTTTACAATGCATGATTTATCGTCGGAGGAGATCAGTATCTGCGCGCTATGGTCGGACGAGTACTTGCAGGCATTGTCGAGCAGGTTAGTGAGCACTCTTTTGAGCAATTCCTCATTGCCTTCGATCACGGTTTGATTTTCATTCTCGGGAATGGTCTCGTAGTCGATTACCACATTGTAATCGGGGTGGGAAGAGAGCAACTCCTCTTTGGCCAGAAACGCGAGATCCTCGATATGGATATGCGTCATTTTCATGTTGCCCATATTCTCGTACGAGCGCGCGAGGAAAAGCAGGTTGTTGGTAATGCTGATCAGTCGCTCTGTATCCGAAAACAGGTTCGCAAAGACCTCTTCAATTTCAGGATTATCCTTGTTGAACCGCTGTCCGAGCTGGATTTCGGATTTCAAAGCCGCTAACGGCGTCCGGAGCTCATGAGAGGCGTGGGATACGAAGCTTTTTTGTTGCTCAAATGCCTTGTTGAGCCGGTAAAGTACTGTATTAAAGTTAATCGCAAGCTGAGCGATTTCATCCTTTCGGTTCCCCTCGTCGAGCTTTTGGGACAAATTCTGGGCCGTAATGAGCGATACCTGTGCATTGATCCGACTAATGGGTTTCAATGCATTGCCCGCAAAATAAATTCCCAGTCCGATCGTCACCGCGATTCCCGCCAGCAACCCCCAGCCCAGTGTGCTTCTCAGATTTTGCAGCTTGCTATGCCCGAAAGTATCGTAAGCCGACGCTAGTACTACCAGCGGTTCATCGCCTTCCTGGTAGAGCAGCCCGATCACCTCGTTCTCGCCCTGGTGAAACTCCATGTACTGTTTCTCGCGCACTTCATTCAGCAGCGATGTGTGGTAAGTAAGTAGCTTGTCGTCGACGCTGGAATAGATCAGCTCGTTTCTGGGATCGAAAATCAGCACTTTTTCGTCCAGCATTTCCGAAAGCGTGTTCTGGTCGATGGCTTTGAGCAGGTCCTTATCAATCCCTTTCACCTTCACGAGCAGGCGGCAGGTCGTACGAGCACGGCTGCGCAGGCGATCGTAAAATTCTTCCTGGCGGTAATGTTCAGAGACACTGTAAATGGCAATGGAGAACAACAGCAGCACCCCCGCTACCAGGAGCGTGAATTGGAGGGCGATGCGGTCTTTAATCTTCATGGGAGGTTATTCTTCTTTCATAATGTAACCCATGCCCGGTCGGGTGTGGATGAGCTTGGTAGGAAAGTCCTTGTCGACTTTTTTTCGCAAATAATTGATATACACCTCCACCACATTAGTCCCGGGGTCGAAATTGAGGTGCCATACGTGTTCGGCCAGGTCCATTTTGGAAACCACGCGTCCGCGGTGCAGCAGGAAATATTCCAGCAATGCAAATTCCTTGGCTGTGAGGTCTATGATGTTGCCTCCCCGCTTCACCTGCTTAGTGCCGAGGTTCATTTCCAGGTCGGCGATGCGCAGAATTTTGTCGGAAGTTTCGGGATTCAAAAGGTCGGACACGCGTAATGCCGCATTCACCCTGGCGAGTAACTCCCTGAAGTCGAATGGTTTCACAATGTAATCGTCCGCGCCGCTGTTCAGCCCTTCCACCTTATCCTCGATTTCCCCGAAAGCCGTCAGCATGATAATGGGCAGCGACGGTTTGTAGATCCTGATCTGCTGACAAACGTCGTAGCCCTTCATACCTGGCAGATTTACGTCCAGCAACACCAGGTCAAACTTCTTTTCTAGGGCCATTTGCTTGCCCGTAATGCCGTCATAAGCAATCTCCGCCTCGAAATTCTCGGCGGCCAGTCCGCGGAAAATATTCTGCGCGATCCTGCGGTCATCCTCAACGATCAGGATTTTTTTCATGTTTATTCCAAAAAAGGGAGAGGTCAAGTTACGAAAGTGCTGAAAAACGCCAAAAACAACCGGCAGATAATCTGAAGCCCTGAAATGTCAGGAAACGGCTTTTTCCACAATTTCCTTCACTTCCGGTTCGGCGGGCGACTGGAAAACGATGCCGTGATCGAGGGAATGCATAATCGCCTTGTTGCTGTGTGCGAAGTAGCAGGTATCGATACCTAAGTCCTGGATGTTTTTCAGCAATGCCGTGGCGTCGGGCTTAGCCCGCCGGCGCGTCTGGCGCATGTACACCGCGCGGATGCTTTGCGGGAATGTGCGGCAAATTTCTTCGTAAATCTCCGGGTCTTTCTGGGAATCGTCGCCCAGTAATATGAACTGCAATTCGGGGTAAAAATTGATGATATTGTGGATTTTCCGCAACTTGTGCTCATGGGATCCGCTGCCCGTCATCACAAAGTCGTCCAGGCCCGATTTGATTTTTTTTAGTTTTAAAACAGCTTTGGGCAGCCCATTGAGCTCCGCGAACCGGACAATCATGTCATACAAATTCCACTCACTGCTCGACACATAAAAGAAGATGTTGCTATCCTTATGCGGGTGCGTGCGGCTCGCGAACGAAAGCAGCTGGTAATGCTTCACCACGTCGTCGAAGGGCTTGCGCGCCTGCACGTTTTTGGATAGTAAAACAAATAACTTCTTGAAGGAACGGCGACTATGCGAGATCAGGAATGTGTCATCGATGTCAGAAATGATGCCGTAAGAGCTTTTGTAAGGCATGAAAAACTCCTCCGAGCTCTCGGCGTGGTACTTTTTGCCATTCATTTCGTCGTCCAGCGTTACACGGTAGGTATGCCAGCCGCCCGGCATTTCGGCATCAAGCGGCACCTGGAAGCGGAAATAGCCGTCGGCTTCGGCGGTCGTTTCAAAGGTCTTTTCTCCCAAATGCAGGATAATCTTCAAAAACGGAATAGTTTTAATGGAGAAGAGCTCGATGATGGTTTTGGCGTAGCGAAAGCCACGTCGGGTATATTTCCGGTCACCGGAAGGGTATTTTTTTACCACATGACCAAACACAACGAGTTCCTTTTTGTTGGCATAGCCACGGTATAATTTTAAGTCACAACGTTTCATAACTATCTTTATCCTCCACGACATCAGGTCCCTAATTTATCGAATATGTCTTCACAACCGAAAGTTTTGCTGGTAGTAAATCCCATTTCCGGGGACGTGAACAAGGACGTAATTTTTGAAAGGGTTATTGAAAAATCGGAAGCCGAGGGCTATGATTTGCGCATTTACACCACCACCGGCGACGACGATCAGCAGACCATCCGTGAAATGGTTGAAAATATCAGGCCGGAGCGTGTGCTGGTAGCAGGCGGCGACGGTACTATTTCCATGGTCGCTCAGGCACTACACGGTACCGATGCGATTCTATGCATTATCCCGGCCGGTTCTGCTAATGGCCTTTCCGTGGATTTCGGCCTATCCGGCTCCATTGATCAGGCGTTGGAAGTGGCATTCGGAGGTACAGTTTCTACGATAGATGCTGTATCAATTAATGGCGAAATCAGTCTGCATCTGGCAGATATCGGGTTAAATGCATTGCTGGTTAAAAACTATGAGGACAGCGACACCCGAGGCAAACTCGGCTACGCCCGGGAAATGCTGCGCACGCTGAGCGAGCACGAAAACTTCGATGTAAGAATTACAACCGGCGATGAAGTCCTTGAAACCGAAGCTTTGATCGTAATCATTGCCAATGCTAAGAAGTACGGCACAGGTGTGAGTATCAATCCGATAGGGGATATGTGCGACGGTTTTTTCGAGCTGGTGATTGCTAAAAAGCTGGATTTCATTGAAACCGCTAAAATCCTCGCCGGCAGCACCGACTTCAACCCTGAGATCATGAAAGTCATTTCCGTAGAAAAGGCGAAGATCGAATGCGTGCAGAAAGCAGCACATTTCCAGATCGACGGGGAATATAAGGGGCTTGTGAAAGATTTGGAAGCGGTGATATTGAAGGAGTATGTCAAGGTCGCGATTCCGGTTGGGTTGAGGGAGGAGGTTTGAGGGGCAATTTTTGACGGTATACGGTGAAGCTCGAATAACGGTACTTCGCGATGAAAACGCAGCTCCGGAGGGGCTCCCTGTTTATAGCAACCACGATTATATAGCAGGTTTTGGCCCCGCCGGGGCCTCCTGGTTTAGCAATGCTATGGGAACATACAGGACACCCCGCTGGGGTGTAAATATTTATAATATGCTATTTTGCTATAAACAGGGCGGCCCTCCGGGCCAATTATGGGCGTATTGTAACAGTATTCTCTTCGCATGACATGCTTTTCTGACCAAACTGCATTCCTATGAAAATCGCATATACCATTCTTTTCAGCATTCTCGGTTTCACATCGGCCGTGCAGGCGCAACAAACCGAACTCTGCCAGGGCGCCTATTTTACCGAAGAACAAGGGAAGGAATTCCTCGAAAAACATGTCCCGACTTCCCGGGTAGAATGGGAAGCCCGCGCCGCGCAAATCCGCCAGCAGATCCGCAACGGCATGGATTTGCAGACATTGCCGGAAAAGCCGGGCTCGAAACCCATCATTCATTCCAAAAAGCAAATGGATGGCTATACCATCGAAAATGTCGCATTCGAAAGTATGCCCGGCATCTACATAACGGGAAATTTATACAGACCATTGAAGCAGCAGAAATCCTACGCTGCCATCCTCGCGCCGCACGGGCATGGGGAGAACCCGCATGGGCGCTTCCGCGAGCAAACGCAGAAGCGCTGCGCCACGCTCGCACGTATGGGCGCGATCGTGTTCGTGTGGGACATGATTGGGCAGGGTGATGCCAGACAATGTGAGCACAAAATGGCCAAAGCACTGAAATTGCAGACGATCAACAGCATCCGCTCGCTGGATTTCCTGCTATCCCTTCCCGGCGTGGATCCGAATCGCGTGGCGTGCACGGGTGAATCGGGTGGGGGAACACAGACGTTCCTGCTCACGGCATTGGATAACCGTGTGAAGGTGTCAGTACCTGTGGTGATGGTTTCCGCCTATTTCTTCGGTGGCTGCGTGTGCGAAAGTGGTCTGCCTATCCACAAAAAGGGTGAATATCAAACCAATAATGTAGAAATAGCCGCATTAGCAGCCCCACGCCCGATGATCATGATCTCGGATGGCGGCGATTGGACGAAGAATACGCCGGAAGTAGAATATCCCTTCATGCAAAAAATCTATTCGCTTTATAACAAAAAAGATAACCTCGATGCCGTGCATTTGGCTAATGAAAAACACGACTATGGTCCATCCAAGCGAAAAGCAATGTATGCGTTCATGGCCAAACATCTGAAACTCGATTTGAAAGCTGTGACGAATAAAGACGGCCAAATTGACGAGGAACCGGCCAAAGTACTCGAACAGAAAGACCTGGCCGTTTTCGACGCCAGCCATCCACGCCCGGCCAATGCGGTAATGGGCGACGAAGCGGTGCTTAAACTTCTGTAAGCATGATATTCGTCATCGTACTGGCTGCCATTGCGTTTATTGTTCTGAGTTCCACGGTATTGAAAATGCATCCACTCGTTGGGTTGCTGCTGGCGGCGCTGGGCGTCGGTGTTTTCGCAGGCTTGCCAATTGATAAACTGGCTGAGACGATTGGTAAAGGCTTTGGAGAACTAATGTCCAAAATAGGATTGATGGTGATCCTCGGCTGCGTGATAGGCGCCATTCTCGACAAATCCGGTGCGGCCATTAAAGTGGCGGATGTGATTTTGAAATTGTTCGGAGAAAAGCGGCCCGCATTTGCGATGTCGGTGATTGGCGGGATCGTAGGCATACCGGTTTTTTGCGACTCGGGGTTTATTATTTTGCATAAACTTAATCAGATCGTCGCGAAGAGAACCGGTAAGCCGCTTGCAACTATTGCATTATCACTCTCCGGCGGGCTTTTTGCGACGCATACATTAGTCCCGCCAACGCCCGGTCCATTGTCCGCCGCCGGTAATCTCGGCATTCCGGATTCTATCGGACTAGTCATTATCATTGGACTCACTGTGTCCATTCCCAGTCTGTTCTTATCCACCTGGTTTGCCGGGAAATACGCTAAAAATGTAAAACTGATTGAAGACGCAGCCGTGGAAGAGCCGCAAATGATCCAGGAGCAGCTGCTACCTCCCGCGTGGAAGGCATTTACGCCCATTGTGCTGCCGATATTACTCATTACCCTGGCCTCGTTTGCCAAAATCCTGCATTTCCCGGAAGAATTTACGCGCTGGCTGAGCTTTCTCGGCAGCCCGCTGGTTTCGTTCCTGCTGGCGATATTTTTCAGCTATTCGCTGTTTCCCGAAAATGCCTCACAACGCATGATGGCTTGCTTCAAAAGTGGTATCGAGCATTGCGGCACCACGCTCGTGCTTGTGGGCGCGGGAGGTGCATTCGGTGCGATTTTGAAGGAAACTTCTTTGAAGGATATGGTGAGCGAATGGCTGTTGCACAATGAAATGTCGGGAGGGTACCTGTTGGTGATCGCCTTTCTGATCGCCGTTTTTTTCAAAACTGCCCAGGGCTCGACGACCTCAGCCATGGTACTTACCACGAGCATCCTGGCGCCATTACTGGCATCGCTCGGTTTTGTAACGCCCGTTCAAATAACATTGGTAGTAATGGCAGTAGGCAGCGGCGCGATGATCGTTTCACATACGAACGATGCCTGGTTCTGGGTCGTATCGCAGTTTACCGGCATTTCGGCTAAGGATACCTACCGTACGCATACGATTCTGACAGGCTTGCAGGGCGTTGCGAGTTTTGCGGCGACAATGGTTTTGTATTTCCTTATCGGGTAGGGGAGGCGTCAGATATTGTCAGGCGGTCAGGTATTGTCAGATATTGTTTTTCTTTCGACGTTGACAACTCTGCCCGTGCTCTGTATTACAAATCTTGCGGTGCTCTGCACCTTGGGGCGATTAATTAACGATTGTTAGTTCTACAAATCTTACGGTGCTCTGCACCTTGGCGCTTCCATATACCTCATTCGGTCAGCTACAAATACTACGCTGTGCTACACCTTTCGATTTAATTAGCAAAGGGCGGAGTGCGTCGCAATATTTGCAAGATTGGACGTGATATATTAAAGCGTAAACGTAAAGGTGCAGCGCACCGTAAGATTTGTAGGTTTGTAGATAAGCATGGAAAGGTTTGTCGGAACATACCCAGCATTACAAATCTTGCGGTGCTGCGCCTTTCAATTTAATTAGCAAAGGCCAGAATGCCGCAATATTTGCAAGATTGGGCGTGGTATATTAAAGCGTAGACGTAAAGGTGCAGCGCACCGTAAGATTTGTAGATTTGTAGATAAGCATGGAAAGGTTTGTACGGAACGTACCCGCATATTTCCATAGTTGACCAGGCAGATAAAACGAATGTCACCCTGAGCGCAGCCGAAGGGTATTTGCATCACGCATTTACCCATCGATGGCGCTCAGGGTGACATTAACGTTTTAATATTACGTCAGCCCTGAGGCAGTTTCCTAAACACCCAGCTCAGCCAACACCTCAGAAACCTTAGCAGCAGCTTCTTTGAATTCGATCGCTGAATATACTTTCAGACCGGATTCGTTGATGATGCGTGCGCCTTCTTCTGCGTTGGTTCCTTGCAGACGAACGATGATAGGCACAGGGATTTCGCCGATGGCTTTGTAAGCCTCAACCACACCCGCAGCAACACGGTCGCAGCGAACGATACCGCCGAAGATGTTGATCAGGATCGCTTTTACGTTCGGGTCTTTGAGGATGATACGGAAACCTGCTTCTACGGTACGTGCGTTTGCGCCGCCGCCTACGTCGAGGAAGTTGGCAGGCTCACCGCCCGAAAGTTTAATCAAGTCCATGGTGGCCATTGCAAGACCGGCTCCGTTTACCATACAGCCTACGTTTCCGTCCAGTTTCACGTAGTTCAGGTTGTTGGCACCGGCTTCTACTTCCAAAGGATCTTCTTCGTTGGTGTCGCGCATTTCGGCCAGTTCAGGGTGACGGTACAATGCATTGTCGTCCAGATCCACCTTGGCATCTACGGCGAGGATTTTGTTATCGGATGTTTTCAAAACCGGGTTGATTTCGAACATCGACGAGTCGCTTTCCACGTAAGCTTTGTATAATGCGGAAATGAATTTCACCATTTCTTTGAATGCATCACCTTCCAGACCCAGGGCAAATGCCACTTTACGTGCCTGGAACGGCTGCAATCCAACCTTAGGATCGATCCATTCTTTGATGATTTTCTCAGGGGTGTGTTCTGCCACTTCTTCGATGTCCATACCGCCTTCGGTGCTGGCCATGATCACGTTGCAGTTTCTGCCGCGATCCAACAGGATCGACAGGTAATATTCTTTCGGCTCGGTAGGGCCTGGGTAGTATACGTCTTCTGCAATCAGGACTTTGTTTACTCGCTTGCCTTCTGCACCGGTTTGGTGCGTTACCAATACTTTACCCAGGATGTTGTTGGAGATGGTCCTGACATCTTCAACCGACTTAGCCAACGCCACACCGCGCTGCTCGCTGCCGACGATACGGCCTTTGCCACGGCCACCTGCGTGGATCTGGGATTTTACAACATACCACTTGGTGCCTGTCTGCTGGCTGAGCTCACGTGCAACTTCTACCGCCTTATCCGGAGTGTCGGCTACGAGGCCTTCCTGAATACGCACACCGTATTTTTTAAGAACGCTTTTGCCTTGATATTCGTGAATATTCATGAGTATAAAAGTAAATTGGTATTTTCACGGCAAATTAAGCATTTAATCAAAACGGGCGAGTTTTCGGCGCAATTATCTTTTCAATATGGAGCTACTTCGGGCGAGCGGGATCAGGCGTACTTACGGTTCATTGCAGGTTTTAAAAGGCATTGATCTGGAAGTGAAAAAAGGAGAGGTAGTAGCCATTGTCGGGCCGTCGGGTGCAGGCAAAAGCACCTTCCTTCACATCCTCGGAACGCTCGACCGGCCGGAACATGGCGAAGTGTTTATTGAAGGTATTAACGTGTTTACACAGAAGGATAAAGAGCTCGCGCGCTTCCGCAACGAGAAGATCGGTTTCATTTTCCAATTCCATAACCTGCTTGCGGAATTCACGGCTTTGGAAAACGTTTGTATGCCGGGTTATATCAATGGTAATGTCAATGAAAAGGACATTCAGGCCCGCGCGAAAGAGTTGCTGGAACTGCTGGGCCTTGGCGGACGGATGGACCATTTGCCTTCCCAGCTCTCCGGAGGTGAACAGCAGCGCGTTGCTGTCGCCCGTGCATTGTTGAACCGGCCGGCCATTGTGCTAGCGGACGAGCCAAGCGGTAACCTCGATTCGCATAATGCATTGGATTTGCATCAGTTGTTTTTCAAACTGCGGGACGAAACGGGGCAGACTTTTGTCATTGTGACGCACAACGAAGAGCTGGCCGAAATGGCGGATAGGAGATTGGTCATGCAGGACGGGTTAATGGTCCAGCATTTGGCATAAATCATTTCAATACCACAAAAAACCGGCTGCCAGTTACCTGACAGCCGGTTTTTATATGTTCCGAAGAAACGGAGGTCGATTACATCATGCCGCCCATTCCGCCGCCGTGGCTGTGGCCACCTGCTGCAGGAGCTTCTTCTGGTTCGTCGGCGATAACGCATTCTGTTGTCAACAACAGACCAGCGATAGATGCTGCGTTTTCGAGTGCCAGACGAGATACTTTCTTAGGATCGATGATACCAGCTTCCAAAAGATCCTGGTAGGTGTTGTCTTTCGCGTTGTAACCGAAGGCACCTGAACCATCTTTCACTTTGTTGATCACAACTGAAGGCTCGCCACCCGCGTTAGAAACGATCGTACGCAATGGAGCTTCAAGCGCCGTGCGGATGATGTTAATACCGGTTGTTTCATCTTCGTTTGAACCTTTCAGATTGTCAAGAGAAGCAGTTGCGCGGATGAACGCTACACCACCACCTGCAACGATACCTTCTTCCACCGCAGCGCGTGTTGCGTGAAGGGCGTCATCAACGCGGTCTTTTTTCTCTTTCATTTCAACCTCGGTAGCAGCACCGATGTAAAGGATAGCTACGCCGCCAGACAATTTGGCGAGACGCTCCTGAAGTTTTTCGCGATCGTAGTCAGATGTAGTGTTTTCGATCTGCGCTTTGATTTGGTTAACACGTGCCTGGATGTCTTCAGATGCGCCGCTTCCGTTAACCAAAGTGGTGTTGTCTTTGTCGATAATCGCTTTTTCGCAAGTACCGAGGTAATCCAAAGTAGCGTTTTCCAGTTTGAAACCACGCTCTTCGCTGATAACGGTACCGCCGGTAATGATAGCGATATCTTCCAGCATTGCCTTACGACGGTCACCGAAACCAGGAGCTTTAACAGCTGCTACTTTCAATGCACCACGGATTTTGTTTACTACCAATGTAGCCAGTGCTTCTCCATCAACGTCTTCTGCAAGGATCAGCAAAGGACGGCCGGTTTGTGCAACTGCTTCCAACACAGGAAGAAGTTCTTTCATAGAAGAAACTTTCTTCTCAGAGATCAGGATGAACGGACGTTCCAGTTCAGCTTCCATTTTCTCGGTGTTGGTTACGAAGTATGGAGACAGGTAACCACGGTCGAACTGCATACCTTCCACAGTTTTAACTTCTGTTTCAGTTCCGCGAGCCTCTTCAACGGTGATAACGCCTTCTTTACCTACTTTTTCCATCGCTTCGGCGATCATGTTACCGATCTCCTCGTCATGGTTGGCAGAGATAGTTGCAACCTGAGCGATTTCTTTGGAAGTAGAGATGTTTTTCTTTTGGCCTTCCAGATCTTTCACGATAGTAGCAACGGCTTTGTCGATACCACGTTTCAAATCCATTGGATTAGCGCCAGCAGCTACGTTTTTCACACCGATCGAGTAGATCGCCTGTGCCAATACAGTAGCAGTAGTAGTACCATCACCCGCTGAATCAGCAGTTTTCGATGCTACTTCTTTCACCAGCTGAGCTCCCATGTTTTCGATAGGATCTTTCAGGTCGATTTCTTTGGCAACAGTAACACCATCCTTTGTGATGCTTGGAGAACCGAACTTCTTGTCGATTACCACGTTACGGCCACGTGGGCCCAATGTAACCTTAACGGCGTCAGCCAGGGTGTCCACACCGCGCTTTACTTTATCGCGTGCTTCTGTGTCAAAAAATATTTTCTTAGACATAATTGTTAATAATTTGAACTTTAAGAGAAACTATTGAATCTGAGTGTTTTAGATTAACCTACGATGGCGTAGATATCCGACTCGCGCATAATCAGGACGTCTTTTCCTTCATATGCCAATTCAGTGCCTGAATACTTACCGTACAAAACGGTATCTCCAACTTTTACTGTAAGCGGCTCGTCTTTTTTACCGGGGCCTACTGCCAGTACGGTACCACGCTGCGGCTTTTCTTTTGCAGTATCAGGGATAATGATACCAAATGCTGTTTTTTCTTCGGCTGGGGCAGGTTCGATCAGAACGCGGTCAGCTAGCGGTTGTACATTCACTTGTATTTCTGCTAAAGTTGACATAAATATTAAACGTTTATTTTAATTGTCAGTAATGATTAGACTCCATCCCGGATAGCACAATCTATGCCAGGTGTCCCTGCTCTGACATTTTTTCCGGGTAGTGTGACAAATTTGTACTCCTGGGTGGCGTTATAGTACTATAATGTCATTTGTGTGTCAGAAATGCTGAAATCTTGCTTTCAGCGAGGGAATTCACTAAATTTTATCGACACCAAATTGAAAAACCCTATGTCAGAACTTGATAAAAACTGGCTTACCGAAGGAATTTTTGATTTTGAATACAAGAAATATGTGCTGATGGCGTACTTCCAGCACGTTCGGGACCAGTTCACACACAACCGGTTGCATCCTTGTCTGCCAGAATTGAAGCTGCACCTTGATACTTGTGTCAGCATCCAGAATAATAAAAGCAGGATCAGGACCAGTTTACCCAAAAATCTGACAGGTATCGACGTCAAGACCTGGCAGTTGCAGTACGAGGAGACGCACCAGGACGATTCATTCATGTCCGACCTGAATTATATCCTCGATTTCGCCATTCCGCGTTTTTCCAAATCCATTGAAGAGGGCTCGGAACGCTTTTCAGAAGTCGAAGAGAATGTGAAAGTTTCGCCCGTAGGCATTGTGCCGCTGCACCTGCAGGAAGGTTACCTGCTGTTTTTGCATACGTTTCAGCCGCTGGTGAGTATTTTTCAGTATCAGCTCGCATTGTACAATGCACTGAAGGAGCGTTACCTGAAAACTGTCTACGTCGACACCGTCCGCATTGGCATCGGAAACACGGTCTCTCAAATTAAGGTCGACCTTACGAAAAGGAATCGGGAGATGCCGAACCCGGCGACGTACGTAGTGGAATCCAAATACGACTATCCTTTGCAGGAAACGCTGTTGCCAGTGGCGGAGCGGCTGATGCTGCGGGAGATTAATGTTGCTTAAATGTGCCTTTAAACAAGGGAGCAAAAAAAAATCCTGCGATGTTCGTCGCAGGATTTTCTTTTCAGGCCATGCCCGCTTATTTCTTAGCAGTGTCGGCAGGTGTAGCAGCTGGTGTTTTAGTGCCGGCAGGAACAGCCTCGCCTGCCGTGGGTGCGGCGCCTTCCGTTGCAGCCGGTGCCGGAGCGATTTTACCGCCTGGTACTACTGCATTCTGAGCTCTTTCCACGTTCACACTGTTGATACCGGCGCCGGCGTTAGAACCGCCCACCATAATATAAGAAGCCAGTGAAATGATGATCACCGCGCTTGCCAGACCCCACGTGATTTGTTCGAGTAGATCGGTAGTTTTTTTAACACCAAACATTTGGGTAGTTCCTGCGCCGCTAAATTCGCTTGAAAGCCCTCCACCTTTTGAATTTTGGACCAAAACGACCAAAATCAACAATACTGCAACAATGGCAACCAGAATAATTAAACCCAAATACATGTTTTAAAGAATTTTGAATGACTGAATTTTGAATGACTGAATGTGTGTGAATGTGCAATCAATGAACTACTACCTGACCTAATGACTTCCTGACCTAATGACTTTGAACTCACTAAGACCGGGCGTATAATTCACTCAATTTTTTCGCAAAGTAATTCCTTTTTTCCGGTTTTTTCAAAATCAATTTTTGATAGACATCTATTGCCCTTTCAATTTTGCCCTGCCGGATGAGGATGTTGGCAAACGCTTCGGTTTCAATGCTTCCTTCTGTTCCACCGGCTAACCGGCTGCTGAGATCTATATTGATAGGTTCCAGATTGTTGTCCTGGCGGGTAATGCGCGGATTCTTTTTCATGAAACCCTGGATGATCTGCTGCTGGCGGCGCTGCTCTTCGGTGCGCTGCAATTCGGCAGAAGCCTGCTGCTCAACAGTACTAATTAAAATGTCGTCGCTATCGAGTGGTTCGGGCGTTACCTGGGGTTCAAGAATGTCGTCAACGTCCACAGTAGCGTCATAGCGCTCATTGTCGCTCTCCACGAGTTGCTGCAAGGCCACGCGGCTGAGTGCGTAGGCGGCGGCGCGGGGGCGGGTTTCTTCCAGCTTTTCGGTACCGGCGAGGCTAGATGCCTTGGCGAGCATCGAGTAGGGGATCTGGCAATACGGAAATGCCTTGATCGTGGCTTCCAGCTGCGGGATCACATCTGCCGTAATCAAGCCTGGGTTTTTCACCAGTTGATCAAATGTTTCCTTATCGATGAGCGCCATATTCCGGGTTGTATTGAAAAAATTGAGTTGTTGAAATTGAAAGTTGCGGCAAGGCTTTTCCTACCAGTCGGCTGCCGATTTATTAAAGATTTGCTGCACAAGGTTTTCACGAATGGTCGGCAGTAATCGCGCTTCGTTTTGATTAAGTGTCTGATCCTGAGGGAAATCTGCGTAATACGTAAACGACTGATCAAAGTTCTTGGTCTCGTCCTTCGCGTTGGTATAACGCACTTGCACAGTCACGTTCAGCCGGTTCAGGCCTGCCTGGTCATTTGCTGTCGGTGCCGCGGGGGTCACGTCATAGCCGGTAATGGAACCTTCCAGTACCAGGTCGCCGCCGCCAGGTTGGCTTATGAGGCTGGTGTTTCTCTGGAAATATTCTTTCAAATCTTCCGTCAGTCGCTGTGGCAAATCGCTAGGTCCACCGGCGGTCCCCATGGTGAAGTTCAACACGCTGAATGTCTTGATGTCGGGAGAAAGATTGGTCCCTGTAAATGAATACACCCCACATCCAGACATGAAAACCGGGCAAATCATAAAGACCAGAGCCCATATCTTAACTTTATTCTTCAATGTCGTATTGTTTGATCTTCCTGTATAACGTACGCTCGGAAATGCCCAATGCGTTAGCTGCGTATTTTCGCTTGTTATTGTTTTTGCGAAGCGCCTTGATGATCATTTCTTTCTCCTTGTCTTCCAGAGAGAGCGATTCTTCCTCGGCGGTGACGTGCATCACGTCCTCGATCTCGTCGCGCTCGTCGGAGTAGCGGTCGAGGTCCACCGTGCGTGAAGGCGGCGGCGATAGCAGGCGGGCCGGTTCGATGGTGGGCGTGGTGATAATGGGGTCGGTATTGTTCAGGGAACTGAACAGCTCCTGATGGTCTTTCAGGATTTCACCGCCATATTTTTCATTTTCAAGCACATTTCTGACGAGCTTTTTCAGTTCCGTCATGTCACGCCGCATATCGAAAAGTACTTTGTATAGAAGTTCTCTTTCCGAAAACGATGTGCCATCATTATCGCCGGAACGCAGCGGAACCAGTGCCTTGCGGCTCGACGGCTGCACGGGGTTCAGATAGTGGTTAAGTGTTTCAATGCTGATCGGCAGCTCTTTATCGGTCTCCAGAATGGTAATCTGCTCCGCGATGTTTTTCAACTGGCGGATGTTCCCGGGGAAGGTATATTGAAGCAGAAGGTCACGTGCTTGGTTATCGAGTCTTACAGGTTTGGTACGGTATCGCTCGGAGAAGTCATTGGTAAACTTCCTGAAAAGCAACAGAATATCCTCGCCCCGGTCACGTAAAGGCGGTACGTAAATGGGGACCGTGTTCAAACGGTAATATAAATCTTCCCGGAATTTCCCATTGTTGACTGCATCGAGCAAATTGACATTGGTGGCCGCAACTACACGGACATTTGTCTTCAAAACTTTGGACGAGCCTACGCGGATGTATTCTCCGTTTTCCAAGACACGAAGTAGTCTTGCCTGTGTGCCAAGCGGCATTTCGCCTACTTCATCAAGGAAAATCGTCCCGCTGTTGGTCGTTTCAAAATATCCTTTTCTGGCATCCAATGCGCCGGTAAATGCGCCTTTTTCATGCCCGAACAGTTCTGAATCGATCGTTCCTTCGGGGATTGCGCCGCAGTTGATGGCGATAAACGGCCCATGCTTGCGTGCGCTGAGGCTATGGATGATTTTGGAAAATGATTCTTTTCCGCTGCCGCTTTCACCGGTGATCAAAACCGTGAGGTCCGTCGCTGCGACCTGCACGGCCACATTGATCGCGTGGTTCAGCCCCGACGAGTTGCCGATGATCCCAAAGCGGTTCTTTATTGCTTGTATTTCCGATGAATCCATGAAGTATCTGACGGCTTCCGGCTGCCGGAAGCCTTAGTTAAAGGTCAAAACGGTCTCAAAGAATAAGTCGGGCCATTATCCCAATACAGGCTCGGGCTGCAACACACGTCCCAGAAGGGTGGCGGCGGTGCATTCGGTGATCAGCACGTTGACATATTGGCCCTTTTCAAAGTTTTCGCGAGGGAATACCACCATTTTATTCTGGTCGTTCCGACCGCTGAGGTCGTTCTCCGATTTTTTAGAAGGACCTTCGATCAGCACGCGCTGTACGGTACCTACCAGCCGCTGGTTGCGTTCCAATGAGATAGCGCGCTGCACTTCGATGATTTCTGAAAGCCTTCTTTTCTTGACATCCTCGGGGATATCGTCCTTGAATTTTTTCGCCGCCAATGTTCCCGGTCGTTCCGAATAGGCAAACATATAGCCGAAGTCGAAGTTGGCATAAGTCAGTAGTGAAAGTGAATCCTGGTGCTCTTCTTCGGTTTCGGTGCAGAAACCTGCGATCATATCGTGCGAAATCCCGCAATCATCACCGAGAATGCGGCGGATAGCGTCAATGCGCTCCATGTACCATTCGCGGGTATAGGTGCGGTTCATCAGTTCCAGCACGCGCGTATTCCCGCTCTGCGCAGGCAGGTGAATGTATTTGCAGATGTTGTCATACTTTTTCATGGTATACAACACCTCGTCGGTAATGTCTTTCGGATGCGATGTGCTGAAACGGATGCGGAGTTCAGGGCTCACCTTGGCTACCATTTCGAGCAGGTTTGCGAAGTTGACGACCATTTCACCGGAAATTTCACCTTCAGTATTCACCTCGGGTTTCCATTTGTAGCTGTCGACATTCTGTCCGAGCAGCGTTACCTCGCGGTAGCCGTCGCGGAACAGGCCTTCTGCCTCCTTCACGATCGAGTACGGGTCACGGCTGCGCTCGCGTCCGCGTGTGAAAGGCACGACGCAGAAGCTGCACATATTGTCGCAGCCGCGCATGATCGAAATGAATGCGGTTACACCATTGGAATTCAGTCGTATAGGCGATATGTCAGCGTAAGTCTCTTCTCTCGAAAGGAATACATTGACGCCTTTCTGGCCAGTTTCTGCTTCATCCACCAGTCGGGGTAAATCGCGGTATGCATCCGGCCCGGTTACGATATCGACCATTTTTTCCTCTTCCAGGAATTTGGTTTTAAGGCGTTCGGCCATACAGCCTAATACGCCGATCAGCATGCCGGGCTTATTCTTCTTGATAAAATTGAGCTGTTTCAGGCGATTCCGCACCTTTTGTTCTGCATTGTCGCGGATGGCGCAGGTGTTGAGAAAAATCAGGTCCGCATCATTTACATCCGAAGTGGTTGCGAAACCTGCGTCACGCATGACCGAAGCCACGATTTCACTGTCCGAGAAGTTCATCTGGCAGCCGTAGCTTTCAATAAATAGTCTTTTCTTTCCTGAAAGCGGTTCGTTTTCCGAAACCCGCACTGTTTCACAGGCTTCCTTGTCCGCCTCTGTCAATATTTTTAGTGAATCTGCAATTCTATGCTCCATGAGAAGGAAATTCTTAAACGCTCAAACCACAAATATAGGAAAATTTGGAAGAAAACTGACAAACTGTCATACGTCCGCAATGGCCAGAGCTTGATCAGAACGGGTAGCCTACGCCGAGATTGATATTCAGTGAATTGGCCTCTGTGCGCCTGAAAAGGCGTTTAAATTTCAGGTCATCCAGCACGAAGCGTTCTCCGCGGTCCTGCGACGGATCATAGACTTTCACCCCGAAATCGAAGCGGAGAATGAAAAATGATAGGTCATAGCGGATCCCGAACCCGGTCCCCACTGCGATCTCACGCAGAAGTTTATCGGCTTTGAACTTCTGATCGTCGCTGGTGGCATTGCTGCCCAGCCTCCATACGTTCCCAGCGTCTATGAACAATGCATAATTGATATCACCCAGGAATTTGGCCAGAAATCCCCGCCATTCGAGGTTGCCTTCCAACAGGAACTCGCCAGGGGATTCGATCGACAAGTTATTATATGTAACCGGCTTGGCTGAACCTGGCCCGAGCCTCCTCGGCAACCACGCGCGGACGCTGTTGGAACCGCCCGCGAAGAAATATTTCTCATATGGGGGGACTTTATAATCGCCATAGCTGTAAATAGCGCCCGTATTCACCCGGGCAACAAATGCAGATTTTCTTCCGGCGGGCCAGTAACGACGATAGTCGGCATTCCAACGGATGTATTTATAAAATTGAAGACTGTCGCCAAATACGTTTTTGATCACATCGCGCTGCCGGGGCAGGAAGTTCAGCGTCGTGCCCCCCGATTCTACCGCAATCCGAAAGTAATGGGCCTTCTTTTGCGGTCCCATGAGCGTGTTCGTGTTGTAGACAAAATTGGCATTTAAATCAGATACGAATGCAGATTTGAAACTGTAAATAAGGTTGTTACCTCGGAGCTGCAACGTGTCCAGAAGAATGCGGAAGTCGTCGCGGAGATAAGTGTTGTTAATGATGTTGAGGTCTACGAGAGAGACATTTATGAGTGTCGTCCGGGTAGGCTGCCAGGAATAGTTGGTGTTAATCTTAACATTTGTACGGGTATATTCGGGCCGGTTTACATAGTTGTAACCTAATGATAGCTGGGTCCGCGGGTTGTTGTTCGCAGTTTGCCTTTTAAATAAATTCTGTGGGGTAAGCAGCCGCGGGAATGTAAGCGAGGTACTAACTGCAACTTCTTCGCTCTTATAGATCTCCTGGTTTCCGACAAAGTTCGGCACGAGTTCAATGCCTCCCCGGATGTTGGCTTCAAAGTTTTCCATGCCATTGAAAACATTCCGGATTTTGTAAGACAGGTTCGCAAAGGGCCCGGGTGTTCCTTGTAACTGAATTACATTAAGACCGAGGTCAGTAGAAATCTGGTATTTATCGAGCGGGATCGCTTTGAAATAGCTGTTAATGCCCCGTCCGGTCGAATCGAGCGTGTAATTGTAGTTGACAAACCGGAATTGGTCGGTCAGCGACAATTGTTGCTGGGTATCGCGCTCCCGTTTTTGGCTGTACCAGGTGTGCGGGCGCACCTGCATTTTGGTATCGAGCGCTTTCCGCGAGAATTTTTTGTCTGAAAACACATATTTGATCCCCTCAAACATGCTGGTATCCTTCCTGAAAATCGAATCCGGCACACCGGAAGGGGGAAGTACCTCAAAATTGACCGAACTGACCGAGTAACGCTTGTTGGCGGGTGCAGGCATATCCACTCTCACCCGCACATCCACCGATTTGAAAAGGCTATCAGTCGGCCGGTTAGTGATCGTATCGTTGACGATATAACTCACGTTTTGCCGCGAAAAGCCCATATAACCTTCGTTTCGAAGCAGCGTCTCGATGCGTATACGTTCTTCTTCGAACGCGTCGCCGTCATAGCGCTTGTGGGGTAGCAATGCGGCATTCTTCAAGTCGGCCCTGATCAGGCTGTCGGCCAGCTCATCGCTAATCTGATAATGAATATTGCGAATCATCGTCGCCCGGTTTTCGGTCACGAGGTAATTGACCCGGATTCTCTTAAAAATTGTATCGGGGTCAAAGGTCACTTTTGCATCGAAAAAGCCGTTGTTATACAGATATTTCTGCATTTTTTCGGCATTCAGTGCCACGTCAGCCTGGCTATAATACACCGGCGCTTCACCCAGTACCCGCATCCAGAAGTTGCCCTGTGTAGCTCGTATTTGTGCTTTTTCGAGTTTTTTGGCATATCTGGTGTTGATTCTTTCAAGCTTTCGAGGGGAACCTGCGTGTTCCTGGGATTCTTTCTGGTAATTTTGCGTTACCTCGATCACCCTGCGCTGCTTTTCCTCGCGGTTGTAAAACAACTCGCCAAACCGGTAAAGGCCAACGTAAGGAAATATAGGAAAGCCGAGCAACCTTCGGTTTGGTTTTTGCGGGATCAATGCATCCAGTTCCGAATCGCCGATCACGCGATTGCCCTTGATGGAGGAGTTGCCAAGCAAGTAACCTTTGGAAGTGGGTTTGGGTGCGCAGGAAAACAGTCCCGTTAGAATCAGGAAAATCAACCAGCCGTATATCGTCCTACAATTAATATTCAATGTTGTCAAAAAATCGTATCAAGTATATTAACTCGCTTAAAATCAAAAAGTACCGGCAGCTCCACGAGGCCTTTGTGATAGAAGGTGCCAAAAGTGTACTGGAATTACTGGATTCCGACTTTGAGATCGAGTTTGTACTGGTAACACAGGAATTTCAGCAAAAATACTCAAGTATTTTAACCCGCCATAACGTAATCCTCGAAACGGTTACTGCGCAGGAACTGGAAGGGCTGGGATCGTTTCAAACCAACGATTCGTGCCTTGCTGTGGCTAAAACGAAGGAAAATTCATTCTTGTCTCCCGCGCGGGGAGAATATATGCTCGTGCTCGACGACGTGCGCGATCCGGGCAACCTGGGCACCATAATCCGCGTCGCCGACTGGTACGGCATTACCAAGGTCGTCTGCTCGCGCGATACGACCGATGTCTACAATCCCAAAGTGATTGCCGCAGCCAAAGGATCGTTTACACGCGTAAAGCTCTATTACACCGATCTGACCCAGTATTTTGAAAAGGTGAAAGATGTAAGACAGCAGGTCATCGGCGCATTTCTCGGAGGAAGTTCGCTGTATGATTTTGAATATCCCGCCAACGGAGGAATCATTGTCATGGGCAATGAATCCAATGGAATTAGTGAGCAGGTCGAGCGATTCGTGACCAACAAGATCATGATACCGCGCTTCGGAGAGGCCGAGTCATTGAATGTCGGTATCGCAACTGCCGTAATGCTGGACAATATGAGGAGACAGGTACCGCTTTAAGCCGTTACTCGTGCGCGGCGTGATGCGAAAGTTCTTCCGCATACTCCTTGCCAAGATAATTGTCAATAAAATAATGCGCTATGTACAAAAGCGGCGTCAATAGGATTGCCACCATGCCTTTGTAAAGGTAGTTGATGGTGCCTACGGAAAAGACGAGTTTCAAATCCCAGTTCCCAAAAACATAAAACGCAATCCCAATCACGACGAAGCTGTCGATTAGCTGTGAGAACATGGTAGAGCCGGTGGCGCGTAGCCAGATGAAACGGCCGCCGGTTTTGCGGCGGAGCCAGGAGAATACGAGGATATCAAGCAACTGCCCCAATAAAAAGGCTGTGATCGAGCCGATCATGATGCCCAGGCCCTGGTTGAAAATTTTAGAGAATGCGTCGTTGATATTGAATGTGTTGCCGTGGCTGTCGGTGTTGTTGAGGTCTAGCCAGAACTGAGCTGGCGGCACCTTGGTCGCCACGTAAATAATCAGGAACGTGTAGACGATCAGCGCGGAGGTGACATAAGAGATTCTTTTGACGCCTTTTCGACCGAAATACTCGTTGATAATATCAGACGTGATGAAGACGATTGGCCAGCTGATCACTCCCGCCGTCATGTTGAAATCCAGCTTCTGACCGCCGATCGGCAACTGAGCCGGGGCAATGCCTAAAAGTGTCTCCACTGAAAATATTTTACCGCCGATGATTTCCGCAATGAGCGCGTTGGTGAGAAAGATACCGCAAAGGAGGAGGAATAACCGTTGGCGTTTGGCCTCCTGAATGGTTCTGTCGGATAAGGTCATCGGGCGATATATACTATCAGTGGAGGTTCGGGTTAATAATTACTTATGCGATAATGTCTTCAACGGTACGCGTCGACATTACGCGGCGGTTGGTCAGGAAAAATTCCAGCTTGTCCATTGCCTGGTTCAGCTCGTCGATGGTCGGCAGGAATACAATGCGGAAATGCGGATCGAGGTGATAGTTGAAACCCGTACCAGCCACTACCAGCACTTTCTGGTCGGAAAGCAGCTCGTACACGAACTGGTCGTCCGTCTTGAAACCGAATTTTTTCAGGTCGATTTTAGGGAAAACGTACAATGAACCTTTGGGTTTCACGCAAGTAATACCCGGAATAGAAGTCAGTCTGTCGTAGACGAGATTCATTTGCTTGTACAACCGGCCCGTCGGTACCACGTGTTCCTTGATACTCTGGTAACCGCCCAATGCCGTCTGGATCGCGTATTGCGTGGGTACATTCGCGCACAGGCGCATGCTTGCGAGGAGTAGCAGGCCTTCCGCGTAAGATTTGGCTTTTTGCTTAGCGCCGCTGAGGATCATCCACCCACCGCGGAAGCCAGCCGAGCGGTAGTTTTTCGACAAACCGCCGTAAGACACACAAAGCGTATCGTTTACAAACGAGCCCATCGGATGGTGCACCGCTCCGTCGTAAAGGATCTTATCGTAAATCTCATCGGAGAAAACGATCAGACCGTGCTCTTCCGCAATCCGTGCGATGCGTGCGAGCACTTCCTTGTCATAAACAGCACCCGTCGGATTGTTGGGGTTGATGATCACAATACCTTTGGTACGTGAAGTGATTTTCTTTTCCAAATCGTCCAGATCCGGGTTCCAATCGGCTTCTTCATCACATATATAATGTACCGGTGTGCCACCGCTGAGCGAGATCGCGGCCGTCCACAATGGATAATCCGGAGAAGGGACCAATATTTCGTCGCCAGGATTGAGTAATGCCTGCATCGAAAGCAGGATCAGTTCGCTGACACCATTTCCGATGAAAATGTCGTTGATTTCAACATCTTGAATACCAATTGTCTGCGTATAATGCATGATCGCCTTACGCGCCGCGAACAAGCCACGAGAATCCGAATAGCCTTGCGCATTGCGGATGTTCATGATAATGTCGTGGACGATCTCGTCGGGCGAATCGAAACCGAACGGTGCGGGGTTACCGATGTTCAGGTTATGGATTTTGTAGCCCTGACTTTCAAGCTCTAACGCTTTTTGGTAGGTAGCACCGCGGATCTCGTATTTCAGATGATTCAGGCGGTCGCTTTTTAGAAATTCCATTTTTTCAAGAGTTGGATAACCCTCAAAGTTAAAGAAAATCAAATGACGCAATGCTACAATGGCACTGTTTTGAAGACTTTGTGTGGATTTTTTGCTAAAAAAGTTCAGCCACGTGAAGCACGTGGCTGAAAATGTACTATTGGGAAACTTGTAATTTATCTTGGTCAAGGTTTGTCCCACCATACTCTTGTGTAGTGGTCGTCTTTGCCCTGGCTGCTTATAACGGCCTGGTAATTATCGTGATTGAGCGTGTTTTCAGTTACAGGATAAGCAAGCCGACGAGGGATTTCGGTACCGCCATTAAGGGTGCTTGCGGCTGGTTTCAGTACGGGAAACCCTGTTCGCCGCCACTCCGACCAAGCCTCGGTGCCTTGAAAAAAGAGCGCGATCCACCGCTGCGTGCTGATGCGTTCGATAGCCATGTTGGCTGAATACGCCACGTCAGGCTGCGCGAGGTAGGTTTTAAAAGCACTTTCAGTGTAGTTAGTGCCCATCCATTGCTGTAACGAAGCCTCAACGGCTGATTCATAGAGTGCTTTCGCGTTCCCGTTGGTCCAGCCCAATGCAGCAGCCTCGGCTTGCGCGAAAAGCATTTGTGCGTAAGTAATGATGTTTACCGCCGAATTTTGCTGTGAAAGCGCGGGGCCAATTAATGACAAATCTTGTGCCTTCGCCCCTCCGATAGCATAGGGGACACCGACGTATTCACCAGAGATGTTTTTGGCAGCCAGATAGGGAAGCCTGGGGTCTGCTGTTTTCTTTAAATAGTTGACAAGCACGTCACTGAGCGCATAGTCCTTTCTATTACTCACCACATAGTTGGTGTAAATAGGATTTTCATTGGTCGATTCTGCGAGAAATTTGTATTGAACATTGTCGGCCGCGGAGCTAATAACTCCGTCGTCCAATGCTGCCTGAAACTCCTTTTTACCTAAATCCGGCTTGACCTTCGAAAGTCGCAATGCGGCGATAAGGCGGAGTGAATTGGCGAACTTCTTCCACTTGGAGGTATTCCCGCCCAAAAGAATATCACCCTGAACTGCTTTACCTTCGTCGAATTGCGCGGCGGCCTCTTTCCATTCCTTGAACAGGTCTGTGTAGATGGCTTCCTGTTTATCGAATGCTGGTGTGAAATCCGCATCGCCTTTTAATGCCTCTGAATAAGGAATATCGCCCCACCGGTCGGTGATCCATTGGAAAAAGTAGGCTTTAAGGATTCGTGCAATCGCGATTTGATTGGCATTGGAGCCAAATGTGGATGCATTAACCCTGGTTTTTTCATCGGTATTAAGCTCGATGATATGTTGCAGGTTAATCAGTGGACCGGCGTACCAGCCATTGTAATTGAAATTGATCGTCTTGTATTTCGAATCCTCAATGTAAATCACATCTCCGAATTGCTGCACATACATCGCGGGGACGATGTTCGCCCCGCCCGGGCCAACTTGTGCATTGATAGTGCCCACATTGCGCAGCGCGCCTGTGAGCAGGCCCGCTGTGCTCGGCGTGGACGGATTGTTAGGGTTAACATTGATATCTCCAAAGTCGCTGCATCCCGGTGCTATTGTAAGCAGGAGGAGTGCCAGGACAGCTGATTGCCAGTATTTTTTCATGATGATGCGAATTGAGGTGGATGTGTATCTAAAAACCGACTTTAAGCGTCGCGCCTATGGATCTTACAGGAGGTAATTGTCCGCCTTCATACCAAAGCGTTTCAGTTTCTGAAATGTCGATCCCGCCGCCGATGGCGCTGTAAATGAGCAGTAAGTTGCGTCCGATCAGCGATACACTTGCGGACTTAAGATATTTACCCAAATATCTTTTTGGGATTTTGTAGCCCAGCGATACCTCCCGGAGTTTTACGTAGGTTTTGTCGTAAATCCATTGCTCGTTGAGCGCAAAAAGCCAGTTTTCGTACAGGTTTTGAGTGTCTACGCGGTACGTGTTTGGTTGGCCATCTTCTGTAACTGCATCCAGCAGCACGCCACCACCTTTATCGGGATCATCGCGTTTTGGGTTACCTAACTCATTATTGCCGGCAGTTTCCGCTGCCAGGCCCGATCCTGCATTGAACATTCGGGTTACGGAGAAGAACTTTCCGCCTACGACGAAATCCGTGCTGGCCTGCAATGTCAAGCCTTTGTATTGAAATGCATTGATCATTCCGCCTTTGAACTTGGGTAGTACATTGCCGAGATTGACATTATTCTCTTTTATATACAAACCCGCTTTTCCCGCTTTGATATTTTCAGGGGTAGGAGCGTAGACAATCTTCCTGCCATTTGCATCCTTTTTAATACCCACGCCTTCTAACATTCCCCAATCCTCTTTCACGCGTGCATTAAGCGTAAGTGCTCGCCATTGCGGGCCATCAATACGGTAATTGTTACTTTGTTCTGTCAGCTCGACCACCTTGGACTGGTTGCGGTCGGCATTGATGTCCAGCTCCCAGGTGAATGCCTCGGTCTTAACCGGCTGGGCTGAGAGGTGGAGTTCAAGCCCTTTGGTAGTAATTAAGCCCGCATTGACGACGGCGTTGTTGTAACCGCTTGTAGATGCTACCGCTAATGGTATGATCTGGTTACTGTTGTTGTTCTTGTACGCCGTGAATTCGAACCCGATACGGTTTCCGAAAAATTGAAGATCGATTCCGCCTTCATAGGAGGATGACATACCAGGTTTCAGAACTGAATTAGGCAGCGTGTTGGGGAGTGTCATTACGGGGCTAGTGCCATACGGGACGCCTACACTATAACTCAGGGCCGTTTGGTAAGCTCCAAGGTCTGTGCCAACTTGTGCATAGCCGGCTCTCAGTTTGCCGAATGATAATATCCCATTGTTTGGAATAAATTCAGAAAATACCAGACTTGTGGAGACGGACGGGTACAGGTAGGAGTTGTTGGATGGTGGGAGTGTAGAGGACCAATCGTTTCGTATCGAACCTTCGATAAACAGAAAATCTCCATATCCGAGACTAGCGTTAGCGAACAAGCTGTTTGTCTTTCTTTCGAACAAGTAGTTTGCCGTTACCGGCCTATCTTTTGATGCGGCTATATTGTAGTAGCCAGGTGTAGTAAGCCCCCCGGCGGTACCTTGGAGTGTCCCTTCGGTGCGGTTGTAGCGTATGTTACCACCGGCATTCACAAGTATCGATATCTTGTGGATTTCCTTGTTGAAGCTCGCAATGCTCTCATAATTGTTTTCGAGGATTGCTCCGCTCAGGTAAGCATATGCGCCCAATCCCCCGGCGTTTAAAGTTCCGGACGCGACACGCCCGTCCATGAAGTAGGTCCCGTAATCGCGGCGGAATTTGCCGGTGATTTTCAAATAGTCGGTAACCTGATAAATGAGCCCTGCGTCACCGAAAATGCGCTGCTGACGGTTGACGTTGGTGTTCTCGTATACCTGTGTGTAGGGGCTATCCCAATATTTTGGCCGTGCATCCGTAGGGCTTCCAATGTTCCAGCTTCGGAAAGTACCATCGGGGTTTTTGTAGTTTTTCAGGTCCTTGATATCCAACTGTCGCTGAAACCATTGGTTAAATGAGCCGGTGGTCTGGTTGTAGCCGTTCAATGTGGAATTACTGGTATTGAAAAGGTTCGTTCCCGGGCCGGTACCACCCGAGCTGCCATAGCGGTCGGCGGGCGTATTGTCTGTTTTAGTCCCCGTGTAACTTACATTCAGTTCTGCCGTAAGCCTTTTGGCAAAGGTGACGGCCGTTTTTGCGCTGATGTAGTCGCGGATCTGCCGGCTGTTCGGGACGATGCCGTTATTGACAATATGTGTGTAGGAAATACGGGAAGAGTAGCCGTCACCTGCTTTGGAAAACGCGATATTTGAATTGTAGCTCAAAGGCTTTTCGAAGAAATCACGGACATTGTTCGGGTGCGCGACGTAGGGCGTTTCTTTTCCAAAACCTTCTCCCGGTTGCCATGAGAATGCCGAACGGTGCATGGACCCATCCAGTTTCGGTCCCCAGCTTTCATCTGCCGAATAATCCAGAATACGCTGGCCCTCGTACGAAGCCCAAGCGGCCGGATGTATTTTAGGATCAAATTTGAACGTTTCCCATTCCTGGGAGTAACCACCGCCGTATTCATTCTGATATTTGGGTAGTAGCGATACCTGATCGACGGTCATACTATGATTGAGGGTCAAAGAAGTTTCACCTGACTTTCCTCTTTTAGTAGTGACTACCACCACGCCTGCGGACGCGCGATTGCCATATAGTGCTGTGGCAGAGGGACCTTTCAAAACAGTTAGCGACTCCACATCATCCATGTTTACCATGCTGATATCTGTCGGCGTTCCGTCTACCACATAAAGCGGGTCGCTGCCGGTCAGTGAGTTGATCCCCCGGATTCGAATGCTGGGTGTACCAAATTTAGCCGCCGACTGGCCCAGCACCTGCACACCGGCAATTTTACCGGCGAGTGCATTGCCAATATTCGGGTCACGGGCGAGCGTGAGTTTGTCGGCCTTGATTTCCTGTACGGCATAACCTAGCGCTTTCTTTTCGCGGGCAATGCCGAGTGAGGTGACGACTATTTCCTGAAGTTGTGTTTCATCGTTGGTCAGGATAATATCCAGCCTTGTCTGGTTTCCGACTGGCGCTTCCTTGTTTTTGAAACCGATAAAACTGAATACGAGGATAGAGCCCGGTTCGGCCGCGATAACGTATTGGCCTTTGTCATCCGTGATAGTGCCTTTTGTCGTATTCTTCAACGATATATTGACACCGGGTAGCGCTGATCCGTCTTCGGCTGTAACCTTGCCGGTCAGTTCGTGCGTTTGCGCATGGGCTGTGGTAAGAAAGAGCACGAGTATACCGGCTCCGATCATGAGTAGCAGTGATTTCATCAAAGTCAGGTTTGTAGGTGGAAGGGCTTTCGAAAAACCTTATGACTCTGAATTTACAATGATCAAAAGCGCATTTCGGGAATGCATCCAGCGTCCGGCGGGGTTGGGTTTTTAATCGGTATACTATCTTCGAACGGATTGTGATTATCACAAAAAAAAGAGAGGCGGACCGAAGCCCGCCTCTCTGCATATCCTTGGTTTGGATATCAGAATTTATCCCACCACAATTTGGTCGAAGCGAGGTCGCCACCGATCGCGCTTGCCGCTGCTTCGCGGTTCGCACCGTTGAGGGTTTGCTCTACGATTGGGTATATCATACGTACTGGGATTGCCAGACCAGCCGGTACGTTTCCGCCTGACGGAGGGGATAGTTTAGGGTAATCAAGTCTTCTCCACTCAACCCACGATTCCCAGCCTCTGTTATAAAGGGCAATCCATTTCTGGAAGCCGATTTTTTCTTTCCAGGTCGGAGCAGCTGTGGCGTAGGCAACTTTGGGTTGTGCCAGGTATGCCGCAGCTTCCGCCGCAGTACCGCCCCAGTAGGTAATCGACGCTGTAACAGCCTTGTTATAGTGGTCCGCAGCTGAACCGGTAATGAAACCTCTTTCAACAGCTTCCGCAAGCAGGAACTCCACTTCCGAGTAGTCTAGCAACAGACCTTCAAAGGCAGGATCGATGATCTTGTCACTCACGTGTGAGAAGGCAGAATAGGTATTCAAAAAACCGTATTGTCCACCTACGTATTTATCGTTGATGGTTGTGAAGAAGAAAGGCCTTCTTGGATCATTCAACTCGTTCATTGGGGTCACGATGGTTGCCGAAGGTATGAAATCCTGACGGCTCGTGTAAAGCGAGTTCATGTTCTGGGCGATCGGGTTATAGTTCGGCGGTGTCGAAATATAAGGGAAAGCCGCCTTGTCAGCATTGCTGGTAAATACTTTCGGCGCTGCTTCGGCTACCATTTTTTTCGCTTTGTCAGGGTCGCTGTCAGCGATGATCATCGCCAATTTCAGTTTCAGTGAGTTACCGAATTTCACCCATTGCGGGATATTCCCTTTGTAAAGCAGGTCGCCGCCGCTGAAGGGTGTTCCTTTCGACTCCAGTTTTGGCAGGGCTGCATCCAGTCGAACCAGGAGTGCGTCGTATATTGTCTTCGCATCATCGTACTTAGGCAGCGGGTTTTCCGGGTTCATCGCCTCGGAATAAGGGATGTTACCGAAAGTGTTCACTAATGCAGCCCAGGTCATGATTTCTACAATTTCGATCTGTGCAAGCTGCACGTCCTTGGTAGCCTGTGCCAGAAGGGCGTCCGCGTTGATGAGTCTTCTCGATTCATTCAAATCGGAGATAACGCCTTTGTACAATCCACGCCAGAATGATTCCGGGATGATACGTGCCGTAACGTTGTAACGTGGCTCGTCCAGGTAAGTGGTCGTTGTCCAGTGTTGAACGTACAGGCGGTAGTTATTTACATTGACGTTCGGGCTGGTGAGTGTATCGGCCAGGCCTTTCAATGCATTCGAGAAGAAGGTAACGGGCGGTGCCGTAGACGGACGCTTGGTGTCCACATTATAGTCGTCCAGGCTGTCGACACATGCCGTCAACATCAGGAACGGGAGGAAAAGAATGATTAATTTTTTCATATCGCTTAGAAACGGAATTTAACATTGAAACCATAGTTTCTTACAGCCGGGTAAGCACCGCTTTGGTAACCGCCCGCGCCATTCAGCAAACCTGAGCCCAGACCTTCTTCGGGATCCTGGAACTCCATGTTCTTGTGAATGATCCAAAGGTTACGTCCGATCAACGAGATGTCGATCTCTTTGAATGCACGCAGTTTGCTTACGATCGCCTGCGGAAGTGCGTAAGTAAGTGCGACTTCTCGCAGTTTGATGTAGCTCGCATCGTAGATGTACATCGCTCTTGGCGGGTTGCCAGGGTAACCGTATGCGGTAGCACCGTTTCCGTCTACGTTCGCGGCACGAATAGTGTTAGGCGTTCCGTCGGCTTGCACACCCGGGAACAATACGCCACCACCTTGCGAAACAGGGGATCTTTTAGGATTACCCAATTCGTTCAGACCTGCCGTGATCGGGTAAAGACCGGTTCCTTCGCCATACCATTGATCCAACGACCACACATCTCCGCCATGACGGATATCAAGCAGGAAGCTCAGTGACAATGTTTTGTATTTCAGTGTGTTGCTTACGCCACCGATCCAGTCTGGATTGGGGTTACCAATGATTTCTGAAGAGCTGGCGGTTGCGGCGTAAATACCGTTGGTTTTAACCACTTTCTGGCCGGTTCCTTCGTGGTATACGAAGTTGGTTCCACGGATCACACCAAATGGCTGGCCTTCCGCAGCATTGATCGAAACACCTCCCTGAAGACTCGCGATCTGTACGTTGGTTACTCTGGTAGCACCTTCTCCGTAAAGGCTGATCACCTTGTTACGGTTTCTCGCAAAGTTCACATTCAGGGTCCACGAGAAGTCCTGAACTTTGATCGGCGTTACGTATGCAGAGATTTCGATACCCTTGTTCTGTACTTCACCCGAGTTTACATAACGAAATGCATAACCGGTTGCGGCAGTGATTGACACAGGAAGGATCTGATCGAGGGTCGATGAACGATAGTAGGTAAAGTTGAAACCTACTCGGTCATTCAGGAATGCACTTTCAAGACCGAATTCATAGTTTTTCGTTCTCTCTGGTTTCAGCTCGCGATTGTTTTTGGTATTTCTTAGTGTGAAATAGGGAATACTACCCAGTCCGGTTGGTTTGTCATACACGTCGATGGTACTACCCCATGGCGCGTCGTTACCTACTTCTGCGTAGTTGGCGCTCAATTTCGCCATGGTCAGCCAGCTGAGTCTTTTCAATCCTTCGAGGTTGGAAATGTTGAAGTTGGCACCAATGGCAGGATAGAAGTACGTGTTCTGACCTTTGACCAAAGTCGTCGATTTGTCCTGTCTTGCGGTAAGATCAAGGTTTACGAGGTCTTTGTAGCCAAATGAAGCCTGCGCGTAAAGACCATCCACACCGATTCTTCTGTATGTTTCGGTAGGCGCTTCGATCGGGTTAGCTGAGTTCGAAAGCGAGAACAGGCCTGGAACAACCATACCGCCGTTTGTTTGCGCGCGGATCGAGTTTTCAGTTGAACGGCGCATGCTTCCACCTGCCAAACCGGAGAAGTTAATATCCTTCGTAATGGCTTTACGGAAGTTGAAAATTACATCCAGGTTGGTCTCGTTGAAACCTCTGTTATAGCGCTTGTACTGTGCAGGGTCGGAGCTGCCGAATGCGATGCGCTCTTCCTGCATATCCTGAGTTCCGTTGTAGGCAAAACGGGTAGTCAGGTCGACCCATGGAGCGATTTTGTAAACTGCTGCTGCGTAACCGAAGAAGTTATCGCGAGAGTCATTCGAGAAGTTTTCGTAACGTGAGAAGTACGGGTTTTCCGAGTAAATCGGACCGTTATCCTCGAATGGAGCCGTTGGGTCTCCCCAGTTCCAGGTTACATCTTGTCTGTTTCTGAAATAGGCCGCTTTTTGTTCGAGCAGGTCAACGTTAGTCTGGAACCACTGTCTGAACTGCTGGTTAGGGTTTTTGCCGTCATAACCTGTTCCGTAACGTCCCACACCTTTCACTTGAGAGTAGTTGGCATTGGCAGAGATCGTCAGTTTCTTGGTCAGGTCAAATGAAGCCGAGAAGTTGAAAAGGTTTTTCCCCAGTTTACTGTTGGGAAGCACACCTTTTTCGTCGCTGCGCGTGTAGCCTACTTTAAATGTCGTGTTTTCGCCACCACCCAGGATGCTTACGCTCTGGTTGGATGTCACGGCTGTTTCGAAGAATGCATCCGGCCCGTTTTTAGCAGCTACCCATGGAGTCATTTTGCCATAGGTAGGGGAGCTTGGGTCGATCGCATCCCATTGGTACACCAGTCTGTTAGGATCAAATTTTGCTCCGAAAGAAGCATCGGCATCGAATACGGCAATGTCGCCCTCACCTGAGCCGAGGTTGCCGCGGTAGAACTGGTCTTTCGCTCCGTCGCCGCCATAACCTGCACCATATTCCTTCTGGTACTTCACATAAGTGCTTTTGTCGATCTTGCCCCATGTAACACCGCTGTTCACAGTTACATCGAAGCTGTTTTTACGACCTTGCTTGGTAGTCACGAGGATTACCCCGTTGGAAGCACGCGAACCATAAAGTGCGGTAGCCGCAGCACCTTTCAGTACGTTGACGGACGCGATGTTGTCCGGGTTGATATCGGAAGCGGCATTACCGTAGTCGGTACCGGCGCGACCTGTCTGCTGATCGGTAGAGTTGGTGTTGGCATTGGTAACAGGTACACCGTCGATTACCCACAATGCCTGGTTGTTACCGGTAATGGATTTGTAACCACGGATGACCGCGCTGGTCGAACCACCCATGTTATTGTTGGTTTTGATATCAAGACCGGCGATTTTACCTGCGAGCGCATTCATGACGTTCGGGTTACGGGCCTGTACGATCTGCTCGTTGTTGATCTGCTGGGCCGCGTAGACAAGCTCATTTCTCTTACGCTCTTGTCCGAGGGCCGTTACCACAACTTCCTGAAGCTGGCTGACATCACTTTTAAGTGTGACGTTGATGACGGACTGGTTTCCAACGATCACTTCCTGTGTTTGAAAACCGATAAAACTGAAAACAAGCGTAGCACCGGCTGAGGTGGAAATTGTGTACTGGCCCTGGGTGTCGGTGGTGGTACCGCGAGTAGTACCTTTCAAAGAAATGTTAACACCCGGAAGTGTCGAGCCATCGTCGGCGGTGACCTTGCCGGTCACGGCGAGATCCTGGGCGTGAAGCTGCGTCAGAAATAGCAGCAAACAACCCATTAAGGAGCATAAAGTCTTCCTCATAAATTAAGTTTAAAGTTAGGTTTGTTATGTAAACATACTGTTGCAAAAATAACTATTAGTTTAACCAGTACAACCTTTTCATTGCGAATTTTCAAAATTTACTTTGGCTTGACTGCGGGATATGGAGAATTTTCTATGCAGAAGTCGTGATTTTTTGCAATTTTTTCAAATATGTGAAATTTTCAAAAACAGGCTTGATTTTAACTAATTGTTAACAATAGATGTCTTTTTTTGAGGAATTTACATTTATTGGGGAAAAGATCCCCAATGGTGAAAATGTGGATGCTTTAATTACGGTGACTGTATACGTAATAAAATTGAAGAATGAATCTAAATAAAGTGATTCTGAAAAAGCGTAAGGATTAGCAATGTCCCGCCATCGACGGTTTTTTGATAAATATTTGCATTTTTTTAATATTGTTTGTAGCTTAATATAAATTTTTGAGCCCCAGAAATGGGCCATTTGCGGCCCAGAAACTACACCCTCCACAGTACGCTACTTTTAGCAAATATTTGAATTGTTTGAAAATCATCTAAGAAAAGGGAGAAGGCGTTGCAATTTTGATTGCGAATATGCGGAAAGCATGAAGTTCTAACAAATACGTTTATCGAGGTGTTTTTGTTATTCCTGCTAACAAACTGACAATGAAAGCCGGTTTGTACCAAATTATATTCTGGGCATTGATTTGGAGGGCATTGTAATTGATTGAAACAAGAATTAGTTTTGTAACCTTGACGCAATTAATATCCTATTTAAACAAACTTTAAATCCTTAGTATGAGAAAGACTCTACTGTTTCTATTCTTAGGGTGCTTATTGATTCCTGGCTGGCAGGCGTTCGCCCAGGATAAACAAGTATCGGGAGTTGTGACCGCCGACGACGGAAGCGTGCTCCCCGGTGTAAACATCACCCTGAAAGGTACAACCAGAGGTATCACTTCCGATATCGACGGTAAGTACACCATTACAGCCCCCTCTTCCGGAACGCTTGTGTTCTCATTTGTCGGTTATCTTAGCCAGAGCATTGTGGTCGGTTCAAAATCGACGATTAACGTAACGCTCGTGGCGGATGCCCAGCAACTCGGCGAGGTGGTCGTAACTGCACTCGGTATTTCGCGCGAACGTAAGTCGCTCGGTTACAGTACCGCTACCATTGCCAATACATCCATCACAGAAGCTCGCAACACCAGCCCGCTCGATGCGCTCAACGCGCGTGTGCCGGGTCTGTCTGTGAACACCGCATCGGGAGCACCGGGAGCGTCGACCGTCCTGAACATCCGCGGTTTCAACTCTGTGACCGGTAATAACCAGCCGCTGTTCGTTATCGACGGTGTGCCGATGAACAACCGCGGTAACACTTCGTCAACCAACGCGCAAAATGGCAATGATGATTTCAACCGTTCGATGGACTTTGGTAACCAGATGAACGATATCAACCCTAACGAGATTGAAAGCGTTACGGTACTGAAAGGTATTTCGGCATCCGCGTTATACGGTAGCCGCGCGGCTAACGGTGCGATCCTGATCACCACCAAAAGAGGGAAGTCCGGCAAAACGCAGGTTGACATTTCGTCCTCGTTTGCGAGGTCACAGGTATTGCGCGTTCCTCACCTGCAAAATACATACGGCCAGGGATGGAGCGGTTTGTTCGACCGCATTGAAAACGGGTCGTGGGGACCTAAACTCGATGGCAAAACACGCCTCTGGGGTAATGTGGTAGATAACTCTCAAATGCTGAAACCTTTCTCGGCGCAGGAAGACAACCTGAAAGATTTCTTCGACAAAGGTTACGAATGGAACAATAGCATTGCGGTATCGGGCGGCACCGAAACTGCCAATTATCGTGTGGCTTATTCCAATGCGACAGCCGACGGGGTCGTTCCTACCAATGCCGACTCTTACAAACGTAACACGTTGAGTCTGAACGGAGGTCTGAAGCTGGATAAATTCTCCGTGAACTCCAACATTAACTACGTTCACAAAAACCAGAAAGTGGTTGCGACCGGCCAGGGCGACGATGCAGGTGGCGGTAAAGTAGTATGGCAGGAGATCATTCAGATCCCTCGTGACCACTCGATCGTGGATTCAAAAGCATTGCTGGATCCTAATAGTCCCTACTACAAGTTCATGACGTTGGATAATTATTTTACGCCATACGCACAGAACCCTTACTGGACATTGTACAACCAGGGAAACAATTACGACGAGGACCGGATTTTCGGTAACATCGAATTTGGCTACCAACTGCTGAAAAACCTCGATGTGAAATACCGGGTGGGTGGTGACTATTCCGATGCATTCCAGAAAGACTGGGGTAACGTCGGTAAAATCTCGGATAGTGCCCCTAACAGCACAGCGAACGACGTTTTCGGTGGTGTGTCGCAACTTGCGCGTCAGAACCGTCAGTTCAATAGCGACCTGATCTTTAATTTCAAACACAATTTCGGATCGCGTTTCGACGTACAGGCATTTTTGGGGCACAACCTCAACGAAAGAACTGCGCAAACCAACTTTGCAAAAGTTACCAACCTCGACCTTCCAGGGTTTTATAGCCTTTCGAACAGCTCCATAACACCTACCACGTTCGCTACCACGAGCAAACGGCGTCTTGTGGGTATCTATGGTCAGGCTGTATTCGGCTTCGACAACTGGTTGTACCTCACAGTGGGTGCACGTAACGACTGGACCAGTACACTGCCAAAAGGTAAAAACTCCTACTTCTATCCAAGCGCGAGCATCAGCGCCGTGTTATCGGATGTATTCAAATTGCCGGCGGAGATTCCTTTCGTGAAAGTGCGTTTCGCGGCGGCATCGGCGGGTAACGACGCAGACCCTTATCAGGTTTATTCCGTATACGTGCCGGGCTCTGTTCGCGCGGGTGGGTTTGGTAATATCAACTTCCCATTCGGTGGTCTGAATGCATATGAAGTTTCCAACAACCTTGGAAACCAGAATCTGAAGCCGGAGATTTCCACCGAATACGAGGGAGGTCTTGAACTGGGTTTCTTCGGAAGACGTGTGGGACTAGACCTGAGCTACTATAACAAACTGACCAAAAACCAGATCATCAGCCTTGCTCTCGAACCTGCAACAGGTGCTACTACGCAAACTGTGAACCTGGGTAGCGTACGAAACAAAGGGGTTGAATTGGCATTGAACCTGATCCCCGTTCGTACAGAGAAACTCGAATGGGGGGTAACAGTGAATTATAATAAGATCTGGAATGAGGTGGAATCACTCGGTCTGGAAGGCGGTTCAGGAAATATCCTGCTGAATAGCAGCTACAATGTAAAACTGCGCGCCGTAGTAGGCAAGCCGCTGGGTGCTATTTACTCGCCGGATGTGCAGCGTGATCCAAACGGAAACGTCATTGTGAACCCGACAAACGGATTGCCGCTTGTAAGCTCCGAAGAAACATACAGAGGCTCAATCAATCCGAATTATACTTTGGGGGTATCTACTTACCTGGATTACAAAGGCTTCAAATTCAGCGCGAATGGTGACTACCGTAATGGTGGCGTGTTCTACTCTTACACCGCCCGTTTGAATTACTTCAACGGAAATGCATATATGACACAGTATAACGACCGTGAACCGTTTGTTGTACCAGGTTCCGTTGTAAAAGTAGGCGAGGACAGCTATGCACCTAATACCACTCCGGTATCCCGTGCGGATGTGTTCACTTACTACGGCGGATCAACCTCGGCGAACGAATATAACCACGTGCTGCCGAAAACATTCTTCAAACTGAGAAACGTGTCACTCACCTATTCAGTGCCTAAGAAGGCGTTGGCAAAGCTGCCGGTAAGAGGTGCATCTGTGGGTGTATTTGGCCGTAACCTGGTGCTGTGGACACCTAAGGCCAATCACGTCGTTGACCCGGAAGCCAATACGTTTGGAACCAGCCTGAAAAACCTCTATGGTGAATTCGCGGCAGGCCCTTCTACTGCAACGTATGGTGTTCAGTTAAATCTATCATTCTAATTAGGCTTCAAATGAAAGGTATTATAAAAAATAGTGTTTTGCTGCTTGCAGCACTTTCACTAGGCTCCTGCAACGATTGGCTCGATGTAAACGAAGACCCGAACAACCCGACCAATGTGGCGCCGGAGTTTGTGTTGCCGGCTGCACAGGCGTCAATCGTGGCTTCTGTCGGAAGTGATATGGCCATTATCGGAGGGCTTTGGTCGCAGCACTGGACACAGTCCAATGCAAGTTCCCAGTACCGCAATATCGACTCTTACGATCTTAACCCGTCGGACTACAACAACATGTGGACGGAGTTTTACGCGGGTGGGTTGAACGACCTCGAGGATGTTAAAATCAAAGCCACCGCTGCGGGTAATAACAATATGGTATTGCAGGCAGTAGCCGTTCAATCCTTCGGTTACCAGATGTTGGCTGACTTTTTTGACAAGATTCCTTTGACGGAAGCTCTACAGGTGGAAACCATTAAGGCACCCAAATACGACGACGGCCCTGCGGTATACGCGGAGTTGCTGAAAAGACTCGACGCCGCTCTCGCGCTCGACTTCAACAACGGAAAATCCACGGCGGTAGCTTCCGACCTGATTTTCGGCGGCATGAGCGCCGACAATCAAATCGATCATTGGAAACGCTTTGTGAACACGTTGAAACTGAAATTGTACCTGCGCCAAACTGCAAGCCCTAACTCGGCTCAGGCGATTACAGCTATCAAGTCCATGCTGGATTCGAAGACGCCTTTCCTGGAAGACCATGCAGCATTGACCAAATTTGTGGACGAACCCAACCGCAGTAATCCATTGTATGAGACCAACGTCCGTCAGCTGAACACGGGAACCAACCTGCGCCTTAGCCGCACATTGATGACCTATTTGCAGGCCAACAACGACGATGCGCGTCTCGCTGCTTACTTTACACCGGGTCCCACCGGGCAGAGCGGTCTGGAACAAGGCGATTTCAATAACACTGTCATCGCACCCGCGACCCCTAGCGTAGCAAGAATGACAGCTACTGACCCATTCTATTTTTTCAGTATCGACGAAGTATACTTCCTGTTATCGGAGGCATACCTGCGCATTGGCAATGACGCGAAAGCGAAGGAGTTTTACGAAAAAGCTGTTCCTGCGGCTTACGCGAAATTCAACGTTGCATTTGACGCCAAGAAGATTGCCAAAGGTGGTGTTTACGAATACCCATCAACCGGAACTATGGAGGCAAAGCTGAAAGCGATCATCTACCAGAAATGGGTAGCGATGTTCCGTCAGGGATACGAGTCTTATCTGGACCAGGCGCGTACCGGTTATCCTGAGAAATCGCCTGTACGTTCAACGGCAAACAATTACGTGCCGGGTCAATGGACGGTGTCTGAGGAATCTGTAATCGGAAACGAGTTGCCTAAACGACTCCCTTACACTTCCGCTTCGCGCGATGGTAACATTAATGCACCTGCTGCCGTGCCTATTACGGCCAAAGTTTGGTGGATGAAGTAAACACAGGTCATTGATAACAGAAACTATGAAAAGAGGAATAAAACTGATAATGATAGCCCTGACCCTGTTTGCCACATTTTCGTGCGAAGAGGATAAGGTGACAGAAGGTATCTCGAAAATTACCTATTACCCCGTTATCACATTGAAAGGTGAGCAATGGAATCAGGTAGCGGTGGGAGGCACTTTTACAGACCCCGGCGCAACTGCTAAGGAAGGAGATACGGAGATTCAGGTGAAGGTATCCGGAACAGTGGATACAAAAACACCAGGTGTTTATGTGCTCACTTACGATGCCGTGAACAAGGATGGATACTCGTCGACAGAGTATCGTTACATAGGAGTGATCTCTGCTGCGGCGACGGCCGACATTACGGGGAGCTATCAGAGAAATGGTGGTGCGAACGGTATTTCAAAAGTGACGAAGGTAAGTGGCAACCTGTACAAGGCCGATAATGTTGGCGGTGTTGCAGTACCGGCACCGGGAGACGCTGTTTTGTTCTATTACTTTGATAAAGGCAAAATAGGTGTTCCTTACCAACTCACTTCCGGTAATGCATTCGAATGTATCAATGCATCCATCAAGGAAGGGGTGTCTTACAGCTGGGTTGTGATCAATCCGGGCTACGGTACAGCGCTTCGTACTTTTGTAAAACTTTAAAATTGTGGTTTATGAAATATATAAAGTATTCTCTGATATTATTGGTGTTCGGCCTGTTGTCCTGTGATCTGGGCAGCGAGCCAACCATCGAAGGGACCAAATTACAGGCGATGTGTGGTGAATGGTACATAGGCGTTTTTGCCAACGGAGAGGATATAGGAGATGGCGGACGCTTCCTTATTACCACTTCGAACACTGCGGCCAACAACGAAACCGACCTGATCATCAACGATCACGAGTTGCTCACGCCTGATGCGGACCCTGTGGCCGTTGTTGCCAAGGTAAATTTGCCCGCGATGACTTTTGACAAGGCGGATAAGCTGCCAAATATGGAAGCCGGAAAGTCCGCCATTTCGATTATCGAAGGTAAAATTCTCAAAGGTGCCGCAACTTCGACGGGTGGAAACAAAACAGATTCCATTTACGTGAAGTTTACTTTTGAAAAAGACCCTACAACGCAGTGGATATATGCCGGCTATCGCCGCACAGGTTTCCTCGAAGACGAGCATTAATTGGTAAATATTTGCAAGTTCAAGGCCTTATCCATTACGGGTAAGGCCTTTTTTGTTTTGGAACGAAAGAATTTCTTTCCGATCTTGAAAAACCTGATTCTTTAACATCTTCCTATGACAACTCCTTTTACAGACAAAATTTTTAACAAATTCAGCAGGGTGTCTGCTGCGGTACTGATCGCTGTTATCGCCGGACAACCGGCATCTGCGCAGTCACCATTAGCGAAATCGATCGACCTGAAAGCACCCGCATTGGAAAAGAAACTAGTGGCGTGGCGGCGTGATTTTCACCAAAATCCGGAGCTGGGCAACCGAGAGTTCAAGACGGCCGAGAAGGTCGCCAACCACCTGAAGCAACTAGGCATCGAGGTGACAACCGGCGTTGCGCATACCGGCGTGGTAGGAATCCTGAAAGGCGGCAAGCCGGGGCCTGTGGTGGCGCTGAGGGCTGATATGGATGGTCTGCCGGTGGCTGAACGGGCGGACGTTCCTTTTAAATCGAAAGTAACGACGGAATACAAAGGGCAGACTACGGGCGTCATGCACGCATGTGGGCATGACACGCATATTGCGATACTCATGGGCGTGGCTGAGGTGCTGGCATCGATGAAAAACGACCTTCCCGGTACCGTTAAGTTTATATTCCAGCCGGCCGAAGAAGGGGCGCCGGAAGGCGAGGAGGGAGGTGCGGAACTGATGGTGAAAGAAGGAGTGCTCGAAAATCCGAAAGTCGATGCGATTTTTGGCCTGCATATCGACTCGCAGATCGAAGTGGGAAAGATTTCTTACCGCCCTGGCGCGACGATGGCTGCCGTGGATTTTTTTAGTATTGACGTAAAAGGAAAACAAACGCACGGCGCTTACCCGTGGTCGGGAGTCGATCCGATTGTAACCTCTTCGCAGATAGTGACTGCATTACAGACGATCGTCAGCCGTAACCTGGACCTCACCCACGCACCCGCGGTCGTGACTATTGGCGCAATCCATGGCGGCGTGCGGCAGAATATCATCCCTGAATCGGTTAAAATGATCGGTACCATCCGGACTTTCGACGAAAACATGCATTCGTACGTGCATAAGCGCCTGAATGATATTTCAACCAACATCGCCGAAAGTGCAGGAGCCACGGCTACGGTCGATATTGATGTAATGTACCCTGTTACACACAATGACGAGGCGTTGACCGCCAAAATGATCGGGACGCTGGAGAATGTAGCCGGGAAGGAGAATGTAAATGTGATCCCGGTCAAAACCGGGGCTGAAGATTTCGCTTTTTACCAACAAAAAGTACCAGGCTTCTTCTTCTTTTTAGGAGGTATGCCAAAGGGTAAAAGTGTTGCGGAAGCGGCACCGCACCACACGCCCGATTTTTATGTAGATGAAGGTAGTCTCGTACTGGGCGTGCGTTCCATTGCCCGCCTGGCCACCGACTACCTCGAAAAAGCGAAAGCCAAATAGGTTATTCCGGAATGTTCTTCCTGACCTGATCAAACAGCAGGTTCGGGAAGAACCTTTTGAGATAAATAGCAGCTACCTCTTTAAATCCGCCAATATAGATTTCCTTTTTATCTTTTTTGACAGCGTCGAGGATCTTTTCGGCGCAAACATCCGCCGGAATGCCTTTGGCCTGGTTGCTGTCCATTTTGCCGAATTTATCGCCCGATGCATTCAATGCATTCAAAGAGATATTCGTGCGGATGTAGCCTGGACAAATGGTCGTAACCTTGATATTGTGCTGATAACCTTCGGCGCGCAGCGAATCGTAGAAGCCTTGCAATGCATGTTTGGCCGCATTGTAGCCTGAGCGCATGATGGTGCCAATTTTCCCGGCAACACTGCTCATCACAATGAAATGCCCCGACTGCCGGGCGATCATATGCGGTAACACGGCTTTGGTAAGTGCTACCGTGCTGAAAAAATTGACATTCATCAGGCTTTGATAAACTTCCAGGTCGGTATCGTTGATGTAGGAGCGTTGGCTAACACCTGCATTATGCACCATCACGTCGATCTGTCCGAAACGGGCAATTGCCTGTTCTGCAGCAGGTTTCGCCTGCTCGAATTGGGTAACATCCAAAGGGAGTACCAGCACATCTGCGTCGGGTAATGCGGTTTGTTGCTTTACTCTTTCCAACTCCTCACGGCGGCGAGCAGTAAGCACGAGTTTCGCCCCTTCTTTGGCAAAGGCCATCGTCAACGCCTCGCCGATACCCGACGATGCCCCGGTAATCCAGACAACCTTGTCCTTGAAATTTGTCATATCTCTAAACTAAACAGCTGTGGAATTTAAAAGAAAGCGGAGCTCTACGGCCTGCTCCGATACGTTGAATGCCGCCTGCATGCCGACACCCATGGCACGGTTGTCGCCGACATGGCCCACCGGGAAATCGTAGCAGACCGGATAATCGAACTCAGCCACATGCTCTGCTATAATTTCATATGCGTCCTTGCCAAACGTAGGGCTATTGTTGTCCTTCATATCGGTAAACTGTCCCACGACAAGCCCGGCCAGCTTATCCAGCTTGCCTGAGCGTTTGAGCTGAATCATCATCCGGTCGTGGTTGTACAGATATTCATTGATATCCTCGATAAAAAGGATTTTACCTTCGGTATCGATCTCCGTTTCCGACCCGATCATATGCGCCAGCAGGCAAAGATTGCCTCCCACTACTTGCGCGACGGCATTACCGGTACGATTTAATGCATGTGGGGCTACCTCATATGCAGGCATTTCTCCGAAAAGCATCTGTCTCAGGGATTCCGCTGCCACTTCTGCGCCCGCACACGTAATCGTTTTGGCCATCGGCGCATGAATGCTCGCATAACCCAGCTGGAAAGTTCTCGAAAGAAAGGCCGTCAGGTCGCTGAAACCGACGATCCACTTAGGGCTTTGGAGGAATTTGTCAAAATTGAGCTTGTCCACGATCCGGGAACAGCCGTAGCCGCCGCGGGCGGCAATAATGGCTTTAATGGAAGGATCGTCGAGCATTTGCTGCATATCCGCCAGCCGGTCTCCGTCGGAAGCCGAAAACTGATTGAATGCCGTCCTCAGCGTTTTTCCTTCCACTACTTCAAGCCCCCACTGCCCGTTAAGCAGCCCGATACCAGGCATAACATCTTCATACTTCACAATACTGGCCGGAGCCAAAACCCCAACGCGGTCGCCAGGTTTCAGAAATGCAGGAAATAGGATTGGATTCATTCAGATTAACACGCAATGCCTCCGATTGCTTTTATTTGGAAGGCAAAGATAGGGACTAGTAGGCCTTTCAGAGAAAGAATATATATGGTTTGGTCAACGATCTCGTACACAATACGATGTTCATGGCTGATCCTTCTGAAATACTTTTCAGCCAGTTCATATTTCAAAAGTTCAGGTTTTCCGATTCCTTCCGTTGGTGTATCAGCGATGGCTTCGATAAGCTGTTCTATTTTCTTGATGATGATCTTGTTGCCGGATTTATGCCAGAATGACAAGTGTGTGATCGCTTATTCGGTAAATGTTATTTTGAATTTACCAGATCCCATAGATTAGTACCGGGTTCGTATTTAACGGTTTTGCCCTCCTTGATTTGTTGCTCGCTTTCCTTGATCATGGCCACGAATTCCGGATCGTATGGTTTTTCCTCCCTTTCTTCGAATGCCACTTTAAATCCCCGCAAAAGTGCTTTCACAGCCTCAATTACTTCCTCTTTCTCGGTTTTAATCGTCAGCGTAGTCATACCCTTCATATGGTTATTGCGGATTGAAATTACAAATTTTTTGCGTGGGAAGAAATCAGACAAAGATCACATCCTCCACGAGCGCACTGCCCATTTCCCGGTTAATCAGCTCGATGATCTTGCCTTTCGCGCGGAAAAGTTCGTTGCGAAGCGGAGCGGATTCGATTTGCAGGAAAAGGATGTTGTCTTTGATATACACTTTTTGGGTACGGGTGGCAATGGCCGAACCCATGATCTTGTCCCAATGCGCGACCACATAGGATTGGTCGAAACGGCTACGCAGCTTGTACCTATCGAGCATTTGATCGATAGCCTCCTTCAACGGCGTGATTCCAGGCCGTCGGGACGCTTTTTCTTTATCAAACCGATAGTACATGATGGTAATCTTATTCGTGAGAGTTACAAAGGTAGCAAGTTCAGGGTTCGGTGCGGGTAACCGCGGTTACTTTTTTAAAAGCTGTTCGTAAACCACGTCCATGATCGACGTTCGGATGTTCAGCGTCGAGATTTTGTTGTTCTCACGAGTCGGATACACACGATTCGACAAGAAAACGTAATTCAGTCCCCAGGCCGGATCAGCCCAGGTCATAATACCCGTGTAGCCGGTATGTCCGAAACTCGACGGGCTTGCATACTTCGGTGCATTTCCTGTGTATTTGAATGTAGGCTTGTCGAATCCGATACCGCGCCGGCTCCCTTCCTCAGGATATTGGTAACGTGTAAACTCAATCAATGCATCTTTGCTCAGCAACTGCTGGCCGCCGTAATAGCCATCCTGCAAATACATTTGCCATACTTTCATCACATCATTGGAAGTGCCGAAAAGCCCGGCATGGCCGCTAAGTCCGCCCAGCATGGCCGCCGCCTCGTCGTGTACCTGGCCGTGCAGCTGTGTCATGCGGAAGAACGTGTCGCGCTCCGTAGGCACAATGTCGTCCAGTTTATAAAAGCGTTTCGGGTTGAAAGTGAGTGTATTGGCGCCGAGCTTGTGATAGTAGTGGTTTTTGATATAATCTTCAAAATCCTCACCGCTCAATCGTTTTACGATTTGAGGATAAAGTATAAATGAAAGGTCGCTGTAAACGTAACCTTCCTTTTCATTTAAAGGCGAGTTGCGGATAGATTTGAAAATCGTTTTGTCGTAATTCTTGAAAATAAACAAACTGTCGTCCACCACCGAAGTAGGGTAACGCTTGGACTGCTTGGTACTGAATGTCTTCTTTTTCCAACTGCCGTCCGCTTTTTGGGCTTCTTTCCACAGCACAATAAATGCTTTCAAGCGTGCGCTATGCGTGAGCACTCGGCGCCATTGCAGGTCGGCTTTGTTGGAGCCTTCAAAGTCGGGCAAATAATCCTTCATAGTAGCGTCCAGGTCAAACTTTTTCGCATCCCAAAGACTCATCAATGCGAGGGTGGATGCCGTGATTTTGGTTACCGAAGCCAGGTCATACAAATCCGTCAGTTTTACCGGATGATTGCCTTCATAGGTATGTTTGCCGTAAGCTTTGCGGAAGAACACTTTCCCATCCTTGGCCAGTTGCACGACGCAGCCGGGCGTGGCCTTTTGCGTTACCGCGGCATTAGCAATAGAGTCTATTTTAACCGTAATCACTTTCGAATCCAGCCCAAGTTCTTCGGGAATGGTGTATTTCAATCTACCCAGCGCCGGGGTTTCGATTCCCGCATTGTAAGGGTATTGGGCATTCACCGTCACTGGCAGCTTGCCCAATGCCGGAATAGCCCCGAAGATGAGTTGTGCCGATAAATCCTGGGTATACGGTGTAAGCTGGTAAGCCATTACCAGTGCTTTCGCGTCATCGGTTTTAGGCATTTTATTCAAGGCATAGGGATTGCCGAAAACAGAAACCACGGCCTTTTTGGTAGCGATCAGTTCCTGCAAAACCGTGCTCATCGGCTCGGTAAGGCCATAACTCGTGCGTGGAGAAATGCTGCCCAAATGCACGCCTACCAGCAAGAGATTGTAAACATTCAGTTTAGACCGCAGGGCGTCTATTTGCTCTGCCGTAGCTTTGGCAGGAATATAATAATGATCGACCGTGGTGTAAAGTCCCAGCGTATTCTGGAAAGTAGTGACCGTATCAGCTCCCACCGAAATGGAAGCGATTTTCAGCGTATCCAGCCCGCGGAGCGGCAGAATGCTATTGTCGTTTTTAAGTACCGTAAGGGCTTTTTCAGTAAGCAGTCGATTGGTGAGCTCGGCTGCCTTGGGATTCAGGTCTTCGTAGAGGTTATTAAGATCAACCGGCTTATAATGGTTCAGCCCTGCCCATGCTTTTGCTTCCAGCACTTTCCGGCAGCGGTAGTCGATCTCCGCCTGGGTGATTTTGCCTTCGGCAATGCTCTTTTTGATTTCGGTGATGGATTTGTTTACATCTTCGGTGAATTCCAGCAAGTCCATGCCCGCTTCGAGACCCATGGCATCGGCCCTGCCGTCAGGAAAGAATTTGGTAACGCCTTTCATATTCATGGCGTCGGAGTAGATCAGCCCTTCAAATCCCAGTTGGTCGCGAAGCAGCTTGCTTACAATCGGTTTGGAAAGGGTAGAAGGCAGGTTCGGTGTTTTATCCAGCGCCGGAATGCTCAAATGCGCAATCATCATACCGCTCAATCCATTATCGATCAGCGCACGGAAGGGGTAAAGTTCCAGTGAATCAATGCGTTGGACAGAATGCGAAATCAATGGCAGATCGTAATGCGAGTCGGTGCCGGTGTCGCCATGACCAGGGAAGTGCTTTGCGCTGGTTAAAAGACCATTATCCTGCATTCCACGCATGTAGGCAACAGCTTTTTCAGCGACTTTGTATTTGTTCTCGCCAAAAGACCGGAAGCTGATCACCGGGTTATTGGGATTATTATTCACGTCGGCCACCGGTGCGAAGTTAATATGCATGCCCAGTCGCCGCGCTTGTTTCGCAAGTTGTGCGCCCATTTGGTAAATCAGGTCATTATTACCTTGGATGGCCCCCAAAGTCATTTGATAAGGATAACGAACAGTACTGTCAATCCGCATCGCCAGCCCAAACTCGGCGTCCATCGCCACGAGCAATGGCACTTTGGAAATCGACTGATAGTAGTTGGTCAGCTGTGCCTGAGGCACCGGTCCACCTTGAAAAAATACGATTCCACCGACCTTATTTTCACGGATCAGCTTCTCCACTGCGGCTGGATTGCTGGTTTTTGGATCGATGAGTGCCCGTTTGGTATCGGACACAGCCGCAACCATGATCAGCTGCGCAATACGCTCATCGGGTGTCAGCGTCGCAAAAACGGAATCAACCCATTGCCGGGACGCGTTCGTGTTGTTTTTCTGTAAAAAGCCCGGTGGAGAGCTGATTTGGGCTTTTGTACTGGTAAATGCTGTTATGAAAAGGAGTGTAACTAGGGCTAGGTGGTGTCTGGTCATTGGGTTTGGGAAACTTATGCTGGTACTATAATTCATTCACATTTTTTGAAGCTCCTTTTTGGGATAATTTTTTTAACGTTTCTAGATCGGCGTGTAAATCTTCAACATCGTAGTGCCAGGCAATTTTACGTTTTCCGAGTTCCTGCTGAAAGCGAATGCTACCCAGTCCGGTCATGGTTCCGCCTTGACCGACAGTAATTTTACCATCTTCATACAGCCGCACCGCCAGTTCGATCCTCAACTCCTGCTCGGAGAGCCCGGTACTTTTGATTACATTATCATTGAGTTCCAAAAGCATATACTACCGTATTAAGTTATTGAATGAAGTCTAAGTAAATATACATAATCTTTCCCGTTCTCTGGCTAAAATGCCCATCAAAACACCAGCCCCAGCAACAACCCGGCCAGAATGATCAGATACGAAGGAACCTTGCCAAATGCAACAACAATCAATGTAGCGATAACGGTTGCCATTGGCTGAATGCTGGTCATCATTGGCTGAAAGAGCGAGATCGCCGCGGCGATGGTGAGACCGCAGCTGGCGGCGTGGATGCCTTCAAGGGAAGCGCGGATGCCGCGGTAACGTTTCAGCTGGTCCCAGAAAGGGTAGGCGAAAAAGATGAAGAAAGTGCCCGGCAGAAAGATCCCGGCCGTAGCCACAATTCCTCCGACAATCTGGCCGAACCAGCCGTTGGATTGCAGCGATACGCTTCCGACAAACGTGGCGATGGAGAATACAGGCCCGGGTACCACCTGGGTGAGCGCCATCCCGGCGAGGAATTCCTGCTCGGTCAGGTAGTGCTTGAACTCCACAAATTCGTTGTACAAAATGGGGATTAGTACCTGCCCGCCGCCGAAAACCAGGCTTCCGTTCCGGTAGAAGTTTTCGAAAAGCCTTACCGGCAATGAATTCGTGATTTTACCGATAATGGCCGCGGTAATCAGCACGGAAATCCAGAAGATAATAGGCCGCCATTTGATGCGGATCTCAGCCTTCTCCATTTTCTCGTGCTTCTTGAAATTGAGTGAAGCCGCTACACCTCCGCAGACGATCAGCACGGGCGTCATATATGGAGATGGGTACGTATAAGCGAGGATCGTCGAGATTACCAGCAGTGTCCAACCTTGTGTATTGTGGATCACTTTTCGGGCAATGGAGGAGGCGCCATACATCAGGAACGCGACTGCCATGGGACCCACAAACCGCGTAAAGTCCAGTGAAATCGCATTCCGTTCGAGGTAATGAATGCCTATTGCTGCCAGCGTCATGAGGATCATCGCCGGTAGCGACCATACGAGCAACGTCAGATAGGCTAGCGGTTGCCCGCCTATTTTCAGGCCTATCGCCGTGACCGTCTGCGTGGAGCTAGGGCCTGGTAATATCGAGCAAAGCGCCTGTAATTCAAGTAGTTCTTCTTCTGTTACATACCTTCGCTTATGTACCAGCCGCTCGATCATCATCATCAGGTGTACCTGCGGTCCCCCGAATGCCGTGAGCGACAGCAGGAGGATGTCCATCAAGTAAATGATGTAACGAAATCGACGGATAGGTGGGTAAGACAAGCTGAGGGTACTTTATTTTTTCAAACCGAGCTCCCGCAAACGTTCATCAAGAAACTCCCCGGCAGTCATGTCGGTGTACAACTTCGGTTGTTCGACGGTAATACAGCTTTCAAGGCTGGTCAGGTCCATATCGGCGCGCGGGTGCATGAAAAACGGAATCGAATACCTGGAAGTGCCCATTTTCTCCCGCGGCGGGTTCACTACGCGGTGAATGGTCGATTTGAGCTTGTGGTTCGTGAGCCGGTCGAGCATGTCGCCTACATTCACAACGATCTGATCGGGTAATGCGGTAATAGGGATCCACTCACCGTCACGGCGTAGCACTTCGAGGCCTTCCGCGCTGGCGCCCATCAGCAAGGTAATGAGGTTGATATCTCCGTGTGCTGCGGCCCTTACAGCACCTTCCGGTACCAATTCGGGATTAGGAATAGGGAAGTAATGTAATGCGCGAAGCAGGCTGTCGCCGTTTTTGACCTTGTCCTCAAAATAATCTTCCGGTAGGCCGAGGTAAATGGCAATGGCGCGCAGCAGCATTTTGCCGGTATTTTCGAAAGTACGGTAAACTTCGAGGGTATATTTTTTGAAATCGGGAAATTCCTCGGGAAAGATATTGGACGGCATTTGTCCGATGGGTTCAGGCTGGCCTACGTGGTAAAATTCCTTCAAATCGGCTACTTTGAAACCTTTTGCCGTTTCTTTGCCTTTGCCGATATAACCGCGCTGGCCGAACAACTCGGGGAACTCGTACTTTTTCTTGATGTCGTCCGGCTGCGAAAAGAATTGCTTTACACTTTCGTAAAGATCATTGCGCAGCGTATCGCTTAATCCGTGATTTTTAATGGCTACAAAACCGATGTTGGTAAATGCCGCGCCGAGGTCTTCGACAAACTGCTGCTTCCGCTGGGCATCTCCCGATGTAAAATCGGCCAAATCGAGCGACGGGACTTCATTCAATAGTGCTGGTTCCATGTTGATTGCTTTTTTGATGCAAAGTAAAAAGTATCTGCGCACTTGGCAAGCATGCCGGTGGCACCAAATGCATTGGTATAAAAATAGGGAGAAGAAACAGGAGATATTTAATAACTTTCATAGATACTCATTAAATTTAATCCCCGTTTGGAGAACCCTGTTTGGGAAAAACGTTTCAGAGAAACGTTTTTAAGGAAATATGCATTGAACTTTGCGCTATGACACATTCAGACCCGGATCATGATACCTGGCTACGCTTCATTTCCGGCGATCCCGATGCGTTTAGCGACCTTTATGACCAGTATGCCAGCGTGCTGTACGCGTTCGGTATGCGGTACAGCACAGACCGGGAACTGGTAAAAGATTGTATTCACGACCTTTTCATTGATTTGCATGGTTACCGGAAAAATCTGGCCCGGGATGCCAATGTAAAATTCTACCTGCTCAAATCACTCCGCAGGAAGTTGCACCTCGCACACCGGAAATCGTCGATGCTGCGATTTGACCGTTGGGATACCGAAGATTCACTGGCGATCAATACATTCAGTTTCAGTATTGAAGAAGAGCTGGTTGTCAGTGAAAAGGAGCGGGAAACCTTGCAACACCTTGCCGCCGAGATCAACCTGCTTCCCGACCGCCAACGGGAGATATTGTACCTGCGTTTCCATCAGGATCTCGATTATGATGAAATCGCTGCGATCATGCAGATTTCCGTCCCTACCTGCCGCACTTTCGTATACCGCGCTCTCAAACAACTGCGCGGTAAACTTGAATTCGGGGTTATCTTGTTGATAATGTGCTGTTAAGAAAATATTTTCTATTTTTTGTTAAAATAAATCCTCTCAGAAGTCTATATCAGTGGCATGCTGCGCTCTTGTAGTTTAAACAAGCGCACTTCCATGAAAAGAAAACGCAACAAGCAGGAGCCGATACCAGGTCCCGAGCACCTGACCGAAGAGGAAAGAGTGGCCGGCGAGCGGGCGAAGCTGCTGTTCAAAACCCTCCGTAACGAAACCTTTTCACCTGATGAAAAGGATGCACTCTGGAACCAGGTAGGCGAAACTATCTCGCAGAGGAAACAAAGATCATTCAACACATTCTGGATTGCCGCGGCGGCTTCGGTGACTTTGCTGTTGCTGGCGGGCGTGGGCTATCTCGTGTTTTACAAAGATTCCGCCCGTACCATGCAGGAGGTTGCCGCCCGCGGCGTGAACGAACCGGACGAAACCCAACTGATCCTCGGCGATAAACGGGTGATTAGCTTGCGGAAAGATAATTCGAGCCTGGAATACAAAGACAACGGTGCGCTCATTCAGGTTGACTCTTCATCGACAATAGATCAGCAGGTGGCCGGGGATCAGCAGTTTAATACATTAGTCGTGCCTTATGGCAAGCGGTCGGTGCTGACGCTTGCCGACGGGACGCGTATTTGGCTGAACTCCGGCTCAAAGCTGGTTTATCCGTCGCATTTCGATAAAAGACTGCGCGAGGTGTACCTCGAAGGGCAGGCGTATTTCTCAGTCACCCACGAGGAAAACGCGCCTTTTTATGTACATACCAAAGATATGGAGGTAAAAGTGCTGGGCACGGAATTCGACGTAAGTGCTTATGACGACGATCCTTACACGGCCACTGTGCTCACCAAGGGCAGCGTAGAGCTCACGACGCAGCGGCAGACACTCTTCGGGTCGAAAAAGACAAAGATCTCACCGGGGACGCGGGCCGTCTTCGATCAGGATCAGGCGGTGCTGCAAACGCATCAGGTGAACGTCCAGCAATATATTTCCTGGAAGGATGGCTATCTGGCCCTGAATGTCGCGCCGTTGTCTGAAATTATTAAAAAGCTATCAAGGTATTACCGGGTAGATATTGAACTAAAACAACCGAAACTCGCGGGTGTCAAATTCGGAGGAGACCTGATTCTGCAAGACGACGTCCGCGACGTATTGAAAGTGCTCGCGCTGACCACCGGGCTTAATTACAAACAACAACCTAACGAAAGGAGGTACGTATTGGAGGAAAGCGCTATCAAACCATAAAAACGGGAAACGCGGCAACGTTTCCCGAATCTTCACACTTGCCGGCAAGCAAGTGATCCTTAAACCATTGTATTAACAAAAGTCAAATCAAATTTATGAAAAAATTTGACCAGAAAGGGTATTGCCCTTTGGGAAAATTGCACCCATCAAAACTGCTGAGAATCATGAAACTGACAGTTATGCTGTTATGGATCGGGATGATGAGCGTGCATGCAACGGGGTATTCTCAGAAAAGCAGGATGGATGTCAAAATCCGGAACGGAAATCTGGGCACACTGTTCAGGCAAATTCAGGAACAAACCAGTTATCGCATATTTTACAGGGATGATCTTTTTTCGGGAAGACAGGAAATCAATATTAATCTGGACCTGAAAAATGAAACCGTGCCGGCTATCCTGAATGCCGCGCTCAAAGGAACAGACCTGACGTATAAGGTAATAGGTAAGCAAATCGCGATCTACAAAAAGGAGGAGCACGACGGGGCCGGCCCCGTGCGGAACATTAATGTGCCGGCAGTGCCCGAGGTGGTTATCCGGGAAATTACCGGAACCGTCGCCGATGCGAAGGGGAATCCGCTGCCGGGTGCGACGGTGATTGTAAAAGGAACCGATAAAGGAACGTCGGCGGATGCGAGCGGGAAGTTCACGGTGGAAGCCGAAGCGGGCGATGTGCTGGTGGTTTCTTTTATTGGGTATCTCAAAAAAGAACAGACAGTTGGCTCGCAAACAACGGTGAGCATCCAGCTGGAAGAAGATCTGAACGGACTGGAAGAAATTGTGATCGTAGGGTACGGCTCTCAACGTAAAGCGACCATCACTGGCTCGATCGCGACCATTACTACCGAAGATTTGAAGCAAAGCCCGACTGCCAGCATTACCAACGCATTGGCGGGAAGGCTACCCGGATTGTTCGCGAACCAGTTCAGTGGTGGCGAGCCGGGCGTAGACCGCAGCGATATTTTCATCCGAGGTACCGCTACTTACGGAAATAAAGCGCCGATCGTGATCATCGACGGCCTCGAACGGAGCATGGATTACCTCGCACCTTCGGAGATCGAGACGTTTACAATCCTGAAAGATGCTTCGGCCACAGCGCCTTATGGTGTGCGTGGGGCGAATGGTGTAATCCTGATCACAACCCGACGCGGAAAAGTGCAGGATAAGGCGACTGTGAACTTCAAAGCGTCGGTCGGTATCAACAAACCGGTGAAATTCCCGACCTACCTCGGTTCGGCGGACTATGCCATGCTTTACAATGAAGCGAGAAGAAATGATAATCCTGATGCCGACCCGGCAACGCTGAACCTGTTCTCGGATCAGGCTATTGCCGATTTCCGCAAGGCAAAAGGGGATAACTCCGATGGCCTGGGCTATAATTGGAATTACTTCGATTATGCGTTCAAGCCGGGTGTGCAGCATGATTACAGTTTGTCTATTAGCGGTGGATCGTTGAGGGCCAGGTATTTCGTCCTGGCCAACTACTTCCAGCAGGATGGTAACTACCGACACACCGATCTGGCGGCGAATAGCACGCAGGCCGTGTTCAAGCGTTACAATTTCCGCTCGAACATCGATATCGACATTACGGACAATTTTTACGCTAAACTGGACCTCGGTGCCCGCATTACCGACCGTAACGCGCCGGGCACAACCGCCGCCCGCATTGTGGAGCTGGCCAATACCCAGCCTTCGTACCTGCCGATCATCGTGGAACCGAACGACGACCCCGCCAACAAGGTGTTCCAGGCTAATAACCCACTAGGAATGCTGTATGGCGACCAGATTTACCGCTTCAACATTCTCGGAGAGCTCAGCCGTACCGGTTTTTTGAATGAGAAGAATACGTATCTCAATGGTTCATTCTCGCTGGGACATAAGCTGAATTTTATTACAAAAGGTCTGGCCATTGAGGGAATGTTCTCTTACGACGCCAACGACGGCGGCTGGATCGATCGCAAAGTGGGTACCTATTCGGAAGGTTACCGCGAATATCCGGGTTATGCCACATTTGTTCCTACTGTGGGAAGCGACATTTATCGTACACCGGGGCATTACACGGGTGCGTACAAGTCGGGGAACAAATACAATATCGACCAAACGATCGGGAACGGGTATAGCAACAATAACAATGAAAGCCGCGCCTATTTCCAGGCCAAGCTCGACTATATGCGGAATTTTGGATTGCATGATGTGACAGGCATGGTGCTTTTCAACCGGTCGAAGCGGGTTATCAACAACCAGGTGCCGTTCAGCTATCAGGGCGTTACGGCCCGCGCTACCTACGGCTATGATGACCGTTATTTGCTGGAAGTGAATGCGGCTTATAATGGCTCTGAAAATTTCGCGAAGGGGAAGCGGTACGGCTTTTTCCCGTCGGTAGCAGCCGGCTGGGTCCTCACGAAAGAGCGTTTCATGACCAATACCCAAAACTGGCTTAATAATCTGAAAATCCGCGGCTCGTTTGGATTGGTAGGAAGCGACAAGATTCCTGACTACAAGCGTTTCATTTATCTGCAATATTTCGGACGGCGCGATGGCGATTACAATTTTGGTACGGATAATTTCGGCTCGGGTGCCGGCGGCTTCCTGTCGGAGGGTGACCTGGCCAATCCGAACCTGACCTGGGAAAAGGCCCGCAAAACCAACATCGGTATCGACGCGACATTCCTGAAACGCCTTACATTGACGCTCGATATCTTCCGCGAACACCGCTATGACATCATTACCAACATGGGCGGTGGTAACAAGCTCGGCTTCCCTGACATCGTCGGCAAAGATGCCCCGTTCCTGAACTCGGGGATCGTGAACAACAAAGGTTTCGATTTCGAGATAGGCTGGACCGGCAGCATTGGCAAGGATTTCACGTATTTCGTTCGTCCGAATATGACTTTTGCCCGCAACAAGATCATTTTCATGAATGAGATTCCTTATGCTTCGCCCGGAAGGGCTAACACCGGCAAGCGTATCGACGAGCATTTTGACTACCTTTTCGATCGCTTCGTGGCGAACCAGGAAGAGGCCAATCAGCTGAATGCGATGAACAACGGCAGCGGCTTCCAGTCATTCGGTACGCTGCGGCCGGGGGATGTCGTGTACAAGGATCTGAACAACGACGGCAAGATCGACGACCTGGGCGACCGTACCGCCGTGGGTAACCCGCGTAACCCGGAGCTGATGTTCGGTTTGCCGGTGGGAGGTCGTTTCAAAAACTTCGATTTCAGCGCATTGTTCCAGGGTGCGTCTCGGGCATCAGTGCAGCTATCCGGCGCGGCAGTTTACGATTTCCCGCTTTTTGCCCAGGACAAATACGGCAAGGTGAAACCGATGCACCTGAAACGCTGGACACCTGAAACTGCTGCCACCGCAACGTATCCGGCATTGCATTTCGGCGATCATAGCAACAACAAGAATAACAATAGCAGCTTGTTTTTGTATGATTCGAAATACATCCGTCTGAAAACGGTAGAAGTAGGCTACAATCTGCCCAAAACGACGATCAAGAAGATCGGGATCGATAACTTCCGCATTTATGTGCAGGGCATGAACCTCCTTACCTGGGACGGACTCAAAGATGTGGATATGGATCCCGAAACCCGCGAGGGGTCGGGCGACTGGTACCCTATCCAGAAGGTGGTGAATTTTGGCGTCGACATTTCATTCTGATTTAACCTGATTTTTATGAATACCACAAAAATATTGACGAGCATAACATTCGGTCTTGTAGTATTATCGGGCTGCCAGCAGGATTTCCTCGACCGCAAACCGGACGATCAGGTAGATGCCGAGCAGGTTTTTACCCGATATAATAAAATGAACCAGTTGGTAACCGACCTGTACGACAATGCCAAAGGTTCCAACAGCCCGCTGGTGTTTTTCTCGCACTTTTCATCGGCTCCTGTGACCGATGAGGCCGAGGGCTCGACGGCGGAAGGAAGCCTGACCAACAAGTTCAATACCGGAGACTGGAACCCCAATGCCATGCCCGACCGGAGCAGTCGCGGGCAGTACTGGTGGGATCTGTATGCCCGCATCCGCAAGGCCAATGTGATCCTGGAAGGTGTAAGGAAATACAATACGCCCGATAATCCGCTGCAAGCCGGTGACCTCGATAAACGCATCGGCGAAACCTACTTCATGCGCGCCTACTTCCATTACCTGGCCGCGCGTATGTACGGGGAGGTGGTGTATGTGACGCACACCATCCAGCCCAGCGATCCGATGGATTTCAAGCAGGAGTCTTTCCATGCTATTGCAGAGAAGATCAAACAGGATTGTGACTCCGCATTTGCACGTGTCCCAGGGAGCTGGGGTGGGGCGGACTTTGGCCGGGTGGATAAAGGAGCTTGCCTGGGATTGAAAGCGATGATTTCCTGGATGGCTGCCACACCGATGTGGAATGGTGGTACATTTCCTAATGATACGCGTCAGTTTGCTTCGGAATACACTTACAATGTCGATCGCTGGGTAAAGGCGAAGGAGGCAGCAAAGGCGGTCATTGATTTCAAAGTGGATGGCCGCCAGCGTTACAGCCTTTACCAGGGCCACGATGCATCCGATTTCCGCGACGACGCCGGAAACAACAACAATAATTCGAAAGTACCTGCGCGGCTCTGGGACTTGTATCACGATATGCAGGCATTCCAGAACGAGGCCGTTTTCTTCGTCACCCGCGATAAGGACAATAACTGGCAGGGCGATATTTACCCTCCGAGCTGGGGCGGAAGCTCCCGCCAAATGCCGGTTCAGGAGCAGGTGGATGAATATGAATACATCGCACCGAATGGATTTGGCTATCCGGTGTACGGTACCCGCGCTAAAACCGATGGCTACGACGACGGCAATCCCTATGAAAGTGTGAAAAGAGACCCGCGTTTTTACCGTGATATCGTATACCACGGTTCCACATTCAAGGGGAAAGTGATCAATACAGCTACCGGTCCGGACAAGATCGGGGCTTCCAACTCTTCTACTACCGGTTATTTCCTCCGCAAAATCCTGCGCGAATCGTGGAACCGCGACAAGAGTTTCGCGATCAGCGGCCCGCCGGTGTGGCGCTTGCCGGAGTTCATTTATATTTATGCAGAAGCAGTGAATGAATCAGCCGGCCCGAATGCGGAGATTTACCAAATGCTGAACGATGTGAGAAAGCGTTCATTCATGGCCCCCATCCCGCCAGAAGCACAAACCAGCAAGGCATTGATGGACGAGTATATCAAACGCGAAAGGCGGGTGGAGCTGTTTTATGAAAACAACCGTATCTGGTCGTCCAGGCTATACCTGGAAGCAAGTTCCCAAAAAGAGCTCGCGCGCGAGCAGGCGTGGCAAAGCGCAGGCGCAACCAACGAGCAGCGCTCGCAATCCTACTGGCCTTATCCGAAAACACAGCGGATGATCAATGGTATGAAGCCGGTGGAAGATCCGAACGGGAAAATTGAAGTAGATGGTAAAAAATACCGGATGCAGCGTTATTTCGTAGAAAGCCGCGTGTTCGTAACGCCAAGGCATTATCTCTTCCCGATCATGCAGGACGAGCTGCAGCGCACTCCGACGTTGAAGCAGAATCCGGGCTGGTAACCGCGACCACGGCTAACAATAACTGACAACAAATGACAACATCTGACCATAAATGACAAAGAAGTCATGAATAGTCAGGTGTTGTCAGGTTTGGTAAGGTGTTGTTGCGCCTATTCCTTAATACTCTTGATATAGGCAATAGTTTGCGGAATCTGTTTCAGATAGGAAGGACTCTCGTCCTCGATAAAGTAATGCTTGATTCCCACCTTCTTGGCAGCCTTCAATGTCGCCGGGATGTCGATTTGGCCGGTTCCCAGCGCCACGTCGTTGGTAGTAGGTGTACCGCCTGAGAGATCGCCTTTCACCCCTTTTTTAAGGTCTTTGAGGTGCATGAGCTTCCATCTTGTCGGGTATTTCAAAAGCAGCTTCGCCGGATCTTGTCCCGGGAATGCGGTCCAAAGGACGTCCATTTCGAAGTTGACGTATTCCGGATTCGTGTTTTTGACAATGTAATCAAACAACGTACCATCCTCGTAAGGGACAAACTCGTAGCCGTGATTATGGTAAGTGAGCGAAATGCCTGCTTCTTTGAGCTCCTTACCGGCTTTGTTGAAATCAGCGACTGCTTTTTTCGCAGTTTCGAGGTTGAAGTTGCCTTTTTCGTGAGGAATCCAGGCGACCATTACATATTTGGCGCCGAGGATTTTGGCGTCTTTAATGGTTTGTGCGGTGCTTTCGCTGAGCTTCTTGTAGTCGGCACCGATGGAACGCATGGCAATACCGCGTTTATCGAGCTGCTTGCGGAGCTCCTCGGTGGTCATGCCGGCGATCGGGCCACCTTCCATTTCAGTAACGCCGAGGGATTTGATGGTATCCAGCGTAGCTTCAATGCCTTTGCCCCAACTGCCACGGAAAGTATATGCCTGCAAGCCGATCGGCGCGGTGTACACCGGCTTGCCCTGTGCAAAAAGGTCGCTTCCGCCCAGCAATGCAGCCGCCAGACAGCCCAGACCGATTAGTTTTTTCATTGTCATTTCGTTGATTGTTTTAGATAGGTATTCTTTAAAGCAGCGTCTGTGTTTGATATACTAAAACCCGTCGGCCTTGATCTGCTTTTCACTCAGCTCACCGTACTTTTTAACCTGCTCCTTAATCTCCGACGCCTTGCCCACCAGCACGAATTGTAACTTGTCTTTCGGGAAATAGGTCGCAATAATGTCTTTCGCCTTCGCGACAGTCAGGCCATCCACTTTGGACTGGAATGTATTGATAAAACTTTCATCGAAATTATAGGTGTACATATCCGTAAGTAGCCTCGCTAATGCGCCGGCCGACTCGTAATCCGGCGGGAAATCGCCCTTCACGTACGCCTTCGCGGACGCGAGGATTTCCTCATTAATGCCGTGTTGGTGAAGGCTGTCGAGCACGCTCAGCGCCATGTCGATTGCCGGAACGGTCGTGGAGTTCTTGGTAAATGTGCTGATACCGAATGTGCCTGCATACTTGTAGCGGGTAAAACGGCTTCCTGCGCCGTAGGTGAGGCCCGAATTGACACGCAGTGCGTCATTCAACCAGGAAGTAAACCTGCCGCCGAGAATGGTGTTGATCACAACCACAGGCACGTAGTCCGGTGAATTATAGTCGATACCCTTGCCGCCGATCATGAATGTGGTCTCACGGGCGTCGTCCTTGTTGACGAGGAGCACACGGGCCTTGTCGAATTCCAGATTGGGCGCCACGCGTTTCACCATTCTGGCGGGCGCGGTTTTCCACTCACCGAACAACGCGGTTACCTTCTTTTTCATATCCGCAATTTTGAAGTCACCCACCACTGCAATAGCTCCCTTGCCTGTGGTGTAGTTGCTTTGGTAAAATGCTTTCACCGCCTCGACATTGATTTTCTCAACAGTGGATTTGCTGCCCGTTGTCGGCGTGGCATAAGGGAATTGGCCGAACAGGAATGCATTGTAATAGTTACCAATCACGGAGCGCGGGCTTTCCTTCGCCTGGGCGAGTTCGAGCAGCGTCCGCTGTTTGTGTTTGTCAAATTCGGTGGCATCGAAAACCGGGTGGATGAGCACTTGCTGGATCAGTTCAAAAAGCTTGTCCTGGTCTTTCACCGCAAATGAAGCCGCGAGGCCTGCATTATCCTTCGAAGCATAAGTGGAAAGGCTTGCACCGACGTAATCGGTCATTTCTTCGATCTGCGCTTTGGTGTATTTCTGCGTCCCGAACAGCAATGCATCGGCCGTCAGACTTGCAAGGCCGTAACGTTCGCCATCGTTGATCGCACCGGCATCGAACACGGCCGAAACGTTGATCAGCGGTACTTCATGCTGCTCCATCAGGTACACCGTCAGCCCGTTTTTAAGTTTGAATGTCTCGTAAGGAGGTACTTTGAAATTGTTCTGCGCCTTGGCTGCGAATGCGCACAGGGCGAGTGCCAGAATCAGGATATTTTTCATTCCAGTTTGAATTTGAATGGCTGTTATTTCGATTTTTCAGGAAGCAGGTACCCTACGGTGCGGTTGCGCTCCGTGAAATACTGCGCTGCGACGCGTTTGATATCGTCCACGGTGACCTTCTTATAGTTTTCGGGAGCTTCGAACATCTTTTTATAATCACCAAAAAACACCTCGTAAGTCCCGAGACTGTTGGCTTTTCCATTGATAGTTTCGAGCGTGTGGTAGAACTCCATCAGCTTCTGGTTCTTCACTTTCTGCAATTCCGCGTCGGTTACGCCATTCTGTATGATCATGTCGATTTGTTTTTCAATGGCTTTTTCGAGGTCTGCCGCTGAAACATTGTCGGCGGCTACTGCAAAAACGGCAAACAATGTCGGATCAAAGCCATTATCGAGCCCGGTCGAAACGCTGGAAGCGATGGTGGTGTCCATGACCAGTGATTTGACCAGCCGCGAAGAGTTACCCGAGCTGAGCAGGCTGCTGAACAGGTCCAGCGCGTAATAGTCGGCATGGGCAGTTTCGGGAACGTGGTAGGCCAGGAGCAGGTTTGGCGTAGTAATGTCCTTGTAGGTCGTAACACGGCGCTCGCCATTCTGCGGCGGCTCTACGGTACGGATCTTCGGAGGCAGGCCGCGGGCAGGAAGCGGAGCCATGTACTGATCGGCCAGTTTTTTTACTTCATCAAATTGAATATCTCCTACCACCACCACGGTCGCATTGTTAGGCGAGTAATAAGTTTTGAAATAGTTTTCCAAATCGGATTGCGTCCAGCTTTTGATGTCGGACTCAAAGCCGATTACCGGGAACATATACGGGTGTTCCTGGAATGCGACGGACTGTACCTGCTCACCTATGAGCCGGTAATTGCTGTTTTCCAGCCCGGTACTGCGTTCGGAAAGCACTACGCCGCGCTCGCTTTCCACCATTTTAGGGTCGATGGTGAGATGGCCAATGCGGTCGGATTCGAGTTTGAAGATCGTTTCCAATGCATCTTTCTGGAACCAGTCGGTGTATACGGTCACATTTTCGGTCGTATACGCATTGTTGGAACCGCCGTTGGCTTCCATCACACGGTCGAACTGCTTCGGACCATAGTTTTTGGAACCGTTAAACATCATGTGTTCGAAGAAGTGGGAGAGGCCGGTGATGCCGTGCACCTCATTTCGCGAGCCGACCTTCCAGAAAAGGTACATGTTCGCGGTAGGGATCGAATGGTCTTCCAGAACGAGGAATTTCATGCCGTTGGCGAGCGTGAAATTTTTCACATCCTCCGGCCTGGTTTGCGCATGCGCGACGCCGAGGCCCGTGAACGCGGCCGCAGCGAATAGGAGTTTTCTTAGCTTCATGAAGCGAGGATTGTTAATGAATGTGTAATGATAGTGAAAAATGCCCTTCGGGTCGAGATTTGATGGGACGATAAACCCAAACGGGTTAGCAGGCGGGATTATTTCTGGTTTTCAACCACTATTTTTGGCGCATTATTAACCTTAATCTTCGTACCACCGATGAAAAAGTATTTCTTCCCCCTGTTCATGCTCCTGTCCGTCAACGTAATAGCCGGTACGTTGCTCGACCAGCCCGCCAAGAAGCAGCGCTTCAAAGTGATGACCTACAATATCCACCATTGTAACCCGCCATCGGCCGGGGATAAAATTGATGTAGAGGCAATTGCAAAGGTTATCAATGCCGAAAAGCCTGATTTCGTGGCATTGCAGGAGGTGGACGTGAATACCGAGCGTTCCGGCAAAGGCAAGAACCAGGCCCAGCAGCTGGCCGCGCTGACGGGCATGAAATTCTATTTTTCCAAAGCAATCGACCACCAGGGCGGCGATTACGGCGTGGCGGTTCTGACCAAATTTCCGATTGTGGATTCGGCGAAGTTCGCATTGCCGATCCGCCCTGAATTGAAAGAAGAAGATCGCACGATCGCCGCGGTGACGGTGAAGCTGCCGGATAACCGCAAGCTGATTTTCGCCAGTACGCATTTGGGATTGAAAGAGCCCAACCGTCTGCTGCAAGCCGAAACCATTGTGAAGCATTTCGGAGACTCGCAGTTGCCGATGATCCTCGGCGGCGATTTCAATGCAACACCTGAAAGCCCGGTAATCGCCTATTTTGATAAGTATTTTACCCGCTCCTGTTCCGATTGCAAGCCGACGATTCCTGTGGAAGTACCGAAAAAAACCATCGATTTCATCATGCACAAGCAGGGCAGCAAACTCAAAAGTGCCAACACCAAGGTGATCGACGAGAAATATGCATCGGACCACCTGCCGGTAACAGCCGAGTTTACATTAGACTAATATCCTCCTTGATCCAGTTCACCCGGACGATCCGGCTTTGCACGCCATGCTCAGCAAAGAAATGCTGCCAATGCAGCTGCCGCGACGAAAGGTGGTCGGTTGGCGATTTGATTTCGATGAATGCATAATCGTCGTCGTTCCAAACGAGCAGGTCGGGGAAACCGCGGGTATTTTCGCGGAGGTTCAGCGCCATTTCGAGCATGATCTTGTGGATCTTTTCGGGGCTCAGAAGGGAAGTTAATGTCAGTACCTTTTCCAATGCGCCGTCATACCACGGCACGAGCACGTTGGTAATGCCATATTTGTCTGTAAATGTCTGCGTAACGAGCTCGTCGATAATCTGGCGCGAATGCGCAGCGGCGAGCCGTTCCTTCAATTGCTCCGACCGCTTGAAATAGAAGTCGGGCAGAAAGAAGTCCGACGGAATGCGTTGCAGCGGATTATGGATCGTCTGCACATTGGTGTCATAAATAATATCCCAGAACAGCAGCCCGAACAATGCACGCCACGGTTCGTTTTCGCTGAAAAATGCATTATAACCCTGCGACTGGTAGTAAGTGATTGCCCCGAATTCCACGCGGAAACGATAGGAAATCGGTACTTCAATCGCTTCGGCAGCCTTCAAAGCCTGGGTCGTCCTTTTGACGGTCCGGGCTTTTTTGTTTTTGATCTTTTCATAAAAATCGAGGCTGAAAAAGCGCTCGTCGGCATTCTGCGGGCTTTCGGAAATCTCTTGACATAATGCCAATGCTTCGTCGACCTCGCCCAGGTTATAAAGCAATCTCACGCGCCGCTCGCGGGCTGGGGCGTCGTTGGTAAGCTGGTAAATGGTCAGGGCCTGGGAAAGCATTTTCTTACGTTCCAACCAGGCACTTACCTTTAATATGAATGAATTGAATGAGGGTAAAGCCTTAGGACTGAGCCCGGTGCCGCTTGCAGCCTGCCAATTCATAAACCAGTCGTAAATCTCCTCAGGCGGCAAGTCCTGTTTGATGATATCGAAGGTTTCTTTCATCAACGACACCATCAATGTATCATCCGCATCCTTGCGCGTATCAAACTGAATGGAAAGGTACTGTTCGTCGAACGACTGAAACCGCACGTGCCCGAGGTCGCGGACGACAAACTCGGTCATATCGGCATAGCGGTTGCCGAAGAAGAGGAATTTCATTAGCATTACCTCCGCCTCGAATGATACTTTTACCACCGGCTCCAATTCTCCGATCACCTCGCAAAGCACGGCAAAATCGTACTCATGCAGCAGCCAGCGCACCAGATCAGGCTTTTTGATGCTTTTGGAAGGCATTACGTCCGGTTCAAGCAGCTTGGTGACTTCGAGCAACTCGGGTTTGGTGAAAAGGTCGATGACCTCTCCGAACCGGCTTTCGTGCGCTTCGCAAAGCGTTTCGATGAAATCGCGTTCGAGCAGTTCGGTGAGCACCGCGGGCATATCCTCGATTTCGGCGTAAGAGAGGCTATTGGTACGGAAAAACGATTTACTGCGGTTGCTGAAACGGATGAACAGGCATTGCGCATCTTCGGAAAGCGACTCGTAATTGTCCAGGAATTCCAGCTCGCTCTCGTGCAGGATGTGCTCATATCGCTTGCGAACGAAGGCGAGCACGTAATTGAAATATTCGAGATAGTATTTGGGCGGTAAATCCGTGGGGAACACTTGTTCCTGGGCGAACGGATCGGTTAACTCGGCGGACAAAACGGTTACTTTTTTAGTTGATGAAGAAATAAAGTTACCGAAATTAAAAGAAATGACCGAATGACCGAATGATTGAATGATTGAATGAGCCGCCGTGGAACGGGGAATGACTGAATGTTCAATTTTGAATGCGTGAATGGAGGTTTCGACTGGTGAAAAGAGCGGTGCCGGCATGTCCGGGATGGTTTATATTAAAATTTGGTTAAATACTGTTTTTATAGAAAGATGAAAGGTAAAAATAGGATTATAGTTATTATGAGCGCCGCCTTTTCTGAAAAGCGTAGTATATAATTAAGAAATTGATTTACATTTGCTCTCTATGGAAAACAATTTTACCTGCCCATGACAACATTAGATTCTTATGATTTTTCAGGGAAAAAGGCCCTGGTTCGCGTGGATTTCAATGTCCCGCTTAATGAAAAATTTGAGATCACGGACGATACCCGTATCCGTGCGACCATTCCTACAATCAGCAAGATTCTTAATGACGGCGGTTCCGTCATTTTAATGTCACACCTTGGTCGCCCCAAGGACGGTCCTGTCGAAAAGTACTCCCTGAAACACCTTGTAAACCCATTGTCGCTGATCCTCGGAAAGACCGTGAAGTTTGCCGACGATTGCATTGGGGCAAGCGCTACTGAGCTGGCCGCTGCATTGCAACCGGGAGAAGTTCTGTTGCTCGAAAACCTGCGTTTTTATAAAGAAGAAGAAAAAGGTAACGAAGAGTTCGCTGAGAAACTTTCGAAACTCGGTGACGTGTGGGTAATGGACGCATTCGGTACCGCACACCGCGCGCACGCTTCCACAGCCGTAATCGGTAAGTTTTTTAAGGACAAAGTTTGCGGATATGTAATGCAAGCTGAGCTCGACAACGCGGAACGTCTGCTCGAACACTCGGAAAGACCTTTCACGGCGATCATGGGCGGTGCGAAAATTTCCGACAAAATCCTGATCATTGAGCGCCTTCTCGATAAGGTAGACAACCTCATTATCGGCGGCGGTATGTCCTACACATTCTCCAAGGCACAAGGTGGAAACATCGGTAAGTCGCTGCTCGAAGCCGACAAGCAGGATCTGACGCTTGAACTGATCGAGAAAGCAAAGGCGAAAGGCATCAACCTGGTATTGCCGGTGGATACAGTAATCGCCGATAAATTCTCGAACGACGCCGATCGTAAAGTAGTGGAAGCAGGTAATATCCCTGACGAATGGGAAGGTCTCGACATCGGTCCGAAAACTGCTGAGATTTTCTCTGATATCATTAAAAAATCAAAAACCGTGCTCTGGAACGGCCCGATGGGCGTATTCGAATTCCCGAATTTCGCGAAAGGAACCAACGCGATCGCTGAGGCGGTAGTGGCGGTAACCGAAGACAACGACGCATTCTCATTGATCGGTGGTGGCGATTCTGCGTCTGCGATCAACAATGCGGGCTACGGCGACCGTGTAAGCTACGTTTCAACCGGTGGCGGTGCATTGCTCGAATACATGGAAGGTAAAGTGCTTCCGGGTGTTGCGGCGCTGCAAGCATAAACATTTCACTTATTAGGTTTATATGCAAAAAGAAATCCATCCCGCACATCGCGGGATGGATTTTCTGCATAACAAACCTAACTAATTTATGAACACTGGCCTCGTTCGGCCGGAATTCCACTTTTAATTGCCTCCTGCGCGTTTCTGCAAATCATCCGACCCGGTGTTGCGCTGGCGAGCACCCTTCACATTCTGATTACCGAAGTTGTAAGTGAAGGTCAGTCTGAACTGGCGGCTAGGCCATTCGGAACGTACCTTGAAATTGATATCCTTGTACACCGCGGTACCGTTGAAGCGGTTGGTCCAGAAGATGTCGTTCACATTGAAACGGATCGTTCCTTTTTTGTTCAGGATATTCTTTTGCAAACCTGCATTGATCATCCCCATCGGACGGGCTGCGTACAAGCCATAGAACTGTCTGCTATTATACCATCCCGAGAGCTCGGCGGACCATCCTTTGCCAATCGTAAATTGGTTGCTGGCATACATATTCCAGGATGTCTGCTTGATTTCCAGCTGCTGTTCCAGGTAATATGACTTGTAATGGTTGTACACACCCGTAAAGTTCGCCTGCACTTGCCACCATTTAGTGACTGGAATCGGGAATGAGACGGTCAGGCTGACGTTGTCCTGATTATCAAGGTTATCCGAAGTCACGAAAGTTTTATTCTCCGAAGCGATCTGCTGAGGCAGTTCATCCGCGATCATATCCTTGATGCGGCTGTAAGCCAACGTCGTGTTCAATGCATTCTTGTAAACGTGTACCAACTGGAATGAATGCGTGTACTGTGGCCGCAGGTTCGGGTTACCGCGCTGGAATGTGTACGGGTCGAGGTAAAACTCGAATGGGTTCAGCGACTGATAGTTCGGACGGTCGATCCGGCGGCTGTACGAGAGGTTGATCACGTTATTGGTGTCCAACTGGTTCGATAAGAATACGCTAGGGAAAAAATTGATATAGTTTCTGTCGCGTTTCTGGTTCAGCGTGATCGAATTGCCGATCGAATGCGTGTGTTCCGCACGGACGCCCAACTGGTACTTGATCTTTTTCGAAATTGCGCCGGCGTAGTTCGCATAAGCTGCATTCACGTTTTCAGTGTATTTGAAACGGTTGGAGCGTTTCGGGTCAAACTGCCAGCTGTCGATGAACGTTTCGAACACCATATCGTTATCCGATGTCACATAGCTCGATTTCAAACCGGTTTCGAATTTTCCTTTGCCGATCGTCTGCGTGTAATCCAGTTTCGCCATGGCAATGTTGATGTCCGAGGGCATATCGTTACGCACCATTTCGGTAGCAGCTTCGTCCGGCGTACCGTCCGCCTTGAAATAGCGGGTATCCAGGTCGCTTTTCTTTTTGCCGCCGTAATGCACGTAGTCCAGATCGAATGTGAGTTCCTTGCCTTTATCGTTGAATTGGTGTTTCAGGTTCAGGTTGGAACTGATGTTATTCATCTTGCCGCCATTGAAAACGTTGGTTCGGAATGTCCGTTGAAGAGTCAGGTCTTCGTTCAGGATCCGGGTGTTGGTTTGCCCGAAGGGGTTGCTCCAATCATTGTAGAAGCCGGAAACCAATACGCCCACAGTGGTTTTGTCCGTTGCAAAGTAGTCGAGGCCTGCACGTACGTTATAGTATTCCGATCGGTTGATGCGCTCGGTGTGCTGATCGAAGATCGTTACCTTGCCGTCATAAGGAATGGTACGGTAAATGTCGTTGTTATTAAATCCCTTGTTATAAAAAGCGCCGCCGCTGATAAATGTGCTGATTTTTCCGGCCCGGTGGTTGAGTGTCGCGGTTGCATTCGCACGACCGTATTTCGCCCACGCGCCACCCAGGTTGATGTTCCCGTTGGTGCCATAGTTCTTATTACGCTTCATTTTGATATTGATGATCCCCGAGTTTCCGGCCGCATCGTATTTGGCCGAAGGGTTCGTGATCAATTCAATTTTCTCAATGTTGTCGCTCGGCGTATTGCGTAGGAGGGTAATGAGTTCTTGTTGGGATAAAAAAGTCTGTTTGCCGTCGATCTGCACAATTACCCCTTCCTTACCACGCAGTTTCAATTGCTCGTTCTGCTGGTCGACCGTCACGCCGGGAGCTCGCTCGAGCACTTCCAACGCTGTTGCACCCGCAGAAACAATACTGTTTTCCACATTCACTACCGTCCGGTCGATTTCCTGCTCAATGAATGGCTTTTTCGCTACGACTGTCACTTCACTCAGTGATTTGATATCCGATTTCAGACTGACAGTGGGGAGGTTTACGGGAGTATCTTTCACGTTAAATGGTTCGCTGTAAGCTTTTTGGTAACCTACCATCGAGATCAGCGTAAGGTATTTGCCTGCCGCTACCTGGTCGAATGCATATTTACCCTGCTCGTCGGCAGCAAGTCCTTTTACAAGCACCGAGTCTTTGGCTTGCAACAGCAAAATGTTCACAAACGGGAACGGTTGTGACTTTTCATCAAGCACCGCGCCGGTAATTTTCCCTTTTCCGGTAAGTGGCTGGGGAGCTTGTGCGTGCACAAATCCACTGCCCAGCAGCAGTGCTGCAGTTAGGTTCATTAAGATTTTCATGGCTAATAGTTAAAAGTTCAGCGTACCGGGGAGTGAGTTGTTCCATTAGGTACACTGCAAAGATAGGTACTTGGTATAACATAGAACCTTTGATTACATAAAAGGCGTGTATGTTGTATAAGTGGTGTGTGTCTATCTTTCGGCTTATAGATACAAAGGGATAAAACGAAGTTGCATATTGGCGGGAAAAAAGTTTAAACGGTTAAATAGCTATTTGAACGTCCAAAGTGGCGAAGTTTCAACTTCGTTTTTTGCTTTTCACCCAATCTCCCTACCTTTGCGTTTTAGATAGCATATATATGACCGAACAAATTCTGATTTTAGATTTTGGCTCACAGTACACCCAGTTAATTGCACGCAGAGTTCGCGAACTGAACGTTTATTGTGAAATCCACCCATACAACAACTTCCCCGAACTCACTCCCAACGTCAAAGGTGTAATTCTCTCAGGTAGCCCCTGTTCGGTAAGGGACGAGGATTCTCCCCGGGTCGATCTCAACAAATTCCGCAAGACATTACCCCTTTTGGGTGTTTGCTATGGCGCACAACTGCTCGCGCAGGAGCTGGGTGGCGAAGTTCAGCCTTCGCAACACCGGGAATATGGCCGTGCACGACTGGAAATTGATGATTCTGATTCGTCGCTGCTGGCAGGTCTGTCGGAATCGTCGCAGGTGTGGATGTCGCACGGTGACACGATCGTACGCGCACCGCAGAACTTCCACGTGATCGCTTCGACGGAATCAGTGAAGGTGGCCGCATTTAAAGTCGAGGATGAACTCACATATGGTATCCAGTTTCACCCCGAGGTGACGCACACTACCGAGGGTAAAAAGCTGCTACACAACTTTGTCGTGAATATCTGCGGTTGCAGGCAGGACTGGACTTCGGAATCGTTCGTGGAGCATACTATCGAGCAACTTCGCCAGAAGCTGGGCAACGACAAGGTCGTAATGGCATTGTCCGGCGGCGTGGATTCTACGGTCGCTGCTACGCTGGTACACCACGCGATCGGTAAAAACCTCTATTGCATTTTCGTAGATAATGGTCTGCTACGTAAGGATGAGTTCGAACAAGTGCTGCATTCTTACCAGGATATGGGCCTTAATATCAAAGGTGTGGATTCCAAATCACACTTTTACCAATCGCTCGACGGCCTGAGCGATCCCGAAGCGAAACGCAAGGCGATCGGAAAGTCGTTCATCGACATTTTCGACCAGGAAGCGCATTTGATCGAAGACGTGAAATGGCTCGGGCAGGGAACTATTTACCCTGACGTGATCGAATCCGTTTCGGTAAAAGGCCCTTCTGCCACCATCAAATCGCACCACAACGTGGGTGGCTTGCCCGATTTCATGAAACTGAAAGTAGTCGAGCCGCTGAACACGCTGTTCAAAGACGAGGTGAGGGCGGTTGGACGTACGCTGGGCATCGATGAGAAGATCCTAAGCCGCCACCCGTTCCCGGGACCAGGCCTTGCAATTCGTATTTTGGGTGAAATCACTCCTGAAAAAGTGGCTATCCTGCAAGAAGTGGATGCGATCTTCATCGGTGGCTTACGTAAATGGGATCTTTATAAAGACGTTTGGCAGGCGGGTGCAATGCTACTTCCCGTGCAGAGCGTAGGCGTAATGGGCGACGAGCGCACCTACGAGCGCGTGGTAGCGCTACGCGCGGTAACTTCTGTCGATGGTATGACTGCCGATTGGGCGCATTTGCCGTACGATTTTCTCGCAGAAGTTTCCAACGATATTATTAACAAGGTAAAAGGGGTGAACAGGGTCGTTTACGACATTTCTTCAAAGCCACCGGCTACCATCGAATGGGAATAAGGAATACGAAAAAAGCGGACATGTCCGCTTTTTTCATTTATTGTATCTCCGAAAGTCGTCAGGATCGCCCGACACCGCGGCTTAATAAGCTTAGCACGAATAGAACGAGGAATACGAAGAAAAGAATTTTAGCAATTCCGGCTGCGCCTGCTGCTATACCACCGAATCCGAGGATTCCGGCCACGATAGCGATGATCAGAAATATTACGGTCCATCTAAGCATGAGTGACAAATATTTAGGTTCTTAATTATTGATTTCTCATCTAATAATTACCAACACTATGCCAGAAGCGCAAACGCACATCAAACGCCCTAAACTGCTGCAAATGCTTTAAAATGAGGTTTTTTGTGGAGAATGATGCACAGTTTATGCTTCAAAACCATTTTTCAACATCAAGTCCCAAACATTGACATACTTTCCGTCAAGAACTTCGAACGGCAAATCCCAATCAATGATTTCCCATCGACGGTCTGACGAAATAATAGAAACTTTTTTGGAGACGGAGCCTATCCAGATAATCTTTTGAGCGCCAAAATCCAGCAGTCTTTTGCTTTTTGCTTCCATATATTCGAACTCATTTGAGAAAATATCGGAGCAATCAGCCTGTACGTCTACTTCAATGGCTACTACCGGGGGAATCTCGGCATAGTTAATAGAGTTTAATCCGATTTTAAGTTGCCCTTTACGATAAATGGCTATATCGTTCGCAAGGTTGGTGCCGCGTTTGAGATGTACGCCCGGTTCATTAGTTCCGACGAGATATTCGCCAGGTTGAAACAATTCAAGAATTTTTCTCAATATGGCTGTGACGATAAACCACTGTAATTTACTGGTACCCATTAATTCTTCTACCGTTTTGGTTCCCACGAGATAATCGCGGTATCCCTTACGGTAAACTGGGTGCCCGTCAAACTCCTCGTAAATAAGTGCTTTTGGTATTTCGATGGAGCGTTGCATAGTAGTGAGTTTTTCTCAAATATATAATTTTCTCCCTATAAACCAGACAATTCCGTTAATTTGCGGTTTAATCAAATTACTAACCTTATAATGAAGTTTAACTTTTCCGTGCTCTTACTGGTCGCGCTGGCGTTCCGGGTCTCAGCACAAAATGACCGTTGGCAGCAGCGCGTGAAGTACCAGATGGAAATTGATTTTGACGCTGTCAAACACCAGTACAAGGGCACCCAAAAGCTCGTTTATACCAACAATTCTCCCGACACTCTTCAAAAGGTATTTTATCATTTATACCTGAACGCATTCCAGCCCGGCAGCCAGATGGACGTCCGCTCACGCTCGATCAGCGACCCCGACTCACGTGTAAAGGACCGCATTTCCAAATTGTCGCCTTCTGAAATCGGTTATGAAAAGGTGTTATCCCTGAAACAGAATGGGAAACCGCTGAAATATGAGGTAGAAGGTACCATTCTCGAAGTGACGCTGAATGAGAAGATCCTGCCGAAATCACAGCATACTTTCGACATGGAGTTTGAAGCGCAGGTACCATTGCAGATCCGCCGTACAGGCCGCAACAACAATGAAGGTATCGATTATTCGATGGCGCAATGGTATCCGAAAATGTCGGAATACGATTATGAAGGCTGGCATGCCAATCCTTATATCGGTCGTGAATTTTATGGGATCTGGGGTGATTTTGATGTAAAAATCACAATGGATGCGGCTTACACGATCGCAGGGACGGGCTATTTGCAGAATCCTGATAAAATAGGTCACGGATATTCTAACAAAAATGTAACCCACAAACCCGGTGACCGCCTTACCTGGCATTTCATAGCACCGGAAGTGCACGATTTTATGTGGGCCGCCGACCGTGATTACCAGCACGACGTCGTGAAAGTCGATGATAAGCTGGACCTGCATTTCTTCTACCAAACCGATACACTGGCTAATGTGTGGAAGCAAATGGAGCCGCTGGCTGTGCGTTCGTTCAAGATCATGAACGAGCAGTTCGGGCGCTATCCTTACAAGCAATATTCAATTATCCAGGGCGGCGACGGAGGCATGGAATATCCGATGGCAACCCTCATCACCGGGCGCCTGAACCTCCATGCGCTGACGAGCGTTACCGTCCACGAATCCATTCACAGCTGGTTCCAGGGGATTTTGGGCACCAACGAATCCAAATATCCGTGGATGGACGAAGGTTTTACGACCTACGCGCAGAATATCGTGATGAACGAGCTTTTCCCTGCCAAAGGCGACGCGCAGCGCAGCGCTACCACCAGCTACCGCAGCCTGGTGAAGTCTGGAACGGAAGAGCCGCTCACGACCCACGCCGATCATTATAATACCAATAAGGCGTACAGCATTGCGAGCTACAATAAAGGTGCCGTATTCCTAAACCAGCTCAACTATATCATGGGTAAGGAAACCTTTGAGCGCGGAATGAAACGGTATTTCAATGAGTGGAAGTTCAAGCACCCGAACCCGACCGATTTGAAACGCATTATGGAAAAGGAATCGGGGTTGGAACTGGATTGGTTCTGGGAGAATTTCGTGGGTACCACCAAAACGATCGATTACGACATCCGGGAAGTGGTTGCTGATGCTGGTAAGACGGACGTAGTGCTCGAAAGAATCGGTCAAATGCCGATGCCGTTGGATGTGGTGGTAAGCTACAAAGACGGTACCCAGGAGAATTTTTACATTCCACTGGAAATCATGCGGGGCGAAAAGAACGAGAAGTTGTATTCCAAAACTACGCAATTGGCGGATTGGGGCTGGACTTATCCAGAATATTCGTTCACTATCGACCGCAGCATTTCAGATATTCAAGCCATTGCAATCGATCCGAGCCAGCGTATGGCCGATATTGATCCCGACAATAACGTGTGGCCGGCAGCCCACAAAGCCGCGCCGCGTTTCAAGGCTACGAAAGTGAAATAATTACCGTCCGAATCGAAAGGAGGCCCCGACGCGCCACCCCATGCCTTGAAAATGCGAGCCATGGAATTGCGCGACGGCCTCCAACCGGACAATCCGCATAATGTTATCAATTCCATAAACGGCCTCAGTGTAATTCCGGATCGATGGCACACGCAGGTAATGCAGCTGCAACGTCTCTGAAATGCCCGTCACGCGTAACGACTGCACGCGTGTGAGCAGGAAATGCTGCATCGACCACGTCAAATGCGTCTGGAAAAACCACTTTGCAGTGCTGTAACGGTAGTAGGGCAGCATTCGGAACTGATCGGGTGGGTAGACATACTGGAAGAAGAATTCATTCCCCATAAAGTGCTGGTAATCTGGAAAGTACATTTTTTTGGTGCTTAAAAAACCGCCCGCATTCACCAGGTATTCGAGGTTACTGCGCGGTCCCAGGCTCATATTCTGGCGGATCGTTCCTTGCAGGAGTGAATAATCCACATCTCCCCAAAAGCCCAGTCCGCTTTTATAATTAGCACTAAATGCGGGGCCACGGCTTCTCAAATAGCGTTTTTCGCCGTTCCGGATCAGATACCTTCTCCACGGGCGCAATGTGGCTGTAATGTCGAAAATCCAGGCATTGTGGTCTTTAAAACCGGTATTAGCTAGCTCGCGGTTAACTGGCCGGTTGGGCGTAAAACCAAACTGGCTCCAAAAGATAATGGGCCGCGCACTTTCCTGGTTGAGCAGCTCCACACGGTGCTCAAAGTCCAGACTTGTATTGATGCTGAGAATGTCGCCGATGTTGCGGAGCGTGTATTGAATATGGCCGAACTGTTTTTGGTACAACTTCATCAGGCTGCGATCGAAAAAGCGCGCCGCGACGCTGTTCGGCAGCGGCGGGATCGGCTCACGGCTGTTGATCTGCGTCGCCATTTTGCCGCCTGCCAATGCCAGGTTCCAGTTTTTGCTGCCTACGTTGGTTTCCAGGTTCCCGTACAGCTGCTTACGCCCAAACGAGTAGCGCACAAGCGGGCGCATACTCAGGTATGAGGATTTCCCCCAGCGCTTCTGCCATTCGGTGATGAAATTGACCGCATTACCCTCCACCGAGTTATAGCTGACCGACAGGAAAGGGCTTCTGAAATAAAAAGTATTGCGGTTACCCAATGCATAAGTATTACCCAAAAGCAGGTGAATAGGCTTGAAATGCGTGGAATCAGGCTTGGTTTTTACCCGGATAGAGTCCTTGACGACCTTGATGCTGTCCTGACTGACATAACTCGAAACCTCTGATCGGGTAAGTGGAATAGGACGTAGTGCTTGCCAGTAGGTGGTATCGCGTTTGTTGGCCATCGAATCGATCACGATGGAGTCCTGCCGTACTAGCCGGTCGTTGCCGAGCTCTTCTTTTTGTTCCTTTTTCTGCTGTTTTTCGTATTGTTTGGTGAGTTTTCTGAAATTTTTGGTAGAAAACTCTTTCTGTGCCTGGATCAGGTTTTCGAGGTCTTTGCCACCTTTTACTTTGGGTGCGTCTTCTTTTTTATGATCTGCAATGACGATGTCTTCGCGTAAACCTGGATCGACGTCAAGGTTATCGTACGTAAGGGAAACCAGGTAACGGAACTCCCCCGCAAAACCGAGGTAACTACCATTCAGCCGGAACTGCTGATTGACGGGGATCCATACGCCTTGTACCGGGCTGAAAATCTGCTTTGCGGCAATGTTCAAACCGCTGGTGGTAGTTTGCAAATCGTAGCTGTGGATCGCCCAGCGGTCTTCGAGGATAAATAGGCTTCCTTTGAAAACGCCTTCGCCATAAGCTTTTGGAATGACCCTTATTTTATTCACTATCTCGCCGCGCTCCTCGAAATAGCCTTCATATTCAAATTTGTAATAGGCAAATGATTTGGGCGATAATGGCGAAATGGTACCTGCGATTTCAGGGCTGTATAAGCTGGCCAGAATGTACTCATTCGGTGATGGAATGCTGTTATCGAGGCTGTTGCGCGTGGAAATAATGCGCTGGCTGTAATTGTTAGGACGGCGGTACCTGATCTCCGCGACGCTCTCGTTCAGAATGGCCTTACCTTGCTGGACGCCCTCTTTTTTTAGTCTTTTTTGCAGCAAAAAAGGAATTTTGGTAGCTACGCCGGTGCTTCTTGAATACACTTTGGCCGTGTACCCCCGTACCTGCAACTGGTGAAAACGGGCTTTCGCGATTGCGCGACGCATGATCGTGTATGCGGGATCCTCTTTGCTCTTGCCTACTGTGGCTTCTTGCAGGCTCAGCGCCTGCTCTTCCATTGTTACATTTAACTCGGTAAAATCGCTACCGATTGTAACGGTTCTGGAAACACTCTTAAAACCCAGGTATTGAAAAATGATCTCGTAGTTACCAGGCGCGAGGCTGAACTCATATTCCCCCTCTTCATTGGCCATGGTACCGTTGCTCGTTCCCTTTACCGCGATGCCGGCATAGGGGAGGGACTCTCCGTTTTTTGTGGTAATGCGTCCCCTGATCCCACCCGCCCGGGAGAACTGTTGCATGGTCAGAAAGAGCAGCAATAATGCCAGAAAGCGCATAAAGTCGGGTGTAAAGTTGCTGACAGCGGTAGTTGGAGGTGTGATATTTTGTGCAACAAATTAGCGCAATTAGCACAAATTACCCGACATTCCAGACCCGCGCTATCGACTTTACTTATAGAACCGTACCAGTGATGCCTTCTCAAATAAAAAAGGGCACACCGGATGATCGGCGTACCCCTTTTTACTAAGAATATTTCAGCCTAGTTGCATTCTCCGTCGACCGTGCAGTTAACACCGTCGGCCAGGCTTACCAGTGGTTTGGGATTGGCTTTTTCCCATTCGCCAAACGACTGCTGCAATGCATTCAGGAAAGTTTCGGTGTGTTGCGCCCCTGAAACCGCATATTTGCGATCGAGCACAAAAAACGGCACTCCGCGTGCGCCTACCTGCTGCGCCTCGTAAATATCGCGACGTACATCTTCGCTGAAACGCGTGCCGTTGAGAACGGCCTTCAATTCAGCGGAGTCCAGGCCAATGGCATTGCCCAAGTCGATCAGCGTGGTGTGATCGGCGGTATTCTTGCCATCTGTAAAATAGGCTTTGAACAGTTGTTCCTCCGCAGCGTCGCCGAGTCCCTTTGTTTTGGCAAATTGTAAAAACCGGTGCGCATCGAACGAATTGGCCAGAACGGCCTTATCCATATTGTATTCCAGGCCTACTTCGGCAGCCATATTCGTGACGTAGTCGTTCATTTGCTGCGCATATTCCGGCGTCCAGCCTTTGGTTTCGGCCAGGTAATCATTAATACTACGACCCGGTTCGGTTTTCATCTGCGGGTTCAACTGGAAACTCTTCCATTCCACCTGAATCTGATCACGCTGCGGAAACTCCGCCAGCGCACTCTCAAAGCGCCTTTTGCCGATATAGCAAAACGGGCACATTACATCACTCCATATTTCAACTTTCATAGTTTCGTTGTTTGTGTGCTGGGAGATTTGGGGAGAGTCATTTTTGGTCAGATGTTGTCATTTGTTGTCAGGTATTGTCATTATTAGTCAGGTGTTGTCATTTGTAGTCATGTGTTGTCATTATTACCTGTAACAATTCGTGACTACGCATGACCATTCCTGACAACCCTTGACGATCCCAGACTACCCTTGACCATTCCTGACCACCTCCTGACTATTCCACCTCCCGTTTAAAAGAAATGTCAGATGGAAATAAAAAGTTCTTCATGCGCCCGGCGCACTTTCTTGGCATTCACATATGGGTCTTTTTCTGCATCGCGGTAGCCCAATGTCAGGATCACGACGCTGCTAAGTCCTTTCTCGCGTAAACCGAGGATCTCATCCAGCTTAGCAGAATCAAAACCTTCCATCGGGGTAGCATCCACTTCTTCCGTGGCGGCAGCTACCAGTCCGTGCCCCAAAGCAATGTAAGCCTGCCGTGCTGCCCAGTCGAAATTAACTTCCTCGCTGCGGCTCAAAATACCGCCGTTAATACTGCTATGGTAGCCTGCCAGCGATTCCAGGCTCACATTCCGTGTGGTGGCGATGAGCTTGATGAAATCGTCCACCTGCTCGGCCGTGATCCTTTCCCACGCCGCGAATACCAGTAAATGCGAGGCATCGGGAATCTGCAACTGCCGTGGGGCCGCCTCGCTGAAAATTTTATCTTTCAAAGCCTTATCCTCCACTACAATCACTTTGTAGGGTTGCAAACCCACCGAGGAAGGCGCTAGTTTGATGGCTTCGAGGATATTGTCCAGTTTTTCCCGGGGAACGGTTTGACCGTTCATACGTTTGGTGGCGTAACGCCAGTTCAATTTTTTTATTAACTCGCTCATTTTTATCTAAGTTTGGTACGCCGTTGATTAATAGGCATGCAAACTTAATTAAATTTACTATACATTTGTAAGTAGTATACAAAAGTATAGTGAAAATATCAGCTATGGAAAAAACGAAGCAAGCAAAGCCGCACACCTGGGACGAATGCACCAAAAGCATCCTGCCCGTGCGCGACGCATTGGAAGTACTCAGCGGCAAATGGAAGTTGCCCATTATCATATCCCTCATGTTCGGCAACAAACGCTTCTCGCAAATCGCGAAAGAAGTGCCCGGCATTACCGACAAAATGCTTTCCAAGGAACTGCGGGAGCTGGAAAGCAACGACCTTGTGAAACGGACGGTTTATGACTCCATTCCCGTGGTGGTTGAATATTCTCTCACCGAATACGGACATTCACTGGAGATTGTGATCAAGACGCTCCGCGACTGGGGCGTGGCGCATCGGAAGCGGATGATGGTGGAGGGGTAGAAAAATCTCGCAAGAACAAAAAAAGCAACCCTCACAGGTTGCTTTTCTCTTAACATATCAGCTGAGCAAATTACCCCAGCTGGTTAATGCAATTCAAATCTTCAAACGCCACTTTCAGACGGGAGATCATACTCTCTTCGCCTTTGCGCAGCCATACGCGTGGGTCGTAGTATTTTTTGTTTGGCGAATCTGCGCCTTCGGGGTTGCCGAGTTGCGATTGCAGGTAGCCTTCTTTCGATTTGTAATAGTTGAGAACACCTTCCCAGGTTGCCCACTGCATGTCGGTATCGATGTTCATTTTAATTGCACCGTACTCGATCGCTTCGCGGATTTCTTCGCGGGATGAGCCTGAGCCTCCGTGGAATACGAAGTTAACAGGCAGGTCGCCGGTTCCGAATTTCTCTTTGATATAGTTTTGTGAGTTGCGGAGGATTTTCGGCTCCAATTTCACATTACCTGGCTTGTATACCCCGTGAACATTACCGAATGCAGCTGCAATGGTGAAATTAGGGGAGATTTTTGAAAGTTCTTCGTAAGCGAATGCCACTTCCTCAGGCTGAGTGTACAGTTTCGAGCTGTCAACGTCCGAGTTATCCACACCGTCTTCCTCGCCGCCGGTCACACCAAGTTCGATTTCCAGGGTCATGCCCAGCTTCGCCATGCGCTCGAAATATTTAGCGCAGATCTCGATGTTTTCATGCAAAGGCTCTTCCGAGAGGTCGAGCATGTGCGAGCTGTACAATGGCTTACCGTATTGATCGAAATAACGCTCGCCGGCATCCAGCAAACCGTCGATCCACGGAAGGAGTTTCTTCGCGCAGTGGTCGGTGTGGAGGATTACAGGCACTTCGTATAATGCCGCCATCTGGTGTACGTGCATCGCACCCGAGATGCCGCCTGCAATAGCCGCCTGCTGGTTGGCATTGGAAAGGCTTTTTCCCGCATAAAATATAGCTCCGCCATTTGAAAACTGTACAATGACAGGGCTGTTAACCGCTTTGGCTGTTTCCAGGACCGCATTCACCGAATTGGTTCCTACCACGTTCACGGCCGGAAGGGCGTAGTTGTTTTCGTTGGCGTGGCGGAAAATTTCACTAACTCCATCGCCGGTTACAACACCGGGTGCAAAGCGTTTTGTCGTTTCGCTCATAGTAATAAAGGATATTTTTTCAAGAATTAATTTTACAATTCAAGTGTCGGCCCTGAATTGTACGGCAATCCCTGCAAGTTAGCTATTTTAGGGTGAAATGACCGAGTTATGTATGGTTTATTATGCATTGAAACGAAGATTAATGCATCGATGACCGTTTTGGCGCAATCTGTGGTATCTTTGAAAATCATTGAGAAAACAGGGCTGCGACCCTGCATGTTTAAGCAGATTCTTCATTAATGAATTCCAAACTGATCCGGACGATTTTCCTGGCCCTTGCATTCGGCTTTCTAGTGCTTTGGGTGCTCGAATTCCGCCGCGCCGGGCTTTTAGAAAGCTACTGGCTTTTACTGTTGTGCATTGTTTGCTTCTTGCTATTCCAATTCAGCCGTTTGAAAGCTGCTACGCTTGCCAAACAGGCAGGTGAACCCGGGGCAGCACCGAATAAGACATCGGCTGTCGGCCGTCGGCCGACAGCGGTTGGTAGGCAGCGGTCGGCGGTTAATATCCAATCCGGTAAAAAAGCCAAGAAATGAACCTGATATTCCTGGTTACGACGATCGTTTTTTTCATGCTGGCGGGCTATTACGGCGCCGTGCGATCGGTGTTGCTGGATGTGTGGATAGACCGGTATTCGTTCCGTCACGAGAAGAGCGAGCAGGTGGAGCAGACGCTCTACTGGCGCCGTATTCTCCGGATGATCCGCCTGCTGTCCGTAGCATTGGGCTGCTTTATGGGGGTAGTCACGGTATTTCCTTTGTTTGAGCTGAATACGGGCATGCAAAACTGGCTGCTGATCATCGCATTGTTCGGGACTTTGGCGGTTTTGTGGATGGGTAGCTATTCGAGCTGGGTGAAAATTGGGCGGAGCTTTCCAAAGGTGCTGGATTTGAAAGCATTCCCGGTACGTTTCGGCGAATGGCTGATGACGCCGCTTTACTGGGTGATCGAGCCGTTTGTAAAGGAAAATATTCTCTCGCCATCGTTGCGCGACGACATTGTCTCGGCCGACGATCCCGATTTTGACGATCACAGTATTGAAGAGAAGATGTTTATCAATGCATTGGATTTCAAAGATTTGCGGATCCGAGATTGTATGATCCCGAGAACAGAGATTTCGGCGGTGAATGTGAATGCGAGTATCGAGGATTTGCGCACGGCATTTCTTACAAGCGGCCATTCCAAAATCATTGTGCATCGGGAATCAGTCGATGAGGTGCTGGGCTATTGTCATGCATTGTCGTTGTTTAAAAAGCCGAAAGAAATCAGCAGTATTATCACGCCCATCCTGATCGTGCCGGAAGCTATGCCCGCACGCGACCTTATGCTACGCTTTCTCGAAGAACGTCGCAGCATTGCATTGGTAGTGGATGAATTCGGTGGAACATCGGGTTTGGTGAGTGTTGAGGACGTAGTGGAGCAGATTTTTGGGGAGATCCAGGATGAATACGATACCACGGAAGATTGGACGGAACGGCAACTCGACGATCATACGTACATGCTCAGTGCGCGCCATGAGCTCGATTATTTGAATGAAAAATACGGCTGGGAGCTTCCCGAAGGGGATTACGATACAATAGCCGGCATGCTGATCCATTTCTGCGGCGACTTACCCGACGAGAATGAAGTGGTGGACATCCCGCCTTATTCTTTCCAGATCGTTTCCGTCCAGGATACCCGCATCGAACTCGTCAAACTGACCATAGAAGACCGGAAAGCAGAGCGGAACGGCCATAGTTAGACCACGATTATCAAGCCTCAGAACATCCATGACCAGATTCGCCCGGATTTCAGTTTTAATAGTACTATTCCCAATTATTGCATTTGCCCAACAAGCGAAGCTCAAATCTGAAATTGAGAACATCAGCAAACAGGCAAACGGTATCGTAGGCGTGGGGGTGATGGATTTGAAGACAAAGGAAACTTTGCTGATTAATCAGGATCACAAGTTTCCAATGCAAAGCACCTTCAAATTTCCACTGGCGATGGCCGTTCTGGACCTGGTGGACAAAGGGAAATTGAAACTGGATCAGAAAATACACGTCACCCAGGCGCAGCTTGATCAGAAGACGCACAGTCCGATGCGCGATAAACACCCCAGGGAAGATTTTGACATTACGATTGGCGAATTGCTGAGCTACTCGGTTTCGGAAAGCGATAACAATGCATGCGATATTCTTTTTGAACTGGCGGGCGGTACTAAAAAAGTGAATGACTACATTCATTCCCTGGGCGTGAAAGACATCGCGATTGTGGCGACGGAGAAAGAAATGAAGGTTGGCTGGCATGTACAATACACCAATTTTGCCCACCCTTCGGCGTATCTTCAATTGCTGGACATTGTTTATAAGGGAAAGACGCTTTCTAAGTCCAGTCACGATTTCCTTTGGAAAATTTTGGTTGAAGGTCCTACGGGCTTGAAAAGGATCAAAGGGTTGTTGCCCGAAGGTACGGTGGTGGCACATAAAACAGGTACTTCTGGCACCAATGATAAAGGAGTGGCTGCTGCGACGAATGATGTGGGAATTATTAAGTTAAAAAATAAAAGAGATATTGCCGTGGTAGTGTTCGTTTCGGACGCCACTGCGAAAATAGATACGCGCGAACTGGTGATCGCCCAGATCGCGAAGGCGGCTGCCGATTATTATAGCGGCCAATAATCAGGATTACATTAACAGAGAGCAGTGCGGATTACAGTCGATAAAATAGGGAAGAAGTTCATCAAAGAGTGGATTGTCAGAAATGCCAGCTTCGAACTCGCAGCAGGAGAGAAGTATGTATTTGTAGGGCCGAATGGCAGCGGTAAATCGACGTTACTGCAACTGCTGACGGGTATGATACCTGTTTCCGAAGGTAAAATCACTTACGCCGACCGGAACGGGAAGGAAATAGAAACGGACCATTGGTATAAGCATATTGTGATTGCCGCTCCGTACCTGGAACTCATAGAGGAGTTCACGTTGCGCGAGCAAATCGAGTTTCATAGCAAGTTCAAACCATTCAAAAATGGCGTTTCGGCGAAGGATTTTGAGGATTTTATTCAGCTTCCGCATGCCAGCGGGAAAATTATCCGGCATTTTTCGTCGGGGATGAAGCAACGGGTGAAATTGGGGCTGGCGTTTTTATCGGATGTGCCAGTGGTTTTTCTTGATGAGCCAACAACAAATCTGGATGTGCAAGGCATCAATTGGTACCTCGATCACGTAATGGATAATACACAGAATCAGTTGGTTTTACTGGGTTCAAATGTGCAGCAGGAATACGAATTTTGTAAAAATATCATCTCGGTTTCTGCGTTCAAATAGAAAAACTTTGCCGCGCGGACTATGCAGAAAACTTTACGGCTACTCTTCATATCGTTTCTGATTATTGTCCGCACAGCCGACCATTCCCGGGCTGCGTCGGCCTATTTCATCGAAAACAAGGGGCAATGGGACAGCGATGTCCGCTTCCGCGCCGCTATCCCTGGCGGTTTTCTGTTTTTGAAGTCGCATTCGCTGCTTTATGTGCTTTACGATGGCACGAAAGTCTCCGCCATGCATGCGAAGGGGCATACAGAGGCCTCGGGCGCACGAGAGGACATGAGTACGTCAGGCCTGCGCGCGCATGGCGTGGAAGTAACGTTTCTCAATGCGTCTCCAACTTTGCGACATCAACCATTGAAGGTAGGTAAAGGACGTTTCAACTACTTTCTGGGAAATGACGCCAGCACCTGGGCGAGTGGCGTGAACGGTTTTGAGGAGGTAATTTACGAGGACATTTACCCCGATATCGATCTCCGCATTTATCTCAACCAGGCGAAGCTCAAATATGAATTCATGGTTAAACCCGGCGCGGATGCTTCGCGGATCAGTTTCCAGTATAAAGGTGCCGAGAAAGTATCTTTAAATGAATCGGGGCAGATCGTAATCAAGACTTCGGTGGGGGATATCAGGGAAGCACAGCCGTATTCGTTTCAGTCGGGCAGCAATGCACGCACGATTGAAGTCCCTTCGGCATTCCGCATTTCGGGCGAGAATATCGCGCATTTTGAATTGCCTTCCGGTTACGACAAATCATTGCCGCTCACAATCGACCCGGAACTGATTTTTTCAACTTACTCGGGTTCCGTGGCCGATAATTGGGGCCATACCGCGACGTATGATGATGAGGGGAACCTCTATTCCGGTGGTACCGTGTTCGGGGCCAATTTTCCGGCGTCAACCGGGGCTTTTCAAGTCAAATTTGGTGGGTTAGTTGATGTTTCGATCATGAAATTCAATCCCGATGGTTCTGACTTGTTGTATGCGACTTTTCTCGGAGGTAACAATGGCGATGTTCCCACGAGCCTGATCGTGAACAGCCGGAAAGAGCTGCTGATTCTCGGGACGACGTCTTCCAAAAATTTTCCAACCACAGACAATGCATTTCAGCGCGCTTTTGGCGGTGGAACCGGCATAGAGCCGATTTCAGGAATCGGGATGACCAATGGCAGCGACCTTTTTGTAGCGAAACTTAATACTGCAGGTAATCATCTGACGGGTTCTACATTCGTTGGCGGGAGTGGTAATGATGGGGTGAGTGTAACCAATAACGTGACGATCCGGAACTACGGAGACAGTTTCCGGGGTGAAATAGGAGTGGATAAAAACGACCAGGTGTATGTGGTTTCATCCACTAATTCGACGAATTTCCCCTTGAAAAATCCTGCGCAAAACAAGTTGGCGGGCGGCCAGGACGGTGTGGTTTTGAAACTTTCAGTGGGGCTGGACCAACTGCTGTGGTCAACCTATCTGGGCGGCGATAAATGGGATGCAGCGTATTCGTTGAAAGTCGCCGCCAATGGCGAAGTATATGCTGCAGGAATATCCCAAAGCGGCAATTTGCAGACCAAAGCGGGAGTTTATCAATCGGCATTGAAAGGAGCGGAGGATGGTTTCGTGGCACGTTTTGCAAATGACCAGCTATCGGCACTGACTTACCTCGGGACCGACAAGGAGGACGGTGCTTACTTGCTGGATCTCGACGCGAGCAATCGGGTATATGTCTACGGACTCACGACAGGCAATTATCCGGTGAGTCAGGGGGTGTATCATAATGCAAAAAGCGGCCAGTTCGTGCACGCATTGAATGCCTCCTTAACTCAGACATTGTTTTCGACCATTATCGGTTCCGGCCGCGGCACGCCGGATATTTCGCCAACGGCCTTTCTGGTAAGCGAATGCGGGAATATTTATCTGGCAGGCTGGGGAGGAAATGTCAATAGCGGTACCAATAATAACGTAGCCAGCAGTACCACCGGCTTGCCTGTCACCGAAGATGCCATTCAGCCTACTACCAATGGAAACAACTTTTACATCGCCATTCTGGAACAAGGAGCAAAGTCTCTGCTCTACGCGACATTTTTCGGGAGCCTCGCGCGTGATACCCGCCTGCAGGGTGATCACGTGGATGGAGGAACGAGCCGGTTTGATAAAAATGGAATGATTTATCACGCGACCTGCGCCTGCGGAGGCAGCCATTTCCCGACAACGCCCCAGGCCTGGTCGGAAACCAATAATAGCGATAACTGCAACAACGCGGCTTTCAAGATTGATATCGACCGGTTGAAGGCGGATTTCGACGTCTATAAGGGCCAAACCAAAGACGTACTTCGCGGCTGCGCGCCCCTGGAACTGACATTCGTGAACACCAGTGAAGGCGGGGTGGATTACATATGGGAGGTCAACGGGAGTACGATTTCGAGGGACGAAGGACAATCGGAATATACATTTACCAAGCCGGGCGAATACACGGTCACACTTACGGCCTACAACCGGTTGAGTTGCAAGCGAATGGACGTGGCTGAGAAGAAGGTTATTGTTGAAACATTAACTACAAAAGTAACGGGCGATACCACGGTTTGCGAGAACAGCATCGTGAAACTGAGCGCCAGCGGCGGTACCCAATATAAGTGGTCGCCGGCAACGGGGCTGGACAATGCGAATAGTGCCACGCCGGTTGCTACAGTGAGAGAAACGACGGAATACACGGTTGAAATCAGCAACAATCTGGGCTGCAAAGTAACGGAAAAGGTAAAACTGGATGTCGAGAAAAAGACCGATTTCGTAGATATGCCTGACACCGAAGTATGCCAGGGTGCCACCGTAACGCTGACCGTTTCAGGTAGTGCGCCGCAATACAAATGGCATGCGACAACGGGTCTGGACGAAACCATCGGGAAATTGGTGACTGTGAAGCCGACACAGACCACAATTTACGTAATCGAAGGTTTGTATGAAGACGGCTGTCGCCCGCTTCGTGAAATTACGGTGAAAATCGACCAGTCCTATACGCCGGATTTTGAGATAGTGCAATCGGGCGGGGCATGTAATGAGCCATTTTCCTACTCATTAAGCAACAAAATAGGCAAAGCGCAGCGCTACGAATGGAATATGGGTACGGGTAATCCGGTGGCCGACCCGGAAGTGAAAAACTACGTTTATGAAGTTCCGGGCGAATATACGGTCACGCTCACGGCCTACAATGCGGCAGGCTGCTCGCTTACGGCCTCCAAAAAGATCAGCGCGGAGCCTGCCTTCACACTAAGTAATGTCATCACCCCGAACGGCGACGGGAAGAACGATTTTTTCATCGTCCCCGTCGCTTCATCCTCGTTGGAAATCTTCAATCGATGGGGGAAATCCATCTTTAAGTCAGCGGATTATAAAAACAATTGGGGGAAGGGCATTGCCAACGGTACGTACCTCTACGTTGTCGATACCCCGCGAGGGAACCACTGTAAGGGATGGGTTGAAGTGTTGGAATAGGATGGTTTTGATTGTATTGCGGGAGGTGTTAACTTTATGTTGATCTATTGAAACACACTTCTAAATACTATAATCATGAAAAGACTCCTGTTAATACTCCTGGTCATACTAACCGTCTCTTTCGCCAAAGCTCAAAGCAACTTTGGCAAGCAAATTGATGATAAGGAGGCGATTGCGGCGACGGCACTTCCGGCGCAAATGGGTGATAAAAACGAAATACAGGCCAAGGTGATGGGTACAGTGGAATCCGTTTGCCAGGCGAAGGGATGCTGGATGAAGGTCAACCTGGATAATGGCGAAACTATGCGGGTAGTTTTCAAGGACTACGCGTTTTTCGTACCGAAAGACATTGCAGGCAAAACCGTCGTTTTCGAAGGAGAAGCCAGGAAGACGCTGGTTCCGGTGGAGCATTTGAAGCATTATGCGCAGGATGCTGGCAAGAGCAAGGAGGAAATTGCGAAGATCACTGAGCCGAAGGATGAACTGACATTTATTGCCGATGGCGTGATTGTGAAATAATCTTTTCCCAAACGGGAGAAATAGCCTTACGGGCACTTTTGTAGCGATACATTGGTGTCCGTTTTACTTTTTTATGCTTTTCAGATCAATTTCAAATGTGTGCGTAGGCCTGTTGCTGAGCATTCAGGTTTTAGCGCAAAGTAGCCAGTATGTCTGGTGGAATCCTCAAACGGCTGCTTTTCCTGTTGTAGAAGGGCAGGCCTGGCCTACGAAGGAATTGAAAAGTCCCTATGACCGCCTGCCGGCGCGGGCCGAAAAGCAGGTACGTGATGTGGTTTGGAACTTGTCCAATCAATCCGCGGGGCTGATGATCCGTTTCCGTGCCAATGCTTCCGATATAAAAATTCGTTACGCAGTGGGCGGCAAGCACGCGCTCCCGCATATGCCTGCAACAGGCGTGAGCGGCGTGGACTTATATGCCCTAAGCAATGATGGCGAATGGCGCTGGTGCGCAGGTAAATACGCGTTTGGAGACACCATTACCTACGATTTTAAAAACCTGTCTCCGAACGATAATTACCACAAGCACGGACGCGAATACCGACTGTTCCTGCCGCTTTATAACAGCGTGAAATGGTTGGAAATAGGTACGCCGCAGGGAACGGAATTTACTCCGTTGGCCGTGCGGCCTGATAAACCGATCGTTATTTATGGTACGTCAATCGCACAGGGGGCGTGTGCGTCGCGGCCGGGTATGGCCTGGACATCGATCTTAAGCCGGAAAATGGACCGGCCGCTCATCAACCTGGGTTTTTCGGGAAATGGGAGATTGGAAAAGGAAGTGGTGGATCTGATCGGCGAGATCGATGCGAAAATTTATGTGCTCGACTGTCTCCCTAACCTTACCATTCGCCCCGATTCCAAGCTCGGACTGACGGCCGAAGAAGTGAAGAAGCGGGTAATCAACACCGTAATGGCATTGCGCCAAAAGCGCCCCGACGTGCCGATAGCGCTTGCGGAACATGCGGGATATGCCGAAGAGGACATTAACCCGCAAAGTAAACATTATTATGCAGAGATCAACGGCGTGTTGAAAGACGCGTTCGCTACATTAAAAACGCAGGGTTTTCAGAACATTTACCTGATCCCGAAAGAAGATTTCGGGCAAACCTACGAATCGACGGTGGACGGCACGCACCAGACGGACCTGGGCATGCTGCAATATGCCGATGGCTACGAAAAGCATTTAAGAAGTATTTTTCACGAGCCGTCAGGCGAGTTCTCAACCACCCGCCCGGTAACCCAGATGCGCGAGTTGCACAATTATGATTGGGAAAAACGACATTCGGAAATTCTCGAACTCAACCGGAAAACCTCGCCGACAGTCGTTGTGATCGGCAACTCCATCACGCATTTCTGGGGCGGCTTGCCCAAAGGACCGAGAGCCGTTGGTGAATCGTCGTGGAGTAACACATTCGGGAAAAATTCCGTGAATATCGGCTATGGCTGGGATCGCGTCGAGAATGTGCTGTGGCGCATTTATCACGGAGAACTGGACGGTTTCAAGCCGAAACAGATTTTTGTCAACATCGGTACGAATAATCTAGGTTTGAACAGCGACGAGGAAATTGTGGCGGGTTGGAAACAGCTTATCGACGCGATTAAATACCGGCAACCGCTGGCACAGATCGTCATGATGGGAATTTACCCGCGCCGCGAGCAGGAGCAACGTGTGGCCGGATTAAATAATAAACTGGTGCAAATCACAGGTGAAGCCGATGTGCTGTTCGTGAACCCGGGAAAAGTGTTCCTGAAAGACGATGGCAAGATCGATGAGTCGCTATTTTCCGACGGCCTGCATCCTAATGAAAAAGGTTACAGCTTGCTGGGTAATGCAATCAAACCCTTTGTGCAATAGGCATTAAAGGACAATACCAATCCCAAAAAGGATCACGAAAAGCAAGGTAGAAAGCGCCATTTGTTTCAGATAGGGATCAAGCTCGCTGGCTTTGGTCAGCCGCGAAATAGCAAGTCCGTTTTTGACAAACAGTGGGAAGCTGAGGAAAAAGATCAGGCTCGTATAGCTGGAAAAGTGCTGAGCCGTATAAACCGTTACGCAGAGCATACCGACGAGCAGAATGCACCAGTGATAGACAATGGCTTTCTCGCGCCCGATTCGCACGGGAATGGAGTTCTTTCCGGTTGCACGGTCGGAGTCAATGTCGCGGATGTTGTTGATATTCAATACGCCTACTGCAAAGAGGCCGCAACTGGTTGCTGGCAGGAGCAAACCCCAGTTCCAAACGTGGGTGTGTAAAAAGTTGCTGCCAAGCACACCCACCCATCCGAAAAAGATCAGTACGGAAAGGTCGCCCAGGCCTACGTAGCCGTATGGCCGCTTACCCGCAGTGTAGGTAATGGCCGCGATAATGCAGGCAATACCAATGCCGAGAAACACCCAGAATGTATTAGCTGGCGCATCTTTCAATGCGATCGTAAGCAAGGTAATGCCTGAAATCAATGCCAGTACCGAGAAAAGAACAATGGCCCGCAGCATTTTCGCAGCAGTGATATGTCCTGAATGCACAGCCCGGCGTGGTCCTTCGCGCAGATCGGTATCCTTGCCGTTGACCGCATCGCCATAGTCATTGGCAAAGTTGGAAAGTACTTGCAGGAGAATGGTCGTCAGTACGCTTAAACCAGCCACCGGCCAGCTGAACTGCCCCGAAGCCGCAGCCAGAAAGCAGCCCATTAAAATACAAGACAATGCGAGAGGTAATGTGCGGGGACGTGCGGCTTCAATCCAGGGATTCATTGTTGGGTATTGTTAATTCGGGTATTTCAGGCTGCTGTTTTTTGCTCAGCCCAGTTTAAGATTTTTTCAGCGACATCGAGGCCTCCGTTGGAAACCGACACAATACGATTTCCATCATAGCTCATTGCAAGATGAAGCGTATTGTAGGCTTCTATGAATAATGCGAGCATCTTTTTGTCTACCGCGGATAATTCTTCCCTATACCAGTCGATACTCTTCCTTCCTTTTTTCTTATCTCTAAAAACAACATCCAATGCTTCCAGAACACCTATGTAGGCGGTATGTCCGGCCATTTTTACATACTTTTTGTCTTTGTACAACTCATCTTCTTTGATTGCCTTTTCGCGAAGAATTTGTTTGGCATTGGAGAGGTAACGACGTGCTTCTTCAATAGTACTGATGTTTTTCATAGTTGCGTATAGTTGATGTATTAAAAAACTGTCGGAAGAGCCTTCGGAATAACCAAAGGCTGCCTCCGACAGTGAATATACTTAAATTCCTACCGCCTTCGTAAACTCTTCGTCAGTAGGCAATACTTTCGAAGCGAAGAAGTGCGTCAGTTCGCCTTTTTCATTGATTACGTATTTGCAGAAGTTCCAGGTAGGAACTTTGTCATTCCAGCCGTTCAGGTCTTTGTTGCTTAGCCATTTGTAGATCGGCGCCTGGTCGTCGCCCAGTACAGATACCTTCTCGAACATCGGAAACGTTACGCCATAGGTTGCAGAACAGAAAGTCGCGATTTCTTCGCTGGTGCCTGGCTCCTGGCCGCCGAAGTTGTTAGCGGGAAATCCGAGTACCACCACTTTGTCGCCATGATCTTTGTAGAATTTCTCCCAGTCGGCATATTGCTTGGTATAACCGCACTTGGAAGCCACATTCAGGATCACGACCTTTTTACCTTTGTATTTGCTCAAATCAACGGTTTTGCCGCCTACCAGCGATTTTACCTTGAAGTCATAAAGCGTTTGTTTGGCAACAGGAGCATTCTCCGGACGGGTCGCTATTTCGGATTTGTCAACGAAAAGTCCGGTAATCAATGAAGTAATCATAATGAAAAGTGTCTTTATTAAGCTCATAATAGGTTTTGGTTATGGTTATTACATATAGTTAGAAAGTGATTTGCATGCAGGGATCATCGGGTTAACTCTCCAAAACACTATACGGCCCGATTTTCAAAAAAGTTGCTTACATCCGTTCGGGGACATCTATGCCCAATAACCCCAAAGCCTTGCGAATCGTTTCCGCAACGGCGCCGGATAATGCGACGCGCAATTTCACTGCTTCCGGATCCGGATCGGAGAAGATGGAAACCTCCGCATAGAACTGGTTATAAACCTTTGCAAGGTCAAATGCGTACTGCGAAATGAGCGACGGTGCGAACTCGTTGGCAGCCGCCAGAACCTTCACAGGGTATTGCGACAGTGCAAACACCAACTCGCGTTCGGCCTGGTGCATGGCATAGCTGTCGCCCGGTATTTCTGCCGGAATGCCTGCCTGCTCGGCCTTGCGCATGATCGAACGGATACGTGCGTAGGTGTATTGAATGAATGGCCCTGTATGTCCCTGGAAGTCAATGGATTCCTCGGGATTGAAGAGCATTCGCTTTTTAGGATCTACTTTCAGCAGGAAGTATTTCAATGCGCCCAATGCCAGCCGGTTATAAAGCTGTTTGGCTTCCTCGCTGTTAAAATCATCGATTTTGCCCAGCTCCTGCGTGCGGTCGGATGCCGTCTGCACCATCTGGCCTACAAGATCGTCCGCATCGACGACAGTACCTTCGCGCGACTTCATTTTACCCGAAGGCAAATCCACCATACCATAGCTGATGTGATAACAGCCGTCGGCGTAGGTGCGGCCAAGGCGTTTCAGGATCGCGAACAGTACTTTAAAATGGTAATCCTGCTCATTCCCCACTACCCATAGATAGCGGTCGTTGCCGAAATCGCTGTTTTTCAATTCGGTTGTGCCCAGGTCCTGAGTGATGTACACGGATGTTCCGTCACCGCGAAGTACCAACTTTTCATCAAGTCCTTCTTCGGTCAGGTCGATCCAGACCGAATTATCCGGCTTTTTGAAGAATATACCTTTTTGAAGACCCTCTTCGATGATATCCTTTCCTAGTAGGTATGTATTTGATTCATAATAGGTTTTGTCGAAGCTTACACCGATTTTTTGGTAAGTTTCTGCAAATCCTTCATAAACCCAGTTGTTCATTTTTTGCCAGAGCGCTACCGTTTCAGGATCGTTATTTTCCCAAAGCAGGAGCAATTGCTGCGCTTCCATGATCCACGGGGCCTTTTTAGCAGCTTCTTCCTCGCTCAGGCCTTGTTCTACCAGTGCTTTGATCTGCTTTTTGTACTCAATATCAAACAGAACGTAATATTTGCCTGCCAGGTGGTCGCCCTTGATACCGCTCGATTCGGGCGTTTCGCCATTGCCCAGTTCCCGATAGGCCAGCATGGATTTGCAGATATGGATGCCGCGATCGTTGACCAGGCACGTTTTTACCACGTCATAGCCGCTCGCTTTCAGGATTTTCGAAAGTGAATCGCCCAGGAAGTTGTTGCGCAAATGCCCCAGGTGAAGCGGTTTATTGGTGTTAGGGGAGGAAAATTCGACCATCACCGATTTCCCGTTAGAAGGCAGCGAACCGAATGTCTCGTCGGAAGCAATCTTGCCGAACAAATCCAGCCAGGTGCTGTCTTTCAGGCTGATGTTGAGGAAACCTTGCACGACATTAAAGCCTGCAACAAGCGATGACGACATAATTAGCTCATCGCCAATGATCTGCCCGATCTCGGCTGGTGCCTTGCGAGCCGCTTTGGTCAAAGGAAAAGTGACAAATGTGTAAAATCCTTCAAATTCTTTCTTGGTAGGTTGCAGGATGATTTCCTGGTTGTCCAGCTGAAAATGTTTTTGGACGGCTTTTTGAATATCCTCCTTGAGTATTGCTTCAATTGTCATGAAAAATCGGGGATTACATTCCCGCAAGTTTTTATTTAAATGAAATTATTTCTAATATTAATAGCAATGTGAGCCTTGCAGGATGCAAAATTAGGCTAATTATTGATCTGTGTCACACCCCTGAAGGAAGAAGTTATGCATAACCGTTCTATAAACTATTCCGGGTTGAAATTAATGCTGCTATTGATCTTCGCGCCGCTTTGCGGGGTGCTGGCACAGTTGCAGCAATCCGATCGCCTCGAAATCCCGACCAGTTCATCTTCTTCCGAGCAATTCGAGGTTTTTAGTCTGGGTGAGAAGGGGATTTTGTCTGTAATACGGGGGAATGAATTTTCAAACCGCAACGAGCAATGGGAGTTTGTAAAATACGACACAACCCTGAAAGCGCTCTGGCGGACTTCCTATAAACTCGATTTCCGGTACATTCCGGTGATGGCTTACAAAGCTGAAGAAAGCGGATACTGGCTGTTTGCTGAGCCTGATACCGACAAATTCCTGTTCCTGCAACTGAATTTCCAGGACGGTTCCATTGATACCTATAAAGGTAATCTGCTTTCGGGCGTCGATGTCCAGCATTTCAAGGTGATCGGCAGCAAGGCATTGGTGTCGGGCTATTACCGGTCACGGCCGATCGTGATCGTGCATTCGTTTTTCGATCACACGACCCGCGTACTACCCGGCCTTTTTGAAAAGAATACCGAACTGAATAATGTCGACATCAACGAGATCGACGGATACATTAATGTGATCACTTATGCCTATCGCAAGAAAAATTGTGTTTTTGAAATAAAAACTTACAATTACGATGGCAAGCTATTGAAAAGGACTAGTTTGAGTGACCCGCGTTACAGCTTCATTTCAGGGCAGATTGTGCCGCTCAATGCGGATGATTCCTATCTGATCGGCAACTATTCTGTAGGTTGTACCCAATATTCGCAAGGCCTTTACGTGACGCATGTTTCCGACGATACGCCGGAAGAGCCACAGTTTATCGAGTTTTCGGAATTGCAGAATTTCTTCAATTATATGAAGCCCAAGCGGCGCGCCCGGGTGTTGGAAAAGATCGGCAAGCGGAAGAGCCTGGGTAAGGAAAACCGGTTTCGTTATCGGCTGCTGGTACATCAGCTGATTCAGACGGAGAAGGAAATTGTGCTGGTAGCGGAAGTGTATTATCCCAATCAGCGCTCCACGAGTCCAATCATTTCCGGCGGGATTTCGCGCCCATACGTAGCGCGTGCACTCGAAGGCTACCGGTACACGCACGCGATCGTGTGCGGGTTCGACCGCAGCGGCAAGCTCATGTGGGACAACACCATTACGATTAAAGACCTCACAAGCTTCGATTTGCAGGAAATGGTGCAGGTAACACCCGTCGACGACTATTTTGTACTGGCTTATCCGCAGGAAGGAGAAATCCACACCGAAGTGATCAGTCGTAATAAAGTGGTGGTAGAAACGGAGAAATTTAAAATCAATCCCAAATCGGAGAAAGAAAAGGTACTGAACAATGAAGACGGCTATCTTTCACCATGGTACGGTCAATATTTCCTCGCTTACGGCATGCAGCGGATTGGTACTTCTTCGATTGTGCAGGGGCGCGAAGTGTTTTACGTTAACAAGCTGACTTACAAGACCGACGATATTGGTAAGATGGAGGCCAAAGAAGAAACTTCCCGACCCGGTCATCAGCCTTAACACATTATTTAGCACAGGGCTAGTCGACGAGCCAGATGTGGTCGGCGTCAAAGCCCTGCTCTGTCCATTCCACCTGCACCCGCTGTGTTTCCACCGTGCTTACCTGCATTCCCACGTAATCGGGATCGATGGGTAGTTCGCGGTTATAGCGGCGGTCGATCAGTACCAGCAATTCCACCACTTTGGGGCGGCCGAATGCAGTCATAGCATCGAGCGCTGCGCGTACCATACGCCCGCTGGCGAGGACGTCGTCGATCAGGATCACTTTTTTACCTTCGATCAGGAACGGTACATTGGTTTTATTCGGCACGAGTGGAGATTCGCGGCGGCGGAAGTCGTCACGATAGAACGTAGCATCCAAATGTCCGAGGAGGATATTCTGTCCGGTGATTTCGCGGAGCTCCTTCACAATGCGTTCGGCAAAGTGTATTCCCCTGGGCTGCAAACCCATGACAACCGTGTTCGAAAAATCCTGGTGATTTTCAATCAGTTGCTGACAAAGCCGGCTGATCATTATTTCCAGAAGGGGGCTGCTAAGTACTAATCGTTTTTGGGGTATCATGAAATTTCCCTGAATTTTAGCCTAAATTAAAGTGCTCTAAGACGAAATTAAAACTTTTATTCAATGAAATATCTGATTGCCGGGCTGGGGAATATTGGTCCGGAGTATGCTTTTACCCGGCATAATGCCGGTTTTATGGTGCTCGACCGCCTCGCCGCACAGCACGGTTTTAAGTTTTCTTTTGAAAAACTGGCTTTCGTGGCAGAATGGAAATACAAGGGCAGGCATATTTATTTTATAAAGCCTACTACTTATATGAATTTAAGTGGAAAGTCGATCCGGTATTATATGGACCAGTACAAAGTGGCTGCGGAAAATACGTTAACCATTGTGGATGAGCTGCAATTGCCCTTCGGTACTTTGCGGATCAAGCCTAAAGGCAGTCACGGTGGGCACAACGGTTTGAAGAATATTGAGGAATTATTGGGCACCACAGAATACCCCAGACTGCGTTTCGGGATCGGAAATAATTTTCCGCGTGGTAGGCAAGTAGATTACGTGTTAAAACCTTTTTCCAATGAGGAAATGGCGGAGCTACCGGTCATTTTGGACAGAGCAGGCGATATGGTTACATCGTTTTGCACTTTGGGGATACAATCGACAATGAACAATTATAACCAATGATTGTACTTTTTAAAGAAAATATAAATATTTCAAGAATTGTATTTATTTGGTTTTTGGTTGTTTTTTCAAAATTTAATAAAAGTTAATTGCTGATTGTTAATATAAAATAGGTTTTGAGGTGTCGAGATTGCGATAAAATTCCAAAGAATATTTTGATTGGCGGTTTTTATTCAATTTGTAATTTCAAAATTAATCCCGACATTTGTAGTGCAATAAGGCGGAAGTGAAATAGAATAAATCAAGGAAGCCAATTGAAATGCTGTTATCTTTGCATAACAATGGAATTTCAGGGTTGCAATCCGGCGAAATAAGGTGTGCCGAAGAGGAATAAAAAGGGCGAAACAGCAAGATTTCGTCAGATCTGGAGAATAATTAATAGCGTATATTGGTTAAGTTCTCTGAATTTTGTAAAGAAGAAAAATTGGAGTATTATTGATAGTATTTCTTGCTTTACAAAAACAATGAAGCGATCGGGAAACCCGACGTTAACAAGAAATGGACAAACAGCTGAGAAGCTAAAAGATATAAAAGATAAGAAAAGGTTAAGGGTTTAGGAATAGTCAGTATAAAGCCATCTCCATGAGATGGCTTTATCTTTTTACCGGCTCTGCCCAAACTTCCACCCTTCTGTTTGATTTTTTCGTTGCCTCGGTCCGGTTGACCTGGTTCGGTTGCGCCGACCCATAGCCCGAACCCTCGATCCTGCTGGCGATAATACCCTTGCCGATCAGATAGGCTTTCACGGTTTCCACGCGCTTGTTGGAGAGTTCGAGGTTCTTTTCGAAACTTCCCGTGTTGTCGGTATGCCCTTTCAGTACCAGCCGCAAATCCTGCCGCTTTTGGAAATAATTTACGATAGAGTCGAGATCGGCGAGGGCGCTGTCTTCCAGGACCTCGGTTCCCTGGCTGAAATAGAGTGTCGAAAGTGGCGTGGAATGCGTCTCTGGGGTCATATTCATCAGCGCCTTCACTTCCTCGAATCGGTTGTTGGTGCGGATGATCACACTTTTAGACTGAAAACCGTCGGCCTGTGCGGTAATGCGGTATGTCTGGTGCGGGGGTAATTCTACGTTGTAAACGCCGTCGACGGTTCTGGTATGCGCCACCAGGGAATCGTTGGCCGATTTGCGCACGTGTACCTCCGCGTCGTTGACGGGTTTCAGATTGCCGCCGTCGTAAACGCGCCCTGTCACCATTGCGAGATTCTTGTTTCGGATGGGTTCGGGCTTTTCTTGCGTCGGTTTGGGTTCTTCTTTAGGTTCCTCTTTTTTCGCGACCGGCTCTTTAAATGTTTTGGCGATCGACTGGTAACTCCTGCGCACAAATACCGGTGTCATCACCCGGTCGTAAATGCGGATCAGCGCCACGGTTCCTGAGCTGGATTCGTTGCCGGCGATGAGGTCGTCCTGGAAGATATTCAGTACCTGGTCGGCGTCGAGCACTCCTTCGGTACCCGGATCCTTGAAATCCAGTTTAAGAATGCCATTGATATACATTCGGATAACTTTCGTCTCATAGTCGCGCGAGTACACATAATGTACCCACTGCTTCGCGCGTACCGCGGCCTTTTCACTCATGGCAAAATTGAAAAAATTGAGTTTGCCATGATAAATATAGGTGCCATAGTCGCTCTTGCGGTTCTTGAAATCGAGTACGCGTTTCCAGATATCGAGCGAATCGAGTTTGAAATAGATCTCTACCGTGAATGATTTATTCAGAAATCCCTTCGCTTCCCCGCTGTTGAATTGGAGGCCACTGTTTTTCTCAAAAACATAAATAGACCTTGAAAGGTCATCGGAGCCGGGAATCTGTTCTTTGATGATTTGCCCGGGACGCCCCAGCGGTTTTAATGCCGGGCCACCATTTTCAATGGGCAGGAAGCCGTTGTTGAAGTCGTAAGTCCACTGGTTCTGGGCGTGAACATGCAGCGCCGGGGCACAAAGCAGGACCATCAGCACCGCCCGCAGCGCATTTTTTTTGTTAATCATACCCAAAAATATAAAAAGTGGGGGCGGAAGCCGAAGTACAACTTGTAATTTTGGATCGTTATTATTCCTGCGTGTGAAAAACATCGGTATCGGTCTTCTCTTTTCCATTCTCTGGTCGTCGGCCTCCGTGGCAACGAAGTTTGGTGTGCAATCGGCGGCTCCTTTGATACTGGCAAACGTTCGGTTCTTTATAGCTGGTATCTTGCTGCTATCATTTTCCTACGTGTTCATCAAAGATAAAGCCTACCGGCTGCCCACGAAAAAAGAATGGCAGCAACTTGCACTGTTTGGGTTCCTGAATACAACGCTTTACCTGGGCCTGTACGTGTATGCGATGAAGTATACCGCAGCGGGTATCGGCAGTCTGGCCGTGTCTACGAATCCGCTGATTATCGTGCTGTTATCGTCGTGGTGGTTGAAGAGAAAGCCGAAAGCGGAAGAGTGGGCGGGGATAATTTTGGGAATGGGAGGCGTGGCGGTAGCAACTTACCCGTTGCTGGCCGATAGTTACACCACCATCGGAGGCATCACATTGCTGCTTATCAGCATGGTGGCTGTATCGGCTGCGAGCGTTTACTACGCCACTGTAAAATGGGAGTTGCCTAATTTACTCATTAATGGCTGGCAGGTTTTTCTCGGTGGAGTTTTCCTATCACCATTCACATTGGGTATGGCCGATTTTGGTGCTACCCGGTGGGACCCCGTCTTTTGGGGCTCGGTACTGTGGCTTAGCCTTGCAGTTTCAATCGTGGGATTGATATGCTGGTTTTACCTGCTCCGGATCGATACTGTGAAAGCCTCGCTCTGGTTATTCCTTTGCCCGCTTTTCGGGTTTTTCTTCGCCTGGTGGCTTATGGGCGAGCCAGTGACGCTATACACCGTTGTTGGTACGGTGCTGGTGGTTACTGGCTTGTATGCCGGGCAACGCACGAAATTTGCGGGAAATAAAAGGAGCTAGTGGAGACGCCCAGTCGGGGGCGCCTAGTCGGGGACGCCTAGTCGGGGACGCCTAGTCTACCAGAATTTCACCTTTGAGATACAACTTCGCCTGGCCGCCGATGTAAACGCGGTCGCCCTGCAATTCACATTTCAGAAAGCCGCCCCGGCGCGATAGCTGGCGCGCATTCAGTTGTGTTTTGGAAAGCTTGTCGGCCCAGTAGGGAATCAAAGTGGTATGCGCGGAGCCTGTTACCGGATCTTCGTCAATGCCCGACTGGGGAGCGAAGAAACGGGAGACAAAATCCACCTCGTCGCCAGCGGCAGTTACGATGACGCCGCGTGCCGGGATGGTCGACAGGATGATAATGTCAAAATCAAGATCTCTTACCACGGCTTCCGATTCGAGCACAACCAGGTAGTCAGTTTTGCCTTTGTAAACTTCCAGTAGCGTCGTGTTTTTCAGGCTTTCAACGAGTCCCGGAGGCGGTACGGCAATGTGGTATTGGTCCACAGGGAAATTCAATGTAAGCCAATCTTCCTTGCAATCGACGGTCAGTACGCCGCTTCGCGAATCAAAGCTGATGGATTGCCCTTCGTATTTCTGGACATTGAAAATGACGTATGCTGCGGCGAGTGTTGCGTGTCCGCAGAGATCCACTTCCACCGTCGGTGTAAACCAGCGGATATGGAAGCCATTTTCAGTCGGGACATAGAACGCGGTTTCGGCGAGGTTGTTTTCGGCGGCGATGGCGAGCATCGTTTCTTCCGGCAGCCATTGCTCCAGAGGAACTACTGCGGCAGGGTTTCCACCAAACAACTTGTCAGTAAAAGCATCGATTTGGTATATAGGAAGTTTCATGAAGTCAAATGGGCTTGATAACAGCAAGGTATTAAAAATATCCGCTACGGGAAGATTTTCTTACCAATTTTTAATATAATTTATTGGAAACGGATAAGAAATCAAAGCGTATTTCGTCGAAAATACGACTATCGCTTACGGTTTTTCATTCGGAGATAGACGGCGTTGGTCCAGCCAAACCCTTCTTGAATCTCATATTCACCTCCTCCGGCGATCAGGTTGGTGTCCGATACATTGTACTTTTCGAGCATCTTACCCGAATGCCTGAACTCCTTCTCGATCAGTCCCAGCCATTCGTCGCTGAGCTCGTTGGCGGTCCGGTGAAAATTGTAATTGCGCAATCCCTTGTAGACGATCCATTGCAGCGGGGCCCAGCCATTGGGGGCGTCCCATTGCTGCCCTGTTCGCACCATAGTGGTCAGCAATCCGCCCGATTTGAGGAAATTGAGCCTTATGTATGCACGCACATAATGGGAGTGCGGCTTAGGCGCGAGCTTAAAAAACAGGGGGAATGCGCCCGCAATGGTGATAGCTTTAGAGAAATCCCTTTTCCGGAAATCATAATCCATGTAGTAATTCCTGGATTCATCCCAGAAATAGGTCTGAATAGCGATGCTCCGCTGCCGTGCCTTTTCCTCGTAGAGCAAGTGCATTCGTCGGTTGTCACAAAGCAAATACGCTTCCGCGATGGTTTTTTCGAGGTGGTAAAGCAGGCAGTTCAGGTCGAGGGGCAGTATGTCCGTCGTGTGGATCGATGCAAAATCGGTTTCGTTGGCAAACCACCGGCTGCTGAAATCCCATCCCGATTCCGCGGCGGCCCGGATATGGCGGTAGAGCTCTTCGGGGGGCGTGCCGTACTTCTCGTTCGCTTCCCGGGCCAGCTCTGTGTCTTCGCTGTACGATTCCGGGCGCGGAGTGGCCTTGTCGTCCCAATAGCGGTTCAGTAGCACGCCGTCGGGGAGATAAACGAGGCGCCGGTGGGCTGTGAAAGGCTCGCAAGGCTCCAGGCAGCCATCCATCCAGTAGTCGTACTCCTTTTGCAACTGTGGCAGGTACTTTTTCAAGACCTTTTTGCCTTCCATTTCACTAAACAGTTTCACCATTAATGAAAAAAATGGGGGCTGGGAGCGGCTCAGATAATAGGTCCGATTGGCGGTGGGGATGAAACCCAGCGTGTCGATCAGATAGGCGAAGTTGTTGAGCATATTCCGGATCAACTCCACGCGACCCGATTCTTTGAGCCCCAGCATCGTAAAGTAGCTGTCCCAATAATATATTTCCCTGAAACGTCCCCCCGGCACCACGTAAGGGTGGGGCAGGGGGATGAGCGACCCGCCCCGTTCCTGGTTTTCGGGCTGGCGCGTAAGTATCGACCAGAGCTTACCAACATGTTCGGAAACTGAGTCATTCTTGTCCGAAACGAATCCCGACGCAATTTGAGCCGGCATTCTGAAATACCCCCGGACGAATGTTTCCATATCAAAGCCCGGGCGGTCTTTTTCCTGGTGGTACCGCTCTATGATCAGTACCGGGTCTTCCAGCGGGATTGCATCGGCGAAAGTTTTTGAATCGGAGAAAATGTGGCTGCATTGCACGTCACGGAATAGCGTTCCGTACAACTCTTCGGGAGAGATGTGTGCCTGGCCGTAAGTGAATGATGGAGCAACAAAACCGTACAAAACAAACTGATTTTAGGGGTTCTCCCCCGAATGGTGGACAATAACTTACTTGACTTCTGTGAATTTAAGTTTTGGTAATAACATCGCATTCTCAATGAGTTTAATTTGAATACCCAGAATACCGGCTTCGGCATTGGCATCGATCTTTTCCGCATCATCGGTCGGCTTGTGGTAATCGTCGTGGCCGCCGGTATGGAAGAACAACACCGGGACTTGCTTGGCGTAAAATGAACCGTGGTCCGAGCCGCCGCTTCCCGCATTATCCGTAAAAAACTTTGTATCGCTTTTCACATCCTTGAAAATCGCAGGCCATTCGGCGCTGGTGCCGTACCCGCCAATGCCGACGCCCCGGTTCGGGTCGTATCGACCGATCATATCCATGTTCGACATGAAGTTGATATCGGCCAACGGCAATGTCGGGTTGTTCACAAAGAAACGGGAGCCCACAAGCCCCAGTTCTTCTGCCCCGAATGCGATAAAAAGGAAGTTATAAGGTTCCTTTTTGTCATTCCCCGAAAAATACCGCGCCAGTTCGAGCAGTCCGGCCACCCCCGATGCGTTATCATCGGCTCCGTTGTGAATCTGTCCTTCTGGCTTTTCGGCCTTGGAGCTTCCCTGGAGGCCCAGGCCGAGGTGGTCGAAATGAGCACCTATGACGATGGTATAGGGGGCCCCGTTGTCGAGAAATCCAATCACATTTCTTGCCTCGCGGATGCTGTCGGGCACCACCACACGCCTGATTTTGGCTGTAAAAGGCTGGTAATAACCTTCGGTTCCTTTGGGTAAAAGGTGGTATTTTTTGAATTGCTTCGCCACATACTTCGCGGCTTTCTCATTCTCTTTACTTCCTGTGCCCCGGCCCTTCATTTTGTCGGAGGCCAGGTACGAAATGTGTTTGCGGATGTTTTCCGGTGAGGGTGAAACAGATTGTCCGAATGCCTGTGCAGCGCCGAAAACGAGCAGCAGACTGTGAAAAAAGATTCTCATTCTACTAAAAATGGTTGACCGGCAAAGATAAGCCGCAGCGGCACGAGCGGGCCTCGCGGAAGGACAGAATTTTTGTATTTGCTTGTATTTTCAGGCATCCGGGCTTAATATTGCACCATCAATCAATTGCTTCCCTTATGCGGCGGTTGATTTATAAAGAAGAGGCGAGAGAATGGGCTCTATGAACCTCTGGCAACCTACTACCGCGACGGAGAAAGGTGCTAATTCCCACCTAAGTTTATTAGGAGATATAAAATCAATTCGTGTGCTCTTACAGTTAGAAATTTCCGTAAGCCGATTGGCTTTAGTCTCGCAGCTACATCCGAAATGAATTATTTCGGCTGTCGATTTTACCATGTGTTGAATTTAACCACGTGCTGTGGCTCTTATGCAAGCGGACCAGAAGACATTTAAGTACCCTTATCCCTACGCCCTCGAAATGGGGGGTGAACTGCCAGGATTTGAACTCGCATACACTACTTACGGAGAACGAAACGCCAACGACACGAATATCGTCTGGATTTGCCACGCGCTCACCGGCAGCTCCAATGCCCACGACTGGTGGGACGGACTGGTAGGAGAGGGTAAATATTTCAATCCGGACCAGCATTTCATTGTTTGTGTGAACGTGATCGGGTCAGCTTACGGATCTACGGGGCCGCTGTCGATCAATCCGAGGACAAACCAGCCTTATTACCATAGTTTTCCCACGCTTACCGTCCGGGACGTGGTGGGAACGCTTGACCTTTTACGTCAGGAGCTGGCGATAAGCAAGATTAAGATCTGCATTGGGGGCTCGCTGGGCGGCCAGCAGGCACTGGAATGGGCCGTTGAAAAGCCGGATTTGTTTGAAGAACTGATCCTGATCGCTTCCAATGCATTGCATTCGCCGTGGGGTATCGCGTTCAACGAATCACAGCGGATGGCGATCCAGGCGGATCCGACCTATGCCGAAGATAGCCCGGAAGCCGGCGCTATGGGTATGCGTGCGGCCCGGTCAATCGCCTTGCTCTCTTACCGCAATTATGATACCTACAACTTTACGCAAGCCCGCGATAATCCGGATCAGATCGATGATTTCAGGGCGTCGTCATACCAGCAGTACCAGGGCGACAAGTTTGTGAAACGTTTTAATGCATTCTCGTACTGGGCGCTGTCCAAGATCATGGACTCGCATAATGTGGGCCGCAACCGCGGGGGGATTGTACATGCGCTCGGGCTCGTGAAGGCGAAGACGCTGGTACTGGGTATCAAATCCGATTTACTATTCCCGCTTTCGGAGCAGCAGTTCCTGGCCCGGCATATTCCCGACGCCGCATTTCAGGAGATCGATTCGCTTTATGGCCATGACGGCTTCCTGATCGAATACAAGCAGCTTACACAAGTGATCCGCGCATGGCAGGAAACCAACGGGCAGTTGCAAATGGCGCGCATTCGTTGAGGCATTCAGGATTTCAAGCATTATATATAAATACAAAAAGCGAAACTCCCGACCGGTTACCGATCGGGAGTTTCGCTTTTAAATGTATTTCAAAAATTACTTCGAAAGGCTTAGCAACAGCTCAGGCTCGTTGGTAGTGATGTAATCAGCATCTTTTTCGAGGAAGTACTTCAAATCTGCTTCGCTATTGACTGTCCACACGTTGGTAGTAAGTTTTTTCTGGCGCATGGCGGGAATGTAATCCTCATGTTTTTTCAAAACGCTGAAATGGTAGTCGATCCCGTCGAGGCCGGCAGCCTGGATTTCGTCAGGCGTTTTGTCGCCGTTCAGGTATTCCACGTGTGCTTTCGGGGCGAGTTGCTTCACCTTCAGGCACACATCCCAGTCGAATGCAATGTAGTCGGTGATTTTCTCCACCTTCATTTTCTTTACCAATTCCACGCATTTCGCAGCTAATGCCAATGAGCGTTCCTTGCTGATTTTGGAAGTTTTGATTTCCAGGATCAAACGCGTCTTTTTCTGCTTGCCACCCGCCTTCAGATAGGCCTCCAGAGTCGGCAGCGACTCGCCGTTAGCCAGTTTGATCTTCGAAAGCTCGGCTGAATTAGTCGTTTCGATATTGGTTCCCTGAATGGAATGGTCGTGCAGCACGTACAGAACCGAGTCAGCCGACATATGCACATCGAACTCGCTGCCATAGCAGCCCAGCTTAATCGCGTGTTCCAATGCGCCGATCGAGTTTTCAGTAGCACCGGTATTTTTCCAGGCACCGCGGTGTGCGATCACCTTGTTTTTCTTTTGAGACATACCATCCATCGACACCAGGCTCATCAGCCCGATTGCAAGCATTAAAAATCCTTTTTTCATTGTATTCAATTTAAACTTCTTTAAAAAGACACTTTTCGCGCATTTTACCCCCATTCGGTCAAACAGCGGCGAAATTACGGCAACTTGGGCGGGTGTCTGTTAGGTCAATATTAAGTTATCCTAAAAACCCTGGTGCGGTGTAACCGTTAGAACCACCATTTTAGACGTAGGCGTATTGCTCTTTTCCGCGACGCTCGTGATGGGTACCAGTACGTTCGTTTCGGGGAAGTATGTGGCTGTGCACTGCTCGGGAATCGGGTATTCCACGACCACAAATTTATGAGCTACGCGCGCTACGCCGCCATGATCGTTGTGCAAATCCACCAGATCGCCGTTTTTCAGGTTGCGGTCCCGCATATCCTTTGCATTCATCAGGATCACACGCCGCTCGTTATAAATGCCCCGGTAGCGGTCGTTCAGGCCGTACACGGTGGTATTGAACTGGTCGTGGCTGCGAATGGTCATCATCATGAGCTCGCCTTCTTTCAAATGCTGTTTTTCTGGCGCCGCAATGTGGAAATGCGCTTTGCGGCTAGGGGTGTCGAAGTCACCGGCGCGGTTGCAGTTGGGCAAATAGAAGCCGCCGGGTTGCCGTACCCGTTCGTTATAATCCGCAAAACCCGGAATGGTACGCTCAATGTCGGTGCGGATGAGGTCGTAGTCTTCTATATATTTATCCCAGCTTACTTTGCTGCGCTCGCCCAGTGTGGCTTTCGCAAGCCTGCACACGATTTCCGGCTCACTCAGGAGATGTTCCGAAACAGGTTGAAGCACGCCCCGCGACGATTGGATCACGCCCATCGAATTTTCGCACGATACAAAGCGGTTCTCTCCGTTACGCATATCCTTGTCGCTCCGGCCGAGACAAGGTAGTATCAATGCTTCCTGACCGTGAACGAGGTGGCTACGGTTCAGTTTGGTAGATACGTGGACAGTCAGTTTGCATTTCTGCAAGGCTTCTGCGGTGAAACGCGTGTCGGGCGTGGCAGAGAGGAAATTGCCGCCCATCGCAAAAAACACTTTCGCTTCGCCGGCATGCATGGCCTTAATGCATTCCACCACATCATAACCGTGTTTCCGAGGCGGAGCGAAATGGAAGTTGTGCTCGATCGCATCCAGCAGCTTGGCGCCAGGGCGCTCGAAAATGCCCATCGTACGGTCACCCTGTACATTACTATGCCCGCGCACTGGGCATGTCCCTGCGCCGGGTTTACCGATGCTGCCTTTCAGCAACAATAAATTCACGACTTCCTTAATAGTCGCCACTGCATTCTTATGCTGCGTCAGCCCCATTGCCCAGCAGGCGATGATCTTGCTTTTTCCTGCGAGCACGCGCGCAACCTCCTGCACCTGTGTATAAGGTACGCCCGCCTGCGCGGCGAGTTCTGCAGCGTCATACTGTTTCAAGTCTTGCAGGAAATCGGCGTAGCCCTGTGTGTTTTCGTGGATAAAATGCTGGTCAAAAACGCTGCCTGGGGCCTTTTGTTCCGCTTCCAGCAAAAGTACTTCAATGGCTTTGAGCAAGGCCATGTCGCCATTGATCTTCACTTGAAGGAAAATATCGGTCAGCCCCGGTTTGTAACCCAGCACACCCACCACAGTTTGCGGATTGTTGAAACCCATCAGGCCGGTTTCGGGCAACGGATTAATGGAGATGATCTTCGCGCCGTTGGCCTTGGCTTTTTGCAATGCGGTGAGCATCCGCGGGTGATTGGTACCCGGGTTCTGCCCGAGGATCATGATCACCTCGGCCTGGTAAAAGTCGTTCAGGGTCACGGAGCCTTTACCGATGCCCAGCGACTCGCCTAATGCCGTGCCACTGCTCTCGTGGCACATATTGCTGCAATCGGGCAGGTTATTGGTGCCGTACTCCCGTACAAAAAGCTGGTACAGGAATGCGGCTTCATTGCTGGTACGGCCGGAGGTGTAAAATACCGCTTCGTCGGGCGAGGCGAGGCGGTTCAGTTCGGTTCCTATTTTTTCAAATGCAGCATTCCAGGTGATGGGCTGGTAATGCGTGCCGCCTGGGGGCAGGAACATCGGCTCGGCAATGCGGCCTTTGCCGCCTATCTCGTAGTCCGAAAGTTTACCCAACTCCTGCACGGAATGCTGCGAGAAGAACTCCGCGGTCAGTTTTTTAGCGGTAGCTTCTTCTGCTACGGCCCTGGCGCCATTCTCGCAATATTCGGCAATGCCGGAGCGCTCGTCGTCGGGGTCGGGCCAGGCGCAACTGGGGCAATCGAAGCCGCCTTTCTGATTGAGATTGAAAAGCGCTTTCATCCCTCGTTCAAAACCGGCTTCGCTAATGGTCATTTCCAATGCGGAAACCACCGCGGGAATGCCTGCGGCCACTTTTTTGATCGGGCCTTGTTTCAAACCGGTCAGTTTTTCCGGGTTTTCAGCGCCCGGTATCGGAAGTGGGTTTTCGGACATTTTTCAGCAAGTTTTGGGATTGTCGTAGTTGTCGGACTGGTCTTCATTGACGTTGTCCAGGCATTTGAAATCTTTTTCAATCAGCATGAGTAAGGAACTGCCATCGGCCAGCGGCTTATTCCCCTCAAACCCGACGGTATTGTTCGCAGCCCAGCCGGTAAGGAGCTTCTCCGGCACTTCCAGGGTGATTTTGTTATCTTCAAATCGCGCTTGCAGCTCGCTTATCGCCGATTTTTGCACGGCATAACTAAATTGCGCCGGGCCGAAGTCGGTCGTTTCTTGGAGGTACCCTTCATTTTCAAGTCTGGCAACTTCCGTTTTCGAAAGCCTGAAACGTACGGAGTTTCCGTGAATGCGGATTTTCATAGTCATTGGATCCGGTGATGGCCGGTGTAAATGTTGAATTTGTCTTTTTTCAGAAACCCTACCAGCGTAATGCCACTTTCTTCTGCCAATTGCACAGCCAGGCTCGAAGGGGCTCCTATCGCCGCCGCCATTTGAATTCCCGCCATGGCGGCTTTTTGAATAAGTTCAAAACTCGCCCGGCCGCTGAGAAGGAGAATGTGTTTGTCGAGTGCCAGTTGCTCCGCCAGTAATGCTGCGCCGATGAGTTTATCCAGTGCATTATGTCTCCCTACGTCTTCGCGCAGCATCAAAAATTGCCCTGAAATATCGAAAAGCGCCGAAGCATGCAACCCGCCGGTGGTTTCAAATGTATTCTGATGCTGAACGATCTGCTCCACGAGCCGGTATAGCAGCTCTTTTTTCACAATCAAACCTTCATTTGCATTCACGTAAGCCGAACGTGTTTTGATCGCATCGATACTCGCCTTGCCGCAAACGCCGCAGCTGGACGTCGTGTAGAAGTTACGTTCCAGTGAACCTAATTTTGGCTCGAAACCGGCGGAGAAAGTTACTACCACCCGATTTTCGTCGAAAGGTGAATGCGCAATGCCGTCGATCTGGCTTTTGGAATGGATAATGCCCTCCGTGAACAGAAATCCGGCCGCAAGTTCAGGATCGTTTCCTGGTGTCCGCATTGTTACCGAAATGTTTTTGCGCTCTTTTCGCCCTTCCGACTGAAAGGCAATCTGTATTTCAAGCGGCTCTTCCACGGCGAGCTGGTCGTCGAGCTCTTCGGCGGTATGTCCGTTTATGCGGACGATTTTATGGCTGGTTATTGAACTGGTCTCCATTTTAAAAGTCATTTTCCGCTTCGAGTGCCCGTTTTATGGCTTGGAAATCAGCCGTCGTGTCTACGCTTAGCATTGTTTTTTCCGACAATGGCCGGTATTTCCCTGCATTTTCCGCTATTAGAAAATGCTGCAACGAGCGCGAGCCGTTTTCAAAAGTCTCACGCAATGCATTGCCAGCCGATCGCGAGTACCATCCGAGCAGCGGCTCGTAAAATCCGCTTGCATTATAAAAGGCCGCGGCGGGCAAATCCTTATCAGTATTATGCAGAAAATTGGCCAGCTCGTCGGTCGTCAGGTAAGGATAGTCGCAGCCTGCCACGAGGAAGTCATTTCCCGGAAATGTCTCAAATGCTGTGAGCAATCCGCTCATGGGGCCGGCGCCACCGTATTTCGGAAGGTCAGACAGTTTTGGGTAGGAAGTTCGGAATGTTTTGTATTGTTCCGTATTGCAGCAGAGGATCACGCGCTCACATAGGGATGCGAGCAAATCGGCAACGTGTTCGTGCTGAGGCTTTTTATAATACACCAGCAGACTTTTGTCCGTCCCCATCCTCGTGCTTTCACCGCCGCAAATTACCAATCCATATAAGCTCATTGGGTCAGGTCAATGGTTTTAATCGGTCAAATATGCGTAACTTCCTTGTATGGAAATGGGTGATGTTAAAATATTAAAGAAAAAACCGATTTATCCGGTGAGTTCCGAGCTGCGCAAATACCTGCGTTTTTACCAGCGCGACGCCCGGCTGCCGGTGGCTTACCACGATCTGCTGAATTTCTACGAATCGTTTCCGGTCATCGATAAAAACGGGAAGGATACGCTTTGGGAAAGCCCGCTGTATCCGCCGCACGAACTAGAACGCTTGCATGCCGGGCTGAAAAAGGTGTATGCAATGCTCAAAGCTTCGGGCAACTTGCGCATTGTAGAACACAAATACATCGATCGCATCGATTATTGCAAGTTTGGCAACTCCAACCCGTTCCGCATTAAAATCGTGAACCGGCTGAATGATATTTACGATTATTTCTACGTCAAAAAAGCCGATTCTTCCCGCATCTACGGGCTGGAACTGGAAGAAATCTTCTCCCCCAACCAGGTTAACTACATCGTCGACGGCGAGACGCTGATCGAGGAGCATATTGCGGGTATTCCAGGCGACGAATTTGCCCGTACGCGTATGCGCGATCCCGACTACAACCCGATCCGGATCGCGAAGGAATTTGTGAAGTTCAATGAGCGCTGCAAAATCACGCTGCTGGGCGATATGCGCTCCTACAACTTTGTCATGCAGATTACCCCGGACTTCGACGATTTCCAGTTCCGCCTGCGCGCTATCGACTTCGACCAGCAGTTTTACGAAGGCAATCTGAAAGTATATATGCCGCAGTTTTTTAAAGAAAATCTGCCCTATGTGCAACTCGCTATGGAACACCTGACCGACAAAACGGTGGTGCAATATCAGCAGGAAGAGCAGTCGTCGATCATGTACCAGGCCAAAGCAGAGCGTTATCGTCTTCGCGATCTGCGCGACGTGTGTATCAAGGACAAAATATCAACCGCTGATAACATTCATCAGCTACGCGAAAGTCTTGCAGCGCATTATTCCGATGCCCATTACCACAAATGCGAGACCATGACGGAGATTATTGAATTGAATATTAAGAATGTGATCAGGATGGTGATTGCGTGAAAGTTACAAATAGCTCTTGTTTTAGGATAAGTTTGTAACTTAGAGTAAAAGTGTTGCCACCTAAATCCTGAACTGATGAAAACACGTTTCCTCTTTGTGCTATTAGTGCTTTTGCCAGCTCGTTGGCTATTTGCTCAGCCATGCGGGTATCCTAGCGTGAGCCTGACCAGCCAGGCGGATGTTGATAATCTGGCAGCCAAATACCCGGGATGCACCGAGTTGAACGGAATCGACATGCATGGCACGAACGTCACAAATCTGAACGGGCTTTCGCATATTACCTACATCGGGCGGATAGCCATGAGCAATAACCCGCAACTGCAAGATCTTACCGGTTTAAGTGCATTAAAAAAGGTCGAAACCCTTCAAGTGACGGACGGAGGGGTCAAAAGCCTGCTAGGTCTGACGGCTCTCGATACAATCGGACATACGTTGTACATCAGGACTCCCCTGCACGATTTCAGGGGTTTGGGGTCCGTCAAAGTGATCGGCAAAATCTTCATGCAAGGTAATTATCCTGCTCCGTATGCATACAATACTTCCTTCGACGGATTCGATTCGCTGGATAGCATCGGCACAATTGAGTTGAATACTCCGTCAGTTGAAAATTTTAAGGGGTTGGAGAAAGTCAAGAAACTGGGTACACTCAATTTGCTGAATATGTCGGTGATGACTAGTTTGGAAGGACTTGAAAATGTAAAATTATCCAAAGGAATAGCTATCACGGGTTCTGGTGCGCTGCAAAATTGTGGCGTAAAAAGTGTTTGTATGTGGCTGAGTCAAAACGGAGCGGCCAACCTGCAAAACAATGCGGCAGCCTGTAATACTAGGCAAGCGATTTTGTCGTCGCCAGGGTGTTTGGTTGTATTTCCGGTGGAGTTAATTTCTTTCACTGGAATGGTTTCGCCGGAGGGGAACAAGTTGCTGTGGCGTACAAGCTGGGAAGCCGGTAATAAGGGCTTTGCTATCGAACGCAGCATCAATGCAATTGCTTTCGAGGAGATCGGTTTCGTAGCTGGCTCGGGAGATTCGAAGAGCAACAAGGATTACATTTTTACGGACATGGGTACCCAGGGAACGGCCTACTACCGCCTGAAACAGATCGATTGGGACGGTGCTTCTCATTATTCTAAAATAATCGTGGTTAAGTCTGCTTCCAACTTGACGAAGGTCTATCCTAATCCTGCCCGGGGATATTTGCATATCGACCAGAAAGGTCTCAACAGGAATTTTGCCTTGATTAACAGGCACGGATTTGTGGTAATGGAATCGGCGGTGTTGCCATTGGAGAAGTTAGACGTAAGTCATCTGCCCGACGACCTTTACATGCTGAAAGTTGGCGAGGAATCCTTTAAAGTCGTTGTAAAGAACAAATAGATCGGGATGATCCGTTTTATGTCTTATCTTTGCATTTTGGAACAATTGGCCGAATAGTTCTGTTGCTCCCTTTTCAAAACTATTAAAATCGGAAGGCATTCAACCTTCGCCAGATTACTACCATGAGTAAACACGGACGCATTCTTGTCGCTATGAGCGGCGGCATCGACAGCTCGCTCGCAGCTGTCCTTCTCCACGAACAAGGTTATGAGGTCATTGGTATGACCATGAAAACCTGGGACTATGCCAGCAGTGGCGGTACCAAGAAAGAAACCGGCTGTTGTTCGCTGGATTCCATCAACGACGCGCGCAATATCGCAGTGGAACTGGGTTTCCCGCATTATATTCTCGATATCCGCGCCGAGTTTGGCGATTATGTGATCGACCATTTCACAGGTGAATACCTCGAAGGCCGTACACCCAACCCGTGCGTGCTTTGCAATACGCACATCAAATGGGATGCATTGCTGCGTCGCGCCGACAGGCTCGATTGCGAGTTCATTGCTACCGGGCATTATGCCAATATGCAGTTCAACAACGGTCGCCATTATGTGTCCAAAGGTATTGATGCCTGGAAAGATCAGAGCTATGTGCTTTGGGGCGTGTCGCAGGAAAGCCTTGCCCGTACCAAGCTGCCGTTAGGCTATTTGCATAAAACTGAAATCCGTGAGATGGCGCGTGAAAGAGGGTTTATTGATCTGGTGAATAAATCTGAAAGCTATGAAATCTGCTTCGTTCCGGATAACGACTACCGCGGTTTCCTGAAAAGGCGCATTCCCGGACTGGAAGCCGAAGTGGCAGGTGGTAATTTCATCTACGCGGATGGTACCGTGGTAGGTAAACACGAAGGTTACCCATTCTACACCGTCGGTCAACGCAAAGGGCTTGGTATCGCGTTAGGCCGCCCCGTTTTTGTGACTGAAATTAGAAAAGACACCAACGAAGTAGTGCTCGGCGACATGCCCGATCTTTTCCGCGACGGTATGAATGTGAGTAAATTAAACTTGCAAAAATACGCGTCGATTGAAAAACCGCTGGAAACCGTCACCAAAGTACGCTACAAACATGACGGTACGCCGGCAATCATCGAACAGACCGGCCCGGATCAAATAGTGGCCCGCTTTCACGATGGCGTGAACGGTATAGCCCCTGGACAAGCGGCTGTTTTTTATGAAGGCGATGATGTGGTCGGTGGCGGCTGGATTATGAAGAGTTTTAAGCAGGAGTGAGAGCGGTGAATTATTTCTAAATTAGCTTCTCATTATCTACTCAAATAGTTCCTCTGTAAAGTTTCATCATCGACAAACTTACAGATGGATTTTAAAACCCTTCGGCGATTGGCCAAAAAACGAGCGAAAGAGAAGTTAGTAGTGACCAATACCGGGATATATCGCGAGGAGCTTGATGCCGAGATCAAGTTTAATATGGCTGGTATAAAGGAATGTATTAATCAGCCTTTCAATCCCTATTTGGACAAGATCAATCTGATTATGGACGGGTTGGAAGAAGCACTTGCTACTGCTACTTACATCGGTTTTACAACCTACCAGACACACCCGAAGGAGCACGTCTTAGGATATCATTATCTAGAAACAGAAATAGGCGGGAGCACCGCCTATTTCAATATTCAGGTAACCGTTCAAAAGCAACATTTTCTTTACTCTATCACGGAAACATTGCACTGGGACCCGTCAGAATAAAAAACACCTGACGTGCTTAGAGGAGTTGCAATCCAATGCCGGTTCAGGTGTTACACAAATATAAGACTTTTATCTGAAAAACAAGTCTTATTGTCAGATCTTTATTCTCTGCCTTACAGCCTCGTACAGAATGATAGAACTCGCAACGGACACGTTCAGCGACTCTACCTGTCCGGCAAGCGGGATTCTCGCACCGCTATCGGCGAGGTCGATGAACTCTTTGGAAATACCATCTTCCTCCGAGCCCATGATGATTACCGTAGGAACGGTGAAATCGATATCGTAGAGCGATTTGTCGGTTTTTTCAGTACAGGCGATAATTTGCAATCCGCTGTTGCGAAGGTAAGTCAGCGTTTCGTAGAGATTAGGCTCGCGGCAAATGGGCAGGAAGTTCAATGCACCGGAGGATGTTTTCATCGCATCCGCATTGATTTGCGCACCGCCTTTGGTGGGAACGATGATCGCCTGCACACCTGCACATTCCGCTGTACGCGCGATCGCACCGAAGTTGCGGACGTCGGTAACGCGGTCGAGCAGGAGCAGGAGCGGGGTTTTGCCATCCTCATACACTTGCGTAAGCACATTGTGCAACGGCATGTATTGAATGGGTGACACAAATGCGATGACACCCTGGTGGTTTTTGCGGGTTACCCGGTTCAATTTTTCAACCGGCACACGCTGGTAGGGAACACCTAGTTCTTTGGCGAGTTTTTCAATCTCCGCGAGCCCGAATTCGCGCTGAATAAATAACCGTTCGATTTCTTTGCCCGAGCGAAGGGTTTCAAGTACCGACTGCGTACCAAAAACCATATCGGCCTGGGACTGTCTGGGGGCTGGTTTTCTTACCGTATACTTCCGTTTCTCCATGCTTCTACTACTGGATACCAAATCGGCTGGTATTCGGCATAGCGAACCAGTTCATAATGATCATCCACAAATTGATTGTTTCTTCTGTTAAATGTAAAATTGACGTTTTGCGCATTGCCTCTGTGATCGTATGTCCACACCTCCCGGTCTTTACTGCGCTGCACTTTGTCCGGCGGGCCCAATATGATGTAAATCATTCCTTTATCGGTTTTCCAGCCTTCTTTGTAGGTGGTGAAAAGCTGGTTGGCTTCTTCGACGCGCCCGTAGAACGAGCGGATCGATTGCTGAGCAAGTGGTGCGTTACCATTCATGAGCGTCAGCCAGTATTTATCCAAAGCCTTTTTGTAATCCTCCGCCTTCTTGATCTCGTTGATCTCGTTATTGGTACTCATATAAAGTAATGGGCCAAGGAGCAACTGAGGGCGGGTAACCTTCGGAAAACGCTCATTTACCACCAGGATACCAAGGCCTTCCGACTGGGTGGTGTCTGCGAAAATATTGTAAAGACCTTCCTTCGCGAATTGCAGGGGCTGATTGGCAAGGATCGTGAAGGTACTGTCCACTTCGAGTGATTTGTTGCCGGTTTTCGGCGCGATATTCATCGGTGACCCCGCCGGCTCAAACTCGTGATTGTAGTAATAAACGTGCAGCTGATCGGCACTTTCTCCTGCTTTCCTGATCGTAAACTGTTCATTGGAACTTACATAGTGCCTTTGCAGTGGCTGAGTGGAGTTGCCCAGGTAGACGCCATATGTCTGGTTTACGGCCAGCTTTTTGAAGCGGATCGTGAGGTCGTTCAGTACCTTTTTCAGCGTCCCGGTCTGACTGATTTCGCTAAGCAATACGCCGTAGTCGCGGTTGGGGCTTTTAAGCTCATAGGAAATCACGATCTTGTCGCCCATGCGCGAAACGTTCGTCGAATCGAGTTTCACATTGCCGTAGCCAAGCCGTTCGCGTGTTCCGTAATCGGAATAAATGACGTAATTGAGATTATACAGCTTTACAAAATCTGCGACGCTGATCGGATTTTTCCCTTTGAAAGCATCCACATACAGGAAAACAGACGCCTGCGTCGTGTCTTTCAACAAATATTTGCTTTGAATGGCCACCAGGGTGAGTTCCTCGTTCACCGGCGCCGGTGCCTGCTGTTGCTCCGTCGGCCGTACCTGCGCCTCGGGAATCTGCTTCATAGGCTTATTCGATGATGCGCAACCAGCCATCACCAAAACAGACATTATATGGATACAAAAGCGAAGATTTGTTCTCATGTACGTGTATTCATCGTTTGTCAAATAACGAATGAACGGGCAAAATTACCCAATAAAACGGTAATAAAATTTTTATTCCGGGCCCTTACTGCCGCGGGTGGCCGATTTGATCTGTTCCTCGATGGCATCCCATTGACTGTCAGTGATTTCTTTCAAGAAATTGAATTGGCCGCCGGTGAGTACTTCACCGCCGTCGAGTGTGATGACTTCGCCGGTCATATAGGCTGAAAAATCCGAAATCAGATAGGCGGCGAGATTAGCCAGTTCCTGGTGTTCGCCCGTGCGCGCGAGGGGAATGCGGTTTTCGAATGCGAATTTCGTGGCGAGTTCCTCCGGAAACAGGCGGTCCCAGGCTCCCTTTGTCGGAAACGGGCCGGGCGCGATCGCATTGAGGCGTATGCCATGCCGTCCCCATTCGAATGCGAGCGACTTGGTCATTGTGAGTACGCCTGCCTTGGCCATGGCCGAGGGGACTACCCAGCCCGAGCCGGTAGTGGCGTAGGTGGTTACGATATTGAGGACCGAGCCTTTGGTATGGTTTTGAATCCAGTACTTGCCCAAAGCCAGGGTGAAGTAGTAGGTGCCGCGCAGTACAATGTCGACGACCGTGTCGACGGCTTTGTAGGAGAGTCGTTCCGTGGGGCTAATGAAATTCCCTGCGGAGTTATTAACTAATCCATCTACCTGCCCGAATGCTTCAACGGCTTTCGAGATAACATTTTCGATTTGCTCGGTCTTTCTTACATCGCATGCAACGTATAGAATCTTGCCGCCTATGCTCTGGCCAAGTTCTGATGCTGTTTTTTGGAGAACGTCTTCTTTCCTGCTGCAAATGACCACATTTGCGCCGAGGCGGAGGAAGTAAGCTGCCATCGATTTTCCGAGCCCGGTGCCGCCTCCGGTGACGATGATTGTCCTGTTTTCGAGCGCGCCGTCGCGCAGCATGCCTTCGTTGTAAGTCATGATGGATGTATTTTTAGAATGGGATGAAAAGTAAATTTTTCTTTAAAAACATTATATTTTGAATGAAAAACAAATCGCCGGGAAATGGAGCAGGTGAAGGAAATCATGAACGAGCTAGCCATGCTGGCCACGGAGCAAACACTCAAAACGATGCGGAACCATGGCGCGGCAGAGCCCATCTACGGTGTGCGGATAGGAGACATGAAACCCATCCTTAAAAGGCATAAAAATAACCACGAACTGGCGCTTGAATTGTTCAAGACTGGTAATTCCGAGGCGATGTACCTAGCAGGACTGATGTCGAAACCTGCATTGATGACCCCGGAGGTGCTCGACGAATGGATCAAAGGTGCTTCATGGCATATGATTAGCGAGTACACCGTGGCCTGGAATGCTGCTGAAAGCCCCTACAAATTTGAAATGGCGCGAAAATGGATCGAATCCGACCGTGAGCTCACCGCGGATGCCGGATGGGCGACCTGGGGATATATTCTGGCATTGACACCGGACGATCAGCTCGATCAACAAGAAATTGACCAGCTGCTCGATCGCGTGGAGCGAGAAATACACACGGCACTAAACCAGGTTCGGTACGTTATGAATGGCTTCGTGATCGCTGTGGGTTCGTATTACGCGCCCTTGGCGGAGAAAGCAATGGAAGTGGGCAAAAGGATTGGGAAAGTGAAAGTCAATATGGGCAATACCGAATGCAAAGTCCCTTATTCGCCCGATTATATTCAGAAAGTGTGGGACAAAGGTCTTCTTGGACGGAAACGAAAAGAAGTAAGGTGCTGATTATTGCTGCGCCAGCAGGTAAAGCACGGCCATTCTCACAGCTACCCCGTTTTCTACCTGGTTTAAAATAATGGAATGTTGTGAATCCGCTGCATCGGAAGAAAGTTCTACGCCGCGATTAATAGGGCCGGGGTGCATGAGCACGATTTCCTTGTCCAGTTCATCGAGCATGGCTTTATTAATGCCGTAATACAACGAATACTCACGCAGCGACGGGAAGTATTTGATCTGCTGCCGTTCCAGCTGTATACGCAGCACGTTGGCCACGTCGCACCACTGCAGTGCCTCTTTTACATTATGCCCGATCTTCACGCCCAGCTCTCCCAAATGCTTAGGTATCAAGGTTGAAGGGCCGCATACCATTACTTCTGCGCCCAGCTTTTGCAAACAGAATATGTTTGACAATGCTACGCGCGAGTGCGTAATGTCGCCGATGATCGCAATTTTTTTGCCCGCCAGGTCACCCAGTTTTTCACGCATTGAAAACGCATCGAGCAATGCCTGTGTCGGGTGCTCGTGCGTTCCGTCGCCTGCGTTCACGACGTTCGCAGGGATGCGAGTCGAGAGGTAATGCGGCGCGCCCGGACTGCTGTGACGCATTACGATCATATCCACCTTCATGGCGAGGATATTATTGACCGTGTCGAGCAATGTTTCTCCTTTTTTAACAGAACTGCCGGAAGCCGAAAAATTGACCACATCGGCAGAAAGCCTTTTTTCCGCCAACTCAAAAGAAAGCCTGGTGCGGGTGGAATTTTCGAAAAAAACGTTGGCAATGGTAATGTCGCGAAGGGAGGGGACTTTCTTGATGGGCCGGTTAATGACTTCTTTGAACTGAGTCGCTGTATCTAAGATAGTTTGAATGTCGTTCTCGTTCAGGTTTTTGATTCCAAGTAAGTGCCGGACCGAAAGTTGTGTCATTGTTTGTATTCAAGAAAGTTTGGCAAAGATAATAAGGAAGCGGTCAATGCGAAAATCCGGGCGCAATTTTGTCGGATTCAAAACTGGAGCCGGAGCGATGAACAGGGGAAATAGCCCGGTACCTCATTATATTTGCAATCTTCCGGCAACTTTCGCCGGCCGCAACTACTTTTTGGAAATGGATAAAGCAAAGGTGATCGCTCATGTGAAATCACTCCTCGATGAGCGCATGCAGGTAGCGTGGGCTGCGATGGAAGCGGCGCAGGAATCGGCGAACGATCAGGGGAAAAGCTCGATGGGGGATAAATATGAAACCTCGCGCTCGATGGGCCAGCTCGATCGCAACATGCACGCGCGCCAGTACGAGCAGGCGCGACAGGAACGGCTGATCCTCGAAAAGATCGGTGAAGGTGAGGTGCCAGCCCGCAGTGCTGTGGGGTCGCTGCTGGAAACTACAGCTGGCTGGTTCCTTATCGCGGTGAGCCTGGGCGCCGTGAAAATAGAAAATGAGACCGTCATAGCAGTCTCATCTTCGTCGCCCGTGGGCGCTTCGCTGTTAGGCAAAGAGCCCGGGACTTTTTTTGAATTTATGAAGACGCAACACCGGATCGTGGCGCTGCATTAAGCCATATTGTGGTAAACGCGCACTACATCGTCATCCTCTTCAATTTTCTCGATCAATTTCTCGACTTCTGCAACCTGCTCGTCGCTCAATGTCTTGGTATCATTCGGAATGCGCTCGAAGTCCGCTTCGACGATTTCGTAGCCATTTTCCTCGAAATAGTGCTGTAATGCACCGAAAGCAGGGAACTCTCCATAAACGTTGATCAGATTGGTCTCTTCGTCAAGGAACACCTCTTCTCCGCCTACGTCGATCAGTTCAAATTCGAGCTCTTCGATATCCTTGCCGGTGTTCTTGATTTTGAAGATGCATTTGCGGTCGAAGATGAAGTCGAGCATGCCCATGGTGCCAAGGCTGCCTCCCAGTTTGTTGAAGTAGCTCCTTACGTTCGCAACGGTGCGGGTGGGGTTGTCGGTGGTACTTTCCACGAGGATCGCAATCCCGTGCGGGCCGTAGCCTTCGTATACCATTTCCTTATAATCTTCCTGATCCTTCGAGGTGGCACGTTTAATTGCCCTTTCAACTGTTTCTTTGGGCATGTTCACCGCTTTGGCGTTTTGCAGCAGCACCCGGAGTTTAGAATTGGTGGCCGGATCGGCAGTCCCGTTTTTCACCGCAAGAACGATCTCCTTGCCAATCCGGGTGAAAGTCTTGGCCATCTTGTCCCACCGCTTGAACATCCGCGCCTTTCTGTATTCAAAAGCCCTTCCCATACTTATAATGTATTATTAGTTATTTTAATGTTGGTACCTTGGTATTGTCAATTGTGCCGCAAATTTATAAAAACGGTCAATATCAGGTAAAATAAATTCTTTCATCCCCAATTTTCATGGATTATCAACTCGACTGGCGCTTTCAAACATTCGACGAACTGACTACAACCGAGCTCTACGGCATACTACGACTACGCAGCGAGGTTTTCGTACTCGAACAACGTTGCTGTTATCTCGATGCGGACAACAAAGATCAGCGCAGCCATCACCTTTCAGGTTACCGCGACGGCGAGCTCATGGCCTTCTCGCGCATAGTTCCACCCGGTCTGTCGTACGAATATCCGGCGATCGGGCGGATCGTCGTCTCCCGGAAGGCACGCGGGGCAGGGTACGGTGTGGAGTTGCTCAATGTTTCAATTCAAAAACTGGAAGCGTTGTATGGCAACGTCCCGATCCGCATCGGCGCGCAGCTGTACCTCAAAAGGTTCTATGAATCGTTCGGTTTCAGGCAGTCAGGAGAGGTTTACCTCGAAGATGAGATCGAACATATTGAAATGACGAGGCCAAATCAGTAGAAGTTACAAAATGTGTAACCTTTTGGGGAATCGTTTCCCAAAAGTGTTGAAATAGTAAACACTGCATGTAACCGCAAAATGTGTTAAAACCGGGTTGAAACAGGATATTTGGAGAAAATTGTAGTAACTAATCTACATTTGCATAAAAAAAGTTTGATATAAATTGTTCGTAAACGCTTTCTTTCCTAATTTGGCACAGAATTTTAGTTATTAGTATTCAGTCAAGCAAATTGTTGCTTTGGGACTGACGCCCTGTCAGCAACCCAATTAACATTTTTGACGAACACTGATAGAGGAGGGTTTACGTGGAATGGCCTACTGTAATGCGGTAGGCCATTTTTTTTGCTTTCTTTGTACTCGTTTACAACACACCACATCATTTCCAGATGACCAAAGTTACCGAGTACATTCGCCGCGCGGAGGGAAAGACCCTATTTTCTATCGAAATCATTCCCCCGCTGAAAGGTCAGAATATCAATGAGCTGCTGAATTCTATTGAACCTTTGATGGAGTTCAATCCTCCATTTGTAGATGTGACGTATCATCGCGAAGAGCTGATCGACAGGGTCGGTCCGGATGGCAGCATCGAGCGAATCCCGATCCGCAAACGCCCTGGCACCGTCGGCATTTGTGCCCGCCTGATGGAACGCTTCAAGGTAGATGCAGTGCCCCATGTGATTTGCGGAGGCTTCACGAAAGACGAGACCGAAGATGTGCTCATCGACCTGCATTACCTGGGCATCGATAACGTACTGGTGCTCCGTGGCGACCCCGAGAAGTCGGCGGGTGTTTTCCGGCCGAAGCCTGGTGGGCATACCTACGCTTCGGAGCTCGTTACACAGGTAGATAATATGAACAAGGGAATCCTGCTCCACGCGGAGACTGAAATGTCGCCTACCGACTTCTGCATTGGCGTAGCCGGCTACCCCGAAAAGCATTTCGATGCGGCATCGTTCGATTCGGATTTCGCGGCCTTGAAAAAGAAGATCGAGCTGGGCGCTAATTATATCGTAACGCAAATGTTCTTCGATAACCAGAAGTATTTCAGTTTTGTAGAACGCTGCCGGGCCGAAGGAATTACCGTTCCCATCATTCCTGGTTTGAAACCACTATCGACCCGGAGACAACTGACCGTCCTGGCGGACATTTTCCACCTGGAATTCCCGCAGGATCTGGTAAAAGAAGTGGAAAAATGCGCCAACGACAAGGAAGTGCGCCAGGTAGGTATCGAATGGGGCATTCAGCAATGCAAGGAGCTGCTGGCTTACGGCGTGCCTGTGTTGCACTTTTATACGATGGGCAAATCCGACAACGTGTCACAGATCGCCCGCGGCGTATTCTAAGAACCGCTTGCCGCTTGCTATGGCCCGGTGCATAGCAAGCGGCCTCAGCCATTACTCATAGCACACCGCAGTGCCGTTGGCGCTCACCATGAGCATCGAGCTGCTGTTTCCAATCGTTTCGAGGTCAATATCTACGCCGATCACCGCATTGGCACCCAGTCGCTGGGCCTGCTCCATCATTTCACGGATGGCAATGCTTTTGGCCTCGCGCAACCCTTGCTCGTACGAGCCCGAGCGCCCGCCTACAACGTCGCGTACACCTGCAAGAAAGTCTTTGAAGAAGTTGGCCCCGATAATGGCTTCACCATTCACCAGTCCGATATACTTAGTGATTCTTTTACCTTCGATATTCGGGGTAGTAGTAACAAGCATGCGATTTCAGGTTTGATTGGTGTTGATTTTGGCCGGCCAAATTACGGGTTTTGCCAAAGAGGAGGCTGAAAATAATGGTTTAACGGCAAAGTAGCACGAGTTCTGGGTAAATTTTGGGTATAATCGTTAGTTTTGCTGCTTGACCAAATCCGAGTAGTAAAACAATCAGTAATGGAACAGACAGTAGAAACCATTAACCATATCATCCGCACACGCCGGGCTATTTTCCCACCGAACTACATCCAGAAAGAGATTCCGCAGGAGATCATTGAGAATATTCTTGAAAACGCCAACTATGCGCCCACCCACAAGCGTACCGAGCCGTGGCGTTTCATCGTGTTCAGAGGACAGGAAAAATTGCAGCATCTGGCCAGCTTTTTCATGGAACGTTACCGCAACAATACGCCCGCGGAATCTTTCTCGCAGGCGCGTTACGAGGCTGCTGGCGAAAAGATCCTGAAATCGGCCTGCGTGATCGCGATCAATGCGCAGCTCCACCCGAACGACCTGCCCGAATGGGAAGAAACCGCAGCGGTGGCTTGCGCAGTACAAAATATGTGGCTTACAGCCACGGCTTACGGTATCGGCTCGTATTGGAGCAGCCCCGCGGTATTGAAAGAGTTGGGCGAGTACCTGGGCCTGCCCGAAGGACAGAAATGCCTCGGCCTCTATTACCTCGGCTACCACAACGCACCCGAAACGCCGGTACGCCGTAATAGCACCATCGAAGAAAAAATTACCTGGGCCTGAGCATGAAACAGTCCCGACCGACTCTGCGTGCGCAGCAGATCACCAAGACATTTGGCACCGACACGGTCCTTACCGGCGTTGATATTGACCTTGCGCCGGGCGAATGGCTGGGTATTCTGGGCGAAAGCGGGTCGGGGAAAAGCACCTTGCTGCGCATTCTGGGGCGCTTCCTGGATGCGGAGCAAGGTGATGTTTTTTTCAAAGGACAATTACTGAAACCCGTGGCGAGCGAGCTCATGCCCGGCCACGAGGCGATACGGCTCATTCACCAGGAGTTCGAGTTGTTTCCTAACCAGACGGTCGAGGAGAATATCGCTTATTCGTTGCGCTTTTACGAGCCCGATTACCGGCTCGAAAAAGTGGCCGAGCTTTTGGAAACGACCGCATTGAAAAATGTCAAAGACCGCAAGGCCAAATTGCTTTCCGGTGGCGAAAAACAACGTACGGCTATTGCCAAAGCGATTGCGGAACTCCCGGACGTACTTTTGCTCGACGAACCTTTCGCGCATTTGGATAACCATAACCGTCGCGTGCTCGCAGACGCGATCGAACGCCTACGCAAGCAACAGAAAATGAGCTGCATATTCGTCACGCACGAAGCGGCTGATGCATTGGCCTGGTCGGACAGGATTGCGGTGCTGCGCGACGGACGGATTATCCAGATTGGGACGCCGCAGGAAGTCTACAACAATCCCGCAAACAGCTATGTAGCTGAGCTGACGGGTGATATCAACTGGATCGCCGGGGACAAGCACAAAAAGCAGTTCTATATCCGGCCTGAAAAGATCAAGCCGACGCGTAACCCGGAGAAAAGCCGTTGGATAGGCAAGGTAGAAGCCATGCGTTTTCATGGCAACCATTGGGAAATCCGTTGTGTGAAGGGAAAGGAGCAGCTATCCTTTTACCGGAACAAACCCGATCTTGAAATCGGGCAGGAAGTGCATTTGACCTACGCTTCCAAAGACCTCAAAAGCATTTAGTAATCCCTACAATTTAAACCAGAAGGAAATCTTCACCGCAAAAGGTGTCACGTTCGGGCTGTCCAAATAGGTGAGCCGGTGAATAAAATCGACGCGGCCCGTGCGGAAGATATTATCAATTCCGTAGCCAAGTTCGATATAAGGTTTTGAATTCAGACTGTTGAATGCAAGAACCTGTTTGCCCGATTCATTGGTAGTAGTGGTAAGCTTCTCGTTGGCTTCGCTGATATTGCCATAGAACAATCTTCCCGTAGCCAGCATCCGCAGTTTCAGCCGCCGGATCGCGGGAATGCGGTTTAGTATAAATCCTTCAAAATTGTGCTCCATACGCAATGCGAAATAACGGTCGCTGATAAACTCGAAATAACGCATCAGGTTAAATGCATTCTCCACATAAAAGAATGATTCGTTGCCTAGCGGCGTGTAGAGTAGCGGGTAGGGCAGGGTGGAAGGAATATAGCCGAGCGTAACATGATAATAGGTGCGCCCGATCACGCCCGCGCGAAAACTCTGCCGGATGTTGAAAGAAAACTTGTTGTAGTTGAAATCACCGCCTAGCAAGTGCTTGAAACCATGCGTATAGCGCAGCGTGAATGCCGGTGAGTTGCCATTACCCATGCTGATACGTTCGTTGTCGTTCAACAGGAATGTCTCTTTTTGTGCCAGCCGCGCCTCGAAATTGACTTCCGTAATGTCGAATGCACGCTTTACAGGAGAATTCTCACCCGCCGCGGGGTTGGTGCGGTAAGTGAAGTCAAACAGCGGATCGAAGGTACGGTGCCGGACCTGCACACTGCCGGTAAGGCCTTTCACAACTTCTCGTTTGAAATAAGCCGAAATGTCCTGTTGCCAATAAGGTCGCCGGAATGCCCCGAACCGCGACAATGCGCCGAAAATAGTGCTGGGGCCGATGGCCTCGGGAGAAAGCCCCAGTCTTTCAAGGTCTTTGGAATAGGAGATGCCGGCCATTGTCCAGGGTTTCCGGCTGATGATATAGTCGAGCCCGCCGCCATACTTGAACTCCTGGTCTCGGGTGCCATATGCGCCATAACCGCTGAAAATCCATTTTTTGCTGAAACCCGGATCAGTCCGGAAGCCGAGGCGGAACCGGTGCCCTTCTACTTTATTATTGGCATACAAAAACAGGTAGGGCCCCAGGTCGATGTTCCATTTATCGATCCTTTTGTAGCCGTTTACAAAGATATTGAGCAACTCGGTATAGGTTTTCACTACCGGTAGGGCTTTCAGCGAGTCGATTAGTTCGAAAGTCAGTTTTTCTGTAGGGCTGAGATCTTCGGGGCGGCTTTGGGCCCAGAAAGTGGAGTCATGGTCGCGGTAGTCTTCTGCCAGCTCAATGGCGGTGTCGTAAAAGCGGGGTTCGCGCGGTGCATTGAGTTGGTATTTGGACTGGGCTGAATAGAATTTCAGAAGCATTCCCGCAGCCTGAGGGGTAGGTTCATCGACGTCGATCAATACGCGCGTCTTGTGTGGGAGCCAGGTCTTTTCATCGTCTGACAACTCATACGACTGCTGGATTTTAATGCGGTCGATGTAATTGAGGTTCGCCTGCTTGTCCACGCTCACATCAATTTGTGTCAATGCAAATGTCTGTCCGTCGACCCACATTGTTCCCGCGAATGCGAGATCCTGCTTCTGCCTTGGCTCGAAATCGATGTGGTAATCGTAACTGGTACCATTGTACACACTATCGGCCAGATAGTACTCGTAGTAGAGTTTCCAGCTATCGGAAATGGGCGATACGAAGTCCTTTTGGAGGATATTCAGCCAGTTGTTGTAAAAATTATATTGCTGGAAGGTAGAGCCGATCAACTGCGAAACCACACTGCCGTCGGTAAGGCCCACACCGGACATTTTTGTTTTGTTGATGACCTCCTTCTTTTTCTGGGGATCACGCCGGTAGAAAACATCTGAAACCGACTCGGAAATGAAGATCGGGATGATCGTTTCGCCATTTTCGCCTTTTACTTCATCGAACTTTTCGAGGACGTGGGTCATTTTCCTGACCGCTTTCCGATCCCTGAACCCGTTCGAAAGATTGTCAATGTCGATCTGGATTTTGTTATACGCCTCATATTCATAAGCTGAGAGCTCGTCGGCATTGTTAGCTTTCTTGTGGGCCACAATCTTGCGTATTATCGCATAGGCAGGGTTTTCACCCGCTAGTATTTTCACCTCACGGAGCTGGGTAGTGCCGGGCGAAAGCTGGACGTCGATGACCTGTTCGCTCCGATTGGGGACTATGACCTTGCTCCGGCTCGTGTAGCCGACGTACGTTACAGTGACCGAGTCGGCCGGCGGGTTGAATCTGAGCTCATAAATACCATCGAAATTGGTAGTGGTGCCGCCGAGCTGCCCACGGATGCCGATGTTGGCAAAAGGAATGGGATCGCCCGTGGTGGCGTCGGTAATGCGGCCTTTGATGATATAACTGGTTTGCGAAAAGCCTTTTGTACCAATAAGGCTAACAAGCAGAAGCAGGGCGGTAATGTTCCGTCGCAGCTTCATTCGTCATGCTCATTTTTACCAATTTGAATATTGGAAGTCACGTCCGCTGCCGGGCGCAGGATATGGACGTCGAGCACGGCCTTCGGGCGGGCAAGATACTCGCGCACGAGGGTCCGGAACGAATAGCCATTGGGGACGTCCTGTGCGGCGAATGAGATGGCATTAAGTCCCTCGTTATGAGCGATATATAATGCCCTGGCGTTGTGAAAGTTCTGCGAAATGATCGTGAAATTGTCCTGATTGAAAACCTTCTTGCAACGAACGACCGAATCGAATGTGCGGAAGCCTGCGTAATCAAGCGTCATCACATTCTCGGGGACGCCGAGGTTTAGCAGCGCCCGCTGCATATCCAGCGGTTCATTGTAATACTGCGAATCGTTGTTGCCGCTGAGGATGATGTATTTGATCTTCCCCTCTTTGAAGAGCCGTGCAGTGGCCTCCATCCGGTATTTGAAAAACAGGTTTTCGGTGCCTCTTTCCGACTTCTTACTGGTACCAAGCACCAGTGCCACGTCGTTAGGCGGCAGGCTTTCGATCGAAAAATAGGAATACTGGCGTGTACAGTAAACCACCCAGAAATTACAAAGCAAGATGAAAACCATGCAGGCAAATAATAAGGCTAATATGATTTTGATCAATTTTTTCACCTGTGCACACGTTGCCTGTTGAATTTTCAGTTCCTGGAAATTCTGCCGGATCGCGTATATCGGCGTTTAAAGCTGATATACGCGATAGACGGGCGTTTTTGTTGCCGGGCCTATTCAAATAACCCTAGCTGACTCCTGGGATCCGAGCCTTTTTTGCTTTCTTTTTTCGGTTTTGACTCGTTTTTTAGCTGGTCGCTGCTATCCGCTTCCCCAGCACTGCCGTCATCTTCCCCGCTATCTCCGTCATCTTCCCGATTAACAGAATTTTCGATTAAAGCATTCTCCCGGTCGTCGTCGGCCTCCGATCCGGCAGTAGTTCCGTCGACTTCTTCACCTGCTTCGCCGGTCACGGGTTCGTCGGTAACTTCCCCGACAGGTTCTTCCACAGGCACTGGGAGCGGTTCGAGCCAGCGGATGTCCTTGAACTTGTCGTTCGGGATGCGGTTGCCCTGTGCGCGCCACCCGCGGATATCGACCATATCTTCAACCAGGTATTCCTCGGTAGTCTGTTCTTTCTGTGCCGTTTTAGGATAAACGATTTCCAGCCTCGGGCGGATATCCGTGCTGGCGAGGATCAGCTTGCTGTTTTTAGCGTCACTGATGAAAAGGAATTTCTTGTCGAGCGAAGACGTCTCGATGTTGAACCTTTTGATAAAATGCTGCTTCTGGCCGCCATCAAAATAAATGGCGGTAATAGGGAGCTTGGTATCGAATTTTTTGACCAGCAATACTTCGTGAGGCTCGTAATGATTGGTCAGGTCGAAGTTGGTGAGCTCGTAGCTACCGTCTTTGTAAATGACCACGATATTGTCGCTCGGGCCGAAGTTCCCCAGGTACTCGCCGCGCTCGTCGCGGTTGAGGCGGCCGATAATCGGGTCGAACCACATATCCACACCACCGAGCGTAGAGCGTCCGGCGGATTTCAACGTAATTTTCCGGACCGGATATTTCGTGAGGATATTACCCATTGCGCTCCGGTTTTTGATCAGGAGTTCGGCAAAGTTGTAGTCAAACTGCTTGACTTTGGCCTTGCTCTGGGCTTGAAGGTTCACCGTAATGATCTCGGCCTCGCCATTGTCGTTCGCCGTGAAATAAGTAATCTTCGATTTGGGGGTGCCTTGCGTAAGGTCGTACTCGCGGTCGCGCGTGACCGCCGTCACCTGGAAGCGCTTCGCGTAGGAAACGCCGGTTTTGCCATCGACATATACCAGGTTGTAGACCTTCCGCTCATCGTTTTTAACGAAAACGGCGCAGTGGATAATGTCTTTGCCAACAAACACCTTATCCTGCACCTTAGTCACCACGCAGCGGCCGTCGGCACGAAATACGATAATGTCGTCGATATCCGAGCAGTCCATCACGTATTCATCTTTTTTCAAACCATAACCAATGAAACCCTCCGCCCGGTTAACATAGAGCTTCTGGTTATTGGCAGCCACGATATTTGCGGCGATCTGGTTGAATGCGCGGATTTCGGTCCTTCTTCCTCTTCCTTTGCCATATTTTTTCAACAGTTCCCTGAAATACTCGATTGCGAAACGTGTGATGTGCGCCAGGTTATCCTCGGTTTCCGCGAGGTCTTCTTCCCATTTGCGCATTAGTTCGTCGGCTTTGAAACTGTCGTATTTCGAGATACGTTTAATGCGGATTTCGGTCAGTTCGACAATGTCGTCGTCGGTGATTTCACGGTAAAATTGCGGTTTATAAGGTTCCAGGCCTTTGTCGATCGTGCGGATCACGGCCTCGAAAGTCTCGCATTCCTCGATGTCGCGGTAAATGCGGTTTTCGATGAATATCTTTTCGAGCGAGCCGTACAGGATCTTTTCCAGTAAAGCCAGCCGCTTGATTTCCAGCTCCCGTTGTAATAGGTGGACGGTTTGCTGGGTATTGTATTTTAAAATGTCGGTTACGCCGACAAAATGCGGTTTTTCAGCAATGATGATACACGCGTTCGGCGAAATGGACACCTCGCATTCCGTGAACGCGTACAAAGCGTCCATGGTAATGTCGGGTGAAACGCCGGGAGCCAGATGCACCTGAATTTCCACATCCGCGGCGGTATTATCTACGACCTTTTTGATCTTGATCTTACCCGCATCGTTGGCCTTGATAATCGACTCGATGAGCGAAGTAGTGGTGGTGCCAAAAGGAATGTCGCGGATGACGAGCATCTTTTTATCCTCTTCCTCGATTTTGGCACGTACCCGTACTTTGCCGCCCCGCTGGCCGTCGTTGTAGTTGGAGACGTCCACCAGGCCGCCCGTGAGAAAATCCGGGTAAATCGTGACTTCCTTACCTTGCAGGATGCCGATCGACGCCTCAATGAGCTCGCAGAAGTTGTGCGGAAGTATTTTGGTCGACAAACCTACTGCAATCCCCTCCACACCCAGCGTGAGCAGCAATGGGAATTTGACAGGCAATGTGATCGGTTCGCGCTTGCGGCCATCGTAGGATAGCTGCCATTCGGTGGTGTCGTCGTTGAAAACGACATCTTTCCCAAACCGAGAAAGCCGCACCTCGATGTAACGTGCCGCTGCGGCGCCGTCGCCTGTACGGATATCGCCCCAGTTACCCTGTGTATCGAATAGCAGCTCTTTTTGGCCGATGTTGACGATCGCGTCATAGATGGACGCGTCGCCATGCGGGTGGTACTGCATGGAAGAGCCGACCACGTTGGCCACCTTGTTGAAGCGGCCGTCGTCCATTTCGTTGAGCGCATGCATAATGCGCCGCTGAACGGGTTTCAGACCGTCTTCGATCGCCGGAACGGCACGTTCCAGAATTACATAAGAGGCATAATCAAGAAACCAGTTTTCATATAAGCCCGAAATGGGCAGTTTATCATGTAATCCGCTATCTTCTGCGTCGGGCGCAGCTCCGTTTTCGTCCATAAATGCAGGAGGAACCAGGTTTTAAGTATTCAGAAATAGTTGATCAGCCATCCGTTTCCCGGTCTTCATAGGGGACTGGCTCATTCAAAAAGAAAGAAACAGGGTGAAGTTTACCGGAAGATCAGGTTGAATTAACTGCTAATATAGCAAAATAAGCGATAAAACTCAGTTGTCTGGTGCATTCAGCACGGCCAGCAGCTCACTGATCATCATCGCGGTGGCCCCCCATATTTTATAACCCTGTACCATGTAATGCGGCGCATGTACCTGTTCCCCACGTACTTGTATATCACTTGATCCGATAATATTAATATCAGAAATCTCTTCCAGTTTGATCTCGAAAATATCTTCCACCTCTCGTGGATCGGGATAGAAATCGGGGCGGTAGGGCATGGCAGCTACCACCGGCAGCACGTGAAAATTGCTCGCAGGAATGAAGAGCTCCGTTAATGCCCCCAATATTTTGACATCCGTCAGCCGCAGCCCGATTTCCTCCTGCGCCTCGCGCAAAGCGGTGCGGATCAGGTTTTCATCGCTCAACTCGTATCGTCCGCCCGGAAATGCCACCTGGCCGCTGTGGACGCCGTCGTAAGCGGGGCGTAGGATCAACGGGAAGTAGATTTCGTCCTGGTAAGGATAAAAAAGGATCAGCACAGCGCTCCGGCGTGTGCGGTGATTAGGTTTAAAAGTCAGGCGAAGGCGGGAAGAAGCCTGCATTACCCGGTGGGCCGTCTCGCCGGGGAGCGGGAATTTCAGTTTATGTGCGAGTTGTTCGGTAAAAGCGGAAAATGATTCCAGTGCGGCCATGTTGGCTGAGTTGTTGAAGCGTTAGGTGGCAGAAGATTACGCCTAAGTTAATGTAGGAAACCTAAATCTTCGCGTAGTTGAGCTCTCTTTTGAAGTCAAAAAAGCTCTCGAGACTCAAATCTTCGTCCAATTCTTCCCAGTGAATGCTGTCGCCTAAAGGGCCGAGTTCAAATAGAAGCCGCTGTTCCGCAGTGGCGTTTTCCAGCCGTTTAAACCAAGACAGCGGATTACCGATAGTGTGGCCACTGTCGAGCACCAGGTATATATTGGTTTCGTCAAACCAAACTTTGTTGATCTTCATTGCTTCTGCTTTTTGTGTATTAAAATCATTCACCATGAAATTCGTGCCATTTTTTAATGATCAGCTCCGAATGCTGTTCAACCAACGCCTCGGCGAGCATCAGGTCTTTCGGTTTGATTCCATGACTTTCCACCAATCTTACCGGATTTACTTCAAACTTGGCCGTGCCATCGGCATTTCTGACGTGGATGTGAATGGGTAAATGTTCAAGACTGTAAAAGAAAAATTTCATCCCGAACATCCGGAAAATTTCAGGCATAACTAGTGTGTGATAAATGTTTACAATCGATATACACAAATATAACAATTACTTATACCGATTGTAAATGCGCTAAACCAGCGCTCCGGCATACAACTTCGCCAGTTGCTCTGCACATCTTTCTCCATCCATGGCAGCGGACATAATGCCCCCTGCATAACCAGCCCCTTCGCCGCAAGGGAACAAACCTTTTATTTCAGGATGCTCGCAGGTCTCGCGCTCGCGAGGGATGCGTACGGGCGAGGAGGTGCGGCTCTCGACGCCGATCAACTGGGCGTCGTTGGAGAGGTAACCCCGCATTTTGCGGCCAAAATCCGACAATGCATCGCGTAATGGGAATGCGATGTGGCCCGGAAGCACATCGTACAGGTCGACGGATTGCAAACCGGGCTGATAGGATGTATCCCGCAAATGGGCAGAAGTACGGCCTTTTACAAAATCAACCGCGAGCTGCGCCGGTGCTGTTTGCGTGGCCCCTGCGAGTTGGCAGGCGGCTTGTTCCAGTTCGCGTTGCAATTGCAGGCCGGCCATCGGACCGAATTCTTTGTAGGGGGCCAGATCAGCCTCTTCGATGGTTACCACCATGCCCGAGTTGGCGTACGGCGAATCCCGCCTCGAAGGCGACATGCCGTTGACGACCACTTCGCCGGAAGCCGTTGCTGCCGGCACGATAAAGCCGCCCGGGCACATACAAAAGGAGAAAACGCCCCGTTGCACGCCTTTGTAGCGGGTTTGGGTGACCAGGCTGTAAGAAGCGGCCGGTAGGTATGGGCCGCGATCGATTTCACAGTGGTATTGTATTTTGTCAATCGTATTCTGCGGATGTTCAATCCGAACGCCCATCGCGAAGGACTTGGTTTCGATCAGGATGTTTTTGGTATGCAGCAATTCATAAATATCTCTGGCAGAATGGCCTGTTGCGAGTATCACGCCGATTCCGGTGTGCTCGTCTTTGTCATTGGTGACCACGCCGGTCATGCGGCCGTCGCGAACTATGAGGTCTGTGACCTTGGTATCAAAATGGATCTCACCGCCGGCTTTGAGAATGCTCTCGCGCATTTCCGCAACTACTACCGGCAGTTTGTTGGTGCCAATATGGGGATGGCTATCGATTAGAATTTGTTCGCTGGCGCTATGTGCGACGAATATTTCAAGTACCCTGCGAATATCGCCCCGCTTGTTGGAACGTGTGTACAATTTGCCGTCCGAATAGGTCCCGGCACCGCCCTCGCCGAAGCAATAATTGGATTCGGGGTTGACGTGGTGGCCCTTATTAATAGCCGCCAGATCACGCCGTCTGGTGCGTACATCCTTACCTCTTTCAAACAAAACCGGCTTAATCCCCAGTTCGATCAACCGCAATGCGGCAAACATGCCCGCCGGTCCGCAACCGACGATCAACGCCTGCGGGCGCTTGCTCACATCCGGGTATACAATGCGCGTACCTGCCAATGCGGGCGGCGTTTCGCCCACGTAAACTTCGGCCTGCACATTGATTTTCACCTGCCGGCTGCGGGCATCGATCGATTGGCGTGTCTTGCGGATAAATGGGTTGTCGCTTTCGCGCAGGCGAAGTTTTTGAATTACAAAGCGACGGAAATTGTCTTCGTCCAGTGCGACCTCGGGCGCCAGCGTTAATTGGAGCGTATGCTGCATATTATTTTGGAAAGGGATTTATCCTTTAATGCCACAAAGGTACGGATACTTTCACAGCACGCAACCCCGCACAATTCGTGACAATCCTTGACAACTCCTGACTACACATGACCATCCCCGACCATTCGTGACAATACATGACCACAACCGACTACGCCTGGCCGCACACCCGGGTAGCAAACCGTGCGGCATTACTTTAATGCATGACGATCATCAAACACCATCCAAACCGATCAAATCATGTCGCAAAACCGCCGCCAATTCCTGAACACCCTGGCTGTTTCGGCCGGAGTAGCAGTACTTTCGGAAGTTGCCCGGGCCGAACAAAGCGCCGCGCCATTTCCATTATCCTGCAATCAATATTCCTGGATAACCTTCTACGCCCGCGACGGGAAAGATTGGGGCAAGGATCCGGACGCCTCGCTGGCCGAGTTTGCTTCCACGGGTTTGAAGGCCTACGAGCCAGCGTTCAACAATGCCGGCGAGGTGTCGAAGCTACTTCCTGTACTCAAAAAACACCGGCTGGCAATGCCCTCCGTTTACGTCAATACTGCGTTACACGAGGCGGAGGAAGGGCTCAAATCCATTGAATCCGTGCTTTCCATTGCCGACGCACTCAAACCGGTGGATACTAAAATCATTGTGACAAATCCCAGCCCTATTCAATGGGGAAGCGACAAGAACAAATCCGACGAACAACTTACCCGGCAGGCTCAAAACCTCGATAAACTCGGTGCCGAGCTCAAAAAGCGCGGCATGACCCTCGCCTATCACACGCACGACGTGGAGCTGCGCGCGGCTGCGCGGGAGTTCCATCATATGCTGCTCGCCACGGACCCTAAAAATGTGTCGCTGTGCCTGGATGTGCATTGGGTTTACCGCGGTTCGGGCAATTCGCAGGTTGCCTTGTTCGATATTGTGAAATTGTATGGAAAGCGCATTGCCGAACTGCATTTGCGGCAATCAAAAGGCGGCATTTGGCAGGAGACTTTCACAGAAGGGGATATAGATTACCCAAGATTGGTACAAATGCTGGACGGCCTGGGTGTAAAGCCGCATTTGGTTTTGGAACAATGCCTCGAAAAAACCTCTCCGAAGACCATGGATGGGGTTCAAGCACATAAGGAGGATTTGGTTTATGTGAAGGAGGTGTTTGGGGTTTAAGAAAATACGGAAATCCAACAGTCAACACATTGGCACAAATTTGAAAAATTGATGATGAAATTGTTGTCAGGTTCTTCAGATAACAATTTTAGTTTTGAAGAATTACGTATGATTTTATTGAATCTCGGGTTCATCGAGAAAATGGGCGGGGGCAGTCACAGAATTTTTTATAAGGAGAATATTTCCGAAATTGTAAATATCCAGCCGCTCGGTAGCAAGGCAAGACCCTATCAGATTAAGCAGGTGAGGGTGATTGTACTTAAATACAAATTATTCAGCTATGAATAGCAAATATGAATTGATCATGTATTGGAGCGAGGAAGATCAATCCTTTATTGTTGAAGTCCCTGAACTCCCGGGATGTATGGCAGATGGCGCGACGCAAAGCGAGGCATTAGCGAACGCCCAAAAAGTGATCGACGAATGGATTTCGACGGCAAAAGAACTGGGTCGGGAGATCCCCAAAGCTAAGGGCAAACTGATGTACGCCTGATTCCACAATGACTCAAACAGACTTCTTCAACATCTCCGACCTTCTGACCGAAGAGCAACGCCTCATTCAGCAGGCGGTGCGCGATTTTTCAGACAGGGAAATCAAACCCATTATCGAAGATTGTGCGCAAAAGGCCGAGTTTCCATTGCATTTGATACCCAAGTTCGGGGAGCTGGGCGTTTTCGGACCGACGATTCCGGCGGAATATGGCGGGGGCGGGCTGGATTATACCAGTTACGGGCTAATGTGCCAGGAGATCGAAAGAGGCGATTCGGGTATGCGGTCGACGGTTTCGGTGCAGAGCTCGCTCGTGATGTGGCCGATCTTTGCATTCGGTTCGGAAGAGCAAAAACGTAAATACCTGCCCAAGCTCGCGACCGGCGAATGGCTGGGATGTTTCGGTCTCACCGAGCCCGACTACGGTTCCAACCCTGGTGGAATGAAGACGCATTTGACGAAAGCCGAGGGTGGTTATGTGCTTAACGGCTCCAAAATGTGGATTTCCAACGCACCCTTTGCGCACGTAGGCGTGGTATGGGCCCGGAATGAAGCGGGGCGGGTGCAGGGCGTGATTGTGGAACGAGGAATGGAGGGTTTTTCAACACCTGAAATCCATCACAAATGGTCGCTGCGGGCGAGCGCGACAGGCGAACTGGTCTTCGACAATGTATTTATTCCTGACACCCATATCCTTCCGCGTGCAGAGGGGCTGAAAGCTCCATTGCAATGCCTCGATAAAGCGAGGTATGGCATTGCCTGGGGAGCAGTAGGTGCGGCGATCGATTGCTACGAAACAGCTGTCAAGTATTCTGCGGAGCGTATACAGTTTGATAAACCGATCGGCGCTTTCCAGCTAACGCAAAAGAAACTGGCCGAAATGCTGACTGAGATAACGAAGGCACAACTACTCGCGTGGCGCCTGGGCAAATTGATGGACGCAGGCGAAGCTACCACCGTTCAGATCTCCATGGCGAAAAGAAATAATGTAGAAATGGCATTGCATACCGCCCGTGAAGCCCGCCAGGTCCTCGGCGCAATGGGCATTACCGGCGAATACCCCATTATGCGCCACATGATGAACCTGGAATCGGTGATTACGTACGAGGGGACGCATGATATCCATTTGCTGATCCTTGGTGCGGAGATTACGGGGATGCAGGCGTTTAAATAATAGTACTTCGGCTGTCGGCTGTCGGCTGTCGGCTGTCAAATTTGCTTGTTACTTCGTCCGATGGCTGATAGCCGATGGCCGAAGTTGCATTCGCCAGTTTTCGCTGTAAGTCCTTACTCGTCTCGCGCGAGCCGTCGGGAGACCATCCCGGTGCTTTGAAGAGATATTTCAACTTCGTTTTAAAGTCGATCGGCTGTGCGAAATCTTCTCCGATCGCCTTCCATTCGTGGAATACGGTTTGGGCTAATCCCTGTTGTTCGAGGGATTTGGTGAGTCCGTAGCGCGGGGGCTCACTGGGCAGTTCTTCCTGAAAGGTGCCAAAAAGGCGGTCCCAGATGATCAGGCACATACCCATGTTTTTATCCAGGTACTGGATGTTGCTTGCATGGTGGACGCGGTGGTGCGAAGGGGTTACGAAAATGTATTCCAGCCAGCCCAGCTTACCTACGTATTCGGTGTGGACGATAATGCCGTAAATCTGCGTAATGGAATACATCACGATGATATCAGCCGGGTTGAATCCTACCAATGCAAGCGGAATGAAATAAATGAACCGGTAGAGCGGCTGGAATACCGATGACCGGAAGCCCGTAGTCAGGTTGAAATGCTCCGAGGAATGGTGCGTCACATGCACGGCCCAGAACAGCCGGCAGTGATGATCGACATAATGCAGCGTATAGAACGCCAGGTCCTCGGCGAGGAACAATGCAAGCCAGTACCAGTAAGGATTAGCGATCGGTTCAAAGAAGGAGAAATTGTAAAACCAGATCAGTACGCTTACGTAAGCCGCGCGGAACAGCAAATCGATGCCGCCATTGAGCAGCATCAGCACCGCGTTCATCAATGTATCTTTCACAGAATAGGCCGGACGTCTGGCCAGTTCCTCGTGTGGTGTATTGTATGTTAAAAAGATCTCAAGACCGATCAGACAGATATAAAAAGGAGTCGATAGTTTTAGAATGAGATCCTCAAAATCATAAGTGCCGGGCATAGCAATTTCTTCAAATAATAAACAAAGATAGTTGAGAAGAGAACTGTAAGTTTTGGCCTGCCTATTTCTAAGATTTTTTTAATAGCAACCGACAGGGTACTTATCAGACATTTATTTGACAGGAAACCCCCATTCAAGGTTCAAATTTCCCGGGTTTACGTTTTAAATATACTAAGTAACCGGAAATGATCAGTTAATCATCCGTTTCAGTGCTTTCCTTAATTCCTCGTTTTTGTGCCGTTTTTGCAGGATTACCGGCGCCGCAATGCGCTCCCGGCAGTCGAACAGCGAACAGCGCTCGCAGGTTTGGTTCACGTCCCTGGCCGCCAGGGAAGGGTCGTCCAGGAATGCCAGTTTCTCCCGTGTTTGCTCGTCGAGGTAAATGCCCATCGACACGCTCACGTTCAGGTTGGGAGTGGGCGACATCGGTTGGGCGAAACTCACTACGAGATATTGATCCTGTGTATCGATATACGTCGATTTCTGGGCTTTGCACAAAATGCGGGGCGGCTGCTTGGCCTGGATAATATCGCCCAGATCGTTCAGGATGGTGAGCGCCACCCAGCGGCGGCAGTAATGCTCGTCGCGAACGGTATGCGGGTAATGCTTTCTTGAAATGTGCATTTCCTTCGTCATATGGAACAGGTTCTGTCCGACGAAGTTATTGAAACGCGAAAAGAAGATCTGGTTAATGCCGAAATACCGCGGCAGGATATTGCTGAGCCGGTAACAAAACGATTCCGGCGTGGTATTAAAATCGTGGATGAGCTGGATCAGCTTCTCGGGCTGCCAGGTTTTTTGTGCAAAAAAATCGGCAATGGCCGGTACCAGCAAACTTCTTTTGATGATAATAGCACTGGCAAAATAGGATGCCTTGAAGTTGTTGAGCAATTGCTCAAACGACTCCGCTTCGACTAATGCGGTCGTATGCAGGCGGTTTTTCAGGTTTAAATACAAATACCCGATTTCCCGCCCATAGATAAACGCCCGCTGCACGGAGGATAAATGCGCATTGATCAAAAGACGCGTACCGGCTGCATTGGGGATCGTAAGCGACCGGACCGTCGCAAACTCGGGATTGTTGCGTTCGTTAATAGGCTCGATCGTATAGCCGTACTGGTCTTTCAGAATGCTTTCGAGCTGCTGCTCGTCCAGGAGGCGTGATGCCTCCACATTTTGCTCCGCCAGAAAGCGCTCGGCTTCCTCTTCGATATCTTCGAAATAATTGTCGTGCATTTCCTGGTACGTCCGTAATGCCGAGAAATAGAATTTCTCGATCGACATGTTGTAATTCCGGGCGATTTCGATGAGCGTTCCTACGAACGCACTGATCTTGGTGGGCGCGTCGGAAAGGATTTCGAGGAGGTTGGCCGGGTCGATGCCGAACAGTTCGAGGGGAAGCTCTGTGAGGATATTCGAGCTGAGCAGGTCAGAGATCGGTTCCAGCCTTTTGCTCAGTTTTAATGAAACCAGCGTGTCATAATCGACCTCAATGGCACTCGCCAATGCAAGGATTTTGTCGGATTTCGGATACTTTTTCCCTTTTTCAATTTCATTGATATAGGAAATCGACAACCCCGATTTCTGGGAAAGTTCGCTGAGCGACATTCCTTTGTCGAGCCGGAGCTGTTTGAGTTTGAGTCCGAAAACCAGTCTTACATTATCTTGATTAATAGCCACTGTACCGATATATGGGCCTGATTTTGTGCGATTTCGCTTACAGGCAATTTAACGAATGAAACACAAAAGTAGAAATAGCCCCGCATTCGGCCTTCATGAGCAATAAAAAAAACGGAACCGTTTACACAGATTCCGTTTCAGGTTTTGGCTCTGATTTTACCCACTTTTAAAAAATCGCGAAACCGAGCGTGGCCTGGAAAAGGTTACCCTTTTTGCCAAACTGGGAAGCGGTAGTTGCATTGTTGAAATTCACTTTCACAATCTCCGTGAAGTTGCCTTCGTAACGTACATCGAGGCTCATGCGTCCGAAATCGAAGCCGACGCCGGCCTGATAACCATAAGCCAGCCGGTTTTTGAAGGTCACATCCGAATTGTCGCCGGTGAAATCATCGAATGAATCCCCAAGCTTGCCGTTGCTGGATAATCGCAGCGAGGCCATCGGTCCTACATTGACCCGAAAAAATTTCGCGACACGGAAACCGAAGAGCACCGGAACATCCAAGTTGCTGAACCGTACATCGACTTTTCCTTCCGAATTAGTCAGGCCGTCTTTATAAACGTTGAATTTACCCCCTTTCTGGGACAACAGTAACTCAGGTTGTATGTAGAACGTTTTTCCAAAACGGAAGAAAACCCCGCCGGCAAACCCCAGCGAACGGTTCGAATTGTCTTTAAAGTTGAATGCATTGCCGCCCGGCGCGAGGGTGAGGTCATTGCTGCCATTGATGTTCGATAAATTGGCACCTGCCTTGATACCGAAGCGGAAACCGGGGTCGTACTGAGCGGAGGCGGAGTAGCTGATCAATAATGCAAACAGTGCAATCGTCACGTTTCTCATAGCATTTGAAAATTGGGGTAAGATGAATAACTGCTGCATAACGGTAAAATCTTGTGCCGGATTGCATAGCTCCGGAGGGCCCTCCTGCGCCACCGTCGTGCCTGTCCGCATGATGATGGCGTAATAATATACCGGACCACCTGAATCCGATCAAAAAACGCTATTTTTGCGGTTTATTTGAGAAAATAGAAAACAAACAAAAGCTTTACCTTCTGATAATCAGTATTTTGGGCGGGTATACACACCGAGAACCCGGGAAAAGCATAACAACTAACAGGATATGAGTGAGTACAGTCATCGGGAAATAGAAAAAAAATGGCAGGACTACTGGCAGCAAAACGGTACGTTCAGCGTGTCGAACACGTCGGAGCTGCCTAAGTATTATGTGTTGGACATGTTTCCCTATCCTTCGGGAGCGGGCTTGCATGTGGGTCATCCGCTGGGGTATATTGCCTCGGACATCTATTCCCGCTACAAAAGGCTGAAAGGCTTCAATGTGCTGCACCCGATGGGGTTCGATAGCTTCGGTTTACCGGCCGAACAATATGCGATCCAAACCGGCCAGCACCCGGCGATTACGACGGAGCAGAACATTACCCGTTACATCGAACAGCTGAAGAACCTGGGATTGAGCTATGACTGGAACCGCGAAGTGCGGACTTCCGATCCGGGCTATTACAAATGGACGCAGTGGATTTTCTCCGAACTGTTCAATAGCTGGTACAACAACGATACCGACAAGGCTGAGCCTATCGAAACACTGACCGCGAAGTTTGCGCAGGAAGGTAATGCCAAAGTAAACGCGCCTTGCGACGAAGATACCCCCGCATTTACTGCCGAGGAGTGGAATGCATGGTCGGAAGAAGCACAATATAAGATGACATTGAAATACCGCTTGACCTATGTCGCCGATGCCACTGTAAACTGGTGCCCGGGGTTGGGATCGGTATTGTCGAACGACGAAGTAAAAGACGGTGTTTCGGAACGCGGCGGCTTCCCCGTGATCCAGAAACTGATGCGCCAGTGGATGATGCGGATCACCGCATATGCACAACGTTTGATCGACGGGTTGGATACGGTGGATTGGACGGAGTCACTGAAAGAGCAGCAGCGCAACTGGATCGGACGGTCGGTCGGCGCGTTGGTGAAGTTTGCAGTGGACGATGTTGATGCTAATATTGAGGTATTTACGACCCGTGTCGATACGATTTACGGCGTTACCTTCATGGTAATCGCGCCGGAGCATGAGTTGGTGGATGTGATCACGACACCGGAGCAGCGTGCGGAAATCGACGCGTACATTGCCATGACGCAGAAGAAGTCGGAGCGCGACCGGATGTCGGACGTGAAAACTGTTTCGGGCGCATTCACGGGTGCGTATGTGCTCAATCCGTTGAATGGAGAGAAAGTGCCGGTTTACATTGCCGACTATGTATTGGCAGGCTACGGTACCGGCGCGGTAATGGCCGTGCCATCCGGCGATCAGCGCGACTGGAACTTCGCGAAGCATTTCAATTTACCCATTATCCCCATCCTCGATGCACAAAAGGACATCGAAATACAGGCCGACGCGACGAAGGAAGGGAAATACATCAATTCAGGTATTATCAATGGGTTGAGCTATAAGGAAGCGACCGACAAGCTGATCAGCTGGCTGGAAGAAAAAGGATTAGGTAAAGGCAAGATCAACTATCGTCTCCGGGATGCCGTGTTCAGCCGCCAGCGTTACTGGGGCGAGCCGGTTCCTGTATATTACAAAAATGACAGCGAAGGCCAGCCGGTACCCTATTTGCTAGACCTGAGCGAGCTGCCGTTGAACCTGCCGGAGGTGGACAAATACCTGCCGACGGAAAATGGTGAGCCGCCGCTGGGCCGCGCGCAAGGCTGGGAACACGGCTCGGGCAATGGCTACGAGCTGAGCACTATGCCGGGTTGGGCGGGCAGCAGCTGGTACTGGTACCGCTACATGGACCCGAAAAACGAAAACGAATTTGCATCGAAAGAAGCGATCAGCTATTGGAAAGATGTGGATTTGTACATCGGTGGAACCGAGCACGCGACCGGCCACTTGCTGTACAGCCGTTTCTGGAACAAATTCATGAAAGACCGCGGCTTTGTGCAGGAAGAAGAGCCGTTCAAGAAGCTGATCAACCAGGGGATGATCCAGGGACGCAGCAATTTTGTGTACCGGGTTAAGGGTGAAGATTACAGCAGGCCGGTATTCGTGAGTGCAGGTTTGAAATCACAATATGAGGTTTCCGCATTGCATGTGGATGTGAATATCGTCGAAAACGACGTGCTGGATGTGGAGAAATTTAAAGTTACGCGCCCGGACATCGCGGGCGAAAATGCGGAATTCATCCTCGAAGACGGCAAATACATTTGCGGCGTGGAAGTGGAAAAAATGTCGAAGTCGAAATTCAACGTCGTGAACCCGGACGACATCGTGGAGCGTTACGGGGCGGATACCCTGCGTTTGTACGAAATGTTCCTGGGACCATTGGATCAGGCGAAACCGTGGAATACCAACGGCATCGACGGAACTTACCGCTTCATCCGTAAGCTGTGGCGCTTGTTTTACACCGAAACCGGCCAGTGGCAGGTGAAAGACGTTCCAGCGAAGCCTGAGGAGTTGAAGATTTTACATAAAACGATTAAAAAGATCGGGGAGGATATCGAAAACTTCTCATTCAACACGGCTGTGAGTGCATTTATGGTGTGTGTGAATGAACTGGGCAGCCAGAAGTGCCAGAGCAAGGAAGTTTTGGAACAACTGGTAATTCTGCTTTCGCCTTATGCGCCGCATATCTCAGAAGAATTGTGGGCAGCATTGGGTAACGAAGCAGGTGGTGTTTCCAAAGCCGCATTTCCCGTATTTGAAGCGAAATATGTGAAGGAATCGGTATTCGAATATCCCGTGCAGATCAATGGAAAAGTTCGCGCTTCGCTGACTTTCCCGCTGGATACGCCTTCTGCTGAAATCGAGAAGGAAGTTTTGGCGGACGCAACCGTTCAAAAATGGATGGAGGGCAAGCCGGCGAAGAAGGTAGTCGTCGTGCCAAAGCGCATCGTGAACGTGGTGATCTGATCCCGCGATTGAAATACAAATGCAAAATGGCCAGCCCGGTGTCGGAGCTGGCCATTTTGTTTACAGATAGGGCTGGTTACTTGATGGAAACCTGGCGTTCGGTGCGGATCTCGGACACTTCGAAGCTCTTTTCGGTTTTCTGACCGTTGGCGGAAACCTCGATGCTGTAAGTGCCGGCTGGCAATTCATTCACATTAAAGGTCTTTCTGAACTTATCGGTGTCGCGGTCTATCGTTTCGCGGTACATGATCTGTCCGCTTTTGTTGGTGATCAATACCACTGCTCTGCTGTCGGTGTACTTGTCGACGTTAACGTGGATCTTACCGCTGTTGGAAGCGAAAATACCGGTCCCGAACGTTGCTGCTTTTTTGCTTTCTTTATCTTCGGCGAAGGCATTGAATGCGAAGGTGGCAGCGATTACCATTGTCAATGCGATGGATTTAATTGAAGGTTTCATGGCTATGTTCTTTTAAGTGATGGCTAATAATTCCGTTTTGTTGATTCAAATATATGGGCTATGTCAGGTACTATGCATTACATAGTACACGAGTGGTAATTATGGAAAATGAATGGCGATATGCCGGGAATAGCGATCTTTCTTAATTTTGCACAGTATGGCAAAGAAGAAGACCCGCACCTCGTTCAATAAAGTAAAATACCTGAAACCGCTCCCGGCGAAGGGTTGGGCTATTATCGGGGCCATTGTAGTGGTGATTGGCGGGCTGATCTGGTGGAACGACCGGACGGACGAAAACCAGTGGGAGTTCATCAGTAAATTCGGGATTAAGCTGCCGCTGCGTTACGCAGTCCATGGGATCGACGTTTCCCACCATAATGCGAAAATCAATTGGGACAAGCTCAAGAACGCCCGTTCCGAAAATGTGAGCATCGATTTCGTGTACATCAAAGCGACCGAGGGCGCCACGCACCTCGACCGGCAGTTTAAACGAAACTGGGCCGAAGCGAAAAGGGTAGGGATGAAGCGCGGCGCATATCATTTTTACAACCCGCGGGTCATGTCGGATCGCCAAGTCGATAATTTCATTGGTCAGGTGAGAATGGAAGCGGGGGATTTGCCGCCCGTGCTGGACCTGGAAGTGAATGGCGGCAAGCCGGACGATATTATCATTAAAGGCGTACGCAACTGGCTTACGCTTATTGAGGCGCATTATGGCGTGAAGCCCATCATTTACGTCAATGAGCATTATTACAAAAAATACATCGCCGGAAACTTCGACGATTATCCGCTCTGGCTTGCAGGCTACTCTCGCACGCACCTGAACGACCTTGCTGCGAATGCCCACGTGTTATTCTGGCAGCACAGCGAAAAAGGTTGGGTAGACGGCATCCGGGGTTTCGTGGATTACAACGTATTCCTGCACGAACGCACCGACTGGGAAAATTTGGCGGAGGCTGAATAATTTATTCTGAGTGACTTACGTATTAGTATCAGTTACATCCTTAACTGACCTACTGCTGTGAAAAACGTTATCCTCGTCCTGACTGTGTTGTTTTTTACCCGATGCTCCCAGCACGATCCCGTGCGTGGAGATGCCACAGGAAATTTTACGGGTACTTATAAATATGCTATTGCTTCGCCACTGGGATTTGTTTCCAAATATACCTGGGTAGTTACGCGGCGCTCGGCCAATGTATTGGACTTCGATATGCAAAAAGTCGTTGTGAGAGGGGATGGGTCAGAGATTTCCAGTCGTGACACGGCGACGGAAATCGAGGTTAAAGATGAAAAAAGGCTTCATTTTTCATACACCGATAAAAACCGCCGGTTAATACAGGTCACTTTGCTGGCAGCTCCAAAGAAACTGACAATGACGAGTTCGGCTTTGCAGGGAGATGACGCTACCCATGTAGCATGGTACGAATTTGACAAACAATAGTATAAGCTATGTTTTCACACCTATAAATGTAAATCGGCTATGAAGGGACTTTCTATATTACTAATGCTTCTTACCGCGATGGCTTGCAGTAAGACTGAACCTGTACCCGAGGACATGACCCGATTCCTTGTCGGAACCTATCGCCTGCAATACGTTACGAATCTGGGCGATGAAAGAAATTATGAATGGGTCGTAGAGAAAAAGTCGGTAAATACAGTTAAAGTGCGTATGACTCGTATTGATACGCCATGGCGCCAGGGAACGAAGTTGGTTTCGCAAGACTCTGTCGCGGATGTTAAAATAGTCAGTACGCATTTGCTGAAATTCTCTTTGCAAAAGGATAAAAGTTACCCGATAGATGTTGAAGGTACACTGTATCAGGGCAAGCTTTTCGTAACCAGCGATTTCTACAAAATTGACACTGGTTTCGCGAGTGATGCTATTCCATTTGTCAAGCAATGACCGGGGGGGCGTAACCAGCCCGAAATAATGAATATGCCGGAAAGTAATTTTGACTACTTTCCGGCATTGCACATCAAACCAGAGGTTCCTGCTGGCTCAGGCAATGGAAACTGCCTTGTCCCCAGATGATCTCCGTAGCTAAAAGCGGGATAATTTTCTTTCCATTGAATGCTTTTTCCAGAATATCAATCGCAATCTGGTCGTGCGGGTTATTGAATACCGGCACAATCACACCCGCATTGCAGATCAGGAAATTGGCGTAGGAGCCGGGCGTTCGGAAATCGTCGATAATGACGGCTTTCGGCATAGGCAGTTCGATGATATTCGGCTGCTTCCCGTTCAGCAGTCGCATTTCTTTCAGCATTTGTAAGTTGGTATTCAACACCGCGAAATTCTCGTCGTTGCGATCGGTTTCTACGCAGGCAACAATGGTGTCTTCATTCACAAAGCGCGTGGTATCGTCGATGTGGCCGTCAGTATCGTCACCTACAATGCCGTCTTCTACCCAAAGAACCTGCTCGATGCCGTAGTAATCACATAATATCTGTTCGATTTGCCCCTGGTTCAATTGCGGGTTGCGGTTTGGGTTCAGCAGGCACGATTTGCTGGTCAACAGGCTGCCGGCGCCATTGAATTCCACCGAACCGCCTTCCATAATGATCCCCGGATTTACAACCGGGAGGTTCAGGTATTCGGCCACGGCGCGCGGAGTGCGGTTATCGTCGTCGTAAGGCGGATATTTGCCGCCCCAGGCATTGTGGCCCCAGTCGACGATCATTTTCTCGCCCGTTTCAGGATTTACGACAAAAGAGGGGCCATGATCGCGGCACCAGGCATCATTGGTGGGTTTTACTATAAATTCGATTTTGGTAAGATCGACCCCCGTTTTCGTGAGTTCGCTGATGATGAACTGCTTCAATGCTTCGTCGTGGGCGATAATGCCGACGTTCTCTCCCTTGCTGATCGCTTTGATGAATGCCAGGTATTGCGGCCGCATTTTGGCCAGCTTGTCGCCCTGCCAGGAGGCCTCGTTATGGGGGAAAGTAAGCCAGGTAGCGCGGTGCGGGGCCCATTCGGCCGGAAACGTAAAACCCAGTTCGCGGGGTGTCGATGAAGCGGTATTTGCTGCCAAAGTATCCTAAATGTATTGGTTCTGCTCAAAAATGAAGTGCAAAGGTCGTAAAAGGTTTTGAAGCAGACCAAAAAATAAAGCCCCGCGAACGGGGCCTTACCGGATTGTCGAGTAAATAATAAGATCAGTTGTTGGCGACCATCACATTGTCGACCAGGTAAGTTCCTTCCACTGTTTCCAGGTTGTATGCTTTGCTCACGCGCCGCGCATTTTCCTGTACCGCGCCCACTTTCCATGATGACACAATGCCGGTGGAAGGCTCGTAATGATAGAGAATATCCTTTTTCGAGAGCCTTTTCATCCGTTTTCTTCCATGGTTGGTCTGCACGTAGTGGTGTGGCGTGGCTTCCAGCAGCAATGCAGGTACGATCGGCGATCCGGACGTATTTTCCTCCGCCGGGCGCAGATACACCGCGGTCAAAGGCGAAGTAGGCTGGTTGAAAACGTCGATCTGCTTCACCTGCGTGATCGTCGTTTTGCCGTCTTTACACGTCTTCACATGCTCGCCCACACGCACCTCCGCGATGGATTTGATGCTGCCATCCGCCATGGTCACCGGCGCATTCGCCGAGAAATACTTGCACCGCTTGGTACTTTTCGAAATCCGGATCGTCGCCTGCGACTGGATGCTGCTGACGGCGGCTATTTCGGTTTGGGCAAAGATGGTGAGTGACAGGAGTGAAAAAATACTGGTGGTCAGAAATTTCATGCGGTGTTTAAATTAGGAAGATGCCTTCGACATTTTGACAAATACCTTGCTAAGCACATTCGGTACGGCACCCAGGCAGATCAGGATCAGCCCGGAAGTAATGAGCGTGGACGTATGTGCAAAGAATGAACCGGAAGACAAAATGGATAAAATTAATATCGTTGAGAATGGTAAAGAAAATGCAAGTAACAACACAGCCAGTTCCAGATCAAATGTTCTTTTCTCTTTGGCCATGCCTTTCGCGTCCTCCCGCAGGTTGAACGCGGAAATGTGGGCGAGCGGCCAGAAACTGGCGGCACTCAATGGGATTACAATCGACAGTAATACCATATTCTGGTCGGTAATGTTCAGGACGTAGATCATCCCCGCGCTGATGAGCATCGTGATACCCGCGCGGAAGAACAATATACTTGCAACGATACGCTTCTTACCCTCTTTTAGTTGCACGGCCAGACCGATAAAAAGCAATACGAGCGGTGTCATCATCGCGCTGGTTTTATCAAAAATATCCACTACCAGCGGCGGTAATGAGTTATAGTTGATTCCGAGGCTCAACAGGATGATGGCAATGAAGATCAGCAGGTTGATGGGCTCCTGGAACATGCTTGCGAAGAGGCTTTTCAGCTTGCCGCCCATTTTCATCTCCTTATCTTCGCTGTTTTTCAAAAACATATTCATCGCGAGAATGTATAGCGAGATGAGCACGAAAAACTTGTTGCCCACATCGGCCAATGCGGCGATCGCAAGGCTTTTTTCTCCCAGAAACTCGGCAATGAACGGGAAGCACGACAAGCCCGGCGCCAGTGAAGGAATGAGCATCATCAGCGTACGGCCGGTAGGGCTGTTCTTTTCTATTCCAAACAAAGCAAATGCGAGCGGCGCGGAAAAGAACATCAGGAAGTTAAAAACCAGTGTGACGAGCGGAATCACGAACATCGACGAGTCGATGTCGATCTTCATTAATGAGATAAATATCGTTGAGGGCAGCGCCACGGAGAGGATGATCTCCTTGATGCCGTTGGTTTGATCTTTGTTCTTGAACTTGCTTTTGAGCAACAGTCCCAAGGCAATTAGTAACAATAGCGTGATGGTTTTTTGCAATGCGTCACTCATGGTCAGGAATATTTAAGTAATAGGAGTATCGAAGATTAAAGAGGGTATTGCCTTCGCGGGACGTTGTAATAAGGTATGGTAACGGGAGTGAAAATCTGGTAGGGACTGTCTTCGACTGCGCTCAGACTGACAAATTGCAAAATGTCATCCTGAGCGAAGTCGAAGGATAAATGCAAGATGTTAGCTCAGCGCCCCCAATGCCCCCACAAACGCCTTCATCTCGTCCATCGTACCGATGCTTACGCGGCACCATGGTTTGTTCATGACGTCGAAGGAACGGACGGCGATGCCTTTGGCGGTCATCTTGGTGAGCAGCTCTTTGCCTGGGATCGAGATCGGGAAGAGCACGAAATTGGTATACGACGGGATGTATTTGTAACCCATCTTGTCGAGGTTTTCGTAGAGATATGTTTTGGCCTCGTGGTTCAGTTTACGGGTATTGCCCTGGAAATCCTTGTCGTCGAGGCTGGCAGATGCCGCGAAGATCGACGTGTAGGAAATGCCCATTCCGCCGCGGGTAATCTTGTTGATGCTTTCGAGGAACTCCGGCTGTGCAGCAATGTAACCCACGCGGATACCCGCCATACCCATGATTTTGGAGAAGGTACGTGCGATGATCACGTTTTTCTTCTGAGCCAGCAGCGAAACCATGCTTTGGGTATCGGCACCTACCGCGAGCTCGATATAAGCTTCATCCACGAACACCGGTACTTTTTCGGACACGCGCGAGCAGAAGTCGAGCAGGTCCTGGCCTTTGGTGATAGCGCCGGTCGGGTTGTTCGGATTGCAAATGTAAACGAGTTTGGTATCCTTGTCGATCGCCGCTTCCATGGCTTTCAGGTCGTGTGACCAGTCGGCTGTACATGGGACGGGTTTCCAGGTAGCGCCTACTGATTTCGCTACGCTCACGAGTGACATATAGCAAGGGTCGGCCGAAACGATATTGCCGCCTTTCATGAAAGTCACCAGGGCTACCTTTTCGAGCAGGTCGGAAGAGCCGGGGCCCATCATAATATAATCGGAAGTAACGCCCTCTTTCTTGGCGATTTTATCCACCAGGTCGTACATTTCTTTCCATGCGTAACGGTTACCGTTTTTCACGGATTCTGCTACCGCTTTCTGGGCCGACATTGGTGGTCCGTAAGGGTTTTCGTTCGCACTTAGTTTGGCAACGATCTTTGGCGCCTTGAAATCATTTGGCAAGAAGTGTTCTCTCACCATAGGGCTGCGGTAAATGCGGTTTTCAGGATCCAGTGACAATGGTGTGTTTTCGAATGCGCCGGCAGTAAGATGTGGTGCTACGGCGATGCCGCCCAATGCCATTAAACCGGATTTTAACAGGTTCCGACGGTCAATTTTTTGGTTCATTGTTCAAATGTTTAAGTACGTGACGATAAATATTAGGAGTAAAAATCTTAATTCAAGTTACAAAATCAGGAGGTTAACTGCGAATCGTATGTTCCTTGTTTTTCAATTAGTTAGCCTGTATTTGTGAAAATCTTGTAAATGCGATCCCCTTGTGGCTGCCCGACCAGGATATCTTGGTAATACTGCCGGCTTTTGGTGCTGTCACACCCAGGTCGGCCCAGGTTTTTTCGAGTTTAACCAAACCCTGAGCGTCGGAAGTGACCTCACCCAGCACTGCGCCGGTGCGAAGGGTGATTTTGATCGCCAGGTTTGGCACGGGAATCGAGTCAATGCCTTTGGTATGGTCGAGAATGTTGGTCTTGTCGAGTTCCAGCAGTCTTGCGGAGAGCGTCAGCTTTTCGGCGGTAGCAGAGTAAGTTACGGTCGGTTCGCTGGCAATGGGTGCGCCGAATGGAGCTCCCACGATGTCAACGAGCACCGGAGCTACATCGCGGTCGAGGAAGGGATCCTCTTCTTTGCACGATACAAAGCCAAAGGTGACTGCCAGCAGAACCAGCGCGGAAGGGAAAAGCGATTTGATATTTTTCATTATTTTCAAAGTCTTGGAATTGGGAATAAACCGTTATTTTTCAGCCCACCATAGTTTGGTTTTCATGTCGTCGGCACCACCGTTAAGCTTCACGCCGTCACCTACCGACGTTGCATTGAGCGAATATTCGGATGCCGGATAGTTGAAGCGGGTAGGGAGTATCCCGCCGTTGTTCAGCACCGCCCGCGGGTCCGGCGCGGGAAATACCGGGAAGCCCGTTCTGCGCCATTCGATCCATGCTTCGACGCCTTGCCCGAAGAGGGAGATCCATTTTTGTTCGAGCACTTTTTCCTTGCTCACCGGTCCGGCCTTGGTCATGTAACCCGCAGGAGGCGTCAAGCCGTATTGACTGAAAGATGCGGTAATGCCTTCCTCGAAATACTTCTTCGCATCGCCCGTAATGTCGCCATCCAGGGCTGCTTCCGCGAGGATGAAGTTCAGGTCCGCGTAGGTCATGATTACCTCGGGAGCAGCTGCGTCGGTGAATGCTTTTCCGATGGTCGAGCTGGTGGCAAGGTAGCCGGTGGCGATCGCGTCGGGCAGACCGTTGGCATGTCCCTGGTAAAGCCCGTCCTTGTTTGGATTAGCATATACCGTAATGCGGGTGTCGCCCAGGGCATTCATCTTGTCGGCCAGAGTTTTGCTGATGTTCCAGTCGGTACGTCCCCCCTGGATCAGGATCTGGTTCCATTCATTGTTGCTCGGGAGAACAGCGGTGCATTTTAATGCCGCATTATCTGCATTGCTGGTGAAAATCGGGAATTTCGCTGCGTCGCCGAGGATTTCCGCGAAAATCGCTTTCGACTCCGCCGGTTTCTTGGCAGCCTGACGGTTAGCCAGACGCAGACGCAGCGAGTTGGCGAATTTTTTCCATTTCAAAATATCCCCTGCATACAGAATATCACCCGCGATAGCCGGGCCGCTTACCGATAGCTTCTCATTAGCCATTTTCAGGTCATTCAGCAAGCCTGCGTAAATGGTTTCCATTGAATCGTACTTTGGCGTGTAAACGGCCTCACTGGCAGTGCCTTTGATGGCGTCGGTGTACGGAATCGATCCGTACATGTCGGTAAGGAGAGAGAATACCCAGGTGCGCATCACCAGCGCAACTCCCTCATAATTAGCGTTAGGCGAGGCCGATTCGGCGTTGGTTTGGTTAATGATCCGCTGGAAGTTGAGCAGGCCGTCGTTGAAGAACCCTTTCCAGTTATTGGCCAGCAATGCGGGCGAAACGGTGTAGTCGTCGCCCTCGTTGCTGTAAATATTACGGGTCAGATGCTGGACGTACAATTCGGCCGCATCGATATTGATGCGCTCGAAGCGGTCGCGGTGGCCCCAATAGCGGTCTACAGATGTTTCGATGCCGGTAGGGAGCAGGTATTGTGGCCCGATAGCCGTAGGGCTGTTAGGGCTTACGTTCATGCTGTCGAAATCCTTGGTGCAGCTGGTGATGCTCATAGCGCCTACCAGGGCGGTCATCCAGATGTTTTTATGGGTCAATATGCTTTTCATCTCGTAATGCTTTTAGGTCTTCAAATAATTTGGAGGGAATCAGAATGACAGCGAGAGGTTTGCGCCAATGCTGCGGGAGCTAGGAAGCTCGCCATAACCGAATCCTTGCTGGTTACCCCCTTTGGCATCGATCTCCGGATCGATATGCGGGGTATTTTTGAAGATCATCCATATGTTCCGGCCTACAAGCGAGATCTTGGCCGACTGGATTTTAACCTTTTTCAACAATGCAGGGCTGAAAGAGTAGCCGAGCGATACTTCGCGTAGTTTTACATAGCTCGCATCGAAGATCGCCGACTCGTGGTAGTTACGAGGGTTGGAATAGCCATAGAGCTGATTGGCTGTGACGATAATGTCGTTTGGAACGTAGGATTTCGAACCATCGGCAGCGGTCACCTCACGCACACCCTGCCCGATCACACCTTCTTCGCGGCCCAATGCGGTTTCGGCATACTGGCCTGTCCAGCGGGCTGTTCCTGTGCCTTCGTCATAAATGTCGCCGCCCATGCGAACGTCTACCAAGGCGCTCAGCGACCAGCCTTTGTAATTGAACGTGTTCAGCATACCGCCGATCCAGTCGGGCTGGATGTTGCCTAGTTTTTGTCCCGCCGCAGTCAATGGTAAACCATTCGCGCCATAAATGATTTGTCCATTGTATTTCTGGAAACCTACACCATAGAATGTCCCGTAAGGCTGGCCTACGCGTGCTTCCGACGACATACCGCGCTGTGTTGCGAGTGTGTAGGTCGTCAAACCTTCGGCCAGTTCCACCACTTTGTTGCGGTTGCGAGCCCAGTTGAGCGAAACGTCCCAGCTGAATCCGCCCGGAAGTTTTACCGGCGTTCCTGAGATTGAAATTTCCACCCCTTTGTTGGTGATCTTACCGGCGTTCAGAATGCGGGTGTTATAGCCGCTCGCTTTGGAAATTTCCACGCCCAGAATCTGGTCTTTCGTAGTCTGGTTATAGTAAGTCACGTCCAAACCGATTTTGCCTTTCAAAAACCGCAAGTCTGCACCCAATTCAAGGCCGGTGGTGATCTCAGGTTTCAGGCCGCTATTGGCGATCTGGGTGTTTTCCGAGAATTTTGGCACTGCACCATTCCATGAGCCGCTCGCGAGGTAGGTTTGCGCCAGTTGATAAGGCGTGGCATCATTACCCACCTGGGCATAGCTTGCCCGTACCTTCCCGAACGTGAACACATTGCTTTTTACATCGAACAACTCCGTTAGTACGGCACTCAATGAAGCCGAAGGATAGAAATACGAACGGGCATTGGCAGGCAGGGTGCTCGACCAGTCGTTACGGGCAGTCAGGTCGAGGAACAATGCGTCCTTCCACGAAAGGTTAGCCGTTCCGAACAAGCTCTGTGTTTCCGACTTGCGGATTTCCGATTCGATCGTATTCTGGCTCGGTACCGAGTTGCCTGCATTGTAAAGGCCGTCCACCACGAGCTCGCCTACATAAAAATAGTTCCTTTTGTAATAATTGGTACGCTTAATGCCGCCGAACTGCACGTTCAATCCGAAGTCCGCATTGATATTCTTGTTGTAAGTCAGCATGAAATCCGAGTTGGTTTCCTGGCTGCGGAGTACTTCCTCTGAGTAGCGTCCCGGCGTGCGTACGCCATTACGTACACGCAGGAAGTTGGATACGTTAATGCGCGTGTCGGTCCAGTAATCGGTGCCGCTGCGAATCATCAGGCTCAGCGAAGGCAATATCTTGTAGTTCAATGCAATGTTGCCCAGCAAGCGGTCCTTCTCATTGCTTTGCGGAAGCTTCTTTTGCATGAAATACGGATTAGTAAAAAATGTATGCTGCCAGTTCGGCGGGTCGGTGTCGTTGCCGCGCTGGTTGTGCACGCCGATATAGCTCTCATAATCCCGCAGCTGCTCCCAGGACACGTGGCGGTGCGACCATATAAATTCCTGTCCGCTGCCGTAGCTCTTGTTGTCCGAACCCGATTTGATGTACTCACCCGACAATGTAATGCTCAGGTTTTTGGTCAGGTTATAGCCCGAGTTAATGCGGAAATTGTTCCGGTGGAAATCGTTGTAGTACATAATGCCCGTCTGGTCCACGCGGCTCAGGCCGAGGCGGAAGTAACCTTTGTCGTTACCGCCGTTCAGCGCGATGCTGTTCGTCACCGTGCGACCGGTATTCCAGTACTCGTCCCAGTTGTTGGGCTGAGGAGTCAGTGGTGCAACATCGTCACCAGTCCACCACTGTCTCACCAGGCGCCCGTCCATCGGAGCTCCCCAGCTTTCGTCTGTCCCTTCTGATCCCACGAGCGGATATCTTGCGTCGTAAACGGCGCGGTATTGCGCAATTTCTGCCGGATCGGTGATATTGCCGCTCCAACCGTCGGTATACCAGGTGCGGTAGCCATTACCACCCCCATAAGTGTTCTGGAAATTCGGTTTGATCCACGGGCGTTCGAAGCTGATGTTGGAATTGATATCCACACCCAGCCCTTTAGTGCCCTGGCCGTTTTTGGTCGTAATGAGGATAACGCCGTTGGCAGCACGAGAACCGTACAATGCAGCCGCATTGGGTCCTTTGAGCACGGACATTTCCTTGATATTGTCGGGGTTGATCTCCGAAATACCACCGCCCCAGGTTTTGCTAGCAGTTTGCTCCATCGGCACGCCGTCGATGACGATCAGGGGTTGGTTATTACCGGAGACGGACGAAGAGCCACGAATCTGGATCGTAGAGCCGCTGCCCGGCCCGCCGTTGGACTGCACGCGAACACCTGCGATTTTACCTGAAAGCGCATTCGCCACGTTTGTTGAACGGGACTCAGTTAACGCGCTGCCTTTCACTTCTTGTACTGTATATCCCAACGCCTTTTTTTCACGCTCGATACCGAATGCGGTTACTACCACCTCGGCCAGCTGTCGCGTATCGGCGTCCAGCTTGATGTCAAATTTGGTTTGGTTGCCGATCGGCATTTCTTTGATCAGGAAACCTACATATGAGATGACGAGCACGCCGTCACCCGGAACTGAAAAACTGAAATTACCGTCAGCATCGGCATTTGTACCCACATTGGTGCCTTTGTAAATGATTGACGCGCCTGCAAGTCCGAGACCATCTTCGGCCGCTGTTACCTTTCCGGTGAGCTGGCGCACTTGTGCGAAAGCTACCGGGGAACACAGACAAACCCATATAAATAAGAGTAGAACTTTACGCATGGGAATCAGGGGTTAAAATTGTTAGGTGTAGTAGTAGGAGGAGAAAAAAGTTATGGCTGTGTGGCGTCCACACTTCCGTGCGCCGCACACACTTTCGCGTGGACAGAACAACACAGCCATAAGCTTGCAACACTGCTTTTCCGGAAAGCAATACCCTCTTTAATCGAGGACAAACAGGTTGAACAGTTTCAGAAAGGCCATAGAAGAGCCTGACGTCGACAAGTTGTGTTTGTCCACGGTGTTAAAAATCCTTTATTAAAAAAATTATATTGTGTTGGAGCGTAACTCGCCCGGTGACCGTGTTCCGGTACGTCCGGCTTTCAGCAAGCCCCTCTCAACACGGTCAGATATATTCATGTGCGGCCGGAATATATCTTCGGTTTAGAAGTTCTGTCATTCGTTTAATGACTTTTCAAATATACTGACAATGTCAAATAATGCAAGAGATTAGATTTAAAAATTGAAGTTTTTTGCAATAAAAATTGGTCATTTAAAATTATTACAGACTATTATTGTAATAATTTGATAATAAATTTTACTAATCTGATTTTTAGCGCTTCCTATCGGTTTTGTAGATTAATGTGCCAATTTTGTGTCCGTAATTGTCTAAAATATAGACGTTTAGCAGAATTTGATTCTTATAAAATTGTAACATTGGGTTACTAGGTATTTTTCGCGCGTGCGCATTTGCAAGCGTGTGAAGCAACAAAAAAGAGCACCCCGGGTTAGAAGACGCTCTTTTCGTGTATATTAAAATAATTATATTTTTGAATTACGACTGGTCAATAAACCGCTTCAAAATAGGACGGTAGGAGTCCACGCGACGGTCGCGGAGGAAGGGCCAGGTTGTACGGTAAAAATCGAGCTTTTCGAGGTCTAGCTCTTCTACGTGCGTCACCTCACCATCGTGCGGCGCGAGGTAGAGCAGCCTTCCCTGGGGGTTAGCGATGAACGAGCCGCCCCAGAACTGCTGGTCGGCTTCGCGGCCCACGCGGTTTACGGATACAACATATACACCGTTCGCGACGGCATGCCCGCGCTGTACCGTTTGCCAGGCCCCGTATTGTTCTTCATTGATAATCGGATCCTTTTCGTTCACATCCCAGCCGATAGCAGTAGGGTAGAAAAGAATCTCTGCGCCCATGAGGCTGGTAATGCGGGCCGCTTCGGGGTACCACTGGTCCCAGCAAATGAGCACACCTATTTTGGCAAATTGGGTATTGAATATCCGGTAGCCGTCGGTATCCTGCTCGGTTACCGGAGCGTCGCCCGGCGAGGCGTCGCCCGGTGTGAAATAAAATTTCTCGTAATAACCCGGATCGTCGGGAATATGCATTTTGCGGTATTTGCCCAGATAAGCTCCGTCGGCATCGAGGACGGCGGTGGTATTATGGTACAAGCCATGCGCCCGTTTCTCGAACAGTGAGGCGATGATCACCACGCCCAGTTCCTTCGCCAATGCCCCCAGCGATTCGGTAGACGGGCCGGGGATTGCTTCGGCCAGGCTGAAATTGCCATGGTCTTCGACGTCGCAGAAATAAAGCGATTTGAAGAGCTCTTGCAGACAGATAATATTTGCGCCTTTTTGCGCAGCTTCACGGATTTTTTCGGTAGCCTTCTGAAAGTTAGCATCAACGTCCGAAGTGCAGCTCATTTGCACCAGACCAATGTTTACTTTTTTTGCCATTTTGGATGTTTGTGTGGATGAATAACGGACGGAAATGCAACACTATTTATGCTGCGGGAGTTCGGGAATCGGGAAATCGAACGAAATATCGTTCATGCATTTGAAATGGCCTTTCGGACATTTGCTATAACCGATCTTCGAACATGGGCGGCAATCGAGGCCTTTTACTTCCAGCTTTTCGAATGTGGTGCGGTAGGGGTACATGCCAAATTCCGGAATGGTATTGCCCCAGATCGAATAGACCTTCTTTCGGAATGCGGCTGCAACGTGCATCAGCCCAGTGTCGTGTGTAAACACGATCAATGCCTTTTGGATTAAGGAAGCCGATTGGTTGAAATTGTATTTACCACAGGCATTCAGGATCTGCGCGTCGCCTAATGCAGTGCGGATCGCTTCGCCTGCTTCGAAATCCTCTGGTCCGCCTAGCAGAATGACGGGATGGTTGATTTTCCTGCAAAGCTCGATCATTCTTGGCGCAGGCATTTTCTTCGTGAAATGCTGGCCACCGATCGCGTACGCGACATAGCTCTTGCGGTGCGTTTCCGGCAGCCATTCGAGTTCTACCTGGTCTTTATAGGGAATGAAATAATCGAGTCCTTCGCCGTCGTTTTGGATGTTAAATGTTTTTAAGGTATCCAAACACCGGTCCACAATGTGTACTGACGGCAGGTAATTGACCTTAAACTGCGTCATAAGCCACTTCTGCACATTCAGCTTCTCGAAACTGAATGCGGGTACACCGAGTGTCCATTTAATGCGAAGCGTGCGGACGTTGCGGTGGAGATCGATGATGTAGTCGAACTTTTCTTTTTTCAGCAATGCCAGTAATTCTTTTGCATTACCTTTTTCAAGAAGCCACACTTTGTCGATATAGGGGTTGTCACGCAGCAGGAATTCGAACTTGCTTTTAGTAAAATAGTGGATTTCGGCCTCCGGCATCTGCTTTTTCAGGCAGCGCACTACGGGCGTCGTGAGCACGATGTCGCCGATAGAGGAAAAGCGCAGAATGAGGAATTTGACCGGTCTATTCACTTGGAATCTCCTGTAAAAGTTGCAGCGGGTTTAAATGCGCCGGGCGGGGGTGCTTCCAGCGTTTGTGCGTCCAGAGCCAGTTGTCGGGCTGGCGACGGATATCTTCTTCCAGAAAGCCGATCTGCTTTTGCAAAATGCTGTTGGTAGGTTCTTGCTTGGGCGTTTCGGTGATCGGGCGGAAATATGCTTTGTAAAAACCGCGGCGCAGCTCGTTTTTGAGAATACCCATATAAAGCACCGGTGCATTTAACCGGCGGGCGATCAATTCCACGCCGCGGTACACACCCGTGTCCTGGTTCAGGAATCTGGTCCAGAATGCCTTTTCCGGCACGGCCGACTGGTCGTTGATCAATACAAACAAAAACGGCCTGTCGCGCGGCTCAAATGCTTTGGAAATGGCCTCCTTCATTGTCACCATCTCAGTACCGAAGCGCGTACGCACGTTTTTGAACCAGTCTTCAAAAATATCGTTCTGCAACTCATGGTACACGACCACAATTTGATGCGGCAATTTGGCCGACGCGAACAGATTGAGCATTTCCCAGTTGCCCAAATGCCCTGCTACCACCACGGCGTTTTGCTTTTTTTCAAAATAATGCATCAGCAAAGGCGTTTCCAGATCGAAGCGCTGTAACAGATCTTCCTTTGAAACCGACTTCATTTTAATGGTTTCGAAGATAATGTCTGTGAAATTGCGGTAAAATTTGGCAGCTATTTCGTGAATTTTCGTTTCACTGAACTCAGGAAAGCTGTTGCGCATATTTTGCAACACCACTTTTTTACGGTACTGGCCAATGTCGAAGATCAGGAAACGAACGATGTCGGAAAGCTTGTAGAGCGCTCCCCAGGACAGCTTCGAAACTGCATTGAGCAGCATCAGAAACAAATGGGTCGGGAACGCTTTCATGGAAGGAACATCTTGTACTAAAACGGTAATTAGGCTGCAAAGTTAAAACTTTGATTGTATTTTACCTGAAATAACCCGCTGAACGGCAGCGGTCGGACGCTTAGAAGCATTGTAAATTAGGTGGTTGCGGGGCAACAACTGTTCGCTGAACCTAGGATCAGACTTTCGTTTTGTTTATATTCACTGTTTCAAACAGTAGAACTAATGCTATGCTGGAAGGATTATTTGATATCAAGAATGATCGCAGACTGAGCGTCTACCTGTACCGTGCCGGTTTCGGCATGTGGCTGATGTATCTTGTGCTCGGCGCGCCCGCGCTGCATGTGTATAGGCATTACCGCCAGGATTGCGGTATGCTCTGTTTTGTACTGATGATTTTCGGTTTCAGCGCGTCGATGGTGTACGACTATTTCCACCACCGCGACCAGTATGAAGTGAAGAAGAAATGGCTGTTTATCAGCTATGTAATTCTGGCAGGGATTATCTATTTCGTCGAATTCAGAGGGCACGAAAACAGCTTCAATCTCGACTGGCTGCTGGGTCTGCTTTAATCGGCTACCGATTGAGAATTCTGCATCATTTCCCGCACTTTTTCGTACGAAAGATCCGGTAATGCCGCTACTTTCCCGATTACGATGATCGCCGGAGAAGCCATTTCGGCAACCTGCGCAAGCGGCACGATATTACCGATTTTGCCCGTAACTACCTTCTGGTTTTCCAGCGTGCCGTTTTGGATAATGGAAATGGATTCGTCGAATTTGCCCAGCTCAGAATAAATGGAAACGATTTCCTGCAATTTGTGAAGACCCATTAAAATGACCACAGTAGCAGTCGACTGCGCAGCGAGCCGTACATCGTTTGAAAGCGCGTGATTTTTGGTTGTACCGGTAATGACCCAAAAGCTCTCGCTCATGCCGCGTGAAGTAAGCGGAATGCCCGCTAATGCAGGTGCCGCATAGCTACTCGATATGCCAGGGATTACTTCGGATTCAATACCGTGCTCAGCCGCAAAGAGGATTTCTTCATACCCGCGGCCGAATATGAAGGAGTCGCCGCCTTTCAGCCGCACTACTTCGCCATATTGACGCGCCTTTTCAACGATTAAGTCGTTGATCTCGTCCTGGCCGCAGCTTGTTTTGCCGAAGCGCTTGCCGACGAGGATCTTGATGCAATCTTCCGGGCAGTAATTCAGCAATGAGGGGTGGGCAAGGGAATCATATAACACAACCCGCGCTTTTTGCAGGGCCTTGATTCCTTTAAGGGTGATCAGGTCGGGATCCCCCGGGCCTGCACCGATCAGTGTCAGTTTCATGGTGAAGAGTACTTCGGCTTTCGGCTTTCAGCTGTCGGCTTTTTTTAATTTCTGAAAATATCAGTAATAAAAAGCCGACAGCCGATTGCCGAAAGCCGACAGCCAATTTAACTATCCTTTCCGAACGAAAGCTCCTGCAATGCAGGCTCTCCGGTTTCGACTAATTGCGCCTCGCGGGTCTCGCGAACGAAGTTCAGGAATCGCTCCGAGGTGCTGATGAAATATTCTGCGAATGCTTCGCTTGGTTCGAATTTATTGATGCTGAATACCAGTGATTTGAATGGCGTTTCAGTCTGATTTTCTACTGCGAACTCAGCAGGAACGTCATATTTGAAATCCTGTCCGAAATGTGTTTCGAAATCGTTGACAATGCCGTATTGCGTGTTGGTAGTCACGTCTTTCGACATCAGCAAACCTTTCGCGCCGGTGATGAACACGTTGTAAGCGTGGTAAATCGCATCCGCCCAAACACCCGATTGGAAAGATTCTTTTGCAAGATTCAACTTCTCCTGGCCTTCGATGATGGTAGTCGCCACGAGGTCAACCAGTACGGAAGCACATTCGCCGACTCCGATTTCAGTTTTGAACAGTTCGTCGTGATCCCAGTCGCGGTAGTCGTCGTCTTGTACCGTTGTCAGGTCTGCAAGCGGTTTCAGTAATTGGAAGAAGTAGTTTTTAGTCTGGCGGAGATAGTATTGGTTGAAATATTCTCCATCCATTGCATTTGCTTCATAGTCATTCAAAAGCAGACGCAGCACTTCCGGTCCGCGTTTGGTAGGAACTTTGATTACCTTATCGCCGATCAGGCCGATACCATCGCCGGAGAAACCACCACCGAGCAATACCTGCAATGCCGGCAATACCAATTTGCCGTTTTTGATCGAGCTGCCATGGAAACCGATATTGGCCGCATTGTGCTGGCCGCAGCCGTTCATACAGCCGCTGATCTTGATTTTAATATCCCGGTTATAGATCATTTCAGGATATTCGTCGCGCATGACGTCTTCCAGCACACGGGTGATACCATAGCTGCTCGAAATCGCGAGGTTACAAGTATCGGTTCCGGGGCAGGTGGTAATGTCCATCGTGCTGTCGAAGCCGGGAGAAGCAAGGCCGAGTTTCGCGAGTTCGTGGTAAATAGCTACGAGGTCTTCGCCTTTCACAAAGCGCAGGATATAGCCCTGGTTCACGGTCACGCGAATATCGTCTGCAGCATATTTACGCACCACATCGGCCAGACTACGGGCGGTGTCGGAGCTCATATCACCCAGCAGAACACGCAGCTGCACGGCATACCAACCTTTTTGTTTTTGTTCAAATGTATTGGTACGCAGCCATTTGGTGAAAATGTCGAGCTTGTCGGTGTCGATGCTTTCGGCAGCGATTTTCAGGATTTCCGCTTCGGACAACGAAGGACGCGGAGCGTGGTTGATCGCCTCGTACTCGTTGGTACCGAAAAGGTCTTCCGGAATCTGGAATATCTTGTTTTTAACCGCTTTACGTTCTTCCTCCACTTTCTCCATCATACCTTCCAGGCCGAGATCATTGAGCAGGAACTTCATACGCGCCTTATGACGACGTACGCGTTCGCCATAGCGGTCGAACACGCGAAGCAATGCTTCGATGAATGGAATTACTTTCTCTTCTTCCAGGAATTCAAATGCAGTCTGTGCGGAAAATGGCTGCGCTCCAAGGCCGCCGCCTATGAGTACTTTGAAACCGCGAACGGTTTCACCGGCTTCGTTCTGGCCCATTTTCGCGATCAGGCCCACATCGTGGATGAATGCCAATGCGCTGTCCTTTTCAGAAGAAGAAACGGCGATTTTAAACTTCCGGCCCATATCCTGATTGATCGGGTTGCGGAGGAAGTAGGAGAAAATCGAATGGGTGATCGGCGTTACGTCGAACGGTTCATCCGGATCGATACCCGCGACAGACGAAGCCGTAACGTTACGGATAGTATTACCACAAGCTTCTTTCAACGTGATGCCCGCATCTTCCAGGTCGGCCCACAATTGCGGCGAGTCTGAAAGCTTTACAAAGTGCAGCTGAATGTCCTGGCGCGTGGTCGCGTGCAGGTTTCCCGTTGCATATTTGTCGGAAGTATCGGCAATACGGACCAGCTGATCAGCTGTAATGCGGCCGTAAGGCAATTTGATGCGGATCATCTGCACGCCGGGCTGACGCTGACCATACACACCGCGTGTCAGACGGAATTTGCGGAACGCCTCTTCCGGGGTTTCGCCGGAGTTGAATGCACCGATCTTTTGTTGCAGGTCAATGATATCGCGCTTTGCAACGGCGGATACTCTGTCAGAAATGATTAAATCGCTCATGATGATATTCTAATCGTCTATCGGGATAGTATATTTTTATTCAATAGTGTGGGCATCCATGCATTGCCCTTCGACTACGCTCAGGGTGACAGTCGTTGTGTCAGGCTGAGCGCAGTCGAAGCCCTGTGCGAGGGCGTTACTCGATCATACAAGCCCCAACCGTCACATTGGACGTTTCGTCGATCAGGATCGCTGCGCCGTTTGCGCGGTTCTTCTGATAGGGGTCGTATGCGATGGGCTGGGCTGTTCGAAGGACGATTCTTGCCACGTCATTCAGTTTTAAGGCCTCCACCTCATCCAGTTTTTCATAAGAGTTGATGTCGATTTGGTATTCGATGTCACGGATCGAACAGCGTGAACGTGCCGTGCCGTGTTGCAAAATGTATTTGTTTCCTGGTTTCAACGTCTTCTTATCGTCCATCCAACACACCAGTGCTTCGATATCCTGGCTCACGATCGGTGAGTTGTCTACGGTTACGATCGTATCGCCGCGGCTGATATCGATATCGTCTTCGAGTAATATCGTTACAGATTCAAGAACAGAGGCTTGCGCTATTTCGTTTCCGCCGAATTCGATTTTGGCGATTTTAGACTCTCTTTCAGAAGGCAATACCTTAATGGCATCCCCCTTTTTGAAAGTACCACTTTGCACACGACCGGCATAACCACGGTAATCGTGTAGCTCCTCAGTCTGAGGACGGATCACATATTGTACCGCGAAACGGCCGTCTTCCACGTTTTGGTCTTTCAGTACATTCACATTTTCCAGTACCGAAAGCAATGTTTCGCCGGTGTACCAGCTCATGCTTTCCGAACGCTCCACGATATTATCGCCGTTCAAAGCGCTTACGGGAATGATGGTCAGGTCCTTAATGGAAAGTTTCTCAGCCAGCTCTTTATAACTTTTGGCAATTTGAAGGAATGCATCCTCGGAATTTCCTACCAAGTCCATTTTGTTTACCGCCACAATCACGTGGGGGATACCCAGCATGGAAGCGATCAGCGAGTGACGGCGGGTTTGTTCCACCACGCCATGACGTGCATCAACCAGGATAATGGCTAAATCCGCATTGGATGCGCCGGTCACCATGTTGCGGGTATACTGGATGTGCCCCGGTGCATCGATGCTGATAAATTTGCGGTTGGGCGTCTGAAAGTATTTGTAGGCCACGTCGATGGTAATGCCCTGCTCGCGTTCGGAACGAAGGCCGTCCGTCAGTAATGCAAGGTCGATTTCACCGGCATTACGGGTTTTGCTGGCGCGCTCGATAGCCTCCATCTGATCGGCCAGGATGTTTTTTGTATCGTAAAGCAAGCGCCCGATCAATGTGCTTTTGCCATCGTCCACGGAGCCTGCTGTTATAAATCTTAGTAAATCCACTGGTAATAATTTAAGTCTATGAGTTTAGAGTTTATGAGTTCAGTTTATGAGTTGTCTTAATTGAACTCATAAACTCATGAACTTTAAACTCCTTAAAAATATCCGCCTTTCTTCCGGTCTTCCATCGCCGCCTCAGTCTGCTGGTCGTCAATCCGGGTTTCGCCGCGTTCGCTGATGCGTGAAATGGTGATTTCCGCGATTACTTCGTCCAGGGTTGCTGCGGATGATTCTACTGCCGCGGTACAAGTCATGTCGCCCACGGTACGGAAACGCACCTGGCGGGTTACGATCTGGTCTTCCGGATCGGGTTCGATTACCGGCGTATTGTTCAGTAGTTTGCCGTCACGGAGGATCAGCTCGCGCTCGTGTGCGAAGTAGATCGAAGGCAATGCAATATTTTCTCTTTTCAGGTAAGCCCAAACATCGAGCTCGGTCCAGTTTGAGATCGGGAACACGCGTACGTTTTCGCCTTTCTGAATACGGCCGTTGAACAAATTCCAAAGCTCCGGGCGCTGGCGTTTAGGGTCCCACTGACCAAACTCGTCGCGGAACGAGAAGATTCGCTCTTTTGCGCGTGCTTTCTCTTCGTCGCGGCGTGCGCCCCCAATGCATGCGTCAAATTCAAATTCTTCGATGGTATCCAGCAAAGTGAAAGTCTGCAACCAGTTGCGGCTTGCATTCTTGCCGGTTTGCTCCTTCAATCCTTTCGCCTTGATAGTATCCTCGACATAGCGAACGATCAGTTTCGCATTGATTTTTTCAGCCAGCTCGTCGCGGTACTGGATCGCCTCGATGAAGTTGTGACCGGTATCGACGTGCACCAGCGGGAAGGGGATTTTGCCGGGTGCGAATGCCTTTTTCGCCAAATGAACCAATGTGATCGAATCCTTACCTCCTGAAAACAACAGGGCAGGGCGCTCAAACTGGCCGGCTACTTCACGCATAATGTAAATGGCCTCTGCTTCCAGCTGATCCAGGTAATCCGGAGCGCTGCGTTCACTAATCTCCCGTTGGATCTCGGAGGCCTCGTTCACTGAAATTGACATATTATTGGTTATTGATTTAAAAGTTAAAGGCCTTAGGCTGTAAGCTATATGCTGTAAGCTCTGGTCGGCGGCTTAACTGCAAGTATAAGGCTTACAGCTTATAGCCTACTGCTTAAAGCTACTTCGCATGCAGCCCGCATTCTTTTTTCGACTCGTCTTCCCACCACCAGCGGCCGGCGCGGAAATCCTCGCCTTCCTGGATCGCACGGGTACAAGGTGCGCAGCCGATGCTCACGAAGCCCTTGTCGTGCAATGGGTTATAAGGAATGCCGTTTGATTTTACATATTGTTTTACTTCTTCAAATGTCCAGTCCAGGATAGGGTGGAACTTGAAAAGCTGGTGTGCCTCGTCCCATTCCAGCCTCGGCATATCATGACGGTTCCCCGACTGTTCTGCCCGGATACCCGTCACCCAGACTTTCGCACCTTTCAATGCGCGGTTCAGCGGCTCGACCTTGCGGATGAAGCAGCATTCCTTCCTGTTTTCGATCGATTCGTAGAAGCTCAGCGGTCCTTTCGTACTCACCAGGTTCTCCACCGCGTCAGTTTGCGGGTAGTATACCTTTATTTTCGTGTCGAAGCGGTTGTTGGTCTTTTGCAAAGTCATATAAGTCTCCGCGAAAAGCCTTCCCGTATCGAGCGTGAAGATGCCGATATTGATATTATTCTTTAAAATGAGGTCGGTAATCACCTGATCCTCATATCCGAGGCTGGTTGAAAAAACGACCTCCCCGGGAAAAAGATCCGCCAGAATCGCGAGCGATTCAACCTCACTTTTGCCCTCGATGGCGGAGTTTAAAGATGCTAATGTTTCGTTCATGGTTGTTCTCCGGCTAATTGGATAGCCTCTTTTAATATGCGGTCGCTGATCCGGAAATCAGTTTCCAGTATTTTTTCAAAAGCCGCTTTGGCCGATGGGATCTTGTTTTCCGTTTTGGCTTTCACAATCACCCCGATCGTACCGGTTACCCTAATATTCATTTTGCTACCGTTTTCCGGGCTTTCAGATCGTCGAGAATTACCGTGCAGTCCCGCGTCTCAAATGCAAGGGTTAATGCAGATGCTTCTCCGAGATCCAGTATCTCTTCAAACAGCGATTGCAGGGTTTTGTTTTCGACTTCTCTAACTTCGACCCACTCGGGCAGATCGTTGCCAAATTCTCCTGCAATTTATTTCGTTATAAAAATCTGCTTGTAAATGCTTTTAAGGATTCCCAGCTCTTCGATTTTGGCTAACAAAATCAGGCAACTGGAATCCGCAATAACAAGCGCATCACGCATTGGCTACATCACTTTTCAAATCTTCCACGGATTCGCCGAACAGGGTGAATCCAAACCTTCCCATGATCTCGATGAAAGCCCTTTTGCTGATACCGACAATATCGGCAGCTTGTCCTGCACTTACCTTGCCGCGCTCGTAAAGCTGACCGGCCAGAAGCATTTTGATTTCAAATTCTTCTGAATCCAGAGACTCCGGTAAGTTGATGGTCAGCGCTTTCATATCGACATCATATTGAAATTTTTACCCTACTCCAATATATCACTTTTCACCGACACTTCCACGGCGTGGGTGAAGTCCTCAATCAGGTCCTCAATATCTTCCAAACCGACTGAAATGCGGATTAAACCTTCGGTAATGCCCAGCGCTGCCTTCTCCTCCGGTTTCAATTTGGCATGGGTAGTCGTGTTTGGATTGGTAACGATGGTGCGCGTGTCGCCCAGGTTGGACGACAGCGATGCGATCTCCAATGCATCCATAAATGCCGCTACACGTTCGAAGCCGCCTTCGAGGTCGATGGTGACGATTGAACCGCCCGCGCTCATTTGCCGTTTTGCCAGCTCGTATTGCGGATGTGATTCCAGGAACGGGTATTTCACCGATTTTACATCCGGGTGCTTCTCCAATGCGGTAGCCAGTGCCAATGCGTTGGAAGCATGTTTCTCCATTCTAAGGTTCAATGTTTCAAGGCTTTTGCTTAATACCCAGGCATTGAATGGCGACATTGACGGACCTGTCTGGCGGCAGAAAAAGCGCAACTCCTTGATATATTCTTTTTTACCTACCACGATACCACCCAGCACGCGGCCCTGGCCATCCATGAACTTGGTGGCCGAATGCAACACCAGGTCGGCACCAAAATCGGCCGGGGTTTGCAATGCGGGTGAAGCAAAGCAGTTATCTACGTTGAAAATAATGTTGTGTTTCTTGGTAATGCGGCCGATCATCGCGAGGTCCACCAGGTCCAGTCCGGGGTTAGAAGGCGTTTCGAGGTAGATCATGCGGGTATTGGGCTGCACTGCTGCTTCCCATTCCGCCTCGCTCGCGTCGGCATCCAGGTAGGTATAAGTAATGCCCCATTTCGGCAATATCTGTGTGATGATCTGATGTGCCGAGCCGAACAATGCACGACAGGCCAGAATGTGGTCGCCGCTTTTCAGCAATGCCGCCATGCTCGCAAATACCGCCGCCATACCGGTTGCGGTTGCCACTCCGTCTTCCAGACCTTCCAGCATGCAAACCTTATCCACAAACTCCTGTACGCTCGGGTTGGAGAAGCGGCTGTAAATGTTACCTTCCTCGGTTTCCTCAAAAAGTGCCTTTCCTTGTTCCGCGCTCTCGAATGTGAAGCTGCTGGTCAGGAAGAGGGGAGTCGAATGTTCGCGATATTTGGTTTTACTGGTCTGAGTGCGTATCGCTTTGGTTTGTTTTTTCATGATGTGAATACTTCGGCTGTCGGCTGTCGGCGGTCAGCTTTTTGATTTATAATTAACGACTATCCGGAAAGTACCGGTGCTTTATAAACTGCTTAAAACCATATAAATAATCCTCACGCTTACGATGATGACGATGGTGCCTACCATAATCATCATGGTCTTGATCGGCAAGCGGCGGGATAGTGTGGCGGCGATGGGCGCGGACACCATACCACCAAGGATAAGGCCCAACACCACTTGCCAGTGTGAAAATCCGATAATGCTGATGAAGGTAACGGAGCTTGCCAGCGATACGAAAAATTCAGCGAGGTTCACGGACCCGATGGTATACTTGGGATGCCTTCCGCGCGCAATGAGCGTCGAAGTTACGATCGGCCCCCAGCCGCCACCGCCAATGGAATCCAGCGTTCCACCTGCCATCGCCAGCCAGCCGATCTTCTTGATCGGCCTTTTTTCAACTCGTTTCTTTAACGCTTTCTGAATAATAAGGATTCCCAGGATCAGCGTATAAATTGCCACCAATGGCTTAATGATGTAAATGTACTTTTCAAGAGACGACAGCGCATAGGCGCCCACGATGGCCCCCAGCACGCCGGGAAAGAGGATCTTCTTGAACAATTTGCTGTTCACATTCCCGAATTTCAGGTGCATATAACCCGAAACGCCGCTGGTAAAGATCTCCGAAGTGTGGACGCTCGCGCTTACGGCCGAAGGGGGCACGCCCACCGTGAGCAGGAATGTCGAAGCGGTTACGCCGTAGGCCATGCCCAATGCGCCGTCGATCATCTGGGCCACAAAGCCGCCGAGTATATAGTAAAAAAAGCCTTCGCTCACTTCGAGCTCGTTCCAGAGGAGTGTCAGACGGTCGTAGGTGAAAAAGGTGAAAAGCAGATGCCCGATCACCATTAATGCAATCGCAGAGAAGATGTTAACCGCGATTTCAGTGCGGCTTCGCTTACGCACCGTAGCGGCCCAGAGCTTCTGCTGGATGGTCTCCCAGGTGAGCGGTGTTTTTGGATTATTTCTGGAAACGGCGCTGCCCGAAGAGTTATTTATGGCAGCAACCGGCGCCATTTGGAAGATTTCGTCGGATTCTTCCGGCAAATCGCGGAGAAAAACCGCTTTTCCCTGCTCGCGCGCAAGCGCAGCTAAACGCCGATCTTCCTCAGGATCACCACTTGCGATGTACGCAACCTGTAATGATTCCCAGTTTTGCTCGTTGCTTTCAGTTGAGGGTGTAAAATCCGCGGCTTCCTTCAAAGTCTATGTAGTATACTATAATTATAGAGTAAACTTTCAAGAAAATAGCAAACAAACGTTTGCTATTTCAGGACGGCAAATTTAAGATCAATTTATTAGTTTTCAAAGAATAAAAACGGAAGCCGCGTTAATAAACACGTACCTCTATAAGCGATACCGGCACATGCGCATGACTGTTTTGCAGCTTGATCTTCAACGAACGCGTCGTTACCGGTTTGGTGAGCGCCAAAGTTCTTTTAGTCAGGTGGTTGTCAGTTATTGTTCCGATTACCTGGTTTGTATCGTCCAGTACTTCGATATCCTGTGCGCAAAAAGGCATTACCGTTTCCGGATGGACGTAAATCACGTTCTCCATCGGGTGGTCGAAATCGGTATCGAACACGAAATCGATTTTGGAAATGTTTTGATCTTCGTTCCATTGCAGTTGGAGCTCGGGAGTGCGATCGTCCGGTGCCGCTATCCAGGCATTAGGCCCGGCAATCGGACGGTGCCAGCCGTTTTTCAGGTTTTCTGTTTCAAAAAGTGCAATGGGCTTGTTTAACGAAAATGCAAGGTTCAACCCGGCCGGGCGGCGCTGCGGACACCAGAACTCGAAAGTGTCCACGCCCAGATCTTCCGTAGGTTCCTGTTTTCCGTAATTGGAAACAGCAGGATTGGTCGCATTGAAAACGGTCACCAGTCCGGTAACGCGTTGCTCGCTATACTGGATTTTGACGTGCTCATTTTTCAGGAAGCATACAAATGCATAACATTCCTCGGGGAAATGGCTGCCCCATTCCAGCGTCAGTTCGTGTTTTCCGGCTATCAGACGATAGTTTCGGGTTTCCAGATTCACATCAGGCGTATGATTGAACGGCTTGCTGCTTTTGCGGAGTTCTGCAACCAGTTCTGTGTCCCGGGTTGCCTCCACCCAAACAGTTACCCAGGGCATATCGCCTTTGATGGGCAGCATTTGCGCCACGGAATGCTCGATGGGTTTCCATTGGTCGGAGCCACTGAGCGCTGTCAATTCCAATGTCGTAGAGGCGCAGATTTTGGCGCTGTTAACCAGATTTTCGGGATCGACAATCGCCGTTTGCGGCAAGTACTGGCCCGAGCGCCACAGCTCCAGTTGCAGTTCGGTCAAATGTTTCTCACCGACTTCCCGTGGCGAGCAATTGTACTTTTTTGCGACCGCGGCGGCAACGGCAACTGCCTGCCCGCCTGTTGCGCTCGTGGCCATCACGCGTGTAGACGCGAACGCGACGTGCGTAGCGCTGATAATGCGGCCTGCTATGAACAGGTTGTCGATGTTTTTGCTGTAAAAGCAGCGATAGGGGATGCCGTAAACGCCCTTGCTGTGCCACTGGTTGCAACCAGCCTGATCGGAATACACGCCGTCGGCCGGGTGGAGGTCGAGGCTCCAGCCGCCGAATGCCACAGTATCGTGAAAGACTTTTTGTTCGACAACATCCTGCTGTTTCAGCAGGTAATCCCCTTCAAAACGACGGCTTTCACGTTTTCCGGGGATAGTACCCACCCATTCGAGCGTCATATTTTCGGCCTCCGGAAATTCGCCGGAGTTTTTAATGTAGTTCCAGGCTCCGTAGACCACTTTCCAAAGCTCCCATTTGATTTGTTCGGTGTCGTGTACGGTGTCCATTCTGCCGCCATATTCCAGCCACCACAACCGGCAGCCGAAATCTTTGGGATTGAACGTTTTGTACCGCGGAATTTCCGTAATATCCTGCAAAGCAAATGAAGGCGGTACAAATTTCACGGGGCGTCCCATATCTTTGGAGTAGAAATACATAGAATGCCCCAATAGCTCACCATAAGCTTTGTCCGGCGCAAATTTCTCCCCGAATTCCTCCATGGACTCCGCGCCCATCCGGAATGCAGCACCGGCCAGAAACCCGACGATCCCGTCGCCCGAGGAGTCACAGAACAGCGGCGCGCTCAGGGTGTATTTGGTACTGTTCTGGCTGCAAAACGCGTGCAATGTCTCGATCTTATCGCCATTTTGTGTTTTATCAAGATCGTAAACCGCCGTGTTCAGCAGCAGGGTTATGTTCGTTTCTTGGGTAACCTTTTCCAGTAAGACGGTATCGAAGATCAGCGGGTTGCCGTCGGGGTTGCGGTAGGCGTTTTCAAGCATGATTTCATCGATCACGCCGCCCTCGCGTGCCCAGCGGTTGTTGTTACCCATATGCGAGGTCGCGCCCAGGATCCATAGCCGGACTTCGCTCGAACAGTTACCGCCCAGTACCGGCCGGTCTTGTACCAATATTACTTTTACCCCGGATCTCGCCGCGGTAATGGCTGCGCAGGTGCCGGTCAATCCGCCTCCTGTAATCACAAGGTCCGCTGCCAGTGCAATGGTTTTTGGTTCTCTTTTGTGTGTTGATTCTCCGATTATCATCTTGTCAGGTCTTTAAATGTCGTGGTTGGTAAGGCTTGTCGTGGCCCCGCAGGTAGTTATTTAAGGTCGATGTCAATTTGAGTAGTGATGAAACCGGTCGGTTTGACCACCGTGATGTGGATTTGTTTGTCAAACCCGAGGATCGGGATTACCATATCCTTGCTCTCTCCCGGGTTCAGGTCGGGTAATGCGATGTTCGCATCGCCTGCTTTGAGAATGTAGCCTTTAAGGGACCGGGCCGGGAAGTCGCCGCGGGAGGTAATTTTGAGCGTTAACTGATGGACACCCTGCTCTCCGGTTTTGAAGCCTGTTTTTTCAACAATAACCGGCGAAAACTCTTTTTGGTGAACCGGGTAAGCCAGCCGCGGTGACCTGTCCGGGCCGACGATGCCCCATGGCCGGAAGCCATTCACGTTGGTACCGAATAGTTTGCTGCGGTAATCATTATAAGTCCACCATGAAGCACCGACCACGAACGGCCGTTTGCGTATTTCAGCCATCACATCACTCAAATGTTGTGCTTGTCCGGCCTCACCACCCTTCCCGTCGGAACGCGTGCCCCATTCGCTGATAAATACAGGCTTGTTAGGGTACAGCTTGTGAATATGGTCCAGTGATTTGGCATGGCCGCCATAGGTATTGGTTGAAACAAAATCGACATACTGGCTGGCTTCGTCCTCCGGTTTCTCGGGTAGGGTATTCAATAGCATGGTCGCGAACGTGTACAAGCGGGTAGGATCGAGCTCACGTGCGTAGGTGATCATATCTTTGGTCCAACGCTGGCCGCTGGCCGTGGTCGATCCGTATTCATTCCCTACACTGTATGCGATCACGCTCGGGTGGTTCCAGTCGCGTTCGGCCATTTCGCGAAACTGCGAGCGGAACTTCACGCGCATGGAATCATTGTCCATTTGCCTGGGTGTGAGCTGCCAGTTACCGGCTTCGGTGATAATGAGCATGCCATAGCGGTCGGCGAGGTCATAAAAGTATTCGGAAGGCGTGTAATGCGTGAGACGTTGAAACTCCATCCCGGCTTCTTTCATCAAGCGGAAGTCCTTCTCAACCAGCCAATCCGGTTCCAGCGAGCCCATGCCGGGATAATCGATTACCCGGTTGCCGCCACCGGCTTTAACTGGTTTCCCGTTCAATAGAATCTGCGCGCCGCTCACTTCAACTTTCCTGATCCCGAAATTCGAAGCCAGCGTGTCGGTGCCGACAATCGTTTTCAGTTCATACAAATTAGGCTGGTCCAGGTCCCAAAGCTTCACTTGTACTGCTGTCAATGCCGTCTCTGCTTCGACTGTCGCTGTTTGTCCGGCAGGAATGCTTGTGTTATTGGTTTTCCATTTCAAAGCCAAAGGCTTTTTATCCTGCGTAACAGCCATATCGATTTTCGGGGTAGCAGCATTGGCCGAAGCATTCCGCACCCTGATTTTCGCCTTCACTACCGCGGTACCCTTCGAAAGGTCAGGCACGGCCTCGATTTTGACATTTTCAGTGTAAACCTCCGGTTCGATCGTCAGGTAAACCGGCCGGATAATGCCGCCGTAATTCACCCAGGCAGGGTAGCCGTCGTTGATATTGCCGCCGTCTTTGAGGCCGGGAATCGTATTTGTTTTCCAGGTATCGTTATTCACGGCTACTACCAGCAGGTTGTTGCCGTCCCGCAACTGCCCCGTCACATCGAAGCTGAACGGGGTGTACCCGCCCTCATGTTGCCCGATCTTCTGGCCGTTTAACCACAAATCGGTTTTGTAAAAAACTGCATCGAAATGCAGGATCACGCGCTTGTCGGTGCTTTTTTTCCAGGCGAAAGTCTTGCGGTACCAGGCAGTACCGGTATAAAACTCGTAACGCGGGTCTGTTGAAAAACAATGCGGTACGGTAACCTTGTCCTGGCGGTTCTCTTTCGCATAATCTTCCCTGTACCACTGGTTGGCAATGCCCGCTCCCGCCGGATCGAGTAGGAACCACCATTCGCCATGCAGTGGAATCGCATTCGGCTGCCGGATGTGATAAGAGGCCGAACCCGGCTGGGCCGCACCCGGCTGGGCCGCACCCGGCTGGGCAACGAGTTGCAAGCAGGTTAATGACAGTAATATGGAGGAAGCTAATAGGGTTAGGCGTTTCATTATGTGATGTCGTTCAGTTGCGGTTTTGTTTTTGGGAGGTTGATTTTTGCTTGCGATCAGGATTGTCTTTCGCTTTGCGGTTTCATGCCTGACGGCATTTGTACCATATTCATATATTCCATATTGCTACCAATATTGCGTCCCTGGCGGGACTTGTTTTTGCTGTTAATACGATTGTATTCAGTTATTTACTTTCATAAAATCCCGTCTGGAATGTAACATTGGCAGATCAAACGGACTGTTCGAAAATGCCGTAGGCATGTAACAACAATGCTGAGGCCTACCTACGCTGCAACCCGTGGCTCGTCCTTCACCAACACTACCTTCCTCGCCGCGGAAAATGGTATCGCCGCCGAAATCAACACCACGGTAGCCACCCCGGCCGTTACCAGCGACCCATCGGTCGTCAAAACACTCAGAATGTAGAGCATCACAGCGGTAAACAGCAGTGCCCCGGCGATCACCTGCAGGCCAAAACGGTTTTGCTTTTTGATTTCGAATGCTTCTTCCGTATCTACATTCTCAGCAACTTGCTTGCGCTGGTCTTTTGAAAGCATGTAAATGTTGTATTCATCGGCAATAACATTCCTGGAACGAGCCCAGAGCTCATAAGCGAGCAAAAGCAGCAACGGCAGGCCCACACCGACGATCGTTTCCATGCCGCGCGAGAGCTTGAAGCCGAGCAGAGGCGGGGCGAGTGTCTTGAAAAACAGATTGACACACAGCCCGATACCGGTAATCCAAAGTGTTGTTTTGCCATTCAGTCTCTTGGAAAACAATGCCCAAAGCGGGGGTGCGAGTAATGGGCCGCCGGAAATGGCCGAGATGCTGAGTACCACCTCCACAATGCCTCCCGCTGCCGGCACGAGCAACGCAATGCCGATCATACCCAACCCGAAAAACCACGACGAGCCTCGCGCAACGCGGATCAGTTGCTTATCGGAGGCCGCCGGGTTGACCATCCCTTTATAAATGTCATTGGTAAAAACGGCCGAGACCACGTTCAATGCCGTGTTGGCGCTGGCGGAGGTGGAGAAATACATGCCCGTGAGCATCAGTCCGAGCAAGCCGGGAGGTAACACGAGCTTGCAGATCATGAGGTAGGCGTTTTCGGTATCCAGACCGGTAAGTGCAGGGTTAATAGCCTTGTAAATCATCGGCGGGAACATCCATATCACCGGGCTGATCAGGTACAAACCCGCAAAAAGGAACGCTACCTTTTTGGCAGACTTCTCGCTGTCGACACTCGTGTAGCGCTGCACCATCGTCCAGTTGCCGCCAATGTAGCAAATGTGGTAAATCACGAATGCAGCTACGAAGCCGAGGGTATATTCCCCATTCAGCAGATTGAAAAAATCATCGGGAATGTTGTTCCTAAACCCTTCCCAACCTCCGACTTTGCCGAAGGAAAGCGGCAGCAGAATGAACACCGCGGCCGACAGCACGACAAATTGCAGGATATCGGTCACCATCACCGCCCAAAGACCGCCAACGGCCGTATAGGCGATCATGAAAAGCCCGAGGCCAATTGTGCAGGGGACCAGCGGCAAGTCCAAAGATGCACTCACTAACTTAGCCACCGGATACAGGACCGAACCTTTGATAAATACCGAAACCAGCGTAAAAATGAATATATAGGTTTTCTGTACTGTTAGTCCAAGCCGCTCGCGGATGAACTCGGCGGCCGTCAATGCGCCGGTGCGTTTCCAGCGCGGGGCGAGGTAAACGGCGGTGATGAGTGCACCTATACACATCGTCCATTGAATGGTGATGGCTACCCAACCGTGTTTATAGGCAATGGAGCCCCATGCGACGAACGTACCGGCCGAGAAAAAGCTCATGAACAGCGAGAGTCCGCCGATAAACCAGGGCACGGCCTCGCCACCCGCGAAAAACGATTTAAGGTTGCGCCCCGTTCGGGCAAAAAGCATCCCAATGCCCATCACGAATGCGGAGAATACGAGAATGACGATGGTGTCGGTGGTATTGTTCATAAAATGCTGTAAGCTTTAGGCTATAAGCTTTAAGCTATGTGCTTGGTGATTAGTGTTTTTGATTCTATGGTGTTTGTAGCCTAAAGCCTACGGCTTATAGCTTATAGCCAATGTTCTACTTCCGAATGCGGGCAGTTTGATGTTGGTAATGGCCGCTTTCTGATTCGTTTCGGCCCATTTCATGGTAGCTGGTGCGTTGGTTTCGGATATCTTGCTGTTGTCGATTTTCAGGTTGAATGCGGTGGGCTGCGGGCTGTTATTCAGCAGCGTCACATAATAGGTGTTTTGGGTGGTGGATTTCGAGATAATAGGGTCGATGGACGGGCTGTCCGCGACCGCAAAACCTTCTTTGATAATCAGGTTAGCTTTGTCGCCGAAAACATCGCCTGGCGCAAAGCCGTAAGTCTGGTGCGGGCCTACTTTCGGCGTCACGAATCCCCGGGGGAAATTGACCTTGCCATTGGAGCGCAATGCGGCTTCCGAAAGTAGGTAGTCGGTGATCCAGCCGATCTGCCACCAGGCGTGGTGCGGGTACGGCCCGGCTCCGCGGTTCATCGCATTCCAGTAATAAGAAGCGACACTGGTTTTGCTGTCCACAAATGCATCGCGACCAATGGCCGCCGCGCGTGCCATATCCGCGAAAAGCTGCTCGCCGGTCAGCTGATAAATGCGGATAAACATCCCTGCATGGCTCGCCAGCTGGATAGGCCCATGCCGTGTAGCCGAACCGAAAATGCCGCCATGCTCGAAGCTGAGGCCGGTTTGGCTGATCTCCCAATCCTCGCGGGCAGTGCCATTCACGGTTTTGAGTTTGTGATCTGCAATAGGGTGTGTGTAAATGGACGAGGTATAAATTTTCGCGCAGGTAACGGCGGCATCCTGGTACTTTTTGTTTTGGGTTAAATCAAATAAATCCAGCAGCGCCTGTGCCGATTGGCCGGTAGCGAAGTCGGGTGCGTAGCGTGCGTCCCCGCATACACCCAGGAAGGCACCTGTTTCCACGGCGTTTTTGAGGAACCATTCGGCTCCTTTTTCGGCGGCTTTCAGGTATTTTTCGTCTTTAAGCATGCGATGCGCGACAATGAGGCCGTAGAATGTAGGCCGCACATCCTGAATATCCTTGAAAATCTCCTGCTCCGTCTTACGGTCGTAAGCCACAGCAAAGCTGCCGTCTTTGCGCTGCCAGCTCAACAGTTTTTCGGCTCCTATCCGCAGCCGCTCTTTCAGTTCCGCATTATCCGGTTCGAAGAGCAGCATATTACCTATGTCGAGCATCACATAGTAGGTCAATGCAATAGGTTCCACCACCTCGCCCCATTCTTCGACGAACTTCTTCTTTTTGGCTAAATAATACTGGCCTTCGACGGCCCCTTTGAAGAACCCTTCGTCGGTTTGCTGCTGTACGAGTTTGAAGTTTTCGGCTGGCGGGAGCACTTTTTGGGTCAGTTCGGGGTCTTTGGTGGCATTCGCGAGCATCCACATGGCGCCGTAATCCGAGTTCTTCATCGCATCCTTATCCGAGCCCACTACACCGCCGAGGTACGACTGCGCCCCGATTTGCTTGCCTTTGTACTCTTCGATGTTCCAGAGCGAGGTCTTCGGGTCGGTGAGGTAATGGTGCATCTTTTCGATCCGGTCGGTCAATGCCTGCTTGCTCTGGCGCAGTGCCAGTGTCTCGCGAAATTTGTAAATGTCGATAGCCGCATGTTTGGTCGCCTGGAACCAGTCGCCTGCGATGAGGCTGTAACGGAAAGAATAGGAAACCGACTGTCCGGCCTCCATTTCCGATTTTTCTTCGCCCAGCACCGGATAATACAGGGTAGGCGAAAGCTGGGCCTTGCGGTTCATGTGCGAAAGGCCCAAATGCCAGTCGACCTGCGTGATCTGGTCTTTCGCCCACGGGTCACGCGCGAGGCCGGGCTCGGGAACGACCGACAGCGTAAATCCATCCTTGCTGCTCATCAGCGGGCTCAGGGTAGAGGCGCACCGCTCGCGGTACACCACCGGGCGGTTGGGGATACCGTGGCCGTAAGCATAGGCCAGCGCAAAGTTCTTTTGCATAAAATTCCCCTGGAAATACCCCGGTACCGATACCCAGCTCATTTGCTCTACCGGCAATGCGGCCAATGTAGGTGTAGCAAGCGAGAAAAAGCCCTTTTTCTTGGCATTCAGGGTCATCGTCACCAGGATATCAGTCGGGAAGCGGGGATCGATCTTCCAATGCGAAGTGACGGTAGCTACATCGGTTTCAGATTTAAATTCCAATCCCTGATTTTTTGCTTCACCTGTTTGCGGGTAGAAGTGAAAGGCTTGCCCGGCCGTATTGAGCGCCACGCCGGTCGTGCTCTCCTTCCATTGGGTCTGCTGGTAGTGGTAAGCGTCCTCGGGGAATTTGCCGCCGGTGATTTTTTCGAACGTTTCGGCCGATTCGGTCGAAGGCCTGGTTTCGGAATACAGCAATGTGTACTCGCCGGAAGGCGGAATGGTCTTCGTCCAGCGGTCGTTTTGCTTCAAGGATACTTCTTCGATTTTTAATGCACTGTCGACCTGGCGCCATTGAATGCGGATTGCGTTGTTACTTAGCGACTTCACAACAGTTCGCTGGGCGCGGGCCTGTAAAACGGTCAGAGCGCTGAGTAAAATCGGTAGTAAAAAGGTTATTCGTTTCATTTTTCCTGGATAAGGTCTTTGATACCGTCGGTGGCGAAGGACATTAAATGCCCTTCTTCATTGGTGTAAAGCATGTACACGTCGATATCTTTCCGGTTTTTCAAAAAGGTTTTGGTCGCTTCGAGGCCCATTACGAAGAACGCAGTATCGTAGCCGTCGGCGGTGATGGCGTCCTTGGCAAATACGGTCACGCTCAGAAGCGGGGCTTGATCCATGGACCCGGTACGCCGGCCGCCGGAACGCCGGCCGCCGGAACGTGGGTCTATGATATGGTTATAGGTAATGCCGTTGCGGGTAATGTGGTTATGGTAATTGCCTGCGGTGGTCATGGCGCGGTTGGTGAGTGCTACCGTGGCGGCCAGTGCTTGTGGTTTCAATGGGTTTTCAATGCCGGTTACCCAGGCGATACCACCGTTTTTAGTGCCCGAGCAAATGACTTCGCCACCGATTTCTACCATAAAGCGATGAATGCCGCGGCTTTTCAGAAGCGCTCCGACAATGTCCACGGAATAGCCCTGGGCGATTCCATTGAAATCCAATTTCACGCCGGGACGGGTTTTGATTTCTTTGTTATTGAATTCAATCTGTTCAAAACCAATAAATTGTATCAGCGAATCCGCGTTTACATTTTCCGGATCCACATTCTTTTTATTCCCAAAACCATAAGCCTCCGTAAGCGGCATGATGGTAGGATCAAAAGCTCCGCCCGTCGCTGTATAGATTTCCTTTGATTTAGCTAAAACATCGTAAAACCATTGTGACCGGAATGTGTGACGCGAAGTACGATTGAATGCCGACAACTCCGAATCGGTTCGGTAGAGCGACAGGCATTTGTCGAATTCAACGAGTATAGAATCGATAGAATGCTTGAAATTACGGTTTTGAGCATCGAAATAGCGGATGTGATACGTAGTGCCCTGTGCCTCTCCGCTGATTGAAATCATAGCCGTATCCCTCTCAACGGCTGCTGCCATTGTTACCAACGGCAGCATGCAGAAGAGGGTGGATATTACTCCGGCAATATGTGTCACAAGCTTATTCAATGAAAATCAGGGTTGTGGGGCAAGTGTTTCGCCTTTGAGGATACTGGTCAGCTCGGGCAAATGGTCTTTGTACACGCCGCGCGGGGTGGTTTTGTATTTGTTTGCGATGTACGAGGCAAACCCCACGACCTCGCCCATCATCCCGCACGTGCGCATTACGCGGGTACTCCCGAACGCCACGTGAGTGGTGCTGATATTGCGGCCGGCCATGAACAGGTTTTGGATGTTTTTAGAATAAAGGCAGCGGTATGGAATCGTGTAGGGCGCCACTTTGATGTGCTTCGTACCCGCGAAAAACTCCTGGCCTTCAAAATACTTGCTGTTCTTGGCATCGGGGAAATGCAGGTCGATTGTCCAGGTGGCGGTAACCGAACCGTCGGGGTAGAACTTGCCTTCCTGAATATCCATTTGATTTAAAACATAATCACCGATAATGCGGCGCGATTCCCGTTTTCCACCGATGTAGGCCACCCACGCCAGCTCTTTCTTGCCGTATTTGGCCGCCTTGTTATTTTTCAAATACGACCAGTTGCCATAAATGGCGCGCAGGTTATGGTCGCGGATCTGTTCGGCCTGGGTAATGGTGTTGAAATTGCCGAAACCGGTTTCCCATTGCCAGTCCGATTTCGGTTCGTCGATATGGTATTCATCCGAAAATTGCATTGCCCAGGGCGTTTCAGGGAAGGAGGAAACAGTGTCGCGGTCCACGGAAGCCCAGAGATTAGAGGTGCCTAATGTAAAATCATCGCTCTGGTCTGCCGCCAGCGATTCGCCGGTTTCGGCTTTGCTCTCACGGCCCATGCGGAACTCCGCGCCCGCGAGGAAACCAACTGTTCCATCGCCGGTGCAATCCGAGAAGAACGAGCCGGAAAAGCGGCGCTCCTGATTGGTAGCAATGTCACGGCCGACTACCGCCGTGATGATGTCATTCTCTTTCTCTACTTTAAAAACGTGGGTGTTCAGGAATAGTGAAATGTTCTTTTCGGCTTTCACGATGGAGATTTTTCGGGCATCACCATATTCTTTCGCGTCCGGGTTACCGTTGCCAGGGTCGCCATTGTCCATTTCACGCACGATGCGGCCGAGTTTGGGATAATGGTTTTTATCCACATCACCCATCAAATGCACCCGTACTTCCGAGCTGTTGTTACCGCCAAGCACGGGACGGTCCTGGATTAATGCCACGGTAAGGCCCATTCGCGCCGCAGAAATGGCCGCGCAGGTGCCCGCAATGCCGCCGCCTACCACCACCAGGTCATACCGGCCAGCGTCCTGGGGTTTATCGGTCAGGTTCAGGAGTTTCCTGCGGAAGGTGGTCAACGCTTCCAGCTCATTCGGCGGGCTGAATTTCAGGTCGTCGGTGAAAAGCAATGCATCGCAACGACCGTTGAATCCCGTAAGGTCTTTCAAAGCAAGTTTGGTGGTCGCATTCTTAATGTCGATCACACCGCCGTCGTACCATTTCCAGGCATCCGAGCCACTTTCCCCGAAGGTCTGACCAACGGATTTGCCATCGACGAGCACCTGAAATTTGCCCGGCCCTTTCGGAAAAGGCGCCCAGTCTTTGGTACGTACCCATAAATGATACTTGCCGGTTTTCGGAAATTTGACGGTTGTGGTAGCATCCTTCACAGGCCTGCCCATACCATGCGCCATGATGTAGGACGAATTCATGACCACGAAAGATTGCTGGTCGATCACCCAGCCGCCCTTGTCCTCGAAAGATTCTGTCTCGATCAGGAGGTGGTTCTGAGCCATGGCAGGGAGGGCGAGGAGCGCTATGACCAGAATGGCGCTGGCCCAGACGGCGAGGTTCCGGGCGATCGTGCCCCGAGCCATCGAGCCCCGGGCGATCGTGCCCCGGGCGTCTGTGGCCAGGATGTCTGTGCCCCTGGCGTCGGGAGCCCAAGGCTTAAGCCTTGGGTTGGGGAGGATGTTCATTGTTTTTGCAGGATTTTTTGGATTAATAGAGTTTGTTCTTCATTGGCATTGGACAGGCTGGATTGCAGGTTTGAAGCCAGGGCGTTGGAGATGCTTATTGTACCTGTACCGAGCTTTTTCAATATGGCTATCTGCATGGTATAACCGGTTTTCCGGTAGGTATCCCAAAGCCAGTCTTGTCGCTGTTCCGTTTTGAAAAAATCATTTCCAACCTGCTGCAAGGCATATTTGGCGATGAAGCCGTTCTTTCCCGCAATGATCGCCTCAATGTCCTTTTCGAAAGGCTTTTTAATTCCTCCGTTTTCGTCCATCACCTTTGCCATCGCCCAATATTGATAATGATGGTTTTGGCTTTTCAGAAACCGGTGCAGCAATGCGTCGCTCGAATAGGTTTCGATGATTTTCTTCATTTCGGGTACCGCCTTGCCGTATGCAATATGCCAGAGGGTGTAGCAGGTATAAACCGCTCCGTCGATCACCTGGTTTTTAATGGTTTTCAGCGTCGCGCCGGCTTTCGCATCGACGGAGTCCGTCAGGTTATCAGTGCCTTTCGTGATCAGGTCTTCCATTTTGAGGTCTGCGAAAATGGAGTTGTTCTGGGCGAGGATGTCTTGTAATTTCTGGTAATCCTCCTCTTTGAACTCGTCATGATCGACTTTCGTGAGCACTTTGCCTTCGGGCAGGTCGTAGCGCTGATAGTTGCCCAGCAAATCCCAATAGAAGTTGATATACACCGGTTTGCATTCGTTGGTGTAGCAAACCGGTGTGAAGATGTTTCTGAAAAAGTATTGTGGTTGTCCTTTTTCGTCAAATGCTAATTTCAGGGTGTAGCTGAGCGTGTCGTTTTCGGTGATTTTGTATTCACGAATGCGCTCTTCCCGGTTCGGAGAAGTACAGCATAGCGAGAACAAAAGCATTACTTGAATCATCGTTTACATTCCTTTTGCTATCCGAAGGAGGCCCCTCCGGGGCTCGTTTAATCAGATGAATAACTGTTTGCTATAAACAGGACGTCCCGTCGGGACATTGCAATGCCTTATAGGGTATCGCCTGATCTTTTCAGAACTCCCAAATTCCGTAGGGATAACCTGTTTATAGCAATCATGTTCGTTCAGCCTATTTCGGCTCCGGACGAGCCTCCTTTTGCACCCTTGCTATTTCCAATCCGGATTTTGTTCCAGCTTGGGATTGGCGTTGATTTCGTCCTGCGGAATAGGGAAATATTTGTTTTTAGCAGTGACGTTACGGGTCGGGTAAACATCGTTCACCGCTTTCGGAATCACCGTCAGGAACTTGCCAGTGCGCGTGAGGTCGTACCAGCGGTCGCCCTCAGCGAAGAATTCCCAGGCGCGTTCCTGTAAGACTGCTTCAATGAATGCGTCTTTGGTGAGGCCGGTTTTCAAGTCAGCCAGGCCTGCACGTTTCCTGACCGGATTGATGAAGTCATACGCAACCGTCGTAGCGCCGTTCAGTCTTGCCTCTGCTTCGGCGGCAATGAGGTACATGTCGGGGAGCCGGAAGATCGGAATGTTTGGGATCAGACCGACAGTCGAAACCGGATCCTGATATTTCTTGATCAGCACACCTTTGGTAGTAATGGGCGTAATGCTTTTTTGCGGTACAATAGCGCCTGCTTTATTTACATAGTTCGTATCCAGCAACGTGCGACGTTTATCCGTGGGATCAAACGAGTTGAAAAAAGCCTGGTACGCGAACATGGAACCGAAGGAAGTGCGGGCAAATTCGGGCCCGGCACTTCCCGGAGGGCCGCAGAGGCCTGTCAATTGATGGCCGAGACCGGGAGAGACCGGATCGGCCTCGTACGCCCACATATTTTCCACGCGTGCGGCATCTTCCTTGTCATATTTGTAAACATCCCGAACATCCGGCATCAGCGAATATTTGCCGGAGTTGATCACTTCTTTGGCCTTTTCCAAGGCCTTCGCCCAGTCCTCATTATAAAGTGCGGCTTTCGCGTACAATGCGTTCACGACCTCCTTCGCAACACGACCTTTATCGACATTGGGGTACGACGGCAACCCTGCCGCCAACGCCTGGTCGAGATCGGCGTAAATCTGTTTGTATACGTCAGCCTTCGGGCTTTTGGCGGTCAAAGCTTCCTCTTCGGTGTAGCTCGGGGTGATTTTAACCGGAACATCCCCGAAATTCTTACTCAGGAGCCAATGGTAAAACGCTCTCAGGAAGTACGCCTCGCCGAGGATCTGTTTCTTACGGATTTCGTCCATATTCGCGCCCGGTACTTTGGCAATTACCCAGTTGGCCTTTTCAATGCCATTGTAGCACGATGCCCAGATCTGCTGGGGCGATTCGTTGGTCCGGGCATTACTTTTCTGCGTCGTATAATTCACATCATAGGTGAATAGCGTTAGCGTGTTGCGGCCTACAACCCCGCGCGGGTAGGTCTGATCGTCACTGAAATCCGCAACCAGTGTCAGCGCTGGGCCGCCTCCCAGGCCGCCCAATGCGCCGTAAACGGAAACGAGCCCTTTTTCGGCGTCGGCAGCGGTTTTATAGAAATCTTCCGTGTAAATGGCTGAGTAAATTGTTTCGTCCAGCTGGCAGGAAGGAGTGAGCAGCGCTACGCCGGCAGCGCTGAGGTATGTCGTTATTTTCAGTAGCTTTTTCATATCAAATGGGACTCGAAGTCGGCAAGAGGATTTTGCATGAATCAGAATGTAACCTGGATACCGCCCAGGAACGATTTGGACTGCGGGTACACGAAGTTGTCGACCCCGATGATCGTGTTCGAGCCTGCGTAGGTATTCACTTCTGGATCATAGCCGCTGTATTTGGTAATTGTGAAAAGATTATTTGCACTCACGTACAGGCGAATGCCTTGTACACCCTTGAACCGCGGCACCGTGTAGCCCAGCGTAATGTTTTTGCAGCGGAGGTAGGAGCCGTTTTCCACCACGTAGTTACTGATAGGCAGTCGGCCTCCCTGGAAGCCGCTGACATACTGATTGCTGGGATTGGTAGGTGACCAGCGATTGGCCACTCCCGCCAACAGGTTGCGCTGTCCCAGCGGATTTTCAAACGACAGGCGGCTGGCGTTGTAGATATCGTTGCCCTGCGAGCCTGAGATAAATGCCGCAAAGTCGAATCCGGCGTAGGATAAATTGGTGGAAAAGCCATAGATGAATTTCGGATTCGGGTTGCCCACGATAACCTGGTCTGCTGCCGTGATCTGGCCGTCGCCGGTTACGTCTTTTACTTTATGACCACCCACGCGACCATCGTATCCCGGTAAAATGGTTTCGCCGGTTTGATTAACCCCATCGAAAACATAGGTTTTGAACATACCCAGCGGCTGTCCCACTTTGAGAATGGTGTAGGTTGTCATGAAGCGCTCGGTGGTAATGCCGCCATCGAGACCCAGCACCTTGTTGCGGTTGATTGTCGTATTGGCTGAAACATCCCATTTCAGTTTGCCGTCCAGGATACGCGCGTTGACAGCCAGTTCGAGCCCTTTGTTTTGCAGTGCGGCGAAGTTCCCGGTAATAGCGCCATAACCGGAGCTCAATGGAAGCGTTTTTACATAGAGCAAGTCATCCGTTTTCTTGTGGTACACATCGGCGATAACGCTGATGCGGTTGTTCAGCAGGCTGATATCGATCCCGATGTTGGCCTGTTTGGACCGTTCCCAGCGCAGGTCCGGGTTGGCGATGCCTGTGGGTTCAATGCCTGTAACATAGGTGTGGTTAATCATGTAGCTGTTGCCGGAAGCCACAGTGGACAGCGATTGGTAAGGATCGATCCCCCCTGCGTTCCCTGTGATACCGTAACTACCGCGCAGTTTGAAATCCGAAAGCCAACTGATATCCTTCATGAATGGCTCCTCGATGATCCGGTACGCGGCTGATACTGCTGGAAATACCCCGTATTTATGATTGGCCCCGAACTTGCTCGAACCATCGGCGCGGGCAGTAATGTCAAGGAAAAACTTGTCTTTGAAACCATAATTTACTCGCGCCATATACGAATCGAGCCGCTGGCTGCTCCTGCCGCTGCTGATGGTGCGGGTCAATGCGAGTTGCATGGCTTCGTTTTTCGTCGCGTCGTTCGGGAAGCCTGAGGCATTCATGGTGTTGGAATTGCCTTGTTCAAGCTGGGTACCAAATACGGCTGTGGCCTTGAATGAATGGTTTTTAGCAAAAGTGGTGCTGTACGTCAGGATGCTTTCATGGAGCAATGCGAGATAATTGGAGTTCGCTTTGGTACCGGAGCCGGAATTGTCGTTCAGGTCGCTTTTGTTAACGATCGAGCGAGGCGAATAGCCATCAAAAAGTTCGCCTTTCTGATCGAGATTGAATGACGCGCGGTAGGTGAGTCCTTTCAAAAGCGAGATTTCGCCGTAAATGTTAGCGAGCGTCCGTTTGATCGAACGTTTGTTGAGGACAGCCGAAAAATTCAATGGGTTGACAACTTCGCGATACTGGCCGCCGGCTTGTTCGCCAAAGGGGAAAATACTACCGTCGGCGCGGTAAGGTTGGAGAGTCGGAGGGGCGCCGATAGCCGCTCCGAGAACGGACGACAGTACCGCGCCGCCGTCGCCAATGTTGGTGCCGCCCGTTTGGATACCGTTCGCGATGGAATAGCTGCCCAGGATACTCGTGCCTACTTTAACATTTTTGCTGATGCGATGGTCGAGGTTCAGGCGGTAGGAATAACGCTGGAATTGCGAGCCGATCAGCGTCCCGTCCTGGTCGAAATAGTTAAGTGACATGGCTAGCTGCGTCTTTTCACTGCCACCGTTTATGGATAGCTGATGGTTTTGGATTGGCGCCTTACGGAAAATCAGTTTTTGCCAGTTAACACCTTCGCCGAGTGAGGCTGGGTCGGGATAGTAGTTATTTTTGAATACCTCATTTTCCAGTTCTGCAAACTGTGAAGCATTGAGGACATCCAGCGTTTTGTTCACCTTTTGCGAGCCGTAGTAACCGTCGTATGTTACCCGTGTACCGCCATTTTTACCGCGTTTGGTAGTAATCAGGATTACGCCGTTGGCAGCTCTGGCACCATAAATAGCCGAAGCGGAAGCGTCTTTCAATACTTCAACCGACTCAATATCATTGGGGTTAATCGTTGAAAGCGGGCTTACATTCGTTATTCCACCACCATTTGAAACCTGAATACCATCTATAACATAGAGCGGTTCGGAAGAACCATTGATGGAGTTGGTACCACGAATCCTCACGCTGATGTTACCACCCGGTGAGCCAGAGTTCTGGTTGATCTGTACCCCCGCAACACGTGCCTGCAAACCCTGCGCGATATTCGCGACCGGTGTCTGTACCAGGTCCGCTGCCTTCACCGAGGCGATCGAGCCGGTGGTTTCCACCTTGCGTTGTGTTCCGTAACCGACTACGACTACCTCTTCCAACGCCTTGGTGTCAGCTTTGAGCGAAACGTCGATGGTCGAGCGGTTGGATACGGCCACTTCTTCTTTCAGATAGCCAAGGAATGAGAACACGAGCGTCGCATTACTTGCCACGTCGATGGAGTACATACCTTCGGCGTCTGTCAATGTTCCTTGCTGAGAACCTTTTACAGTCACGCTTGCACCGGGAATCATTTCGCCCTTTTCGTCGGTCACTTTGCCTTTCACTGTCACATTCTGTGCGAGCAGCGACTGCGCAATGCCCAGACACAGGAGGCTGAGCAGGAACAGGTCACGTATTTTTTTCTTCATGTAGGTAAAAATTAGGGTTTGATTCAAAGTGGTAAAATTGAAATAGTACAATTTTATTGTATCGAAACAGCGTTAGCGGTGGGGGACTATACTTTTGAATACCCCTGCTGAAATGCGGTTTTTACCTAAATATAGTCGCCCGATGAGGCGATGCCGAATGGGTTTTAGCCCATAAATTTCCGGGAATTGAACAAAAAGTATCGGTAACGTTTGCGGAAACGATACCGATATATGGTTTTGCGGATGATTAATAGGAGATTTTCATATTTTTGCGAAGAGAGCCGGATGAAGATTCCGATAAAGTATTCGAAGAGCGGTTTATTTAAAAAGTACAAAGATTATATGATTCAGTGTGTGAAGTGCGCGCAGGTAGATGGCATCATGAAGGCGGGCTATGTGAGAGGTAAGCAGCGGTACCTGTGCAAATGGTGCAACTACTATTTTACGCATTCAGAGAAGGACGATTCGATTGCGTCGCTGGTTAAACGCAAACGGCACCAGACGACGATCATCGATATCGCCAAATCGCTGGGAGTATCCAATTCGACTGTCTCGCGCGCCTTGCACGGGCATGCGGACATCAGCCCGGAGACGCGCCAGGCTGTACTCGACAAAGCCGCCCAACTCGATTACCAGCCTAACCAGCTGGCGTATAATCTTGTCAAAAGCAGGACGAATACAATTGGAATGATCGTTCCAGAATTTCAGAACCAATTTTTTCCGAATGTGATCATCGGTGCCCACGAAGTGCTGACCGGGGCCGGGTATAACCTGACCATCATGCAGAGTAATGAATCGTACCAGGTCGAGATATCGAATACGAAGGCAATGCTGGCGAACCGGATCGACGGACTGCTTATTTCGCTTACGCAGGAAACCAACAATTTCGATCATCTTAGTCTTTTCGCCAAGCGCGGAATCCCGCTCATCCAGTTCAACCGCGTCTGCGATCAGATCGACGTACCGAAAGTGGTCGTAAACGATTTCGAAGCATCGTTTAAAGCCGTGGAGCATCTGATTTTGAACGGCTACGAACGCATTGCGCACCTCGGCGGGCCGCTTACGCTGCAGGTTAGCCAGGAGCGGTTACGCGGTTACCGGGCGGCGATGGAGAAATATGGAAAGCCCGTTCAGGACCATATGATCATTCAGGGCATGCTCACGCAGCAGAAAGCCCGCATTTACGGCCAGTACCTCCTCGACCTCATCGACCGCCCCGACGCGATCTTCGCCGTCAACGATTCTTCGGCCATTGAAATCATGCTGATGGCCATGGAAAAAGGTATTTCCATTCCCGACGAACTCGGCGTAGTAGGTTTCAGCGACAATGCGGAGTCCGCTTACATTGGCCCCGGCCTTACTACCGTTCGCCAGCCCACCATGCAAATCGGTCGCACTACCGCAGAATGGATTTTGCAGTTGGTAGATGCGGAGGAAATTATCGTCAATGAGAAGCGGGTTTTGAATACGGAGCTGATTGTGAGAGGTTCTTCGCGGCGATGTAATTAGCCACCAAGACACGAATAAACACGAAGATCCTATTCGTGTTTATTCGTGTCTTGGTGGCATTATTAAAAACAAAAAGTGCGGCCCCAGAGAAGCAGCACTTTATTAACTACAGAATATAATTATGAAAATCTTGAAAAGGCTAACTCAGCGCCTCTCTTAATACCTTCAGGCTTTTGGGCACCGCTGTGGCCGGGTCTTCTTTCCCTTCCATTTCGAGCGATACGTAACCTTTGAAATTCGCCTTCCTTAAAATGCCCGCGATCCGTTTGTAATCCAGATCGAGGTCGTAATAATGGCCTCCGCCGTAATAGGTCTTGGCCTGAACGATCGTCGCGTAGGGCGCCAGGCGTTCGAACTGCGGATAGGGATCGCCTACGAAATTACCGGTATCGACATTCATACCCATCGCCGGAGATGAGGCCAGCGGCTTATAGATTTCGAGCAGGTAATCGATGTTCGACGAAAGCCCCCAGTGGTTTTCGATCGCAAGCACGATCCCCGCTTTCTCGGCGGCCACCAGGCATTCCTGCATCGATTCGATACACCATTTGATGGCGTCCTGATCCGTGAAACCCTGGATCGGCGGCTCTTTGCCATCTTTGTAATAGTTGGCATCGCGCTTCACCGTCCGCCAGCTCCCCGTGTTCATCCGGATCGCCGGAATCCCCATTTGGGTCGCAAGGTTAATACATTTTAAGGTATGTTCAATGTCCTTTTTTCGATCTTCCGGCTTCGGCTGCACAAAGCTCTGATGGATAGAGAGAAGCGGAAGCGCCAATCCATTATCGAATGCAAGCCTTTTCAGCTTGTTCATGTAGGGGATGGTCTCGTTATCCATTTGCCGGTGCAGGATTTCCACGCCGTCGAAGCCAAGCCTGGCCGCGTCCTCGATCACTTTGTCGATCGGGTACTTCTGTTCCTGGAAGTGCCAGTAGGAGTAGGTTGAGACGGCAATAGGAATCCTGCGTGCAGCGGGTGCCGGGGCTGTTTCCGCTTGTGCAACGTGGCCGGTCATCGCCGCCGCGCCGCCGAGTGCGATGGTTTTAAGCCAATCGCGCCGTGAAGTATTATCCTGTTCGTGAGGCGTCATTGAGTGATAATTTTTGGATAATAATATTAAAAATTTGTCACTTTTATGGATTTTGCTTCAAAACGTTTGCACCCATGATATCTATCTGCGCCTGGGGAATGGGGAAATACTCGCTTTTACCTTTCACGAAAGTGGCACCGGCGAGATAGGTTCGTTTCTTGCTTTCCTTGGTCAGGTAGGCATTCAGCACCACATCCGCATTGCCCCAGCGTACCAGGTCGAAATGCCGGTGGCCCTCCATGGCGAGTTCCAGGCGCCGCTCGAAACGCACCGCTTTCCGGGCGTATTCCTGGTTCGCAAATGCTGGGTAAGGTTTTACAAGGTAATTTGCGGCAGGTTTGTTCGCCGCATCGAGCACCACTACGTTGGCTGCGCGGGTGCGTATCTGATTCACGAGTTTCAATGCGGTTGCGAGATCGTTGTCTTCCACGGCCACTTCGGCGCGCATCAGCAGAATGTCGGCCAGGCGAATGGCGCGGTAGTTGTTCGCATTGGCACGGGGCGACTCGGCGCCTGCATTTTCACCGCTGTAAGCGAAGAACTTTTTGAAAGTGTAAGGCCCGCCAAAGCTCTGGTCGCGGATCCAGTTTTTACCCGGGTGAATGCCCCAGTTCAGGAATGGCAGTCCACGACGGCCCACGGTCCAATCAAGGCGCGGGTCCAGGGTGCCTTCATACGGCGTAAATGCATCGGTAGAAGAAAGCCCTTCGTCATTCTTCACATCCACATCATTGAAAGTATCCAGCAATGGAAGCCCGCTGGCGTCGGTCTTGAATGCATTCACAAGATTTTGGGTAGGCTGGAAAAACCCGCAGCAACCGCCGGGAGCCGAGCCGTAAGGGAAATTGTAGTTATCGCCCCAGCTTCCGTTTTGGCCCGCGCCGCCATCGGCAACAGACATTTGTACTTCAAAAATGGATTCCGAGTTGTTCTCCGTGGCAATACGGAAGTTGTCATGAAAGCTGTTCACGAGCGAGAACGGGCCATTGCTGATCACGTCGTCGAGCAAAGGCTTGGCGGCGAGGTAATCCCGTTGGTACATATGGACTTTGGCGAGTAACGCCTTGGCAGTCCATTTGCTCGCACGGCCTACCTGCGCCTTCGTCGCCGACATATTGTCGATTGCGAATTGAATATCCGCCTCAATGTTCGGCCAGATATCCTTGTCATTGGGCAGATTGATGTAGTCGGTGACGGTTTCGTCCACGTAAGGCACCATATTCCAGAGCTTTTTCGCTTCGAAATGATACCATGCACGCAGAAAGCGGGCCTCGCCGAGGGCTTGCGCTTTTTCGGCCGCGGTCATATCAGTAGCCTTGGCGATCAGGTTAATCACGTTGTTAGACCGCGAAACGCCGTCGTAAACGGACACCCATTTGTCGTTGTAAGCCCCGATGTCGGCTTGGGCAATGTAGCGTTCGATGGTCGTGATTTGCGCCTGGTCGCCCACGTCACTGCCTTTATAGGCATCGTCGGAGGCGATGGAACCGTAAATCCAGTTGCTGACCGACGAAGTATTTACCGGTCCTGAACCAACGCCGTCGAGCAAACTGTATGCGCCGATCAATACGGCGTTGACGCCGGTTTTATTCGCAAGCATGGCCTCGTTGCCCACCCCCAGCGGCGTGGTTTCGAGAAAACTGTCTCCGCAGGAGGTGAGTACGCCCACGCAGACCATTGCTGTTAATGCTAATACGCTCTTTTTCATATTTAATAATGAGAATGATGCCGTGTTAAAGATTTATTAAACCAAACTAGAACCCGAAATTGATACCGATCTGATACATCTTCGAATTGGGATAATTGCCCTGATCCACGCCCAAAACCGTGCTGCCTGGGGTAGAACCTACCGAGGTAACTTCGGGATCGATGCCGCTGTATTTGGTGATTGTGAAAAGGTTTTGCGCCTGCAAATACACGCGTGCGCTCTCGAAACCGATTTTGGACAACACACCGGCAGGTAATGTGTAGCCAAGCGTCAGGTTTTTCATGCGGAGGTAGGAGCCGTCCTCGATGAAATAGCTCGAAGGCTGTTGGCTGCGGCTGTCGTTCGCATCGAGGATCGGTAATACGGCGTCCGGGTTTTCAGGCGTCCAGGAGTCGTTGAGCATGCGGAGGCTGCGGTTACCGGCCTGGTTATTGAAATCTACCCAGCGTTTCACCATGTTGATAATCTGGTTGCCCTTCACGCCCTGGAAGAATGCCGAGAGGTCGAAGTTTTTGTAGCCTACATTCAGATTGATACCGTAAGTGAAGTCTGGGTGCGGGTTGCCGAGGAACTTGCGGTCGTTGTCGGTAATGGTGCCGTCGCCGTCAGTATCGTGGTATTTGTATTTACCCACAGCCGCATAGCCAGGATATTTCGGACCGTTGTCCACTTCGCCCTGGTTCTGGTAAATGCCGTCGATCTGCAAGCCATAGAATGAGTACAATGGCATACCAGCCACCGAGCGTGTCCAGGTGTAACTGCGGATCGAAGGCCCCAGGAGCACAGCGGTGGCACTGTTGTTCAGCTTTTTGACCTCGTTTTTATAGGTAGAGAAATTGACGCCCACGGAGTAGGTCAGGTCGCCGTTCAATGCTTTGTTGTGGAAGTCGATGCCGAGGTCGATACCCTTGTTGTTCATTTCGCCCACATTCACGAAAGGAATCGTTGCAACCCCCTGTGTTGCAGGCAATGCCACCTGGTAAAGCATGTCGGAAGTAGTACGGTTGTACAAATCGAGGTTCAGACCGAACATCCCTTTCAGGAAAGTCGCGTCGATACCCACGTTGGTCTGCGTCGTGGTTTCCCATTTCGCATTCTGGTTACCGAAAGCCTCGGTATCGAAGCCCGGCTGTACCGCATTGTTTGATCCGTCGATCGCGTACGACGACTGGCTCAGGCTCGAACGGTAGGTGCTGAAACCATTGTAGTTTCCAATCTCCTGGTTACCGGTCTGTCCCCAGCCCGCACGTAGTTTGAGATCATCCAGCCAGGGAATGCTTTTCATAAAACTTTCTTCCGACAAGCGCCATCCCGCGCTGAATGCCGGGAATGTACCATAGCGGTTGTTTTGCCCGAAGCGCGAGGAACCATCGCGGCGTACCGTAGCTTCTAACAGGTAGCGGTCCTTGAATGAGTAGTTCGCTTTTCCGAAAATGGAGAACAAGGCCCACTTGTATCCGGCGCCGGTGTTGGCAATGCCCGCGGTGCCGGAGTTGAGGTACATATATAACGGGTCTTCCGAGAAAAACGTAGTCCGCGTTCCAGAGAAGTCGCGGCCGGTACCTTTAATGGCCTCAGTACCCGCCAGTACGCTGATTTTGTGCGACGTGCCCAGGTTTTTGGTATAATTCAATGTATTCGACCACGTCCAGTTGATGTCGTAAGCATTTCCGTTCGTCATCGCATTGGCTGCTTCGATTTCAGCTTCTTCAAGGTCAAGCAGGGTATAGCTCACGCGGTTAGCGTTGATGAAGTCGATACCGATGCTGGATTTGGCGGTCAGGTCTTTCAGGATATCCACTTCGAGGTATGCATTACCAAATGCGCGCAACGTGTTGGTCTGGTTGTTGCGGCTTCTCCATAGCTGCGCGACGGGGTTGGTGGCTGGGCCCAGACCGGCGGCACGGGTAGCAGCGAAATTGCCCATAATGTCGTACACCGGAATGATTGAAGGAATGCGGTAACCGTTACCGATCGGGTTGCCGTCCTGGTTGTTGGTGGTGCTGGCCGTACCGTTCGCGTTATAATAGCCTTTGTTTTCAGTGTAGCTCAGTTCCAGGTTCTCCCCGAGGCGGATGCGTTTTTTGAAAGTAAATTCGGTATTCGAGCGGATCGAGTAGCGATCGAACGAAGTATGGATCAGTACACCATCCTGTTTGAAATAGTTGAGCGCGATGGCATAGCGGCCATTCTCGGTACCACCATTTGCACCGATATTATATTCCTGAATGGCCGCCGGGCGCAGGATTTCCTTGTGCCAGTCGGTGCCTTGTTTGTTGGCCTTTACGATCTGGTAAAATCCGGTTCGGTTGTAGTTGTAAAGGGAAGGGTCAGTCTTTGGATCGCCTTCAAAAAGGCCGTAGCTGGATCCTGCCAGAATGTAATCAGGTACCACGGCGGTAGGGCCGTTGCCATATTGCTGGTGCGAGGGGTTGCCGTTCGTCAGCACGCCTGCATTTCTCCGTTGCGTCCACAAGAGGTCGCCGAATTGCTGTGGGTCTTTGATCAGGCCCAGGTCTACTTTGCCGGTCTGGAAGCCTGCGCGGGAATTGAATGTAAATCTGGGCGCGCCTACTTTTCCTTTTTTAGTAGTAATGATAATCACCCCATTGGCAGCGCGCGAACCGTAGATAGAAGCGGAAGAAGCATCCTTCAATACTTGCATCGACTCGATATTGTTCGGGTTAATGCTGTTCAGGCCGCCTTTGGTAGGCACGCCGTCGATGACGTAAAGCGGGTCGTTGTTGTTGATCGTACCAAAACCGCGGATGCGGACGGTCGCCTCACCTCCCGGCGTGTTGTTGGACGTAACGGTTACCCCCGCCACACGTCCCTGCAATTGCTGCGCCACGTTCGGGGCAGCTACCTTGGTGAGCTCGGTAGCGTCAACGGTCGACACCGCGCCGGTAATATCGCGTTTCGATTGGGACGAATAACCCGTTACTACCACCTCGCTTAGCGACTTGATGTCAGATTGAAGCGTAACCTCCACCATCGTTTTGTTGGCAATATCAATCTCCTGGGTGAGGAAACCGATGGACGAAACCACCAGCGTAGTGCTGCCATCAGGCACGTTCAGGGAAAATCCGCCGTCGGCATCGGTGGTGGTACCTACGGATGAGCTGCCTTTAAGGACGACCGTGGCGCCCGGAATCGTGCCGCCCGTAGCGTCTTTTACGGTGCCCTTAACCTGAAAATCAATGGACTGGATCGTTTTAATGGACGTACCTGTGCCTTCAGGCAAGTTGGAGGCGGGCTTGGAAGGAGCCCTTTTCAACAGAATTTGTTTTCCCGAAACTTCATAGGAAACCTGCAAGGGTGTCAGGAAATTATCGAGGATGGATTCCAGTTTCTCCTCGCGGGCGCTGAAAGTGACTTTGCGCTGCGAGCGGATGAGCTCCGGGCTGTACATGAAATGCACGCCCGATAACTTGCCGATCTGTTCCAGGGCCGCACCGATTTTCTGTTCGCGGATGTTGATTGTCAGGCGACGGTTGAGTACCTCCTGCCCGAAGCCATCGAAGGCGACGGCAAGCCCGGAGAACTGGATGATGATGAACAATTGTATGAGGCTGATTCTCATAATTTTGAGCAGGTAACTCTGCCGGTCAAAGGTTTTTTTCATACTTTTGTCTGTTTTGTAGGTTTAAAAAATCGGCAAAATAATTCCCGTGTCCCACAGACTTCCAGTCGGGGGATCTTCTTAGCGCCAGCACAGAAAGAGGGGATTTCGTACGGGTGAATGATGTTGGTAGCATCGTTCACCTTTTGTTGTTTTTATCCAAATAGTCGGGTTTTGAAGTGAATAATCAGTTGCATGGGTTTCCGGTAATGGTGATGCTGTCTTCGGTAATCGTGTATTTGGCTTCAAGGATGGTGCACAGCCATTTCAGCTTGTTTTCGAGCGGCTCGTCGCCGAGTGTTGCGGTAATGCTGCAATTCGCTAGACTGTTCCGGTCGAATACCATGTTCACGCCATAAGCTTGGGCGAGCGCGTCGAAAACGGCTGCCGCAGGTGTTTCTGAATAAGTAAATTCCTGGTTTTCAATAGGGATATTCAGCAGGACAGGGCTTTTAAGCGCCGATCGTACGAACTTCGCATGTGCTCGCTCGAATGTGGCCTGTTGGTTGCAGGTGAGAAGGAGGGGCGGAGAGGCCCGCTCGCTGAAAACAGAGACTTTACCTGTTTTGACCGCAACGGTAATCTCCTTTTCATCGGCAATGGCCTTGATGCTAAAACTGGTACCATGCACTTTAGCGACCAATTCTTCCGCATATACAAAAAACGGCTGTTCGGGATTCTTGGTCACTTCAAAAAATGCCTCGCCTGTAAGGTATACTTCCCGTTTCTTGCCCTTGAATGCGGGGGGGTATTTGAGCGTGCTGTTGCGGTGCAGTACCACGGAGCTGCCGTCGGGAAGCTGCACATATTTGAACGGTCGTTCCGTATTAGCTACTTCTTTCAAGGCATTTGCAGATGAGACTGTATGTGCCGCTTTTGGAGCAGGATGTCCGTAGTAGATGCGGAACAATGCCAAGCAAAGCCCGGCAACGATCAGCAGGCTTGCCGCTACGTTCCATCCCGAGAGGAAAACAGGGAAAAACGATTCTTTTTTCCGGCTGTTCCCCACTTGCTCTTGTCGTTTCGCTGCTTGCAATGCGTCATTGATCTTGTGCTGGATGTATTCGTCTGTCAGATGCTCGTCGCGTACAGGTACCGCACGCGCAATTTCGACAGCCTGGCGGAGAATAGCATGCCCGTGTTCATGCTCCGCCGCCCATTTCTGCCAAACGGCCCCATCTTCGGCAGATCTGCCCTCTGCCCAGCATCTGAATGCGGAATTTTCGAGCAGTGATTGCAGTAAATGATCGGACCGGTCGTGAAGCATGGAGTGATGCGGTTTTTTTTACATTATCCATTTATTCCGCCGGAATACTCGGTTAGGCTGTATTTTTTTAAATTAAATCAGAACAAGGAGGAAATTTGGCAAAAAGAGCAGAGGACAACCGAAATGGAGGGAGGCGTGCGCCAGAGCCCGCGCAGGTTGGATAATGCCCGCTGAATGATGTTGCTGACCGACTGTGCGTTGATGGCCAGAAGCCCGCCGATTTCCTCGGGCATCAGGTTTTGAAAAAAACGCAGGTAAATGACTTCCTGCTGTCGCGCCGGCAATTGGTGGATCGCCGTATGGACTTGTTTTTTCAGCACCAGATCGTTTTCCCGGCTAATCCAGTCCTCTTCGCTGGAAAATTCGGACAGCAGGTTATCGCATTCGTCGGTCAGTCCGGTTTCTTCGGACAACGGTTTAATGGTTTTCAGCATTCGGTGGCGGAATGCCTTCATAAGGTAAAACTTCACTGACGGCGTCTCATTGATGGTCGTACGGTGCAGCCATAAATGTACCAGCAGGTCCTGGATCACATCTTCGATCAACTGCATATTATGCGTGAACCGCTGGCCGTACTGGAAAAGCGTCCGGTAATAGCGCCTGGCGAGCTCCGTATATGCGTGCTCGTCCCCACCACGGAACGAATTCCAGAGCAAGGCATCGTCGGTATGTTTGTCCAATGCGGTCAAGAAGATCAGCCAGGTTAATGGGGGATTTAATCAAAAATAGGGGATGGGAACTGGATATAAAATAGTGTTTTGTATATTATTAGAATAACCAAATTTTATTATTCTATTTTGATAAAATGCCGCTGGTAGCGATTTTAGGGCCGGCGATTGAAGGAGGATCTTTCAAGTAGAGAACCTCTCAGAGCCTCCTTCTACTCAAAAAAATCGAAACTATTTATGAAAAGTATGTACACAACGGTGCTGATTTTGCTCGGCATGGCCCGCTTCGACTTCGCCGTATCCCAATCCGCGCCCGACTACAAATCGCGGCGCGGGCAGATTCTTCACAACATCGAAGGCGTATTTTACGAGTCGGCGACGGGCCTTTTCATTGAAACCAATGGCAAGAATGAAAAGCCGCATTCTTATCTGTGGCCGCTCTGTGCATTGCTCCAGGCCGCGACCGAATCGGAGGCCGTAAGCCCGGGCAAGCAATACATGAAGCCGGTTTTGGGCGCCATACGGCAATATTACAATACCAGTGCACCTGCCCCGGGTTATCAGGCGTATGTGACGAGTGAGCAAAAGGACTCCCGTTTCTACGACGACAACCAATGGATCGCGATCGCGTGCCTGGACGCGTACAACCGCACAGGCGAAAAGGATTACCTGAGCATCGCCGAAGAAATTTACCGGTTCATGATGACCGGCTACGACGACCAGGCGGGCGGAGGCCTTTATTGGAAGGAGGATGAAAAGAATACGAAAAATACCTGCTCGAATGGCCCCGGAATACTGGTGGCATTGCAGTTATATCAGATCAAAAAGGATCCCGAATACCTGAAAACGGCGATCAGCCTCTACGATTGGACTAAAAAGAACCTGCGCGCAAGCGATGGGACCTATTATGACGCCATCAAAGTACCGTCACTGAAAATAGATTCGGCCAAATACTCCTACAATACAGGCACCATGCTGCAATCGGCGGTTTTGCTGCACAATATCACAGGTAAAAAGGAATACCTGGACGAAGCCAGGGCATTAGCGGAAGGTTCAAAGAGGCATTTTTACAAGAACAACAAGTTGCCGGACAACTATTGGTTCAATGTGGTGTTGCTGCGCGGTTTTGAAGAACTCCACAAAATTGATCCACAGGCCGGCGACTATCAAATCTTCATCGCAGATGCCGAGCGGATCTGGAAAGATGAGCGCGACAGCAAAAACCTCTTGGGCCGCAAACCGGTAAAAACGCTCATCGACCAGGGCGCGATGCTGGAAATGTACGCGCGGTTGGAGCGGCTTGTGAAGGAATAGGATATAGTATTATTTTTGTATAAAAACAATCCTGATGAGCTATGCAAACGACATTCGAAGTAAGTCCGGAAGAATGGGCAGAAGGTTTCTGGAAGAGAGTTCTGTCGATGTTTGGACAAAAGAGAATCAGGGTAACAGTGGAAGAGATTGAAGGTGCCGCTTCTAAGAACCAACACGACGTGTATCTTCAAATGAAGGCTTTACAGAGACAATACCCATCGCTTAAAGTAGATGAGAACATCGATTTGTCCAGACTAGCAGATGATTCCAATGATGTAATTATTTAAGTATGCTATCTCGATACAGATGTTTTTGTTAATTTTTTGATACAACAAAATCTGGATAAGCACGATCTGGCAGGGCGTATATCCAGAATAAAGTCATTTACAAATTTGAGAATTACACTGTTATAAAAGCAAAAGCGCCGGTTGATGATTTTTCAACCGGCGCTTTTGTATAATTGCATGCGCTACTCAGTATCCTTATAAACCCCAAACTCGCTGATTGCGATACTAACCGGCGATTTGGTGATGCGGAGACGTACCTTATTGGAAGTGACGGGTACGTCGAGTTTCGCAAGGCGCTTTGCACCCACGCTGGTACCTTTGTATACCTCCTTCCATTCGTTTCCTATCCAGGCATCAACGGCGAATTCTTCAATCCGCTGGCCCAGTTTAATGTATTCCTGCAAACTGATGATGTCGAACACGATCGGCTGATTCATTTCGATTACCACTTCCGGCGTTTTGAAATCGTCGTCGGTTGCCCAATAGGTGTCCGGTTTGCCGTCGAGCAGGTTTTTGGCGCTGTAAACGGAGTTGTAACCACGCACATTCACCGCTTTCGACGACGCACGACCGATGAGGTTTGTCGCGAAAGTGTTTTTGACATGGTCGCCGAACGTTTTGAGGGCTACGAGGTCGTCGTTATGCAGTTGGCCGCGGGTGTCGGGTGCAAGGCCAAGGTCCAGCGCTGCGCCGCGTCCTACACTTTTCAGGTAAAGGTCAAACAGCTTTTCGGGTGTTTTCGGCTTCTCATTTGCGTGATAGAACCAGCCTTTGCGCAATGGAACATCGCATTCAGCGGGGATCCAGTACTTGCCGCCGCGGGTTCCGCCAGGGTTCTCGGTGGCATTAGCCTGGCCCGGTACGGCCACATTCTGGCCTTCGGAGGGCTTTGGTGTTAATGTCGCCCATGAAGTCGGGTTTACGCTGCCATCCTCGTTACCTGCCCAGCGGACGTCCCAGCCGATGTCGCTGAAAATATTCGCGTTCGGTTGCAGTTTGCGGGTGTAGTTGGTCCAGGTAGAATCCCACTGGTAGTAGGTGGTATTATCGATCGAACGTTTTTCTCTCGCGCCGCCGTAGTAGCCGTCGCCGCCATTCGCGCCGTCGTGCCACGACATAAATAGCTCGCCGTAATTGGTGTACAATTCGCGAAGCTGTTCACGGTAAATTTTAATGTATTCCGGTGTACCGTATTTGGCATTATTGCGATCCCAGGGGGAGCAATATACCCCGAATTTCAGCCCGTGCTTGCGTGCTGCGTCTGCCATCTCGCGCACGAGGTCGCCCTTGCCGTCCCGGAACGGGCTTTTGGTGATATTATAGTCGGTCGTTTTGGTCGGCCAGAGGCAGAAGCCGTCGTGGTGTTTCGCCACAAGGACAATACCGCGAAGCCCGCCTGCTTTGGCTGCTTGTACGATCTGGTCGGCATTGAAATCACTTGGATTGAAAGTCTTGGGATCTGCATCGCCGTAGCCCCACTCCTTATTTTCGAAGGTGGTAGGCGTGAAGTGCATGATACCGTAAACTTCGGTTTCGTGCCATGCGATCTGACGCGCCGCCGGCAATGCGCCGTAAGGTTTTGGGGGAGTTTGGGCAAAAGCGATCGACGCCGTCAGGCAGAGGAGACCGGATATTTTTTTGATCATTTGAAAAGGTGTTTCTGATGATACAGATAGGGGTGATGCAAATCGAGAGTGAAGATCGTTTTTTTAAGAGAGTTCACAAATTTTTTGCTCATGTTCCTCTCTGCTCACCGCAGGCTCATTAATAGGTATTGGTTGAAAAGTTGATAGTGCACAACAAAAATCTTAATTTTAATTTAGAAAATTGAAACATCAAGTTCCTTTAAATCATCGATCGTTATGGTAAATATCGTTGAGAATTATATCGCATTGAAAAAGAATATGGCGACTTTGATCAATAAATCGGGTTATAAAAATGCTTACCTGGCCGAACAGATTGGTATTCCGGCGCCGACGTTCAGTGTCAAGAAACAACGTGGCAATTGGAGCGAAACCGAAATGCTGCAAATCCTATCCATCATCGAAAACGAAAAGCTGAATGACTATTTCATGCTTGAGCTGATGCGTGCCGAAAAGGATGAACCCCGGTTCCCGGTTTCTGACCTGAAAAAGGAAATGGGATGGTAATACTTTTCGTCAACAAGTTTAAAAAAGATCTAAAAAACGCGCCGAAAGTCGTCCAGAACAAGGTTTTCGAGGTAATAGAAAAACTTGAAGCCGCTCAGAATCTAGAAAAGTCAGGGCTCGACTACCGCAAAATGGAAGGGCAAATGAGCCACGGACATTATTACAGGATCAGCATCGGTGACTGGCGGATTGGTATCGAATACATTCACCCCGACGTTACACTTTTACGGGTATTGAGCCGGGGTGAAATCTACAAGTCGTTTCCTCCGAAATCCTAGTTAATCACAAATAAGTAAGCAGGCTGCGTGCCTACTTCTGTCACAGTTTTAGCAGGCAGCTCAATCGCTCCGTTCTTCACTTTCAATGCTTTTTTATTCCCTGCAAATGTGATTTTTGCTTTCGCCGTGATTTCCAGGCCTTCCGGTTTCAGGCTTGCTGGCAGCTTTTCGCCTGGTTCGGCGAGGTAGAATGCGTAAGTAGTGTTACCTTTTTTGGTATAAGCCCATTTGCCTGCGCGGTAGGGAGCCAGCGGTTTCGTTTCGTAGATACCGACTCCATTTACATTCATCCATTTACCCATCTCTTCCAGGCGCGTGTAGGCTTCTTCGTGCCATTCGCCGTCGGGGCCGGGCGCTACGTTCAAAAGGAGGTTACCACCTTTTGCAACAATGTCAACAAGGGTGTGAATCAGTTTCTGGGTCGATTTGAAATTTTCCTTCGGAATATAGGACCATGAATCACCCATTGTCATGCAGGATTCCCACGGGATGGACATATAATGATCAGGGATCGATTGCTCGGGTGTTACGTAGTTTTCGAACTCACCGGTAACGGTGCGGTCTACCACGAGCAGGCCGGGCTGATGCGAGCGGGCCATTTTAGCAATGCGCGCCATGTCGATGTCCTGGTCGTAAGGAATCGTTTTCTGCCAGCTGATGGTCGTATCGATGCTGTTGAACGGGCGTACCCAGCCGCCGTCAAGCCACAGAATGTCTACGGAGCCGTAATCCGACATCAGCTCTTCGATCTGGTTGTAAGTGAAGTCTTTGAACTTGTTCCAGATTTCGGGGCGCTTCTTCGGATCGTAAGAAACGTTTCGGTCTTTTGGCGGGAAGTAAGGCCACCAGTAGGAGTCGGTATGCCAGTCGGGTTTTGAGAAATAGGTGCCCGTCATGAAGCCCTCGTTGCGGAATGCTGCGAGTACTTCCTTGGTGACGTTGGCCTTCGGATTGGTTTTGAATGGCGTGTTGGTGATTTTGTAGTCGGTATATTTCGAATCGAACATCGAAAAGCCGTCGTGGTGCTTGGTGGTGAACACCACGTATTTCATACCGGCACCTTTGGCCGCCTTCGCCCAGCGTTCAGGGTTGAATTTGACCGGGTTGAAAGTTTTGGCGATGTCCTCGTAAGCCTTCTTATATTCGAACCAATCGTGTGCATGCGGCCCGCGGCGTTCGCACCAGCCTTCGTCTTCCGGGCACAGTGACCATGATTCTACAATGCCCCACTGGCTGTATGTTCCCCAGTGCATCAGCAGTCCGAATTTGATATCCTGCCATTTGGAAAGCTTCTGCTGCACGAGCGGATCGGCAGGTGCAACGTATTTGGAGTGATTTTGCTCCGAATGCTGCTGCGCATACGATCCGGACGCCATTAGCAGCCCTGCCAGAAGAGCTGCTGTCGATTTAAGGTTCATTGTAATGGTTAAGTGTTAGGTAAATATTTCTATCTGAGGGACTACGATAGATAGCTTTTGGAAGCCACTACTTTACCCTTGCCATCGCCGGTAGTGATGGTATAGGCAAATCCGGGCTGGACGGAATAGGCACCGACCTCCCCCTGCTTGTTAATGGCCAGAAAGCCTACCTGAAAAGTCTTGGCCCTTTCGGGGTCACGTTTTACGATCCTTTCAACTGCTTTTTTACAGGCTTCTTCCGGTGAGGAGCCATTACGCATGAACTCGACCACCAAATGGGTGCCGGCCACGCGGATCACTTCCTCGCCTTGTCCCGACGAAGTGGCTGCGCCAATCTCATTGTCGACAAAGAGCCCGGCGCCGATAATAGGGGAGTCGCCCACGCGGCCACGCATTTTGAAGCCCATACCGCTGGTGGTGCACATGCCGGAGAGGTTGCCTTGTGCATCCAATGCGAGGGTGCCCATGGTATCGTGGTTGAAATCGCCGTTGTCGAGTCGCGCGGGGGCGAAAGGACCGTGGCCTTTCGATTGTTTATGTTCTATGTTGATGACCGGTTTGTATTCTGCTTTTTTGAGCCATTTTTTGTACTCTTTTTCAGCGTCCGGTGAAAGTTTGCCGGATTCTAGTTTAAAACCATTCGCCAATGCAAATTGCTGAGCACCGGCACCCACTAAAAACACGTGCGGGGTTGTTTCCATGAGCTTGCGGGCGACAGACACCGGGTGTTTGATCCTTTCCAGGAATGCCACGGCACCACAGTTCGACTTTTCATCCATAATACATGCATCCAGTGTCACATGGCCGTCGCGGTCGGGGTTTCCGCCCAGACCTACGCAGCAGTTGATATCGTCTTCAATGGCGATAGCGGCTTGCTCCACGGCGTCGAGGGCCCGGCCTCCTTTTTCCAGAACCGGCCATGCCGCTGCATTTGAAATTTGACCGCTATCCCAGGTGGAGATAACCACGGGAGTGCCGGGCGCCGGAGTGCCGGCCACCGGAGCGCCGGGCGCAGGTGTTTTGGCAAAAAGCTGATTGACGCGTGTAAAAGGCAGAGCGAAGGCCGACAGGCGGAGGAAGGAGCGGCGGTTAGTGTTCATGGTGTCCGGGTTTATGAATGGTAAGTGTAGTTTTGTAAAATTTTAAAAATGAATCCGCGGATTAATTAAAATTTTTTCAAATATACGTCCCGCGGAATTTGTGATCAATGAAAATATGAAATTTCGTATGATCTGTTGGTTGAAGTGTCTTATTTTGAAATATTTGTAGACAGGCGTCTGAAAAGCGGCTGGTTAAGTGGCCTCAATTCACTTACTAATTTTTTCAAACGAAAAACAGATCGTTTCTGATTTAATAGCAACCTTTGGCTATTTATTAAGAAAAAGAAAGACATACACGATGATGAACTCTCCAAAAGCATGTGTGGATGTGGCAATCAACGCCTACGGGAAGCCGTATCAGACGGCCGTTACACTGCTGACGCTCATGAAGCATTCGCATCAATGGATCAATAAAATCTATTTTGTAGAAGAAGCCAAGCAGCCGGAGCCACCGAATTTCAAATTCATTTTTGATCATTTCGGGGATAAGATCGTCTACTATAAACCCAATGTCTGGCTTTGGACAAAAAACGTAAAATTTGACTTTCTGCTGAATTTCAAGCGGTACCGCCACGCAGTACGTTACCAATATGCCTGGGAGAAATCGGACCAGAAATACCTGCTCGTGATTCATAATGATGTGTATTTTAAAAGCGACCTGGTAGGGGAGTATTTGAATGGCATCGGCGACGCGTCGGGCATCGGCAGTATCGGGCAGTGCTGGGTATGCCCTGCGAGAGAAGCCGGGCTTTGTGATTCAGAAAGATATACCGAATATAAGCCGGATTACCAGGAACTGATGCAGTTGGCTGCCAGGTATCCGCAAGCCCGCACAGGCGAGTACAAGCTCGTGGTCGACCGTACCGCGCCATGGCCGTTGCCCGAATGTAGGCTGAATGAGTATGTGGCGATGATCGATCTGGAAAAAACACGTAAGGACACTATGCCTGTTGGCAAAGGAGCCGCATTCGGGGCCTACGACCGCCTGGATGTGGGGGTGAAATGGTTTGCGGATATGAACAATGCAGGACATCGTTTCAAACATTTTAATTACGACCCGTATGCGACCCACAGCTGGATCAGCTTGCAGAATGCCGGCCATAATGCGCTTTTCGACAAGGATCTTTACCGTCACGAAGAGTCAGTAGCACTGCAGGTGTTGAAAGACGAGTTTAATATCGTTCCTTAATATAACGGCCATTCCGCGATATGGTATTGGAAATCAGTCAGCTCACGCAGCGGTATGGCGAGCGGGAAATCCTTTCAATCCCCGCTTTTGCAATTGAGAAAGGCATTTACTGGATACAGGGAGAAAACGGCGCGGGGAAGTCGACGCTTTTTCGGACGCTGGCGGGCATGTTGCCATTTGAAGGGAATATCAGGCTTGATAATAAGTACGACCTCAAAAAGCACCCGGTCGAGTACCGCCTTCGTCTGAATCTCGGAGAGGCAGAGCCGCTTTATCCTTCGTTTCTAACGCCCGCGGATTTGATCGCCTTTGTGGCCGAAGCACAGCGCGCGTCCCGCGGGCAAAGCGACAAACTCATTAAAGCATTCGGCATTAATTATCTCCAAAACCCGTTCGGCAGTTGTTCGAGTGGGATGGTGAAAAAGGTATCCCTGTTGCTGGCATTCCTGGGCGATCCATCGCTCATTATCCTCGACGAACCGCTCATTACGATCGATCGCGAAGCCCGCGAAGTGCTTTTCGAACTGATCAAAGAATACCATCATAACGGTGTAACGTTTCTGCTATCGTCGCACCAGCTTTTTGAACAGGAGGGGCTACATGTTTCCCGGAGTTTTCGGTTGAAGAACAAAACACTGGTAGCTACGGATGCGCTATGAAAATGCTGCTGCTCTCCACGGTTTCGGCGTTTTTCAGACAGCGGGCCGGAATGTTTCTGGTGTTGCTCGGTGTACTTTTCGGGTTTCTGAGCGCCAATGAGCATCATGCATTCGCGGTATTTTTTCTGACAGGTACTTATGGAATGCTCAGTCTTTTTGTGATCTGGCTGGGTTATAGTCTGTTGTGTGTTCAGTTCCTGGTTAATACCTGGAGGCTGCCGGAATATACCTTCATCTATCACGCGCGTACCTGGCCTGCGATCGTACGTACGCGAAGGTTTGCAGGCCAGGCATTGGGTCTTCTTCAACCCATTCTTTATTACGGGGCTTACCTGCTCGTCATCGCTATTCAGGACAAGCTACTGGCACGCCTCTGGCCGGTTATTCCTTTTTATTTTGTATTAATACTCGTTCTTACCCTAACTGCCGAATGGCGCGTTCGGAAACCGGTTTTGTATGTGCCGGTTAAAGGTAAAAGCATTATCAAATGGCCATTCCCACGTCCATCGTCATGGCTTTATTGGTCGATGGAATGGCTCGTACGGGAACGTGGGATTACCTTATTAGTAGGTAAAATGGGTGCAATGCTGGTGGCGGCGGGAACAATGCTCTATTACAGCACTGGTGAATACGACATTCGCATGCCGGCCGTGGGAATGTCACTGGCTTATTTACTCAATCTGGGGCTTTCATTGGAGTTGTATCAATGGGAAGCTGAAATCTGGCTTTGGGGCCGGTCGTTACCTGTGCCGGTCTGGAGGCGTTGGGGTAGGGTAGTGGCAGCGCATTTGGTGCTGATCGTCCCCGAAACGGTGGTGATGCTTCGTAGTGGCGCCCTCGGCTTTGCGGAGGTGGCACAGTTGTACCTGCTGGGCTTAACGATCCTCATAGTTTCCCACCTATATTTTTATAAAAGAGCAGGGCTGCCGGAGAATGCCATACAAGTCTTCCTGTTTGGTTTTGTAGGCCTTACCTTGCTGATTTTGTACAAAGTTCCACTGCTGCTGCTGGCGGCTTGTGGGTTGATGTTCTCACTTTATGCATCCTGGTCCAGGAGTAGTCGGAAGTAGTCAGATGTGATCAGGCATTGCCAGGTGTTGTCAGGTGTAGTCAGGTGTAGTCAGATGTAGTCAAGTGTAGTCAGTAGTCAAGTGTTGTCAGGTGTAGTCATTTATCGTCAGCATGGTCAAGTTCTCCTCTCTATATTTTACAATATTCTACTACCAATGACAATTCCTGACTATCAATGACCACACCTGACAACACTTGACTACACCTGACCAAAAATTCCGACGACGGGTTTATTTCGGTGTCGTAGGCCGCACCTCGATTTTGCTAGGCAGCGTTCGCGCCGGCATTTTGACGAGGTCGGATACGATCTGGCCGATGTCTTCGGGCTGGATTTTCCAGGCGTCTTTATCGGATGGCTCGTGGTTGTTGAACTCCGTCGCGACGGAACCCGGCATGATGGTCGTTACTTTCACGCCCGCATTGCGTACGTCGAGCATCATGGCTTGTGAGAAGCCTACCAAACCGAACTTGCTGGCATTGTAGGCAGTACCATTCGCAAAGAAGTTGGTGCCCGCTAGGCTGGCAATATTGATAAAATACCCTTTGGACTCCGTCAGTGCTGCGATGGATGCTTTTGCACTGAAAAACACGCCGGTGAGGTTAATATCGATGGTTTCCTGCCACAATTCAGCGCTAAGCTCCTGGATTGGTGCGAAATGGCCGACGCCGGCGTTGGCGATAAAGTAATCGAGCCGGCCCCATTGGCTGAGTACGGTTTGTACTGCCTTTTCCTGCGAAGCCAGATTTCTGACGTCGGATTCGATGGCTAATGCGTAACCCTCGCGGATTTTGTTCAACGCCTTTGCCGCTTCGTCGGCATTCTGCTGCGACCGGCTTGTAATTGCGACACGGATGCCGTCGCGGATGAGCGCTTCGGCAATGCCGTATCCTATTCCCTTTGAACCACCTGTGATCAGGGCTGTTTTTATTATTTCTGCCATTACCTGAATTTAGTTTCAAAAATTAAATGTAACGGCTTAACAGTATCAATGATCAGAAGGTTTGGAAAATGAGCTACCGGTTTCGAAAATCTGTGAATCACGGGTGTTTTTCTGAACCGCAATGGCGCCGAAAATGCCTAGCAGGAAGGCGAATGCGTAGAAGCCCTTTTCGCTGGGAAGCAGTGTCGCATTCCAGAGGCCGACGACAAGCAGCACAATGGCGAGAATCGTCGAAAACCAGGCGATACCGTAATAAATGCCGGTCACCGGGACACCCTCCAAACGGTCGCGAACGCTCTTCTGGACCGATACTGCGGCAAAAAGCCCGTACATCAATACCGTAAAATAATATCCCTTTTCGCTCAGCAGCATTTCCGAGCGCCAGAGGCCGATGATGAAGCCTGCCATTCCCACGCCCAATGCGATCCACGATGCGGCAATGAAGGCTCCTGATGTTTTCTGGACATTTGTAGTGTTCATGTTAGTGTAAGTTAAATGGTTGGAGAAGGTTTTTTGCCTGAATATTACATCATTTTGTAATAAAGTACCATAGGTCGTTTATTTGCCGGTCTCTGCCCAATATCCTATTTTTGCCGGCAGTATACATTTTGACAGATTCTAATCCTATTTATGAAGTTAGTAGCAAATAAAGTTGCATTGGTAACAGGAGCTTCGCGGGGTATCGGACGTTCGATCGCGCTGCGCCTGGCTCAGGAAGGTGCTGATGTCGCGTTTACATATCTGTCCAGCGTCGAAAAAGGCGAGGCTTTGGCCAAAGAGCTGGAAGCGTTCGGCGTGAAAGCGAAAGGCTACCGCTCGGATGCATCCGATTTTCAGGCTGCGGACCAGCTCGTTACCGACGTTATCGCCGATTTCGGCAAGCTCGATGTGCTCATCAACAACGCAGGCGTTACCCGTGACGGGCTCCTCATGCGTATGAGCGAAGAGCAATGGGACACGGTGGTGAACATCAACCTGAAATCGGTTTTTAACCTTACCAAAGCCGCTACGAAATCCATGATCCGTGCGAAAAGCGGGTCGATCATCAATATCACATCGGTAGTAGGTATACGCGGTAATGCAGGGCAGTCGAACTACGCTGCTTCGAAGGCGGGTATCATCGGTTTTACCAAATCCATTGCATTGGAATTGGGTTCCAGAAATATCCGCTCGAATGCCGTAGCGCCAGGCTTTATCGAAACCGAAATGACCGATGCAGTAGATGCGAAGGCGGTGGAAGACTGGAAACAGTCGATCCCGATGAAGCGCGGAGGCCAGCCCGAAGAAGTGGCTGACGCCTGCGTGTTCCTTGCTTCCGACATGTCGCGCTATATCACCGGCCAGGTAATCCAGGTCGACGGTGGTATGTTAACATAGAGTCTTTCTTCGTTAGTAAATAGCTGGCGGTTTCATTGTATATTGTAACGTCGCCAGCTATTGAATTCCAATCCATGCGGTCAGAGCTCATATTCCAAACCCCTTACTGGTTCATCATTTTCTGCGTGCTCGCGGGCCTGGCCTATGCCTGGCTGCTGTATCAGCCGCAAGCGGCCTGGGGTAAGAAACTGAACTATGCGCTGGCAGCTGTGCGTGGAATTGCGGTGGCATTGATCTGCTTCCTGCTGCTGAGTCCGCTGGTGCGGCGCACGCAAACTTCGGTCGACAAGGCCAAGATCGTTTTCGCGATTGACAACTCCGAATCTGTTGGTAAGTACGGGCCGGCCGCGATGAAGCAGGTGAGGGCCGCTGTTCGCGAGCTGAACGATTCCGGCTTCGAGGTAAGCATTGAATCGCTTGGCGGCACCGAGAACAATGCAGATTCCCTTGCATTTAATCAAAACAAAACCAACCTGGCGGGACTGCTACAAACGGTCCGCACGAATTTCGAAGGCCGCAACCTGACGGACGTGGTATTGCTTTCGGATGGTATCGTGAACCAGGGCGTATCGCCGACCTATAACCGTTATCCGTTCAGAGTCAATACGCTGGCGGTGGGAGACTCGGTGCCGAAGCTGGATATCCGGGTGAAAGACGTCGTTAGTAACCGCATCGCATATTTGGGTAATGAGTTCCCTTTGCGGGCCGAGATCGCAGCAAACGGGTTGCAGGGCAAAAGTACCACGGTGACTCTGAAACAAAATGGCCGCGTGATTCAAAGCCAGCCGGTTGTCATCGACCGTGCGGATTATTTCAAAGCATTTGATTTTAAGACATCTTCTGCACAAAAGGGCGTTCAGCACTATACCATTGAATTGGGTGCAGTTTCGGGAGAAACTTCCGGCAGGAACAACCGGAAGGACGTTTATATTGATATTATCGATGGCCGGCAAAAGATCTTGCTCATGGCGCTTGCGCCGCACCCCGATATTAAAAGTATCCGGAGTGTGATCGAGGCGAATGATAACTATGAGCTGGATATCAATATTCTGTCCATTGCTAATAATCCACCGGCCAGTACAAAGCCTTACGACCTGGTGATCCTGCATCAGATTCCTAATGTACTCGGATTGGGTAATGCGCAGGTCCGCAAGTTTCTGGATGCTAAAATGCCTTTGTTTTTCATTTTGGGAAATCAATCGGCGGTGCCGCTGGTCAGCTCGCTGAACCGGTCGCTGTTTATCAATGCTTCCGCAAATAACCAGATTGATAAGGTCACGGCACGGTTTAATCCTTCGTTTACTCAGCTGAACCTGGATGCAGAGAGCCTGAAATTATTGGAACGCCTTCCTCCGCTTTCGGTGCCTTTCGGCGAATACAATGTGTCGTCGGGTACTGAAACCATATTATACCAGAAAGTAGGAACGCTCAATACCAACAAACCACTTCTGGTTTTAAATACCAATGGAGACCAAAAAACGGCCGTATTGGCGGGAGAGGGGATCTGGCAATGGCGGCAGGAGGAATTTGCCCAAACCGGCAAACAGGAAGTAGTGGATAACCTGTTCCAGAAACTGATCCAGGTGCTTTCGGTGAAGGAAGACCGCCGGAAATTCCGTGTATATCCGATCAGCAACGAGTTTGAAGCAGGCGAGCAGGTGGCATTTCAGACAGAGGTTTACAACGACATTTACGAGCCGATTTTCGGTCAGGTGGTAAAACTGGACGTGGTGGATGAAAAGGGCAAAAGCAAGCAATTCACGTACACACATACGAAGGAAACACCCCGGTTTAATGTGAGCGGGCTGGCGGACGGCGTTTACCGGTATGCGGCTTCCACCACTTTGAAAGGAAAGCAGGAAAATGTATCAGGGCAGTTTGTGATCCGTAACGCGGATCTTGAGCTGAGCAATACGACGGCGGATTTCGGAATGCTCCGCGATCTCGCGCGACGGTCGGGCGGCACATTTATGACGCCTGCATTACTGCAACAATTTATTCAAAAACTTAAAACTGACCGCCCGGCCGACAGGCTGGACAGTACCGAAGATATGGTTGAGCTGATCTATCTGAAATGGCTGTTCTTCCTGCTTGTAGTGTTGCTGGGCGCAGAATGGGGGTTGAGAAAATACCATGGCGGTTATTGATCTCTGCTCCCGATATGATCGAATGCGCTTTACTCTTTATTGCTTACTAACTGGCCTGTTGGCCGGAGTGCCGTCTCCGGCGTACGCACAGGTACCCGTGCCGCCCGCCGATACGATCGCCCGGGACACGACTGTCCGGGAAAATGGGCCTGTCGTGCGGCCCAATTATAAACTGCTCCGCGGTATTTTTGCGGCCCAATCGGGTATTTATCTGGGAACGCTTTATGGGCTTAGCAAGTCATGGTACAAGAACCCGCTGACGAAGTTCACCATCCAGGACGATAGTCACGAGTGGCTGCAAATGGACAAAATGGGGCACCTTTACACATCGTACCAGATTGCCCGGCACACGGCGGCGTTGTACAAAAAGACGGGTATTTCGAAAAGGCAGATGCTTGTTTACGGCGCCATTTCCGGAGTGATTTTTCAGACACCGATTGAAATCCTGGACGGCTTCTCGCCGGACTATGGTTTTTCTCCCGGCGACATGATCGCGAACATGACGGGTTCGGTGCTGTATCTCGGGCAGGTGGCATTGTGGGACGAGGTACGTATTCAGCCTAAGTTCTCATTTCATTATACTTCGCTGGCGCACGTGCGGCCGGAACTGCTCGGGAGTAGCTGGTCGGAGCGCTGGCTGAAAGATTACAATGGTCAAACCTACTGGTTCTCTGCCAGTCCGAAATCATTTTTCAAAGGCTCCAATTGGCCAGCCTGGCTTTGTTTCTCAGTAGGTTATGGTATCCAGAATATGGTTTCGGCCCAGAAAGACGTAAGTATCGAAATGGGTTACAGTCCTTACCGGCAATATTATTTGTCACTGGATATCGATCTCACGAAGATCAAAACCCGGAACAAGTTTGTTAAGACGCTGGGTTTTCTGGCCAATTCCCTGAAAATCCCGGCGCCAGCGTTGCAGTTTAGCAGCAAGGGTGTCGGTTTTAAGCCGTTTTATTTTTAAAAATATTGTTTGAACCCCCAAACTGTTCAGACGACGAAAAAGCAACATTTACTATGAATATCGGAGATAAAGTACGACTGGTTCACGGCAGGGAAGAGGGCGTTATTTACGCTTTTTTGCCTGGTAACGTGGTTGAAATCGAAATTGAGGACGGATTTCGTATTCCTGTCCTGAGAAATGAAATTGTTACTATTTCGCCCGTGGAATTACAGCGGATGGTGAAACCCGAAGAAGTGAAAGCGGTGGCCGCCCGCGCGGATGTGATCGTTCCACGCAATGCACCCTTTGCGGAAAAAGGTATTTACCTGGCATTCATTTCCGTGAACGACCGCACGTTAACTGTACATGTCATTAATAATACTGACTGGATATTGCCATTCACAGCCGTAGCCGCTTCTGAATCGGTGAACAAGGGATTGGCTGCCGGGGTGCTGCAACCACGGACCTCGCAAAAGCTGACCGAAGTGGAAATGAAGGATTTCGAATCCTGGCCGGTGTTCGATATCCATGCATTGTATTTCCGCGAGGGCAATTACCAGTTGCCTGTTGCATTGAACAAGCGCATCCGTTGCCGCGCGCAGTCGTTTTATAAAAACAAAGGCAAGGTGCCTGTGTTGGGAAAAGAAGGGTTTGTATATCAACTTGATGAGGAGAACCTGAAACGTGAAACTCCCGGCATTTCGGAGGATGTTGCGGGCGAAATCAAGGCGAGAATGCTGGGACAGGCCGCCCCCGAGCAGAACAGCCTTCCTAAACCGGAGCAGGTGATTGATTTGCATATCGAAAAATTGGTCAACAATCATAAAAGCCTGTCCAGCGATGCAATCCTGAAAAAGCAGCTGGATGTTTTCGAGAGTAGCCTGGAATCGGCCATTGCCAATGGAATGGAGGAAATTACGTTTATACATGGCGCAGGCAGCGGAGCTCTGAAAAACGAGCTGCACCGCAGGCTGGGCAGGAACCAGCATGTGCAATTTTTTAAAGATGCATTAAAAGAGAAATTCGGATACGGTGCAACCCTCGTCAAAATCAAGTAAAGTATACGTCAGGCGCGGTTATTTTCTGGTAATCGTGTTGGCAGCCGTCGTTTTTTGGAGCTGCGGTTCTAAGAAAACCTCCCCTAAGGCCCCTATGGAAGAATACAAATATTCGGATAAGGAGATCCAGAACGAGAAACATTTGTCGGTACTGAATGTGCCGGTCGAGATTCCGGTAGCGGAAATCGAAAAGCAGATCAACAACCAGATCAAAGGGTTGATCTACGATGATACCAGTTACGAGGATGAAGGTAACGACAATCTGAAAGCGAAGGTCTGGAAGATCAGCCCGATCAAGGTTGTGGCGATTGATTCGTCGTTCCTATTTGAAGTTCCACTGAAGATCTGGGTAAGCGCCGGGTACAAGATTAGTCCGTTGGGTGTGACGATGTCGGGTTACAAGGATACCGAGTTCTCGATCCGCATCCGGCTGATCTCTAAAATAGGTATTATGCCGTCGTGGCAGATCAAATCGGAGACTTATGTCGATAGTTATGACTGGATCAGCGAACCGAACATCCGCGTGGCGGGCATCAATGTTCCTATTAAAGGCATGGTGAGCCGGATGCTCAATAAGAATTTTGAGAAGATCACCGACGCGATCGACGAACAGGTGGCTTCGAACCTAGAACTGAAAAAGAATGCGGAGCTGGCCTGGAATATTGCGCGTCAGCCTGTGATGCTAGCGAAGGAATATGATACCTGGCTGGTAGTCAGGCCCACTGGTGTGGAAATGACGCCGCTGCTTGCGAAAAACAATGTTCTCCATTCGATCATTGGTATTAAAGGGTATACCCAAACTATTACGTCGGCTGTAAAACCGGCCGTGGCTCCTATGCAGAAGTTGCCGGACCTGAAGATCGTCGATAAGGTTCAGGATGATTTCAAGATCGGATTGATTAGCCTCGTGTCTTACGAAGACGCTGCCAGGCTGGCTACCAAACAGTTTGCCGGGGAGAAATTCTCGTTTTTAGGAGGGAAATATCATGTAGAGGTTACTTCCATTGAAATGTACGGACAGAATGACCGGCTGGTGATCAAGGCCGGGTTGAAAGGCAGTATTAGCGGCGATATTTATCTAAAGGGAGTCCCTTACTATGACTCCGCAACGCAGCAGCTGTCACTCAAAAGCCTTGATTACGACCTGGATACCAAAAATTCGATCGTCCGGACGGCGGGTTGGCTTCTACAGGGGCAGTTCAGCAGGATGATGGAAAAGCGGATGGTGTTTCCGGTCGGAGGCCAGATTGCCGACGCAAAAAACACGATTCAGAAAACGCTCGCCAACTATAAAGTCACCGAAGGGGTAGTTGTAAAAGGAATACTTTCCGATATTGTACCCGATAAGGTTTACCTTACTCCGAAACATCTTTATTCTGTTGTATTTGCGACCGGGAGAGTAAATTTGAAAGTCGACGGATTGAAGGGAATCTGATCAAAAATTTGTACAATATTCAGCATAAGTGCCATATTTTTTTACTTTTTATGGTATATTGACTGCTGATCGAAAGAAAGTATTTCTTAGCTTTGTGGTCAGAGGAAAGGTCTAAGCTGTCCTGCCGCTGCGGTTTTTTAACCGGGGAGGAAAGTCCGGGCAGCGCAGAGTGCCGTACTTCCTAACAGGAAGGCAGCGAACTGGTGACGGTTCGTTGACAGCAAGTGCCGCAGAAAAGATACCGCCCTGGCATATTTTTTGTATGCCTCGGTAAGGGTGAAAAGGTGGAGTAAGAGCCCACCGGTTTCCTGGTGACAGGGAATGCATGGTAAACCTTACGGGCTGAAAGATCAAATAGGTGTTGGTTCACGGGGCTACTCGTCCCTGTCCCCTCGGGGCGCCGACACGGGTAGATCGTTAGAGATTTCGGGTGACCGGAATCCTGGATAAATGGCAGGAGCAGAGATCGGGTAACCGGTCGAAGTCACAGAACCCGGCTTACAGGCTTTGGCCTTTTTTCTGATTTTTGAATTTATGTATAATGCTATATTGAATTGAATCACATAACGCGTGTTTCCCATGAAGAAAAAGAATCTTTACGTTGCTTTGCTTTGTTCTACCCTCCTGAGCTACAATACGAAGGCTCAAAACCGCACCTATGAAGGACCAAATAAAATGAATACTTGGTCAATCACAGGTTACGGAGGTATTACAAAATTCTTCGGAGATTTGACCCAGTATAATGGCTTCAAGCGTGGAGACCGGGAAGAGCTAACAGGCGCGTGGGGGCTTTCATTGAACAAGCAGCTCACTCCTCTGTTCGGTATCCAGCTGACGGGCGTTAACGGTCGTTTGCAAGGCGCTAAAGATAACCATTACAGCTCATTGAGCGGTGATACTTACAGCGCCACTTTCAATAGCCCGTCGTTTGTTCAACTGACTTTGGATGGTACATTGAACGTGAATCGTTTGCTACTTGGCTACAATAAGTTCCGTCGCTGGAAATTGGATGCGCATTTGGGAGGGGGAATCATCTATTACCATACCGACGTCGATTATACTAATGTTACGAAGGGAATCGATGGTAATTTTTCAACCAATACAGATGCCAGTTCAAAAACAGCCGGTAAATGGGAACGCAACGGATCCACTTACACACGCGAATGGGTAGTGCCGGTAGGTTTCGCCTTGCATTACGAATTGTCATCACGGTTTGACCTTGGTATCGATTACACTCACAACTTTGTAAATACCGAGAAACTGGATGCAACCGTAGGCGATTTGAGTGACTACGTTTCGCAGCAAGGGATCTGGACATTCGCCAAAGGTGATTCAAGAAACGATGCTTACGGATTTGTTTCCCTCGCATTAACTTATAAGTTAGGTAAAAACGCTGTAAGAGCGAAAGACGGAAAATACGATGCTGCCGCAGGTCGTTACCACCTGCGTTGGGCTAATCCTCAGCAGCTGATTCCGGTACCTTACAACCCAACTATGAACGATGCGGACTCCATCGCAAAAGCTAACATGCCTAAGCCGGTTGATCCACGTCTTTATACTGACTCTGACGGTGACGGCGTAGCCGACCTGTTCGATAAAGAAGCGAATACTCCTGCGGGTAGCATTGTTTCCGGTGGTGGTGTAGCATTGGATATCGATAAAATCATCCGCGATGCTATCAAAAATAACCTGCCGAAAGACGAATGCGAGGCGTTGTTCAGCAACATCGAATTCGATACCGATAAAGCGATTATCCGCAATGCTTCGAAAGAAACACTCAGCAAAGTGGTTGAACTGCTGAACATGCGTACCAATTGCCGCATCGTACTCGTGGGGCACACCGATGCCCGGGCTTCGGATAGCTACAACGTATCCCTGTCGCGTCGCCGTGTGGATGCAGCGAAACGCTTCCTGGTTCGCGCTGGTTTGACAGATCCTAGCCGTATCATCACTGAGTACTACGGTGAATATCGTCCGATCGCAGAAAACACAACAGTGGAAGGTCTTCAATCTAACCGTCGGGTAGAGATCAAGATCCTGCCTAACAATACAATCCGCTCTACTTATCCGGCTGGTTTCCGTCGCTAGTAGTTGCACTAACACACCGAAAGGGGGACGAGAAATTGTCTCCCTTTTTTTATTCGTATCTTTGCACCCTGTTAATTACGAAAATGACTTATTATTTATAAGTTATTTTCGTACCTTTGCACCCTGTTTAATTACGGGACGAGTTCCCAAAATTCAAATTCACAAATGGCAGTTAAAATCAGATTAGCGCGTCGGGGACGCAAAAAGAAAGCGATCTATGATATCGTAGTCGCAGATGCCAGAGCACCACGTGATGGTCGCTTCATCGAAAAACTGGGTATTTACAACCCGGGTACTAACCCTGCTTCCATCGTTTTGGAATCAGACAAAGCAGTTGACTGGCTTTTGAAAGGTGCTCAGCCAACTGACACAGCTCGTTCGATTTTGCAACACGAAGGTGTATTGCTCCGCAAGCACTTGCAAGTAGGTGTTTTGAAAGGTGCTATCACGCAAGAAGTTGCAGATTCACGTTTCGAAGAGTGGAAAGGCTCTAAAACAGACCGTAAAGCTACTGCTGCCGACACTTTGGCACAGCAGAAAGAGGCTGACAAGAAAGCGAAACTTGACGCAGAGCGCAAAGTTAACGAAGCTCGTGCTGAGGCTATCGCTAAGAAAAACACTCCTCCTGCGGAAGAAGTTGCAACTGAGGAGGCGGCTGATGAAGCTGCTGATGCGACAGATGCAGCAGAAGCTCCGGTAGCCGATGCGCCGGCGGAAGAGTCAGCAGAATAATTTCATGTTACATACATGCTCTATGGGTCTGTCGGTGTTCCGCACAGACTCATATTGTTTTATACAGAACCAAAATTTGAAATCCCGCAAATGACACAGGATAACTGTTATTTATTGGGCTATATCGTACGGACCCACGGCACCTCCGGCAATGTGGTAATTTATCTGGATGTGGATTATCCGGATGATTATGAAGACCTGGAAACGGTTTATATTGAGATCAAGGGGGAATTGGTGCCTTATTTTATTGAAGATATCAACCTCCAAAAACAGAGCAATGCAATTGTGACATTCGAGGATGTTGATACCATTGTAAAAGCCCAAGCGCTCGTAGGAAGCTCGCTTTATCTGCCGCTGGAAAATTTGCAGGAACTTGGCGACGACGAGTTCTATTACCACGAAATCAAAGGCTTTAAAGTAGTGGATGAAACAAAAGGTGAGTTGGGCATTGTGCGCGAGGTGTATTCCTTGAATGGGCAGGACCTGATCGCGATGGATTACCAGGGCTCGGAAGTGCTCATCCCGACGGCGAATGATATTGTGATCAAAGCGGATAAGGGAACTAAATCACTGCTGGTGAATTTGCCCGAAGGCTTATTGGAAGTTTATCTCGATAACTCATCAGAAAGCACTCCCGATGATGCGGATTGACATATTGAGCTGTGTTCCCAGCCTGCTCGACAGCTTTTTTGCACATTCGATATTGAAGCGGGCACAGCAGGGCAATCACGTGGAAGTCGTAATCCACGACATCCGCGATTATTCGACCAATAAGCACCGTACAATTGATGATTACGCGTTCGGCGGTGGTGCGGGAATGGTGTTGCAGATCGAGCCGATTGCGCGTTGTATACGTGCATTACAGAGCGAGCGGGCATACGACGAGATCATTTACCTTACCCCTGACGGTGAGCAAATGCAGCAGCGGATGGTGAACCAGCTTTCGCTGAAAGGCAACTTGATGATGCTCTGCGGACATTACAAGGGGGTAGACCAGCGCGTGCGGGACATGTTTGTAACGAAGGAAATCAGCATTGGAGATTATGTGTTATCAGGCGGAGAACTCGCCGCAGCCGTACTTGCCGACGCCATTATCCGCCTTATCCCTGGCGTTTTGAACGACGAAACTTCCGCATTAACGGACTCATTTCAGGATAATCTGCTCGCGCCGCCGGTATATTCGCGTCCCGCGGATTTCGAAGGCCATAAAGTGCCGGAAATTCTGATGTCGGGGCATGAAGCGAAGATTGAGGAGTGGCGCTATGAGCAGTCGCTTAAAAGAACGAAAGAGAGAAGGCCGGACCTGTTGCAATAACGGGCCGGCCAACCTTTATAAACAGCTTCGATCCTTAAAAATCCAGGTTACAGTTGATCCATTCATTGTCGAAATTGGTGCCGTATTTGCGATAAAAATTAACCGCGGACGTGTTCCAATCGAGCACCTGCCACATCATTCCCGTACAGCCTACATTCTTTGCAGCTACAACCGTAGCGTCGAAAAGGATTTTGCCAATCCCATTGCCGCGCATGGATTCGGTTACGATAATATCCTCCATGTAAAGTCGTTTTCCCTTCCAAGTGGAGTAACGAAAATAGTAAAGACAAAGCCCGATGATCTTTGAATCCACTTCGGCAACGAAGAAATCGAAGAGCTTTTCGTTGTAATCACGGGTCATTTTGTCGACATTATTGGTTACCTGGTTTAGTGCCCGTTCGTATATCGCAAGCTCCTTCACCAATTCAAAAATTGCGGGTATATCCTCTGCTGTTCCCTGCCTGGTCGAAATATTCATGTTAGTGGTTTATTGATTAGAAAGGTTAAGAATCCAGAATATACTATTTCCTACTGAGAGTTTACATAGTTTTCCCACTTTTCGAGGACTGCCCGGAAGTTTTCAGGCAATTCCGTATCGAATTGGATCCATTGGCGGGTAGTAGGATGGATGAACCCGAGCGATTTCGCGTGCAGCGCCTGTCCGGGAATGAGGCTGAAACCGTTCTCCACCATCGCTTTATAACTGCCGCCCGACACGCCCCTCAGGATTTTGTCTCCCCCGTACATCGGGTCGTTAAAGATAGGATGCCCGATATGCTTCATGTGTGCACGGATCTGGTGCGTGCGGCCGGTTTCAAGATTGCATTTGATCATCGAAACATAGCGAAGCGGTTTGATTACTTCGTAATGCGTCACCGCGTGTTTGCCCTGGCTGCCATCCACGTATACGTCCATTACGCGCCTGTCGCGCGCGCTGCGCCCGATGTGGCCCGTAACCGTACCTTTTTCGGCTTTGGGTTCGCCCCATATTAATGCGTGATAGGTACGTTCTATCGAATGATCGGCAAACTGGCTGGCGAGGAAAGTCATCGCGAATTCGGTTTTGGCGATGACGAGCAATCCGGAGGTATCTTTATCGATGCGGTGCACCAGTCCTGGTCGGCCTTCGCCGTTTCTGCCGGTTGGAAGTTGTTGGAAGTGATACACCAGTCCGTTGATCAGGGTGCCGGTCCAGTTGCCATAAGCTGGGTGAACGACCATTCCTGCGGGCTTATTAATGATCATCAGCACGTCGTCCTCGTACACGATATTCAGCGGAATATTTTCCGGGACGATCTCGGTATCCCGCGGTGGTTCGGGGAGTGAAAGCGTGATCACGTCCAATGGCTTGACCTTGTAACTAGCCTTCGTGGGTTGGCCATTTACCTTTACGGCCTCCGCTTCGATCCCGTTTTGTATTTTTGTCCTGGAAGCGTTGGCTACGTGAAGATTCAGGAATTTATCGAGCCGCATGAGGCTTTGGCCTTTGTCAGCGACAATGCGGTAATGTTCAAATAAATCGTCCTCTTCGGAGGCAATATCAACAAGTTCTACGGACATTCTTTTGGGAGTTACTATTAACAAAATTATCAAAATAAGTGGATTTACTAAGTTCATCGGTACCTACGCCCCTTCAACGACTCGTTAATGCGACCACTGAGAAGGCAGAAGTACGGCTGTATATAAAGCGCGATGACCTCATTCATCCGACTGTTTCGGGCAACAAATGGCGAAAGCTGAAATATAATTTACTCGATGCACGGTCAAGGGGCGCTGGGGCGGTGCTCACCTTTGGCGGTGCGTATTCCAACCATTTGTACGCGACGGCCGCTGCAGGGAATGGGTTGGGTTTGAAAACTATCGGCATTGTCCGTGGCCTGGAACTGGAAGGTAAGGAGAATGAAACCCTTCAGTTTTGCCGGAAGCAAGGAATGCAATTGCATTTTGTATCGCGGGAGGAATACAGGCAAAGGCATTCAGAAGCCTATCTCCTGAATGTTTCCGCCCGTTTTGGGAATCCCTATCTGATTCCTGAGGGCGGCACTACCGAACTCGCATTAAAGGGAGCGGCCGAAATGGTCGACGAAGTGAAGGATGAGTTAGCAGCAATGCCGGATTACATCGCCACGGCGGCTGGAACAGGCGGCACAGCAGCAGGAATCCTTTCGGCGGGAGCCAGCGTACTTGCATTTTCAGTATTAAGGGGAGGTGATTTTCTCAAAGAAGATATTCATCAACTCCTGAAAGAATATAAGGAGCCCGGAAATCTTACATTGCTGACAGACTATCATTTCGGCGGATATGCGAAATGGAACAGTGAACTGCTTGCTTTTATGCAAGATTTCCGGGCTGAATTTGACGTTCAGTTGGAGCAGGTTTATACCGCGAAAATGTTCTACGGCCTATTTGATCTTCTGAAAAAGGGCTATTTCAAAGCAGGAACGACGATCGTAGCAGTGCATACCGGCGGTCTTCAAGGCCTTATCAAGGAGTAGCAACTTCTACTTCCTCTTCATTATTAGCCGGTTTATTGGCCATAAACTCCTTGATCAGGTCCCGGTCACCGGCGATCCAGAGCACGTCCTGGTTTTCGATGACCATCGACGAATCCGGATTGAGAATACGTTCCCCGTTTCTTTCGAGGCCGACGATCATGCCGTGGGTCATTTCGCGGATCTGGCTCTCCCGGATAGTTTTACCGCGGATATTATGCTGTGTTTTCACTTCAACGCGTTCGAGCACGACATTGTCCTCGTGCGCCATGTACACGTCGCCATTCGTGCTTACCTCGATGTGGCTTCTGAACACGTCCAGTTGGTCGTCTGTACCGATGACCTCGATGCGGTCGCAGGGATAGAGCACTTCCGTTGGTCTTGGTAAATGAATGGTCTTGCTCCCCCGCTCGATCAGCACGACGTTAATCCCGAAGTTTTCCCGGATTTTCAACTCCTGCAAGCTTTTCCCGATCAGATTCGAGTCGGGGCTCACTTCAAGGAATGCGAAGTGTGCGTCCCAGGGAAGGAGAATTCTTTTCGACTTACCACTTCCTTCCAATTGTCGTGCATTGAGGTTTTGCAGGAAACGGTCTTCGATTTTGTGATAAAACTGTTGAAGCCTCTGGTAAAAGATGGCGAAGCCAAGCACCATAATAGCCCCCGCTACAATGAACGCCGTTTGGGTTGAGAAAAACGAATTGAGCAGGAAGGCCATCAGCAAAATCGCTATGACAACTCTTGAAAGTTCAAGTACTAACAACGGCCCTCGGCTGTATTTCCGACTTAGCCAGATCGCCGAATAGGCCTTCCGATTGCCTCTTTTGAAGACCAATGCCCAGAGAAACGGCGAGATCAGGAGGAATGTGATGGCAAAGAGCACAGAGTTGGTCAGGAATGTCTCGGGTACGCGCGTGTGCAGTTGTTGTGCGAGCTGGCGCGAGGATGCGAGGATAATGCCGACCACGACCACCGAGTTCAGGATCACTGTCTGCGCGTAGGATTTTAGGATTTCGTTCCATTGGGTCGTTTGCGCAATGGTCTCCGTACTGGTACTATACCGGTTGAGGTAGAGCCGCCACTTTTCGGGCAAGCGTTTATCCAGCCATTCATACAGAGGTTCGGAGGCCTTCATCATGTAAGGTGTCGCAAATGTCGTAATCACCGAAACTCCGACGGCAATGGGGTAGAGAAATCCGCTGGTCACTTTCAGAGAGAGGCCAAGATTTGCAATGATAAACGAAAATTCACCGATCTGGGACAAGCTCATGCCCGATTGCAGCGATTTTTTCAGAGGCTGTCCAGAAATTACCGCACCCAGTGTGACGAATGTCGTTTTTCCGAGCATTACCACGAGTACCAGAATAGCAGTCGGCACTGCGTATTCAAACAGCAGGCCCGGATTGATCAACATTCCAACGGATATGAAAAATACCGCTCCGAACAAGTCTTTAACCGGTTTTAGCAAATGCTCGATCTTTTCCGCGTGGGTGGTTTCCGCCAGGATAGAGCCCATGATGAATGCCCCTAATGCGGCCGAAAAACCCGCTTTCGTGACCAGGAACACCATTCCAAAGCATAATGCGACCGATGTAATGAGCACGCTTTCGTCGTTCATCAGATGCCGGTAGCGCCGCAGCAGTGTAGGGAACACGAAAATGCCCCCCAAAAACCAGATTGTGAGGAAAAAGAAGAGTTTTAAGCTCGATTGGATCAATTCATATCCCGCAAATTGCTGGCTCAGCGATAATGTCGAAAGTAACACCATCAGCAATACGGCGGTAAGGTCTTCGATGACGAGGATACCCATTACGACGCGGGTGAATTTCTGGGTTTTGAGGCCCAGTTCATCGAATGCACGGAAAATGATGGTGGTGGAGGAAATAGCAATGATACCTCCGAGAAATAGGCTGTCGGTTTTGCTCCATCCGAGCAGCTGGCCGGTAATGAAACCCGTTACGAGCATCATGAATACTTCAAAAAGCCCGGTGATAGCAGCCGTGTTACCGACTTTGACGAGCTTTTTGAAACTGAACTCCAGACCCAGGTTGAAGAGCAGGAAGATTACCCCGATTTCGGCCCAGATCTCGATCGTTTTAATGTCGGTGATGGTCGGAAACAAGTGGAAGTTAGGTCCAACAAGTAACCCGGCCAGAATGTAGCCCAACACGATTGGCTGCTTCAATTTCTTGAAGATTACGGTAATGATACCGGCCATCGTGAGAATGAGCGACAGGTCTATGATTAGTTGCGGAACGTGCGTCATGAAGGGTGGATCGTTGATGGAAAAATTTACTAAGATCAATAAAATACAAAAAGCCTTCGACGAATCAAAGGCTTTCTGTGTTTAATCTTATTGGGAATTTTAACCTACGCTTCCTTCCAGGCTGATTTCCAGTAGCTTTTGCGCTTCAACGGCGAATTCCATCGGAAGCTGGTTTAATACTTCTTTAGCATAACCATTCACAATCAATGCAACCGCTTGTTCCGTTGGAATACCGCGTTGGTTGCAGTAGAAAAGAATGTCCTCGCCGATCTTCGAAGTAGTTGCTTCGTGCTCTACTGTCGCCGACGGGTTACTCACTTCAATGTAAGGGAAAGTATGTGCGCCGCATTTGTCGCCGAGCAACAGGGAATCGCATTGCGAGAAGTTACGCGCTTTTTCAGCCTTTTTGAAGACCTGCACTAACCCGCGGTAAGAGTTCTGGCTCTTTCCTGCCGAAATACCTTTCGAAACGATCCGGCTTTTGGTGTTTTTGCCGATATGGATCATTTTCGTACCGGTATCGGCTTGCTGCATGTTGTTGGTCACAGCGACCGAGTAAAATTCACCGATCGAATTGTCGCCTTTCAGGATTACCGAAGGATATTTCCAGGTAATCGCTGAGCCCGTTTCAACCTGCGTCCAGGAGATTTTCGAGTTAGGCCCGTCACAAAGGCCGCGTTTCGTTACAAAATTGTAAATACCTCCTTTTCCGTCCTTATCACCTGGATACCAGTTCTGTACGGTCGAGTATTTTACATTTGCATTGTCGTGCGCAAAGATTTCAACTACCGCGGCGTGCAACTGGTTTTCATCACGCATAGGCGCTGTACAACCTTCGAGGTAGCTCACGTGGCTGTCTTCGTCGCCGATGATTAGTGTTCTTTCGAACTGGCCGGTTCCTGCCGCATTGATACGGAAATAGGTCGAAAGCTCCATTGGGCAGCGAACACCTTTCGGAATGTATACAAATGACCCATCTGAGAATACCGCCGAGTTCAAGGCTGCGTAGTAGTTATCCTTCGGTGGTACCACCGAGCCCAGGTATTTTTTCACAAGCTCCGGATGTTCACGGATCGCCTCGCTGATCGAGCAGAAAATGATGCCTTTTTCTTTGAGGGTTTCCTTGAAAGTCGTGAAAACCGACTCCGAGTCCATTACCGCGTCGACCGCGATGCCGGAAATCCTTTTTTGTTCATTCAAAGAAATCCCCAGCCTTTCGAAAGTATTGCGCAACTCGGGATCGATATCGTCGATGCTCTCGACAGCCTTCTTTTTCTTCGGCGCCGAATAATATTTGATAGCCTGGAATTCGATGGGCGGATAGTGCACATTCGGCCATTTGGGTTCCTCCATGGTAAGCCACAAATGGTACGCTTTCAGGCGCCATTGCAGCATCCATTCGGGTTCGTTCTTTTTGGCCGAGATGAATCTGATAATGTCGTCATTTAAGCCCGCAGGAGCCTCATCTGCTTCAATATCAGTCACAAAGCCGTATTTGTATTCCGAACTGGTGATTTCCTCCAACAATTCTTCTTCTTTGCTCATAGTCGTAATAATGTCACACTCTGGTTGGTATCATGCTAACACAGAGAAGTGGGATTGAGTTTATTCAGAGGTTCAAAAATACGGAAAATTGTGGAGATTCCGGCAGTGGCCCGTGGAAATAGGTTTCAGGCCGGTGAAACAGGAAAGACCCGCCGGGGCAGGTCTTTTCAAAGTTCAGATCAGCCGGAAGGCCTACAAATACGCTCTCGATGAAAGATAATTCTTTACATAATCATCAATACCCTCTTCCAGCGTGCTGAACGGACGGGTATATCCGATCGAGCGCAATTTGCTCATATTGGCCTGCGTGAAATACTGGTATTTATCGCGAATATCGGCCGGGGTATCAATAAACGAAATGTCGGGCGTCTTGCCCATGGCGTGGAATGTGTTCGTTACCAGGTCTTTAAATGTACGTGCTTTGCCGCTTCCAAGGTTGTATATGCCCGAGTTCTTGCGGTGGTGCATGAAGAAAATGCAAACGTCGATCAGGTCTTTTACATAAATGAAGTCACGCATTTGCTCTCCATCCTTGAAATCGGGATTGTGCGAGCGGAAAAGCTTCATTTTCTCGGTGGCCTTGATCTGGTTGTATGCATGGAAAATCACCGACGCCATACGGCCTTTGTGGTATTCGTTAGGTCCGTAAACGTTAAAGAATTTAAGGCCCGCCCAGAAAAACGGCTTTTTCTCCTGCGCCAATGCCCATTTGTCGAACTCGTTTTTAGAATCGCCGTAAGGGTTCAGCGGTTTCAACTGGCTGATCGTAGATTCGTTATCGTCGTATCCGTGCTCGCCCAACCCGTACGTAGCCGCGGACGATGCGTATACGAGGGGAATTTGGTAAGCCACGCATTTTTCCCAGATGGCTTTAGAATAATTTACATTCAGTTCATCAAAGATCTCCTTGTCGAACTCCGTGGTGTCGGTACGCGCGCCGATGTGGAAAATGAATTCCACATCGCGGTTGTTTGCATCCAGCCATTCGAAAAGCGCATTTCTTTCTACTTTTTCCTTGATCGTCTTTCCTTCGAGGTTTTCTGCCTTTTCGATTTTGGAAAAATCATCTACTGCAATAATGTTTTTAAAGCCGTCTTGATTGAGGCGGCTGATAAGCCCGCTGCCAATAAAGCCGGCTGCTCCTGTTACGATAATCATCGAGATTATATGTTTAACGGTAAAAAGAATGCCAGATAAGAGTACCGAACCGCGCCGATCTACTCTTAAATTTTAAGGGTGAAATAGGATTTTTTTTAGTTATCCTCTTGTTAACAAACAAAACTACGGATACATGGTGTAATTTTGCGCCAGAATTATCAAGTGGCAGGAAGTTTTATGATTTACGTAACAAGGAAAGAGCATTTCAATGCGGCCCACCGGCTTTACAACCCGGCGTGGAGTGATGAGAAAAACCAGGAAGTATTTGGCCCTTGCGCCAACAACAACTGGCACGGGCATAATTTTGAGCTGATTGTTACGGTTAAAGGAAAGCCCGACCCTGATACGGGTTTTGTGATCGATCTGAAAGTGCTCGGAGATATTATGAAAAATGAAATCGTCGACAAGGTGGATCACAAGAACCTCAACCTCGATGTGGATTTCATGCAGGGCAAAATGGCATCCTGTGAGATTTTTGTAATGGAAATCTGGAACATTCTCGAACCAGCCATCGCGCAGGCGGCGCCGAACGCGAAACTGCACTATATCAAGCTGATAGAAACGCCCAAGAACTTCGTGGAGTATTATGGGGAATAATGCGACCGCCGATAGCCGACCGCCGACCGCCGATAGCCTATGAAATACTACCTAATCGCCGGGGAACGCTCGGGGGATTTACATGGCTCCAATCTGATTAAGGGCATTCGAGCGAATGATCCGGATGCGGAGTTCCGTGGTTGGGGGGGGGATATGATGGAAGCCGAAGGTATGGAACTCGTTACCCATTACAAGGACACCGCATTCATGGGCTTCCTGGAAGTGGTCATGAACTTACGGACAATCACCGGTTTTCTCAAGAAATGCAAGACTGATATTCTCGAATACCAACCGGATGCATTGATCCTAATCGATTATCCCGGATTTAATCTCCGCATTGCTTCCTTCGCGAAGTCGAAGGGGCTGAAAGTTTTTTACTACATTTCCCCCAAGGTCTGGGCATGGAACCAGAAACGAGCCTGGAAGATCAAGGCCAATGTGGATCACATGTTCGTGATCTTCCCGTTCGAAGTCGACTTCTACAAAAAGTACGATTACAGTGTCGATTACGTGGGCAATCCGCTGATGGATGCTATTGCCGCATTCCGTCCCGACCCTGATTTTCGCAGGAAACACAACCTCGACGGCCGGCCTGTCATCGCATTGCTTCCCGGCAGTCGCAAACAGGAGGTCATCGGCATGCTCGACACTATGCTGACCACTCAAAAGCATTTTCCAGGCTATCAATACGTGATTGCCGGGGTGAAAAATCTGCCTTCTACATTATACGATCAGTACTTATCCAGCGGCAAGGCGGTGATCGTTTATGAAAGTACCTATGATTTGCTTTCGGTAGCCGACGCCGCGCTGGTTACCTCCGGTACTGCTACTTTGGAAACTGCATTGCTGAAAGTCCCGGAGGTAGTATGCTACCGAACGAGCGCTATTTCGTACGCATTAGCCAAACGATTGATTCGTATTCCGTTTATTTCTTTGGTGAATCTGATTTTAGAGAAAGAGGCCGTGCGGGAGCTGATCCAGGATGAGTTGAATGAGAGGAATCTTGTGGCTGAGCTGAAACGAATTTTACCTGGTGGGGATAAAAATGTTCGGCAAATGCGAGATTATGAGCGTCTTGGAGAACTCGTTGGCGGAGCGGGGGCGTCCGAGCGGACCGGTGAATTGATCGTTAAATATCTTCAATAGGCCTATCACAGGCTACTCAATGTCGGAGATAATTGCCTGAATATCCATAGCTTGTTACACTTTATCCAATTTACCCAAAACAAAAAAGCCACAAAAATACCTCTGTTGTTTGTTAATTACGTAGTCATCTACGTATATTTAAACTTAAATTTGTATTCCCGACCATGAACATCTTCAACGAAGTAGGAGCCCTTGCGATATCAACCCGTTTGCAGCGCCTGAGCGACCAGTTCAGGAAGGATGGCGTGCTTATTTACCAGCACAATGGCATCAATTTCGAGCCGAAGTGGTTTCCGGTCATTTATGCGCTTCATGCGAAGGAGGCGTTGGGGATTATGGAGTTATCCGAGGAGATCGGGTATGCGCATCCTTCAACGATCAGTCTTTTGAAAGAGTTGGAAAAGGAAGGATTGGTGGAGTCATTCAAAGACCAGCGGGACGAGCGGAAGCGAATGGTACGGCTTTCGAAGAAGGCGAAGGCGTTGGTGGAACAAATGCTGCCGGTTTGGGAGAAAATCCGGAAAACAGCGGAGCAGATTATCGATAATGCCAATAACCTGCTACAAGCCATGGACGAGACAGAGTATCAATTGAAAAAAGAAGGCTTTTTTGAACGTTATAAAAGAATGGAAAACGAGGAAACCAATGCGGCCATCCGCATTGTGGATTACAAACCGGAACATGCGCAGGCTTTTTACGACCTGAACTACGCATGGATTTCCGAAACCTACGAAGTGGAACCGGAAGATGAAAAGACGCTATCAGACCCGGAAACCTATTATCTCAAAGACGGAGGAGCGATCCTGATCGCGTTGTACGGCGATGAGCCCGTGGGCACATGCGCATTGAAACGCAATGGTGATGTAGTTGAAATGAGTAAAATGACCGTTTCAAAAAGCATGCGTGGCAAGAAGATCGGTGATTTGCTGGGTAATGCGGTGATTGAAAAAGCCCGGGAGCTTGGCGCTTCGAAAGTGATCCTTTACTCGAATCGGAAAGGATCAGCCGCAGGTATAAACCTGTACAAAAAACTCGGGTTTGAGGAAGTGCCATTGACGGGGCATAACTTCAAACGGGCCGATATTAAGATGGAAATGGAGCTGAACTAGTTGAATATCTCTTTCAAATCGATTGAGAGCTCGGGGAATATGGCCGATCGCAGTTGTTCCGTGGCGGGTTTGAGGCCAACAAAGACGCCGGAATCGCTCAGTGTAAAAATGAATACATTTTGATCGACAGGCTGAACGATCCAATATTCCTTGACGCCGCTTTCCTGGTATAAATCGAATTTGTTATCCACTTCTTTCTTCGAATTGCCCGGAGACAGAATTTCGATGACTAAGTCGGGAGCGCCGAGGCAGCCCTTTTCATCCAGTTTATTTTTGTCGCAAACAACACATAAGTCGGGCTGCACAACCGTGTAAATATCTCTGTTGACGAATGCAGACTTTTTCGTGTCGAACAATCTCACATCGAATGGTGCGCTGAACAAATAGCAAGACTTGTCCTTTAAATGCACGAAAAGGTTGCCCTGGAGTTTTGATGATATCAGCTGATGCGATGTATTTGGCGCTGGCGACATCTTAAAGATCCTGCCTTTAATCAATTCCACACGCTCCTTGAATTGCCAGAGCAAATAATCGGCATATGTGTAAGTGCCGTTCAGGTCAAGTTCGTCGAAATCGGTTACGATTGAAGGCATAGCATGTTCTTTTGAGTAAATCTACCCAAAATACTGCCGGAAGTCAATGAAGCGCCTGATTCGTCAGGTCTTCCGCTTCTTCTTCCGCGCGGAGGGAAACAGCACATTGTTCAATATCAGCCGATAGCCGGGCGAGTTGGGATAAAGGTTAAGGTCGGTGGGCATGCGCCTGCCGCCCCCGCCGCGGCCTTCGGGGTCGTGGCCGCCGTAGAAGGTCCATTGACCGCGACCGAGTTCGCCGTAAATGTAGCGGTCGGAGTTGCTGCTGGTGCCCATAACGAGTGTGCTGGGTTTGATGGTGTACTTGGAGAATGCGGTGGTTTGACCGAAAAATTCGCGGATCAGGTGCTCATGGTTTTGCACAAGCATGGCAGGGATGACGTCCCATTTGGCCGAAAAATCGAATAGGGAGAAATAAGCATCATTTTCGCCCCAGCCGCGGTAACGACCGGCCGCTGAATTAATGTCCGAGAAATTCATCCCGTCGTACTCGTCGAGTTGCAGTTTGAAGTTGTAGAATGCGAACGTTTTGTCAAAGTCGAGCTTAGACTGGGCGTCGGGGTCGACGCCGTCTCCGTCGAGGTTATCTACAATGTCGACGCCCTCGGCTGCCAGGGCAATATCGAAAGTTTCGGCACCGGAGCACATGGCAAACAGAAAGCCCCCGCCAGCACAGAACTCCTTAATGGCCTTAGCGACCGCCAGCTTCATTTTCGGCACTTTTGAAAAACCATAGCGACTCGCGATAGCCTCCTGGGCTTTAATATCCGCTTCACTGGTGCGGCGCAGGTTTTTGCCGAACTGCCCTGTAAAATCCTCATGGTGCAAATGCAGCCAGTCGTATTTGGGAAGGTCGCCACGGAGGATTTCTTCGTCGTAGATAACTTCAAACGGGATTTCGGCATATTTGAGCACGAGTAATACGGCATCTGTGTTTTCAAACTCGGCGGGGCTGATTTTGATAGGAGAATACACCGCAATTTTGGCCGCCTTGAATAACTTCACCACATCCATGTTCACATTCGGATTACTGATCTCGTTCACGATCTGCGCACTGGCAGCCTCCGAAAGCACCTCATAGGAGACCGCCCGAAGCTTGCATTCATTTTCAATGGATTTGGAATACTGAACCTTAAAACTACCCCCACGGTAGTTGAGTAGCCAATCCACTTCAATATCCCCTTTCAGCAGAATATAGGCCAGACCATACGCCTTTAAATGGTTAGTCTGGGTATTGTCCATCGGGATCAGGATCTGGTTTGCGAGGCAGATATGCGACAGGGAAACCAACACGAGCGGTAGAATCTTTCTCAGCATGGTAAGAAACGTTTGAAGTCCGAAGCTGCATCGTCAGGGGAGGTGTATCAAATTTAACGAAATATCGAGATTTTAGGTAGCTGGTTATGAGGTTTTTGCGTTGCCGATGCCTATTTTTGGAATATACCTCTGCTCACCTGCTTCACTCATGACGGAAACACAAATTCTGAACTACGCACTCAACCAGTTCGCGGGGATCGATGCCGCTGCATTTGAGCTGTCGGCACCCTACTGGCAACGAAAAACCTATGGAAAAGGGGAGTTTTATAATGAATACAAAAATGTTTGCAAATACCTGGGCTTCATCCTCGACGGCGTGTTCCGGACCTACTACATCGATGACGAATCGGCGGAGGAAAAGAATGTCTTTTTCTTCTCCAAAAATCAGGTGGTAGTGGCCTACAAGAGTTTTGTGACCCAAACGCCATGCAGCTATTACACCGAGTCGATGACCGATTCGACGATTTTATACATCCATATCAACCACCTCACTGAATTGTACGGCAAATCACACCATTGGGAAAGGTTCGGACGGCTGGTGGCGGAAACCGCATTTAACCTGGCGATGAACCGCGCCGAGGAATTTATGTTCCGTACGCCAGAGCAGCGCTATCTCGAACTGATCCAGAACCATCCGGATATTTTTAACAACGTCCCATTGTATCATATTGCCTCGTATCTGGGCATTCAGGCCCCTTCGCTGAGCCGAATCAGAAAAAGAATGGTGGGTAAATGACGATCTTAACTTGGGTTAAGAATATAGTCGGCTAAGGTGCTGAATTTTGTCATGTCCAAAGCGGAACAAAAAACAAAATTCAACTTTTAACCGATAGAAATCATGAAAGCCAATAACACCAAAACCGTCGTATTTGTAACAGGTGCATTTGTAAGCCACAATGGCTGGGACCAATGGAGAACCTATTTTGAAAGCAAAGGCTACACCACTTATGCACCAGCCTGGCCGTACAAAGACGCACCGGCAGCCGAACTGAGAGACAGGCAGCCCAACGATACCGCCCTGGCCGGCCTGACATTCAAAGAGCTCGTTGATCATTACGCTAACTTCATTAAAGCATTACCCGAAAAACCGATCATCATCGGTCACTCGCTGGGCGGATTGATTACCCAGATTCTGATCAACCGCGACCTGGGCGTCGCTGGCGCCGCCATTCACCCCGTGCCTCCACAAGGTGTGATACCCTATGAATTCTCTTTCCTGAAAGCAGGTTATAAGGTATTCGGATTGTTTACTTCGTTGAAAAAAACTTACCTGATGTCGCTCGCCGACTGGCAATACGCCTTCACCAATGGCATGACGCTCGAAGAGCAAATAAAAACCTGGGAAGAAAACGTGATTCCCGAGTCCAAAACTGTAGCTCGCGGCGGTATCACTTCCGCCGCCAGAGTAGACTTCAAAAAAGCGCACGCTCCGCTGCTGATCACCTCGGGCGAATTCGACAACATCATTCCGGCTTCTTTGAACTTTCGCAACTTCAAAGCCTACAAGCAAAACGGCTCTGTGACCGATTATAAAGAGTTCACCGGCCGCAACCACTTCGTTTTAGGCCAGCCCACCTGGAAAGAGGATGCCGATTACATCCTCGACTGGATCAGTCAACATTAAAAACGGCTTTCCAAGCAGGGCGTAGCGGCCGCCGCTCCGGTAGGAAAGCGGTTTTAAAATGTACATCACGAAAAGCGGATAATATGCTTGAAAGGTGTAAAGCCAGTGAGAAAAACAGTAGGTGCTTCCATGGCCGGTAAGGCTCCTCGTAATGCAACGTTCTTGTGCAGCGCCAGTCCCGGACCGAAATGAATCGTATCACCTCCCAATTCGTAAGAGCCGGTTGCCTCTTTCAGTAACCACGAATCTTTGGTGTTTTCAATTTTGGAAACACCTTTGAGCGTTCCGCCCGGTCGGAAAATCAATTCCAATGCAGCCGGTACGCGCTCGGTACCATTGGTTATCACTTCTATTTCCATCCCATCGGAAGTTTCCCGGATAATGATTTTCGTTTCCAGTATCTGTACTTCGCTTTGCTGTCTGAAATTCCGGGGCATTTTCTCCCAATCGCCGTCCGGAGCAATGGATTCTTTGGGATAAGGCTGAAAATAAGGCCCGTCGAGTTTCTGTGTAAGCACCCATTCATTACCATTTTCGCTGATTTTTTCGGATTGAAATTGGCCTTTGCCAAAAAAAGAAGACGCAAAGCGCAACCCCTGGAGCACTGCATTCCCTTTCATGAAAGTAAACCAAACCGGATTGTTGGCGATGAGTGTGCAATCCCGGCGGTCCCTGCGAATGCGTACGAGGCCGGAATTCGGGAAGGTTTTGACATAGTTGACCGGTACCGGTTTTTCTGCCGGAAGCTCAACCCAAAGCGAAGGGTCGGTAAGGAAGTAGTCCACAAACCCGGTGGTTTTCAGGCTGGCGGTCTGCTCTATTAGCCTGCACATGGCGGCATACTGCGCATTTCCATCCTTGATCGCGAAGTACCGATATGGATAATAGTAGTTTTCCAATGTGCCCACAATGGCCTTGTCCTGCCTGCCGGAAGCGTCGGTTACGATCTCTCCGTTGGGATGGACGTAGTACATGGTCATGTCGAGATTTTTGCGCACGGCGTCGAAAAGCTCCGGTTTTTTTAGGCCCTTGCCGATGGTAATGAGCAGCCGGTCGGTCAGGGATGAGTAAATGAACGTACTCTTCTCATTAAACTGGCCGTCGCGGTCGATGTCAATGTGCTCGGCCAGCCATTGCTCGGCCCGCGCTACATATTTGGGGTTAGGCCAGAGTTCATTTAGTTTGGTCAATGCGGCGGATACTACCCAGCGGTGGTTGGGCGTGTGTATACCTCCCACGCTCAGCGCGTCACCCCCGCGCAGGAGGAAGGTTTTCAGGTTGGCGAGCATCTTACCGGTCCCCTCTGTACCCGATTGCTCGATCAGTGTATAAGCCATTGCAAGCCGCTTCACCAGAAAGCCCGTGTCGGGAGTCGAATGGAAGTTGGTCGAGAGCAGATCGATGGTACCATCGCTATGCTGGGTTTTAATCAGGTACAATGCAGCGTGGTCCATAGCTGCGAGCAATTCTTTTGACCGATAGTATTTGGAAGTTGGAGCGAACAGGCCGCTGGCGCCATATTGAATCAATGCGGAGGTGCTATGCGGATTGAGCAGGTCGAAACCATCGCGCAGGCCACCAAAGTCGGGGCTTTGGGTGTCTTTCACCTGGTAGGTCAGTAAAGATCCTATGCTTTTATCGGCCTGCTTCACTAGCGTCTGGAGCCAGTCGGGCATCGCATCGCCCCGATTGCTGCCTATTGTTTGTAATATGGGTAACGCGCAGAATGCCAGCGTGCTGTTTTTTACGAATTGTCTTCTGTCCATGAAAGTCGGGTTAGGTATTTCCGAAGGAAAGAAGCAAAATGCCTCGGGTTACTCGCGGTTTAGGGCAATACAGGGAGGGTAGATAGCGTTCCGGTTGCGAAGTAAATAGCGCTGCAACTTCCTATTTTTGGTATATTTAATATTAAAATGATAAGAATATTGCAACGGTTACAAACGGGTGGTTGTCACTCTTTGATGACAAGGTATTTCTAGTATTTTTGTCGGATTTTTTGAGAAACGCGTTGGAACCAATCAATTGAATGCCGGTTACTGAATGAAAACAACTGTACTTCGTAATTTGAGTCTGGGTTATTTGCTGTTACCAAACCTGATTTTTTCCATCAGCTGGTTCAGAATGCCCATTTCGGTGTGTCTGGTCGTAGGGCTTATGGCGATGTACGTCCTAAGTTACCGCCGTGAGAAGACGCTGAAAACCGATCTCGCGACCCGCCATATGGTCGAGATCGCATTCATTTCACTCGCAATCATCGCTTTTTCAGGAGTAGGGGGCTTTTGCTTTCAGGCGTTCGATTTCTGGGCGCATAATTCGAAGTACTACACGCTCTACAACCAATCCTGGCCGGTTACTTTCAAGGAAAACGGCCGCTATGCCTGCCATTACTTCGGCTTCTTCCTCGTCCCTGCGTTGATTTCGAAAGGGTTAGGGGAACCATCCGGTATTGCATTGTACTTGTGGGCGTCGATAGGGCTTTTCATCGGTATTTGCTGGATATTCATTTTTACCCAAAGAAGCTACCTGTCCCTGGTATTCTTTCTTTCGCTAGGCGGGGTGGGGCATGTTACCAAAGTGCTTTTTCTGCACGCGATCGGCCTTAATTACCACGTGCCGCCATTTTTTACGGAGATATGGCCGGTGTTGTACCAAACGCAATGGGCACCCAATCAGCTTATTCCGATCATCATTGTCTCCTGCATTCTCTTCCATGATTATGTGTATGACAAAAAGCCAGAAAAGAGCTTCCTGGCGGTTATTTCTATTTTCATATGGGGAATTTTTCCTTCGATCGTCTTCGTGATCATCTTCGGAATGCTGATCATCCTGCGTTATTACAGAGAGCCGCAATATTTTCTCAAACCCAGGCCGATGCTCGACCTTTTTCTCCCGGGCCTGCTATTTATCCCTACATTCTTTTTCTTCCTGCAGGGGAAAAACTCGGTCATATCCGGTTTTATCTGGCAGTTCAACCCGCGGAATGAGATCGCATTTCATTATTTTTTCGGCGTCGTGATCGACCTTGCAGTACTGTATGGAATTGTGCTGATATTGAAATTGCATAAAAGCCAGTATGCCAACATCATCCATGGCCTGTTCCTGCTTCTGATAGCGATATCACTCTTCCGGATGGGCAAATGGAACGACTGGTTCCTGCGCGGAAGCACGCCCGTGCTCACACTGCTGTCGCTTTTTATCCTTCACCGGTTTGCCGAATGGGTGAAAGAATACCCCGGCTGGTACAAGATGCGCATCGCTTACCCGATCATCGTTTTTCTCGTGCTGGGGTTGGTTGTACCACTATCACACATCAAGCGCGCATTGACCGAGAATGTAGTCACACAATCGCTGTTTCCCGACAAAGTGAAATTCACCCCCTATCCTTATAATCAATACGAGGATTTCTACCAATTGGGGAAGGCGATCTACTCACAGCAGGAGGCGAACCAGTTCCTCGGTCAGAAAGGGTCGTTCTATGAGATGTACCTGGCGAGGTAGAGGGCGAGTGGCCCGACCAATGACCGCCTGCCACCGACTGCGCCAGCAACATCAAGAACAATTGCTGACTACACCTGACTATGTCTGACAACTAATGACTATTTCCAGTCAGCCGTTACCACCCCACACTCCGCACATACCCGGGCGCAACGCGGTGACGCGATACCTGCTCGTATGCATAAGCGATGCGGATCAACTCAGGTTCCTGGTAAGCTTTTGCAAGAAACGAAATCCCGACGGGCAGGCCGCTGAGCATGCCCATCGGCAAGGTGATGGAGGGGAAGCCCGACAATGCGGCGGGGCCATAGGAACCGTACCCGGTCCAGAAGTCGCCGTTGACGAGGTCGGTGCACCAGGCGGCTCCGGTGGACGGGCCGCATAGTGCGTCCAGCTTGTGCTTATCCATTAGGTCTGCCAATGCGCCGGCCACACCGTTGATCTTTTCCAGCGCTTCTTTGTATTCTTTAGTATGCAAATCGCCCCTGGCTTGCGATAATTCGAAAAGTTCCTGGGCGAAATGCGGCATAGTTTTCATTTTATTGGCCTGATTGAATTCGATAAGGCCTTCGAGTGACTTGATTTTCGCGTTGGAGGTGGACAAATACCGGTTGATGCCGTCTTTAAATTCATATTGCAGCACGAGCGATTCCGCACCCGGCAGCTTCTGCAACTTCATATATTCCACTTCCACAATTTCGGCACCGGCCGCTTTGAGCTGTTCTAATGCTCTGCTAAGCAGCTCATCGATCCCCTCGTGCATTTTCAGCATCGATTTCTCCACACCAATACGCTTTCCCTTTAACCCGTTGGAATCCAGATACGCGCTGTAATCGGAGGGGAGCGGTTGCTGGGGTTTGTGCTGAGTGATATCCGCAGGGTCCTGGCCTGCCATAGCACCGAGCAATGCGGCTGCATCGGCGACAGTTCGTCCGAATGGGCCGGCTGTGTCCTGTGTTTGGGAGATGGGAATCACACCGCTTCTGCTCACCAGGCCAACTGTCGGTTTGATGCCCACTACGCCGTTCATCGACGCCGGGCAGGCGATCGAGCCATTCGTTTCGGTACCGACAGCCACCGCGCAAAGGTTGGCGGCTACCGCTACCGCCGAGCCAGAGCTCGATCCGCAGGGAGAACGGTCGAGTACATACGGATTTCGCGTTTGTCCTCCACGGCTGCTCCAACCGCTGGACGACCGCGTCGACCGGAAATTAGCCCATTCACTCAGATTGGTTTTGCCGAGGATCACCGCGCCGGCTTCCCGGAGCCGGGCGACAAGAAATGCGTCCTTCGAAGCTACGTTGTCTAGCAATGCCAGTGATCCGGCGGTAGTTTTCATGCGGTCGGCGGTGTCAATGTTGTCTTTCAGCAGAACCGGAATACCATGCAATGGCCCGCGGATCTTTCCTGATTTACGTTCCTTATCCAGAGCAGCCGCTATCTGAGGCGCGTCGGGGTTCACTTCGATGACTGATGCAAGTTTAGGGCCTGCTTTATCTACGCGGGCTATTTCAGCGAGGTAATGGCGTGTCAGGATCAATGAAGTCAATTTGCCGGACTGCATTCGTCTCTGCATCTCGGCGATGGTCATTTCATCATACTCGCCGGGGACAATCGTACGCGCCGGTCGGGAGAAAGCGGGCATTATGGTAAACAATCCGGCTGCGGAGCCAAGCCTCAGGAAGTTTCTTCTTTTCATGGAGTGCGTCGTCAGGTTCTGTTTACCCGCAATATAGAAACTTCTGTCTTTACTGGCGGGGAGGCTTGCTGCCGAGTTGTTTCCAGATCCATAGGATCAGCAGGAATGGCGACATGATCATTGTTGTAAGCACCGTAGCTACCCCGAGGATTCCGGCAAAAATAATCCTGAAAAAAGAAGCGAAAAAATTATTCATGAATGGGAGGAGGTGTGTCGATATGAAATGATTTTTACAATTGATTACGCGCCGTGGAAAATGTTTCTATGTTTTGTAGAACGGATGCTACTAATTACTTTTTTTATGTAGTTAAATATCTATAAATCACTAAATTAACTGCTAAAATAAATATATTTTATTACACTGGCACAGTTATTTTTTGTAACTTTATTAATGAAAATTATGGTTAAATAATTGCAATAGCATGAACTTCTTATCGAGCGTGGTTGGATATTCCGGGAAGTTATTTTTTGCAACTATTATGTTTTTCGCAATGATTATTTCGACTGTTGTTTCCCTGCCGTTTATAGGTGCAGGAATGATCAAAGATGCCATTAATGCACATCATCACCAGGCTGAGGAAAGCAATCTGATAGACGAGTATAGCGAATACTGATATATACTTACCGGAAGCAGAAGGGGTATGGACGGGATGTCCGTACCCCTTTTGTCGTTGAAGGTATGTCAGGATAATAGCAGGGTCACTGCCTGCGAATTGTGCGAAATGAAGTAGTTTTACTGCACGATTATTCCTTATTTATTCCAATGGCCTTATTTTCAAAGCTTTTCCTGCATCTGTTTTTTGCCTGCCTGATTATTTCCATATCGCCTTTGCATGCGCAGGTGCAGCGCTACACTTTCGAAAAGGGATTGATGGGGTCGCCTTTCAAGCTCGTTTTCTATACATCCAGTGACTCGATAGCCCAAGTGGCGGCGGATCGCGCCTTCAAAAGGGTGGAGGAATTGAATGAAATTATGAGCGATTACCGCGATGGCAGTGAGATCAACAGGCTCTCTGCGACTTCGGGAAGCGGACAATGGGTGCCGGTAAGCAAGGATCTTTTTGACATTCTCGCCGTTTCGCAGGATATCAGCGCCAAGACCGCCGGCGTTTTCGACGCAACGCTCGGGCCTGTCGTGCAAATGTGGCGACATGCAACGCGTAAAGGCATATTCCCGCCCGAGGAGGAGATCCGCGATGCCCTGGCGCGTACCGGCTATATCAAATTGAAGATGGATAAGAAAACGCGAAGCATTATGCTGACGCAAAAGGGCATGCGGCTCGATATAGGCGGCCTGGGCAAAGGCTATGCGGCAGAAGAAGCCATTAAGGAACTCAAAAAATTGGGCATCACTTCGGCTATGATGGATGCGGGAGGGAAAATCGTACTCACCAACCCGCCTCCTGGTACCCAGGGGTGGAATATCAATGTCTCCAACGGCAGTGATTCATTGAAAGCCATGCAGCTGTCGAATGTCGCGCTCGCAACTTCCGGCCCTACTTACCGCTTTATGGAATATAAAGGCGTGCGGTATTCGCATATTGTAGACCCGAAAACGGGGATAGGCCTGCTTTTCCATGTGCGTACGACAGTCATTTCGCCCGACGGAACTGTGGCGGATGCGCTGGCGACGGCATTCAGTGTGGCAGGCATCGAAAAGAGCAAAAAGTACCTTAAACGTTTCAAGGGCAGCAAGGTGTGGCTCGTTGAGAAACAAGGCAACCGCGTTGCCGAATGGAACATGCTTGATTAGGGGGCGGCCTGGGCGGCCCCTGGTTTGTTTTTTGCAGATAGGCAGGAAACGAACTGACTCTCTATGGAAATCCTTACCCAACTTTTCGGCGAGGGCGAAAACCAGACCGCCCTCCAGATGTCGGCCCGGGCGGTGGTAATATTTATTATCACGCTCATTCTCCTTCGCATTGCCGGAAGGCGCTCTTTCGGTATGAAATCTCCCTTTGATAATATCATTGTGATCCTGCTCGGTGCAATCCTGAGCCGGGCGGTAGTAGGCGCTTCGGAGTTTGTGCCTACCATTGCTTCTGCGACCGTTATTGCCGTATTGCATCGCCTCGGAGCGTGGCTGGGTGCCTTGAACCTCCGTTTTGGGGCACTGATCAAGGGGCAGAAGATCGTGCTTTTTGAGAAAGGGAAGCTGAGACATGACAATATGCGCCGTGCACTGATCAGTGAATCAGATCTTTATGCGAGTTTGCGCAACGATATGCATGTGGAGAGCTTTGAAAAGATCGAAAGCGCATACATGGAGAATAATGGTCAGATCAGTTTTGTGAGAAAGGTAGAAGAATAGGATAAAAACAATAAATATTGGTTTCAAACGAATATTTTAAATGCTTGTTTAAAATTTATATTTGAAACGTTTGACATTGTGATTTCAATTGCACAACTTTGATCTGTTGATTCAATAAGCGGCTGCAATCATAACAACAACCTAATACATCAGCATCGTGAAGTGCGTTACAGAAAAAAGTGAGGACAAGATAAGAGAGGCGGCAAAACGTGTTTTTCTGAAGAAAGGTTTTGATGGTACTACATCGCGGGACATCGCGAAGGAGGCCGATATGAATATTGCGTTGACCAATTACTATTTCAGAAGCAAGGAGAAGCTGTTTCTGGAAATATTCAAAGATGTGCTGGAAGACTATTTTCAGAACATGCTCACGATCCTGAACAAGGACATTGATATAAAAGCTAAAATCTCGGAGATCATCGACAACGATTTTGCCATGATGAAAAAGGAGCCCGACCTGGTGATTTTCATCATGAATGAAATCCACAAATCACCGCAGAGGCTCTTTCCGGACATGTCGATTTTCAGGCAAGTGCGGGAAACTTATTTCAAAAAGCAGTTGGAGGAAGGGGCGGCCAACGGGACATTGCGCCCTATGCAGCTCGAAAATATTCTTCCGCTGATCAAGTGCGGTGTAGAGTTCATTTTCATGGGCAAGGAAATCCATAAGGAGCTTTTTGTGATGACCGATGAGGAGTTCGAACAATACGCAGAAGAACAAAAGGAGCACATTAAGGCAATGGTGTGCAACTATCTCGTGATTGGGTAGCCATTTTTTTTGCCACTTCATTAAACAAACATTTAAAATAAACATTTGTACTAGTCATGAAACACCTGTTCCATGTCACGGGAATGCTATGCCTGATGCTTTTCCAGCGAACGCAGGCGCAAGAGTACGATCTTAACCAATTGCTGGATCTGGCCATGAAAAACGATTTCAGCGTGCAGGCTGCGCGCCTCGATGAGGCAAAGACAAATGCGAAGATCGCCGAGGTGCGATCGGCATTGCTGCCGAGTCTGAATGTGTCGGGGGATTACAAGCGGTATTTCAAAATCCCTGGGCAAGTGGTACCGGCGAGCGCGTTCGGAGGGCCGGAGGGAGAGTTCAGTACGTTGGCTTTCGGATTGCCGTATAACCTCTCGACTACGGCACAAGTGACTCAGGCACTGTATAATCCATCGGTGAAATATGCATTGAAAGCGGCCAATCTGAACCGCGAGCTGACATCGCTCAGTACGACAAAAACAAAGGAAGATGTGGCCTACAATGTGACGGACGCCTATTACAACCTGGTTACGGTTGTTCAGCAGATGGCTTTTCTCGACAGCAACCTCATTTCGCTCGACCGGCTTTACAAGGTCTCGGATTTGTTATACCAGAATAAACTTGGGCAACGGGTGGACGTGGACAGGATCCTGATCAACAAAACTTCGACAGAAACGCAGCAGGCGACGTTGAAAGATAATTATAATCAGCTGGTTAACCTTTTGAAATACTACACCGGAATCCCGCAGAACGATTCAATACGTATACTTGTGAGCGTTCGTGATGTCGCATTGCCGGCTTATGCCGATTGGGACAAAACAAGGCGCACGGATGTCGCTTTATTGCAAAAGCAAAAGGATATTAACGAATTGCAGGACAAGAATATACGTTCCGGCCTGATCCCCACTGTGAATGCTTATGGTGTAGCCAATATGGCATTCTATGCGCAAGGCGGAGAAAACTCAACTTTCCAGGACGTGCCTGGTTACTGGGCGGGTTTACAGCTCAACTGGAATGTGTTCGACGGGATGGCTCGGAAGGCCAAACGTAGCCAAAACCAGATAGACCGCGAGAAGCTGGACGTGCAACTGAAACAGGTACGTGAAGCCATTCAAATGGAAGAGAACAACGCCCGGAACAAGTTTGGCGTCGAGCAGAAGAATATCAATGCCAAAAAGGAGCAGGTAGCGCTGGCGGAGAAGGTGTACAAACAGATCCAGCTGCAATTTAAGGAAGGTACGGTATCGCTCACAGACGTGATTCAGGCCGAAAACAGCCTCCTCGATGCCCAGAGTAATTACCTGACTTCGTTGGTGCAGCTTCTGAAAGCCGAATTGGAATGGAAAAAAGCAACCGGGCAACTGGTTCAGAAATAACATTATACTTCATCAATCTTGCCGTATTCATCAACAGACTAGCACTTCATCAACAGCTAAAAATTCTTCATCGACAAACTGGAACTAAGTAGGTCAGGAAGTCAGGTGTGGTCATTTATAGTCAGGTATAGTCAATTGTAGTTTTCTTTCTAATGTGACAATACTGACAATACTTGACAACACCTGACAATACGTGACAACACTTGACCACATCTGACAACACTTTTCAACACCATAACCATTATGAAACGTCTATTCATCTTCCTGGGAATTATTGCCGTGCTGGGGCTTACGGCGGCGAAGTTGCTGAGCAACAAGGAAAAAACGGAGCAGAAAGTATATGTCCCAGATCCTGATCCGAAGGTGGGGGTGAAGGTGGCAGTTGCGGAACTGCGCGATTTGTCGCAGGAATCGGGGTTCCTGGGGTCGTTTAACCCGAACCGGAAGGCGGAAATCCGTCCGCAGACCAGCGGAGAAATTGTAAAACTGAATGTAGAGGTAGGTCAGCATGTGGCAGCCGGGCAGTTGATCGCGAAGATCGACGACGAGCAGCTGCATTACCAGGTGGAGGCATTGCAGGTGACACTGGAAGGTTATCAGAACGATTTGAAACGCTATGAAGCATTGGTAAAGGGGGACGCGACGCCGGCGGTAAATGTCGAGCGCACGCAGCTGAGCATCCGCAGCACGCAGGCGCAGATCAAGCAATTGAACAAGCAGATTAAAAATACCAGCATTATTGCACCATTTGGCGGGATTATTACCGCTAAAATGGTTGAAAAAGGCTCAGTTGTAAGCCAGGGAACACCGATTGCGGAGATTACCGATATTTCTTCGCTGAAACTGGTGGTGAATATCCCCGAAAAATCGGTAAATGAGTTCAGAACCGGTAAAGGTATTCCTGTACGTACGGATGTATACCCGCACGTAAACTTCAATGGGCGCGTAACGATGGTAGCAGCCCAGGGGGACGAGGCGCATAATTATCCGGTGGAAATTACCGTGCAGAATTCGGCCACTAACCCATTGAAAGCCGGCATGTACGGGTCCATTGCGAGCAGTTCGAAAGTGAAAGGCGAAGCGTTGGCGGTGCCGAGGCAGGCTATTATGGGCTCGGCAAAGCAGCCACAATTGTATGTGGTGGAAAATGGAAAGGCCACATTACGCGACGTGAGCGTAGGCGCGACGACAAACGAATATTATGAGATCACCAAAGGTCTGAAAGCCGGTGACCGCGTCGTGACCAGCGGGCAGATCAACCTGCAAAACGGAACATCGGTGATAGCACAATAACAACACTTCATCAACAAGCCCATGAAATTCATTGAAACCATATTGAAGCGCCCTTCGATGATCATCGTGTTGTTTGCGATCCTGTTCATCGGCGGGCTGGCTTCCTATACCCAGCTCAGCTATGTGCTGCTGCCCGAATTTTCTGTTCCTACTATTACCATTACTACATTATATCCAGGCGCGGCGCCGACGGAGGTAGAGGCCGAGGTCAGCAAGAAGATTGAGGATGCGGTGTCCGGCCTGGATAATATTGAAGACGTGACTTCCAAATCCATGGAAAGCGCGTCGCTGGTAATCGTGCAGTTTAAGGCTGGTACCGACATCGACAAGGCATTAGAAGATGCCCAGCGCGATGTAAACAACATGCTCAGCGATCTGCCCGACGACGCGGAAACGCCCTCATTGTCCAAAATCTCGCCGAGCGACCAGCCCATTATGCAGCTCCTGGCAACTTCAAGCCTGCCCAACGAAGTTTTTTTCCAACAGGTAGAAGACAAATACCTGCCGATGTTGCAGCAGATTGAAGGCGTAGCCGAGATTACCATGACCGGTGGCGACCAGCGTGAGATCCGCATTAATGTGAATAATGATAAGCTGCGCTTTTACGGGCTGTCTCTTTTGCAGGTGACGCAGGCCATTAACCAGGCTAATCTCGACTTCCCGACCGGGAAAGTAAAAAGTACCTCGGAGAATATGACACTCCGCCTGGCCGGGAAGTTTGCCTCACTCGACGATATTCGCAACCTCGTCATTACGTCGCCTGTAAACAATAGCCCGATCCGCGTGGGCGATGTGGCTGATATTACCGACGGCCTTACCGATGCGGAGAGCATCAGCCGGTATAATGGCGTGAATGGTATTGGTTTGTTTATCAAAAAGCAATCCGATGCGAATGCGGTCGAGATCAGCAAGTCGGTGCAGGCGAAGCTGGCTTCCATTGAGAAGGCTAATGCAAAGGATCACATCAAATTCGCGATCGCGTACGACAGTTCGATATTTACACTGGAATCCGTGGAAGCGGTAACGCACGATTTGGTGATTGCGGTGATTCTCGTGGCGGTGGTGATGCTGCTCTTCCTGCACAGTTTTCGGAATGCATTCATTGTCATGGTTTCGGTACCGGCGTCGCTTATCGCTGCATTCCTTTTTATGTATGTAATGGGTTATTCGCTCAACCTGATGACGCTCCTTGCCCTCTCGCTTGTGATCGGTATCCTGGTGGACGACTCGATTGTGATCCTCGAAAACATCCAGCGGCATTTGGAAATGGGTAAAAACCGTTGGGACGCAACCGTGGAAGGGGTGACGGAAATCGGTTTTGCGGCATTGGCCATTACGCTCGTGATCGTGGTTGTGTTCGTGCCGATTACGATGGTGAATTCGGTGATTGCGGACCTTTTGAGGCAGTTTTCGTTGACGGTAGCATTTGCCACGATGGTCAGTTTGCTGGTGAGTTTTACATTAACTCCGTGGATGACGTCCAAAATGGCGAAAGTCGAACGTCTTAACCCTAAAAACCCAGCGCAGGCATTCCTGATCTGGTTTGAAAAAGGTTTGACAGCATTGACAAAATGGTATCACGGCTCCCTGGAATGGGTGCTGAGCCACAAACTGGCTTTTTCGGGGATATTGGTGGCGATCGTGGTCATGACAGGCTGGGTGATGAGCCTGGGCATTATCGGCTCGGAGTTCGTGGCCGAAGGAGACCAGGGTAAGTTCCTGCTTACGATGAAACTCGACAAAAGCGCTTCTTTGCAACAGAATAACCTCACCGCACGAAGCATTGAAGATTACCTGCGCAAGAAGCCGGAAGTGAAAACGATTTTCGCGAACGTAGGTGGTGCAAGCACGGGCCTGAACAGCTCGGGGCGAGGCGAAACCAACCGCACGGAGTTAACCGTAGAACTGGTTCCCGTGGCCGAGCGCAGGAATGCACAGCCGACGGAGGACTATATGCTGGCCGTGCGGAAGGAATTGGAGCAAAAATTCGCAGGAGTGGAATTCAATTCGGCGGCCATCGGGATGGTGAACTCGGGTACCGCGCCTATTGAGGTATTCCTAAGCGGCGACGACCTCGATAAAATTCTGGCCGCAGCTAATGACCTGGCGAACCGCCTCCGGAAAACACCGGGTGCGAACGACGTGAACGTCTCCGTAGAAGCGGGTAACCCAGAGGTGCGCGTGGATATCGACCGTGAAAAAATGGCCAAACTGGGATTGGACATTCAAACCGTCGGTGCTACCATGCAAAATGCATTTGCCGGGAATGACGATTCCAAGTTCCGCGATGGGGGCGAGGACTACGACATTCGCATTATGCTGGACGCATTTGACCGTAAAAATCCGGAAGATGTGAAGGCGATTACATTTTACAGTCCGGTGGCTAAGCAATCCGTACAACTTGCACAGTTTGCGGATGTAACCCTGAGTACCGGCCCGAGTATTGTAGAGCGCAAAAACCGTCGCTCATCCGTTACAGTCACCGCCAATACATTAGGGATTGGATCGGGAACTTTGGTGAGTAATATTCAGGCCGGTTTAAAGGAAAATCCGCTTCCGGACGACATTATACTTACCTGGGGCGGCGATGCGAAGAACCAGAGCGAAGGGTTCGGCTCATTGGGGCTGGCCATGCTGGCGGGGTTAATGCTGGTGTATTTCATCATGGTGTTGCTCTACGACAGCTTTGTGTACCCGTTCGTGGTGCTGTTCTCGATCCCGGTTGCGGTGATCGGTGCATTGCTGGCGCTTGCATTGTCGTCTTCGAACATCGGGATTTTCGCCATGCTCGGAATGCTGATGCTGATCGGCCTCGTGGTGAAGAATGCGATCCTGATCGTCGACTTCGCCAATCAGCAAAAGGCAGAAGGCATACCGTTCCGGAAAGCCATTTTGATTGCCGGGGAAGAACGTCTCCGTCCGATCCTGATGACGACCATCGCGATGGTGATCGGGATGGTGCCGATAGCCACGGCGACGGGCGCCGGGGCCGAATGGAAGAACTCGCTGGCCTGGGTATTGATCGGTGGTCTGACGAGTTCGATGCTGCTCACCATCTATCTCGTGCCGATGGCGTATTACCTGGTGGACAGGCTCGGGGAAAAGTGGAATACGTGGCGTGCGAAGTCGGGCAGGGTGCAGGAAAGCGTTGTAGTGGAAGAAATTTAAGGAAACTGAGTCTGGTAACATGAAAAAATTAATGTTTTGTCCGGTAACTTTAAATCCTTCCTGCAAACGCAAAGTCGGTCAGAGCTTGGTGGTTACAGGTCCGGGCACGGAAACGGGACAAAACATTTTTTTTCTTTTTACCCGAAAAATACAAAATGAACGGGTATTTTAATGAACTAGTCGGCCCGGTATGGGGTTTACCTCTTAACCCGAATTATTGCCGAATCAAAATACGAGTTTCTCAACGGTAGAAATTAGTTATTCAAAGGCAATAGATGACGGGTCAACAAGCGAAAAAATCAATAACCAGACTCACGATCTAACTGTACGTAACATGGGAAATAAAAGCTACAATACCAACTGACTTGCCTGATGTCTCTATCAGGCCGCAGCCTGATGCCGGTAGGCACCCCACTAAAACAAGCTGTTGATTCTGACACAATTTATCTATGGGTAAAATCTTAAATAATCGCATCGCCGAATTCAAAGACCCGGCGATTGCAAGAGCCAAAGGTGTATATCCTTTTTTCAGACCGATTGAGTCCGGACAGGACACAGAGGTTATTATTAACGGGAAGCCGGTCCTGATGTTCGGGTCCAACTCCTATCTGGGTCTGACCTCCCATCCCTACATCATCGAAGCCTCGCAGAAAGCGGCTCAGAAGTACGGGACAGGTTGCGCGGGTTCGCGCTTTCTCAACGGTACCCTCGATATCCACGAGGAACTGGAACGCCGCCTGGCCAAATATGTAGGAAAAGAAGGTGCCGTGTTGTTCAGCACCGGTTACCAGGCCAATTTGGGTGCATTGTCATGCCTCACCGGCCGTAACGATTACCTGATCCTCGACGAAAGCGACCACGCGTCCATTATTGACGGAAGCCGCCTGTCGTTCTCGAAAGTGATCAAATATAAGCACAACGACATGGAGGACCTGCGTAAAAAGCTGGCTCTCCTGCCCGAAGAAGCTGTAAAACTGATTGCGACGGACGGTATTTTCAGTATGGAGGGGGATATTGTCAAACTCCCTGAACTGAATGCGATCGCACAGGAATTCGATGCCACCGTGCTCGTCGACGACGCACATAGCCTTGGGGTAATCGGTGAAAAAGGAGCAGGAACCGCTTCTTACTTCGGCCTGACCGAAACAACCGACCTCATTATGGGAACATTCAGCAAATCGCTGGCTTCCCTGGGGGGGTTCATCGCCGGTGATGCCGCTACGATCGATTATCTGAAACACCGCGCACGCTCGCTGATGTTCAGCGCGAGCATGACGCCCGCGTCCGTGGGAAGCACGTTGGCTGCTCTGGATATTATCGAAACCGAGCCTCACCACATGGAGCGCCTTTGGGCCAATACAAGATACGCGAAAGAGTTGCTGCTCGTAAATGGTTTCGACCTGGGCGCAACCGAAAGCCCGATCTTGCCGCTGTACATCCGCGACAACGAGAAGACTTTCATCATGACACGCAGATTGCAGGACGAGGGGATTTTCGTGAACCCGGTGGTTTCGCCAGGGGTACGCCCGGAACAATCGCTGATCCGTTTCTCGCTGATGGCTACGCATACATTCGGCCAGATCGAGGAGGCAGTGGATAAAATGTCCCGCATTTACCGTGAGGTTTGCCCTGACGCAATTATTGAAAGACAAAGACTATGACCCGCATAGCCCCCGTAAACACTCCGAAGGAATTAGGCAAGTTCATTGATTTTCCGCATGATCTGTATCAGCACGATCCGAATTATGTACCGGAACTGTTCATTGCACAAAGGGACATGCTCACACCGGGAAAGCACCCGTTCCATGAGCATTCGGAGGTGAAACTATTTCTCTCCTACGACGGAGACAAAGTGAACGGAAGGATAGCGGCGATTTACAATAACAATCACAATGCATTTACGAATCGGAAGGACGGTTTTTTCGGTTTTTTCGATACGATAAATGATCAGAAGGTGGTGGACGGCCTCTTGAAGGAGGCCACCGCCTGGGTAAAGCAGAAAGGGGCTGACACGCTCGTAGGGCCGGTTAATTTATCAACCAATGAAACCTGCGGTCTGCTGATCGAAGGTTATGACCGGCCGCCAATGGCGATGATGCCTTACAATGCGCCTTATTATCTGCCATTGCTGGAAAAGGCCGGTTTGACGAAGAAAACCGATTTGCTGGCTTACGAAATCAACGTGGCGGATTCTAACGACAAGTCGGTGCGGATGATCGACGCGTTGGAGGAAAGGCTCAAAAGAAGCGGTATCACGATCCGGCAGGTGAATCTGAAAGATTTCAAAAACGAAGTCGTGAAGATCCGGGAAGTGTACAACAAGGCCTGGGACAAGAACCTGGGTTTTGTACCGACCACCGAGGCAGAGTTTGATTACCTGGCCAAGGACCTGAAAATGATCCTTGATCCGAAGTTTTGCCTGGTGGCTGAAAAAGGAGATGAACTGGTAGGATTTATACTCGGTATTCCGGATATCAACCAGATTCTGATCAAAATCAAGCGTGGACGTTTGTTGCCGACCGGGATTTTCAAATTACTGTTCGGCAAGAAAAACATCACGCGCATCCGCGTACTCACGCTCGGGGTGATTGATGGCTACCGCAAAATGGGTATCGAAGCCTGTTTATACGGCCGCATTATCAAGAACACCTACGGGACGAAAGTAACGGGCGGCGAATGCTCATGGATGCTGGAAGAGAATTATCTCATGAACCACGCCATTGAGCAGATCAACGGGAAGCTGTACAAACGGTACAGATTGTTTGAGAAACCGATATGAAAGAAAAGCTATTCATAACAGGGGCCAGCGGATTTATAGGTTACCACCTGGTAGCGGCGGCACTCGAAGCAGGCATGGAAGTACATGCGGCAGTAAGGCCAAGCAGCGACCTGAGTTTCCTCAAAAAGCTGAATGCGGATCCGAAGGACCTTGTATATGTGAATGCTGATTTCAGTTCCAAAGATAAATTGACGAAGCTGCTGGAAGATGGAGGGTATTCCTACATCATCCACGCAGCGGGAGTGACCAAAGCCAAAACCGCTGCCGCCTACAACCTGGTCAATGCGCAATATTCGCTGAATCTGGCGCAGGCTGCCGTGTCTGCGGAAATTCCGTTGAAGCGGTTCGTGTTTTTGAGCAGCCTCGCGGCATTAGGCCCCGCGGCGTACAATGCGGCCCAGCCGATCACAGAAGAAACCTTGCCTGTTCCGGTGACGGATTACGGAAGAAGCAAGCTTTTGGCTGAGCAATACCTGAAAGAAGTGAATGGCCTGCCGCTGAGCATTATCCGCCCGACAGCAGTGTATGGCCCCGGCGAAAAGGACTTGTTCGTCCTTTTTAAAACACTCAGCAAAGGCCTGGATGCCTACATCGGCAGAGGGCCGCAAAGGTTGAGTTTCGTATATGTAACAGACCTCGTGACGGCTACCATGGCCGCATTGAGGGAAACGGAAAAGGAAATTACGGTTTACAATATCTCGGACGGACAGGCATACGACCGTTACGCATTGGCAGATCAGTTCAGGGCTATCAGCGGGAAGCAGATTTTCCGCGCGCATCTGCCGCTGCTGCTCGTCGAAATGATCGCCCGGTTCCTGGATTTTGTTTATGCAAATTCATCAACAACACCGGTTTTAAACCAAGAAAAACTAAAAGAACTCACAGCCCCTAACTGGATCTGTAGCATAGATGCGGCCCGACGTCGCCTGCATTACCAACCGCAATACAATCTGCACCGAGGCCTCGCAGAGACATTGACCTGGTATAAGGAGAATAAGTGGCTCTAACTATCGTACCCGCTTGATCATCAGCTGCGGCCGGCAAATCTGCCGGTGTGCATGCAGCGTACATGATTCTGAAACAAGCAGAGGGCAGCCAAAACACGTGACGAACGTTCCAACATGAAAGCAATCAGCAAGTCGATATGGATACAAGTACTCGTGGCGATCAACATTTTGCTGATCGGCGCGGGAGTAGCCATAGCGCAGAATACCACCACGATAAAAGGTACCGTTACCGACGCAAAGACAGGCGAGACCCTGCCATACGTGTCGATCCTGATCCCGGGAACAACCATGGGGACCGCCTCCGACGCTGATGGCCGTTACGCGATGACATTGCGTGAAGACCATTCGACGATCAAATTCACTTATGTAGGTTATATGGCCGTTGAAAAGCCGATCAAACCGGGTGTGAGCCAGGTGATCGATGTGAAAATGGCTGTGGACGCCTCGATGCTGAAAGAGGTGACCGTTAAAACCAAAGCCCGTTACCGGAACAAGGACAATCCGGCGGTGCAGCTCATCCGCGAGGTAATCGCGCACAAGGATGAGAACAAACCGACGAGCAACAATTTTCTGGAATACGAACAGTATGAAAAGATTTCGCTTGCATTGAGCAACTTGTCCGACGATTTCAAGGACAAACGCATCTTCCGGAATTATCAGTTTTTGTTTAAAAGCCAGGATTCCACGGCTATGGGAGGCAAGAATATGCTCCCGGCCTACATTCAGGAAAAGCTTTCGAAAATTTATTTCCGCAAGAGCCCCTACAACAAGAAACAATACGTGCTGGCGAACCGCCGGGCCGAATTCGACGCGAAGTTTGTGGATAACGACGGTTTGAGCGCCTATTTCAATCGTTTGTATGAAGATATCAACATTTACGACAACGATATCTCTATCGCCACCAACCTGCTGCTGAGCCCGATCGCGAACTCCGCACCGACATTCTATAAATTCTTTATCCGCGATACCATTAAAACCGCCGATCCGCAGCTGATCGAGCTGGGCTTTGTGCCGCGGAACAAGACGGATATGCTTTTCGAAGGGAAGCTGTACATTACCCTCGATGGCAAATATGGTGTGCAGAATGCCTATTTGACCGTTAACAAGGATATTAACCTCAACTTCATGCGCGACCTCGAAGCGCGCCTGGAATTCGAGAAAGGAACCGACGGGCGATACTTTATGAACAAATCGACGCTCGCCATGGAATTTGCATTAGGTGAGAAGAACGGTGGATTGTATGGCCAACGCACGGTCAATTTCAAGGACTACACAATTAACCAGGCTCGTCCTGACAGCATTTACCGCGGGCCGGGCGAGGAAATCGTGTACGATCCAGAGGTCAAAACCACCGAGTCGTTCTGGGCCAGCAAACGGCATATTCCGCTGGAGCGTACGGAGCTGGATATTTATAAAAATATCGATACCCTGCAAACCATCCCTTCATTCAAACGGACTATGGACATTGCGACGCTGTTCCTCTCGGGTTACAAGTCGTTTGGTGCAGTAGAAGTGGGCCCGGTGAATACCTTTTACAGCTTCAACCCCGTGGAAGGTTTTCGCCTCCGCTTCGGTGGCCGTACGACGACGGACATGAGCAAGCGGGTGTATTTCGAGACTTACGCGGCTTATGGTTTTAAGGACCGTAAATGGAAGTACTTTTTGAGTGGTACCTATTCATTCAATAACAAATCGGTATACCACTTCCCGCTGCATTACCTCCGGGCGAGTTTCCAGCGCGATACCAAGATCCCGGGGCAGGAGTTGCAGTTTGTGCAGGAGGATAACTTTCTGTTGTCGTTCAAACGCGGGGATAATAACCGGTGGTTGTACAACGATATTTACAAACTGGAATACGTACGCGAGTTCGAGAGCCGCTTTTCCTATAAAATTGGTTTTACCCAATGGAAGCAGACTCCGGCGGGCGTGCTGCGCTACGAGCACCTGAACGAGGGCGGGGAACTTGAAAACGCCATGTCGCTGAACAACACGGAAGCGAATGTGGAATTCCGTTACGCGCCGCACGAGCAATATTATCAAGGCAAGTTGTACCGCACGCCGATCATCAACAAATACCCGATCTTCACATTGCGCTACAATGCGGGTTTGAAAGGGGTTTTTGAAGGAGAAAACAACTATCACAATGTGGCATTGAACATTCAGAAGCGGTTCTATCTGTCACAGTTCGGTTTCGCGGATATTACGGCGGAAGGCGGTTATATTTTTGGTAAACAAATCCAGTTCCCGCTGCTGACGATTCACCGAGCCAACCAGACTTACGCTTACCAGTTGAATTCATACAACCTGATGAACTTCCTGGAATTCGCGAGTGACCATTATGCGAGCCTGGATGTGCAATATTACCTGAACGGCTTTCTGTTTAACAAAATACCATTGCTGAAAAGGCTGAAACTCCGCGAGGTGGTGAGCTTTAAAGGCTTAGTGGGCGGATTGCGGGACGAGAACAACCCGGCATTAAATCCGTCGCTGTTCCGCTTTGCGACTGATGATCAGGGCCGGCCTATCACTTATACATTGGCACGCGAGCCTTATATCGAGGGTAGTGTGGGTATTGCCAACATTTTCAAGCTGCTGCGCGTAGACCTGGTAAAACGGTTCACTTACCTCGACAATCCGAATGTGTCGGAATGGGGTATCCGGGCGCGGTTCAGGCTTGATTTTTAGGGCATTGATTTTAAAAGGGATATTAACATGAATTACGCAATCATAGCGGCAGGAGAAGGATCACGGTTAGCGAAGGAAGGTTTTACGCTTCCGAAACCAATGGTGAGCCTGCACGGCGAAATGCTAATCGACCGATTAATCGGGATTTTTATGCGGAATAATGCAGAGAAAATTCTCGTGATCATCAACGAGGAGTCGCCGCTGCTCGAAATGCATTTGATGGGGCTGAGCGATAATCTGCCTATTCAAATTGTCAAGAAGACCACACCGAGTTCGCTGCATAGTGTGTACGAGTTGTTCAAAAGCGAGCCGGAGCTGAGCGAAGTTTGCTTGACTACCACTGACACCGTTTTTCGCGAAGAAGAGTTCAGTGCATTCATTACCGAGTTTGCCGACAGTAAGGATTTGGAAGGCCAAATGGCGGTAACGGCATTCATTGACGACGAAAGTCCTCTCTACGTGGCCGTTGACGACGACGACCGCATTACCGCATTTACCGATGATAATAGTACCGATACCTCGTTTGTCTCAGGCGGGATTTATTGTCTCAGAAGGAAAGCGATCGACACCGTGAATGTGGCCGTGGAAAATGGGGTGAGCCGAATGCGGAATTACCAGCGGCAGCTTGTGGCGGATGGCTTGCATTTGAAGGCATACCCGTTCACCAAAATCGTGGACGTTGACCACGTGAGCGACATTCAGACGGCCGAGCTGTTTTTGAGCGGTGAGGTGGTCTTTTAATCTAAAATATTGACACACACTTTATTGACACCAATTTATTACTAACAGACCGGGGCGTTTTGCCGGTCGACACCATTAGATGAACGAATTAGAAATTCTGGGCGTGCACCGTAACAAGAAGTTTTCGCCCAACCATATCGGGAACGACGATGCGATTTTCTCCCAAACGGCCAAGGAGTTGGAAAAATTGGGATGCCGCATTACCATCTGTTGTGAAGATGAGTTCCTGGCGATGGAAACAGTGAATTATAGTAAGATTTTCACTATGGCACGCCAAAAGCAGGTCGTGGCCAAGTTACAGGAGCTGGAAAGAAACGGTACGCAGGTTTTGAACTCCGCATTTGGCATTGAAAACTGCTTCCGTACCAACCTGACCAATGCATTGAACAACGCCAATATCCCGGTTGCGGATAGCTACATCGTACCGACCGACTACCAGGGAGACGAGGTTTTTGATCAGATCAAAGGAAAAGGTTACTGGATCAAAAGGGGCGATTTCCACGCCATCCATAAGGAAGATGTGTCGTTTGCCGCATCGCGCGAGGAAGCCAAGGAAATTTTGAGGGAATACGCATTGCGCGAAATTCCCGACGCGGTGATTTCCCAGCATTTGGTGGGCGATCTGGTGAAGTTTTACGGGGTCAGGGGCACGGATTTCTTTTTCTGGTTCTACCCGTACGACGCCAACCACCACAAATACGCGGAATATCAGCAGATCAACGGTAATTCGGTGTATTACCCGTTCAGTGCCGAAGGGTTGCAGAACACGGCCAATGAAGCGGCAGGGGTAGTGGGGATTGATATTTACGGGGGCGATGCCATTATAGGAAAGGACGGCGACTACCGTATCATCGATCTGAACGACTGGCCGAGTTTCGCACCCTGCCGTGACCAGGCTGCCGGGCACATTGCCGGCCGGCTTTACCAAAGATTTTTGAATAACAATTAATGGAGACAACGACTACACCCCGCCCAATTGCAGAAGAACCCGAAAAAACCTCGGCATTCGAAAACTCGTTGAAATCGAATGATACCGAGGAAAAGATCGATATCTGGTTTTACCGGCCTATCGGCTATCAAATCGCATTGTTTTGCGCGAAGGTAGGCCTGCGACCCAACCCGGTGACGATCATCAGCATTTTCTTCGGTGTGGCTGCGGGGATATTGTTCTATCCGCAGCAATTGTGGATCAACGTGATCGGGATGCTGTCGCTCATGTTCGCCAACTCGCTCGACAGTGCCGACGGTCAGCTCGCGCGCATGACGAACGACAAGAGCCGCTTCGGCCGCATTCTCGATGGCGTGGCCGGTGATTTCTGGTTTATCGCCATTCACATCGCGATCTGTTTGCGGAGCATGGAAGAGGGCTGGAGCGCGTGGATTTGGGTACCGGGCGTGGTGGCCGGCGTGTCGCATATGATCCAGTCGGCCATGGCGGATTACTACCGTAACGTGCATTTGTTTTTCATCAAAGGCACCAACGGCAGCGAGCTCGACAACAGCCGCGATTTGCAGAAGGAATATGATGAAATGAGCTGGACGCGACAATTCGGTATGAAAATCGTGGCGAGGCTGTATTTGAATTATACTAAAGAACAGGAATTCTTTTCGCCGAAGCTGCAAAAACTGCTGGCGGTGGTGAAGCAGAAATACCAGAATGGCCTGCCTGCGAAACTCATTACCGATTTCCGTGCGCAGAACAAGCCATTGATGAAATATACCAATATCGTCCAGTTCAATACGCGGGTGATATTCTTGTTCCTCTGGCTGTTTCTCGATCAGTCATGGATCTATTTCTTTTTCGACATTTTCGTACTGAACCCGATCCTGATTTACATGATCGTGAAGCAGGAGCAGGTGAGCAATCATTTTTACAAGGAGATAACCACAGGCAAATACAATGGGTAGCAAGGTGTATAAAGCCCTTTTCATGGCAATCGGTATTTTCTCGCTGGGCTATATGATCTATGGCACCGGGTTGCTCGTGATTTGGGAAAACATCAACAGGACGGGCATCTGGTTCCTGCCGGTGATCGGCAGTTGGCTGGTGATCTACATCCTGAATGCCCTCGCATTCCGCGCGATCATCCGTGAGCCGCAACTGCCGGAAACGAATATGTCGTTCTGGTCGGTGCTGCGGCTGACGATTTCAGGCTATGCGATTAACTACATTACCCCGTTCGTCGCATTAGGCGGCGAGCCTTACCGCATAATGGAGCTGAAACCGACGCTCGGTATCCAGAAAGCAACTTCATCGGTGCTGCTATACAGCCTGATGCACATGTTTTCGCACGTGCTGTTTTGGCTGGCGTCCATTGTGCTGATCGTGGCTGTAGTTCCATTGAGCGATGCTATGCTGGCCGGTTGCGGGATATTGCTGGTAGTAGGGCTGGTGCTGGGATATTGGTTTATTAATGTATATAAAAAAGGTTTCACGGTAAGCACGTTCCGTTTGCTGGAAAAAGTGCCTTTTATCAAAAACAAAGCACGCGAGTTCGCTGCCAAAAATGCGGAAACGCTTTATGAAGTAGACGAGCAGATCCGCGTCCTGTACTCCGACCGCCGGAACGCATTTTACGCCTCATTGTTTTATGAATTTGCAGGAAGGGTAGTCGGCTGTCTGGAAATCTATTTCACGGCCCACGCCATCGGAATGGAAATGAGCCTGGCACAGTCGCTGATCGTGAGCTCCGGCTCATCGTTGTTCGCGAATTTGATTTTCTTTTTTCCGATGCAGCTCGGCACCCGTGAAGGTGGATTGGCATTGGCATTAGGAAGTGTGGGATTGCCTGCCGCGCAGGGGATTTTTATAGGGGTTGTTTTGAGGATTAGGGAGATAGTCTGGATTATCATCGGATTAGCCCTCATTAATAGAAAAACTAAAAAGGGCAGGCTGGACAGCCCAGAACTTGAACCAGTGCCCATTAGCTCTAATTAATCTCTGGATCCCCGGGCTAAAGACCGGGGCAATGGGACTGGCTTTTGGGATTGTAATGCACAGATGAATCTATTGCAGTTGTCTTTAGACAACTGCCCAGAAGCAAGCTATAAGCAAAAAAGCTGGTGTCATCAGCAAAGCTTGCAGATAGATTTTGAATAAGAATTGATATAAAATCTAATAACCGGGGATTTCAAATCCCAGGAGACTGGAAACTAAAGTATGATTAAAGGAATTTTATTTGACTACGGCGGTACGATCGATACGAACGGCTTGCATTGGGCCAATGTTTTGTGGGATGCTTACCAAAGTAGTCATGTAAAGGTTGACAAAGAAGCATTTGCGAGTGCATACAAGTTTGGTGAGAGGGCATTGGCTATCCATCCGGTCATCCAGCCGCATCATGTGTTTTATGATGTGCTGTTTCTTAAAGTAGAGCAGCAGTTTGGCTATCTGAAAGAAAACGGATACGAGCTGGACTGCCAGGCCATCGAAGCCATCGCCCGCGATTGTGACCGCGTCGCACGCACTAGTGTTGAAAAGGCAGCGCCTGTTCTTGAAAAACTGGCCGCCGAATACCCCCTCGTGATGGTTTCCAATTTTTACGGCAACCTGAATAGCGTTTTAAAGGAATTTGGTATTGCGCATTATTTCCAGTCTGTCGTGGAGTCGGCAGTGGTCGGCGTCCGGAAGCCCGATCCTGCGATATGGCAGCTGGGCGTAGAGGCGCAGGGCTTTCCTCCGCAGGAATGCGTAGCGGTAGGCGATTCGTATTCCAAAGACATTCTGCCTGCAAAGGCGACCGGCGCGAAGGCGATCTGGCTGAATGTGGCGGGATTCGAAGAAGATGCCGAGGCACAGGTATCGGTAGCCGATGCCGAAATTACAGATTTTGCCCAGGTGGCCGACACCATAGAGAGCCTGGGCTAGTTATCACCCATAACCCAAGCCTGAAGGCTTGGGTTGAGACACCAGTACCATGTACGATATATGTACCATCGGGCATATCACTTTGGATAAAGTAGTTACTGCCCAGTCTGTCAAGTATATGCCCGGGGGCACTTCGTTCTATTTTTCGAAGGCACTCCGGCAGTTCGATGTCCGCTATATGCTCGTAACGGCTTTGGCTGAAAAGGAAAGCCATATCGTCGCAGGCCTGCGAGAGGAGAACATCGAAGTATTTTCCCAGAACAGTCCCTACACCGTTTATTTCGAAAACATTTACAGCGCCAACCAGGACCACCGCGAGCAGAATGTACTGCACAAGGCCGCACCATTCACCGTGTCGCAAATGCCGGCGATCGAAGCAAAGTATTTCCACTTGGGACCGTTGCTTTCGGACGACATTACCGTGGATCTGATCAAAATGCTGGCTGCGAAAGGCAAGGTTTCGCTCGATATCCAGGGCTACCTGCGTTATGTGAAAGACCAGAAGGTTTTTTATACCGATTGGGAAGCTAAAAAGGAAGCGTTGCCCTATATCCATATTCTCAAATCCAATGAGTTTGAAATGGAAGTGGTCGCAGGCACGAGCGATGTGATCGAAGGTGCGAAATATCTCGCCAATCTGGGGGTAAAAGAAGTCATCATTACCCTGGGCAGCAAAGGGTCTTTGATTTACAAAGACAACCATTTTTACCAGATCCCTGCCTACAAACCGACCGACGTGGTAGACGCGACTGGCTGCGGCGACACCTACATGGCCGGCTACCTGAGCCAGCGTGTGAAAGGGGCGGGCGTACAGGAAGCCGGCGAATTCGGGGCGGCGATGGCGACATTGAAAATCCAGTCGTCGGGACCTTTTTCCGGAAATGCGGAAGATGTGCAGGAAGTGTTGCAATACGGCGAATGCGACCGTGAAATCATCGCACAAGCCATTTTTTGAATGTAGTTTTCGATTGAAGTCATGAAATACGTACTCAACATTCTGATGGCGCTCAGCCTGACGCTTGTTTCGTATGCAGGAGGATTACCAGACAAAAAAGCCGGTACAACGGCCACGGATCCGGACGAATTTCCGGTGCCGAACAACGTTCCCGGGTTACTTTTTTACATTCAGCGCGATCCGAATACGAATACAATCTGTTACCAGCTTAACGTCGACAAACAAGGGAAAATCAGCGAAAAGAACCCCGTTAATACGTTTTGGATACGTTATCCGGAAGGCGGGATGCGCAAGGAGCTCAATTATTTGCAGCGGAAATTTGCATACGGCATCAATTCAAAGGCGATCGGCAATGCGAGCTTCGAACTCCGTTCGGTAGCGTATTCGAAACTGCCGCTCTACCTGCGGAAGGACGCCCGGAACGAATACCATGTTTATACCAGCATCGATAAGAAGGAATGCATCCTGAGCAGGGTATTCATCCGGATCGACGGCGGTACTTTCTGGTCGCCGAATGTGCTCTATATCGAGCTCAAAGGCACCGAAATTGCCACCGGTAAAACCATTATTCAGCGAATAAAACCATCCTGACATGCCTAAAAACTATGTCTCCAACTCAACGGAATCCACCAGGATGTTTAAAAGCGACTTCCTGGAAGCTTTCTCAAAGGTACATTACTCAGTACCCCTTTTCATTTTTGTGCCGGTGATCAGCTACTTTTCCTGGAAAGCATTGGGGCCAGGGGAGATGCTTTGGTACAATTTTGTAGGGACCGTATTCGGCGGACTGTTCTTCTGGACTTTCACCGAATACTTTATGCACCGGTTCGTGTTTCATTTTACACCCCGCGGCAAGTTCATGGAGCGCATCCATTTCATTTTCCATGGTGTGCATCATGATTATCCCAATGACGCCAAAAGATTGGTAATGCCGCCTTCGGTGAGCATTCCGCTGGCGACGGGCTTCTACTTCCTGTTCACACTTTTTTTGAGTGAATATTACGTAGCGGCTTTCTATGCGGGGTTCATGGCCGGGTATCTTTTTTATGATATGAGCCATTATGCGTTGCATCATGCTAATTTCAAATCCGGGTTCTGGAAGAAATTAAAAAAGCATCACATGCAACATCATTATTCAGATGCAAGTAAAGGTTACGGTGTAAGTTCAGATATTTGGGACAGGGTTTTCGACTCCAACGAAAAGCGCACCCCAAAATCTAACTCGATCTAACCGTAACTTTAACTTATGAAGAACCTTGGAAATGAGAATTTAGACCAGGTCTTCAGAGATGAAATTACCAGGGTCTCCGATTTTAAATTCGGGACCACGGTGGTGAATGTCTTTGACGACATGGTGAGCAGGTCGGTACCCTATTACAACGAGATGCAGCGGATGCTCGCCGAGATCGCTGCCGACCATGTGAAAGAAGGAACATTGGTGTACGACCTGGGGTGTTCTACCGGCACGACGCTGATTGGTTTGGACCAACTCATTCCCTCCGACATCCGGTTTATTGGGATCGACGAGTCGCAGGAAATGCTTGACAAATGCGATGTTAAGCTGAAAGAAGCGGGTTTTGTAAGACCTTACGACCTCGTCGCGGGGGATTTGCACCAGCCACTTCCCATTTCCAATGGTTCTGTGGTGATACTTTGCCTTACGCTGCAATTTGTAAGGCCATTGTACCGCGAAAGACTTCTGAGAAATATTTACGAAGGATTGAACCCCGGTGGCGTGTTGCTGCTGGTGGAGAAAGTGCTCGCGGAGAGCAGCGTGTTCAATCGTGATTTTATTAAATACTATTACAACTATAAGCGGCGCAACCATTACAGCGAGCTCGAAATATCCCAGAAACGGGAGGCGCTCGAAAATGTGCTGATCCCTTACAAGTTGTCTGAAAACATGCTTCTGCTGAAAGAGGCCGGTTTCGCGGACTGCGAAATTTTCTTCAAGTGGTACAATTTTTCAGGAATGATAGCTTATAAAAAATCATGATCGCGATCGGTAATTTCTTTTTCAAGTACAGAAATAACCTGTTTATCATCCTGTACCTGCTGCTGTTTTTGCCCTCGCCGCCGATCTTTTCACGTGAGCAATTCGGCCCGGGCTATTACCTGTACCCGGTGATCCTCGGATTGCTGGTGACATTTTCGGGAGAGCTGATCCGGGGCATTACCATCGGCCTCGCGTACATTATCCGCGGGGGGCGCGATAAAAAGGTGTATGCCGAAACGCTGGTAACCGAAGGCATTTTCCGGCATTGTCGCAACCCGTTGTATGTGGGTAATATACTGATGCTGCTAGGTGTGGGTATTCTAGCCAATTCGCTGATATATGTCGGAATCGTAATGCCGCTGTTTTTGTTTATTTATCAGGCGATTGTGCTGGCGGAAGAGCACTTTCTGAGGAATAAATTCGGCGCGCAGTTTGATGTTTATTGCAGCCGGGTGAACCGCTGGCTGATTAATCCGGCCGGTATTTCGGAGACCTTCAAAGGCATGCGTTTCAATTACAAACGCTGGCTTTTAAAAGAGTACAATACATTGCTGGTGTGGCTGATAGGCATAGTGGCCATATTGATTTTCAAATACCCGGAAATCGTACCGGAACCGGATAGCAGGGTTGTCATTTTTGTTGCGATCGTGCTGATACTCGGGGCTTTGTATGGTTATGTAAGGTATTTGAAGAAATCCGGAAAGATGACCGACAGCATGGCCTGAAAAAAGGGAAATGGCGTTTTATATGGAACGCCGTTCGAAAGTACCACATTGGCACACTATTGGTTAAGCCTCCTGACCCTACCCTGAAGCATACATTTCATTAACCCCCTAATAAATTAAGCACCATGAATATTGTAATCGTAGGAGGAGGATTTGCCGGTGTCAACCTGGCGCTGGACCTTGCAAAGAGCGAAAAATTTGAGGTAACCCTGGTAGATAAGAACAACTACAACTTCTTTCCGCCGCTGATATACCAGGTCGCTACGGCCTTCCTGGAACCATCGAGCATCAGTTACCCGTTCCGAAAACTCTTTTCAGGAAAAGAAAACCTTCACTTCCGGTTGGGAGAGTTGCAGAGAGTGGTGCCGGGGGAGAACAAGATCATCCTGCATAATGGCGAACTGGCCTACGATATCCTGGTGTTCGCGACGGGCGCGGAAACGAATTTCTTCGGGATGGAGAATGTCAAGCGCAATGCGACGCCGATGAAAACGCTCGAAGATGCGATCAGTATGCGGAACAAGCTGCTGATGCAAATGGAGCAGGCGACGCTCAGTACCGACCCGGCCGAGATCAAAAAGCTGCTGACGGTCGTGATCGCAGGAGGCGGGCCTACCGGCGTGGAAATTTCCGGGATGTTTGCCGAAATGCGTAATGGTATTCTCCGCAAGGAGTATCCCGAGCTGGCCGGGAAAGGCAGCGAAATATACCTGGTCGACGGCAGTGAGGCCTTGCTTTCACCAATGAGCAAGGCGTCGCAGGAAGATACCTACCGGGACCTGAGCAAACTCGGCGTGAAAATCCGCCTCAATACCCACGTATCCGACTTTGTCGACGACAAGGTGTACTTCTCCGAAGGCGACAGTATCGAAGCCAAGACGCTCATCTGGGCGGCCGGGGTTACGGGCAGAATCTTCGAAGGCATTCCAGCAGAAGCTTACGGACGCGGGCGCAGGCTGCTCGTGGATGCGTACAACAAAGTGAACGGTACCTATAATATCTACGCGATCGGCGACTGCTGTCTGCAAACCACCGACGAGGGCTTCCCGAACGGGCACCCGCAGGTAGCGCAGGTGGCGATCCAGCAGGGCAAGAACCTGGCGCGCAACTTCGAACGGATCGCCGAACACCAGCCGCTGTACGCATTCAAGTATAATGACAAAGGTTCGATGGCCATTATCGGCCGTGCCAAAGCTGTGGTGGACCTGCCTTCGCCGAAAGTACATTTCAAAGGCATGATCGCGTGGCTGGCCTGGCTTTTCATACACCTCATATCGCTGATCAACCACCGTAATCGTATGAAAACGCTTTACAACTGGATGATCGCCTATTTTACCAAAGATCAGTCCCTGCGAATGATCATCAAGCCTTCGGTAACGCAGGAAAAGGTCGAATCGGTTTAATGGAACCGTAATTCAACGTTTATCGTTGGCAGTTTGACAAAAAACACTGAATTTTAGTAACCGAAAGCCATCAGAGCATTCATTCAGTGTGCAAAAAACCAAATAATGGAACCGATCACGATTGATGTAACTCAAAACACACCATACGGTCTCCAGAAACTTGACTCATCCATTTCTTTTCGGAGCTTTATCAGCTTTCTGGAAAGTAAAATCGATCAGGAAGAAACGGTCAAAAAGACATTTTTCTCGCTGGTTCTTGACAAACTGAAAGCCAACCCGGCGTTCAGCCAGGATATTCCGCTCTCGGAAGTCACCAACTATAAAGAAGAACTGAGTTTGATCTATGGCATGCTCATGCCACCTATCGCCAACGAAAAGGAAGTTTTCTGGGCGTTGAGTGCTCCCGTCAGCCCTATTGTTTTTTATGGCACGTCGGGTTTTTACAGCCTGCTTTTTCAGCAGGATGGCAACATACGGTGCGACCTCATCGAAGATCGCGGGGTCAACTACAAGCAGAAAATGCAGATGCTCTATTCCTTCATTCTGGAAAAGCTCTACCATTTTCCGCCGCTGCACCACCCGGATATGATCATCACTTTGAAGGACGACGATTCGGGCCTGCAGAAGTTTTACCGGGTGCATATCGACAACAGTTTTTGTGAAGTATATGCCAAAGGCAGCCTCCCCGAGCTCGACCTCGATACGCTGCGCTCGGATTTGCAGGAGAATTTCGATTTGAATGTATTTTCCACCCTATTGCCGCACAGCCTCTTCCATTTCGAGGGTTTCTCGGTGATTACGCTTAATGACGTTACCGCTGAGCACGCCGTCGAAAATATAAAGAATACCATCCTCGACCGCGCTTCGTACGACCCGAAAACCTATTTCAACTACGTGGCGGGCGCTTTGAAAATGTTGGTTGAAAATGCTGGTGTCGATTTCGGACTTATGGCCGTGCTGCGCGTGAACAACAAGCTTGTTTTTGACAGGGGCTCGATCCTGTTCAGTAAACTAATGAGCGCCGCTACCGAGAACGACATGGCCGAGCAGACGTACCTCGACATGGCTACCCAGTATTTCGAGGCGCCGAAAACGCTGCTGCTGCGTAACCTGGGTGCCGAAGACCCTAAAAAGCAGGACTTTATCCGCATTCTGCAAAACGATGGCGTGGAAGCTTACGCATTGCTGCCCGTTTACCACGATAACAAGGTCGTAGGTGTGCTGGAAGTGTATTCCAAAGAGCAGAAGTCGATCGATGAACGCCTGCTCGCGAAGCTGGATATTGCATTGCCGTGGATCGCGCAGATGATGACCAACTACATTGACGAGTTCAATGTGCAGATCGACAACGTGATCCGCGACAAGTTTACCTCCCTGCAACCCGCGGTACAATGGCGCTTCCGCGAAACCGCCTGGCATTACATCCGCGACAAGGCCCTGAATCCGCAGAATGCAGAAATAGAAAGCATCCAGTTCCGGAACGTGTACCCGCTCTACGGCGCGATCGACATCCGAAACTCCACGCTTGAAAGAAATGCAGCACTCAGGGAAGACCTCCGCCTTCAATTCAATGTATTGATAGAAACCTTTACTGTTCTTAAACAAAAACTCGGGTTCGGGCTGGCCGACGAGATGATTTTCAAATGCCGCAAATGGATTGCGGAAATCACCGACGAAAGCACTGACAACGATGAAATGAAGATCCGGGATTTTCTCGAAAACGAGGCGCACCCGTTCTTGCAGCATTTCAAAGAGGAAAGTCTGAAAATGTTCGGCTCCGGCGCCATGGACCCCGGCGAGCTGGTGCTGCGCAACCGCATCGACCAGTATTTTGAGATGATCGACGAGGACCACGGCGCCGCGTTTGCCAACCGCCGTGAACTGGAGGCGTCGATGCAGGCAATCAACTCGTCCGTCAACCTCTATCTCGATCTGTTCCGCAACGAAATCCAGGAATCCTACCCGTGCTATTTCGAGAAATTCCGGACGGACGGAATCGAGTACGACATTTACATTGGTCAGTCCATTGAACCGGAAAAGCGTTTCAGTGAACTTTACCTGAAAAATATCCGTCTGTGGCAACTGACGACCATGGCTGCCATTGCCCGCATTACGCATTCGCTGATCCCGCAATTGGAAAAGCCGCTCGAAACTACCCAGCTGATCTTCATCAACTCGGGCAGTATCGATATCAGCTTCCGGGACGACGAGCGGCGGTTCGATGTCGAAGGCGCCTACAATATCCGGTACCAGGTAATCAAGAAGCGGATCGACAAGGTGCATGTGAAAGGAACCGGCGAGCGGCTTACCCAGCCGGGCAAGATCGCGTTGGTATATTTCAACAGCAAATCGGCTGAAGAATATGTAGGCTATATCCGGTATTTGCAGGAAAAAAATACTTTATTGGATGACCTGGAATTCTTCGATCTCGAAGACTTGCAGGGTGTTACGGGTCTTAAAGCGCTCCGCGTGGGCGTGAACCTGGAATCGGACTGGAATTAACGAAGCATCATAACTGAACGTTCTATGAACTATAACCATCGGCTCGACAAGGTTAAGCATCACGTCCACCACTTTTTCGGTACCAAGGCGCTGGCACAGCTTAGCTACCATAATCTCGTTCACACGGAGTCGGTGGTAGGCAATGCCGTCAAGATCGCCAACCATTACCGGTTGGAGGATAAGGAGACTTTCATCGTCGTAACGGCCGCCTGGTTTCATGATACGGGGTACAGTACCGGCGAGGCCGCCGGGCATGAGAAACGAGGAGCTGCAATGGCGGCGGAGTTTCTCCGCTCTGAAGAGGTGGAGGAGGATGTGATCGCCGAAGTGGAGGGATGCATCCTGGCGACGGTATGGCCGCAAAAGCCGACCAATTTTCTGCAACAGATAGTTTGCGACGCCGATCTCTACCATTTGGGTACACCGGAGTTCGGGGATTGGAATAAGCTTGTGCGAAAAGAAGCCGAGCAGCGCCTCGGAAGGAAAATCGACAAAGCCGAATGGCGCAAAAGCACCATTAAACTGCTCGAAAACCACGAATATCAGACCGATTACTGTCGCGATCTTTTGGATAAACAAAAGAAAAAGAACCTCGAAAAGTTGAAGCAAAAGCTGCTGGAAGACGCATTGGAAGAGGCGGCTGTACAGGAATCGCAGCAGCGGGCCGCGTCGGCGACACCAGCGACCGAGCCACCGGCAACCAGTCCGGCTACATCGCCCGTTGCGGACCTTCCGGTGATCAAGCATCATAAGGAGACATTCATCCCTGAAATAGCCGAAGGCAAAAAGAAAAAGGATGACCGGCCGGACAAAGGCATCGAAACCATGTTCAGGATCAGTTCCAACAACCACCAGCGCCTGAGCGATATGGCTGATAACAAGGCGCATATTATGATCACCACCACGTCGATCATCATTTCGGTGCTTCTGAGCGTGCTCGTCCGTAAGCTCGAAGACAATGCATACCTCATTCTCCCGACGATGATGCTGCTCACGGTGTGTATGGTTACGATGGTGTTCTCGATCCTGTCCACACGCCCGACTATCCCGCGCGGCACGTTCACGCAAGAGGACATTGATGCGAAAAGTGTGAACTTGCTGTTTTTCGGAAACTTCTACCGGATGTCGTTCAATGAGTATTCCAAAGGCATGCAGACGATGATGAACGACCGGGATTTTCTTTACGGAAGCTTAACCAAGGACGTTTATTCCCAGGGAGTTGTACTCGGTCGAAAGTATCGCTTGCTGCGGGTGGCTTATAACGTATTCATGTTTGGTATAGTCATTTCCGTGGTCGCATTTGTGATCGCCTCCATTTTCTTCGAACACTGATCCGTCGCCTTATGGAAGCGTTCCGCTATTTCAATCGGGATATCAGCTGGCTTTCCTTCAACGAAAGGGTATTGATGGAGGCCGCGAACGAAACCGTCCCGCTCATGGAACGGATCCGGTTTTTATCGATCTATTCGTCCAACCTCGATGAATTTTACCGGGTACGGATGCCATACCTGCAAAAGAATTCGATGCAGGATGCTGCTAACAATGCCTTCCTGGAAGCCGAGGCGACAGTAAACCGGCAGCAGGATGAATTCGGCCGCATTCTCGGGAAATCGGTCATTCCGGCACTGGCACGGCTGGGGTTTCATTTTTTATATAAAGAACCCGTTTCCGAACAGATTGCCGCATTCGCACGCCACTATTTTTATACACAAATAGCGGGTTTTTTGCAGCCCGTTTATTTGAACGATAAGACTTCTTTTTTTCCAGAAAACAACCAGATTTACATCGTTGTAGTGCTGGAACTGCCTGGCAATAAGGAAAAAATAGCGCTGGTGAATATCCCGGTGCCGCAGCTCGACCGGTTTGTGAAAATTAAACAGCCCGACGGCGAATACATTATCTTCCTCGAAGACCTGATCCGGTGCAATCTGCCGATCCTGTTCCCGGAGGCGCTGGATATCAAAGCATTCAATATCAAAGTCACCCGCGATGCGGAGCTGGATTTGCTTGATGAAGACGGCGACGATACGGCAGAGCAGGTGGAGAAGCAATTGAGCAAACGCGATTTTGGCCTGGCCACGCGGTTGCTGTACGAGCCAGGTATGTCGTTGCGGCATTTGCAATACATTGTGAATGTGTTTGATCTGAAAAAAGCATCGCTTGTGGAAGGCGGGCGCTATCATAACCTGAAAGACCTGTCGGCGCTGCCTGTTGCTTCTCCGGCGATTTCGTACCCGGCCTGGCCGGCAGCGCAGCACCTGGAAGGGTTTGAAGAACCCGAAACCTTGTTCGAGGCATTGACCCGCCGTGATTTGATGGTTCATGCGCCTTACCAGACCTACGACACCATTCTCCGGTTTTTTAACGAAGCCGCTATCGACCGCTCGGTGCAGGAGATTTACACGACCATGTACCGTGTTGCATATGATTCCAAAATTGCGCACGCGCTCATTACCGCAGCCCATAACGGCAAGAAAGTAACGGTACTTGTCGAGCTGAAAGCGCGGTTCGATGAAGCGAACAATATCCGCTGGGCGAAGAAGATGAAATCGGCGGGCGTGAAGATCATCCACAGCGTCAATGCATTGAAAGTGCATGCGAAACTGGCATTGGTGAAGCGGAAACACGAGACGCATTCCCACCTCGGCTTGCTCGCGACGGGTAACCTTAACGAAGGTACAGCTCGTTTTTACACCGATCATATCCTGCTCACGGCGCATCCTGCTATGCTGGAAGAAACAGAGCTGCTGTTTGGTTTTTTAAGTAAAAAGAAGAAACCGGAGAAGATTGATGCCATGCGGTTCGAGCATTTACTCGTGGCGCAGTTCAATCTGCAAAACCGGTTCATCGAACTGATAGACAGAGAAATTGATAATGCTAAAAACGGCCTGCCAGCGGGCATTACCATCAAGCTGAACAACCTGGAAGAGGAAGTCCTGATCAATAAACTTTACGAAGCTTCGAATGCGGGCATTACTGTGGACCTGATCGTGCGGAGCATTTGCAGGCTCGTGCCGGGCGTTCCGGGACAGAGCGAAAACATCCGCATCAAGCGCATTGTTGACCGTTACCTCGAACATGGCCGTGTTTTCATTTTCCATAACAATGGGCAACCCGAGGTATTCATGGGCTCCGCGGACTGGATGAACCGTAACATTTACCGCAGGATAGAGGTCTGTTTCCCCATTTACCACGAAGATTTGAAAAAGCAGCTCATCGATATCCTCGCCCTGCAATGGGACGACACTGTACAAGCCGTGTGGATCGATGAAAAACTGCATAATGCGCCCGTTACGACGCTTCCTGGCGGCGTGCGCTCGCAGGAGGCAATTTACCAGTACCTGACACGTGCTGTCGAGAATCTTAAAAAGACATTCTGATGAAAAACTACGGACCGGCGTTGGCGACTATTGCATTGCTGGGCTTGCTGACAGTCGGCTGCAACTCAACGCAAAAGGAGACGGAAATTTTCCGGGAATATGATTTGAACAAACCCGAGAAGTTCAACTTGCCCGAAAGCCTTTTCGAGGTGTCGGGTATTGCGTTCGATAAGGGGCAAAGTGATACGATTTACGCGATCCAGGACGAGGACGGCAAGCTGTTCAGGCTTGCATGGGATGTGCCGAAGCAATTACATGCGAAATTTGGTAAAAAGGGTGATTATGAAGATGTATCGATCATCAACGACCGCGCCTATATCCTGAAAAGCAATGGTGCCATTTACACATTCCCGATGGCCGAGGCAGTCTATGAGGAGCCGGAAGGGGTGTCGGAGGTGAAAGGTATTTTACCCAAAGGTGAATATGAAGGAATGTACGGCGACGAAGGTACCGGCGAATTGTTTGTGATCTGTAAAAACTGCGCAGGCGACGACTCCAAGAACAGCGTTTCGGGGTATATCCTGAAAACCGGTCCGGATTCGGTAATAGCGGAGTCGGGCAAGTTTGCCATTAATGTCGATGAAATTAAGGCGATTACCGGCAAGGTATCGCGTGGTTTCAGGCCGTCGGGCATTGCCCGGAACCCCATTACCAAGGAATGGTACATTATTTCGGCGGTGAATAAACTGATGGTGGTGGCCGACCGGCAATGGCGGGTGAAGGACGCCCATCACCTGAACAGCAACATGTTCATCCAGCCGGAAGGCATTGCATTCGATAATGCGGGCAATCTTTATATTTCCAATGAGGGCGACGACCTTTTCAGCGGAAATGTGCTCAAATTCAGAAAATCGGGCCGGTAGGGCCTTTGCTGATATCCTATGAATAGATATTTACTCCGTTTACTTGCATTAGGGACAGTTCTGGCGGGCGTATCGTCCTGCGCGAGCTACAAAACCCGTTTTTCGAAGGAAGGGGCGCAATGGCAGTCGGCTTCGCCCGATCCTGCATTGGAGCTGAAACATACCATGTACCTGGTAGGCGACGCCGGTAACGATTCGCCCGAAAACCGTGCACCGGTTTTGGAATACCTCAGAACGAAACTCGGCACCGAATCGAAAAATAGCTCCATATTGTTCCTCGGGGATAATATCTACGAATCAGGTATGCCGCCTTCGGAAGATTCGGCAACGCGTAAAGTGGCTGAATTCCGCATCAATTCCCAGCTAGAAACGCTCGAAAACTTCAAAGGCCGCCCCATTTTTCTGCCCGGTAACCACGACTGGCGCGGCTGGGGGGTAAAAGGTTTGAAACGGCAGGAGAAATATGTTCAGAAACATATTAACGAGGCCCGCGGAAAGAAGGACAAAGAGGAGTATGAAGACTATTTCCTGCCCTTGAACGGCTGCTCGGGCCCCGAAGTGGTGGAGCTGAACGACAATGTCGTGATCATCGTCGCCGATTCGCAATGGTGGCTTACGGACTGGGACCGCGACCAGAAGATCAACGACGGCTGCGAGATCCGAAACCGAGAACAGTTCCGTTTTGTGTGGGAGAACGTGGTGCGGAAATACCGGAACAAGCACGTCGTGATCGCAATGCACCACCCGCCTTACACGTACGGTCCGCATGGAGGAAGGTTCACCATCAAGCAGCACATTTTCCCGCTGACCGAATTGAACCCGAAATTGTACATTCCGCTGCCGGTACTGGGCAGCCTTAGTGCATTGTTCCGTGCGACGATCGGCTCACGGCAGGATGTCGCCAACAAGCATTACAAGGAACTTCGCACGGCAGTGCTGGCAGGTGCGAAAAAGAATGGGAAATTCATTTTCGCGAGCGGGCATGAGCATGCATTGGAATTTATCGAAAATGATGGACAAGAGTTTGTCGTGAGTGGAAGCGGCTCGAAGGTAAGTCCGGTGAGTCTCGGGAAAGGCTCTATGTTTTCATCCTCTAAACTCGGTTTTTCAACACTGAGCTTCTACGCAGGCGGCGAAACCTGGGCAAAATTCTGGGAAGTAACGCCGGATGGCAAAGAGGTAAAATTGGTTTTCCAGCACAAAGTGAAGGACAAACAGCAGATTGAAATACCGGATTCGACCATCGCATTTACCGAATACAATCAGCATGCCGACTCGACGACGAAATTCATAGTCAGCAACGAAGTAAAACCGATCGGCAAGATCCATAGGGTAATGCTGGGAGAGCATTACCGGCCCTTGTACCTGCAACAATATCGTTTTCCCGTGCTCGACCTGGCAACCTACAAAGGCGGCGTGATTCCCACTAAGCAGGGCGGGGGGAATCAGACGAACTCACTGCGCCTGCGCGACGGCGACGGCCGGGAATATGCCATGCGCGGGCTTACCAAGGATGTGAGCCGGTTTCTGCCATTTCCGTTCAACCAAATGATCGCAGCGCAATATCTTGTGGAAGATAACTTTTTGTCCACGAACCCGTTTGCGCCGTTGAATATGCCGGCATTGGCGGGCGCGATCAATGTTTATCATACCAATCCGAGAATGTATTATGTGCCTGCCCAGCCCGGGTTGGGGACATTTAACAGCGTTTTCGGAGGTACCATGAACCTCGTGGAGGAACGTGCCGATGGAAAGAAATGGAAGAACGCCGACTTCTTCGGCAACCCCGACAAAATCGTGAGCACGCCCGAACTCGTGGAAGCATTGCTGGAAAACAGCAAGAATAAAGTCGACGAGTCATGGGCGATCCGCACGCGCTTGCTTGATTTCGTCGTCGGCGACTGGGACCGTCACGACGACCAGTGGGCCTGGGCTTCTACCAAGCAGAAAGACGGTACTATCGTTTACCGCCCCATTCCCCGCGACCGCGACCAGGCATTCTCGCGCTACGATGGCTTTCTTACCAACATTGCCCGTCAAACGCTGCCATTCCTCAGGCAATTGCAGACTTACGGCCCGGAAATCCAGAGCATGAAGTGGACGACCTGGAGCGCGCGCCTTTTCGACCGTACGTTTCTGAACGAGCTGAGCTGGGAGCAATGGGAAGAACAGGTGAAATATATTCAGAAGAACCTTACCGACGAGGCCATCGAGGCGTCTTTCAACGACTGGCCGCCGAAAGCACGTGAGATGGTATCGGCCAAGATGATCGAAGGCCTGAAAGCGCGCCGGGCGCATTTGATGGAGATTGCACGGACGCATTACGAATTTGTAAGTAAGGAAGTGAATGTGATCGGTACGGAAGAGCAGGAGCGCTTCGTGATCGAGCGGGTGGATGATGCGCATACGCGTGTAACTGTGTATGAGACGGGTAAGGAAGGCCGCATCAAACATGAGAATTATCAGCGCGTTTTCGAAAATGCCGTCACGCACGCTATCAATATCTATGGCAATGGCGACGACGACGAATTTATCGTAAAAGGTGATGTTCGCAGAGGTATAAAGCTGCGGCTTATCGGTGGGTTGGGTAAGGACGTTTTCGCGGATAGCGCACGCGTGAGCGGAGGCGGGAAGAAAACCCTCGTCTACGACGATTTGAAAAACAATATCATTATTCCCGGTCCTGATACCAGGGACAAACGCACCAGCTTGTACCGCTTCAACGTGTACGACCGCCGGAGCGCCGACAGTAACTATGATATCACATTGCCGCTACCCTTGCTCGGTGCCAACCCCGACGACGGGTTCTTCCTCGGCGGCGCAGTGAATATCACCAAGTACGGGTTCAAGAAAGAACCCTACGCTTCGGTGCAGAGCATTGGTGGAAGCTTTGCAGTGAGAACGCAGGGCTTCAAAGTCAATTACACCGGCGATTTTATCAATGCATTCAAAAAATTTGATTTCTACCTGGATAGTTACTACCGCGGCCCCCGCTATGCATTCAACTACGCGGGGTTAGGAAACGAAACTGAACGGCCTGTGGACGACGCCAATTTTTACCGGGTGCGCCAAAGCGCATTTTACGTTTATCCGGCTCTCAAAAAGCGTTTCGGCGGACATAATGGCTTTGTTACCTTAGGCCCGTCATTCGAAGTGAATGATATCCAGGCGACCGGCGGGCGATATATTACCAGCAGCGAGAACGGCTTGCCGGAGGATATTTTCAAAACCAAATATTACAGCGGCGCCAAGTTTACCTTCAATTTCAGCAGTGTCGATAACTTGTTCTCGCCGCATACGGGTATCCGTTTCAATGCCGCATTGAACTGGACGGCCGATCTGAAAAGCGACAAGAATTTCACAGGCCTGCGCGCCCAGTTCGCCTGGTATACCGCGCTCGACCAGAAAGAAAACCTCATCCTTGCCACACAGGCAGGTACGGGTGTGAACTTTGGCAGCGGATTTCAGTTTTTCCAAATGCCGAATGTCGGGGGTAAACTAGGACTTCGTGGCTACCGCACCGAACGGTTCTATGGAAAAAGCTCTTTCTGGCATGACACCGACCTGCGTCTTCGCCTTGGTAGCAGCTATAACCCGACATTACCGCTTACGTACGGCATTTTCGGGGGCTTCGATTATGGCCGTGTATGGCTGGAAGGCGAATCGTCCGATAAATGGCATTACAATTACGGAGGTGGCATCTGGCTCTCGCCGGTCGACGCATTGACCATCGCCGCGGGCGCATTCATTCCGAAAGAGAAGAATGAGGAGAAGCCGAGGATCGCTGTGCAGCTTGGGTTCTGGTTTTAAAATGGGCCTCTCGGCGGCGGCCGGATTGTAGCAATGGTGGTCAGTAGTGGTCATTGATTGTCATGGATAGTCAGGAGCGGACCATTGTCTATGGTCGGCCGTCGGTTGTCAGCGGTCACAGTCTTCAGACCGCCGGATCGCCGGATCGCCGGGTCGCCGGGCCGCCGGGCCGCCATCGCAGCGAATCCCTCAGGGCTTTGGCGCGTTCTTCGAATTGCCTCACAATAGGCAGGCGATTGGAGGCCCATTGCTTCAATTCGGTATCTTTGCCGGAGGTGCCTTCAATTTCCATCATACGAATGACGCGCCCCTGCACTGCTACCATCTGGTTGAGATACAGGGTGTCAAGGCCCAGGCCGGTTTGCATGGAGAGACTGTCGAGCTGCTGTTGGCGTTCGTCCGAAAGCGTCGTAGGAAGCTGTACTTTCCGGGCTGCGGCGAGTGTTTGCAACTCCTTTCCAGCCTGGGTGTGGTCGGTCGTCATTTCCTCGCCATATTTCTGAATGCTGTCCTGCGTCGTACGTGAAGCAACTACCTGTCCGGCATTGACCTGGAACAAGGCGTCGTCGGCTGCTTCCAGGATAAACTGCTTATCGAGCTCGCCGACTACCGAAGGGTCGGTTTTGTCGTCGTTTTCGCAGCCTGTGAGGGTGACGAAAAGGGTCGTAAGTATTAAAAAAATGTATCCGCGCATAAACTTCCTCGTTGTTTTGCAACCGGAGGATAATTATTATGCCAGCGAAATATAAATTTGTAATATTAAATCTACGAAATGCGATTCCCTTGCGGGTTGGAATGAATGAGTATAGAGAAGCAGGAAGAGTTTGAAAACAGGGAGCCACTGGCTTCTGAGATCATGTACCACGATTTGTTTGAGCTCAACCCGCAACCCATGTGGGTATATGACGTGGAGACATACGGGATACTGGATGCCAATCAGGCGGCTGTACGGCATTACGGGTTTAGCAGGGAGGAGTTTTTGGACATGACCATCCTTGCCCTGAGACCGGAAACGGAGATTCCTGTGATGCTCGACGCTGTAAATATCGTACGGGAACACGAGCGGTTGTTTTCATCGGGTGTTTATAGGCACCGCAAAAAGAATGGCGAGCTTATCGACGTTCTGATCCAAAGCAATATCGTCTATATCAAAGGCAGAAAGGCCGAACTGGTCCTGGCAACGGACATTACGTCCTGGATCGCCTCGGAGCAGGAGCGCAGGATATCGGAGGAAAAGTTTAAAGCGATTTTCGACCATACCACTGACGCGATCGTACTTTGCGACGACAATGGCTGCTGCACAGACCTTAATGATGCGACCCGCCGCATGCTCGGATATGGAGCGGATGAGCTGCGAGGGGTTTGTATTAAGGACTTTATGCATTTGCCCGACGAAATAGGCTTCGATGTGGTATGGAAGAACTTCCTCAATGGTGAAATTCTCAACGGTTTGATGACAATTCGACGGAAGGACGGCACGCTGATAACCGGCAGTTTCAATTCCAAATCCAATATTTTACCTGGCCTGCACATGTGCGTGATCACGGATGTGACCGAGCGCATGGAAAAAAAACGGGAGCTGATGGCCAGCGAGCGCCGGTTTAAAGCATTGGTGCAGGAGGGTGCAGACCTCATTGCAATCCTGGACGAGCAGGGCAACTACCAATTTGTGAGCGAAAGCAGTTATCCGATCCTGGGTATTGCACCGGAGGATTTTATAGGGAAAAATGCATTCGACTGGATACATCCCGACGACCGGGAGGCCGTACTGGCACTGTTTTTAAAAATCAGGGAACACAAGCAGATCCGAACAGAGCCTTTCCGCTTTATGGACGCTTTTGGGGAATACCGGTGGATCGTGACAATCGCAACCAATATGACCGACGATCCGGCGGTTGGTGGCGTGGTTGCAAACTCCCGGGACATTACCGATGCGGTAAAGAAAGCGAGGGACCTCGAGGTCAGCAACGAGCGGTACCGTCAACAGAACGAGCAACTGAGGGAGATCGCCTGGACGCAGTCGCATGTGGTGCGTGCCCCGCTCACGCGCCTGATGGGCCTGGTGGACCTTGTTCAGTCCGGTGATACAGCGGGTATGCCGATTGAAATGGCGCTCGGGCTCATCAGATCCTCGGCGGATGAGTTGGACGAGGTGGTCCGCAGAATTGTAAGCAAGGCAGATAAAGTTCAGTACGATGACGAATGACGGGCTCAAAATCCTTTTGGTAGACGACGACAAGATCATGTTGTTTCTTCATGATACCTTTCTCAAAAGAAGCGGGGTTTTGTGCGATACCGTGCTTTGTTACAACGGACGGGAGGCGCTGGATTATCTGGATGGTAACCAGGAGATGGAAACGACATTTCTGGTGTTGCTCGATATCAATATGCCGGTGATGAATGGCTGGGAGTTTTTGGGAGCGATCAATGATAAGCCGTATTTGTCCAAAGTATTGGTCGTCATGGTAAGCTCGGCAACCGAAGAGAGTGAGAAGTCCCGGGCATTGACGTTCGGGCAGGTGATCGATTATCAGCAAAAGCCGCTCACCGTCGAAACCTGCCGCAGGATCATCGGTTCTGAAAAACTGAGGGGATTTTTTGATAACGTGATACTGGAATAGCCGCATTTGCCGGGCGGCTTGATAAAACCCGGGATTTGCGTCCCGAAATGTGCTGTCATTTACATTTTTAAGGGTAATTTTGGATTTCAACGTTCAAAAAAGCTCCTATTTGAAAGATATCTACCACTCCGGATCTTTTGAGCAGCTTTGGCAGGAAGAGTCGGAAATTAAGACACGGGTTCCAAACCGGCTGTTTTGCATTACCTTTCTGGTTTGCAACCCGTTGTCGGCAATGGCCTTCTACTTTTCCGGCGACCCGTTTTTTTACACAATATTGCCGACTCACCTGCTGTCCGACTCGATTATTCTCGGATATATGTTCCTGAATTACAAAAAAGTGATCTCAGGAAAGCAGATGAGCTTCTATACGTTTGCAACACTGGTCTGTTTTTACGCATTCCTGCTGTCGAGGCCGCATTTTTCATACGTTCAGTCTTGTATCAACCTTACGCTCTCGGTCATATTTGCGGGGTTGGTGCTGCGTTGGCCGCCGCGTTATGGCGTGGTCATTTCCGTAATGGCTCTGGTACTGTATCCGGCGTCGATCCATTTTCTGAGCAATACCTCCTTGGCGGATTTTGTAGAACAGGGAGCCATTTTTGTAATGGCGGCGCACGTCGTATTTCCTTTTGTAGTCATGCTGAATTACAATAGAGATAAGCGCGAGTTCTATTTCCGCTATACCTTGCAACAGCAGAACGATGCCCTGGAACGGCAAAAAACCATTGCCGAGCAGGCTACCCGCGCTAAAACGGACTTCCTGTCAATGATGAGCCACGAAATCCGTACGCCGCTAAACGGGATCGTAGGCATGGTGCATTTGATGATGCAGGAAGAGAGCGGCGAAAAGCCCAATGATCTGCTCAAAACCCTGAAATTTTCGGCCGACCACCTGATGGCAGTGGTGAACGACGTGCTGGATTTCAACAAGATCAACTCCAATCACGTGGTGCTCGACCCGCAGCCATTCAATCCTTTCGATTTTTTTGATATACTCAAAAAGACCTTCGATCCCAAAGCCAATGAGAAAGGAATTTCCCTGGTGTTCTCGGTCGACCCCGGATTACCTGTGCAGCTTGTCGCGGACCGCGTTCGTTTAAGTCAGGTGATTACCAATCTGGTGCATAACGCGATCAAATTTACCGTAAAGGGCTCGGTCACACTGGATGTAAAAGAAGTGGACCGTACCCCAGACGCTGTGACCCTCGATTTTGCCGTGACCGACACGGGCATCGGTATCCCGAAGTCGGAGCAGCCCGGTATTTTTGAAATTTTCACCCAGGTGCGGACCAGGACGCATTCCGATAGCGTGAGTGGCACGGGGCTGGGCTTGGCCATTTCCAGGGAGCTGATGCGCCTGTTCGGCAGCGAAATACATCTGGAAAGTGAGGAGGGGAAGGGATCCAGGTTTACGTTCCGATTGTCAATGCCTTATTCAGAGCAACCGGTGGTAGTGAGCCAGCCGCTACCGGTAGTGGTTGCCGAAGCTATGCCGGAAGTGCGGGTACTTGTGGCTGACGACAATAAAACCAACCTGGTACTGGCTACGCAGCTATTGAAACGCAGGAACATCCTCCATGATACGGCGTCGAACGGGCAGGAAGCATATGAAATGTTTAGCAAGACTCACTACGATCTTGTACTGATGGACCTCCGGATGCCCGTCATGGACGGCTTCGAAAGCACCGCGCTCATTCGTCAGCTCGATCCCGTCGTGCCTATAATCGCCCTGACCGCTTCGGCTTTCGAAAACGAGAAAGAGCGGGCAATGGCGAGTGGCTTCTCAGGATATTTTATCAAGCCTTTTATTCCTCAGGATTTCTACGACTATATCTTTCCTTTTCTGGGGATCGCTGTAAAATAATATTTATTAGGTTTATAGTGATATAAATATATCTTTGGGCCCCAGCTATGCAGCACACTTGCGCAGCCCGTCCTTTGCGCCTGCCTGTATAGCCCCGGCAAAGAAAACGTCCGATAAATGCATGACTAGCAGTGGAAATTCCTCTCAATCCAGGGATATCCGGCTCTGGCAAGAGCTGGTGGAAGGCAATGACCGGGCTTTGGGGCTGTTGATGCATTTCCATTTTAAAGCCCTGCTTAATTATGGCTTCAAATTTGTGAAGGACGAAGCCTTCGTAAAAGACTGTATTCAGGAAGTCTTTATTGACCTCTGGCATAGCCGAGAAAGGGTGGCCGAACCAACATACGTCAAAGCTTATCTGCTTGTATCAATTCGTCGCAAAATAGCCCGTAACCGGCGGACAATGCGCCTGGCCGACGATCCGCTCCACGACGAGTATGCCTTTTCCATTGAATTCTCTCCCGAATGGTGGATGATCCGCGATGAAACACTGGCACGGAAAGCGCAGGTAGTTTCGGAAATGCTCGCTGCCTTGCCTGTGCGGCAGCGGGAGGTGATCTACCTCAAATATTACCAGGAGCTCAGCCGCGAAGAGATTTCCGCAATGCTCAATATAACTCCGCAAACGGTTTCCAATCTGCTCCAAATGGCCTATGGCCAGCTTCGCAAACGGTTCAGCCCCTCAGCGATCAGTGCGCTTCTTGTTTTATTATTTTCTTGATTTTGAGTTGTTTGTAAATATTTGAATAAAAATATTTCAAAAAAATCTATAATTCATGGTATCCGGGAGGAGCCATTTGTATCTCTTTATCAGAAGCGTTCCCCAATCATGAATTATCGATATTACACGGCTACCGACTTCGTTACGGATCCGTCTTTCAGGTCGTGGATACTGGAACAGGATTCATCGGCGGCGGCTTTTTGGGAAAACTGGATGAAAGAAAATCCGGACCGCCGGGAAGAGCTGGACGAGGCGCGTGCATTGTTGTATGTTTTGGCTGAAAAGGAGTTGTACGTGGGAGCGGAGGAGCTGGACGGCCGCGTGACGGACCTGCTCGCACACATAGGGGGGCACACACAGCGCACGGAAACGCGTATGAGGCCTGCTTTGTACCGGTATTGGGGAATTGCAGCCTCAATATGCATCGTGACAGGGCTTAGCTGGCTCGGTTACCGTTCTATGGAAACCAAGCCGGCCAGCCTGCGCGCGGCGGCGAGTGTGCATGAAAATACGGATGGGCATGTTGTACGTTTCAACAGGACCATGAAGCCCGTTACAATCCTGCTGGAAGATAGCAGCGTGGTAACGCTGGAACCGCAAAGTGAGTTGACGTTCCCGGAGAAATTCGCTCCGGAAAAACGGGAAGTATATTTAAAAGGAGAGGCATTTTTCCAGATCAGTCATAATCCTGAACGGCCTTTTCTGGTGAAAACAAATGAACTGGTAACCCGCGTACTCGGGACGAGTTTCACGGTAAGGTCGTTTGAAAAGGACCGGAATGCTTCGGTTTCAGTTATAACAGGCAGGGTGTCGGTCTACTCGAAGCAGGATGAACCCATTGCCGACGCGCCGGAAAAGGTTATAGGCGTGGTACTGAAACCTAATCAGCGGGTACTGTTCGACAAGCAGGAATCCCGGTTGATGAAGGTAATTGTGGACGTGCCGCTAAGAGTGCGTGAAATACCGGCAGCGTCGCTGGTATTTGACGAGGCGCCGGTTAAAAATGTTTTCAAAACCCTCGAAAAAGAGTACGGGATCGAGCTGTTTTTCAATGAAGAATTGCTGTCGGACTGCCAGCTGACGGCGAACATTTCGGGATTACCGATGTATGAACAGCTGGATCTGATATGCCGGATTATCCACGCAAAGTATGAGGTGGTGGATGGACAGGTAATCATACATGGCGGGGGCTGCAAAGCCGATTGAAATACTTCTGGACCCATTAAATGCCTTCCGCTCGTGTGAAAGGGATAGGAAAATATTGCCTTGTTTTCAATGCTGAATCAAATGGAAACTGAATATGCCTGAAAATCTACATTTCAAAACTATTGTGTGGGATATCATGAAACTATCCTTATTACAGTTATGCATAATTGTCGTTTTCTCTCATTCGACGTTTAGTCATTACCGTTTAGTTGGCCAGGATCTGCTGGAAAGAAGAATCACGCTCAAGATGGAGGATAAGAGCCTCAAAAGTGTACTCCTGTCTATCGAACGGAACTCCGAGGTGAAATTTATTTACAACCCGGCCGAGATTCGGTCGTCGACGCGGGTTACGTTCCAGGCGTCGAATGAGCCGCTGGCGGAAGCGCTGGTGAGGTTGTTCAGGCCGCTTTCCATTCGCTACGAGGTGGCGGGAAAGCAAGTGATGCTTTTCAAGGCCGAAAAGAGCTCGTCGATGACGTTGCCTGAAGCGGAACCGAAAGAGAATAAAAGCGAAGTACTGGCTTCGATCAAAGGAAAAGTGACTGACGAAAAGGGCGAGGGCCTGCCGGGTGTAAGTGTGGTGGTGAAAGGGACTTCGCGAGGCACCACCACCAATTCGGCAGGGCAATATGAGCTGGAACTGGGGCAAGGGGAGAACACACTCATTTTCTCTTTCGTGGGATATCTGTCGCAGGAAATCCCGGTAGGCGCGCGGTCGGAACTGAACGTGGCGATGAAAGTGGATACCAAAGCATTGGATGAAGTGGTAGTGGTCGGCTACGGGGAGATGAAGCGGGCCGATCTTACGACTGCCCAGACATCCGTTTCTTCCAAAGACATTGCGCGTACCACCAACACCACCTTGGAGCAGGCGATCCAGGGACGCGCAGCGGGGGTGTATATTACGCAGAACTCCGGGCAGCCGGGCGGCGGTATTTCGGTGAATATCCGCGGGATTAATTCCATCAGCGGAAGTAATGAGCCTTTGTACGTGGTGGATGGCGTGCAAATCCAGGGACAATCGGTGTCGTTCGGGGCGCAAAGTTCCTCCAATCCCCTGGCCGGCCTGAACCCGGCCGATATCGAATCGGTGGAGGTACTGCAAGGGCCGTCCGCCACGGCGATTTACGGCTCCCGCGCCACAAACGGGGTCCTGTTAATCACAACGAAAAGAGGCAAGGCGGGCGATACAAAAATTGCATATGGCTATCAATTCAGCCTCCAAACTCCCCCAAAGCCTTTGAAAGTGATGGACTTGCAGCAGTACGCCCAAATGGTGGGCGAATACCACCAGTTGGCAGGTGGCGAAACACCGGAAGAGTTCCTCGATCCTTCTCTGCTCGGAAAAGGTACCGACTGGCAAAAGGAGCTTTTTAAAAACGCACCCATGCACAAGCACCAGCTGAGTCTCAGCGGTGGTAACGACCGCACTACCTATTATTTATCCGGCGAATACCTGAAACAGGATGGCGTCGCGTTGGGCTCCGGGTTTAACCGTTACGCGTTCCGGCTCAACCTGGATAATAAACCGCGCGAATGGGCGAGCATCGGCGCAAATCTCAGTTTTAACCAAACCAACGACAACCTCACCACAAGCCAGGAAAATATCATCTCGAATGCATTGCAGCTCACGCCGCAGGTGCCTGTGAGGAATATCGACGGTAGTTGGGGCGGGGGCGACGACAACAACGGAGCGAATATTTTCGCACCAGTGAATCCCATTGCTATTGCGAACCTGACGACCAACAAGCTGGTCAGAAGGCAATTGCTGGGCGGGCTTAACATCGGCGTGCGGATCGCCAAAGGCCTGCAATTCAAGACCTCGTTCAATACCAACCTGGGTTTTTCAAATTCATCCTACTACATCCCGACTTACAAAATCGGCTGGGCACAGAATGTGACGGCTTCCTACACCAACGGCTCGGGTGTGAATACCTACTGGAACTGGAACCAGCTTTTGGAATATAACAGGCAGTTTGGCAGGCACAGCGTAAATGTGATGCTCAGTCACGAAGCGCAGGAATCGACCTGGAAGAACCTGGCGGGAGGGCGTACAGGCTTCCTTACCAACGATATTCTCGACCTGGCGGCGGGCGACGCGCTTACGGCCAGCAATTCGGGTGGATCGGGTGAATGGGCGATGGAATCGTATCTAGGCAGGTTGAATTACAATTTCGCAGACCGGTACATTATTATGGGTACTATCCGGCGCGATGGTTCGGCCAATTTTGGCGCCGATAACAAATGGGGCTTCTTTCCGTCGGTTTCGGCAGCGTGGCGCGTTTCGCAGGAACCTTTCTTTCATGTGCCGGCCATCAGCGAGCTGAAATTGCGCTTCGAAACAGGCATTACCGGCAACCAGGGCAGCGGCGGCATTTATTCGCCTATGGGCACGGGGACTACGCCCACTACCACCGGGTTTCTACCCACTAAATACGCCAACGACGGACTGAAATGGGAAGAAACCAAGACAAACAACTTCGGGATCAACCTCGGGCTGTTTCAAAACCGCATCCAGTTTGAATTCGATTATTATATCAAAAATACGGACAACCTGCTGATGGAAAAGCCGCTGCCGTGGTACATGGGAACCAATGGGGTAGGCGCTGTCGGATCGCCCACCGTCAATATCGGTGCATTGCAGAATAAGGGTTGGGGTTTTACGGTCAACACGGTCAATGTCAACCGCGGCGGGTTTAAATGGGAATCCAATCTGAATATATCGGGCTTTAAGACAAAGATCAAGTCATTCTATTCGGATGCGGCGTTTGTGGATCGGACGTCGTGGTGGCTGGCTGACTGGACGCAGCGCTCTGAAGTAGGCAAGGCGCCGTGGCTGTTCCGAGGCTATATCGAGGAAGGGTTGTTCCAATCTGTGGAGGAAATCGAAAAGAGCCCGTTACCTGTCGATAATAACGGCGTGAAGCTGCCTATCAATGAAAACAATATCTGGGTAGGGGATGTGAAGTTCAGGGATGTGAATGGCGACGGTATTATCAACGAGAACGATCAAACGGTCATCGGTAACCCGTGGCCCAAGCTGTTTGCGGGTTTTACCAATTCATTTTCCTATAAAGGTTTCGACCTGAGCATTTTGCTGACCAGCACCTACGGCAATGACGTGTACAACTTTCTGGGCAAACTGAATACCAACGCGAGTAATATCGATCTGAGTCGCAACCTGCTTGTGCATGCGATGGATTATGCCAAGCCGGTGAAAAACGACGACGGCACAGTTACCCTCTCGAACCCTGGCACCGACGTGGCCCGGATCTCGAATGGCCCGAACGGCAACTTCGCCCGGCATACCGATAAATGGGTAGAAGACGGGTCGTTTATCCGGCTGAAAAATATTTCCCTGACCTATAACCTGCCGGTATCGCTGGTGTCACGCCAGAAAATCATCCGGGGCGCGAGGATATCGGTGGGCGCCCAGAACGTGGCCACGCTCACCCGCTATTCGGGTTTTGACCCCGAAGTGGGCGCATATGTTTCGAGGGATGCCAGTGCAACGAACCAGGCGGTCGGTCTCGATTACGGTCGCTATCCGCTGACGCCCGTTTACACATTCAGTTTAGGATTGGATTTCTAAAACAGCCGAAAAATGAAATATATGAAAAGCATTTACAAGAAGCTGATTGTCCTATTTCCATTCGCATTGCTCGGGGCGTGTTCGGAAGACTTCCTTGAACGCCCGCCTAAGGACGCCATTGTGGATGCCGGCTTTTATCAAACCGACGACCAGGTGCTGGCGAGTACTGCATTGCTATACAGCAAGGTATGGTTCGATTACAATGACAAGGCGTCGTATAACCTCGGGGACTTTCGGGCGGGTACGGCGTTTTCGGCATGGAACGATAGGGGAAATGTGCTTTTCAACACCACCGGAAATACGCCGGAAAATGGCTCGGCGTGGCGGTCGTTTTTCATCGTTGTAGGACAATCGAATCTGGCTATTCAGAACATTCAGAAATATGCGGGGGCGTCGGTATCCGCGGTTGTTAAAAAGCACGCTATTGCCGAAGCGCGGTTCATGCGGGCATTGGCCTATCGTTTCCTGGTAATGAACTGGGGCGCCGTACCGGTAATCGAGAACAACCTCACGCTGCTTTCCGACACGACTGTGCAGCGCAATACGCCCAAGAGTGTGTGGAAATTCATTACAAGCGAAATGCGGCAGGTAGCCGAGGATTTGCCGGAAAAGCCCGTGCGGGTCGGAAGGCTTACCAGATGGTCGGCCGAAGGGATGCTGGCCCGTTTTTACCTCACGCGTGCGGGTGTGGAAGCGGGCGCGTCGGGCCAGCGCAACCAGGTATTTCTGGACAGTGCAAAGTATTATGCGGATCGCGTGATAACCCTCAGCGGGGCGTCGCTGCTGCCGAAGTACGAGAGCCTTTTCCGGTATCCCTATGACAATAATGCGGAGTCACTGTTTTCGCTGCAATGGGCGTACTCGCCTGGTGCATGGGGTACGCAGAATTCCACTCCGGCCTATCTCGCATATGGCCCTGATATTGCCAATGGAGATGGCTGGGGAGGTGATAAAGGTGCCACCTGGTGGGTTATGCAGCAGTATGAAGGCATTAAAACGGTTTCCGAAACGGTACTACAAGGCCGGACTGTGGACCAGCGGCTGAAAGCGACGTTCATGCTGCCGGGAGCAAGCTATCCGGAGATTACCCAAACGATACCGGGCGGAAGTCAGAAACTGGTGTTCCCGTTCACCGGAACGGATGTCAATTTTATCGCCATCAAAAAATACATTACCGGCAAGGCCGCGGATGTGGGCGGGCAGGCTGCGCAGCAAAATTACGGGCACGATACCTATATGATGCGTCTGGCTGAAATGTACCTGACCTATGCGGAGGCAGTTTTGGGCAATAATACTTCTACCACTGATTCTAAGGCACTGCAATATTTCAATCACGTGCATACCCGAGCCGGACTTTCGCCGGTTACCGGTGCGCTTACATTTGATCAGATCTTTAAAGAGCGGATCGTCGAGTTTGCCATGGAAGGAATGGCATGGTATGATCTGGTCAGTCTGCATTATTACAACCCAACTAAGGCATACGCGATCCTGAATGCACAGGACCGCGGATTTTTCTTTACTAAACCCGACCGCTTTCCCGACCCAACGTCCTGGACTTTCACGAAGACGGCCTGGGCCACGGCCGAGCGGAAAATAGATGCGAACAGCGGCAATTTCCTGCTGCCAATCCCGTCGGCGGAACTTAGCCAGGCGCCCAATCTTCAAAAACCGGCGGTTGATTATCAACGTAAATGATTTTGTCAGGCATTTTTATGAATAGACTATTTAATCTAGGAAACCTTGCGCTGATGGCCGCATTGGCGCTGATTACTGCATTCAGTATTTCTTGCCAGAAGGACGATCTTCCAAACAACGGTGAGCCTGTGGTCAACTTCATCCGCGTGACCGACCCGGAAGATGCCGATTCGCTGCTTACCGGGGCCGGGCAGGGGGATCTGATCGCCATTGTGGGAGAAAACTTGCAGGATGCGAAGGAAATCTGGTTCAACGACCAGCGCGCGAGCCTGACGCCCACGTACATCACGAGTACGACGATCCTGGTTTCGATACCGACGCAGATTCCGAACGAGATCAGTAACAAAATGCGGATCATCTTCTCCAATGGTAAGATCTTAGAACATAGCTTTGAAGTGAAGATCAGCGAGCCGCTCATATCGGCGATGTTGAGCGAGTATGTTCCGGCAGGGGGCATAGCCACGATTCGCGGCGACTTCTTTTACCAACCGCTTACCGTAACATTTGCAGGAGGAAAACAGGGTATGCTTGTTAATGTGAAGGATCAGGAAATACAGGTCACTGTGCCGGAGGGCGCGGAGCCTGGACCTCTGACGATTAAAACCAAATTCGGTGAAACGAAGTCCGACCTCTGGTTCCGTGACAATCGCAACATTTTCCTGAGCAGCGATCCGTTTACCGGTTGGTGGAACCCGGCATTTGTCGTTTCGAAGCCGGGCGCGGGAGATCCGCCGTCGATCAATGGTAATTATATCCGGGTCAAAAAGGCGATAGGTGGCTGGCAATGGACCGAGGTGGCCGGTGGCCCGCCCGATGCCATGGGCGCCATCAGCAAGAACATCCCTGACTCGGCGATCCTGAAACCCGCCAATTATGTCCTGAAATTTGAAGTCAATACCATTAAGCCTTACAATAATAACGTATTGAAAATTACCGCAGGGCTGGCGAGTGGCTTCAACGATAGCCAATATACCTGGTTGCCGCCTTACGATACCAAAGGACAATGGCAAACGGTGGTGATACCATTCGACGAGATCGCAGCAAGTTATGAAAGTGCAGGCTCAAAACTCACCGTCAGCGCCAAAGGCTACTACACGCGCCTGCTCTTCCACGGCGGCGGTGATCTCGATTGCGATATGGCGTTTGACAATTTCCGGATCGTGCCGAAGGGGAAAGATAATGACTGAATGATTGAATGATTGAATGACTGAATGACTGAATGATTGAATGATTGAATGAGCGATCAACCAATTAACGGATAAACGCCTACTCCAAATATTAAGACAAGACTTAGATTGAAAGTTTACACTGTTAATGCGATAGTCCCTCAAAATTCAGTCATTCAGTCATTCGGTCATTCAAAATCCACTCATTCACTCACTCATTCGTATCTTGCGTTTCAAGCAAAACCTGAACCCATGAAACGCAGAAAAGTTATTCAAAGCCTTACCACATTGCCATTAATCGGCTCGCTTCCGGTTTCCGGGGAGCGGGCTGATTATGTGTCCCGCAAGAAAAAGCGGGATGTTATTGCCGAGCTCGGCATCCGCTCGTTCATCAATGCGGCCGGAACGCTTACCTATATGTCGGGATGCATTATGCATGATGAAGTTGTGGAAACGATCGAAAACACCTCCCGGCATTTTTGTATGATCGATGAAGTGCAGGACAAGGTGGGGGAGAAGATCGCTAAACTGGTACACTCGGAAGCGGCGATGGTGACGTGCGGCGCTTTTTCGGCTATGACACTCGGCCTCGCGGGCGTGCTCACGGGCCTGGATGTACGTAAGGTGGAACAGCTGCCGCACCTGGAAGGGACCGGGATGAAGTCGGAAGTGATTTGCCAGAAATCCCACAACGAGCGATATAACCATGCTTTTCTGAACACGGGTTGTACCGTGGTTGAGGTGGAGACGATCGAGGACGTGGAAAAGGCTATCAATGAGAAAACAGCATTGCTGCATTTCCTGAATATTACAGCGCATGCCGGGCATATCAAACACGAGGAATGGATCGCATTAGGCAAAAAGCATAATATTCCTACCTCGATTGATATTGCTGCTGATGTGCCGCCGGTTTCCAATCTCTGGAAGTTCAACGACATGGGTTTCGATATGGTGTTTATTTCCGGAGGCAAAGCCATGCGTGGCCCGCAAAGCGCAGGGATATTAATGGGGCGCAAAGACATCGTCGCAGCCGCCCGCCTGAACGCGCCTCCGCGCGGGTTCACAGTCGCACGGGGACACAAGGTTAATAAGGAAGAAATACTGGGCATGTACGTGGCACTCGAGAAATTCATCTCCGGCGATCACGACCGCGAATGGAAGGATTGGGAAGCACAAATTGCGCGCATCGAAAATGCAGTGAAGGATCTCCCCGGCATTACCACCAAAGTGACGATCCCCGAACTCGGAAATATCACGCCGACGCTGACGGTCAGCTGGGACGATAGCATCGTAAAACTGACAGGCCGCGAGCTGCGCGATAAGCTTCGGTTCGGCTCGCCATCCATAGAAGCAGGCTTCTCCGGATTACCGTTATACTACTATCAGGCGGGCTCGGATTCCATTGACCCCGCCACTGAGGATACACTCAAAGGGGCCAACCTTATCCGTATCACAGCCTGGATGTTGCAGCCCGGCGAAGATAAGGTGGTAGCGCGCAGATTACGGGAGGAGTTGATGGGCTAACCGTCGAAGGATTACTCCCTCAGCCTGCTGACCTTTTGATAAAGTTCGATGACCGTGTCGACGCCCAGCTTCTCGAAGATTCTCAGCTTGTAGGTACTTACCGAACTACCGGTGATATTCAGGAATGTGGCGATTTCCTTCGTCCACTTACCTTGCAGCAGCAGGTCCATTACTTCGATTTCACGTTGAGAAAGTGCGGCAAGCGGATTGCTTTGCCGCACTTCCGGCGTGACGTTACCGCGAAGGAGGAGCTGCTGCACCATTTCGCTTACGTACCGGCCATTCGTAAGCATAGCCACAATAGCCGTTCGGATCTCCTCCGTGGAGGCGTTTTTAGAAAGAAAACCATTTGCCCCGGCTTTGAGATAATGCATGGCATACAGCTCCTCGTCGATAGCTGAGAATACCATGATGGCGATTTCGGGTTGGAGCCGGCGGATCTTCGCGATCATTTGAAATCCCTCGCCGTCGGGAATGTTAATATCGAGAAGGATCAGATCAAGTCTTTGTGTGGAAACGATGTGCAAGGCGTCCGGAAAGTTGTCGGTTTCCCAGAAAGTGACAGCCGGGAGCACGTCACGTATAATGAAAAGGGTTGCAAGCCTTACAATGGAATGGTTTTCAATAAGCAGTATGTGTTTCATTTACGAAACGGGTCATAAAGGTTTCCCAGCGGGATCCGAATACCGTTCCCATGCGGTAAATTTAAGTGGCTTATCCGTTTGCCTTTGTAGCGTTGAAACAAATGGAGGATAGAATTTTTTCTGTGGTTATTTAAGAAAATCTACGCACAATCGTTTGTAAATCAATTACTTGTATGAAGTAATAGAAATAACTTTAATGCATAAGATAATTGTTTAATTTAATTTGGGTTACTTATGTAGTAGTTTTTATACTACGCTTATTTACAAAATTTCTGCATTTATATTTGTTCAATATATTTTTTACGAAGTAGTTCGGAAGGCACAGTCCGCACCCTGTCGGCTATGCAGATAAGTTTCCTTACCCCAGCAGCGAAGCGGGCAAACGCGCTTTACCCTGCAATTTCATACGGCTAGAACTGTTTGAGCAGCGAAACCTTTTTGGATAGCTCAATCGAATCTACCACGTCCAACTTATTGAAAATACGACGTTTATAAGTGCTTACCGTATTCTCTTTCACATTCATGATCGCCGCTATCTCCTTGGTCCATTTGCCTTCGGTCAGTAGCTGCATCACGCGCATTTCGTTAGGGGAAAGGCTGGTAATAGGATTCATTACTTTACCGAAATTGTTGTCTTTGATCGTATTGAGCAGGATTTGTTGCACTTGGTAACTCACATATTTGCCTTTGCTCATCACGGCTTTCAGTGCCGCCTTGAATTCATCGTGCGAGGCCTGTTTAGAAAGAAACCCGTTGGCGCCCGCCTTAATGTAGGGCAATGCGTACACCTGCTCGTCGTATCCCGAGTGTATCAAAATGATGATGTCCGGCTGTTTGCCGCGGATCATGTTCATCATTTTGATGTTCTCTCCGCCTGGAATGTCAATATCCAGGATCAGTAGGTCAAACCGGTCCTGATCCAGCAATGCAAGGCCTTCTGGGAATGTATCGCACTGAGTGACAGAGGCTTTTGGATCCGATTCGGAAATGAGAAGTTTCAGTCCCATCCGGATTAGAGGATGGTCTTCGACGATCAATATCTTCATAACAGTTGATCAAAGGATACGGACATTAGTGGATAGCACACAAATCTAAAAATTTATTGAAGGTTTGAGTTGTAGAAATGTATCTACATTTGCAACGTTTTAACTCTATAAAGGTACTGTTGTATACACAGTAAATTTGTGCATTAATTAACGTTGAGTATCATAAATATCCTTCCGGTGCTGCCGGAGGGCTATTTTATTTTAAGGGGACCGGGAGCGACAATCGCTTACCATTATACGACAAGTGCTTTTACGTTCAGGGTGGAGCGTTTAAATTTACCCTATGAACGATCAGCAAAAACAATTTGTCCTCGCTTTCATGGCATATGCCGCCCAGCGTGATCTCCCGTTGGAAAAACTCTGCCGTCTTTCGGGTATCGATCTCCAAGCGCTCACGAACGGCGGAGATTTGGAAATAGGTCCGAAACAGTTCAACGATCTGTGGCTGAATGCGTGTCACCTGAGCAACGACGCGCTGTTTGGGCTTCATTTGGGCGAATCGCTGCAACTGGCTGCTTTGGGGATCGTAGGCGAGATTATCAAAAGCAGTACTACGGTTGGACAAGGAGTGAAGCACGTCGTTGCCCTTACGCCGCTGATCACTAATTTGTTTGGCATGACTGTTGAGCTTGACACGCAGACCTTTACGCTTCGCCTGCATCCGGATGAGAACCGCCGCGCGGCTTCCCCCTTCGCATTCGAACAAATGATCAGCTTTTTTCTCGTTTTTGCCGTGCACGAACTCGACGGGCTCATCCTGGCGCGCATACGCCCGGAACATATCACGATGCCTTTTACCGACGCCGCAGCCCCCGAGCTGGAACGCGTTCTGCGCTGTGTCCCGACCCATTCAGAGGATGACTATGCCATTTCTTTTGATCGTAAATATTGGGATATGCCGATCCTTACCGCCAATTACGCTTTGCAGGAAAGTCTTTTGCAGAAAGTCGGTACAGCAGCATCCGGAAAGGCTGGCAAAGATTCGTGGCAGGAGAAAGTGCAGCAATATTTGTTGAAAAACGCCTATCTGGGCATTGTTTCGCTGGAAGAAATGGCTGCCAATTTCAATGTGAGCCCGCGCAGCCTGCAACGAAAACTGAAAGACGAGCAAGTTACCTATCAGGAGCTGGCCGATGATGTACGTAAATCGCTGGCACTGCATTACCTGGAAAGTGGAGAGTACTACGTAAAAGAAATATCCTACATGTTAGGATACAACGAGTTAAGTGCCTTCTCCCGGGCGTTCAAGCGGTGGACAGGCGTGACGCCGGCGGGGTATCAGAAGAATTTTGAATGATTGAATGATTGAATGAGCGATCAATTAACTGATAAACACCTACTCCAAATATTAAGACAGGACTTAGATTGAAAGTTTACACAGTTAACGCGATAGTCCCTAATCCCCAAAATTTAGTCATTCAAAATTCGCTCATTCAATCATTCAATCATTCAATCATTCAGTCATTCACTCATTCACTCATTCCCCAACTCCCCACCCCTTATTCGGCAATGGCCCCATTTCCAGTTCCAGCGTTCCGCCGTTCACCAGTTCCTCGTGCGTGAATGTGGGCACATTCAGCGCTTTACCGTTCATCTTAGCACTTTGAATGTATTTGTTAACCACCGAGCAATTTTTGGCAATCACTTTAAATTCCTTCCCGTTCGGCAGATCGATTGAAACTTTCTCGAAAACAGGGCTGCCGATCGTGTAAACCGGTAAACCAGGGGTGATAGGGTAGAAACCCATCGAAGAGAATACAACAAATGCGGTCATACCGCCCCCGTCTTCGTCACCCGGAATCCCGAAGACGTTGTCTTTGAACCACACGTCGAGGAGGAAGCGAATGCGTTTCTGCGTTTTCCAGGGAGAGTCGGTAAAGTTATAGAGGTAGGGAATATGGAAGCTCGGCTCATTACCCATCGAATATTGTCCTACCAGGCCCGTTGCGTCTGGAAATTTGCCCCAGAACTCGTATTTGCTACGACCGAGCCCTTCCCGGTACAGTTGATCGAGACTGCTTTCGAATTTCTTTTTGCCTCCCATTAAATAAATGAGACCATTCACATCGTGTTGCACCTGCCATTTGTAAGTCCAGCCATTGTTTTCGTCATAAAAATCACGGCCACCCATTCCGCCGTCGAATTTCGGGTCGATGGCAATCCATTTGCCCTGGCTGTCTTTGGGAATGAACATTTGTTTTTCTTCATTCCAAAGATTTTTGTAGTTGGTTGCCCGGGCGTTAAATTTCTGAGAATCGGCATTTTTACCGAGGTCTTTCGCCAGTTGGCCCACTGCCCAGTCGTCGTAGCTGCCGCCCAGGGTAACCGCTACGGCCTGGCGCTTTTCAAAGCCGTCGACCAATTTTACGGTCTCCTTTGCGCCCGGAGGAAGTGCCGGGAAGAAGCCTTTGGAATGATAGATATCGTCGAGCTCACATTTGGGACCGTTTCGCCAGGGAAGCATGGTCGCCAGCTCGGCATTCTTTTTCATGCCCTCGTACGCTTTGGCAATATCGAAGTTTTTAAGGCCTTTGCGGTAGCCGTCCAGCAAGGTTACCGAGGAATGGAAGCCGTTCATACATGCATGATCGCCGAAAAGCACCGGAAATGTAGGCATCCAGCCGCTTTGCTCATACATATGCACAAATGATTGCAACATATCCTCCTCCTGTGCGGGGTTCAGGATCACACGCAGCGGGTGATGCGCGAGATAAGTGTCCCAGGTCCAGTCGTCTACATAAAACGGCCGCTCGCTGGTGTGGACCTTTTTATCATAACCACTGTAATATTGATTGTCTTCTGAAATGTCCACCATGCGCTCATAGGTACGGTAAAGCGATGAATAGAAGCTCCGTTTCTGCGCCTCGGTACCGCCTTCTACACGGATTTGTCCGATTGTTTTAGCCCAAATCTGTTCACCCGCTTTTTTTAGGTTTTCAAACCCGGTGTTTTTTACCTCGGTTTCAAAGTTTTTCTTCGCCTGTTCGGCGCTTACGAACGAAATCGCGTAACGAAATTCGATCGTGGAAGCATGCTCGGGGAATGTAATGTAGGCTTTGACGCTCTTTCCTTCTGCTTCGTCCCCGGATACAACATTTTCACCATCAAGCGACCCTGTTTTACCCGCCTCGCTGAATGTTCCGTAGAGGTAAATGGGGATGTCGTCATGGTAAATTTCGCGGGCGATTATTTCTTTTCCGCCCGTGAATTTCCAGCTACTTTCCCCATTGTTATACTGGTCGAAAAGGATGTTTTTCTGACTATTCTTAGGAAATTGAAAGCGGTAAATGCCGGCCTTTTTGCCGGGGACAAATTCTACTTTTACTTCGTCGTCAATCAGATAAGTGGAGTAATAATAAGGCCGGAGCACTTCCAGGTCGTGATCGTAGGCCATTTTGTGTTTCCATGAATCGGCGGAGACAGGCCGAGTGCCGGGCCGCAATGCAAATGCCTGACCGAGCCGGTGCGATACGATGATGGCCGGAAAACTCGAAATCTGGTCGTCGAGGTAATCCTGGCGAATGGGGAACATGCGTATCATCTGGTTGGGCAGCTGCACGGTGGGCCGGGTCGGTTCCAGAAGCTGGCCTACGTTTCCAATGCGCAGGTCGACATATTGCAGATTGTCTTTTTCAGGACTTTTTTGTGCAGGACTGGTTAAAGAATGCAAACAAAAAGCAAGTATGAATGAGGAATTAGTCAGTTTTTTAAAGGGTTGAATCATGCTTAATCAAATTTAATGACGGTTTCGGCGCTTATATTTTGGTTGGTTATGGTTTTAAAAAGTATAGATAGCTGGTTGTGCCGGGCTTTCCTGAAAAAACAGACCACTATTTAGCGGGTTATTAAAAACCCTGGTTATTGTTTAACTTTAAATTGATATCGTGCAAGTATAGTTTTGGGAAGCGAACACGAATTAAACGCGCGTTACTTAAGAAAAGCTTAACAATCGATTAACAGAACCCTTAAATGCATTGCCAGGAGAAAACTTCCCACGGTTTTCCCGCCAACCCGCTCTTATGAAATTCAGGTCTATTCTCTTTTATTTTTGGTCAATTGTATTGCTGGGCGTCGCTTTTCAGGTGAGGGGCCAGTCGTACGGGCTTGGTTTCGAGAGCTTTGAAGCAGTGCAGGACAAACGCACAGGACTCGACCTGAGTCCGGAGGGACCGATTTGCCTGGACGACGACTTCGAGCTCGCTTTTGAGCTGTCCTTTTTGAGGAATAAAAAGACCTATTTCGGCTACATTGTCCGCGTCATCGGGGATGATCAGCAAAATATCGACCTGATTTACGACAATAGCTCCGTCAATCAGAACCATTTTAAACTCGTGATCGGGGAGCAATTTTCACCCACCTCGTTCGACTTCCGCGGAGATGATCTTTTCGCCAAATGGAATCGGATCATCCTGCGTTTTCAAAAGCAGAAGCAACAGATTACCGTCGTGTACGGAAACCACAGCTTTTCTCAACCCGTAAAATATGTAACGAAGGGTTGTTATAAGATCCTTTTTGGTGCTAACCAGTACAAGGAATTCCGCACCACCGACGTACCGCCGATGAAGGTCCGGAACGTGGAACTGCGCCAGGGCGGACGGACAGTCTATCACTGGCCTTTGAACGAAACGGATGGCCTGAAAGCCACGGAGGAAATCCGGCAAAAAGCCGCAGCTGCCACCCACCCGATCTGGATCAAAAAGCTGCATTACGAATGGAAGCTCCTGCAAACCGTTACATTGAAAGGCTACGTGCGCGTCGGATTCGATGAAAAAAGCAGTAACGTCTTTGTCGTGGCGCAAGATTCGCTCGTGCGGTTCAGCCTGGCGGGCAACCGGTTGGTAACGATGCCTTACCGGAGTGGAAAGCAACCTGTTTATGTGGATAACCAGGTACTGCTTGATACGGGGAGAAACCGTTTGTATAACATTTTTCTGAACGAAAAGCAGGTTACAGCCTTTGACACGGCAACACGCAGCTGGGATAAGAATGATATTCCCGCCCAGGCCAAGACTTACTACCTCCACGCCAATAAATTCCTTTCGCCTGCCGATTCTTCGATCTATGTGCTGGGAGGTTACGGGCATCTTGCCTATAAAAAGGAAGTGCAGCGTTACCATCTGCCGTCCGGAACTTGGCAGCAAGTTGCACTGGAAGATTCTGTTTTCACGCCCCGGTACCTGGCCGCGCTGGGCGCCACGCAAGGAGGCGCGTATGTGATAGGCGGATATGGCAGCTCCACCGGGCAGCAAATGCTCAACCCGCGGAATTGGTACGACCTGCTCTATTTCGACCGTGCGCAACGGAAATTCAGGAAGATCTATGAATTAACAGTACCGAAGGAGGATTTTGTCTTTGTTAACTCAATGATTATCAATGAGCAGGATAGCTCTTACTATGCATTGATATTTCCGAAGCATCAATTCAGCTCCGAGCTGCAACTGATCAAGGGGTCACTCACTCGTCCGGAGTTCACGCCGGTAGGCTCGAAAGTGCCTTACAAGTTTATTGATATCGAGTCTTTTGCCGATCTTTTTTACGACAAGGCCAATGGCCGCTTCGTTGCCGTGACGCTTTACAGGGACACGAATTTGCATACCAGGGTAGCGATTTACTCGCTTTACGCCCCACCACTCGAAACCGTGGCCCCGCAAATAACCTCGACGGGAGACTCATCAGGACGCAGCGTGTGGATCATCGGCGCGATTTTCCTGGCTGCGTTGCTGGCGTATTGGCTCTATCGTTATATGCCGGGGCAACTGGGCAAGCAAAAAGCGACAAAGGCGCCGGTAGTAGGGGCCGTGCCGGAGCTATTACCCGGGGCTGAGCAGCCGGTGACGGAAGAAGAGGTTGTCGAAAAGGCGCTGCCTTACAAAAGCTGCATTCTACTGTTCGGTAATTTACAGTTATATGATGACGACGGAAATGAGATCACCAAGCAGTTCAGCCCGTTGGTGAAGGAGCTATTTCTGGTAATACTACTTTACTCTATCCGTTGGGACGGAATCAGTTCGGAGAAATTAAAGGAACTGCTTTGGTTCGATAAGCCATCGGAAAGTGCGCGGAACAACCGTTCCGTGAATATCGCGAAACTGAAAGCGATCCTCGACAAGATGAAGTATTGCCAGGTATCGAAAGAGACGGGTTACTGGAAGATCAAAATAGACTTTGAGAAGATCGAGGTTGATTATATGCATTACCTCACATTGCTCGGAAACCGTAAACTGCTTACGAAGCAAAGCATCATTGAGCTTGCCAGCATTACCAAGCGGGGCAATTTCCTTTCGAATGTGGAATATGAATGGCTGGACAGCTTCAAATCCGAGATTTCGAACGAGATCGTCGATGCCTACCTGCGTTATGCGTCGTCGATCAAAATTGCCGACGATCCCGAGTTTCTCGTGAAGTTGGCCAACTACGTGTTCTATTTTGATCCTGTGAATGAGGAAGCAATGATTCTCAAATGCAAGGCGTTGGCCCATTTGGGCAAGCATTCGCTCGCAAAAACCACTTTTGAGAACTTCGCCCGTGAATATAACCGGATTTACGGGGAGGATTTCAGGAAGGATATGCCCGAAGTGCTGCATTCGTGACAGGCCGGAGTTCGTGAACGGCATTTTCGGGCAATCGGTTTAAGGTATTTTTGTGATAAGTATCTTATTTTAAATTTATTATGACCGAGTCTCTGCTAAATCTTTGTCGGGAAGTGGCGGGAATGTCGGCTGAGGAGCTGACTATCGTGGCGCGCTATTTAAAAACGATCAGACTGAAACGGAAGCAATTCCTTATCCGGGAAGGCAGGCAATACGACTTTATCGGTTTTGTAAGCAAGGGCGCTATTCGCCATTTCACGTGGCGCGAGGGCGTGGAAAAAACTTGCAATGTCAACTTTGAAAATCAATTCTTCACCGATTTTGACAGTTTCTACCGTGGTACGCCTACCATCAATAATTCAGTAGCGATGGAAGACTCTATCGTTCTGACGCTTTCCAAAACGGATCGCGAGCTACTGTTGACAGAATGTCCCGCTTTCGAGCGCTTTTCGAGGGTGATCAGCGAGCGGGCAGCACAGGAGGCCGCTGAACGCGCCTCGCGACTCACCTGGGACCGCCCGGAAGACCGTTACCTGCATTTGCTCGAACATCAGCCTGACTTTGCAAGACGTGTACCGTTGAAACACCTGGCCAATATGCTGGGCGTTAGTGCCGAAAGTTTGAGCCGTATACGAAAACGGCTGGCGAGCTCCGTGCTTTCTTGACGATCGTCAAGTATTTGCCCGCTACGTGGGGAATACCTTTGTATTGTCGCAAGGGAGTTCCTGCGATGTTTGCACATAAACTATTCAGCCATATCAATGAAAAATGAAATGATTCTTCCGGCGGAGGCTCCTGCACTTCCTTTCCGGGAAACTGCCCTGCTTTTGAAAATTTGGGTCCGCAACCACATTTTTGCCAATGCATTAGGCTTGGCCGTTCTACACCCCTTTCTGGCGCATTATTTTACCGGACCGCATGATAAGGTCCTGACTGGCCCACAGCTTGTTATGCACAATGTCTCGCTCGTAACTTTTATCGTGCTACTCGTTATAGGGCAAAACCGGGCGCTTCAAATCCGTTTTTCTATCGGTACATTCAAGGGTTTAGGCTATTTTCTATTGCTTGTACCTGCCGCTTTCTGGCTTGGTTACTATACTTTGTACATTCCGTTCGATATCATTTTTATGTACGCAACGATCGGCATGATCAATGCCGGTTTGGTGGGCTCGTTACTACCGAAGCCGGGGCGCTGGGTGTGGCAATGCATATTATCTTTTCTGCTAGCCGGGATTGTCGGTGCCGCTTGCGGTATTGCGGCATATTTTGCAGGATTAAAGGATGCGGGTGGGTTTGTAAAGGACTACGGGATGTGGTCGTTGATCAGCATTACGGCAGCAATCACCTACGGTTCATTGACCAGGCGGGCGTTAGAGCGGCAGTTAAGCGAAACATCCAAAAGTTAATTTGCCTGGAAACAAAACAGAGACAGCCGAACCGGCGGTCTCTGTTTGAATCACCCTTAACCCTCAAAAAAATGAAGTCTAGTTCTACTTAGTTTTGGTTGTATTTTGCAGCGCAGCGTTTTTGTTGGTATTTCCACCTGCCAGTGCTTTGAGCTCACTAATTTCCTTTCTTAGCTCGGCAATCTCCGCCGTTTGATTTTTCAATTCCCGGACTGATTCTATCAGATGTGGAATCAGGCCGATGTAATTCACCGTTTTAAACCCTTTCTCGTTTTGTTGGACGAGTTCGGGGAAGTACTTTTCAACTTCCTGGGCTATCACACCCGTTTGCAGTTCTGTTCCTCGCTTGGGATCGATCCAATGATAATGATAACCGTGTAAACGGGTGACGGCATCGATGCTGCCTTTCAATGGAGTAATATCCCGTTTCAATCGTTCATCGGAACTGAAAACTTGAAGCACCCCAAAGGGTGTGGAAGCGTTTCCGTTTTCATCAATCCAAAACCGCCACGCACCGTTGAGGTAGAAGCCGATCTGTTTGTCGGTTTTCATTCCCATGAAGCCCTCCGGATTATTTTGAGAATTATCTAGGTAAAGCCCCGAAGTTGCGTTGTCGTGCCGGATTCTCATGCGTGATCCTACATCAAGGATAAACTGGGGACTGACAGCTTTTCCGCCAACGCCTATGTTTCCGTTCCGCAGGATTGTCAGTGCATTGGAGCGATTATTGATGTCCAGACCATTACCGATCTGAAACAGCCTGTCTGTTAAACTTCCGTTAGGTTGGTCGAATGAATTATTAAAAAGCCCCAGGGCGACGCCAAAATTTGCTTTGGCTATTGTGTGATGTCCGAATGCAATGGCGTAATCGCCCATGGCCGTGGCGCTGGAGCCAAAGGCTATGGAAAATGGATTGAACGCCTGCGAAGTATGTCCGAGTGCGATTGAATGATCTTGGTGGGCCTCGTTTGAATACCCCAATGCGATCGCTGATTTTCCTTTGGCGTTGCTGACGAAGCCCCCCGATATGGAAAACTCGCCGGTGGAGGAAGAGCGGTCACCCAAAGCCGTGGAAAAATCTCCGGAAGCTTCTGTGTTGAATCCCGAGGCAAAGGTAAACCGGCCTATTCCCTGATCCTCCCATTTATCGAAATTTGCTCCCGCACGGAAAGCGGCCTTGCCTGGATACCATATCATTCTCGCTCCTGCACCAATTGGAGGAAGACTTTGTCCATTTTTCAGATCTCTCCTTTGAACAACCGGTTCCGTATTCCGCCACTTTCCGGATTCATTTGCGTAAAGAGAATATGGAACGCTTAGAAGCTGGGTCATCCCAATGAAATGGAATTTGCCGTTGTTTTCATCATCAACTTCCGCTTTGAGAAAGAAAATATCGTACGGCCATTCTACCTGGGAGAGATCGCCACCGCCTGCTCCGACAACTATGGTGAACATACCGTTTGAGTCCGTTTGAGCAGGTTGCGTTTCTTCGACAACAACAGGGCCAAGAACCTGACTTTTTATGATACTTATTTTGACGGTTATGGAAGCATTCTGAACTGGTTGAGCCATATTATTGATGGCTATTCCCTGGAAAGTGAATTTATAGGGTGCCTGGGCGAGCACAGTCTGGAAGGTTAATGCCAGGCAAAAAAGAAAATGGGGGAGAACTCTTCGTTTCATACATGAAGTCAGATTAGCGATTATCGTAAACTGTCCCGAAAATCGCCGAGTGTGTGCGCTAAATACAAAAGCATTTAGTGGCAGGTGTCCGTGGGATTTTAAATGGTCAAACGAAACAGAGACCACCAATATGGCGGCCTCTGTGTAAACCCCAGTTAACCCTCAGTGAAAAATCAGCTTTGTTGTCTTGCTTCCCACCGGGGTATCGATTTGAAGCATGAATGATCCGGGATGCGGTAATGTGATAGTATGTTCTGTGCCAGGGGCCTCGAATTGCCCTAGTTTGTTCCCTAGTTGATCGTACAGTAACAGCCTTTGCGTGCGCTCAGGCACCTGTACCCGCACTTTGCTCTCGCGTGACGGATTTGGATAAACGTAGAACCTGTCGAGGCTTTCTTTTTCCGGAATGACGCGAATAATCCTGCTGTACGTGTAGGAATCGTCGGTATCCACTTGCCTGAGCCGGTAATAGCTGGTTGTCACAAACTCCTGATCGACATACTGATAACTTTTCTCTGTGCGGGAATTAATAGCTCCGTCTACCCAACCCAGCAACTCCCAGCTTTTACCATCCAGCGATTTCTGTATCTCGAACCCGAGATTGTTGGTTTCTTCCGCAGTTTTCCAATGTAATTCGGCAAGGCCGGCAGCGTTCACTTGCCCTGTGAAGCTGATCAGCCTCACGGGAAGCACGGATAAATCTGAAAATGTGTTGAGGCTGCCCAGTACCCAATTGACGCTCACGCCATTGGCCGATCCGGAGCCACTGGCGGCGTAAAGTGCCCCGGGTGAAATTTGCTGTGCTTGTGTATGATATACGCATAAGGTGATGGCTGTGATGGTGTATAATGCTTTCATTTGCTTGTCTGGGTTGAGATGGATGTTTGGCCTGCCAACAGCTCTTTGATGCTGGCTTCCAATGCGCTGAGTTTTTTATTCATTTCCTGAACAGAGGCCAGCTCTTTTTTCAGGGCGGCGATTTCCTCGGTCTTTTTGTCCAGTTCTTTGACGGCTTCGATCAGGTGAGGGATGAAGCCGGTGTAGTTGACGGCTTTGTAGCCGTCCTTTTCTGTTGCTACGAGTTCCGGGAACTGTATTTCAACATCTTGTGCCATTAAACCGGTTTGAATTGATTGATCTCTTTTAGGATCCAGCCATTTATAAAAATAGCCTTGCAGAGTTTTCAATTTAGAAATACTGGTCTCAAGTGGTACAAGATCTTTTTTCAAGCGTCGATCGGAGGTGTTAACCGTGAATCCATTTACATAAGCGTGGACATCATCCACCCAAAATCTCCAAGCGTTATTCAGGTAAAAGCCGATTTGGGTATCTGAAAGCATTCCGACAAAATTGTCTGCATTGCCTTGTGAATCATCTAAATGCAATCCGGCGGTCATCGAGCCGCCACTATTTCTAATTCTCGGTCGCCCTCCGAAATCCATAGTGAATGATGGATTTGTTGCATTGTCTCCGATCCCGATGTAACCATTCCTTAGCACGGTGATTGCGTTGGATCTGTTGGCGCTAGTGCCATGTCCCAATTGAAATATTCGGTCTGTTGCAGCTGGTTGAGCCCCTGGGAAATCTCCCGAATTATTGTAAGTACCGATAGCAATTCCGCCAACTGCTTTGGCCAATGCCCCTTCACCAACGGCAAAGGAGCGAAGACCGGATGCGGTTGAGTTCCCAAATGAAATTGAGTTCTGGCCGGTAGCCTCAGAACCCTCTCCAAATGCAAGCGCATTTGCGCCGGCTGCTTTTGAGTTGTATCCAATAGCTATGGCACCAGCATTGATAGCTTGACTGTTTAGCCCGACGGCAAATGCGTTAGTGGAAGATGCGACCGCGTTCTCGCCAATGGCAGCTGACTTGGAGCCAGATGCATTAGCATTGAATCCTGAGGAGAATGAATAAGCTCCTGATGCCTTAGAACCAGCTCCCAAGGCGAAAGCATTGTCCCCGGTCGCTTCCGTATTTTGGCCAAAGCTTGCCGAATTTTCACCTGATGCAAGGGTCCCCTCACCAGTAGCAAACGAATTAATTCCCATTGAGGCCTGATTCCATTTATTCCCAGCATTTTTTCCCACCCTAAATGCCGCATTTTGGGGATACCAGATTAACAAATTGCCCACTGGAAGAGTCGGTAAAGTGGCCCCAGCACCATTGTAGCCGGTTTGTACTATAGGCTCATTATCAATCCATTTTTTTGCAACGACTGCGGTATCTGACGTTATCGATTTATTCGCGTTCAATGCGTTGATTGCATAAGGAACGCTCAATAGTTGGGTAGTGCCTAAATCGACTTGAGCAGGTAACCCATCGTAATACATTGTCGTCTGCAAAAAGTAGGAGTTTGCACCCCAATTGATGTTACTCAGGCTTGTTATTGAACCAATTTGCAGTGTGAAAATACCGTTGGCATTTGTATTTGTATTGTGAGTTTCACTGAATACACTTTGTCCATTAGCACTTCCCTGGTGGATATTGAATCCCACGAGAATACTCTTATTTGCTACAATCTTCCCAGCCGCATCCCTCGCCACTCCTTGAAAACTGAACTGCTGCGGCGCCTGTGCTTGGGAGGACTGGGACTGTAGCAACAGCAGCAGGCTAACCGACAGCAGTATGACGAATGTGACTTTGGGGCTACGGGTAAATGCTTTCGAACTCAGCGACATCGGGGCAGCGGCGGTTTTGAAATAGCCCGATAAATGAGTGATTAATTGTTTCATGTGTGTAAATGTTTTGTGTGATTTCCTTAATTCCGGTGGGAATATCGCTGGGTTTTCCGCAAAACGTTGCGCGCGATGATTGATCGGCGTCCGATTAAATAGCCTGCGGCAAAAAACCGGTTTCGATAAAGGAATAGGTGTAAAGTAGGGAATGCGTAAAAAGATCGATTACTCATCGCTTTCCGCCGGGTGGTAAATAAATTGCCGGGTGTCGGCGGGGATGTCGAAAATTTGGCGAAAGGATATATACGTCCGGCCAAAACTTAAACCCCAGTTTATGACACAGCGCGTGAAATCACCCGTTTGGGCTGTTGTGCTCCTGCTGATTTGCCTGATTTTACGATTCTGTGATTCCTGGCTGTTCGGAGAAGAAAATAAGAAGAAAAATTTCCCTCAATACCAGCGCTTCCGACCCTCTCAATACCGAAGGACGGAGATCAATATGAGTGGCAACCATTTGAACAAGGTCCTCGAGGGGCCGGATTCACTGAGAAGGGCCTCCTATTTTTTCCGATAGGCGGCAATCTTCGCATATAGTTCCGCCGGCGAGAATGGCTTGCTGATGTAGTCATTCATCCCCACTGTAAAAGCAATATCCTTAATATCCATCATAGCCGAGGCGGTCAATGCGATGATAGGCAAGCGCTGGTATTTTTCGTCGGGTAGCTGACGGATATGGCGTGTGGCTTCATAGCCGTCCATTTCAGGCATCTGGAGATCCATCAGCACAAGGTCGTAGTCGTTGTTCTGTACTTTTTCTAGGGCTATCAAACCGTTTTCGGCGAGATCATATTTCACATCCCATTGTCTCATAAAGTTCTTCATCAGCAGGACGTTGATATTGTTGTCCTCGACAATAAGTAACCTCATGCCGTTTAGGTTGAAATGGTTGACCGGCGCTCCATTGGATTGCCCGGTAACATGCTTCTCGCTGATCGGGAACGACAGGCTGAAATAGAATGCCGACCCGCTGCCCGGCTCGCTTTCGACGTGGATCTGGCTGTTTTGCAGTTCCAGAAGCCGTTTGGTGATCGTCAGGCCCAGGCCCGAGCCGCCGTATTTGCGGGTCGTGTCGGAAGTGGCCTGGGTGAAGCTGTCGAAGATATTGTCGAGTTTTTCGGGCGGTATGCCGATGCCGGTATCTTCTACCCGGAAGTCGATGGTTACCCGGTCGTCCCGTTGCTCCGCAATGGCCGCTGAAATGGTTACTTTGCCGCTTTCGGTGAATTTTACGGCATTGCTGACGAGGTTGGTGAGGATCTGGCCCAGCCGCGTAGGATCGCCTACCACCGTAATATTGACATCGTTGCTCACTTTCAGTTTCAGTAAGATGCCCTTTTCGTTGGCCTTTTGAAGAATCCCCGACCGGATATTTTCCAGCAATAAAAGGACGTTAAAATCCACCTCCTCGAATTCGATCTTTCCGGCTTCTATCTTGCTGAAATCCAGAATGTCGTTGATCAGCACCAGCAGGTTTTCGGCCGAGAATTTGAGGATGTTGAGATATTCCATCTGCTCCGGTTTCGGGTTCTGTTGCAGCAGCAAATGCGTGAATCCGATCACTGCGTTCATAGGTGTCCGTATCTCGTGGCTCATGGTCGAAAGGAACTGCGATTTGGCGATCGCGGCCATTTCCGCCTGTTCCTTGGCTTTGATCAATTCCTGTTCTGCCTTCTTCTGTTCGTCGATGTCCATGATTGCGCCGTAGAGCTTCGTTACCCTGCCGGTTGCATCTGTAAACGGTTTTCCGATGGCGTGGATGAATTTCACCCGGCCATCGGGCAGGACAATGCGAAGGTCGAAGCTCGCCGGCGCCAGATGGTTGATCGCATCGCGGATATGCGACTTGTACAATGGCATATCGTCGGGGTGGATCATACTGGAAAACAACTCGGTTTCCGGACCGGTACTGCCTGGTTCGAGGCCAAAAATGCGGAATGCTTCATCAGACCAGTAATTCTGACCAGTGATAAGATCGGCTTCCCAGCTGCCGCTGTGCGTGAGTTGCTGCGATTCGGCGAGCATGGCCTCGTTGCGGCGGATCAGCTCTTCGGCCTGTTTGCGGTGGGTAATGTCGTGCCACACCACCAGCAATACCTTTTTGTTGCTGATCAGCACCGGATTAAGCGTAACTTCCACCGGGAATTCTTCGCCGTCCATTCGCCGGTGTATCCATTCGAAGCGATTATATCCGTTTTCATACGCCAGCCGGTCCATTTCCACGGATTTCTCCGAGGAACGCCGGCCATCAGGCTGGAATTCTGGGGAAAACCTGGCGGGGTGGATAGAGAGCAACTCGCTTTTGTTCTTGCATCTCAGCATTTTTACTGCCGCCTCGTTACAGTCCATGATCCCGTTTTCGTCCAACAGCAAATGTGCGTCGGTAGAATACTGAAATATCACGCTCAGCTTTTCTTCCACAATCTTTCGCTGTGTGAGGTCCTGCAAAACACCGTCCAGTTTGCCCGGCTGTTCCTGCTGCATAATGTCGTCATGAATATCACTCACCGAGCCGACCATTCTTTCAGGCTTGCCGTCTTCAAACCGTACCGTGCCGCGGCATTCGAAATAGCGGTAGCCGTTATGTTTCGTTTTAAGCCTTACGTGGACCAGGTAGGGAACGTTGTTTTCAAACTGTTCGCGGATAGCGTCGGCGACGATCTGCTTGTCGTCTGGATGGACAAGTATTTCGGTAAATTCCTTATAACCAGTTGGTACTTCGCCCGGCTGATAGCCGAGTAATTCAAAAAAACGATCAGACCAAACCTGTTTGTCCGTCGCAAAAACCCAATCCCATATCCCTGCATTGATACCGGCAATGACCATGTCGAGCGATTCAGGGGAGAACTTGGATTGCATACTGGATGTATAGAATTAATTCGTATAAAATTAAAACAATTTCCGAATCTCAAAACTCTTAAAAGAATTTTGCCTACTCTTTTTCAAAGCCGTCTATGCCAAAAACTTTTTAAGCGGTAAGATCGGATATGTTGATATTCTGCCGTTGCCCGCGTAAATTGGTGGGCATTGAAATGGCGAAAACCTGTATATGAACGCAGAAACGGATGCGTTGAGAAAACGCATTGAAGAACTCGAGGCGGAATTGGAGAAGGCCCGGCTGGGTCACACCGGCGGGGGCGATACACTCGCATATATACAGGAAATGGAAGGGCGTTTTCGCGCGATTGCGGATACGGCCCCGGTACTGATCTGGCTCTCCGGCCCGGACAAGCTTTGCTACTTCTTTAACAAAGGCTGGCTCGATTTCACAGGCCGGACTATGGAGCAGGAGCTCGGAAACGGGTGGGCCGAGGGCGTCCATCCTGAAGACCTGGAAAGATGCCTCGCCATTTACATTTCCCATTTCGATGCGCGCAAGGAGTTCAGTATGGATTACCGTCTGCGAAGGCATGACGGCCAATATCGTTGGATTTCGGACAAAGGCGTGCCGCGTTACACTCCCACCGGTACTTTTATCGGGTATGTCGGCGGCTGTATGGATATTCATGACCAGATCATGTTTTCGGAGCTGATGGAAACGCAGGTCGAGGAACGGACCCGTCAGCTGAAGCACTCAGAGCAGTTTTTGCAATCGATCCTGAACACAGCGGGCAACAGTATTGCCTCCTATGAGCCAGTTCGCAACCCGGAAGGCCGGATCATGGATTTTCGCATTGTGTATTCCAATGAGGGCAGATTTGCCCAAGGCACCGCGGAGGATTGGCGTATTGCGGGAAAAACGTGCCGGGAGGTGTATCCCGGTATTTTCAGAAATGGTGTGTTTGAAAAGCTGGTGAAATGTCTTGAAACAGGGCAGCCGGATCATTATCAGATCGATTTGAGGAAGGACGGCGATATTATCTGGTACGAAGCTTCAGTTGAAAAACTTAATGACAGCGTGACCGTAACCACGAGGAATATATCCGAAGAGCTGAAATCCGACCTGAAACTCAAAGACCTGAACCGCCAGTTGGCGATACAGAACTCCATTTTCAAACATTCGGAAGAGAATGCCAACATTGGGAGCTACGCCTGGAATGTGACTACGAACGAACTCGAATGTTCCGATAATTTATACAGGCTCATAGGTTACCAGCCGCAGGAGTTTATTCCGTCTTTCGAACAATTTCTGTCATTTCTCCATCCCGAAGACCGTCACCAGGCAATCCGTGACGGTATCAGGGCTTATGAAACGAAGGTAGTCGTGCAAAATACCTACCGGATTATTGCCAAAAACGGCGATATCAGGCATTTCCGGCTGAGCGGAAATTTCATCCGGGAGGGAGAGAACCATTTAATGATCGGCGCATTGCAGGACGTGACCAAGGATAGCGAACTTAGCGATGCGCTGCATAAGAAGAATATGGAGCTCCGCCGGAACAACGAAGAACTGGCGTCGTTCAGCTACGTGGCGTCGCACGACTTGCAGGAGCCATTGCGAAAGATCCGCGCATTCAGCAGCAGGATCATGGAAAAAGAATCCCAGCATTTTTCGGAAAGCACGAAAGATTACTTTGCACGCATTATTGCCGCATCGGTGCGGATGCAAAAGCTGATCGAGGCCTTGCTGAGCTATTCCGGAACCAGCGGGGTTAATTTCAAATTCGTCGAGACCGACCTGAACAGTATCGTAGAAGAGGTTAAGAGTGACCTGGAAGAACTGATCACAGAAAAAGACGCGGTAGTAGAAGTCCAGCGGATGCCGGTTTTGCCTGTAATTCCGGTCCAGTTTCACCAGCTTTTGCAGAACCTCATTGGCAATGGCATCAAATACAGCAGCCCGGACCGCAGGCCTGTCGTAAGGATAGGACACGACATAGTGGAGGACGGGCAGGGGACTTTCTGCCGGATCAGCGTTACCGATAATGGCATTGGGTTCGATCAGCGTTATGAAAACCGGATATTCGACCTTTTCCAGCGACTGCATGGCAGAAACGAGTACGAAGGAACAGGCATCGGCCTCGCGATCTGCAAAAAAATAGCCCAGAACCACCACGGTTACATCACCGCCGAAGGGACCCCAGGCGTGGGCTCCGTTTTCCACGTTTACATTCCGACAAACGTAGTGCAACCATGATCTTATGCGTGAAAGTTGCACAGGGCGGTGTTTGAATTGTAAGAATCGGATAATCTGACGCTAAATACGGGCTCCCTCAAAGTTTCTCTTGCAAAACCCTTGCGTTTTAATTTTCAATAAGTTTACTTTGTCTATCATATTTATAGACTATATAAAATGACTTTGCCCGATTAACCACCAATCCGGCAAAACATTTGTCCAAAATTCGTATCGTACCTATGAAAGCGAAAGATGTACTTTTTGTCCGGTCTTCGGAGCTATATATGCCTGGAAGGCTGGCTCCGGGGAAGATGGTGGTTTCTAATTGTCCCCGTTTCACAGCCCTGGGCTGTTCCTGTTGTTGACCCCCTGAAGATTTTCTGAATATTCGGTAACCCGCTGATCGGCATATGAGGCGTATGCAGATCATGAACTTCCCGTATATCCGCGCCACTCAGGCATGACGTGCTTGTGCATGCGTATATGCATGAAGGTGAGCCCTCTTGTGCCTCAAGTATCCATTTTATTCACCACAAATAATGATCAAACATCTATTCCGCCTGTTCTTGCTGACGGGCCTGGTATTCACAGCTTTTTACCGTGCCGCGGCGCAGGACGCCATTACGGGCGTGGTAAAAGACGAGTCGGGGCAGGGATTGCCCGGTGCGACGGTGGTCGAGAAAGGTTCCGCCAAGTATGCCTTGACGGACATTGACGGGAAGTTCAGTATCCCGCCGGCTAAAGAGTTTCCGTTTACATTGCAAATCAGCATTACCGGCTTCCAGCAGCAGGAAATCGAAATTTATGAACAGCCTACCGAGGCCGTAGAAGTCGTTCTGAAAACCGCCAACCTGCTCGACGAGGTCGTTGTAGTGGGTTATGGCGAGCAGAAACGGAAGGATATCACCGGCTCGGTGGCGTCGGTTCCTATTGAAATTAAAAGTCAGCCGGTAGCCTCCGTGGAGCGCCTTTTGCAAGGCTCGGTCGCGGGAGCGGTGGTGACGCAGACATCCGGGCAGCCGGGTGGGGGCGTGAGCGTGCAGATACGCGGGAACAACTCCATTACCGCCGGTAGCGATCCATTGTACGTAATCGATGGTTTCCCTGTCAACAACGACTACGGCCTTACCGATGCCGGTGTTACAGACGGATCGAAAATCAACCCGCTTTCTTCCATTAATACCGCTGATATCGAGAATATAGATGTTTTGAAGGACGCTTCTGCGACAGCTATTTACGGTTCGCGCGGTGCGAACGGGGTAGTTATTATTACTACCAAAAGCGGTGCGAAGAATAAGTCCTCCGTGAACTACGACGCATACTACGGCTCACTGAAAGTACTTCGCACGATTCCTTTGCTAAATGCTGCGCAATGGTGGCAGCTCAGAAAGGACGCAGCTTCAAACTCCGGTAAAACCGTTGCCATTCCAACCATCACAGGTTACTCTCTCGATACAACCGGCGCAGGCACCGACTGGCAGGACGCCGCATTTCGTAGTGCTTCCATCCAGAGCCATAACCTTTCCATTCTTTCAGGATCGGATAAAACGAAGCTTGCGATTTCAGGTAACTATTTCAAACAGAATGGTATCCTGCAAAATACTGATTTCCGCCGTTTCTCGGCGCGCATTAACCTGGACCACCAGTACAGCGACCGTCTCCGCATTTTCACCAGCCTGAATGCAAGCAATATCAAGGCTAATGTAGCACCCAGTGCCATCGTCGGTAACCTGCTGCAAACGCCTCCTTCGCTGCCCATTTACCAGGACAACGGCACTTTTGTTGTGAACAGCCCATTCGAATCTGCGTTGCAGAACCCCATCAACTCATTGTATAACCAGCTGAACGAGACCATTACCAACCGCTTCCTTGGTAACGTTTCGGCTGAATATACGATTGCAGATGGTTTGAAGGCTAAAGTGCTCGTCGGAGCCGATATCGTGGGGAACAAGCAAAACCGTTATCTGCCGAGCACAACCGCAGAAGGCCAGGCACTGAGCGGCGACGCGGTCGTGGGGTCGATTTTTACCAGCAACTGGCTGAATGAGAATACGATCAGCTATGACAAAGAGATCAACGAAAAGAACAAAATCAATGCGGTAGCGGGTTTCACGGCGCAAGTATCGGAAAGTAAAGGCGCTATCGCCGAAGCTGCGGGTTTTGCAACAGACGCATTTGAATACAATAACCTGGCAACCGGTATCACCAGCGTCGCACCGCGTTCTTTGGCGAACAAGTGGTCGCTGGCCTCGTACCTCGGTCGTGTCAATTACATTTTCGACGAACGGTACCTGTTTACACTGACATTGCGTGCGGATGGTTCTTCCAAATTCGGTAGCGGCAACAAGTGGGGCTACTTCCCCTCGGCGGCGATCGGCTGGAATGTGAACGAAGAGAAATTCTTCCAGCGTTTCAAAAAAATCAGCCTGCTGAAACTGCGTCTGAGTGCCGGACAAACCGGTAACCAGAACATCCCTTCTTACCAGTCGCTTTCGCAGCTGGCCTACTTCCGCTACAACTTCTCGAACACAACCGTTTCCGGTTTTGCCCCGAATACCGTGCCTAACCCGAACCTCGGCTGGGAGAAAACGTTCCAGACAGACTTTGGTATCGACCTTGGTTTGTTCAAAAACCGCATCAACATTATCGCGGATTACTATTACAAGAAGACCACGGATTTGCTCCTGACCCGCACAGTGCCAGGTACTTCCGGTCTGTCGGACTTCTACAATGGTCAGGCTTCGGTGGTATACCAGAATATCGGTGCGGTTTCTAACCAGGGTGTTGAGTTGTATATTAATTCCAGAAATACGGAAGGCGCTTTCAAATGGAACACGATCTTCATTGTTTCTAAAAATACCAACAAAATCCTGAGCCTCGGCGACGGTGTAGACCAGATTATTCCGGTCATTTCAGCGCCTTCGATCGCGAAAGTGGGTTATCCGCTGGGTTCGTTCATTGTGTACAAAACCGATGGCATTATACAGGAAGGTGACGCTCCACTGACTCCGCAGCAAAACAAAAGCCCGGGCGGCCAGAAATATAAGGATATTAATGGTGACGGCGTAATCACGCAGGCGGGCGACCGCGTGGTGATTAAGAACCAACCCGCATTGACAGGGGGTATCACCAACACATTCAATTACAAAGGCTTCGACCTAACGATCTTCTTCCAGGCCTCACTCGGCGGCAAACTGTACAATGCCAACCGCGCGAACCTCGAACTGGGAACGGGTTATGTTAACGGCTCGACCGTACTGCTCGACCGCTGGACACCTACCAACACCAATACCGACGTAAAAGCGGCTTACCAGGATCCAGCTATTACCATTTCGGACCGCTTTATCGAAGATGCGACCTACTACCGTTTGAAGAACCTATCGTTCGGCTACACGTTCCCGAAAGAGCTGCTTTCGAAACTGAGCATCGAAAACCTGCGCGTGTATGTGTCCGCGCAGAATCCGAAAACCTGGACGAAATATACCGGTTTCGATCCCGAAGTGAGCTTGAACGGCCAGTCGCTGATCAACAAGGGTGTAGACCAGGGCGTGTATCCTAACAACAAATCCTACCAGGTGGGTCTGTCCCTCACTTTTTGATAACCACCATTCCAAAATTGATTGAAATGAAAGCATTTAAATATATTCTGTGGGGTTTTACGGCATTCGCGTCGTTGTCGTGCGAGGAATTTCTGAAAGAAGAGCCCGAAGCATTTTTGTCGGAAGACCAATATTACAAAACGCAGGCTGATGCGGTGAATGCCGTGAATGCGGTGTACTTCTTCCTGAATTCGGGCGGTTCGTCGATTCAGACGCCTTATAATACGCTCTTTAATACGGGTATGAACATGGCCGGCGATGATGAAGATCCGGGGCCCGGCGCTACCAACCCCGATGTACGTTCATTGTCGGTATTGGCGCATTCATCGACCAACCTGCGCATTTATGAGTTGTGGCAACAGCATTATGCCGCGATCAAAAAGGCCAATGTGGTGTTGGAAAAAGTACCGGCCATTCAGTTTGATGAAGCATTGAAAACGCGCCTGCTGGGTGAGACCAAGTTCCTGCGCGCATTGTATTATTTCAACCTCGTGCGCTTGTACGGCGACGTGCCGCTGATCCTCGAATACCAGAAATACGTGAATGCGGCTGATTATGCCATTGCCAAATCACCTTCGGCCGATATTTACGCGCAGATCGAGAAAGATCTTACCGAAGCCGCGGCGGTGCTCCCGGCCACTTACGCGTCGCCTAACGTAGGGCGCGCGACGGCGGGGGCTGCCAAGGCCCTTTTGGCGAAAGTGTACCTGACCCAAGCATCACTTCCTTTAAAAGTAAGCGCGAAATACCAGAGTGCGGTGAACAAGGCTGAGGAAGCCCTCTCGGCTGCTGACGGAGGAACGGGAAACTACGGTTATGATCTGGTCGCCAACTATGCCGAAGTATTCCTGCCCGCATTCAAAAACAACAAAGAGCATATTTTCTCGGCGCAGTTCAAATCCAACTCATTGGCGCAGGGTAATAACGAATGGCCGCGTTCGATCCTCTCGGGTGTGCCGGGCCTGAATGGCAACTACGCGCATATGGTGCGGTACTACACGCAGGGGAACGACAAGTTTTTCAGTATTTACAAACTATTCAAACCGGGCGACAAGCGCCGTGACGTGACGTTCGTGAGAAGTTTTACCAGTCCGTCCAATGGCCGTAAATATGCGCTGCCGATCGCGAACGCAGCGGTGCCGAACGATTCGACGCCATTCTGGAACAAATGGGCGGACCCTGCTTCGACGGCGGTTACCAACCAGTCGGCCGCCAACGTACCCATTATCCGCTATGCTGAACTGCTGCTGATCCACGCCGAGGCCGAAAACGAGGCGAACGGGCCGACAGTTAAAGCGTATAAATCGCTGAACAGAGTCCGCAAACGCGCAGGGCTACCCGATCTGACGCCGGGCCTCACCAAAGACCAGTTCCGCGACTCGGTGTACCTCGACCGCCGTTTGGAATTGACCTATGAATACCAGCGCTGGTTTGACCTGATCCGTCAGCGCGATGCGAACTATAACAGCACATTTGTGGCAAATCAGGTGAAAGTGGGCAAAACCAATGCGGCACCTAAGCACGTCTACTATCCGATCCCGCAATCGGAGATCGACAACAACGCCCTGTTGAAGCAAAACCCGCTTTGGGAGTAACACCGATTTTGTAATCTGTTGGAATTGAATGAATCATAATACTTCCCTTTGGATTCGTCTGACCTGGGCATTGGCGGCCATTGTGCCGGTGCCTGGGTTGGCCCAGAAGCAGCCCGAAAAACCCAACATGGTGCTGATATTGGCCGATGATATGGGGTTTTCGGACCTGGGAAGCTTTGGCTCCGAAATTAATACCCCCAACCTGGATAAGCTCGCACAGGAAGGCCTGCGCATTACACAATTTTACAATAGTGGTCGATGCTGCCCCTCGCGCGCGGCCCTGCTCACGGGTTTGTACCCGCATCAGGCGGGCGTGGGTGACATGGTGCAGGACAAAGGCACGCCTGCGTACCAGGGATATTTGAATAAAAACAGCGCTACCATTGCCCAACTGCTCAAAACAGCAGGTTATAACACGATTGTTTCCGGAAAATGGCACGTGGGGCTAGTACCCTCGGCCTGGGCGGTGAACCGCGGGTTCGATCAGTCGTTTACTCTCCAGAACAATGGCAGCAGTTATTTTAACTCGGAGCCACTTTATAATGACGGGCGGACGGTTACCTTTCAATTAAACGGCCGCGAAATACAGCGGTATGATACTTCACGCTATCTCACACAAGCTATCACCGATTTCGCGGTCCAGTCGATCGACCGCGTAAAGGACCAGCGCAGTCCATTCTTTTTATACCTGGCCTACAATGCACCACACTGGCCCATCCAGGCTTTGCCGGAGGACATTGCCCGCTACAAGGGGAAGTACTTGCAGGGCTGGGATGCATTGCGTGAAGCCCGTTACCACAAGCTGGTTTCTTTGGGTATTATTCAAAAAGAATGGAAACTATCGCCGCGCTATGAAAAAGCGCAAGAGTGGAATGCATTATCCGCTGCCGAAAAAGATCAATGGGATACCCGCATGGCCATTTACGCCGCCATGATCGACCGGATGGACCAATGCATCGGGCAAGTGCTTGACAAAATAAAAGCCATTGGCCGGGAACGGAACACGCTTGTGATTTTCCTGTCCGACAATGGTGGGAGCGGTGATACCGTCCGGGAATGGAGTTATGTAACCCCAAAAAATGGGGAGCCTGGTTCGGTGCATTCGATCGACAGCTATGACCCACCATGGGGCAATGCGAGCAACACGCCGTTCAAACTATTCAAAAAGAATACCCACGAAGGCGGCATCGCGTCGCCGTTTATCGCCTGGTTTCCGGGTAAAATAAAGCGCAATGCATTGAGCACGCAGGTAAGCCACATTACCGACATTATGCCCACACTGCTGGAACTGGCGGGCGTCCGGTATCCTGAAACATTGGGGAAGGAAAAGCTTACCCCACTCGCAGGGAGCTCTTTAACCCCACTATTTCAAAAGCCGCAGGCCACGCAGCCGAAAACCATTTTCTGGGAGCACGAAGGTAGCCGCGCGGTGCGCAAGGGCGACTGGAAACTTGTGGCGGAAATAAACCAGCCATGGGAATTATATGATTTGAAAACCGACCGGAGCGAAACGAACGATCTCGCCAGCCGCTATCCGCAAAAAGTGAAGGAGTTGGAAAAAGAATACCTCGAATGGGCCGGGAAAGTAGGCATAGTGGATTGGAATACGATCAAATAGGAATTGGATATTGATTTTAAATGTATTCAAAAACAGTTTGTTATGGGGAAAATATATCGTCCATGGAATAAGCTATCGCTCGGTGCGCTGGCTGTGCTGGCGGCGAGTGGTGTACAGGCACAATATGCGCCGACGCCTGCTTACCAGGGCAAAATTGGCAAGACAGTAGCTGAAACGCAGCAGTCGTGGCCGGCGCAAAAGAAGGCGGCAAAAGGTTCGCCCAATGTTGTCTGGATTTTGCTGGACGACATTGGTTACGGTGCCATCAGCACTTTTGGCGGGCTGATCAACACACCTACGCTGGACAGCCTGGCTAACAATGGTTTGCGGTTTACCAATTTCCACACAACGGCCATTTGCGCACCCACGCGTGCATCGCTGCTCACAGGCCGCAACCCGCATTCTGCGCACATGGGGCTTTTCCCTGAAACCGCCATCGGCACACCGGGTTACGATGCGCTCATTCCGTTTGAGAAAGGTACCATTGCCGAAATCCTGAAAGACAATGGGTACAACACTTTTGCACTGGGCAAATGGCACATTACCCCGCTGGCGGACCTAACACCGGCGGGGCCATTCAACCGCTGGCCGACCGGGCGCGGCTTTGAGCAATTTTATGGGTTTCCATCGCGCGGCAGCATCGACCAGTGGCATCCCGAGCTGTGGGAAGGCACGCACCGCGAAGCGGACCGGCAGGATGGCAAGCATTTCAACGAGTTGATTGCCGACCGCGCCATTAGTTACCTTGCCAGCCAGAAATCCGGGAACCCTGATAAACCGTTTTTTCTCTACGTAGCGACCGGCGCGGGGCATGCGCCGCATCAAGTGGCTAAAAAGTGGTCGGATAAATACAAAGGCAAGTTCGATGCGGGCTGGGATGCGTACCGCGAGCAAGTGCTGGCGAATCAGATCAAACTAGGGGTAGTTCCAAAGACAGCCAAACTTCCGCCGCGTAACCCGGGTGTGAGAGAATGGAACTCGCTGGCTGCTGAGGAGAAAAAGCTCTATGCACGGTTTATGGAAACCTATGCGGGCTTTCTAGAATACACGGACTATGAAATTGGCCGGGTGATCAACCACATTCGCGAAACCGGCGAGCTGGAAAACACCGTCGTAATCGTATCGGTAGGCGACAATGGCGCCAGCAAGGAGGGGACGTTCGTGGGAACGGTAAACAACTTTGGAACCGGTATCTCGGAGGAGGAACGTTTGAGAAAGAATATCGAGCAGATCGACCTGATTGGTACCGAGTTTTCAAAAGTGAACTACCCGCTCGGCTGGGCCGCCGCGACCAATGTGCCGTTCCGGCACTGGAAGCAGGATGCCAATTCGGAAGGCGGCACGCATAACCCGCTCATCGTTTTTTATCCCAAAGGCATTAAGGAGAAAGGCGGCATTCGTAACCAGTACGGCCATGTTTCGGATATTTTACCGACCACATTAGAACTGCTGAACATCAAAGCACCTGCGGTGCTGAACGGCATCAAGCAAGATCCGATAGAAGGTACGAGCCTGGCATACAGTCTCAACGACGCCGGTGCGAAAAGCCATCACACGGTTCAGTATTACGAAATCCGCGGCTCACGCTCTATTTATAAGGATGGCTGGAAAGCCGGTTCCCTGCATGTGAAAGGCCAGGATTTTGAAAAAGACCGTTGGGAGCTGTATAACTTGAATGAGGATTTTAATGAAACCAATAATCTTGCCGCTTCGAACCCAGCGAAGTTAAAGGAACTGAAAGCATTGTTCGATAGCGAGGCTTTGAAATACAATGTATATCCGCTGAAAGACGGTACGGAGCCGTTTACGCTGCCTACGGCTTACAATAGCGTGGATAGAGTAGTGCTTTATCCGGGCCAATCGACGATCATAGACGTGGCGAGCCCGTTCGCATTGAAGCGTTCATTCTCGATCGTTGCGGACGTGGTATTGTCGGGTGTGGAAACGGAAGGGGTGATTCTGTCGAGAGGCGGTGCGGCGGGCGGTTTGAGTTTTTTCATTCAAAATCAGAAACTACAATTTGTTTATGCGGTAGGCGATGGTAACAAATACGTGGTAAGCTCGGCGAATGCGACATTGCCTGCGGGTAAAGTGGAACTGAAAGCCAGCGTGCAATATGATCAGAATGGCGGCGGAGTGGTGACTTTGTATGTCAATAATGCAAAGGCAGGAGAGGGAACGCTAGGCAAGACTTCGGATGCATTGTATTTGCATGAAGGTGTGAATGTCGCTTTCGACGATCTGACACCGGTAGGGGATACTTATAAGGTGCCTTTTGCATTCACAGGCAAAATCAACAAAGTCACCATCGACCTCGCACCGGCGCAGCAGGCACATTTGAACGCGAAGTAGGATTTTGGATTTGTTGTTACATGCCTGACGGCATTTCAAAGCCCGCAAGTCGCGTAGCGACGCAATATTGGTAGAAACGAAACAAAACGAGTGTTTTGAAAATCGCGAAGCGATGTAACAACCATGCAAATGCATAAATTAGCCCACAAACTCCTTCTGGCGATATTAACCATCGCATTACACCCGGCCATGGCGCAGGACCGTCCCAACATCCTCTGGATTGTGAGCGAGGACAATACCATTCTGTTAGGCAGTTATGGCGACCAATTCGCGACGACGCCCAATCTGGACCAATTCGCAACGGAGAGCATTCGTTATAAAAATGCCTTTTCGACCGCGCCCGTGTGTGCTCCGTCGCGTAACACGCTCATTACAGGTATGTACCCACCCTCGCTCGGGACCGAACATATGCGGAGCACTTACCCGTCGCCCGCGTTCGTGAAATTTTTTCCAAAATACCTGCGCGAGGCCGGCTACTACACCACTAATAATGCGAAAAAGGATTACAACACGCCGGATCAGTTGGATGCGTGGGACGAGTCGAGCGGCAAAGCGACTTATAAAAACCGCAAACCGGGACAGCCGTTTTTCGCCGTATTCAATCTGAATGTCTCGCATGAAAGCTCGCTGCATGAGCCGCTGCCTGTATTGAAACACGATCCGGAAAAAGTGCCGTTGCCACCTTATCACCCGGCAACGCCCGAACTGAAACACGATTGGGCGCAATACTACGACAAGCTCGAAGAAATGGATCGGCAGTTTGGAAAGCTGTTGCAGGAGTTGAAAGACGAAGGTTTGGCGGAGAACACGATCGTGTTTTACTATGCTGATAATGGCGGCGTGCTGGCGCGCAGCAAGCGGTTCATGTACGAATCGGGCCTGCATGTACCGTTGATCGTCCATTTGCCGCCGAAATATGCGCATTTGGCCAATCAGAAACAGGGTAGCGTCTCTGACAGACTGGTTACCTTCCTGGATTTTGCACCGACGGTACTCAGTCTGGTGGATGTGAAAGTGCCCGATTATATGCAGGGCGGTGCGTTTTTGGGGAAGCAACAGAAGCCTGAGCCGCAATATGCATTCGGTTTCAGGGGCAGGATGGATGAGCGGATTGATATGTCGCGGTCGGTGCGGGACAAGAAGTTCCGGTACATCCGGAATTATCTGCCCAATAAAATATACGGTCAGTACCTGGAATATCTCTGGCGGGCGCCTTCGGTGAAATCCTGGGAAGACCTTCACAAAGCTGGCAAACTAAATGCGGTGCAATCCAAATTTTGGGAGCCAAAGCCCGCAGAGGAGTTGTTTGACGTCGACACTGACCCGCATAATATCCATAACCTTGCCGGCGACCCGAAATACAAGAAAGAACTGGAACGGTTGCGAAATGCCAACGAACGGTGGATCAAGAGCTATAAGGATGTCGGTTTTATTCCGGAGGCCATCATTTATGAGATTGCTAAAAACACGCCTTTGTACGATTATGCGCGGAGTGGTAAGTATAATTTTGAAAAAATAATTGCTACTGCCGACCTCGCGTCGTCGCGCAATACGGCTAACACACAAGCGCTTATTAGGGCACTGGGTGATGCAGACCCTTCAGTGCGCTACTGGGGTGCGACCGGCCTGACCGTGCTGAAAGCGAGCGCTGGCAAAGAGGCATTACAAAAAGCATTGAAAGACCCCGAGCCAGCCGTGCGCATTGCAGCCGCCGAAGCTTTGTACGTAACCGGTATCGACAAGCCTGGCGCCGTAGCCGCATTAACCGACGCGCTGAAAAGTGACAACCCGTATGCCCGCCTGCAAGCCTTAAATGTCCTTGATCTTACGGGAAAAGATGCCGCGCCGGCCATTCCGGAAGCGGAGAAGATCTCGATGCAAAAGGCCGAAATGTTCGATTATGATATCCGCGCAGCCAAAGTGTTGCTGAATAACTTCAAGAATTCCAGATAAAGTCGATAGCCGAGGCCAACCACCGAAAGCAGTAATCACTTTAAAACCAATTTCAATGAAAACTTTCAAACCATTGTTCGCAGTGGTGTGGCTGCTCCTTGTCCATACCGCGTTGCATGCGCAGACTGCGCCGAGCTCCCAGATCGTTCCAAGACGTGACCTCGTTTCATTCGAGGAATTTGAGTCGCGTCTTACGAAAGCCGGCAAAAATGCCCAGATCCTCGACGCCCGCTTGCCCGAGGAATACGCGCAGAACCACCTCGAAGGCGCGACGAGTTTCAGTGTTGCCAATGAAGCCGATTTCTCGAAAGCCATTGCTAAACTCGACAAAAGCAAACCGACCTTCATTTACTCCATCGCCAACGGCCGTAGTGGCAAACTCGCCAAAGATCTCCGTGATAATGGGTTCAAAGACGTTACCGAACTTCCGGGTGGGTTGAGCAAATGGATTGGTTTGGGCAAACCGGTCGTTTCCACCGTTGGCCCTGGTCTAACCCTGGCCGACTATCAGGCCTCGCTGAAATCCGACAAGCTCGTGCTAGTCGATTTCGGTTCGCGCTATTGTGATTCCTGCAAACGCCTGGCACTCATCGTGGATTCCATCAAACACGAGCAAGCGAGCTCCGTGAAAGTGATTAATATCGAGGCTTATGAAAATAAAACGCTTACGAAAGAGCTGGGAGTGACTGCACTACCTACTTTGATTCTTTACAGAGGTAACCAGGTGGTATGGAAGAAAAGCGGCGTGACGCCGAAAGGGGAGATTGAGCGGGCGCTGGCGGAGGCGAATTTGTGAAGAGCACAACATGCTATCGGCCATTGAGAGGTGGCCGATCGTCTTATAAATATGTTATGAGTCCGCTTCTGTTTTTTCCTTTTCCCAGGGGAATGGTGGTGGCAGCTTAGCAAAGTCTTCCGCTGCCTTTTCATTTTTCTTTTTCAGAAAAGGCGAATTTTTGACTGCTTCAATAATTCTGTCCTTGTCTTTGAGAAGCTCTTCCAAAATAGCTTCATGCTCTTGGGTGGTGTGTTTTTCCATGCTCATGATTATCAGTGATAGTATTAAAGTTAAACAATTATTTGCAGCCGACCAGCCCAGATTGTATGCTGACTTCGAAGGATAGTCTGAGCCGTCTGGAATCCTGCTGATCGAAACAACTTTTTGAATATCGCCGTGAATGCCCTTTCTAATGAAAAAGTACAATGAATTGTCTTCGGCCTGATAGAAAGGGTAAATTTCTTTATTCATATAATAATGTGCTTATACAAGCCCAAAGCAAACTTCTACAAACCTCCTATCCCTATTTTCATTACAAATGATCCTCCGGTACAAAAAAAGCCCATCCAGTTTCCTGAATGGGCGGCTTGCATTGAAATGAATGCAAAAACCTTAGAATATAAACTTCGTACTCAAAAAGTTGGAAGTATCCTCATGCACGATTTCGTTGATCAACTGCTTGTTCGCGGCGTTCATTTTGAAGGCTACGAGGGAGCGGATCGAGAAGGCGCGGATGGCATCGGGAACAGATAGGGTACCCTCGGCGCTGTCCTTGCGGCCGGTGAAAGGGAATACATCCGGGCCGCGCTGGCATTGGGTGTTAATGTTCACGCGGCTTACCTGGTTTACCAGAGGGTCGATCAGCGAGGCCACTTCGTCGGCGTTGTTACTGAAAATACTTACCTGCTGGCCGTGGGTTGAGTCGATCAGGAACTGAATGGTTTCTTCGAGGTCATCGAATGGTACCACGGGCACGATCGGTCCGAATTGCTCTTCGTGATACAGCTTCATTTTACTGTTTACCGGGTAGACAACCGCCGGGTAGAAGAACGAGCCTTCTGATTTGCCTCCGTTTTCATTAACCACTTTCGCACCATGCGCTTCCGCGTCGGCGATGCAGTCGTTGAGGTATTCGATTTTATTGGTTTCCGGCAGCGGGGTAAGCGCCACGCCTTTCTCCCACGGCATCCCGAATTTCAGTTCAGCAACCGCGGCGCTGAATTTTTCGAGGAATGTATCGGCTACGCTGCGGTGTACCCATATGATTTTCAGAGCCGTACAACGCTGACCGTTAAACGACAACGATCCTGTGATGATCTCTTTCACGGCGAGGTCGAGATCGGCTTCTGGCGTGACGATCGCCGCATTTTTGGCATCCAGACCGAGTACTGCCCGAAGACGGTTCACTTTCGGGTGCGATTTCTTCAATTCATTGGCCACTTTGCTGGAACCGATCAATGTCAGGACGTTGATTTTACCCGACTGCATTAATCCCGGAACGATGGCATTACCGCGGCCATAAATCACGTTCACAACGCCTTTTGGGAAACAGTCGCGGAAAGCTTCCTGCAATGGGTAATGCAGCAGCGTCCCGAATTTCGGCGGTTTGAACAGCAGCGTGTTACCCATGATCAGCGCGGGGATCAGGGTGGTGAACGTTTCGTTGAGCGGGTAGTTGAATGGCCCCATACAAAGTACCACGCCCAGCGGAGAGCGTCTTACCTGTGCTGCGATGCCGTCGACAATATGGAAACCGGACGAGTCGCGATCCAGGTTTTTGAGGGAATCGATGGTGGCGTATATGTATTCGACAGTACGATCGAATTCTTTGACCGAATCGGCGAATGACTTACCGATTTCCCACATGATGAGCTTGACAATAATGTCTTTTTTCTCGATCATCCGGCCTGTAAACTGCTCGACGCAGTGAATGCGTTCGGCTACGCCCATGGTAGGCCATTCGCCGCGGCCGCTGTTGTAGGCGGTTACAGCCGCTTCCAATGCTTCCGATGCTTCGGTAGCGGTACACAAAGGGTAGCTGCCGATCAATTTGCGTTCGAGCCCGTTCGGGGTTTGTACGGCAATCGGTGAGAAAACTTCATGGAAAGGACCGTCCCAGGCCTTCATTTCGCCATTGCACAGGTACTCGCGCTGGTGAATCAGGGATGGCAGGCTGTACTCCGCAGGAATGTCCTTTTCTTCAACAAAGATGTTCCTTAACGTGGAATTGAAATCCATTGAATCAGATTTTTGTGGATAAGAATTGATTAAAAAAAGCGCACTTGGATTAATGACGAAGTTTCGCATTTATATCCTTATCAACAAGTCGGATTTTGACGAAGTTTTATCTAAACCTGATTTCTTCTTGTCATTTTGAAAAAGCGGGTCATTAGGAAAATCGATGCCATCGTCAAGCCCAGAATCAACCCCAGCCACATGCCCGAAGCTCCCATCTCGAAATGGAATGCAAGCGTGTAGCCAACCGGGATACCAATCACCCAATAAGCGATCCCGATCAGAATCGTGGGCGTTTTTACATCCTTAATGCCCCTCAGCAAACCTGCGCCGATGGCCTGGGTACTATCCGAAATCTGGAAAACGGCGGCAAAAAGGAGCAGTAATGCAGCCAATGTTACGACCTCGGTATTGTCATTGAACGCCATCGGCAGGTGATTCCGCAAAAGGCCGAAGGTGATCGCGCAGAATGTACCGTAGATCAACGCGGTGACGAGCGTGCTTTTGCCGATTACAAAAATCTTCGCCCAGTCGCCGCGCCCGAGCGCGTTGCTCACGCGTATGGAGCCCGCCTGCGCGAGGCCCATCGATACCATAAATGTGAACGACGCGCTGCTCAGAGCGATCTGGTGTGCAGCCTGCGCTACTGCACCCAGGGTGCCAATGATAATACCCGATACGGCGAATGCACCCGCTTCCATGCCAATCTGCAAGCTGCTCGGCACGCCGATATGCAGTAGTTCGCGCCAGGTCTTCCATTTGAAATACCACTGATTGCGACCTACGGCAATGTATTTTTCAAAAGTTTTATGTCTTAAAATCACAAATAACAAAGCAAGGAACATCATGCTGCGGGTGATGAGCGTCGCCCAACCTGCCCCTTCCAGTTCGAGGCGCGGAAAGCCCCAATTACCGTAAATGAGCAGCCAGTTGAGCAGAATATTGACAGGCATACCAGCCAGGGAGAAGATCATCGCGGTGCGCGTGTGTTCCAGTCCGTCTGCAAATTGCTTCAAAGTCATAAAAAGCAGCATGGGAATAATGGAAAGGCCCATCAGCCGCATAAACGGAATGGCGAGCTCAACTACCTCCGGGTCCTGTCCGAGGTTATGCAGGTAATCTTTTCCAAAGAGCAATGTGATGGAAATTGCCAGGGCGGTAAGCGTACAAAGGCAGAAACCATTAAACAGATAATGGGAAACCTGTTGGGCGTCGCGGCGGCCGTTGGCAAGGGATACCATCTGCGAAACGGAGATCGTCATCCCGATCCCGATCACGAACGGAATGTTCATTGCATTGATGACCAGCGCGGCCGCGGCCAGTTGTTTGTAGCTGATAGCGCCGACCATGGCGCTGTCGATAAGGTGAAGCGCCATTTGGGCCAGTTCACCGATGATAATAGGGAATGCTAATCTTAAAGTTTGTGATGCTTCGTGTTTCATGGCTTTGTGTGGATCTGCAAAAAGACTGCAAAGGTACAAAAATCCGACGGAGCCTCGGAACGTCGGGCGGAAAGTTCATTTTAATATATCATTACAGTAGAGTAAAACGGGAAGGTAAACCGGTTTGTATGGGTAGCAATTTTTAAAAGCATTTGAGAAAATATTACAACATAAGAATGACTATTAAAAGCAGTTTGAAGAAGGGCTTCCGTTCGCGGAAGTTGCGTGGTTTTGTGGGGTTTGCATGGATTCTCGGGATGTTGGGAATGATGCCCGCCGTGGCGCAGAATAATGGGAAATTAAAGGTTACAGGCAAGATAGTCGACGGCGCAAGCAATGCGCCGCTGGGCTATGCGAGCATCCGGCTCTTCAAAACAACCGACAGTTCGTTCGTCTCCGGTGCGATTACCGACGAGACGGGTGGGTTCATAGTAGATATCTCCGCCGGTACCTATTATGCATTGTCGGAATTCATCGGTTATAAACCCAATTATACTACTAATATAAAAGTGAGTGCAGCTAATTCTCCGCTGGACCTGGGCTCGATCAAAGTGGCGGCCTCGGCCCGAACGCTTGACGAAGTGACTGTCCAGGCAGAGAAGAGTTCGATGGAATTATCGCTCGACAAAAAGATATTCAATGTTGGGAAAGACCTGGCAAATGCGGGTGGTACTGCGGTGGACATCCTGACTAATGTCCCTTCGGTAGCGGTGGATGTTGAAGGGAATGTAAGTCTGAGGGGAAGCGGCAACGTGCGCATTCTTATCGACGGCAAACCTTCCGGTCTGGTCAGCATTAAAGGCGCGAGCGGACTGGCGCAGTTGCAGGGCAGCATGATTGAGCGCGTGGAAATCATTACCAATCCATCGGCACGTTACGAAGCCGAAGGTATGGGCGGTGTGATTAATATTGTTTTGAAAAAAGAGCGGAAAGAGGGCATTAACGGCTCGTTCGATATTATTACGGGCCATCCTACCAACTTTGGCGGCGCCGCGAATGTGAATTACCGGAAGAAGAATCTCAATTTCTTCATCAACTACACCATGTCGTACCGGAATACTCCCGGCAAAAATTACGTATACCAGGAGGTTTACCGCAATGATTCAACATTCATCATGGAGCGGGATATGAAAAGTAACCTGAAAGGTATGGCCAACAGCGCCCGCGGCGGTATCGACTATTATTTCAATTCCAAAAACGTCCTCACTGGCGCCTACACGTGGCGTACCAGCAAGGGAAAGCGATTTTCGACACTCAATTACCGCGATTACCTGTCGAACCTCAATAACATGATGAGCTACACGCGCCGGACCCAGGATGAGACTGAAACGGAGCCGAACTCGGAGTATGCACTAACGTACAAGCGGACATTCAACCGGAAAGGGCAGGAGTTTACCGCCGATGTGCGTTACCTCGACAACTGGGAGGATTCGGACCAGTATTACCATGAAAATGTATACAAACCGGACGGCAGCCCGTCAGGCATTCCGCCGTTGTTGCAGCGAGCGGTGAACTATGAAACGGAGAAACAATTGCTTTTCCAGGCCGATTATGTACATCCTTTCGGAAAAGACGGCAAGATCGAGGCAGGGGGAAGGAGCAGCTCACGGGACATGACCAACGATTACACCGTCACACAGCAGAACAGTGATGGCGGCTGGGTAGCGTTGCCCGGGCTTACCAACGATTTCCTTTATGAAGAGAATATCAATGCATTGTACGGTATGGTCGGCAATAAAACCGGTAAGTTTTCCTACCAGGGAGGTCTTCGGGCGGAATGGACCGGCGTGACCACTACATTAAGAAACACCAACGAGGTGAACGCCCGCAAATATGCCAATCTCTTCCCAAGTGTGCATGTGACTTACGATTTTGCCAAACAGAATGCCTTTCAGCTGAGTTATAGCCGCCGTGTCCGCAGGCCGCAATACAACGATCTCAGTCCGTTTGCGACTTACAGCGACAACCGCAATTATTGGAGCGGCAATCCCGACCTGAACCCGGAGTTTACCAATGCATTCGAGTTCGGTCATATCAAATACCTGAACAAAGGCTCGCTGACGTCATCGATCTACTACCGTCATACCAACGGCAAGATTATCAGCATCCGCACCGTGCAGGACGATGGGAGCTCCTACACCCGTCCAGAAAATCTGGGAACGGAAGATGCCTACGGTGCCGAGTTTGCCGGCTCATTTAATCCATACCCCTGGTGGAAACTCGATGGAAGCGCCAACTTTTTCCGTGCGATTACCGACGGAACCGGTGTGGACGAGGACTTTAAAAGCGATACATACAGCTGGTTTATCCGTACGATGTCGCGTTTTACGCTCTGGAAAAATACCGATGTGCAGTTGAGAGGAAACTATGAAGCACCGCAGCAAACCCCGCAAGGCCGCCGGAAAGCACTGGCAACGCTCGACCTGGCCGCGACGAGAGATATTCTGAGAGGAAATGGCACACTGACGCTCACCGTAGTAGATGTTTTCAATTCCAGAAAGTACCGGTCGATCACCGAGGGGGGCAACTTCTACACCCGTAACACCTCCCAGGGACGTCTGAGGCAGATTAATCTTACCTTAAACTACCGTTTGCATCAGGCGAAGAAGAAGCCGAAAGAGAGCCTGGAAGGCGAGTTTTAATGTAAATTAAATTTACTATACGGTTTTTATTTCCTACCTTGTATATCCTTACTCTGGAATTGATTGCTACCGTACCTCGTTTAGGTTGAATGTATGAGCAACGTATATGTTATTTCATGAATACTTAAATTCAGGTTATGAGCACAAAACCAAATAAATCTATTTTCCTGGCCGACGACGATGAGGACGATTGCCTGTTGTTCGAGGACGCGCTCAGGGAAGTGAGCACTTCGACCGAGCTGATGACGGCGAGCGACGGGGTGGAGCTGATCGACCTGATGGAGAAAACGGTACCGCCTCCGCCGGACGTCATTTTTCTGGATCTGAATATGCCCCGTAAAAACGGTTTTGAATGTCTGGATCTGATCCGGCAAACCAAAGCCTGGGCGCACATACCGGTGGTAATTTTCTCTACCACCGGACAAGAGGAAATGGTACGGAAGGTGCATGAAAAAGGCGCCAACTTCTTTATTCGCAAACCAGGGTCATTTCCCAAGCTGAAACAGGCTATCAAACAAATCCTGGATATCGACTGGACCAAGCACAGCTGGACACCCGCGCCAGAAAACTTCCATTATCACTATTGACTTCTCACGGCTTGTCCACCTATTTTTGAAATATATTTTCCGTGAAAGCAGGTGGGCAAGTCGAAACAACTCAATCAGCATATTTCCGAAAATGGCGAAGATCACCCTGAACAGGTGGGTCGGGTCGAGTATGCGGGCGAAAACAAGTTTTGGAACACCGTGAAGCAGGCTCCCGTGGGAATGATGATCCTGCGCGGGGAGGACTTCGTGGTGGAAATGGCCAATGACGCCTATCTGCAAATCGTTGACCGCCTGGAGCAGGAGTTCGTTGGGAGACCCCTTTTTGCTGGGCTTCCCGAAGTGCGTGATTACGTAGAGCCGATCCTTCTCCGTGTTTTGCGCACAGGTATTGCCTATCACGGCAACGAGTTCGAAGTGACGATCCGCCGTTTCGGACAGCCGGAGCGTTGCTATTTCAACTTTGTATATCAGCCGCTTTTTGAAGAGGACCCGGAGCATCCGTCCGGGATTATCGTCGTGGCTACAGAGGTAACTCAACAGGTCTTGTCCAAGCAAGCCTTGCAGCGCAGTGAAAATCAATTCCGGAACCTCGTCACGCAATCGCAGTTTGCGAAAGCCATTCTCAAAGGCCCCGAACTGGTGGTCAGCATTGCCAATGAAAGCATGCTCAAAATCTGGCGGCGCAGGCTGGACGAGGTCGAAGGGAAAAGGCTCGCCGATGTTTTTCCTGAATTGAAGAGTCAGAAATTCCTGACGCTTTTACAGGAAGTATATCAAAGTGGTAAAATCTACAGAGAAAATGAGGCGATCGTTTATGTCGACGGTCCGGGTGGTTTGAAAAAGCACTACCTCGATTTTCAATATGCGCCCATATTTGAAATTGACGGCAGCGTGTCCGCCATAATGGCCTCGGTGAACGACGTAACAGACAAGGTGACTTTACGGCAGCAGTTCGCCGAGACTGCCGACCGGCTTTCGCTCGCCACCGACGGAACGCGTCTCGCTACGTGGGATCTGAATATCCAGACGAGGGAAGTCATTCATTCGGGAAGGCTGGCAGTGATTTTAGGATATAGTGAGGACACTGTGCTCACCCACGCTGAAATGCGCGACAGAGTGCATCCCGAGGACCGGCAGGCTATTGTTGAAAAAGCATTTAAAGTTGCGCTCGAAACTGGTATTTACTATTATGAGGCGCGGGTTATCCACCGGGACCAGTCGGTTCACTGGATACGGACGCAGGGAAAGGTGTTTTTTGACGAAGGGCATGTGCCGCTGCGGATGCTTGGGACTATGATGGATATTACGGACCGTAAGGAGTCGGAGCTCGCACTGAAAACCAGCGAGGGCAAATTCAGGACTCTCGCGGATTCGATGCCGCAGTTTGTTTGGACCGCCGATACTCAAGGGAATATTACCTATTTCAACCGGTCACTGCTCGATTATTCCGGGTTTTCGGCGGAAGAAATAGAAAAAGAAGGCTGGTTGCCTCTCGTGCATCCCGACGACGTGGCCGAAAGTGTAAGGCTATGGATCGAATCGATCACGGCGGGCACCGAATACCTCTTCGAACACCGGCTGAAACGTGCCGACGGCGAATACCGGTGGTACCAATGCCGCGCGATTCCGCAGCACGGCGCCGATGGCACGATCGAAATGTGGGTGGGGACGAGTCTGGATATTCATGATAGCCGCCTGTTTATTGACCAACTCGAAACAAAAGTGCAGGAGCGTACCCAACAGCTTCAGGTAGTCAACAACGAGCTCGTGCGCACGAACATGGAGCTAGCGCAGTTCGCGTACGTAGCCAGCCACGATTTGCAGGAGCCGCTTCGGAAAATCCAGACATTTGCCACACGTATTCTCGAAACCGAGAAGGACAATCTTTCGGATCGGGGAAAGGACTACTTCAACCGGATGCAGGCGTCGTCCACGCGAATGCAGCAGCTGATCGTCGATTTGCTGGCGTTTTCCCGAGCCAATGTGGCGGAAAAGCACCTTGAGAGCGCTGATTTGAACCAGGTGTTGCAAAATGTAAAAGATCAGTTAGGCGACCTTATTCAGGCCGAGAATGCGGTCATTACGAGTGACGCGCTTCCTGTGCGCGAGGTGATCGTGTACCAATTCGAGCAGCTCTTTATGAACCTGATTGCGAATGCGCTCAAATTCATCGGCCCCGGCAGGACTCCGGTGATCGAGATCCGTTCGGGAGAGGTGCCGGGCGCTGCTATTCCGCTTGCGGGGGCTGACGCTGGCCGCTTGTATCAGTATATTTCATTTGCCGATAACGGCATTGGCTTTGATCCACAGTATAAAGACCGCATTTTTCAGGTATTCCAAAGGCTACACAGCCGCTCGGCTTATGAAGGCACCGGCATTGGTTTGGCGATTTGTAAAAAGATTGTGGAAAACCACAAGGGGCTGATCGACGCCATCGGCAAGCCGGGCATCGGATCGACATTTATTATTTACCTGCCTATCGAATCCTGATCGCGAGTAGTGGCTGGCTTTTTGCGACCGGTGTACGTAATAGCAATGCCGATGAGGATAACCACACCGCCGCTGATCATTTGCACGGTTATTTTCTCTCCAATAAAAATCCAGGCAAAAACTCCCGTAACAATCGCCTGGCTCAAAAGACTGAGTGAAACGCTTTTGGCATCCATTTGCTTCATCGCTGCATTGATCGTCAGCCAGCCGATGAGCTGGCAAATCAATCCCTGGACAACAAAAACACTCCAGATTACCGGTTCGAAATGCCAGACAGGCTGGTCGAAAATGAGGCATATGGCAAAAAGATAAATGCTCGACACGGCCATACTGATCGTCATAAAGCTGACAATATCGATTTTGTTCAAAACCGTTTTACTGATGAGCATGTACGATGCGTAAAGCACTCCCGAGAGCATTGCCAAAGCAAAGCCCAGGTCAAATTTCATGGTCATAAATGTCTCGGTGCCAATTAGAATGACCATTCCAATAAGCGCTACGAGTGTACCAAGCCAGAAGCGTGGGGCGGGCTTATCGGGCAGAAACAGAAACGTTCCTACGCCCACCCACACGGGTGAGAGGTTTGTTAGCAGCGTAGCCTGCGTGGCATTGGAATAATGAATGGAGAGATTCCAGACTGCTATGTCACTCGCAAAAATGATCCCGCAGAGCACGATAGGAAACCAGAGCGCACTGCCGGGTAATGTGAATTTCCTGCGAAACAACACATAAGGCAGCAGGAACAGCAGTCCGAGCAACATCCGGTAAAATGCAGAACTAACGCCCGACACCGGTGCCCATTTCACCAGCACCGGGAAAATACTGATGCTAATGATGCCGATAATCAGGTTAACGCGGGGATTTGACATAAACCGGGGCTAATCTTCGGTTTCAACGATCTTTACTCTTCCAATTTCACCTGATTCCAGGCGCACTTTGATACCATGGGTGTGCACGGGCGCCTTCGTGAGGATGTCTTTCACAACGCCCTGCGTCAGTTTGCCGCTTCGTTGATCTTTTTTGAGAACAATGGAAACAGAGAGCCCAGGCGCGATATTCTTTCTTTCGGTTCCTGATAATGATGGCATGTCAAGCAGCTTTCGCAGTTTTAATTTTTTGAAGAATCTTGATTTCGTCAATTGAAATGGTGCTGATCAGCTCGAACAGCCCATTGATCGTTTTCAAATCGGATAACATTTTGCGCACCGGAGATTGATCGGCCTTTTCAATCCCCAGTTCCTTGATTTGTTTCTTGCGATCGGCGAGCAATTCGAGTAGCCGCTGATTTTGTGGTAAAGATTCCCGCACGATTTCAAGGCTGTTACCGGTTTTCCCGTCGATAATGTCCATCGCAGCCTGTAACTGGCGGTCGATTTGCCGGGTCATCATTTCAAATTCAACTGAAAATTCCAGGTATTCCAACGTCTGTGCGTAAGTTGAAAGCGAGGCAATGTAGGAGGTGAGCATATGGCTCGTCGCGACGAACTGGTGATACTCTTCCATATTGAGCTGCTGGCGCTTGGGTTCGGAAAGCATTTTTTGAAAGTTGTCCGAAAGGTTGGCCATCGCAATGATCGCATTCTTTCTTAGTAATTTCAATTCGTTGATATCCAGTTGTTTTCCAGTGAATTTGGCGGCTACGATATCAAAATACTTCCGGTTCGCATCCAGCGCCTCTTTCATATACTGCTTGATCTGCGAATGCTCCCAAACCGGCAGAACGTAGGAAGAAATAATATAGGCAATCAGCGAGCCGATCACGGTATCCACCACGCGGTCCTGCAGAACATTGGTCACATGCTCCGGGTTAAGAAAATGGAACGACAAGATTACATACAAGGTAATGCTTGTGGATGCCACGAAGTAATTGATTTTTAGGAAACTGTATGCCAGTATCATCGAAATCATCATCAGGATGAATAGCGGCGTGCTCTCCTGGATCAGGTAGAGCAGCAGAAATCCTATGACTACGCCCAGTATGGTGCCGCCGATCCGGTGGATGTTTCGCTGTTTGGTAATGCTGAAAGCCGGTTTCAGGATTACGGCGATCGTCAGCAAGATCCAGTAACCATGACCCACATCGAAAAAGAGCGACGCAATATATCCTGACAGCAACCCCAGCGTCACCCGAACCGCATGCCGGAAATGGCTCGATTTGAGTGAAAGGTTATCGAGCAGAATGCGCGGGTGGTAGTCCTGCTTGGGCGTAAAATCCTCGGCTTCGACAGTCAGCTTATAGTCGTTGCTTACGTCCGCTTCATACTTTGTAGCACGGTGCAGCTTTTTCACGCGCTCGGTGACGTCCTGCAAGCTATTGAGGATTTGCCGGAGCATGATGAAATCCTCCATATTATCATGGTTCATCTTATGCTCACGCATGCGCTCGAATGCCCGCTGGCATTTGTTGAACGCCTCGTCGAGGTCGTGGCGTGGGTGGGAGGCGTAACCGCTCTGCACCGCCAGGCCGATCTGCTGTATTTCGGCAGCAAGCCAGGTAATGTACGTCCCGAAAAGCCGCAAGACCTTCGTATGGTCGAATGCGCGGTGCAGGTTCGCGTAGTTTTGCTGCGAATTGAGTATCCTTTCGAAAAGATCGATGCTGTCGAGAAACATCAGCATCAATATCCGGCTTTTGGTCGTAGATTCCGTGACGATTTCCCGGGTTTTGAACAGAATCTCACGCAGGTTTTCGTGGTTTTCGCGGAGGATCACTTGCTGGTGCACCATCCGGTTGAACAGCTCATCGTAGTCGGGATTGGCGAAATAGTAATCGGCTTTGATGGACAGCAGTTTGCCCAGTTCTACAAAGTTCTCTCCCAAAAGCTGCTGAATGAGCTTGTAGGGAAGCAGTTTTTGTAAAACCATAAACAATATGAAGTACCAAATCCCGCCGGCCGAGAAGATCGCAGCGGTTCTCAAAACCATGTCGCCGCTGAGGTGGTCATCAATATTAAATACAAAAACGAGCAGCGAAATCAGCCCGATGCTATTCACGCGGTTGCCATATACGCCGACGAGCGAGAAAAACATCCCGAATACAATGATTTCAAGAAATATAATGAAATGGAAATGCCGTAGGTACCCCGTGACGCAGGCTACGACAAAGCATGTTACAATAGCGACGAGCAGGGCATTGCGTCTTCTGTGGTAGGGGCCGGGGTTGTCGGTACCGCCGATGAGCAGTGTGCCGAGCGGAAAGGCGATCCAATCGCTCAACATGCCGTAGTGATGAAAAATCAGGCTAGGGATGATCGTCCCGAGGGTTAGGCGTACACCGGTCGACAGGTAATGGCTGGAAATAAACTTTTTGAACTCGTCGAGATAATTCATGGAATCAAGTCACGGTGTGTTATTGCAATACTACTATTTTAAATTTCGCAACCCAACAAAAGGCGTACCAAAATTTAATGGCCGCCCAGGGGGCTCTATCCGTCCGGGGTGGGCCGTTTTTTATATATTTGGAAGGGATTAGGAGAGAGGAACCCGAGGAAATTTGGAATCTTTCCGTAATTTACGAACCATCGCGATCCCGTTATAGTTCTATTTCTAATGCTACTTCAACCAAAAGCTTTCCTATTTTGAGAAAAAGGATTAAACGTAACGCAAGATTGGTTCGTTACGTCGTCTACAAAGAGACTCTGATTGATTTCAAAGACCATTTCTGGACCTTCATCGGTTCATTCCTCGGCATCGGTCTCATTGGCCTGCTCAACGACAAACAATTCGCCGATTCTGATTCGCTATTCCTGATCGGTTCCTTCGGAGCGTCTTCGGTACTCATATATGGGATCGTGAACAGTCCGCTCGCGCAACCGCGCAACCTCATAGGGGGGCACGTGCTATGCGCGCTCGTGGGGGTGACGGTGCACAAAATTATTCCCGACCAGGTATGGCTCTCGTCGGCTTTTGCAGTTTCGATATCTATTGTTTTAATGCAGGTGACCAAAACCCTGCATCCGCCCGGTGGCGCTACGGCGCTGATTGCAAATATCGGTTCGGAAAAGATCAAGGCGCTGGGTTATATGTATGTTTTGAACCCAGTGCTGAGCGGTGTTTTAGTGCTTCTTTTTGTGGCTGTGATGGTGAACCGTTTTGCGGCGCACCGAAAATACCCGGCCAACCGAAACTGGTACAAAGTGTGGGAACGCAAGTATTTCACCAGGGTTTAAAACAAAAATAGCTGCTCTTCCGGGCAGCTATTTTTGTAGATAAGAAATTGGTATTATTCTTCGGAACCGATTTTGCCGATCGCCTTGTCGATCACATACAAACCTGTTCCATCTTCGCCAATTACATCGAAAAGCTCGATCGCGCGGCGTGCATTGTCTTCTTCTTCAATCTGCTCACTCACGAACCATTGCAGGAAGTTTTCAGTCGCGTAGTCCTCTTCTTTACGTGCAGCTGTAACGATGCGGTTGATTGACTGGGTTACGGCGATTTCACTTTGAAGTGCTGTTTCGAATACGCTTTTGAAGGTAGGGTATTCCTGTTTTACGCCTGAAACTTCAGGGGAGATCGCCGTGCCGCCTACTGTCATCAGGTAGTTGAAGATTTTCAGCATGTGGGTGCGTTCTTCGTCGGATTGGTGCATGAAATACTTGGCGCTGTGCTTGAAACCGTTGCGGTCGCACCATGAAGCCATAGCGAGATATTTAGCGGAAGCCTCAGCTTCCATCTTCACCTGGTTGTTCAAAAGTATCTCTATTTCCTCTTTAAGGGAAGTACGTGCTCTAAGTAAGTCTTTCATGATTTTGCCTGTTTATTCGTGTATTAACAAGTGCAAATATCATGCGAAAGTTCATGAATCCAAATCGTTTTAGAAATTTGGAACCGGTCTAATGTAGTCTGAATGAGTAATTTAGACTAATTCTTGTTCTGTGAAGAGAACTTCGTGAAGCATGGAATTAAGCTCGATCGCGAAGTGCGTTCCGTTTACCAGCTCACGTAATTGGATTACTTCGCAAAGGGTCATTTTGTGGCCCATGTTAAGGCGGGGCACCTCAACGAACTCATAGTCAGATTCGTCCGACAGGTCGAAAATTTTGCTGCGAATGTCGATGCTGTTGATAAACCGGCGGAAATTCAAAAAATCCAGGATTTTAAAAGGAGCTTTGATATCGCCAAAGTGAAGGATAATACGGGAAGTTAAATCACACTGTACGCTGTAACCTTTAGCGGTACTGAACAATTCATTCTGGGTATTCACTGACAGCAAGATTTGAATCGTGGAAATTGTTGCACAAAGATAAATCCAAACTTCTTTTCAAGCAAGTTTATTTGTAAGCAATCTAATTAAATGGATTCAAATGAAATCAATCAATCAACCACCGTCGACTTAAGTCGACGGCAAGAAGATCAATTTATGGAGATCATTTGAAAAGATTTGAAATGCAGGGTCTCAATCCTGGGCCGTCGACTTAAGTCGACGGGAATCGGGAATAGGGAAAATAGAATTAATTTCCAGCCTTTGCCCAGTTATCGCGCAGGGTCGATGTTCTGTTGAATACCAGCTTATTGGCGGTGCTATCCGGGTCTTTGGCAAAGTATCCTTTTCTTAGGAACTGGAACGATTCGCCTTCTTTCGCTTCCAGCAATGCCGGTTCGGCATAGCCGGTGATCACGTGCAATGAGTCAGGGTTGAGGTAGTCCTTGAAATCACCATCCTCCGATGACGGATCTTCCACGGAGAACAGGCGGTCGTACAAACGCACTTCGATTTCCGCGGCGTGTGCAGCGGAAACCCAGTGCAAGGTCCCTTTCACATTAATGCCGGTCGTATCCTGGCCGCTCTTGCTGTTTTCAATATAAGTGCAGCGCACCTCGGTGATTTCGCCATTTTCGTCTTTTACGAAGTCATCACATTGGATAATGTAGGCGCCCTTGAGGCGGACCATTTTGCCCGGCGCCAGGCGGAAGTATTTCTTTGACGGTACTTCCATGAAATCTTCTTTTTCGATGAAAATCACACGGCTGAACGGAATTTCGCGGTTGCCGGTTGAAATATCTTCCGGGTTGTTTTCGCTGTGGCACATTTCGGTTACGCCTTCCGGGAAGTTGGTAATCACTACTTTCAATGGATCGAGCACCACCATCCGGCGCAATGCCTGCTTGTTCAAATCCTCGCGAACGCAGAATTCTAACAAACCTACATCTACCATATTTTCACGTTTCGCAACGCCAATGCGGTCGCAGAAATCGCGGATGGCGAATGCGGTGTACCCGCGACGGCGCATTCCGCTGATGGTCGGCATACGCGGATCGTCCCAGCCGCTTACGTGTCCTTCCTGCACCAGTTGCAGCAATTTGCGTTTGCTGGTAACGGTATAATTGAGGTTACGCCGGGCAAACTCATATTGATGTGATGGATAAATACCCAGTTTTTCGATCAGCCAGTCGTATAGCTCGCGGTGTGGCGCGAATTCCAGCGTACAGATCGAATGCGTAACGGTTTCGATGGCGTCACTTTGCCCGTGCGCGAAGTCGTACATCGGATAAATGCACCATTTGTTGCCTGTACGGTGGTGATGCGCGTGCTTAATGCGGTATAGAATCGGATCGCGCATGAGCATATTGATGTGCGCCATGTCGATTTTGGCGCGCAGGGTACGGCTTCCGTCGGGGAAGTCGCCATTTTTCATTTGTTCGAAAAGTGCAAGGTTCTCCTCCACGCTGCGGTTGCGGTAGGGGCTGTCCTTGCCTGGCTCGGTAGGCGTTCCTTTCAGCGCCGCGATTTCTTCGGACGTAGAGTCATCTACATAAGCCAGACCTTCATTAATCAGCTTGATTGCATAGCCGTATAGGGTATCGAAGTAATCGGAAGCATAGTTCTCATTCTCCCATTCAAAACCAAGCCAGCGGATGTCGTTCTTGATATTCTCAACGTATTCGGTGTCTTCGGTCACCGGATTGGTATCGTCAAATCGCAGATTGGTATAACCCGGAAATTTCTTGGTCAGACCGAAATTCAGGCAAATGCTCGTAGCATGCCCAATGTGCAGGTAGCCATTAGGTTCAGGGGGAAAGCGTGTAATAATCCGGGTATATTTTCCTGATTGCAGGTCAGCGTCAATAATCTCCTCGATAAAATTCAGGCTTTTCTCTTCTTTTTTCTCTTCCGTAATCATACTAAAATGAAATTTTCCAATTTTCAAAGTTAACCTTCTTCCTGCAAATTCCGCAACCGGGCCGTTGAAATCGTAAATCCGGAGGTTTGGCTTAATTTTGCAAAATGCGCTATTTCCTAGAATTCAGCTATCGTGGCACGGCCTATAACGGCTGGCAAAAACAGAACAATGCATTGGGCATCCAGCAAGTGCTCGAAGAGGCCCTCGGCAAAGTGCTGAGAATGCCCGTCGAGTTAACCGGCAGCAGCCGTACCGATGCCGGTGTCCATGCAGAACAACAATTTGCCCATTTTGATTTAACTGAGGCGGTTGCTGACGCCGACCTGCTGATTTATAAGCTGAATGCATTGACTCCCAAAGATGTAGCGGTTCAGCGCATTATCCGCGTGAGCGATGAAATACATTCCAGGTTCGCAGCCACGTACCGGAAGTACGAATACCGCATTACCTATCACAAAAATCCCTTTCTGACTGACCTGGCCACTCTAATGCGGCGAAACCTCGACGTGGCTCTAATGAATGAAGCTGCTGCATTGCTGCTTGTTCACAATGATTTCGAAAGTTTCAGCAAGATCCACACGAATGTCAGCAACTTCCGATGCACCATCACCGAGTCGCGGTGGGTGGAATCCGGTGAAATGCTGGTGTTTCATGTCAAAGCGAACCGCTTTCTGAGAGGGATGGTACGTGCGCTGGTGGGAACAATGCTGGAAGTGGGCCGCCACAAGATGACAGTCGCCGATTTTGAGCAGATAATTCTTTCACGTAACAGAAAAAATGCCGGAGCACAGGCCCCGGCAGAAGGTTTGTTTCTGGTGGAAGTCGGTTATCCCGAATCGCTGTTTAACGAATAGCTTCTTTGGTCTGAACATTATTTACCAGCCTGAAAATGCGCAGCGGGTTACTGTTTTTCAGTTCATCAGGTAAAAGTGCGTCCGGCCAGTTCTGGAAGGACTGCGGCCGTACGAACCGCAGGATCGAGTGCCTTCCTACCGATGTGAATTTGGAATCCGCCGTGGCCGGGAATGGCCCGCCGTGATGAATGGACGGGCACACTTCCACGCCGGTCGGCACGCCGTTCATGATAAACCGGCCGGATATTTTCGCAAGTTGACGCACGATTTTAGGATAACGGGCTACCTCAGCTTCTTCTGCGATCAATGTGGCTGTAAGCTGGCCTTTCAAATGCGCGACTGCCTCGTACAACTCGTCGGTATTCTCGCAGACAATCAGCAGCGAGAACGGCCCAAAAACTTCTTCGTGCAATTTAGGATTAGCAATGAAGTTCTTCCCTGAAACCAATGCAATGGATGCCTCCGCCTGATTTTGACCCTCCGAATGGATATCGGAAATCGCCAGTGCCGAAACTTCCGGCTGCTCCAATGCCTCCCCGCGTAGTTTATAATAGGTTTTGCAAATCCCTGCTGTCAGCATGGTGGCCGAAGGCGTACGCAGGATTTCAGTTTTATAGGCATCCTGAAACGCTTCCAGCCCCTCGGATTTTGTAATAAACACTAATCCCGGATTGGTACAAAACTGCCCCGCGCCGAGACTTACTGAGCTGGCCAGTGTTTTTCCGAGCTGTACCGCATTGTTTTTCAGATATTGAGGCAAAACCACGATAGGATTCACGCTCCCCATTTCAGCAAAAACCGGAATCGGCTCCTCGCGCTCCTGTGCAAGTCGGTACAGCGCCATTCCGCCGCGGTATGAGCCCGTAAATCCGACAGCCTTACTTGCGGGATGCTTCACCAATGCCGTCCCGACTTCAAATCCATCATCATACAGCATTGAAAACGTTCCCTCAGGCATACCTGTGCGCTCGGCTGCACGCACGATCGCCTGCGCGGTGAGGTCGCTTACGCCCGGATGGGCGGGGTGTGCTTTGACAATCACCGGGTTACCCGCCGCCAATGCGGGTCCGGTATCCACGCCGGCTACCGAATAGGCGAATGGAAAGTTGCTGGAACCAAACACGATGACTGGCCCGACAGGTACCAGCATTTTACGAATATCGGGTTTCGGGACCGGCGAGCGGTCGGGTAGGGCGGTGTCGATGGAGGCTTCCACCCACGAACCTTCGCGCAGAAGTTCCGCAAACTGGGTAAGCTGGTTGATTGTGCGGGCGCGTTCGCCTTGTAGTCGGGCAATAGGTAATCCCGTTTCCTGGCCGGCCCGCTCGATCAGTTGGTCGCCCAGTGCAAGGATTTCTTCGGTAATGGCGATCAGAAAGGCTGCGCGCTCAACTGCCGGTACTTGCGAGTAGCTGTCGAATGCCTTTTCGGCCAGGACCATTGTTTTATTTACTTCCTCGATAGTCGCACAGTGGAAAGTTTCAGGAAGGTAGTTGTCTGCCGCCGGAGCGTATGCCATAAACTGCCTTTCACCTTCAGACGAAAGAGCGTACCCTATGAAGTTTTTGCCTTGAATGGTCGTCATTGTGATGATGTGGAATGATTGGTTTGCCTTAAAAAAACAAAAGTTTGTGCCATCCGCGAACGACACAAACTTATAATGTTGAAAAAGTAAATTCTTACTGGTTTTAAAGTAGCCTTCCGATAATATCGTCGACAGAAATACCTTCTGCCTCGGCCTTGAAATTGCGGATAATGCGGTGGCGCAATACCGGCAATGCAACGGCTTTCACATCTTCGATATCCGGCGAATATTTTCCCGAAAGCAATGCATTGCATTTTGCGGCCAGAATGAGCGATTGTGATGCCCGCGGGCCAGCGCCCCATTCGAGGTAGTCGTTGGTGTCTTTGATAGCCAGACTGCCCTTCGGACGCGTTTTGTGTACCAGTTTTACTGCGTATTCAATCACATGGTCGGTCACCGGTACGCGGCGTACCAGGTGCTGGAAATCGGTGATTTCTTCCGAGCTGATCACCTTCTTAACCTGGTACCGGTTATCGCTGGTAGTGTTCTTGACGATATTTACCTCCTCGGCATACGAAGGGTAATCGAGCTGGATCATAAACATGAAACGGTCGAGCTGCGCTTCGGGCAGGGGATAGGTACCTTCCTGTTCGATCGGGTTTTGGGTAGCAAGTACGAAAAACGGCTTATCGAGTGGATGTTTGGCGCCCGCAATGGTTACCGAATATTCCTGCATCGCTTCCAGCAACGCCGATTGCGTCTTGGGCGGCGTCCGGTTGATCTCGTCGGCAAGGATAATATTCGCGAAAATGGGGCCTTTGATGAATTTGAAATTCCGGTTTTGATCGAGTGTTTCAGAACCGAGAATATCGGAAGGCATCAAATCGGGCGTAAACTGGATCCGGTTGAAGTTCAGGTCGAGTGAAGACGCGATGGTTTGGATCAGAAGCGTTTTCGCGAGCCCCGGAACGCCCACCAACAAACAATGTCCCTGGCAAAAAATGGCGGTGAGCAATCTTTTAACAACTTCATCCTGTCCGATAATCACATTTCCGATTTCACTCCGGATTTTATCATAAGCTACTTTCATAGCTTCGGCAGCTTCTACGTCCGATGAATACTTCACGTTATGTTTGGTTAGATTTTCACTCGTTAAAAGCAATGATTACCGCCGTTTTACCGCTATAAATCGTCGGCGTTGGCGGCCAGCCCAAGTACTTTGCAATTTCTGTATTCGGGTTCGATGCTAATGTAAACGTCGCCCTGCGCCTTTTTGAACCACTCTTCCAGCGCGTTGTTACGCTTGTTGCTGAGTACAATCTGCGCCATCTTTTCGTAGTCGTCGTGCAGGTTGGCCGTATGCGGTTCTGATTTGCTTTTATACCAAAGGATACGCATGGCGCTACTGCCGTCTTCAAGCCGGTACGAAATAGGCATACTCAAATCACCCACTTTCATGGTATCGATCGCGAAGTAGAGCGCCGGATCCATGGAAGCGTCGAGCGTCAGCTTGGATTGTCCGGTGCTTCTGTCTTGTATAAGTCCACCCGATTCGGCAGTTTCCTTATCGTCGGAGTTGTCCAAAGCGGCTTTCGCGAATTTTAATGAGTCACTTTTAATGAGCGTGCGGAGGCTATCGAGCGCGCGGGTAGCCGCGGTCATATCCGTGCCCTTGTTGTAATCGGGGCGGAGCAGGATGTGCCTTGCGTGGTATTCTGCACCTCTTGTTTCTAGGAGTTTGATGAGGTGGAAACCGAACTGGGATTCAACCACACCCGACATTTCACCGGGTTTGAGTGCCAATGCGGCCCCTTCAAACTCCGGTACCATTGCTCCGCGCTTGGCAAAGCCTAGGTCGCCACCTACTTTGGCCGATCCCAAATCCTCCGAATAAATCTGCGCCAGCATGGCAAAGTCTTCGCCTTTTTCAGCGCGTGCTTTCAGGTCCAGCAGTTGTTGTTTCAGTTTTTCTTTCTGCTCACGGGTTACTGTTCCTTTTTTGACGATATGGCCAACCTCCACTTCCGAGGGAATGTAAGGCAAGCTGTCTTTGGGAATAGAGTTGAAGAATTTGCGTACTTCCGCCGGTGTGATTTTAACATTGCCGGAAATCGTCTGCTGCATTTTCTCGACGATTTTCTGGTCCTTTACCTGCTGACGAAGTTCATTTTTGAGGTTTTCAATGCTTTTGCCGTAGGCTTCCACAATGTTTTTTTCCGAACCGAAGCGCTGGATCATGTAATTCATCTTCGCATTCAGTTCGCCGTCCACTTGCTTGTCTTCGACGGTCACCGAGTCAATTTCCGCTTTGGCAAGGAGCATTTTGTTGATGATGAGGGATTCCAGCAGTTGGCATTTCTCAGGCGCCTGCCGCCCTTCGGCCTTGTACTGGTTATACATGTCTTCCAGCTCCGAATTCAGGATGTAGTGGTTGTCGACCCTGGCGATGATCTTGTCCAGGCTCACTCCCTTCTGACCTTGTCCGTAGCTTATCACGCTGATCAGCAGCATGAAAGCGGCTATCAAATGAGCCCCGATCCATTTATTTACTTTCATATTTTTCCTTGTATGCTGATTTGGATTATTGCGGGTTTTATTGAATTAAACTCCTAAAAATGAAACAGATTCAATTTATAAATGCTAAAATACGGCTAACGCTTAATTTTTTCTAATTCCTGCGCGTTGACTTTAACCGGGAATTTCTCCTGCAACCTGGCCAGCCATTGTTTTTCGAGTTCTTTCTGGTAATCGTTAATCACCGTTCCACGCGCCTCCGCGAATGTTTTAGGGCGAGGCGGATCAATCTTCGCCACATTCGCCCACAAGACGCTACCGGCGCTGGTTACCGTCTGCTCACCCGACTGCCATTTGAAACCTGCGAACAGTGGATCTGCCTTTGGAAAATAGCCTTCCCGGATCGTCACCGAGCCCGGGGCGTCAGCATTAAAAACCTTTTCAACGTCGCTTTTCGACTGGCTGTAAAACTGGAATGCCACCCTTCGGTTGCGCTCTTGCTCGGCCGATTGCCTGAAAGAACCGTAGTCTTTTTCTATGATACGCAGAATTGGGATGTTTCGTGCATTTAAATATTTCACAACATTGCGGGCGCGGGTCGAAGAAATGATTTCCGGCTCGTCGGCAGAACGGTATCCGGCGATCTCGACCACATAATCCGCATTTTTTTCCATGATAATATAAAGGTCATTCAGCGCTTCCAGCTGCTGATTGCCGATTTCGGCGGAATTGACGGGGAATAACAGTTCCTTCGACTTTCTTTCCAGCTTGTAGGGACTGGTAGCTAAGGTTTTTTTCACGCTGTTCAAAGTTTGCGTGTCTTTCGCCGTTACGATGGTCGCGAATGCGCGTTCGGGATAGTTATAGCGCGCCTTGTTCCGCTCATAAAAACTACGCTGTCCGGTGGAGTCTGAGAGCGAGCGCTGCCAAACCTGTTCTTCCATAATTTGCGAAAGCAATACACCTTCGCGGATTTCGTTCATAAGACTACGGAATTCCGGGTTGGTTTCCTCCAAATGCTCCTTTTCATATTCCACGAGTGATTCGGTGAGATAATCATTGTAATAGCGACGGAAGACAATCGCCGGAGAGGCGTCTTTCGGGCGTGGCGTCTGTTTGCGTTTCACGTAGTTCAGGAACGACAATGCGTCGTAAGGCCGCTGTTCAATGCGGAACAGGGTAACAGTCGACCAATCGGCAGAAACGGCGCGTTGGTAATCCCATTTGCCCACCCGCAATGTGCTATCCGCCAATGCTGCAACCTGCTGCCACTGATCTGCGGCTTCCTGCACGGCATATTTCTCGCGCAGCCGTTTTGCATTGGCCTGCTCGATCACCTTGCCGCGCGAATCGGTTACGACTTTCTTGCGGAGCGATGGTGCCATATTAGCCAGCGTTTCAATCGGGCGTTTTTCGACCAGACGGATAATGTGCCAGCCGTACATCGTCAGCACTGGTTTCGAGTAGGATTGTATGCGGGTCAGCGCAAATGCGGCCTCTTCGATCTCCGGCACCATCTGGCCGGTGCCAAACAACGGTAGCAGCCCGCCATTTTTTCTGGATTCGCGGTCGTCGGAATACTTATCGACTACCGTATTCCATTCGGTACCGTTTTGTAGTTGCGTATATGCCTCCTCGATCCGGGCTTTGGCCGATTCTTTCTGAGCCGCCGTGCCTGCCGTATCTACCTTTACCATGATATGCGCCACGCGCACCATGCCGCGGTTGGTCCGACGATCGTTGACTTTAATAAGGTGGTAACCCGCTTTTGTCCGAACCGGTTGTGATATTTTGCCAACGGGCAATGTGTAAGCTGCGGTTTCGATCGGGTAAAGCGTCTGGAAAGCCGTGAAGTAGCCCAAATCGCCCTTGGTAGTCTTTGCGGCAGGATCTTTGGAGAAGCGGGCAGCCATATCGGCGAAATCCGAACCTTCTTCGAGGCGGCCGCGGAGGGCAATCGCGGCGCGGTAGGCTTCGAGCGTGTCCGCAGGTGAAGCGTCCTCAGAGACACCGATCAGGATATGCGACGCCCGCACTTCCTGTTTCAGGCGGTTGTAGGCCTCGTTGGTTAGCTTTTCGACCAATTCTTTATCCACAAGGTGGTTTTTTGCCAATTGGTCGCGATAGGAGGCTATTTCCTCGCGGTAATCGAGTGTGGTATCTTTTCCTTCCGATTTTGCTTGAAGTACTTTGATTTTCAGATCGGTATAAAGCGGAAGGTATTCTTCCGGGGTTAATGCCTTGGTCGAATCGGATGCGAACTTGTTTTTATTGTAAGAATCCTGGTAATCATCGAGGGAGAATTGCTCTTTTCCAATTTCAAGAAGCGGCTGAGTTTCGGCTACTACTTGCTTCGGTGGGGCCGTAGTTTTACACGCGCTGACAAGAGAAATCGTAATGAGACCAATATGAAATTTGATTTTGGACATATTCAGAATTTGTATTAGGCTTTCGCTGCTCAATAAAAACCGCGATAGCGCTCAAATATTGTAAAGCCAGCAAAGTTAGCGGCTTTCTGGTCAGGACAAAAAAATGCACTCCGGTATGTGGTTTGCACGCTCCCCATTTCCCCATTTCACAGGCGACAGCTATGGCAAAATTTGCCCACAAAACAGTGCTGATTTTGTACCTGGTATTTTGAAAAAAGTTTATTAAACCGATTTTATGACTTAAATGGGAAATACTGTTTAAATACCGGTAAATCAAGAATCAGGAACTAATTCGGGTACAATTTTTTAAGAACTTCTTCTACAAAGTTTTAACGTTTACAGCATATGGAGGAGAGCAAAGGCAAAGAGTTCATTCAGATGATCAGGGCATTATGGAATGAGCAGAAGAAGAGGGAGGTCCTGTATCTGGAAGCATTGAAAATGGACGGTATGGGCCCGTTCAGGCGGGTGCTAAGCCAGGGACATCTCAGTGCCGTTTTGTTTCAGAAAGAAATCCGTGCTGTATACGATTATTTCAAGTGTTTCCTCACCGATAAGGAGCTGGCAGATCAGAACCAGTTCACTTCCCATACCTCCATGCAACTGCTGGAAAATGCAAAAGGCAGAGAGGAAGTAGCTTCCTGCCTCAAAAGGATTGAAGCGGCTACTATTCAACTCTACAAATCGCTCCGGCATTATCTTGACCGCGAACCTGAGGCGCAACGCCTGATGGACGAGCACCTTACGCGCACTTCGGAATTCTATGAAATGCTTTGCAAACTGGAATCAGGCAACCAACGCAGCTATGGTCTCACGGCAGCTGCCTGATCTTGTTCTCATCCGTTAAATTTCATACAACTCAATGGGCAGATCGTCGGGGTCTGCGAAGAACGTGAATTTTTTTCCTGTAAACTCGTCAATCCGGACCGGTTCCGGAAAAATGCCCTTTGCATTCAAATCGGCAATAGCATCTTCCACGTTTTCCACTTTGAAAGCAATGTGCCTGAGCCCGCAAGCCTCCGGGCGCGAAACGCGCGCGGGCGGTGACGGAAAGGAAAACAATTCGATAATGTACTGACCATTCAGCGAAAGATCGAGCTTGTAGGAGTCGCGTGCCTCGCGGAAGACTTCCCGGTCGATGGTAAACCCAAGTACCTCTGTGTAAAACTGTTTCGACTTTCGATAGTCGGAACAAATGATTGCGATATGGTGTACGGCTTGAAGTTTCAGCATGTGAAAAATAGTTGAGAATAACCCCAAAGATAGGGGCGTAGCTCAGATCTTGATGAAAATCTTCTTTTTGTACATCCACCGGAGGATCAACCATTCTGTCAGAAGGATCAATGTCCCACTCACGAGCGAAGCATAACCTTCCCCAAAAACTGCGTCGTAATGCTGCCCCAAATGGATTTTGAATGACTCTCGGATAAAACTACCAAGCCCATCGGCGATCACATAAGCTGCAATCGAATTGGTACCGATCACGATCAGTGGTAAAAACCATGATTTCAAATCTTTCACGTCCACCACAAAATAGAATGCAGAAAGGAGCAAAAACGCACAACCGCCGCTGAACAGCGTCCAGGCGGGTGTCCAGATGCGCTTCACGATCGGGTTAAGGCCTGTGAAATGAAATGCCAGGGCGAGTACCAGAAGCACTGCGGCTGTAATCAGGAAGCGTTTTAACAGCAACGTCGACGACGTTGCCGATTTGAGCCATTTGCCGGCGATCAAACCTAATGTCATAGTTCCCAATGTGGGAATGAAGCTTAGCGTGCTGTAACCGCCGCGGTTGAACTCGAACGGTTTTTCGCGCGGGAAGAGGTTCAGGAACCACCGGTCGAATGCCCAGGCCGCATTGGTATTTTTGTTCCAATGCGCTGCGAAGCCTTTGAGGTTATGTTCCCAGTCGGCCGTGGTACCGGTTTGCGACCAGTCGAAATCGGGGCCCGGAAGCGGATATAATGCAAAGAAGGCTGCATAACCCACTAAAATCACCGCTAATACCCCCCAGACCAGAGCGTTCCGTTGAATCTTTTCTGAACCGAATCCTAATGCAAAGAGAATGGGGTATCCGAGACCTATTTGTGTCAACGTATCTTCAAATGTAAAGTTGGTTTGCTCCGAATGCATCGAACGCAGGAAAATGCCCAGCAATATCAGTACCAGCGACCGCCGGATCGTGTGTGCCCACATCATCGTCACCGATTGATTCTTGCTCACGCGGCTGGCCATAGAATAGGGGAGCGCCACCCCGACGAGGAACGAGAAGGAGGGCTGTATCAGGTCGTGCAGTGAGCATCCTACCCAGGGAACGTGGCTCTGGTGGAAATCCAGAAATGCCCAGAATGCACTTTCGGGAAAAGCCTCGGCCACTTTGCCAAGCCGCAGCACTTCGGCCATCATGAGGAACATTACAAATCCACGGTAGGCGTCGACCGACGAAACACGTTGGGGCGGCAGGGTAGCGGTTTCTTTCAAAGCAATGCGGTTTAGGGAACGTTTTACAGGCAATACTGATAAATGGGCGGAAAGGGTTACACCCAAAAAGAAAAAACCTCGCAGGATTTACCTGCGAGGTTTTTATAGCGATGCGGATCAGCGCCCGTTATACATTCATCTTTTTGAGCTCCTTCACAGCGTGGTCGGCTGCGCGCGCGGTCATCGCCATGTAGGTCAGCGACGGGTTCACGCAGGATGCCGAGGTCATGAACGATCCGTCGGTAACATAAACGTTCTCGGCGCCCCAAACCTGGTTGTACTTGTTCAGAACGGACGTTTTTGGGTCGTTACCCATGCGTGCCGTACCCATTTCGTGGATACCGATACCCGGGTGTTTCGATTCGTCGTTGTACGGCGTCACGTTTTTCAGACCCGCCGCTTCGAGCATTTCAGCAGCATCGTTCATCATGTCCTGACGCATTTTCTTCTCGTTTTCACCATAAGCCGCATCAAAAACGACTAGCGGAAGCCCCCATTTATCTTTTTCCGTGGCGTGCAGCGTGAAGCGGTTTTTCTCGTCAGGGATCATTTCACCGAAACCACCGATATTCATCGTCCATCCGCCGGGCTGCGACATTTGTTTTTTGAAATCAGCACCGAAACCGTCGGTTCCTACGCCACGGCCCCAGCTTTCGCGGCTTGCACCACCCTGGTAGCCAAACCCGCGCACGTAATCACGCTTGTCGTTGCCCCAGTTACGGTAGCGTGGAATATAGATACCGTTCGCGCGGCGTCCGAAATAGTATTTGTCTTCGAAACCTTCCACATCTCCTCGCGCACCGACAGCCAGGTGGTGGTCCATGATGTTACGGCCTAGTTGATCGCTGTCGTTACCTAATCCGTTCGGGAAGCGTTTTGATTTCGAGTTCATCATAATCGATGTCGAAGCGATTGCCGACGCATTCAGGAAGATGATTTTAGCAAAATACTCCTTGGTTTCAAGGGTATTCTGGTTGATCACGCGTACACCGGTCGCCTTATTCAGCTTATCATCGAAAATGACTTCTGAAACGATCGAATCCGGGAGCAATGTGAGGTTGCCTGTTTTCTGCGCTGCGGGCAATGTAGCCGCTTGCGTGCTGAAATAGCCGCCATACGGACATCCGCGCATACACATGTTACGGAATTGGCACGCCGCGCGGCCGAGCTCGGTATGGAATGCTTGCGGCTGCGTAAGGTGCGCGGCACGGCCCATGATGATGTGGCGGCCGGCAAATTTCTTCTCTACTTCGCCTTTGACGTGCTTTTCCACACAGTTCATCTGCATCGGGGGCAGGTAATGGCCGTCTGGAAGTACGTCGAGACCATCTTTGGCACCGCTGATACCCGCGAATTTCTCCACGTAATCATACCATGGTGCGATGTCGGCGTAACGGATCGGCCAGTCTACACCAATGCCTTCTTTGGCATTCGCTTCAAAATCAACCGGGTTGAGACGGTAGCTCTGACGGCCCCACAGCAAGGAGCGGCCACCAACGTGGTATGCACGGATCCAGTCGAATTTACGGGTTTCCAGGTAAGGATTTTCTTTGTCGTTTTCGAAGAGGTAACGGTGCTCTTCGTTGGCAGTGTAGCCTGTACGGATACCTGCCCAGTATTCCTCTTTCGCCACGGTAGTAACCCTGCCGCGGTGTTCGAGCTCCCACGGTGCGAGAGTAGCAGTTTTATAATCTACAATATGCTTAATGTCCCGGCCCCGTTCGAGCATCAGTACTTTCAAACCCTTCTCGGTCAGTTCTTTTGCGGCCCATCCGCCGCTTATACCCGAACCCACCACAATTGCGTCGTAAGTGGCTTGTTTTGTTGCTTTTATGTTCAGATTCATGATGAATATGCTTCAAAAAATTTTAGAATATGGCCGTGGCGGCCCTTACATGATTGTTTGGGATTACATTGCCCAGTTTTTCTGGCCTGGTTTCAGGTCGATGCAGCCGTCGTAACGACCCGGAACGGCAACGTATTCGAGCGCCTGGGTAGCGCCCGGTTCGGATGTGAAGTAGCCCAGAAGTGTCAACTCTTTCATCAGGCGGAAGAAGGGCACACCGGCGTCGGTGTATTCCTTCCCTGCTTCGGTATATTTTTTCTTTTCCTCCCCTGCCTTCGCGAGCTCATCTTTCGCGCTGGCTTCCATTTCTTTCAGGATTTTGGTTTGTTCTTCCGGTTTTGCTTTCAGAAAATCCTTTTTCTCCAACTCTGCCAAGCCCTTGTTAAAGCTTTCCTGATCTTTCGCCGCGTAGCAGTCTTTCAGCATCATTTCAATAAACTCGCCCACTTTGGCATCCTTTGCCCCCGGGGTGTCCGTTTTGGGAATGATAATTTCAGCCACCTCCGAAACAAGCGCCTTACGGTCCATGGAGAACGGGAAAGTCATTGCAGAGGCGGTCTCCGTGGAAGATTTACAGCCTTCCAGAAAAGCCAGCATGGTGGGCGCGGAGAGTGTGCCACCCATTAATAGTGCCACACGACCAAGGGCATCACGTCTTTTCATCTTATATACTAATATAGGTTAACAATCCAAAGTGAAATTCCGCATTCGATAAATGCAATTTTGAACAGCCTGCTAATTTATGAAATATTCTGACTCATATGTTGGTTAGAATGATTCTATATAGGTGCCAGGGCTGTATCAGGCTATTTTAGAGGGTAGTCGGAGGGATTAAATTTATATTAAAATGTAACCGCGAGGCTATGCGCAGCACGGTCATTTTAACGATTCAGAGTACCATTAAATTGCAGCCCCGGATGTCCGAGTTGTCGAAGCGGCCCATGACGTAGAAGGTCCCTGCTTTTTCCCCGAAGCGCCCAAGATCCTGGGTTTCGATGAAAGAGCATGTATCCAGGTTGGCCAGGTCGATGACATTGATGCCGCCGGTTTTCGAAGAACCGAGGTTGTGGTCGCTGATCGCAAACGGATCGTTGATGTCCCGCAACAGCACGCGCATCGTGTATCCCGGCACGAACAAGCCCCCGCCATGCGAGTAGCCTTGTGAAAGGAGTTCGGTCATACCATATTCGGAATGGATTGCCGGCACGCCGAAGCTGGCGGTAAGGATATCGTGGACCTCTTCCCTGAGCAGTTCTTTCCGCCGGCCCTTCATCCCTCCTGTATCCATAACCGTGAAATGTTCGATATTTTGCAAAAATGAAAGGTCAAAACTGCTTTCTGCGAGGTCCAGCAATGCGAACGTAACGCCCAGCAGCAGAACGCCTTTGCCATCGGGATTGTCGGCGAGGTGGCGTAGCACATGCAGCATTTCGCCCGTGTTATTAAGGTAAAAGCCCGAATACTCGGATTCGCTCTCCTCAATAAAATGCTGCATCATATACACGAGTGAAGAATTGTTTCGTTCAAGGTATGACGGTAGCAGCGCCAGGATATGAAAGCGGTTCGGATCGCCATAGTTATGCTGAAAAATACGATAGGAAACTGCTTTGTAAAGCGGCTCGTCGTAAAGATAATGATGGCTGGTAGTCTGACCGGTTGTTCCGCTGCTCTGGAAAATAACTGACGCGTCGGAAGATTGCCCCGTAGCGACGCGATGATTCTTGAAAAACTGGATTGGAAGGAAAGGAATTTGGGTCAAATCGGTGATGCGTGCCGGCTCAACGCCCAGGTGCCGGATATACTCCCTGTAAACGGGATTATACTCAGCCTGAAAGCGGAAAACCCTGAGCGCAAGCGACTCAAAATCGGCCGGTTCGAAGGTCACGATCTGCTCCCGGAGCCCAGCCCGTATTTCGGCAATCGATTTATTGTTTTGAAGTTCCAATCCTCTTACTTTCGTAGATACTAAAAAAGCAAAGTTAAAAATAGAACTCATATGAAGCTGCAAGTTTCCCTGTTCATACTATTGGCGTTTGCATCAGCAAGATGCGTCGATATCCCCGATTTCAGTGATACGCCGGTGATTTACTATAACGGCATTTCACAGGATACGCAGATCGACAGTGTCAATGGTGCTCCGTCGGGGGAAACGGAAGTTGTAACCATAACGATTGATTTTGAAGATGGCGATGGAGACCTGGGGGCTACCAATGCGGAAGTACAGGATACTGTGGGTTTTACCAAGCAATATAAGAATGCACCCGGCTGGAATCTGGAAGGTAACTACGAGTTGATAACGATGATTAAGCAAAAAAACGGTTCCTGGTCCGAAAGCATTCTCGACGGCGATAAATTCAAATTTTTTCCCAGATTGAAACTGGATGGAAAGGCGGGCCCGATCAAGGGGAAGCTCGACCTGAATGCCCGTTTCCTCAAGTCGCGTAGCACCGTGCCCACCACAGTGAAGTACAAAGTCAGGATTATCGATCGTGCACTTAGGGTCAGCAACCAGATCACGACAGACACCGTGGTAGTACCGCTTCTGCCATAATCATCTAAGATTCTTCCACAATATCGGCATTCAGGATGATCCTGAATGTCGTTCCTTTTCCTACCTCAGAGCTTTTGACGAAGAGCTTGCCGGCGTGGTAGTTTTCGATAATCCTCTTGGCAAGTGTTAGTCCCAAACCCCAGCCACGTTTCTTGGTGCTGAAACCGGGATTGAAGATTTTGCTGGCCTGCGCTTTGGTCATACCCTTGCCGGTATCGGCAATGTCGATCCAGATTTCCTTCGCGCGCGGAGGCGCCTGGAGTGTAACGTGGATCTCGCCTACACCGCTCATCGCATCCACCGCATTCTTGCAGATATTCTCGATCACCCACTCAAACAGGTTCTTGTTCAGCAGGGTAGTTTGCTCTTCGGCAAGCTGGTTATGGACTTCGAATTTTACTTTGGAAGAAACCCGTTTTTCGAGGTAGTTGATAAAATGGGTCACAATATCAGCGATAGGCTCCTGCCGGAGGGTTGGAATGGACCCGATGTTTGAAAAGCGGGTCGTGATCATTTCAAGCCGTATTACGTCTTTTTCAATTTCTTCGGCAATGGACGGATCTATCGTAGGGTCGCTGCGGAAGTACTCCACCCAGGCCATGAGCGAGGAAAGCGGCGTGCCCAACTGGTGGGCCGTTTCTTTCGCCAGGCCGACCCAAACCCGGTTCTGTTCGGCTTTCCGTGCCGAACTGAATGCGAGATAGGCCAGATAGCCGATCAGGAGCATGACGGAAAGCTGTAAAAATGGGTAGTAACGAAGCTGAGTAAGCAAAAACGAGTTGCTGTAATAGATTTTCCCCGCCCGGCCTTTACCCAGCTCTACTGGAATGGGCGGATGTTCGAGTTTCATTTCTTCCAGCTTTTCCTGGATAATGCGTTCGCGCTCCTGGCGACTAACCTTGGCAGGGAATTTAATGTTCTTGTTGGGGTTCGGGATGTTGTTCTCATCCACGTAAATGGCCGGGATCTGGTAGAAATTCACGGCATCCTCAATGACCTGGTAAATCACGTTGAAATTCTCGTCCAGCGGGCTGTTCACGACATAGCGTAGCCCTTCTGCATAAAGTTGAACTTCCCTTTCCTCGCGCTCTTCCAGCTCCTCTACCAGTTTGTCGGTGTAAAACAACGAACCAATACTCAGAATGAGCAGGATAATCCCGATCACGTATTTATAAAAGCTTTTCTGGTCATAAGTATCCATCAACGAACGGCGCAGGCGCTGGCTGTTCAGGATGGCTACAGGGTGCAGCTTGAAACGTGGTTTTTCTTTTGGGGTTTCGCTGATCATTCCGGGTCGGGCACAATAATCCCGATGTTAATGTTATAGTTTACAAATAACGCAAATAATTTAAGCTTAGTGGCTTCACGACCGTTTTTCATCACCCTCACGGGTCAGTTGTGAATATGACGAGGATCATGTTTTCCGACCGTTCCAGGGGTGAAATTTGTATGACTTATGGCAGTTTTATTTAAATGCTTTCTAAATAAGTGAACGGTCATAGTTCCACATTTATATTATGATTTTTGTACAGTATTTTTGTGAATCGAATTAGACCAAGTGATGTATAACCAGTTCAAATCAGTCAGTTTATCACATCGGAATGCTCCTCTTGCTATCAGGGAACAGCTTGCATTGAATGAGGCGGAAGCAAAGAGCATGATGCTTCGTCTTAAAGATTTTTTCGATATCTCCGACGTTCTTGCCGTCTCCACCTGCAATCGCACTGAAATATATTACTCCTCCGCCAACGACCTTAACGAAGACATTATCAAGCTTTTGTTGATCGAAAAAGGGGTTGAAGATGTAGAAAGTTTCAAAGCCTATTTTGAGCAGTTTTCGGAAGGTGACGCTGCGGTGCAGCACCTGTTCCACGTAGCCACGGGCTTACAGTCACAAGTGGTAGGAGATATGCAGATCCCGAACCAGATCAAGCATGCATATCAATGGTCGGCCGACCTCAATATGGCCGGGCCGTTTTTGCACCGCCTGCTGCACACGATATTTTTTGCTAACAAACGCGTAGCGCAGGAAACATTTTTCCGCGATGGCGCTGCTTCTGTTTCCTATGCAGCCGTAGAATTGCTCGAAGGGCTGATGCCAAACCCCAAGATTCTCGTAGTAGGATTGGGCGAGATCGGAACGGATGTGTGCCGCAACCTTTCGCAGAATACTAATGCGGAAGTAACGCTCCTCAACAGAACCCGCAGCAAGGCCGAAGCACTCGGTGCAGAGCTGGGCTTCCGGGTAGCGGATTTTGCAGATATTGAAACCGAAATTTCCAATGCCGACATTATCGTATCGTCCATCCAGCGCGAAGAGCCATTCTTCACGAAGGAAATGATGGTGCGTCTTCGTGGCATGTCATTCAAATATTTTATCGACCTTTCGGTACCACGCAGCGTATCGCCGGAAGTGGAAGAAGTGCCGGGGGTGATGCTTTACACGATCGATTCGATTCGCTCGAAAGCCGACGAAGCATTGCAGCGCCGCCTGGATTCTGTTCCGCATGTGGAGGAGATCATCAACGAAGCGGTGTTGGAATTCAATGACTGGTCCCGCGAGATGATCGTTTCTCCGACAATCCAGAAACTGAAAGGGGCACTCGAACAGATCCGCAAAGAGGAGTTGGGGCGCTTTACGAAGAACCTCACTGAATCGGAGCTGGAAAAAGTGGAACGCATTACCACCAGCATGATGCAGAAAATACTCAAACTGCCGGTACTTCAATTGAAAGCCGCTTGCAAAAGAGGAGAAGCCGAAACGCTGATCGACGTATTGAACGACCTGTTCAATCTGGAGAAAGAGAAAGAAAGCCATTAATATCACATAGACCTCTTCCAATATCATACTCCCGGACCACACTCCGGGATTTTTTTATGTTCAAAAAAGAGAGGGTGACATTTGCCACCCTCTCTATGTATTACCTTACCCTCCACAATAATTAAATTGTATCTTCAAATCCGCACCGGCGTCGAACGTTGTACTGAACGGTTTTGGATTGATTGTTCCTCGGTATGAAACGACATACGATTGGAAGGATGTCTTTAGATCACTGATCCCAGAAAATATTTTTAAAAATTTTCAATCCTGGTCGCGGCTCATGGTTTCGAGCATCTTTCCGAGGTTCAGGCTTCTGGCGGAAGCATTAAAAATCTGTCTGTAAACACCATTCTGCTCATACAAATCCTCATGTTTGCCGGATTCGACGATCTGCCCCTTTTTCATGACATAAATCTGATCGGAATCGAGAATTTGTGCGAGGCTATGTGAAATGATGACGACCGTCCGGTTTCTCTTGATCGCGTCGAGGCTATTTTTGATCTGCTCGGTGGCAATGGCGTCGAGACTGGCGGTAGGCTCGTCGAGGAAAATAATGGGTGGATTTTTGAGAAAAAGGCGCGCAATGGCAATGCGTTGCTGCTGGCCTCCCGAAAGCAGTTGCGCGTCCGTTTCATATCCGCCGGGCAGTTCCATAATCTGTTCATGCAAATAGGCACTTTTGGACGCTTCCACGAGCTCGTTCCAAGAGGCGTCGGGCTTGCCGTACCAGATGTTTTCCGCAATGGAGCCTTTGAAAATGTGGTTCTTTTGAAGCACCATACCAATCGCATTTCGGAGTGAGGACAGGTCGTAGGATTTCAGCGGTCGCCCGTCGAGCAGGATCTCGCCCGTATCTTGCGCATAAAAGCCTACGAGCAGGTTGATCAGCGTACTTTTGCCGGCACCTGACAGGCCCACCAATGCGGTGGTCTGCCCCGATTTGATCTCCATATCGATACCTGATAATGCTTTCGTTCCATTAGGGTAGGCAAATGAAACGTTGCGGAGATGGTAATCGCCGTGAAACTGTGCTTTCACTGTTTTGCCACTTGTTTCCACGGAGTCGTTCGCGTCGAGAATATCGAAGAAGCCTTCGGAATAGGTAAGTGCGTCGTTCATCTCGTCGTAAATGCGGTGCAGCTGACGAATAGGGGCGGAGACGTTATTGAACAGCAAAATATGGAACATGATCGCGCCGATGGACATTTGCTGGTCGAGCACCAGGTAGGCCGTCAGAATAATGATCAATACTACGCCGATTTGCTCGATAAAGCTCTTGATGCCGTCGTAAGTGAAGTTAGTCTTCCGCGTTTTGAGCTGAGAATCCATTAACTCCATTTGTAGCCGATACTGTTTTTCACCTTCCAGCTTCTCGCGCACAAAGGATTTGATCACAATCACCGACTCGATCAGGTTGATCAGCCCGTTGCTTTTGTTCTCACGCTGCCGTTTCAATTTGCGGCGAACGCCCTGCAACTGACCGGCCTGCTTGTAGCTTACCCAGAAATAAACCGGCAGAATGGCCAATGCAATGCAGCCGACATAGAAATTGGCCGAGAACATAATGCCCAGCGCGACAACCGCATTGGCAAATAATGGCAGAATGTCGATAAAAAAGTTCTGGATCAGTTTTGTAAGACTTTCCGCACCACGATCAATGCGGGTTTGCAGCTTGCCTTTCTGATTATCGTTGTCGCTGAAAAACGCAAGATTGTAAGTCAGAATGCGGTTGACGGCATTCTGAGCCAGATCGCTGGAGACTTTAATACGGATTTTTTCACCAAAATACCGCTGTCCGAAAACGATGAAAGTATTCACAATTTCTTTCACGAACAGTATCGCCGTGATTTGTAACAGCAGCTCCTTGCCTTGCAGGATGCCCCAATGCTTGTCGAGCATCGATTGCACCGTGTCAACAGTATAGCGGAGCACCCAGGGGTTTACCTGTGCGGTGATGGCACCGAGTAGGGTAAGGAATAATGCGAACGCAATTTGCCGGTGGTACGGCTGTACGAAAGGACGCAGTCTTTGAAAAATTTGCCAGATATTCATGCAGGATCAACACGAAATCCTGCAAAATGATTTGAATATCTGGCGCTTGACTATTTCCTGGGTTTTTTGCCCGAACGTTTGATAGGCCGGCCGTATTTGGCCATTTTTTCCTTCGCATGATCGCGGCGGATATTAACCTTCTGATTTTTAGCCTTCTTTTCGTGAAATGCCGGGCCGACATCCTCGCGTTTAGGACGTTTCAGCTCGATGTTTTTCATGAAAACTTTGGGCTCTTCGTCGGGCGTCAGTACCTCCGAAATCTTCAAACCTTCGGGCAATGGAAGAATAGGTATTTCAAAATCCATTAATTCTTCGATCTGTTCTTGAAATGGCTTCTCTCGCTCCGTAATGAAGGAAATGGCAATACCTTTCTGGTCAGCCCTACCGGTGCGACCTATCCGGTGAATATAGTTTTCAGGAACTTCGGGAATGTCGAAATTGAATACGTGCGATACTTCGGCCACATCGAGCCCGCGGGCGATAATGTCGGTTGCGATCAGGATGCGGTAATTACCGGCATGGAACTGTCGGATCGTGTTGAAGCGGTGGTTTTGGTCCTTGTTGGAATGGATCACCCCGATTTTGTTCATATAACCGAGTTCCAGCTGACCGTAGAGCTGGTCGGCGAGCTTTTTGGTGGCCACAAAAATCAGGACTTTATTCATTTCCTCGTGCCGGTCAAGCAGGAGGTCGAGCAAGTTTACTTTGGTGTAAAAATTAGGTACCTCGTATGCCTGCTGCTCGATATTTTCGAGCGGCGTACCCACCGGGGCGGCTTCAATGCGTACCGGATCATTGAAATAGGTCTTCATCAGCGCTTCCACTTCCTGGGTGATGGTCGCTGAAAAAAGCAGGTTCTGGCGCCGTTGGGGCAGCAAATCGAGGATATTTTTCAGTTGCGGACGAAAACCGAGGTTCAGCATTTCATCCACCTCGTCGATCACCAGCTTTTTAATGTTTTTGCTTTTCAAAGAGCCATTCAGTGCCAGATCGTACAAGCGGCCCGGTGTGGCCACCACTATATCGGCACCTTCATGAAGCTCCGCCATTTGCACTTTGATATTTCCTCCTCCGTACACGCCCACGGCTTGCAATGTCGTGTAAGCCGCTAGCTTTCGGACTTCCTCCAACACTTGCACCACGAGCTCGCGTGTAGGCACGAGGATCAATAGCTGCGGAAGGCGATCTTTGGCATATTCAATCTGCCGGAGTGTAGGTAACAAATAGGCGAAAGTCTTGCCGGTACCGGTTTGGGCGATGCCGCATACATCCTTTCCGGACATCATAACCGAAAAGACCTTGTGCTGGATCGTGGTAGGGGTGGTATAGCCCGCTTCTGAAAGCGCTTTCAGAAGCGGTTTAGAGAGATTTAAATCTTCAAAAGTCATAATGCATTTCGTAAAAGACTACAAAGGTACGGCTAATCGCTATGAACGCATTATGCCAGCCGGTTTTATCTATTCATGCGTGGAATGGGCCGCGCGACGAAATAGCAATGCAGACCCGGCAAACAGCCACGCGAAACAGGCATGTAATGCGAAAACGGCCGCCAGGCCATTGGCGAATGCAGGTACTCCGATCAGCCAGGCGACCAGCGGTACTAATAACATGGCAAATGCCGTCGCAGACAATGTGTGCGACATACCCATTGGGTCGAGGCGGGCGATGATCGCGCCCGTCATACCCACTAGCAATACGCCGAAATACATCATATTGGCAGGATTGTCGCCCAGAATACCTCCGACGGCTACGTTCATCCAACCCAGTAGCAGGACGGCGGTAATGGCCAGTCCGAATGCCAGCTGGTAGGCGCGGTTACCTATTTTTTTCATAATAATGAGTTCGTATGCGATACGTGTGCCTCCAAGTATAAGCGCAGCTGTGAGCACGAAAATCCCCGGTTTCCAGTGCCACAAGGCGAGGGATGTCAAGAGCAGGGGGACGAGCAAAATGACGGCAACGACATGCCAGCGCGATAATCTGGTGTTGATAGTTTGCATAGGACAAGTGATCGTTTAAGTTTTTGAATTCAAATATATAAAAGTACTTTGTATTTCAAAGTGAAATTGGCCAGGAATATATGACTATTCTTTTTATCGCTTAGTTTACAATTTGATCAACACTTTGGATTGTACATACGAAGCCCTGGTATTGGGATCCAGAAAGCGGAAATCGAGGATTCTTCTGGGATATTCCTCGCAGCTTCCCAGGATTTGCAGATCAGGGCGGATGGCCTTGAATTCTCCCACGAAGTTCTGGTGCGTGTAAACCAGGCAATTCTTCATGCCGACAAGTTTTCTAAAATCATCCATTTCGGTCACCTGCGTACCCGAGTAAAAGCGCAGGCTGTAAGGTGTCCCTGCCTGGTAACTGAACAGCCGTTCCTGTGAGGCGCCATTGGCCCTGGCGATAATGCCGAGCTTGGCGGGGGCCTGGTACTCGTAGATGTTAGGATAAAAATAGGTAGTCAGCACGATGTTAGCCCCGATCGCGAATACCACACAACCGACAATGAGCTTGTTACGGACTGAAGAGAAGAAGATCAGCCAGGTAAGGATACTGAGGAGTGCCATGAAATGGACCAGACCATAATAATTATCAGCCGGGAATGTGAACCACACCAGGCAAAACAGCAGCGCGAGCGCGGCATATGCGGCCACAGCGTGTACATATGCCAGGAGGCCCGAGAATGTTTCCGGGGCATTTTGGAGGCGACGGATGATATAGATTGCCGTAACCACCGCTGCTACGGGATAGGCCATATACACGTCAAAAGTGGCCCTGAATGGGTTGAGATAGCTGAAAATAAAAGGCATGATGATTGCGAGAAGGCAAATCAGTTGATGCCTTTCGTCCTTACCCTGATCGGGGAAAATAACCCTCTGGGTGAGGTCGATCATTGCCAGGATGAAGAAGATCGTCCATGGGGAGAATGTTACCAGCAACGTCAACAGTGGGTCGACAGGCCATTCGTTGGTGCTGTCGGGGAACGTATTTTTAACCCATACTAAACCCGCGGTACCGATGAGGGAAAGCAGCAGGCTGATCATTTTCCGGTTTTCGAGGTAGGCGGTGAGTTGCCAAATTGCAAAAACAAAGCACGCCGCCAGGTAACTGGAATCGCCTAGTTCATTATTGACCAGGAATGTGGCTTGCGACGTACCCAATATCAGCACGGAAAGGGTGGCCGGCTCCGCACCCGCAAGCGCACGGGTGAAACGGTAAGTACAAAAAAGGCTGAAAAGGATTGCCAGAAAGCCGGGAATGTGCAGCGATAACTGATTGATCCCGAAAAGCCGCATGGCGGCTACGGAGAATGAAATGACGGGCGTTGAGATGCCCGTCTGTTCGTTTAAACGGCCATTCTTTACCGCTTCGGCAGAGATTGCGGCTATTTGGGCAGATAAATCTTCGGGAATCAGCATCAGCCAGCCGATCATCCAGATCAGCAAGGCGGTTCCCAGGCCCCATTTGGTAATTTTCAGCAAATCCTTTTGAAGCATAGGCAGTGTGCGTTAAAACTTACCGGTAGGGAAAGTAAAGAAGGGCACTCAAATTTGGATGCCCTTCTGTTCATGGATTATAGTGTGTCAGCGCGTACGTAGCCTTCCGGTATGTTTGTTGTAGGTGCCGAGCGGGAAGCTCAGCCCCACATTGATTCCCCAGTTGTTGTTGCGAACCTTAGAATTGTCGAGTCTGGTTACATCGAGCAACCCTACGCCATACCGTACATCGAAATTCAGCCATATCTTCTCTTGCAGGCGGTAGTTCAATCCACCGCCAAAGGTAAGGCCAAGGTCGAACGGAGCGTAAATTCGGTTGTTGGAATCTCCATTGATGTTGTTCCCGTTCTTATCCCTTGCGCCAACCAGGAAGTTGAGGTTGGGACCAAGAAAAATCTTAGGGCGTAAACGGTCACCGTAACGCCCGAAAAAGAAAGTAGCCAACAATGGGGCCTGGATGTAGTTTAGGTTAATTTCATTGGTTTTGTTGTTGATTTGCGCGCCGAGCTGTGTAAAAAGCAGCTGTCCGCTGAAACCGAAGCCTGATTCGGAGCTGTAATTGTAGAAGCCGCCAATGGTCAATCCGGGTTTCCAGTCGGTGTTCGAAACATCGCCGCGGAAATTGGCAATCGATAAGCCTACCAGCGGGCCGATGGAAACGTTTTCCTGAGCTTGTGCCCGCGAGCTACAAAACACGACTGCGAGCAACAAAAAAATGCAATTTTTCATCTAAATGTGAGTTTGGGTGCGTCAATCCCGCTAAACACAAATTATATGCCACTGGTGCATTTTGCGCCTCCTTTCGCTTAACCAGCTAAACACTAGCATTGTGTACAGCCATATTTATAAAATCACATTTATCCGAATGGTGAATATCGTGGAAAAACATCTACGCATTGTATACGTTTCCCGCAAAGAACGGGCGTTTTCCGGCTATTCATCCGAATCTTTTTCCGGCTGATTGGGGATTTGGAAGGGTTTGAGATAGGCTTTGAGCTGCGATGGAACGAGCCAGTGCCTGTACACCCGCTTAATATTCTTGATTTCAGCCTTCAACTCGTTGATATTGGCATTGAATTTCGCAATAACGGTGATCCGGGAATTGGCGTGCTGATAGGGGAGGCCGCAAATGGCCGATATCCTCTGCTGGATCGCAATTTTCTGCTGATTCAGCTCTTCTATCTGCTGCCGCAGAATTTTGTTGTAATAGCTCAGTTGATCTTTGTTGAGATTTTCAAGGCCGGTTCGGTCGGTTTGTTCGAGTTCCATTTGCAGTTTCAGCAGGTCGAGCAGATTGTTGGCCTGATAGGCCTTCGTAATGCGCTGCATAGTCTCAGTTTTACGCAGTTTTTCAGCCTCATCGGTTTCCCGATCGGGATGGAAGGTTTTTACGAGTTCCATGTAGACGCTCCGCACGGATTTTGTAGTCTTTGCCTGCTGCGCTTCCCGCGTCCGCTGGTCCAGACGCTGCTCCCTTCTTTCCGCTTTAATGCGTTGCTGCTCTTCCTCCGGCAGTTCATGAAATGATACTTCGGGCTCAGGTTCATATTCACTTTCCAGCAAAAAAGCCGGGTCTTTGATGCGGGAGACTTCTCTCATTCGCTCTTCTTCGAGCAATACGTCGATGTTCACCGGGCTGTATTTGTTAAAAACAGGTTTCAGCTCGGACAGTGCGTGGTTTTTGATGAGGTCGTAGGCATTCTCGGTAATCAGGAAGGCCAGTTTGGTTTGATAGGCTTTCCGGAAATGCTCCGCCTCGTAGGTCCGGTCCCACAGGTTGACAATATCGGCCCGATAGCCCTGGTATTCCCGCACGAGCGGATCCAGGTCGGATGGCATTCGCCGCAGCATTTCGTCATACGCCTGTCGAAGGTCGGCAATCTGGCGGTCGAGCGCCTCGATGGTGTCGGAAAGCAGGTTAAACTCCTTTTGTTTCTTGTTGAGTGGCTTGTCTTGCTCGGGAATATGCAGAATGGCGGTGTCAGTCATGATCGATAAACAGCGCTCGCGGGATTACAGGTTCAGTTCCTGGTAGGAAATGAGCACAATGGCCGCCACTGCAAGTATCAGCCCCCACTTATTCAGTGTATTGAGGCGCTCCTTGTACAATGCCCAGGCGGCAAGGGCTGAGACGAGCATGGTCAGGATATTATAGATCGGGAAAACATAAGCTGCGCTATTTCCGAACGCGGCAAGTGCGAGTAAAAGGAAATAGAGTGATAAAAAGTTGGGTACGCCGAGTAGAAGCCCTCCGACGACGCTGCGGAGTTTTAGTGAATGACCATACGCAATGATGCGGTAAACGAGGATCGAAGTGCCGATCACTACCGCGCCAAAGCATGCGATGATCATAAAAACAGTGATTTGCCCGGCAGGATAGTACTTGGAGGACAAGAAGTTGATCAGTGTATTGTTGGTGCCGGTTGCAAAGAATGTCAATATCGGTAAAATCCATAATGCCTGCTTCGCGGCTTGTCCCGTATTGGCAGCATCGGACGATCTGGGCGAACGCTGGATCGCCCCTAACGCCAGTGCCACCAGCGCAAGCACGAGCCCGAGGTAGTTGAGCGGGGTAAAGTCCTTGTTGTTATTCCTGAAAACAAAAAGCCCGAACAGCACCGGGATCACCAACGACATATTACCTGCCAGCGACGTGGCTGTCACACTCACTTTTTGCGCAGTAAGCCCGATGAGCATAAATGCTATGACAAACATCGCTCCAAGTGCCATAGTAAGGATCGTTCCCTCCGATGCCCACTGCACTTTCGTGAACAGGCCTAGGTCGGGCGTCAGAACCAGGCCGGTAAGCACGCAGGAGTAATAGTTAAAAACCACGGCGTGGAACGAGTCTACCCGATAGCGCGGATAAGCGCGCATGATCAGGTAGAGCATCACCGTAAAAACAACCGCTAGCAGGAAGAACAGCATGGCGCTTATCTTCCTGTAAGGATTTCGTCGATCACGCGCGGGTAATGCGCGTATTCGAGTGCGTGCACTTTGCGTGCGACGTCCTCGGGCGTGTCGCCGGGCGCGACATCGCACGTAGCCTGGAAAATAATGTCGCCCTCGTCGTAATGCTCGTTCACATAATGGATCGTAATGCCCGATTCGGTATCTCCCGCATTCACCACAGCCTCATGAACGAAATGCCCGTACATACCTTTTCCGCCGTATTTCGGCAGCAACGCCGGGTGGATATTGATCATTTTATTGGGAAATGCTTCCACCAGCACCGGTGGTACAAGCATCATAAAGCCTGCGAGTACAACGAGATCGATCCCTTCGTTTTGGAGGATCTGGGGGATTTTTCCGGTTTGGTAAAAGGTTTTCCGGTCAAAAAACACAACCGGAACCTGTAATTTAAGTGCCCTTTTAATCACTCCGGCCATGGGGTTGTTAGTGAAAATCAGCGACACATCCACGTCGTCGCGGCCCGCGAAATGCTCGCAGATCTTTTCGGCATTGGACCCCGAACCGGAGGCAAAAATGGCAATTCTCTTCATTATTAAGCGTAGTTGATATATAATAGATAAGAAGTTTCTTCGGGAAAATATCCGGGCAAAGCTATAAAAGAACGGCTTGCCGACGAACCGGAAGCCGTTCTTTAAGGAAATGTTAATATAGAGTTGTCTGATATCAATAGATTTTGGAGAGTTCGCTATATCCCATCAGTTTCCCCTTGCGGTACGTCTCGGTTTTCAGGTCCCACACCACTCCGGGAGCGCGATACGAAACGGTTTGCATCTCCATTTTCACGGGAAAGCCCATCACCATTTCCATATTCATATCCGAATTGATCTTGTAAACATCATAGCTTCCCGCCGCGACGGTAAGCTTTTCCTGGCCCGCCACCGTGCGGTTTTTAATAAACATATTGAAAACTACAGGCATCGGCCCTGACTTTCCCTCGCCTTTCACAGCCGCGTCTTTCAACTTGTCGCCAACCGAAAGTTTGGACGGGATCTCGATATTGTCGTAGGTAAACTTCATTTCCATATTCTGAAACGATTTCATCTGCTCCTGGTTGATCATCGAAGCCGCATCAAGCGTGAGTACATTCCCGTCGCATTTTATCTGGTAAGTGTTTTTTAGCTCGGATTTACCTTTCGTATTGAAAGATTCCATGTCAATCGTTACGACAGTGTTGCTGCCTTCTTTGGCTACTTTGGCAATTTTATAGGTGAGCTTGCCGAGCGCCTTGCCTTTGCCGTCATAGTTGTTCATTTCGAATCCTCCTCCTTCTTTAAAGGCAAAACCGGCGCATTCCTGGGCATAGGCCCTCAGACTGAGCATCATCATGCACGCGATGCTCCATAGGATGAACTTTTTCATATTGGTAATAGCGATTTAGTTTGGGGTGACCAAATATAACTTTTCAACCGGTTAATCAAGCGGCATGGAATGTTAAATTAATCGGTGTGTCAGGTCCAGATCATGGTAATCAGCCCGAGCAGCATAATGATCTTGCAAAGGCTGCTGATATCCTTGAAATCACGACGCGTGTCGGCCTGGTACAGGCGAAGCACGAGCAATGCGATCGGGATCAGGAGCAGTAGGAAGAGGAGGGTGAGCAAGTTGTTTTGCAATGCACGCGCCATGACGAAGAGCGTCAGTACAAAAATGATAATAACCGAATAGAGGAATGTTTTGGTCCGGCGGATGCCCCAGATAATCGGTAGCGTACGGCAACCGTGCGCTTCATCGCCGCGAATGTCTTCCATGTCTTTCACTACCTCGCGGATCAGTGAAATGAAAAAGGAAAATACCGCGTAAATGAACACCAAATGCCTGTTGGCGGGGTAGTGCACGGTGAGTATGAGCAATGTAAGCCCCGTTAGCAGCGAAACAATGAAGTTCCCGATGAACGGCAGCCGCTTGTAACGCTCAGAGTAGAACCAGAGCAACGTGATCGAGAATACGTTGATAATGAACACGTACGGGCTGACCACCAGGCCCAGTATCGCACCGACAACATTCAGGACCTGGTGTGCACCCATAGCCCAGCGGCGTTTCAGGTAACGGCCCACCACCACTCTTTCCGGCTTGTTGACGATGTCGATCTTGACGTCGAAATAATCGTTGATAATGTATCCGGCAGCGGCAATGCAAACCGTTGACAGCGAAAGAACGAACATATCAATGTCCGACACGATCGATTTCCATTCATGCCTCGGACCGATGAGTAGGATGCGTGTAAGGTACTGTGTCAGAGCTACAATGACGAGGTTGGTCATGCGCACAAGACGCGCACTCCCGGTTACATAATCCCACGCTGTAATCTTGGGTCTGGCCGACACATTCATGAAGTTTGACGCTGGAAAAAGAAGGTTTAGGCAATAAAATTATTCATTTTATACCATTAACGACAATTCTTCACTTCTTTATCCATTTGTGGGATAAAAAACGCGCATTTGTTGTTAGCTAATTTGTACCGTTGTCCGGACGGTTGTTCATACCGGACATTCAACCATTTGCTGACCTAATATGAAAATTGGTATCGTATGCTATCCTACCTTCGGAGGAAGCGGTGTGGTAGCTACCGAGCTTGGGAAAGCGCTTGCGAAAGCGGGCCACCAGGTTCATTTCATTACCTATTCCCAGCCTCAACGACTGGACTTTTTTAATGAGAACCTCTATTATCATGAAGTAAATATACCTGCGTATCCATTGTTCCAGTACCCGCCTTACGAGTCGGCGCTGTCGAGCGAAATGGTACATGTAGTGGCCAATGCGGGCCTTGATTTACTTCACGTACATTATGCGATCCCGCACGCGTCGTCGGCGTACCTTGCAAAGCAGATCCTCGCTGCGCAGGGCATTCATATTCCGGTGATCACCACCTTGCACGGCACCGACATTACCCTCGTTGGAAAAGATCCTTCGTACGAGCCAGTGGTAACGTTCAGTATCAACCAGTCGGATGGTATTACTGCGGTTTCCGACTCGCTCAGAAAGGATACCTACGATCATTTCAAGATCACCAAGGATATTGAGGTAATCCCCAATTTTATCGACCTCGACCGTTTCAACAGGCAGAAGAAAGATCACTTCAAACTCGCCATTTGTCCTAATAACGAGAAACTGATCGTCCATACCTCCAATTTCAGGAAGGTCAAAAGGATCGACGATGTGATCATGATTTTCGAAAAGCTGCGCAAATTGCTGCCGAGCAAGTTGCTCCTCGTAGGCGACGGCCCCGACCGGATGCGCATCGAACGCCTTTGTAAAGATCTGGATATGCTTTCGGACGTTCGTTTCCTGGGTAAACTCGATGCAATCGAAGAGGTACTTTCCGTAGCCGACCTGTTTCTGATGCCTTCCGAATCTGAAAGCTTCGGGTTGGCTGCCCTGGAAGCATTGGCCTGCGAAGTACCCATCATCACCTCCAATGCAGGTGGTTTGCCCGAGCTGAACGTGCACGGCGTAACCGGCTTCCTGAGCGACGTGGGCGATGTAGAAGACATGGTAAAACACGCTGCCTACATTCTCGACGATGCCAACCTGCCTACCTTTAAAGCGAATGCATTGGCAAGGGCCCGCGAATTCGATGTGGCGAAGATCCTGCCGCATTACGAAGCCTATTACGAACGCGTCGTGGAGAACAGCAAAGCGGTCGATCTTGCATAGGCAACCGTTGGTAAACGGATAGCGCCGCTCAGTTTGCGGTTTCGTCTTTCATGCGGTTTTCCTTATATTCGTGTGCTAATTATGTTAGGTTTACGTTATTGATTGAGGTAAAAAACATTGTTGAAAGATGAAAGTGCTATTTAATATATTATTCATATTCCTGCTCCTGATCGCATTCGTGCCGTTTTTCCGGCGCTTCCTTTTCCACCTGCTTGTGGGCAGGCAGCTGATCAAGCAACAGGAGAAAGCATACCGTGCACAACAGCAGGCCGAGCGTGCCCGCACCAAACCGGGGGGCATCCGGGTTGACAGTGCTCCGCAAAACAACGGCGAGTCGTCGAGGTTCAAAGGGGGGGAGTATGTGGATTATGAAGAAGTGAAGTAGAAGAAATAGAAATAGATATAATGCAATAAGCCCGGAGCGATCCGGGCTTATTTGTTTTGGTATGAAAGTGTTTTACTGCTTGATCACCTTGTAAATGTTATTCTTACCGGCTCAGATACAGATTTCTTTCGCCATAAATTCTCTGAAAGAACTCATCTTCCAAATCCTTAATGAAGTAAATCGCTTCACCGGTCGATTTCATTTCAGGGCCGAGCTCCTTGTTCACATTCGGGAATTTGTTGAATGAGAATACAGGAATCTTGATCGCCCAGCCGTTTTTCTTCGGGTTGAAGTTGAAGTCTTTCACCTTCTTGTCGCCAAGCATCAGCTTGGTCGCGTAGTTCACATAAGGCTCCTCATAGGCCTTGCAAATGAATGGTACCGTGCGGGAAGCGCGAGGGTTAGCCTCGATCACGTACACGACGCCGTCTTTCACCGCGAATTGAACATTAATCAATCCTTTTACATTCATCGCTTTCGCGATTTTGCGGGTATGTTCTTCGATCTGACGGATTTCGTCGGCAGTAAGGTCGAATGGCGGCAATGCAGCGTGAGAGTCGCCCGAGTGGATACCCGCAGGCTCGATATGCTCCATGACACCGATGATGTAAGAGTCCTCGCCGTCGCAGATTGCATCGGCTTCTGCTTCCAATGCGCCTTCGAGGAAGTGGTCGAGGAGAATGTTGTTGTCCGGAATATCTTGCAGGATTTTCACCACATGTTGTTCCAGCTCCTTCTCGTTGATCACAATTTTCATGCTCTGTCCACCCAAAACGTAGCTTGGACGAACCAACAGCGGGAAGCCCAGCGTGCGTGAAAGTTCAACGGCAGCGTCGGAAGTCCGTACGGTTCCGAATTTCGGATAAGGAATGCCGAGCTCTTCGAGCAGCGACGAGAACCGTCCACGGTCTTCCGCCCAGTCGAGCGAGTGGAAGTCGGTACCGATGATTTTTACACCGTACTTTTCCAGTTTCTCAGCCATTTTCAGGGCAGTCTGACCACCCAGCTGCACAATCACACCCTCTGGTTTTTCGTGCTCGATAATGTCGAAAACGTGCTCCCAGAAAACAGGTTCGAAGTACAGTTTGTCGGAAATATCCGGGTCGGTCGAAACGGTTTCAGGGTTACAGTTCACCATGATCGTTTCGTAACCTGCCTCTTTCGCGGCCAGTACCCCGTGTACGCAGGAGTAGTCGAACTCGATACCCTGGCCGATACGGTTAGGTCCTGAGCCCAGTACCATCACTTTCTTGCGGTTGCTGACAATCGACTCGTTATCAGGGAATTCCTGGGAGGTATTGAAAGTAGAGTAGTAGTAAGGCGTTTTAGCTTCGAACTCGGCCGCACAAGTGTCAACGCATTTGTATACACGCTTGATACCCAGTGCTTTCCGACGATCGTAGACTTTGCTTTCCTTAGTACCAAGCAAATGTGCAATCTGACGGTCGGCGTAACCTTTCTGTTTTGCTGTCAAAAGGAGTTCTTTCGGCAGGTCTTCCAGGTCGTATTTCTCGATTTCGTGTTCCAGTTCGATCAACTCTTCGATCTGACGGAGGAACCACGCATCTATTTTAGTCAGGTTCTGGATCGTTTTGAACGACAGACCTATTTTGAATGCATCATAAATGTGGAACAGGCGGTCCCAGCTCGGATGTGCCAGGCTGTGCTTGATAGCTTCCTGGTCGCGGAGCTCGCGACCGTCGGCGCCCAGGCCGTTGCGGCGGATTTCCAGCGATTGACAAGCCTTTTGCAATGCCTCCTGGAAGTTACGTCCGATACCCATCGCTTCTCCCACCGACTTCATCTGAAGTCCCAGTGAGCGATCGGCGCCTTTGAATTTATCGAAGTTCCAGCGCGGAACTTTCACGATCACGTAGTCGATCGAAGGCTCGAAGAATGCGGAAGTGCTGCCGGTGATCGGGTTGATAAGCTCATCGAGATCGTAACCGATCGCCATTTTCGCGGCAATTTTCGCGATAGGGTAACCCGTCGCTTTCGAAGCCAATGCCGATGAACGGGATACACGCGGGTTGATTTCGATCGCGATGATCTTGTCGTCCGCGGGGTTCACCGAGAACTGTACATTACACCCACCCGCAAACTTGCCGATACCATTCATCATTTTGATCGAAAGGTCGCGCATTTGCTGGTATAATGTGTCCGGAAGTGTCATCGCAGGTGCCACGGTGATACTATCGCCGGTGTGCACACCCATCGGGTCAAAGTTCTCGATCGAACAGATGATGATGAAGTTACCCTTGCTGTCGCGAAGCAATTCAAGTTCGTATTCTTTCCAGCCCATTACACTTTGCTCCACCAATACTTCATGTACAGGCGATGCGTGCAAGCCGTAGTTGAGCGCTTTGTCGAAATCTTCTTCTTTTTCCACAAATCCACCGCCAGTACCGCCGAGGGTAAATGAAGGACGGATTACCAACGGGAAGCCGATCTCCTGTGCGATTTCTTTTCCTTCGAGGAAAGAGCGGGCTGTGCGGCCCTGGCACACGTTTACGCCTAGTTCGAGCATTTTCAGACGGAATTTCTCCCGGTCCTCGGTCGTTTCAATCGCTTTGATATCCACCCCGATAATATCCACGTCATACTTTTTCCAGATACCTGCCTTATCGCAATCGATCGCCAGGTTCAGCGCCGTTTGGCCTCCCATGGTGGGAAGTACCGCATCGATGGGCCTGCCCATCGCCTTGTGTTTTTCCAGAATCTCAACGATGTACTTTTTTTCGAGTGGCAACAGGTACACATGATCTGCGCTGATAGGGTCAGTCATGATGGTTGCAGGATTGGAGTTGATCAGAACTACCTCAATCCCCTCTTCGCGTAGTGAACGGGCTGCCTGAGAGCCAGAATAGTCAAACTCGCACGCTTGACCGATGACGATGGGGCCTGAACCGATAATCAGAACGGATTTGATACTCGTATTTTTGGGCACAGTAAATGGTAATTTGTAGAAATGAAGGAAATACTTGAACAACTTTTGGCAGTTGCCTGACGATTTTGAGCAGGGGTACGTCCAAAAATTCCACAAAGTTAATTCTCATATCCGAAAAAGGACAGGAAGTGGGTTGAAATAACTGTAAAATTTTGAAATCAGATCATTAATGACCAAGTAATCAGATAGTTGTGGAAGTGATTTGTTCGCTACTGAAACGGCGCAATGGCCGGTGCGGAGATGTCGAAGTCGCGCAGGCGCAGGGGAACGTTGCCCGAAGCAGCAAAACGAGTAGGTGAGGAAAGCTCGGGAATATTGACGTAATACCCGAAGCGTATTTGAAGGGTGTTGAAGGTAAGATTTTCGTTCCGGAGCCGCAAGCCCAGCCCATAACCCTGGTATAGCGGGCTTTTCCAGAGATGCGGCACGCCATTGACGAGACCTAAATCCGCGAACACAAAATAGGCGATACGGAATCCCAAAAGACTCTTGTCGGAGAAGAATACGGTTTCCGTTCCGATGGTCAGCTTCTTGGTACCGATCAGCCGGTCATTGTTAATGCCGCGGATGCCTCTGTCGCCGCTGATATTAAGATAATCCAGCGGGTCCCTGTTGATGCCTTTCGCAAACCTGATGTTGACAAACTGCCGGAAAAAGCTGTACCGGAATGGGATCAAATTGCTGATGTAGGTAACCTCTCCATTGATAACCCCCTGCTGGGCCACACCGTTTTTGGAATAGGTGCCCAAATTGGCCAGCCCGTAGAAATAGCCCAGGTTATGAGGCAGGTATTTGCCTGTCGCGAATTGAAGGCCGCCGTAGCCACGCGCGCCGTACTCCGTGTTCTCGCGCCCGATCGTGAGCGCGAACAAGCTACCCACCGGAACGTCCTCTGTCCGTCCGAAGCCGTAAATCAAAACGTCGCGCTTATAGTTCCGGTTGGAGAAGCCCAGGCTGACGAGCGTCGCAGTGCGGTTCCAGTAATTCTTATTGAGGTTCGGGGCTACCTCAGGGCGTTCGTCGTAATTGTATTTGTTGTGCCTGAATGCCGTCACGATCCGGGAGTTCTGGGCCAGCTTACTGTCGGGAAAGGGGAATTTGAATGCCCGCCCGATCCAGAAATCGTAGTATTTGTAATCGGTCAGCAGGAGGGTAAGCGAGTCTTTCGATTGCAATTCCCGCTTGATCTGCCTTGTATTGTAATGACCTATTTCCAAAGCACCCGCGTACTTTGTCTCGGTTGTAATAAACCGGCGGTTGAACCGGATGGATTGTTCTTGCAGGTCGCGCTCGAAGATCAGGCTGGCTTGGGCAGTGATGAAAGTTTTACCAATATAAGGGACTGTGTAAATGGCACGGAACTGAAACTTTCGCACGGAGTCCCTCGAATCCCAGCGAATAGCCGTTCGCTGGGAATGCGTCGTTCCCCGCACGTTGATGTTTTCAAGTCCTATGCCGAATTTATTGAACGAACTGAAGCTCCCCGAGAAATTGAGCGACCACGAATCCTGAATGAGCACGATAATGTCCGCCATCCAGGTCACATCCTTTCGGGGAATGACAATGATACGCGCATCGACGAACATCCGGTTGGAGCGTAAAAGACGTTCGGTATCTTTCAGCACATGCGCCTGGATATCGTCGCCCTCCGAAAACAGCAGGAAAGATTTCCGGATAATACCTTCCCGTGTGTTGGTATGGACACTTTTACTTAAAAACCTTTCAAGCTGGTTGCCTTTCCGGGTGGTATCATAAACCGATTCGCCCAGGATATTCAGCTGTCGGATGTAGATTTTCCGGATTACCATGCCTTCGTAGGGCGTGAACGGGTTAGTTTCAATCTCCTTGACCTCGGTTACCTTGCCCTGGTTGTACACATCCCTGAATAGCAGCCGGTAAACCGCCCGCGAGAACTTGGTTTTGGACATCCGGGCTTTGAGATTGGTGTACCGGATACTGTCGCGGCTGTGCACTTCCAGGCTGTCGGGGTTTTGTGCCGACGCGCAGAAGGAAAGCATCAGAAACAACAGCAAATATTTGCACATGGGCTATCCGGATTCCAAATCAACTGTTTCTTAACGCAAACGCACCAATGCGAGGTATAAAACTACTGGCTGTTGACCTCGATCAGCGCCTTGGCCGTCTTTTCCGTTTCGCTTGGTGCCGGGGCATTTTTGGTGGCGAACTTGCCGTTTGGCCGGATAATGGAAAATGTCGCGAAATCCAGCGGATTGAGACGGAACAGCAGGTCCATCGCCTGACTATCGTTTACTGACATGTGAATGCCTTTTAACCTGTGCCGCACAATGTATTGCCGCAGCAAAGCATCCGAAACCGTATAATTTTCGGTTGAAAAGTGCACGAACAGGAAGACGATATCTTCCGGCAGCCTGGCTTGCAACGTCGGGATGAAATCCAGTTCCTCGCGGCTCTTGGCATCCTCGATATTCCACTTGACGAGGTAGATTGTTTTTCCTTTCAGTCCATCGACAATCCCGTTGAACCAGGAAGTACCGCGGTCGTTGGAAGCGCTGAGGTAATAGCCGGGCAATGCCTCGACCGGTGCGGTACGTGCATTTTTGAAATCCACCAGCTTGCGGATATCTGCGCTGTCCTTCACTTCGAGCTGAACGATCTCGTCGAGCGATTGCCTGAACTGCGGTATGCCGGTCCGGGATTGAATGTGCTTATTGAGTAACAACTGCTGCTGATAGGTGTATTTGTAAAGGTTTTTGGCGAGGTAGCGGACTTTGAGAAACTCGGTGGCGGTGCTGTCGAACAAATCCCCGTAAATGCGGCTCTCTCGCTCGTAGTTGAAAAGCAGGTTCAACACCATTTCATTGCGGGCAAAAAGCTTGTTCATGAAATCGAGCTCACCTTTTTCGGCCAGGCCGTTCGATGCGATCTGGTTCAGGTGCTGGCGGTCGTCCGCAGAAAGGCTTTTGGAATTGTCGCGGATCAGCGCTGCCATTAATTTCACCGGCAATGAATTGGTTCTGCTGGGGTTGTCGAATTTTTTTCCTTCTACCAACTGGTCGGCGTAGTTGCCGAACCGGTTGGCCCAAATCACCCGCTGTCCGGTCAACGGTGCCCGGTCGAGGCGTTTAAGGCTGTCGAGCAGCGCCTTGCTGACCTGATACTGATTGCTCAATGCGTGTTCATACAAAATCTGCAACTGTTCCTCGTCCGTAACCGATTTGACCCAATTATACAAAACAGGCGATGTTACTGTACTTTGCGTAGCCGCTTTGACTGATCCGAGCCGCAGTTCACCGCGGCTCTCGGCGATAAAGCGGGCGTCGGACGGGCTTTTCTCCCAAAATGTTTTGAAAAAATCGGTCCCCAGTGTCCTGCTGCTGTTCAAACGCTGGTTTTCCGCGGCCAGATATAAAGGATATTGATTGTTGGCGTCTGCATTGGCTCCTGCGAAATAGAACAGCTTTTTAGCTCTGCCAATAGAATCTCCATCGAAAGTAATTTCGACGGTCCCGGGCGATCCGAGAAAAGTAGTGAACGCTTTTCCACCGTAATCCATATAAATTTCTTCCTGCGGGAAAAGCATAGGAAGAGAAACGCGGAAAGTCCCGTCAGCCTGTAAATCGGCCTGTTTGCTCAGTTCCGATTGGGGTTGCAGGATATTGTTTCGTGAAAAGGTGATAAACGGAGCCTGACGGTAAAGCCGTCCGTTGAGGTTATTGATCCGACCCTTGATAATAAGTGAGTCGGTGACTGCGAGTGCTGATTGCAAAGAGCCGAGAAAGAGGGCCGTCAGTATGATGAAGCGCATGCGGGTGATCATTAAAATTTAGTAACGAAAAATAACGAGGCTTTTTCATGCTACCAAATATGCGTGATTATTTGCCCGAATGCACGGAAAACATATGCTATGCCCTATCCGGATCAGTGGACGGTTCCAGCGCCTTACCATCTTCGTAGCGAACATAAATGCCATGGTACCTTTCCTGGGCATTGTAGTCCTTGCGAAGCGGGTGGCCTTCCCAGTCTTCGGGAAGCAGGATACGCCGGAGATCCGGGTGACCTTCAAAGGTAATGCCCATCAGGTCGAACGCTTCGCGCTCATGCCAGTCTGCTGTGCGCCAGATGTGGCTCACAGTGGGCACGGACGGCAGGGTCGTCTTGGTCGTATTTCTTGGAAAAACGGTTCTCAGGGTCAGGTCCCGGCCGTAGGGAATGGATGTGAGGTTATAAATCAGTTCCATCGTATCGGCTGCGGCACCGTTATCGATGGCTGTAATGCAGGCCAGGTAGTCGAAATACAGCCTTTCGTCTTCATGTAAAAAACGGCAGATGGATGCGATACCTTGCGCGGGGGCATTCAGCGCAGATTGCAGGTTCCTGGTTTCGGCCGTGATGGCGTATTCCGGAAACTGGGCGGCAATAATATCGACGATTTCCTGAAAAGTCATAGGTAGGATTAGGATAAAACAGCTTGTGACCCTGCGGCTTCCATTTCAAGGAAGAGGCCCGGGACGGCCTCCTGTTTGCCGCGGATTTTTTCCTGTAACTTCATAAAGCCTCCGATAAGCGCCTCGGGCCGGGGCGGGCATCCGGGTACGTATACATCCACCGGGATAATGCGGTCGACGCCCTTCACGACGTGGTACCCATGCTCCCAGTAAGGGCCACCGCAGTTGGAGCAGCTGCCCATCGAGATCACATAGCGCGGTTCCGGCATTTGTTCGTACAGCCGCCGGATACGGTCGGCCATTTTGAAAGTAACCGTCCCGGCCACAATCATCACGTCCGACTGCCGGGGCGAAGGCCGCGGCATAATACCGAAGCGTTCGAGATCGTAGTTGGCCGCGTAGGTTGCCATCATCTCTATCGCGCAGCACGCCAAACCGAAGCCCATTGGCCATAGCGACGACAGGCGGGCCCAGTTCATCAGGTCCTCTGCATTGGTCAGGATAATACCGCCGTCGCCGGTTTTGATTCGTTCACTCATGAATATTTGAAGATGCCGGATTTTGGTACGGATATTGCTTTAAAATACATTGTTCGTCTGCAAAACTAACCATATTTGGCAAGAAACCGTTTCAGGCGGCGTTACAAAACAAACACAAACCATCAACTATATGAAACGAAAATTACTCATCTGTTTCCTGCTTTCGGCCTTTTGTATCGGCGGAGCGTCGGCCCAATCGGACTCCACCGTCAGGATATTCAAAAGTGGAATGGCCGTTTATGCGGAGCTTGGAATGCTGCCGAACAACAAATCCCTGCGCGACCAGCTTGCCCGTCTGCAGGTAAAACCGTTCACATCTTTTATGGGGAATCTCGTGCTCGCTCGTCGCACCGAATCGGAGCGGTGGTTCTCTGAGGCCAGGATTATCGTCATGAATAGCACCAACTACACCTCCGACCGCGATACGCGCAAGGCATATCTGAACGGATTCGGCATTGGCACCGACGGCGGACCCAAACTCGTAAATAATGCGCGCTGGAACGTGACGATACCGTTAGGTGCCGATTTCATGTTGTACAGGCTCAATATCAAAAGCAATGCGTCCGTATCTGCCCAGCAGTTGCTGAACAACCCCTCGGCTTACCAGGCCGTGAAGCTGTATACCGCCAATATCAATCTGCATGGAGGTATCGGGGTGGATTACAAAATGAATTTTCTGCCCAAAATTCACGAAAAAGTGTACCTGAGCGGCAAGCTGACCTACCATCAGCCTGTTCTTGGAAGGCGTAAATGGAAGGGCGACAATGTAACGGTCGATGATCTGTCCCGTTTAAAGGTAAACCAGCTTTACCTGCAATTGGGGTTTGTGTTCTTTCCGCGTCCGCATATGAAAAAATGGGGCGGAATGCACTAGGTCAGGCCCCTTTTTTCTCGGCGAGCAGCGTGCGCAGCTGGTTTTCGAGGATTTTAATATAGGTATCCTTGTCCATTTCGCTCAGCGACTCGGGCGAAAATTGCCCAAGGGGAATGTCGCGAACGATTTGCTGCACAGGGCGGTCGGTGATCAGTTCAGGCACAGTGCAGTTAAGGACTTTGGAGAGTTGTTTAAGGATGTCAACCGAAGGAGCTACCTGCCCGCTTTCCAGCTCGTTATATTGTTCTTCGCTGATTTGGAGTGATGACGCCATTTGAGCGACGGAAAATCCTTTTCGTTCACGCCCCGCGCGTAAGTTCTTTGTGAAAGCCTCCATAGTATTTTGTTGATGATGACAGAATGGGTACTAAGCCCGAAAAATCGGTATTTTTTAAGTAACTGTCAATATAATTCGATAAATCAACCACTCCTTTCGATAATTTATGGAGTTGTTTATCAAAAAGTTATATATCTAAGATAACAAAAGGCGTGGTTTTTTGAACAACCCGGAGATTTCTGTAAATTGGAACCGTGGTCTTAGGAACGGAGTTTTTTCTTGAAAAGCGACATATGGCACATACAATCACTATTGAGACAGAAAGCGATATTGATTTTGCTCTGTTAAAAGGGCTGGCCGAGCGGCTGGGCCTGCTGGTAAAGGAAACTCACGGCGACTATTCGATGCGGAATACCGACCAAGAGGCTGCAATGAAAAAATTTATTGGTAGTTGGCGGGGAGAGGAGACCGCCGAGGAGCTGGAATCGATGATCTACAATGCACGCAGCGACCGCTCGCGTGAGGTAAACCTATGAGCTACTTGCTGGATACTAATATTTGCATTCACTTGTTCAAGGGACATGAAGGTCTTGCTAACAGGCTCGAAGCAGTCGGGCTAAATTCCTGCCACTTATCAGAAATCACGATTTTGGAATTGATGTTTGGAGTGGAAAATAGCGCAATGAACCGTCGTCCTGCAAACCGTCAAAATTTGAATTGGTTGCGTGCTGCTTTTTCCGGCCGCATATTGCTGATAGGGGAGAGCTTTGACGAATACGCTCGGCAAAAGGCAGCTTTGCGGCAGGCCGGCTTACCGACTGGTGAATTTGATCTACTGATCGGATCCACAGCTATCGCGCATCGCCTAACGTTGGCAACGCGCAACACGAAGGATTTCAAGAATCTAGACAATCTAAAGTTAGAAAACTGGATCGACTAGAAGTACTATTTCTTGTACCGTTCGTTGACTTTAGCATACAAATCTGCCGGAACCGGGGATTTGACTTCCGGAATCTGCGGCTTGGGCAGGACCCAGTCGAGGTAGCCTTTGGCCCAGGCGTAGGCGAGGCCGAAAATGAGGATACCTATGAAAACGGTCATTTCTGCCATGGCAAACCAGCCCCATTGGCCGTTCGTTTGCGCGATGAGCTCTTCGCTTCCAAATACTACCGACCAGGGGAAAAGAAACAGCAACTCCACTTCAAACAGTACGAAAATCAATGCAACGACGTAGAACCGGACATTGAACTGGATATTGGCATTCCCCAGCGGCTCTTCGCCGGACTCGTAGGTAGACAGCTTCTCTTCGTTGGGATTATGCGGGCGGAGAAATTTCGCAATGGTGAGCATCACGCCGAGCAATATCAGCGCGGCGATAATGAAGAGCAGTATATAACCGAAATCGGTGAGCATGGTAATGTGCCTGTTTTGTACAAAACTAGGCAAAATGCGTCGGATATGGTGGGAAATGGTCTGTTAAATGCTGAGTAGGATAGTCCGGATGCTCAGGCCGATTACCAGTACACCCACGAGGAGCATCAGCGGCTTGCGTTTGATCTTACCCACAAGTATGGCGCCGAAAGGAGCGGCCATGACGCCGCCGACAATCAACCCGAGAACGACTTTCCAGCTGTCAACCCCTGTAAAAAGCATAAAAGTAATACCGCTTGCGAATGCCACGGCAAATTCTGCGGCATTCACCGACCCGATAGTGTAGCGGGGATCGCGGCCTTGTCCGAGCAGGGTAGAAGTGACGATGGGTCCCCAGCCGCCACCGCCGATTGAATCCAGAAAGCCTCCCGTCGCTGCGAGCATGCTGATGCGCCTGGTTTTATTTTTGATAAAAGTTTTTTGCAGTGCCTTACGGATGATAATCACGCCCAATATCAGCATGTAAAAGGCGATGAACGGTTTGATGGCATTGCCGTCTATGACATCCGACAGTATATATGCACCTGTAATTGAGCCTAATACGCCTGGTATGAGTAGGCTCTTGAAAAGTTTTTTATTGATATTCTTAAAACGGAAATGCGAGATCGCCGAAGCGCCGGTAGTGAACATTTCGGCAAAATGCACGCTGGCGCTGCTTACCGCGGGCGTGACGCCAAGGCTCAGCAAAAACGAGTTGGAAGTAACGCCGTAAGCCATTCCCAACGCGCCGTCCACAAGCTGTGCTGCCAGACCTACCAGTACATACAATGCGAAATCGCCCGTAAGGAAATCTGTAACCTGTTCGGTGCTGACGCTGATGACACCATTTGTCAGGAGAAGCCCCAGTAACAGAAGGATGGCTGCAATCGGAACGATATACCAGGTCGGTGACGAGGGCAGTTTGAGCGAGAGCACTTTGGCAAGCATTACCGTGAATTTTAGAATTTTGGAATATAGAGTTACAAAAATAGCAAAACTATTTAATCTACGTAATTGATAGATTATTAAATTTTGCTTAAACTCAAAATTGCCGGTAAGTACGTTTGGCTCATTTGCCCGCTAAATGACCAAAATGCGAGGCTCAATTCAATCAATTTAGCTAAATTCATTGAGCGAACTCAAGGAGTTTAGGCTTTACAGCCAAATCACGCGTTGCTCGGAGACGTGACCTTGCCCGATCACATCCCGGTATAATTCCGGTCGGCGGGCCTGTATGTAACGGTGCCCACCGGCTTGTTGCAGCTTTTCCGGGGTGAGTGTGGCGATGGTGAAGTCGTTGTCGAGTTTGCGACATTCGGCGATGATGTCGCCGAAGGGGTCGAGGATCATGGAGCAGCCGTTTTTGAGCTGGTCGTCGTCCATGCCGATCGGGTTGGAGAATATCGCGTACACAGCATTGTCGTAGGCGCGTGCGGGGAGCCATTTCATGAGCCAGGCGCGGCCTTTGAGCCCGTCGAATTCCTGGCGGAGAGAGGTTGGGTCGGCTTCTCGGTTTTGCCAGAGGGCCGGATCTACAAACCCCGCACCCGGGCGGGTGGAAGGTGTACACATCGTTACGTGCGGCATGAAAATGATGTCGGCTCCCAGCAGTTTCGTGGCCCTTACATTCTCTATAATGTTGTTATCGTAGCAAATAAGTATCCCGCATTTCCACCCTAACAAATCGAAAATCACATATCGATCGCCCGGCGTAAGGTTCGGGTTAATGAAAGGGTGCAACTTGCGGTATTTGGCAATGAGGCCGTTTTGATCAACGCACACGTAGGCCTTGTACATTTTATCATCCGCATCTTTCTCGAACAGGCCGGCCAGGACTACAATGTTATGCTCTGCCGCAATGGCTTGCAAAGCGCGAATACTCGGGCCATCCGGAATCGGTTCGGCGATTGCGAGCAGTTGCTCCCGTGATAGGTTTCGTGCGAAAGTGTAGCCGGTAACAGAGCATTCGTGAAATGCGATGACCTGCGCACCTGCTTTTGAGGCATCGCCGGCGAGCTGACGAATTACACCAAGGTTATACTCTTTGTCGCCGCTTTTGTTTTCAAACTGGGCCGTTGCGATTTTGATCGGTTTCATAGCTGTCTTTTTTATCCAAAAGTACATGCACAGACAAGGCATGTATTGTACAAACCCGACAAGCAGCAGAAACTAATGAACGAGCCGGATCAAATTCGCAGCCAGGACGTTTTGCGGGCTGAGGTACTGGCCGGGCGTAAGTCCCGACAGGTTCTTCATTTCGCGGATCAGGTGGGCCTGGTCGAAGAAGCCCACTTCGCAGGCAATGCCGGCCAATGATAAACAGCTGGACCTTTTTCGCAGCATTCTGAGCGCGTATTGCATGCGGGTAATGCCGGCGTAACGTTTCGGTGAAATGCCGATCTGCTCTTCAAATTTGCGTTGAAGCTGGCGCTCTGCTGCGCCGGTCAGCCTGGTAAGCTGTGCAACCGAAATCAGGCCATTTTGTGAATGGATAATGTCAATGGCATTGGTTACCAGTGCGTTATTTTGCCCCGGATTTTGTAAATGGGTTAGCAAAAAATGCTCTGCTAACCTGATTTTGTCATGAATCGCAGGCGAGGCGGCAATTTGATCGCTTATCCACTCAACGTTGGTTCCAAAACAATCTACACACCCGACAATTTGATTTCTCAGTTCCGGTGCAGGTATTTTAAACAACGCTGTCGCCCCGAACGGAAACAGGACCGCGATAAGCAGGCGGATTTTCCCCTCCACCCAGACATTCCTGTATGTATCGAGTTGGCCATATAAAAAGCTTGCAGGAAGGGGTGCGGGGGCGGAATGCGTTTCATTTTGATAAAAAAGCGGGTCGCCGTAGTTGAACACCACCCCTGTATTGCCATCCGAAAAGATCCGCATAGCTGATTGTGTATCACTTTCTATGACCAGAAAATGCCGCACAACGCCGGAAAGAAGGTGTGTCGGTTTGACTTGCATAATCAATTACCAGTGCTGTGCCCAGAAACTCTGTCCTTCGTAACCGCTTTGCGTCAGGAGCTTCGCTGCCTGCAAGCTTCGTTTGCCGCTAGTACAGTAAAAAACGACTTTTTTGCCCGAAGGGAATGTCTGGATACTTTCGGGGATTTCGGAGAGCGGGATATTCTCCCCGCCGAAGTTATCCGCCTCAAATTCATAATATTCGCGTACATCTACAAGCAAAATCTGTCCGGGATCCGCTTCCCGCAATGCCTCGAATTCGTCGTAAGACATTTCGCGTGTATTTCCCTCAGCAGGTTGTTTGACAGTTGCTTCCGGAGACTTTGCAGGAACCGCGGACGCTGATCTAGAAAATTCAAAGACGGATTGGGTATTTGAAAGCGTGTTGATAACCAGTAATTTGCCTGACAATGGTTCGCCAATGCCTGCCATGATCTTGATCGCCTCATTGGCCATATATGTGCCGATAATGCCGGGTAATACGCCCATTACCCCCGCTTCCGCACAATTATCGCCTTCCTCGGCGTCGGGAAAAAGGCACCGGTAGGTAGGCCCTCCCTGGTAGTTGAACACCGAAACCTGTCCTTCGAAACGCAGAATAGAGCCGAAAACAAAGGGTTTGTTCAATTCCACACAAAAATCGTTGACGAGGTAACGGGTTTCGAAATTGTCGGAACCGTCGATAACAAGATCATAACTATGAAGTAAATCTGCCGCGTTTTCGGCAGTCAGCCGATCGGGATAGGCGGTAAGGTGCACAAATGGGTTGAGTACCGAGAGTTTTTCGACTGCGGTAATGGCCTTGTTTTTACCAATATCATCGGCGGAATACAGTATTTGCCGGTGCAGGTTGGTAAGGTCCACAGTGTCGTCGTCGATAATACCGATCTCCCCTACACCCGCAGCCACCAGGTATTGCAGGACCGGGCAGCCGAGCCCGCCTGCGCCTATCACGGCCACTTTGCCGGCACTCAGCTTCTCCTGACCTTCCAGCCCCATTTCCGGCATGATGATCTGGCGCGCGTAGCGTTTTCGTTCGATGGGTGTGAACATAATAATTGAATGACTGAATGACTGAATGACTGAATGACTGAATGACTGAATTTGTTTTATTCAATCATTCAGTCATCGCACCGGCGACCCGGTCAATCATTCAAAATTAAAGAAGCGTCCCAATCCTTCCAAACCGGCTCGTAGCCTGCGTTGCGGATCATCCGGGCGATCTCAGCAGGGCTTCGCTCGTCCGAGATTTCGAATTGTTCGAGTGATTCCGGCTCGACTGCGTAGCCGCCCGGGTTGGTTTTGGAGCCGGCGCTGATGGATGTTACACCCAATTGAATGCAATGGTTCCTGAATTTCTCGGATTCACGCGTGGAGAGCGACAGTTCGACTTCCTCGTTGAAAATCCGGTAGGCACAAATCAGTTGTACCAGTTCCCGGTCACTCATCTCCACCTTCGGTTCCAGGCCGCCGGAGAAGGGTCGCAGGCGTGGGAATGAGAGGCTGTACCGCGTTTGCCAGTAGGTTTTTTCAAGGTAATTCAAATGCAGGGCGGTGAAGAAACTGTCGGTGCGCCAGTCTTCCAAACCGATCAATACCCCCAAGCCCATCTTGTGAATACCTGCCTGGCCGAGCCGGTCGGGTGTTTCGAGCCGGTAATTGAAATTGGCTTTTTTACCTTTCGGATGATGCTTCCGGTAATCTTCCTGATGATAGGTTTCCTGATAAACCAGTACCGAATGCAGGCCAAGCGGGATCAGCTTCTCGTATTCATCGCGGTCGAGCGGCTGTACTTCCATAGATACCTGCGCGAAATGCGGGCGGATCAGCTTCAATACCTTTTTAAAATACTCCACATGCACGGTCTGGTTCGCTTCGCCGGTAACAAGCAGCACGTGTTCGTAGCCCATATTTTTGATCACTTCGACTTCCCGCAGGATTTCACTGTCGGTCAAGGTTCGCCGGCGTACTTTATTATCCAGACTAAACCCGCAGTAGGTACATATATTGGTACACTCATTGGACAAATACAGCGGCACGTACATTTGAATGGTATTTCCAAAGCGCTTCCGGGTCAGCTGCCGGCTTAACCTGGCCATCGGTTCCAGGTAGGCGATAGCGACAGGGGAAATCAGCGCCATGAAATCGTCCAATGTTCTTTTAGGAGCGGTCAATGCCCGTTCCACATCCGCGGCGGTTTTGGTATAAATGGTTTCCTTAACCGTATCCCAGGAATACCGGGCAAATTCTTCTTTAAAGCTCATCCAGAAATGCGGTTAACGGGCTGCTGGCCACTGCCAGTCTCCCCTTCGATCCTAATTTGGCTTCATAGGCCATTCTTCCCGATTGCACGGCGAGTTTGAAAGCCTCCGCCATGGCGACGGGATCCCCGGCCACCGCAATGGCGGTATTAACCAATACCGCGTCAGCCCCGATCTCCATTGCTTTCGCGGCATCCGACGGCGCGCCGATACCCGCGTCTACTACCACCGGAACCTTGCTCTGCTCGATGATAATTTCAAGAAAATCAATGGTTTTTAAACCTTTGTTACTGCCGATCGGCGAGCCGAGCGGCATGACCGCTGATGCCCCTGCTTCTTCCAGCCTTTTGGAAAGCACAGGATCGGCATGAATGTAAGGCAGGATCACAAAACCCAGTTTGGTGAGTTCCTCGGTTGCCTTCAGAGTCTCGATCGGATCCGGCATGAGGTATTTCGGGTCGGGGTGAATTTCGAGTTTTAGCCAGTTGGTTTCCAATGCCTCGCGCGCGAGCTGCGCGGCGAAAACCGCTTCTTTAGCCGTGCGCACGCCGGAAGTATTGGGTAACAAGTGAATGTGATCGTGCGTCAGGTGGCTGAGAACGTCGTCGCCCGCGTCGTGTACATCTACGCGGCGTAAGGCAACTGTCACCAGTTCGGAGCCGGAAGCCAGCAGTGCCTCTTCCATCACCGTCGCCGAACTGAATTTGCCAGTACCAGTGAAGAGCCTGGATTGAAATGTTTTATCTGCAATGGTCAACATAATGCTTGTTGGATTTGGTAAAATGTTTTTTGCGGATCGGCCGCGGCAATCAACGCGCCGGACATTGCCACACCATAAAGGCCTGCCTCGCGAAGCCCGCGGATATCGTCGGATGTAATGCCACCGATGGCGATAATGGGTGTGGAATGACCGGCCTGCCGCATCTGGTGCATCAAAGCGGAGTAGCCACCTATGCCCAGAATAGGACTCAGGTTTTGCTTGGTATTGGTAAACCGGAACGGCCCGAGGCCAATGTAATCCGCCCCTTCACCGATCCGGCGAACAATATCGTCCCAGGTATTAGCCGTGCCACCGATCACCATTTTCTCGCCCACGAATGCACGCGCCTCGGGTATAGGCATGTCCGTGAGCCCGAGATGCAGCCCATGGGCTTCCACGGCAAGGGCAACGCGCGGAAAATCATTAATAATAAGCTTCGCCTCATAGCGGTCACACAACTGCGTAGCTTCCCAGGCAATAGGCAGCACCTCTTCCTCCGGCCGGTTCTTCACCCGTAACTGAATCCACCGGCAGCCCGCTTCCAGAGCCAGGCGAATGCTGTCGATATGCGACATGGTACCGGTTTCATTGGAGATAAAATGCAATTTGTCTATAAAATCAGCTGCATCCTTTTTCTCCGGATCCCCGGGTTGAAACCCGGGGCAATGGACTGCTTTTGCTTTTGAGCCGATTTGTTTTTGTTCAAATACATCGATCTCCAATGCAAAATCTATTGCCCCGGGTTTTAACCTGGGGATGCAGGATGACTGCTGAAATGATGATTGTTGAGATGAAGGATGCTGAGATGATTTTAGAGATAATTGTAATGATTTTAGATTTTCAAACTGAGCAACAGCATTGTCGGGATTTTGCCAGATGCTGCCCAGTACCGCTGCGCCATCAAAGCCCATTTCTAGTGCAGATTTTAAATTTTCAGCATCAATGCCGCCTAAGGCTATCACTTGATTTGGGTAATTATGTTTTTGCAATCTGAAATCAGGAGGGACCTTCGCCGAATAACCAGCCTTTGAAATACTATCAAAAACCGGCCCCAGGAATGCATAATCAAAGCGGTGCGAAAGTCTTTCAAGTTCTTCCGGATCATGTGTCGAGGTGCTGATTGTGAATCCATCGCTTTTCAATATTTCCAATGTTTCCTCGCTCTGCGTCAGCCTGTTTTTCTCAGTGAAATGCAACCCGGTAATGCCAAACTCATGGGCAAGCTCATGATGCTGGTGCAGTGCAATGCGTCCTCGGAATTGCGGATCGATCTGTTCCAGCCATATTCGCAGCTCGGTTTCCGTGGCTTTGGGCTTGCGCACATGCAGGCGTGCAAGTCCGTGTGCGAAGAGCCGGTTGACGATACCGGCTTCTTCGGACAGTATTTCCGGGTGAGTTATGACGATGAGCTCCATTACAGATAAATCTCGCTGCCTTTTTCTGCAAATTCCCGCGCTTTCTGCTGCATACCTTCCGCCACGGCCTCTTCGGTAGCCAGTCCGTTTTCCTCTGCATAGTCGCGGACATCCTGTGTGATCTTCATCGAGCAGAAGTTCGGGCCGCACATTGAACAGAAATGCGCAACCTTGGCCCCTTCGGCCGGAAGCGTTTCATCGTGAAACTCACGTGCGGTGTCGGGGTCCAGCGAAAGGTTGAACTGATCTTCCCAGCGGAACTCGAAGCGGGCTTTACTCAATGCATTGTCGCGGTACTGTGCGCCGGGATGGCCTTTGGCGAGGTCGGCGGCATGGGCGGCGATTTTGTAGGTGATCACACCGTCTTTTACATCTTTTTTATTGGGTAATCCCAAATGCTCCTTCGGGGTTACGTAGCAAAGCATAGCCGTGCCGAACCAGCCGATCATGGCCGCGCCGATGGCCGAGGTAATGTGGTCGTAACCGGGCGCGATGTCGGTTGTCAATGGGCCTAATGTGTAGAATGGCGCTTCATGGCAGTGTTTCAACTGCTTCTCCATATTCTCTTTGATCAAATGCATCGGTACGTGGCCGGGGCCCTCGATGATCGTCTGCACATCGTGCTTCCAGGCGATTTTGGTCAATTCGCCCAGCGTTTCGAGCTCCGCGAACTGTGCGGCATCGTTAGCATCGGCAATGCTGCCGGGGCGTAGGCCGTCGCCCAAAGAGAATGCCACATCGTAAGCCTTCATGATTTCGCAGATCTCCTCGAAATGCGTGTACAGGAAGTTTTCTTTGTGATGCGCCAGGCACCATTTCGCCATGATCGACCCGCCACGCGAAACAATGCCGGTGATGCGTTTGGCAGTCAGCGGTATGTAGCGCAGCAGGACGCCCGCATGAATTGTGAAATAGTCCACACCCTGTTCGGCCTGCTCGATGAGCGTATCGCGGAAAAGCTCCCAGGTCAGGTCTTCGGCTTTGCCATTTACTTTCTCCAAAGCCTGGTAAATAGGTACGGTACCAATGGGCACCGGCGTATTGCGGATGATCCACTCGCGGGTCTCGTGGATGTTCTTGCCGGTGGACAGGTCCATAATGGTGTCGGCACCCCAGCGGCATGCCCAGACGGCTTTTTCGACCTCTTCTTCAATGCTCGACGAAACGGCCGAGTTGCCGATATTGGCATTGATTTTCACCAGAAAATTCCGGCCGATAATCATCGGTTCGCTCTCCGGGTGGTTGATATTCGAAGGGATTACCGCTCTTCCGGCCGCTACTTCCTGTCTTACAAACTCGGCGGTAATGTGGCTTTTCGGCGTATTTGCCCCAAAACTATGTCCGGCGTGCTGGTGCGCCAGTGCGCCAGCTTTACCATTCAGCGACTGCAAATGCGCGTCAATGCGCTGATTTTCGCGGATGGCGATGTATTCCATTTCCGGCGTGATAATACCCTTTTTGGCATAATGCAGCTGAGAAACGTTCTGCCCGGCTTTGGCGCGTAACGGCTTTGCATTATGTGCGAACCGCAAATAGTCGAGCTTCGCGTCGGCGAGGCGCATCCGGCCGTATTCAGAGGAAATCGTTTCCAGTTCCTCCACGTCCCCGCGCGAGCGTACCCATTCCGCACGTAATGCAGGAAGGCCTTTTTTGACGTCTATTTCAATGTTGGGATCGGTATAAGGGCCGCTGGTGTCGTACACGGTTACCGGCTCATTGGGCTCGCTGGCTCCGAGGCGACCTGAATGCGGGCCGCCATGTATGCGCGTATCGTTCAGTGAAATCTCGCGCATGGCCACGGAAATGTCGTGGATTTGCCCTTTCACATATATTTTCTTCGAATTCGGAAACGGGTCACGGGTGATGGTTTCCGGCGTTTTTTCTGTCTTCATGATGCTGTTTTTCTGGTTAAATGGTGGATACAGGACAATGCAATGCTAGCCGCCCTGGGTGGCGGTAATGAGCGTAATCTGGTCGTTGGGGGAGAATTGGCGCGTGGGCCAGTCGGATTTCGGGACTACCGATTGGTTGATGGCTACTGCGATGCCTTTGCCGGAGGGAAACAGCTCGGATACGAGTTGCCCTACCGTGTAAGTGACGGCTATTTGCTTTGTCTGACCGTTTAGGATGATTTCCATTCCTGATTCAGTTTTAAATACAAAAAACTCAGGGATGGACCTATGAAGAAAGAATAGACGGAGCTACGTGCACAGTAACACCTGCTTTTCCCTTCGGCAGTACTAGCTGCATCAGGTTCAAAGGGTATGATCTCAGTCCGCATGTCGGGACACCCCTAAAGTTGAGGCAAAGCTATTCGAAATTCAGGATTTTCAAAAGAATTAGAAAAAAACGTAAAACAGAACGTGGATAAGACGTGAAATTTTTTAAAATAATAAGGTATTTTTGACCCTAATATTGAAACCTGTATAACGACCTGCTTTATTTTGATGGATTTGATCATCAGAAGTGCCGCTCCTAAGGATCTGCCTTCGCTGTTGGAAATTATCAACCACGCTATTCTGAACACCACGGCTATTTATGATTACGAAGCCCGGACCATGGAACAACAAAAAGCCTGGTTTGAACAGATGTTCTATGACGGTATGCCGGTGATTGTGGCAGAGCTGGAAGGCGAAGTGATCGGTTATGGTTCCTACAATATTTTCCGCCCGAAAATCGGATACAAATTCAGTGTGGAGCATTCCATTTACCTCGACGAAAAGTCGCGTGGCATGGGCGTAGGTGGTAAATTGCTAGGGAGCCTCATCCAACGAGCGAAGGAGTCGGGCCTGCATACGATGATAGGCTGCATTGATGCCTCGAACCGCGCAAGCATTGAATTTCACAAGAAATATGGGTTTGTGGAGAAGGGTTACCTCAAAGAAGTAGCTTATAAATTCGACCAGTGGCTGGATTTGGTTTATATGCAGCTGTTGCTGGAAGAGGATTGATATTTTTGGGAGGAAGGTCGAAAGGGAGGAAGGGGAGGAAGTCAGAAATGGTCAAGGGTGGTCAGGAATGGTCAGGATTAGTTAAGAATTTATCCAACAAAATTGACAATACCTGACCGCGAATGACAACTCCTGTCAACACTTGACAAAAAAACGAGGCGCAGCTAATAACTGCGCCTCGTTCATTTTAATGGGCTCTGCCCGTTTCTACATAAGTATCTTCATCGCCGGTGGGTTTGCCTTGCCACCAGGAGGCGAGGATGGAACCGGTAATGTTCATCAGTGGTCCGAAGATTGCGGGAGCGAGGCCTACGGTGGCCATTTTACCCATTTCCTTGGCAATACCGGAAGCCAAACCGCCATTTTGCATGCCTACTTCAATGGCAATCGTACGGCAGTCGCGCTCACTCATGCGGAACAGGCGCCCCGACCAGTAACCGAGCGTGTAACCCGAGAGATTGTGGATTAACACGAGGAGCAGCAATGCAGGCCCGATGGAAAGCAGACTGTCGCGGCCGGCAGCCGTGATGATTACGATAATGAACGCGATACCGCCCATCGATACCAATGGCATAGCGGCATCCAGCCATTTTACTTTTCCGCTGAACAGCTTATTGAAGATAAGCCCGGCGCCGATCGGGATGATCACCATTTTAATGATATCCCACATCATATGCAGCGTGTCGATTTTCACGAACGCGCCTGCGAGCATGCTCATGAGGACCGGCGTTACGATAGGCGCGAGCATGGTGGAAATGGCGGTAATGGTAATGGACAGAGCCAGGTTCGCTTTCGCCAGGTAAGAGATCACATTGGAAGCCATGCCGTTCGGTGAGCAGCCGATGAGAATGATCCCAGCAGCGATTTCAGGCGGGAAGCCGCTGATGTTCGCAAGTGTATAACCGATCGTCGGCATGATGATAAAGTGGCTCACTACGCCGATCAGTACCCCTTTGGGCATTTTAACCACCCCCACAAAGTCGCCGAAACTCATGGAAGTACCCATCCCGAACATGATGATCTGGATGAGTGGAGTGATCAGCGTTGAAAGTTTAAAGTCGCCCACCGTGAGGAAATGCTGAGGGTAGTATAATGCGGTGGTTACCGCCGCGAAAATCACGGTGGTGTAAGTGAAACCTTTTAGTTTTTCATATCCCCTGAAACTGATGGCCAGCGACAGGAAGAATGCAATGAAGAAGGGGCCGGCCGAAGGGAGGCTCCCCGTGAAAGCGAGGTAGAGCGCTATCAGCAGGCAAACCGCGGCGACGGCGGACATAAGCTTGTAAATATTCATATAAATGTATTTAAAATGCTATTTTAAAAAAGCGAAAGAAAATTCCTGTCTGCTTCACCAAACAGGAAATGCTTAAAACCCGGCCGGATTACTCGTTTACCAGGTTCTTTTTTTCATGTATTCGTCTAGCTCCGAACGCTTCATAGGGATTTCGTTCGGGTTCTTGTCGAGCCATTTCAGGAAGTCTGTTTTCAGAGCGTCGGTCCATTGGCTGTCAATCTGGCCTGGGGTGTATTTGCCTTCTTTCAGCATTTGAATGCCGAATTTGTCACGCAGTGCGATGAATTCGGCGGTTTGCACCACTTTCTCGACCATGTGCGACGGGACGAAGATTACCCCTTCTTTTTTGGCCAAAACCAGATCGCCGGGAAGTACTACCGCGCGGCCGATGCGAATAGGAGTATTGATGCCGGTGACCACCGCGTCTTTGAGATACGAAGGATCGAAATCACGGACGAATGCATTGAAACCGGGGATTTTGGAGAGGCCGTCGAGGTCGCGCACGGAGGCGTCGAATACCACACCATTGCCGGTTTTGGCAAAAATAGAATTGGCCAGGTTATCGCCGATCAGCGTACCTTCCACTATTTTGCCCATACCGTCGGCTACGTATACGTCGCCTTTGCTGAGCATGTCGATCGGCCAGGAGTTGGTATTGCCGATGCGGCCTTGTTTGGCACCGCGGTCTTTGATATTCTTTTCGATATCCGGGCGTGAAGGCATGAACTGCGCCGTCAGTGCACGGCCGGCGATCACCACGTCGTCGTGCACGATTTTCCAGTTGCCTTCAAACTGGCAGTTATAGCCTTCGTTTTTGAGCACTACCCAGGCTTCTTCGATATTGATGTCCTTTGCGCGGCGGACGAGGTCGTCGGAGATTTTCGGGCGGCCGTCGGGGAAGCGTTCACCTTTCCATTCGGAGGTCAGGAAAATCAGTTCTTCTTTTGGCATAGTCTGCGCCTTCGCGGTCTGCGGGCCTCCAAGGGTTAGGGTCAGGATCGTCGTTAAAGAGAGAATTGGTAGTTTCATAAGACAAGAAAATGTGCGGCAGGAATATATTGAGTAGGTAAAATTAGGTAAAATATCAATCGGGGCCCTGTCTGGTTAAATCATCCAGAGCTCCCGTTCAGATTATCTTCTTGAAACCACGATAGGGTTGGTCAGGCCATTCAGGTCGTACACCACCTTACCTGCGCGGATCGTCACTTCGGCTTCGAGTTTCTGCTTGCCCTGTACTTTGGCGCCGGTGTAATCGAAGAAACCGAATGTGCCGGTGTCGTTCATCTGGAACTTGCCGTCGAGTACGCGCAATACGGATACGTCCGCACGTGAACCCACCGAGAGATTACCCAGCTCTTCGCGGTGAATGGCTTGTGCCGGAGCCCAGGTGCTGGCTTTGATCACCGCCGGCAGATCCATACCCATGGCTAAGAATTTGGACATCACATTCAGCATGTCCTTCATGGCATTGTTCATACTGCCGGTATGGATGTCCGTGCTGATAGTGTTGGGATAAAAACCGGTTTTGATGGCCGGGATCGCCTGCGAGAATGCGAAGCTGATACCTCCGTAACCCACATCGAAAATGATGCCTTTTTTGCGTGCTTCATACACGAATGGCTTCACTTTACCGGCTTTCACGTCCACGATCGGCTCGCGGCTGGCAAGCTGGCCGAAGCAGTGCGTGAAAATGTCGCCCGGGCGGAGGTGTTTCATGAAAAGCTCTTCAATGGGCAATACCGGCTGGCTGCCGCCGAAATCGATCATGACCGGAATATTGGCCAGCTTGCCGGCTTCCACAGCGCGGTCGGTAGGCGTCCAGTTGTAACCATTGAAATGGGCAAGCTTGATACCGACGATATGTTCAGGATATTCTTTCGCGACTTTGGCGGTAGCGGCAGCATCCATGTCTTCGACGTTCTGCTCGTACGTGCCGCCGCGCATACCTTCGCCTACGATGTTCAGGAACGAGAGCACGCGGGTGCGGGAAGCGTCAATGGTTTGTTTCTTGAAATCAGGGAAGGATTTCCAACCCGCGCAGCCTGCATCCACAACGGTGGTAACGCCGGTGCGGAATGTGAAGCCGTCGGGAGGAAGGGCGTTAGGACCGTTGCTGTAAGTCTGGTCCATTTTGGTGCCGAAGAAATTGTGCGAATGCATGTCGATCAGGCCCGGCGTCACGAAAAGGCCTTTCGCATTCACCACCTGCACACCTTCCTTGGCGTCGATGTTTTGGGCAACGAGCATTACCGTGTCGCCTTTCAGCGCGACGTCCATGATGCTGTTGATATTGTTTTTGGGGTCAATCACATGACCGCCTTTGATGACGATCGAATACTTCTGAGCCTGTGCGGCAAAACCGGCAGAACAGAAGAGGGCGGCGGCAATGAATACTTTTTTGATCATGGGTTTTGGTTTAGGAAAGAACTATTATGGTTAAGACAAGGAAACGCATTGAAATACCTCATTCACGGATCGAAAAATTTCAGGCTTAAAAAGCGATACGGACTGCCGATTTTGGTCGGCAATCCGTATCGGTCATTCACTTCACAGGCAAACAGCGCATAAATTCCGCTTATTTATCCCACCAAACTTTGCTCGAAAGCGTGTTGGTGCCGCCCTGGCGGGTACGCGCTTCGTAAAAATTCTCTTTATTGTATTGCTCCTCCGTATCGGGGATCACGAAGCGGGTCGGGATCTGGCCGCCGGTGAGGTTACCGGGATAGTTGGTCGGCGTCAGCTTGGGATAGCCTGTGCGGCGCCAGTTGGCGAAGATCTCGTATTCGTCTTCCAACAGGAGGGATACCCATTTCTGCGTACCGATCTGCTCCATTTTCTGTGCTGTCGTTCCGGTTGCATTGAAAGGGTTCGCTTTCAGGTAAGCGGCGATTTTAGCATCGGAGATGATACCTGCCGTGCCAAATAATGCCCATTGTTTCAGACCGGAAGTAACTGCGGCGTTGTAGGATGCCTCGGCGGTAGCGCCGCTGTACCAACCTCTCAGGTTGGCCTCTGCGAGCAACAGGTGTATTTCGGCAGGGGTCATAACGAGCAACGGTGCATTGTATTTCAAGATCGTCGCAGGGTTAGGCTCCGAGTATTGATCGAAATTGGCAGGCAGGCCGTTGAAAGCGGCATTTTGCATCCCTTTTTGCAGTGCGGTAGCCGTGTCGGCCACGTAAGGGGCTTTATCGGATGCTTTGGTCCATACCACTGAAATCACATTCAGGCGCGGATCGCTTGTGGTTTTCAGATGGTCGATCAGCGTTTTTGCAAACTTGCCGCCTTCTACGTTATCGCCACCGGGAGATACGTAGTCGGTGCTCATTAATCCGGCGGAGATGAAATTGCGGCTCGCAGTGATGGAGCCGTCCACATAGTCGATCTTCGCCAGATCCGCGTCAGTGGTGATTACGCCGCCGGCGATCGCTTTCTTTACCCAGGTTTCAGCCATGGCAGGGTCCACTTCGGTAAGGTGCATACCGAGGCGCAGCATGAGCGAATAGCCGAACTTCTTCCATTGCGTCACATTTCCGCCGTAAATCAGGTCTGCAGTGCCGAAGGTAGGCTTACTGGCGTCGAATGCGGCAATGGATTCTTCGATCTCTTTGAGCATGTCGGCATAGATAAAGGCCTGCGTGTCATACTTGGGAGTGAAGTTTTTGTCCGTAAGGGCCTTTCCGGCGTCCGTGTATGGGATGTCACCATAAAGATCAGTGAGGCGGTGGTAGAGGTACGCCTTCCATATCCGCGAAACCGACATTTTGTTTACATTGTCCGGCGAGGTTTTCAGCGCGTCGATTACCTGGGCGAGATCGATTACGGCTCCTGCCGTCGCAGGGTCGCCGCCAAACAATGCCCAGTTGCCGGTTGAGTAGGTATAATTGAAATACTTGTCACCTGCCGCAGGCACTTCCTTGTAAGTCGCGAAATGCTGCATCGACTGTCCGATCGTCAGATAAGCACCGCCGGTATAGTTGTTGCTCACGGTCGTCAACTGCGCCCGGGTAAACAGGAAGCCGGGCACGACATCCCTGGACGCATTCGGGTTTACATTCATTTCCTCGAAATTATTGTCGCAAGAGGAGATGAAGGCGGCCACCATGGCCATATATGATAGTTTCAGGAATTTGTTCATCGTCACTGTAATTTTGAATGATTAAAACTTCACTGTCAGGTTTACGCCGATGTTTCTGGTCCTAGGTACACCAAATGCTTCCAGCCCTTGCGCATTACCGTTTGTATAGCTCGATTCAGGATCGAAATATTTGTTGCGCTTGTCTTTGTAAAGCAAGGCAAGGTTACGTCCCACGATCGAAACAGAAGCCGATTGCAGTTTACCTCCCAATATTTTCGCGACAGGCAGGTTGTAGCTCAAGATAATCTGACGCAGTTTCACGAAATCGTTGTTGAACGTGAAAATGCCCGTGTAGTTCTTGTCATTGTCATAGTAAGTATCAATGTCTTTCTTCTCCCATGTTTTGGAGAAAGGTGCTCCTTCGGGTGTTACACCGGTTACCGTCAGGCCGGTTTCACGGCCGGGAAGTGTTTCCTTAGGCAAGCCGAAGCGGTATGCATACTGGTACATGTTCGAATATACTACGCTTCCGAACTTGCCGTCGATGAGGATGTTCAGCGAGAAGTTCTTGTATTTGAAATTGTTGGTGATACCCATGGTCAGCGGAGGAGTACCATTACCCAGTTTTTCGAGGTTACCACGTACCGCGTAACCGCTGGCAGTGTTGAATACGGTATTCCCGTTTGTATCTTTCAATTTGTTGTAACCCCAAACCTCACCATACGTACCGCCCACTACGTTGTTGATCAAACCACCGCCTACGCCCGTTCCGATGCTCAGGGAAGGAAGGTTATCGGCCAGTTTGATGATCTCGCTTTTGTTGTAAGCCATGTTGTAGCTGATGTCCCACATGAAATTATTTTGCTTGACCGCAGTTCCTGTCAGCAATAACTCGATACCCTTGTTGCTCAGCTCACCCACATTCAACAAAGCGGAAGTGTAACCCGAGGTCGCGGCGATATTGCTTTGTACGATGTCGTTAGTGGTCTTGCGGTTATACAGCGTAAGATCGATTCCCAGACGGTTTTGCAGGAATTTCGCTTCGATACCTGCTTCATAGGTAGTGGAAGTAAGTGGTTTCAGATCGGGGTTTGGTACCACCGCCGAAGATAGCTGCTGAACCGGACGTCCGTTGTGGCCACCTACTGCCATCGCATAGCTTTGGTAGATCTGGTAGGGAAGTACATTCGCGCCGCCCACTTGTGCCCACGAACCACGTAGTTTCGCGAAGCTTACCACTGTTGGCAGGTTGAAAGCTTCGGAGAGGATCAGTGAACCACCAACGGCAGGGTAGAAAATGCTATTGCTTTTGCTGTTCAACACCGAGAACCAGTCCTGACGGCCCGACAAAGTCAGGTACGCAAAGCCTTTGTAACCCAAATCGGCGGATCCGAAGATAGAGTTGATGGCGCTTTTGTTGTAAGTAGGCACCACGGTCGATGTTGCGAGGTTCGTGAAGCTGTAAAATCCAGGAATCGTGAATTCCGAACCGTTGAAGGCGGTCTGGTCATAAATGCTTCTTTGCATATTGCCACCCACCAATGCGGAGAAGTTCAGGTCTTCGGAGAAGTCCTTGGAGTAATTCAGCGTCAGCATTCCGTTGGTTTCCGACGAGGTTACTTTCTTCGCTTCGTAGGTCCCCAGCGGCTGGTAGGCGTTGTTGGTAGGTACTACGAACTCATAGTTGAAGTTGTAGTAATCGCGGCTTACGCTTCCTTTAATGAACAGGTTGTCGAGGATGTCATATTTAATGTTGGCCTGACCGAGGAAACGGTTTTTCTGATCTTCATTGACAAACTTGTTGATCACGAAATAAGGATTCGGTGCGGCCGGTACGGGGTTCCATTCAACCTCTTTGCCGGTAACCGCGTCGTAGCCCGGGGCGAGGCTTCTGATATCCACGGTGTTTGCAACCAGGTAAGTGGCCCAGTGCGGATTGTAATCAGCATAACCAACTTTCGGACGGTTGTGGCCGTTCTCGATATTGTACTGAACAACCGTCTCAATGCTCAACTTTTTTCCCAGAAATGCATTCAGGTTCAGGTTCGCGATTCTTCTGGTAAAGGAAGAATTGGGGACAATGCTGTTCGAGCTGGTGTTGTTCAGACCGAAACGGAAATTCACGTGTTCGTTACCTCCCGTAAACGAAAGGGAGTTGATGTAGTTGGTTCCCGTGCGGTAGAAGTTTTTCAGGTTGTTTTTCTGAGGCGAATAGGGACGTTCCACACCATCGAACTGGATTACCGGCGTACCATCCATTTTCGCACCGTACGACAAGCGGCCTGAGCTCTTCGCCTTATCCTTGTCTGCCGGTTTTACACCATCCACACCCTGGCCGTATTCATATTGCCAGTCGGGAATGATCGAAAGGTTGTCCACCGAGAAGTTGCCATTGTATTCCACGCCGATGCCTTTTTGTGCACGGCCTTTTTTGGTGGTAATCAAAATCACACCGTTGGAAGCACGGGCACCGTAAAGCGCAGCCGCAGGACCGCCTTTCAAAACGCTGATCGACTCGATGTCGTCGGGGTTGATACCGCCGATACCATCACCGCGGTCGGTGTTGTTACCATTACCATCCGAAGCATTGCCACCACCCGGAACGCTATTGTCCATAGGCATACCATTGATTACATACAAAGGTTGGTTGTTACCGCTCAAAGATCCGTTACCACGGATGATAATGCGGCTGGAACCGCCGGGGCCTGTCGACATACCGGTGGCGTTAACGCCCGCAATCTTACCGGTCAAGGCATTCGCAACGTTATTTTCACGGGCTTGTGTGAACTCGCTTCCTTTCACCTCGGTCACTGCATAGGCAAGTGCCTTTTTCTCTTTGGAAATACCCAAAGCCGTTACAACTACCTCGTTCAACGCTTTGGCCTCGGGCGCCAGCTGTACGTCCACGCTGGTTTGACTGCCCACCGTAACTTCCTGCGTAGTATAACCTACAAAACTGAAAACCAGAACGGCAGTTGCAACCTCGCCGTCGGGAATATCCAGGAAAAATTTACCTTCCGCATCACTGGACGTTCCTCTTTGTGTACCTTTTACGAGCACGCTTACGCCCGGGAGGCCTGCGCCGGTTTCATCCTTCACGGTTCCCGTAACGTTGCGTTTCGGCGATGCCTTAATGGTATTTTCTTCAACAGGTGCCTGTTCGCGGCGCAGGATAATACGGTCCTGAACCACTTCGTAAATGACTTTATACGGAGTCAGAATTTTACTGAGAACTTCGGATAACGATTCGTCCTGAAATTTATAGGATACTTTCTGATTGTTGAAGATCTGAGGGTTGTACATGAACTTAACCTTTGTCACATTCTCGATCTTTTCCAATGCCTTGTCAATCTCGGAATTGGCTAAACGCAAAGTCACTTTTTGTTCCAGCACACGCTGTCCACGCACGTCGTTCGCATGGACGAAAGTGCTGAACGCGATGGAGAGCAGGGCTTGATACAGAGTAATGCGCATGATTTTCTGTAAAGCATGGTGAAATTGTACTCTTTTTGACATAATTTTGATTTTTGTCGGGTTGAAATTCGGCATAATGATTCCCACAGCAGCCTCATTCAGATGCTGTTAAGCGTACACAAGCGGGGGATTAATCGGGTCGGTGGTGTTGCAGCATCATCGACCTTTTTGGTAGAATAGCAATTAGTAGTGTTTTTGGGTCATAGGCACGGGTGAATTTGTCATAAAGTATTGAGAGAAAGGTATTTTCAATAACATCCTTTGCTGTTGATGATGATACTTGCGTCGAGCTGTTCATACTGTGCGCCGATCGTCCTGCAAATCAGATTGATCTTCTCGAACAGCGGCTCATCGGAGAGCGAGGCGGTGAGGTAACAGTTCTGCATCACTTCCGCATCGAATACGATCTTCACACCGTATGATTTTTCCAAGGCCGCAAACACTTCGGCGATTGGCGTTCCCTTGAATTCGAATGACTGTCTCTGTATCGGTAATTCCAGGAGCTTGGGGTCTGGGATCAGGCTTCTGGTGAGTCGTAACTCATTGGGTGCGAATGTGATCTGCTGGTTGGGGGTCAGCACCATTCCACCGAGCTTGTCATCGGCATGCTGGCTTGCAATCGCTTCTTTTGTCATCGGGAATACCGATACTTTGCCCGTTTTTACAACCACTTTCACCTCCTGGTCGTCGAATGCGCTCACTTTGAAGCTCGTTCCCAGTACTTTCGTGGCAAGCGTATGTGCATACACGTAGAAAGGTTTGTCGGGATTCTTAGCCACTTCAAAGAACGCTTCCCCTCTCAGGAACACTTCCCGTTTGCGGCCCTCGAACCGGCGCGGGTAGGTAATGCGGCTGTCGGGTTGCAGGAGCACCGAGCTGCCGTCTTCCAGGATGACCAGCCTGGCCTCTTTCCCGGAATTCACCGTCTCGATCAAGGGCTCCTTGATCTGGCTCAGAATCACCTTATACTGATCGGACTGCTTTTGGGAAAGGGTTTGCTTGTTGTACCACCATCCTGCGAACATCAGGATCAGTACCGAAGCCGCCATATGGTACCAGTTGGGTCTGAAACGCAGCCATATCGATGATTTTTTGGCATGGTTCTCCCCAATGGCGTGCGAGAGCCTGTAAATTTCATTAGCCACTTCCTCATCCGAAATACGATCGAATGCCGCTTCCGTCGACACCAGGAAATTCCGGGCGTGATTGACCAGGTCCTGTTTGTCCGGATTGTCTTCGAGCCATTCGGTCCACAGGGCTCCATCGGCAGGGTTATTGAACAACACCCAGCGTCTGAAAGATGGATCGGCGGCCAGTTCCTCCGGAAGAAAATTGCGGTAATGAAGCATATTGGGCAAATAATAATATGGCTAATTTTAATAAGGATGCACGAACATTGGGCCGATACTCTCTTTTCGGAAATTAATTTTTGAAAAATTTGGGAAGGGCGAATAAAAATGCGGAGCGGCTGATGAAAATCTTGGCAACTGGCCGTTGGTTTACAGATATCTACCGAATATTCATTGATTGATTTTTTGGGTATCATAAATTTGATAATCCTGGGACCTACTTGTATTTTTATGAAACAAATCGAAGATAAATCTGGAAAATAAATTGTTAACCTACGTAGAGGAACTGATATGAGATATTATATGACGCCGGACTATCAAAGAGCGAAAGGAGAGGCCATTCGTCTATTACAACAGTTTGGATTGGAGAAGCCGCCCGTCAATCCGATGGACATTGCGAAGGCTCTTGGTGTAAAGGTCTCCTTTGTCGAATTTGAGAAAGATCTTAACAACATATCGGGTTTTTACGATTTCGAGGAGGATACCATATTCGTGAACAAGGACGAATATCCCCTGAGGAAGACTTTCACGATCGCGCATGAGCTGGGCCATAGAATATTGCACGCTGAATGGGCGAAATCCTCTGATTATAAAGTGCTTATGCGAGGTGATGTCCGTACGGACGATCCGAAGGAGGCAGAAGCTAACACGTTTGCCGCGAATCTGTTGGTGCCACGGTTTATGCTCAATAAATATTGGGAAGAGTTTTCTGCCACCCAACTTTCGGAATTGTTCGTGGTATCTGTGCCGGTGATCAGGAACCGGATCTCTTTCGAATATGGAGTCTAAAAGGATTCAGGCTAAAAGGGGAATTGTAAAGGCCGAGCAGACAGACGTGGAGCTAGGGGAGAAGCAACTTGCTGCTCGACAGATGGAATTCGAAATTGCCAAAGAGCAAAATCGGCATGAAAAGGATATGCGAAGTACAGACCTTGGCTTTCTGGGTTGGTTCTTCGGCGATGGGCGAAATACACAGACATTCGTCGCATTGATTGGCGTCCTCTCAGGCCTTGCAATTTTTGGAACTTGTTTGGCTGCCGCATACAAAAAGCCCGCCGACGCACATTTCTGGTCCGATGCTGGTTTGAAGGCGCTGGCATTTGCGGGTACTTCATTGGGATATTTGTTTGGACGAGGTGCCCTTGGTTCCAGAAAGCAGTGATTTTCTTTCAGGACTCTAAATGTATTTTGCTATCCATGTAATTTTCCTCAGAGGGATGCTGACGGCCCAACTTCCAAAAAATGCGACAAGCAATGTAATCAGAAACTTGCCGAACGCAGAAAAGGGTGCGTCAAGCAATGCATACTGCGTCCAGAGCACAAACGGGTAGTGCAGCAGGTAGATGAGATAGGCATGTTCGGAAAGGGAGTCCCAGGCTCTGTGATGCCTTTTGACCAACGCGCGGAATGTGGTCATGAAGGCAATGCAGCTGAATATGCAGGACAAAACGTAAATCGTGAAATAAATGAGGTATCCCTGGAATTCAGTGAATACTCCGGTTTTGACGAGCGTGGTCAGGTATGGCGACGCGATGGTGAGTAACGTATAGACTAGTCCGCACGCGACAAGCCAGAGCGGCCAGCGACGGACGAGCGGAGCAGAAGGGCCGAACATCGTTTCGTTGAAATGCACATGCCCAAGCCAGGTTCCTATCAGGAAGTAGCCGAAATACAAAGCAGCACGGCTGACTTGGAAATCGAACGGTCCGAAACCGGTCCATGTGTAAGGCCCCAGCCAGAATGCGAATGGAACGTACAATGCAAACGTGAGCAGGAACGCGCAAAGGACCAGAGAGGCTGGTTGGTAGCTTCGTGGTTCCGTGTTTTTGGTGATTCCGAATTTTGATCTGCAAGCCATGTAAATAAACGCGAATATGATATTGAACACGAACAGTACCCATATAAACCACGGTGGCCCGACAGGCCATTGCTCGACGATGAAGAAATCTTTCACGTATGCGAGCAGGCTCAAGCGCCCGTGAGCGAGCATGTAGGAAGGGTAATGAGCGATAAGGTTCAGAATGGTACCACCGATCAGGAATGGAATAAATAACCGGTAGAACCTGTCGCGGACAAATGCGCCTGGGCCTTTACGCTGAATGCTCTTGATGACGAATAATCCCGCAATGAGGAACATCAGCGACATGAAGAACACATCGTTGAAGTTTTCAAAAATGTCCAGTCCAATCCAGCGCTGTGTGTCGACCACCGGGTGAGTAGACCGGATGTATGCAGCCTTGTCAAAGCTCGCAAAGGTGGTATAGGCAAGAGAGGAGTGGTGAGCAACCACCAGGACGGTCAGAAATGAGCGGAGGTAATCGATCCAGAGGGTTCGGCCGGAGGTTTGTTGCATGGGCTAGGGGTTGTTACCGGAAGGATGCATTAAACGAACGCCCGGTTGCATGCAGGCGCAACATCGCGCAAAAATTTGGTGATGGATTCGGGAGTAGCGAAGGGAATTCGGCTAGAATTGCAGCGCGAAGCAAAGGAACAGCAGATTACTGATCGGATGAATGTGCTGTTTGAGCGCGGTGATCGCTTTAAAAAGAAGGTTGGCGACCGATTGCCGATTTACCTGCATGAGGTCGGCGATCTGCTCGTTGTCCATTCCTTCGAAATATTTGAGAAAAACGGCCTCCTTTTGGCGACGGGGAAGCTCTTCGATGGCGCACCGCACTTTGACCTGGCTTTCGTTCAGCAGTTCTTTTCTTTCAATTTCGGTTTCGACTGTCTGATAGTCGGAAACCTGGTGAGCTTCGTCGATGTCGAGGAAGGGATGAGAGCCATTGTGGCGCCGGAATTCCTGCATGAGCTGGTTGCGCAAAGCACGCAGGAAGTAAATGGTAACGAACTGGATTTGGATGTTCTGTCTCCTTTCCCAGATGTGAATCATCAAGTCTTGGATCGCGTCTTTAATGAACTCCCTGTCAGTGGTGAAATTGCAGGCGTAATTGAAAAGTGTGCGGTATTGTTTGTCGGCTAGCTGGCAAAACGCCAGACTGTCCCCGGTCTGGCTTTGGTGCCAGAGATTTAAAAGAATTTCATTCTCCTCAGCGATGCGTTGTTTCTTGTTCAATTCTCATTGGGTCAGTTAAACAAATTAACCGTTAAATCGTCATAATCTAAAATATAAGTCCGACTTTATTTTTTGTGAGCGAATTTAATCCTGGTTAATTGTATTATTCCAAAATAAAAGTTTGTCAAAAATGCAGTAAGTAATTGATAGGAGTGAAATAGTTACTTTAAGAAGTAGGAGGAAAGGAGGAAGGGGAGGAAAAGGAGGAAGGGGAGGACAGAGAATGGAGGATGAAGGGAAGAAAATAGGACGATGACTTTCTCCCTTTCCTCCTTTCTCCCTCCTCCCATTCTCCCCATTCTAGACGTAAGCGATACAATCGATTTCAACGAGCGAGTCGCCTGGAACACCGCCGTATACTGCTACGGTGGTGCGGCATGGTGGTTTGCTGCCGAAACGGCCTTTGTAAGCTTCGTTCATGGCTTTGTAGTCGTTCAGGTCATGGAGAAATACGGAGCATTTCAGTACTTTTTCCATCGAAGAACCTGCTTTGATCAGCTCTTTTTCCAATTCATCGAGTACGTGCTTGGTGTGAGCAGTAATATCGCCGTCGAAATGTGCACCCTTACCGGCCACGAAAACGAGGTTATTGAACTTGGTATGGCCCGAGAAGAGAGGCACGTCCTGATACATTTCCACATCGCCCACTTCTTTTTCAGGGGCCGGCGCTGGTACAGCTGCCTGCACTTTCGATACAGCGCCGATGCCCGCGATGCCGGCAACCGATGCAAAAAGTTTTTTGATAAGAGATCTTCTTTCAGATTTCATAACAGATTAATTAAAGTTATATGTAGAACGAGATGTATTACGAGTTTTTCTTTTTGGCTTTTTTCACCAGTTTGTCATTGGCAGGCAATGTTATCTTCCAAAGACTTCCGCCGGCTTTGTTACCTCCTTGCTTGCCTCCGTACTCGATGACATACAGTGTGTTACCAACCAGGAGGGCATCAGTCGGGGCTGTGAAGTTGTTGATAATGCTGGTGGTTCTGGTTTTGTAATTGTCGGTCTTTTTGTCATAAACCATTTCCAGGTGCAGCAGGTCTTTACCATACCGGCGCAGCGGGTTCGGGTTGACGACACCATTACGCGGACCGCCGGTATAGCGGATCACGAAGCCGTCACCGGTGAACTCTTTGCCCAATGCATTATGTGTATCAAAGAAAAGGCCAAGTGGCGACGAGTGCGCGTTGAATGTGCCCACCGTAACGCCGGTGGTGTCGCCGTCCATGACCACACCGGTTTTACGGTCGCGGTACTCGTTGGCATCCGGGCCCATGTTCTGTACCGAAGGCGAGAACTTCACGCCGGCAGGCCGTTTCGGAAAGTCGGGATCGTTGTGGAAATATTTCATGAGGAATGCAAATGCAAACTTGCTCAGGAAAGGGTCTTTTTCAGGGTCGGGATTGAAATCAGGGAATTGCTGTGGATTTTCAATACCTCCCATTACCCAGGGGAAACCGTAGTGGTGGCCCTTTCGTACCCAGAACATGTCCTCGGGATGGTCGTAGTCGCCGGAGTTGGAGACGGCAAAAAGATTGCCTTTTGCGTCGAAAGCCATGTCGTAGGCATTTCTGATGCCTTCCGCAAAGATGTAGCCGTCGGCTTTCAGCTTGGCGAGATCCGTGGACAGCAACAGATCTTTGGAGTTGATCGGGAAACGGAAAATATTCGCAGTGAGCGCGTTGTCACGCGCATTGGGATATTCGCCACCATTGTCCTGTACCTCGCCGTGGTCGGTGCGGGCGCCTGTATTGACGTAAATGTATTTGCCGTCCGGACTGATTTCCAACGCGTTCCAGCCGTGGTCGAAGGTGGTTTTGTTAGCGCCGTATTCGACTGTATTGAAAACTACCGTCATTTCCGGTTTGTCGGCACCCTTCGTCATTTCGTAGCGGACCATCCGGCCTTTGTTGCCTTTGTTGTTGTTGACGCTCACATTTCCGGCGAGAAAGAGGGTATTGCCGTGGAAAGCCGCTCCTTGCAGACGTGGAATACCGTGATCTTCGACGGATAGCAGCTTTTTGCTCACGGGTTTGCCATCCTCGATGACGATTTTAACCACATCACCGAAAAACGTGGTGTAATACATTTCGCCGGTTATAGGGTGCTGAATCAGGCGCACCGCTTCCGGTTCTACTTTCATGTACTCTTCAATGGTAATGTCGTCGCGAAGTGCTTTGGGGACGGAGGTTGTGACCTCCCGCTGTTGTCCGAAAACATGGAACGTCATGCCCAGGGCGAGCGCCGACGTGAATCCGGATTTGATAATGCGGCTGTAATGTAACATAGTGTTTTTTATGGGGTTTAGGGGACTTTGACTTGGCTGTCGGCTGTCGGCTATCGGCTTTTTTTTAGGTTTGATAGCCGACTGCCGAAAGCCGACGTACTACATCACTCTTGTTTGCCCAAGTGCCGGATGTACGCTACAAGCTGCCAGCGCTGCTCGGCCGTGAACACATCCTGGAATGGCGGCATGTTACCGCGGCCGTTGGACATCTTCCAAAACAGTGAGCCATCGCTTTGCGCTTTTACCAGCGTATCGTGAAAGTTGGCTGGTTTCTGGCCCAATGCGCCGCCTGCCGCGCCGTCGCCGTAACCGCCTTCGCCGTGGCAGGAAGAGCAGTATAAGGTAAATAATTCTTCGCCTTGTGCGAGCGTGAGCGGCTCTTCGTGGTAGGGGTTTTTCAGCGTGTCAGCCCAGGCCGGCGCCTTCCAGGGCTCCTGGGAGTTGCGTGTGAAAGTGTTCTTCTCGGAAGAAAACCCCGCGAGGCCTATTCCGGAAAGCATGATAAAGCTTGCGGCTATAATGTTGTTTTTCAACATGAATATACAGAAATGGTGAATTAGTTACTTTCGCCATTCTTCCTCCAACCCCTTCAAAGGAACACTCAATTGCCGGAGAGTAATATCCGCTTAAACGGGGTTGGAAGATGAATGGCGTAATATCTCTTTACTTGATCGACGCCCGTACTTTGGCCACTTCTTCGGTTGTGACCGGGCTTGCATTGTTTCCGAAATTGCTCCGGATGTGGGTCAATACCTCTGAAATTTCCTCGTCTTTCAAAAAGCTGTGCTGGGGCATTACGTTGTTGTAGGCTTGTCCTTTTACCTCGATAGGGCCTTCCAAACCATTCAACAACACCTTAATCAGCCGCTCTTTGTCACCGGTAACCCATTCGGCACCTCCCAGCGGTGGAAAACGCTGCGAGTCGCCCATACCGTTGCGTTGGTGGCAAGCGCTGCAATACACACTGTAAACTTTTCCGCCTGCAACGGGTTTGTCTTTGTCCAGGTTGTCGTTCACAAAATCGGGTGTGCGGATATGGGTCATTGTCTTGCGTTGCTCCATTTTTGCCAACGCCGTTTTCGTGAATTTCTTTTTGTTGCCCTTGTAGGTCACTTTCCAGATCTTGCCTTTCTCGGTTTCGGCGAGGTAGATCGAGCCATCGGGACCCATGGCGATACCCATCGGGCGATAAACCGCATCGCTTACGTTCACGATGGGATCAAGGCCGGCAAAACCGTCTGCAAAAATCTCATATTCGCCTGCTACCTGACCATTCTTAAAAGGCACAAACCCAATAAAGTAGCTCGACTGCGGATACGGAGCCCGGTTGGTAGAACCGTGGAATGCAATGAACGACCCATTTTTATAATGCTCAGGAAACTGATTGCCCTGGTAGAAAAGAATGTCGTTAGGCGCCCAGTGGCCGGGAAAACCGATCAAAGGTTTCTCGTACTGGTCGCATTGACCTACAATTTTACCGTCACCGCCATATTCCGGGTTCAGTACTTTTTTGGCTTGCATCTGGTCCCAGTAGCAATAGGGCCAGCCCGCGTGGGTACCTTCTTTAATTCTTAAAAACTCCTCGGACGGCAGCATAGCACTCTGCCAGCCATTATAGAGCTGCGGCCAAAGGCGCAAAAGGTCATCGCGGCCGTGTTGCACTGCATATAAATTGTTGTCCTGGAAATTCCAGTCCAATGCCACGACACTTCTCAGGCCGGTAGCGAATTTGATACCGTCTTTCTGCAACTGACCCGTTTTGTTCGCATCAAATTTCCAGATGCCGCCGTGGTCTTCCAGGATCGGGCACGGGTCCATACCTTTGGAGCCGGGCGTACGGTTTTGCTCCTGGCAGGCATTGGAATTCGCACCGAAAGGCACGTACATAAAACCCTTGTCGTCAAAGGTGATCGGCTTCGCAATGTGCTCATGCATTCCGTGGGGGTGATCGTCGGTCAATATCACTTCTTCCGGGCTTTCGGGAACCAGCTTGCCGGGAGTGAGTTTGTAGCGGTACACAACCAGTTCGGAGCTGAAATACAGGTAGCCCTTATAAATACGCATCGCGGTACCATAGGCACGCTCTCTCGCAGCGCCGCCGAACCGTTTGATAACGTCAGCCCGTCCGTCGTTGTTGGTGTCGCGGAGCGCGATAACGGATTCGCCTTTGTCCGCAAACCGTGCTTTCACATAAATATCCCCATTATCATTCACGGCAATGTGCCTTGCGCGGCCCGGAAGGCTGTCGACTACCACCGTAGCCTCAAATCCGTCCGGCAAAAACAAGCCACCATTTTTGGTATTAACCACCGGCAAATCCCGGTCGGAATGCTGCGTAAACCCGAGCGCCAGCAGCATCAGGAGGGAAGCAGACAGTTTCAAGCGTTTCTTAAACATAGGTCAATTAAGAGGGGTTTAGGGACTTCGGCGATCGGCTGTCGGCAATCGGCTTTTTTTGTTCGTTGGTTGGCAGCCGAAGAACTATTTCAAAAACAAAGTTCAACTAAGAGAGTTTATGAACTTCGGCTATTGACAGTCGGCTTTTTGGTTTGATAGCCGACAGCCGACTGCCGAAGTACTACTTCAAATATATCGGCGTCGTAATGCCATTCAAATCATAAACTATTTTTCCGCCCATGACAGTGAGTTCGCATTCCAGCTTTTCCTTGCCTTCTACTTTGTAGCCGGTTTTGTCATAAAAGCCGAAATTCCCTTTTCGCATTGAAAAAACGGCTACGTCGGCGATGGCGCCTTCGGAAATGTGGCCGAGCTGTTCGCGGTGGATCACTTTCGCGGGCTCCCAGGTGCTGGCTTTGATGATCGCCGGCAAATCCATGCCCATATTATAGAATTTCGACATAATGCTCAGCATGTCCTTCATCGAGCCGTTCATGCTACCGGTATGAAGGTCGGTACTAATGGTAGTAGGATAAAAACCGGCTTTCATGGCCGGGATCGCCTGTGAATAGTTGAAGCTTGCGCCGCCATAGCCTACATCGAATACAATGCCTTTCTTTCGGGCTTCGATTGCGAACGGTTTCACTTTTTGCGTCGCTTCGTCCACAATGGTTTCTCTGATATTGCCCTCGAGCAATGTGTATGCGTGTGTATAAATGTCGCCCGGGCGAAGATGCTTCATAAACAGCTCTTCGAGGGGAAGGGGAGGAGTGCTGCCTCCGAAATCCACCATGACGGGCATATTGGCTAATTTACCGGCTTTCACCGCATTATCCACCGGTTTCCAATCCTTACCTTGGAAATGGGCCACCTTGAAACCGACTATGTCGTTTCGGTTTCTGATGGCGACGCCAGCGGCCAGGTTCGGGTCCATATCGGCGGTGTCCTGCTCCCATGCACCGCCGCGCATGCCTTGTCCCACGATGTTCAGGAACGAAAGTACGCGGGTTTTAGAATTGAAAATTACATTATTCTTAAACTCGGAAAATGAATCCCAGCCGGCACCGCCCGCGTCGACGATCGTTGTCACGCCAACGCGGAAAGTGAAGCCGTCGGGTGGTAACGCCACCAAACCATTACTGAGGTAATGGTTTGGCTCGGTACCGAAAAACACGTGTCCATGGATATCGATCAATCCGGGTGTAACATACATCCCTTTGGCATCCACCACCTGGCGGGCCTCCTTGGGATCGATATCCTTCGCCACTTTTTTGATCTTTCCTTCGAAAATACCGACATCCATCACCTGATTGATATTGTTCTTCGGGTCGATCACCGTGCCGCCTTTGATCAGTATGCTGTACGTCTGGGCATGAGAAGCCACACCAAGCAGACATGCCAGAAGAGTGAAAAGGATGGACCTGTGTTGCATTTTACTTCTTGAAAAAGGTTTGGGTTTAGGAAGAGTTAAATGGTACTGTACATATTTAAACAACTGCTTTCGACAGTTCTTCTTTCAGTCTGGATGCCACGATCTTCTCCTCGCCCGGTTTGAGCATCCAGGTGGTAATGGTCAGCGAATTGTTTTCGCCGGGCATTACCTCAATCGACGGGTTGCCTTTGCGCAAGCTCTCCTGTAATGCTTTCACAGGCAGGCTCACTTTGGCGGCATCCCACGACACTTTCAATGTGGGGGTATGGTTACCTAATTCAGGGACGGTTACTTCGGTAACGACACCTTTCACGCCTTTTACAGCGTTCTCAATGGTCGCGACGCGGTCCTCCCATATTTTCCATTCTTTTTTGTGATCCATCTTCACGAAATTGTCGAGCGCGACGTACATGCCGAGGATCTCTTCTTTATTCACTTTCATGCCGCGTCCGATGGTTGAGCCGCGCGGCGGCATGCTGAGGCGGGCTGCATCGATATATTGCTTTTTACCCATAAGGATACCCGCGCTTTGCGGCCCGCGCATCGCTTTGCCGCCTGATACACACACGAGGTCGAAGCCCAGGTCGTTGAAACGCCAGAGGTTCTCAACTGGCGGTACATCGGCAGCCATGTCGATCATGGTAGGAATGCCGTTCTTTTTGGCGATTTCGATCCACTGTTCGTGTTTGATCAGCCCTTTATCGGATTGAATATGAAGAAACCACATCAACGCGGTCTTTTCATTAATGGCTTTCTGTAACTCTTCCACAGTTTCAACCTGTACGATTTTACATCCGGTGTTAGTCAATGCATGCGAATACCCGATGTTATGCCCCTTCTGAATGATCACCTCGGACTTCATTCCGGTACCTTCCAGATGCGGAAGCGCCTCCACTTTCTTTTGATCCATGCCGGTGAGCACGCCCGCGAGGCCGAGCGTCAGTGCCGAGAAGCAGCCGGCAGTAACCACAGCCGATTCGGCATGCGTAATAGCGGCGATTTTCTCGCCTACCTTGGTCTGGACCTCATCGAGCATCATAAACTCCTTCGCCGCGCCCTGGATCGTCGCCACCACATCGTCCTGCATAAGGGAACCAGTCATCATTGTGTAGGTACCCGCTGCATTAATAAAAGTACGAATGCCGAGTTCTTTGGCGAGGTTACGAATGGGAGCCTTGGCCAGCAAGCCGGCTGCTTCGGCGGTGCCATTGCCCAGGAATCCGCCCAGGAGGGGAACTGTGGACAGATGCTTGATTAAATCTCTGCGGTTTATCATAATGGTTAAGGGACTGAATAGATTGGTTAAAGGCTTGACAAAGAGGTTCAGACAGTATGCAGAGCAAGGATGCGTTTTATAGGGCCCGATACTCTGTTTTGTAGGATTATTTTTTTAATAATTAAAAAATTTAAAAATAAACTTTGGTCAATACCTGTTTCGATGCCTTTTTATTCCGATTGAGTGTTTTTTGAAAGTGCCTTCCGATGAAAATATTCCGGAAGGCACTCGTTTTCCATCAGAATTGCTAGTTTTTGTCCCACCAGAGCGGAGTCGCCGCATTGTCGGGCCCGCCGAGCAATTTAGTCGCCGCCTCTACCGCAGCTCCGTTGTTTTGTTTCTCCTGCAACAGGAATGGGATCCGCCTTACTACCGCGGTGGTAGGAACGTCGGTGTTGACCGAGTTGACCACCGGATAGAGCTTAGGCATTCTTGTGCGGCGGAATTCCGCCCATGCTTCGATACCGTCGGGGTACAGTGCCAGCCATTTCTGCGTAGCAATCTGCTCTCTCTGGATAGCTTCTGTGGCGCCCCATTTTACCGGAATGTTGGAAAGTGCTGCGGATTGTTGCTGGTCGCCGGGGGCCACAGGTGTTTTGGTGCTGTTAATATAAGTAGTAACTGCCGCTCCAGTAATGCCCCAGCCTTCCATCGAAGCCTGGATACCTTTTTCATAAAATGACTGAGCGGTTCCGCTGCCTACATTCCAGCCATTCAATGCCGCTTCCGCTAGCAGGAAGTAGGCTTCAGCAGTATGCATTACATCTTGCTTTACAGCCAGCTGGCGGTCCCACGCCGAGCCGCCGCCGGTGTTGCGGATCCAGCGCTCGCCAATGTTGGAATTGTTGTCGTTGCTGTTCGCGGCAATGGCAAGTTCTGTGGGACCCAGTCCATTACGTATACCTTCGTAGGTTTTGGTAAGAAATGCAGGCTGAAAGTAGATGCCGATGCGAGGGTCGTCATAACCTTTCAGTACTGACTCCATAGCCGCGCTCATCCGGAACTCGCCCCATCCGGAGATGGTCGCAAGGCCATTATTGTCTCCACCAAGCAAGCTTTTCGCCATGTAGGCGTTGTCTGCAACGTCGGTGAGGAGACCTCCCGCTATTGCGGCTTCTGCTTCTGTCTTTGCTTTGGCAGGATTTACTTTCGAGATGCGAAGTGCCAGACGCAGGCGCAACGTATTCGCGAATTTGATCCATTTATTCACATCACCACCATAGACAATATCGTAGGTGCCGTAGGGCTTGTCGGTTGTTTTGCCTTTGAGCAATGCAGTTGCCTCGGTCAAACGTTTGAAAAAATCGTTGTAGATTTCTTCCTGCGGATCATATTTGATCGGCGTAGCGTCCTTGCCGGCTTCCGAATAGGGGATAGGACCATAGTAGTCGGTTACCCTGTGAAATGCAAACACCCACCAGATGTTGGCCAGTGCATATTGCGATGTGGATTTGTCCAGTTTTTCAAACAGGATTTGCAGCTGCGGTACCACCTGGGTATAAACCGGGTTCCAGTGGTTGTCGATCCAGGTCGGGTGCATGAAATAGCGGTCCGACTGGAAGTTCGGTGTGGTAGTTGCAAAATATTGCGCGTACAAATCCGCGAACAGGTTCTGAGCCGTCTGGTATGTACCTGCGGAATAAGACGACTGCTGCTGTGCCCGGGAGAACAGGTAAGGAATTTCCGCATCGGTGATGGCGGTGAGCGCTGTGCGGCTGGTATTCAGTTCGTCGAAGTCGCCCGTACAGCCGGCCACGACCATCGCTGAGCCGGTGAGTACGCTCAATGTGGTTGCTCTGATATATTTATTCAATGCTAATTTCATGTTACAGTATTTTAAGAGGCTGTTTAATTAGAATCCAACTTTCAAATTCAAACCAACAGTACGTGTTGAAGGGAGGGCTCCGTATTCTGATCCCTGAAAGTTACCTGCGCCCAGGTTTACATCCGGATCGAATGGAAGTTTACGTTTTGCAAGGCCCGGAATATCCATTTTGGCATAACCGCGATAGATGAAGAACAGGTTGCGAGCGGTAAGCGAAAGACGTAGTGACTTGATGAACATGCCTGGAGGGGTTGGGATGTTGTAGCCAAGCGTAGCTTCTCTCAGGCGGAAGTTTGTGGTAGAGTAGGTAAAGAACTCTCCCCATGTGTAGCGGCCTTGCGAAACGGTTTGCCAGAAAGTCTGCGCGTCGATTGCTACATTGTTCTGCTCGCCGGTTTCGGTTACCGCTGGCAATACCCATCCACCCTGACGGTGCGCTTCGGTATAATCCGCAGTACCGTCGTATGCCAGGTTGCCATCGGTTCCGGAAGTCATTACACCACCCACACGGCCGTCTACCAGGAAGCTCAGTACGAAGTTTTTGTATGAGAACGAGTTGTTCAGGCCGATGGTGAATTTAGGGTTGAAGTTACCTACAATATTGTCGAATGCTGTTGCCACAGGAAGCCCTTTCGCATTCACGATGTAGTTGCCGTTTGCATCTTTTTTCCAGCCGAATGCCTGCAAATCGCCATATGAGCCGCCTTCACGCACAATGGCCGTGGTGGTACGGGTGTTTCCGCCCAGATTGGCTGTTTTGATCGTCTCGTGAAGCTTCACGATCTTGTTCACGTTGCGAGCGAAGTTCAGCGTCGCGTCCCAGGTCAATGCCTTGCCTTTCAATGGAGAAGCAGTCAAAGAAATCTCGAAACCTTTATTATTGATCTTACCCGCATTGATAAACTGGTTCTGGAAGCCGGTTGGTGTTGCTTGCGGCAATGTGAGCAACTGGTTCACGGTGTTTGTATTGTAATAAGTAAAATCCAATCCCAATTTTCCAGAGAACAGGCGCAAATCAAGACCTAACTCTGTCGAAGACGAAATCTCCGGTTTCAGATTCGCGGCCGGACGTGTCGTGTTGCGGCTGATGTAGCCACCGCCGTTACCACCTTGCGCGAATGTGTAGGTTTGCAGCAACCGGTAAGGATCGGTATCGTTACCTACCTGTGCCCAAGATCCACGTAGTTTCGCGAAACTGATCACTTCCGGTAACTTCAACGCTTCGGAAAGAATTACGTTACCGCCAAAAGAGAAGTAAGCGTAAGAGTAAGGTTTAGGCAATGTCGAAGACCAGTCGTTGCGGACAGAACCGTCGATGGTAATGAAGTCGCGGTACGACAATGACGCTGTTCCGAATACATATTGCAATTCTTTCTGACTGAATGCAGTTACCTGGGTTAATGCGGCAGCAAACGACAAGTCGAAGAAGTTAGGAACTGTAAGGCCCGTTGTCGTTCCGCCTATCTGGGAGTATTTCTGGTAAGTCTGGCCGGCACCGAAGTTGTAGGTTAAATGCAGGTCTTTACCCAAATTGTTGTTACCCGAAACGATCACGTCCATGTTGCGTTCGGTAGTTTCGGCTGTCCAGTCGGCATACGAACCACCTGATCCTGCAAAAAGCAATGTGTTGTTGTAGAATCCACGATTTACGCGATCAGCATACCAGTCATAGCTGATACGGCCCTGGACATTCAGCCAGTCCGTCAGTTCATATTTGACCGAGCCCAATGAAATCACGCGATTACGTTTTTCCGAATCAAACGTCCGGTTGATCGTCCAGTAAGGGTTCATATAAATACCGGAACTTGCCCAATAGGTAGGCTTGCCCGCCGCATCCTCGAAAGTTTTGTATTGGTTCAAATCCACGCTGCGCGGGACTTTGTACAAGTTCATAGTTACAGAGCTCTCTTCACCCGAACGTGGTTTGTTCTGGATATCGGAGTTGATATAAGTGATTTTGGCATCGGCGGAGAGACGCTTGGTAATCTGCGTATTCAGACGAAGGTTAAAGGTATGCCGCATGAGCTTGTTGTTCGGTAGGATACCTTGGTTGTAATTATTGGTATAGGATAAATAGGTCTGGATCTTTTCTGAACCAGCTGAAACACCGATAGAGTTGTTGGTCGAAACGGCTTTACGGTAAAAATCCTTGATATTGTCTGGAAATGTCTGCATCGCAGGTCCCCAGCTCTGACTCGAATTGGTACTTTCCTTTCCGCCGCTTCCTTGCCCGTAAGTATTTTGAAGTTTGGGAAGGAGAAACGGGGATTCGACTACTACACCGGAATTAATATCGGCAGATACCTTGCCCGCTTTTCCTTTTTTGGTAGTGATCATGATAACCCCGTTTGCCGCGCGGCTTCCGTACAATGCGGAGGCCGCGGCGCCTTTTAGGATGTTCATGGACTCGATATCGTCCGGGTTAATGTTCGCTGCACCATCGCTGCCGTTGATTCCGCCAAAATCGCTCGTTACCTGGTTGCGGGCAGTATTGTCGATGGGGACGCCGTCTACCACGAACAGGGCATTGTTGTTACCGGCAATAGAGCGGTTACCGCGAAGTACTACGCGAGTAGCGGAGCCCGGCCCCGACGAACCTTGTGTGATCACCGCACCGGCTACTTTACCGGAGAGCGTGTTCACAAAGTTCGCATCGCGCACGTCTGTGAGCTTTTTACCATCGATTTGCTGAGTCGCATAGGTAAGCGTTTTTGCATTACGTTCGATACCTAATGCCGTTACTACCACCTCGCCCAATTGTTTTACGTCCTCCGCAAGGGTGACGTCGATGGTTGTTTTGCTGCCTACGGTGATTTCTTGTGATACATAGCCGATCGATGAAAATACCAGCACGGCATTTTCGTCGGGAACGCTGATTGTATAAGTACCGTCCGTACCGGTTGTAGTCCCTTGGTTAGTGCCTTTCACGAGAATGTTCGTGCCCGGAATTCCGGAACCTGCATTATCCTTCACAGTCCCCTTGATTTCCTTCGCGAGATTCACTGCCGCCGCAGGCTGGATTACCTGTCCGGTTACTTTTTCCGGTTTGTTGCTGATCACGATGTTGTTCTCGACCTGGGTGAAACCGAGTCCGGTACCATTCAGGATCGTTTCCAGCACTTCCTTTACCGGCTTTTTCTCCGCATGGATCGAAACCTTTCGCTTCTTGTCGATCCGCTCGATACTGGTGATAAATTTAAAATCACTCTTTTTTTCAATGGCAATAAAGGCGCTCTGGAGCGTCACGTCTTTCAGGTCAAGCGAGATTTTTACTTCCTCGATTCCTTGAATGGATCGTGATATGGAAGCAAAGAGCGGTTGTACGAACATCAAACATGCCATCATCAAGGCCAAGCCTCGCCTGAGCGCCGTTCCTGTGTTCAGGTAGGTGTCTGGTAACTTTTTTTGCATACTGTTTTGAGTAGATTGAGGTTAAAAGGATTTGAGGGATTTAATTATTATAGCAACTTCATAATAATTCATAGTCAAAACACCTTGTATACGACGCAGCGTGCGGCCAGCGGCTTCAAGGACTCTGTCAGGGATGCTCGAAAAGTAGGATGGAACGGGACGCCTAATGGCATGTGCCGCCTGTGATGGTAACGACGTCTCTACCAACCACATAATCAAAAGAATTTGACATACTCAGCAATTTTAGCACATCGTTCAACGATGCATTGGAATTGAAACTAGCCATTACACGGCATTTGCCGATGTTGCTCTTAAATACAATCTTTTTACCGAAACGCTCCTGCAATGCCTGCATTACTTCATCGTAAGTATTGTCCCTGAAAACAAGCTGGCCCAAATGCCATGGCGCAATGTTTGCAACGCTAACGATATTGATATACGTTTCGTCTTTTTCTGTATTGATCACGAGCTCCTGCTCGGGCGTCAGTTGCGTAATCCGGACCGGCTCGCCTTCATCGATTTCTTTGCTAACCTCGACTTTCCCGGTCGCAACCGACACCGATGCAGTCTCGTCCCCATTATAGGCTTTTACATCGAATGACGTCCCCAAAACCCTCGTCGATACCTTCTCACTCTTCACGATAAACGGTTTCTCCGGATTAGGTACTACCTCGAAAAACGCTTCTCCTTGCAGGTAAACCAGCCTTTCATCCCCGTCGAATGCCTCAGGGTATTCGAGTTTACTGTTTTTGTTGAGCCATACCTGGGTCCCGTCGGGCAGTTCTATGCTCACAATGTCTTTGGCGCCGCTGGTGCGGGTTTCCATGGGCGCGCGGGCGATGTTTCGCGAATCATGCTGCCTGCTTACCAGGAAATACCCTAGCCCTGTTGCAAGTAAAACCCCTGCGGCGGCCATCCACGAGCTCAGCTTGAAATACCGAGGTCGCTCCTGAATTTCTTCTTCGGGCCGGCTTTCCTGCTCCCCCATCTTTGCGTGCAGCTTCGCAAGCCCGTTGTCCAGGCTGAATGCCGGATCGTTTTCCGGTCCTTTTTCATGCTTCCACGCTGCTTCTATCTGTCGGAACAACAGCAGGTTATCATATTCTTCAAGCCACCATTCCATAGCCAGTTTTTCTTCCGGGCTGCATTCGCCAGCCAGATACTTGGCGATAAGGGGCCATGGTGTGTGATCGGACATCAAATTCAGAGCTTTCTAACGTTAGGACAAATAAAAAATGGGGGCACCCCCATCCTTCCAGAATTTTTTTTAAATGTGATAGGTTTTTTGCAGAAGTTTCAGCTGTTTGATAGCCTTACCCATTTGGTTTTCTACTGTTTTGGCGGAAAGGGAGAGGATTTCGGCGATTTCGTTGTAGGTAAATCCTTCGAAGCGGTTGAGCTGGAAGATCGCTTTTCTTTTTTGCGGGAGATAATTAATGAGGTCGGTAATGCGGGTTTCGAGCTCGTGATACATCAGTTCATCGTCCGGACCGGGCGTTTCTTCGATAATATCGTCGCTGAGCTCTTCCATAATGTGTTTTTCCTGCTTCATGTAGTTGATGCAGGTGTGCCGCGTGGCGGTGAAGAGGTAGGAACGGACATTCTTTTCGACCGTCAGGCTGTCGCGTTTTTCCCAGATCCGGAAAAACACATCGGCTACGATTTCTTCTGCGAGGTCCTTACGATTGTTCAGGTAAGTGGCAAAACGGCATAGTGAGTAATAGTATTTCCGGAAGAGGCAATCCAGCGCCCGGTTATCTCCTTGCTTGATCAGGGAAATAAGAAGCAAATCATCCTGGCCGTTCATCATAAACTGTGGCTAAATTGGGTATCAGGTAATTCCAAAACTTTATTCAATGACCTTGTCGGGGCGTCCGGAGTGATCGGCTAATGTCAGCTTATTTAGAATCTGTACAAGTCAATTTTTGTGCCAGACATCAAAATAATAATATTTTCTTTGGTGTATTTTAAATAATAACGAAGAATAGCATTAGGATTTCTAAAATTAAAAAAGTTGCTAGAAAATAAGCGCCAATCGCTGAAAAATTTATTCGATATTGTTTTTTCAGCTACTGGCGCCTATTTCTCAAAGAGGCGATGTCGGTTCGGGAACTAGTTGAGGAACAGTTGCTTCACGCATACGGGCGTAGGCGTGCTGATCTCTTTCCCGGTATAAGTCAATTGACCGGTTGCCACGTCGCGCTTGAAGAACACGGCATTGTCGTTGTCGCGGTTGGTTACAATCGCAAATTCACCCTTCGCGTCGATCAGGAAATTGCGTGGGTGCTTGCCGTGGGTATCCGCGTGGCCCGCTATCGTCAGCTTGCCGGTTTTGGCGTCTACGGCGTAAATGGCCAGGCTTTCGTGGCCGCGGTTGGACGCGTATAGAAACTTGCCATCGGGCGAGAAATGAATATCCGCAGCGTAGCTTTTACCCGTGAAATCCGAAGGCAGCATGGTCACGCGCTCGAAGGGCACCAATGCACCGCTACCCTTCACGATCTTAAAAGAATTCACGACAGAGGCCAGCTCGCATGCAGAATAGCCGAAGTTGCCGTTGGGATGGATCGCGAAGTGCCGTGGACCGTCGCCAGCTTTCACCTCCGCATAAGGTACGGCGCCAGGAGTAAGTTTACCGGTCTTCGGATCAACGGCATACACCATAATCTTGTCGATGCCGAGGTCGGAAGCATAAATGTATTTGCCGTCCGTCGAAGGGATAATCGAGTGCATATGCGGCTTCTGATCAGCACGGCCTTTATCCTGAATGGTATCGGCCAATGCACCAATACTGCCATCCGGGTTCAGTTTGTATACCGCCAGGTCGCCGCTTCCGTAGTTCGACAGGTAAATGAAACGGCCCTTTGGATCAACGCTGACGTGGCACGGACCGCGGCCTTGTGCAGGCTGGGTATTCAATGCGGTCAGTTTGCCGGAAGCCTGGTCAATGGCATAGGCAGATACCGTGCTATTCCCTTCATTGGCCGCGTAGAGATACTTTTTGTTGGGATGGAATTCGAGGAATGAGGGGCTTGTTTTGCTCGTCAATACCTGCAACTCCTTGAAGGAATAGTTGCTGCGGTCGAATTCATATACATAAATACCCTCGCCCTTCTGCGTATAGGTACCGAGGTACAGTATTTCCTTTTTGGGTTTCTGCGCAAAAGCTGCCATAGCCGACAATAAAAGGATGAATGAAAGAATGGTTCGTTTCATGATTCAGGAAAAGATTGAGATAGATTATAATGCTGTTATTCAAACACTAACGTGCCGAATTTGTTGAATTCGTGGAAGCTGCCGCCGGTTTTTTGCCAGGAATAATAGGCTGTTTCGCTGTCGTAGTCGATGCGGTAGAAATTGCCGCGCCATTTGTCGCCCGGCTTAGGTGCCGCATTGGCAATGGGGTTCATCAAAGCGAACGGAATGAAGAACTCGGCTTTCCAGCCTTCTACGGCTGCCATACTCTTCTTCTGTCCACCCTGGGCACTGGTTTCGTGCTGTACGCGGTTGCGCTCGTTATAATGCCAGGGTTTCCAGCCTTGTGCGCGGCCCTTGATGTTCGGGACGAGGATCGCGAGCTCATAATTCAATGGCGAAACTTCATATTCGAGGTAAATGGGTACCGAGGTGTCAGGCCAGAGAAACACTTCCACCACATCCTCTTTGAACAACGTGCCGAAATCTTCCATGATGGTGGAGGTTAGTTTCTGGTCGGTACAGTCGAACAGGAAGTACATGCCCTTGTCGGAATAGAGGATTTTGACGCGGGTAGGAAACTGTTTGCCGGGCGTGGACTGGTTGGGGCCTTTCTGAACGGTGAGGTTAAACCATTGCGCGGCTGACCAGTTGGAGGCGGTACCTTCGCCGTTTACTTTGAAGTCGGTCGTTTTCCTGACCGTCAGGGAAGAGTCGGGAACAGCGTTGGCTGCCTGTCCCCGGCACATGAGGCCGCAGGCGAGCAGTCCCATGAGAACAATTTTTTTCAACATTCAATAAAAAGGGTTAGGATTGGGAAACTGGTTCAGGTACGGTCAAGTGCGTTCATTTGCAGTCAGATGGGCAGATCGTTATCTGGCGATGCAGGCATTCCGGTGCAGCACGCGACGATTTTTTTTTCACTCTGGCAATTTCAAGAGGTTTTTACATTTTACCAAATCATTATTTTTGTAGTGTCAATTATTGATGAAATCTTTCGACAGGAAAGAGAATAGGGTAGCGGAATATTTTAATAATTTAGGTCGTACGTTTAAAATTGAAACCATTTAACAACAGAACACTGTCATGATACGCGAAAGTGGAGAACTGGCCTTTGCTGATATCAGCGAGGCGATTTTAGAACCAGCTGTTTTCCCTGACTACCAAGGGAGCACAAAAAAGACCCGTCCGGTAGCGCAAGATCCCTACGGAGATGATGACGACGAAGATGAGGACTTTGATGAGGATATCGATGATGAAAAAGTCATTGACGAATATGATGAAGATATAGAAGATCGCGAAGTAGTTATCGAGGACGGAGACGAACTCCTCAGAAGACTGGACGACTTCGATGATGACGACGACGATTTCTGATAATCGTTAGCGAATTAAGACGCGCCTCTGGATCATTTCCAGGGGCTTTTTTATGCATGCGTTATGAGTATTGAAACGATGGTTGTGCCTTATTCACCTAAATTGTTCAATTCCTCACCTTTCCTAAACTCATGCGTTCAACCGAATCCAATGTTACCCAAAGCATTACACAGGTAATCGCTGCTTCTTCATTAGGTACTTTAATTGAGTGGTATGATTTCTACATTTTCGGGAGCCTGGCGGTTATCATCGGCCAGCAGCTTTTTCCGAGCGACGCCGGTGCCTCGGCGCTCATCAACACGCTGGCAATCTTCGCCGCAGGATTTATTGTTCGCCCCTTTGGCGCATTAGTGTTCGGTCGCCTGGGCGACTTAATTGGACGTAAATACACGTTCCTGCTGACGCTCGTGCTGATGGGCGGTTCCACGTTTCTCATTGGCCTTATTCCTTCCTATTCGAGCATAGGTTATGCGGCGCCTATTCTCGTTTTGATCCTCCGCCTCGTGCAGGGACTCGCGCTCGGGGGCGAGTACGGAGGCGCGGCTACGTACGTGGCCGAGCATGCGCCGGCGGGCAGACGCGGCTTTTTTACAAGCTGGATCCAGACTACCGCTACATTAGGGCTATTTCTTTCCCTGGGTGTAATCGTTCTGACCAAAAATATCCTTGGTGCCAAAAACTTCGCCGACTGGGGCTGGCGCATTCCCTTCCTGGTATCGATCCTGCTCGTAGTGGTGTCGATTTACATCCGGATGAAAATGCATGAGTCGCCGGTGTTCTCGAAACTTAAAGCCGAAGGAAAAGTCTCCGCTAACCCTTTGAAAGAAAGTTTTCAGAAGAAAGCGAATTTCAAAATGGTTCTTGTAGCATTATTTGGAGCTACTATGGGACAGGGTGTCGTTTGGTACACCGGACAGTTTTATGCGCAATCTTTTTTGGAAAATACCTGCAAACTCGACTTCAACGAATCGCGGTATATCTTGCTGTGGGCGATCGTTTTTGCGACGCCGTTTTTTGTGATTTTCGGTTCCTGGAGCGATAAAGTAGGCCGAAAATGGATCATGCTGGCGGGGATGTTGCTCGGAGTGATTTGCTACCGTCCTATTTATCAATATTTCCTCGATGCCACGAATGTGAAGGAAATGCAGAAAACCATGCTCCTGAGTGAATCGGAACCGGTTGTAGAGCGTGGGCTGGTGCCGGATAAGGCCGATTCCCTGATTACGACTACCGTTACCAAAACGCTGACAAACGGCATGACTTTCAAAGAATCGAAGATCGAAGTGATCACACAAGATGTATTGGCCGAGGTTCCTGCGGTGCAAACGGTAATTAAAGACGTGACTTTATCGCAGAGCTCTTATATCGTTATCATCTTGCTGGTTTTCTTTCAGGTGGTGCTCGTGACGATGGTTTACGGCCCGATAGCGGCATTCCTCGTGGAGCTTTTCCCGACTCAAATCCGGTACACTTCGATGTCGCTGCCTTACCATATCGGGAACGGCGTTTTCGGCGGGCTGGTACCCTTCATTGCGACGCTCATCGCCTCATTCCAGGGCTCGACGCCGCTTTCGGGGCTTTGGTATCCCATTGGCATCGCCGCATTGTCATTTATCATCGGGGCCGTTTACATCGACAATCGCCGCGACGATAATGTCATGGATTGAGTATTTGAGAATAGCATTTGACATTTAAATAACCAATAGAAAATGAGTGGTTTAAAAAAAATACTAGGTCTTCTCTGGATCGCACTGGGTCCTGTTATTATCCTGTTCCTCTTCATGCAGGCAGCCGATAAAATCGCCGCGGCAACCGAAGGCATCGCCCGCACGAACACCACCCTGCAGTGGGCGATTATTATCCTGATTTTTATCCCCATTTGCACCGGTTTGGTGATCTTCGGTTATTATGCCTGGAAGGGCGAGTACGATCACCTGCCGGAGAGTTCGGAGGAGCTTTGAATGATTTTTGAATGATTGAATGACTGAATGACTGAATGACTGAATGATTGAATGACTGAATGACTGAATGACTGAATGACTGAATGACTGAATGATTGAATAGTTTTGTTTTGAATAGTGAGATAATTTATATATTGGGGGTCGAGGGTTGGCCAAATTATCTAAAATATTCACTCATTCAATCATTCAATCATTCAATCATTCATCATGCAAACCGACACCTTCATTCTCTCCGCCGCCCGCACACCCATTGGCAGTTTCGGGGGTATTCTTTCTTCCGTACATGCCGCAAAATTGGGTGCGACTGCTATTCAGGGCGCGCTTGCGAAATCCGGAATCGAGCCGGCTTCGGTCGATGAGGTGCTGATGGGCAATGTAGTTTCTGCCAATCTCGGGCAGGCGCCAGCCCGGCAAGCTGCTATTTACGCCGGACTACCGGTTTCGGTGATTTGCACGACGGTCAACAAAGTTTGTGCTTCCGGGATGAAAGCAACGTCGCTCGGTGCGCAGGCCATTCAGCTGGGTGATGCGCGCATTGTGGTGGCCGGCGGAATGGAGAATATGTCCCAAATCCCTTATTATTTATCCAAAGGCCGGAACGGCTATGGTTACGGGCACGGCGAAATTATTGATGGGCTCCTGAAAGACGGGCTTACCGACGTGTACGACCAGATCGGGATGGGTGTTTGTGGCGATAAAACGGCATTGAAATACAACATTTCGCGGGAGGCTCAGGACGAGTTCGCGATCCGTTCATATCAACGTTCGGCGGAGGCTACGGCTAATGGGTCGTTTGCCGATGAAATCGTGCCGGTTGAAACCGTATCCCCCAAAGGCGAGACAACAGTTGTGGGCGAAGACGAAGAATACAAACGTGTCAAATTTGACAAAATTTCTACTTTAAAGCCAGTGTTTTCGAAAGACGGAACAGTAACGGCCGCTAATGCTTCGACGATCAATGACGGTGGAGCGGCATTGGTGCTAGCCGGTAGTGGTGTGGTGAATGCGGAGAACTTCAAACCTATTGCCCGCATTGTTGCTTACGCCGACGCGGAGCAGGAGCCAGCCTGGTTTACGACCACACCCGTGCTAGCGACGGAAAAAGTGTTGAAAAAGGCGGGCTTGAAAATTTCAGACATCGACTATTTCGAAGTAAACGAGGCATTTGCCGTGGTAGCATTGGCTTACATTCAGGCATTGGACCTCGATATTGAGAAGGTGAATGTCTTCGGAGGGGCCGTATCGCTCGGGCATCCGCTGGGTGCGTCGGGTGCGCGCATTATCACCACATTACTGTCTGTTTTGAAGAGAAATAACGGCAAATATGGCCTCGCCGCCATTTGTAACGGCGGGGGAGGGGCTTCCGCTATAATCGTGGAAAGATTGTGATGATCAGCGGATCAGGATTTTCAGGCGATTGTAGAAACCGGTGCTTTTGAAAGTGAAGGTTTTGTGCAGAATGTAGTTGCTCACAAAGCTGAAACCCATCCCGATCACGTAGCAAACCATTTCGGTTACATTCACCTCTTTTTTGGCGAAGGAAAACTTCACTTTATAGACTTCCATACCCAGGTAGTCGATGAGCAGTTTCGAGGACCCGATGGTGAATGCCCAGGTAATGAAAAGCGAAACCATCGAAACCATCAGGAATTTCACCATCTCGCGGCGTGTCTGATTACTGCGTCGCGCATCGAATGCGAACAGTTTGGTAAGTGTAAAACCCCAGAAAAAACCGATAATGTACGAAGGGACAATGGAGTCGCTCCAGGAGATATTGAACCAGTCCTGAATGAGACTGCTGGAAACTAACTGGATCAAGGCACCGGTACCCGCGACAAGAAAATAGGCAATGATATCTTTAGGATTGAAGATCTTGTTCTGCTTGATTTGGGTCACTGGTGTGTTAGTTTGTTTGGAACGGCGAACCTGAATGAGGCCCCAATATTAGAAAGAAAATGGTCTGGAAACAAAACAGGGCCTTCGATTTTGAGTAAATGGGAGAGCCGGGGCTATGTGTCCATTTTACGCTGACAGTGGTGCCAGCCTTGAATTTATTCCCAAATTCTTTTACTTTAATCGCCATCTCAGCGTCTGCCTGAGGTATAACTTCTAACAGGATTATCGGTGAAAAAACTTTACATATGGTCGGTAATGGCAGCATTTGCCGCACTGGCTTTCTCATGCTCAGCCGCATTGCAGCGACGCTACGACCGCATGCACGGCACTTCGTCAGCCTCGACCTCGACGGACCGCTCTTCCCGCGATCCCGCGGGTGAAAGAAATGATCAGGCAGGGGATCCGGGTTACCGGAAGGATTATGATCGGGTAGTGGACGGCAACAGTTCGGCAGGAAGCGTAACCACACCCGCGAGCGGCAATGCGGATTACAACCAGCGGTTGCTGAACCAATATGCCGATATGGACAAGCTCGCGGAAGTGGTTTTGTATGAGTTGGACAACCTCGAAAACAGGTACAACAACCTGCTTAACGAATACAGGAATGCAAAGTCGTCGTCACGGCAGGTCATGGCTATGGAGCTCGACAAGATCAGCGACGACCGACTAATGCTGTACAAAGCCTATACGAACATTTACCGTAACGGCAAATCCGACTGGGCGAATGTAAAACGCGATGTAGATAACACGCTTCGCGAATACCGGAAGAAAAACTGATTACCAGCCTGCGCCTTTTGTATTGGTTTTAATGCGGCAAACGTAGCTGTCGACGGTCATATATAATGTAGAACCATCGTTGCCCCAGGCGCAATTGGAGGTCAGTTCGCCCATTTCTATGCGGCCGAGCAGCTTTCCGGCGGGACTGATAATGAGCATTCCGCCCGGTCCCGACGACCACAGGTTGCCATCTTTGTCGATTTTGAGACCGTCGGGCAGGCCTGCCATACCGCGCCTGCCCATAGGCGTAGCGTCGTAAATGAGTTTTCCCTTGCCTGCATTGCCGTTCGCATCGAGCGGATAGGCCATCCAGATCGACTTTTCAGGGTCGGATTGCGCGACATATAATGTCTTGCCATCCGGAGAGAATGCGAGGCCATTCGGGCGACTGAGATCGCTGACCTGCATTGTCACTTTGCCATCCTTGTTAATGCGGTACACGCCGAATTGCGGGATCTCGCGGGTCGGATCTTCGTGTTTCTTCATAAGGCCATATGGCGGATCGGTGAAATAGTAATCGCCATTGCTGTGCTGTACGATATCATTCGGGCTGTTGAAACGCTTGCCTTCGAAGTTATCGGCCAATGTGATTTTTCCGCCCACATTGAGCGGCATCGCGGAAATGCGGCGGTCGCCGTGCTCGCAGGAAACGAGGCGACCTTTGTGGTCGATGATGAGCCCGTTACTTCCAGGTTCATCGCTGTAAACGCCCCTTCCGGTATAGCCCGACGGTTCGAGGAACACCGAAAGCCCTTCTTTTTCATCCCATTTGTAAACCTTGTTCCTGGGCACATCCGAAAACAGCAGGTAACCGCCTTCCTTTACCCAAACCGGCCCTTCCGACCAATCGAATCCCGATGCCAAAACTTCAATTTTGGCGTCTTTGGACAGCAGTTTTTCGAATGCGGGATCTTCATAAACAATCTTGCCCATGGTAGGGTAGGACTTTTGCGCCATAACAGTACAGGTCAGAAGGACGATCAGACAAGCGGAAATAATACCGGATTTCATAGGGAATGCATTAGCAGTACCGACATCGATTTAGCAATAAAGAACCGAAGCGGTGTTTCCCTACTGCTTATCGAACGGGCCGACATTCCGCGCCGGTGCCAGAATAATGCTGGAATGTGGGGCCAGGCGGTTCGTAGTCAATGTAGTTTCATGTAAAAGGTCCGTCGAAAACAGCACTTCGGTAAACAGTGACTTGTCATCCGGCAGTTGAAATTCCCTTTCATCGTCCCCTAGATTATGAATAACAATGAGCGAACGGTCGACGTGCGGGCGGAAATAGCCGAGCAACTGCTCATCGTGGAAGTGCACTGGTTGCAGGTTAGGCGCCAGGATCTGGTGCAGCGCGGGCTCGGTCCTGCGCAGGTGTATGAGATTTTTGTAATGATTGAAAACAGAAGTGGGATCGCCTGTCTGTTCCGAAAGGGGCGCCACTGTTTTCAGGGTAGTAAATTCCGGCTCGATCCAGCTGGTAAGCTGGGGATCGTCGGGATCATCGGTCCAGAGGAATGGCTCGCGGATATACGGATCCGGTTTCTTGCCCAGCATTCCGATTTCTTCGCCATAATATAGATACGGTTGCCCCGGAAGGGTGAGCAGAATGCTGGCCGCGAGTTTGATCTTTTTGATGTTTCGGTCCACAACGCTACCAATCCGCTCCTGGTCGTGGTTGGTGAGCATGATCGCATTCACGAATAGCGGATTATACTGTTGGAATAGTTTGAAGCTGGCCTGTAACTTGTCGATGATCTGTTCGTCCCGCTGGGCTATGAGCATACGTTGAAGCGCAAAGCTGAGGTCAAAATGGAAAGTAGCATTCAGATTACGGAAATAGGGGGCTACTTCTTCCGTGTCGGCCCATACTTCGCCCACCGTAAATGCGTTTGGCTTGGCCTCGCCAATAATTTTCGAAAAAAACTGCCAGAAGGTGATGCTATCTTCGCTGTCCCACACAGGGTAAATGTGCCGCGCAGCATCGAGACGGAATCCGTCCACACCGATATCGTTCAGCCAGAACCGGACGATTTTGGCGATCTCTTCCCGCAATGCTTCCGAATGAAAATTGAGATCGGGCATGCCTTTGTAGAAAAGACCGTAATACTTTTCGTCGTCGCCCGGATTTTCGTGCCAGGGGTATACGACCTGGGAGTCATCGGAAGTTTCCCGCTCGGAAATGCCCAGATGGTCGATCTGATCTTGGGTCATCCACCAGTAAAACTGGCGGTAGGGACTATCCTTGCTTTTACGTGCCTCCTTGAACCACGGATGCAATGTGCTGGTGTGGTTGATGATCAGGTCGAGATAAACGGCAATCCCGCGCTCATGCGCACTCGCGAGCAGGCGCTTGAAATCGGCCAGTGTCCCATATTCGGGCTCGATCGCGTAATAGTCGATAACATCGTATTTATGGTAGCTTGGCGAAGGGTGGATAGGCGTGAGCCAGATCGCCTCAATGCCGAGGTCGGCCAGGTAATCGAGTTTGGAAATAATGCCGTTTAAATCGCCGATGCCGTCACCATTGGAGTCGCAGAAAGAACGGACGAATATCTCATAACAAACTTTCGGAATACTGGCTGACTTGTCTGCGAACATAGCGGGACATTATTGAAAATGCGGTTTCAATAACCGGTAAACAACCTGGACCGGCAGGCCCATGATCGTGTAGAACGACCCTTCGATTTTCTCTATCCCGACCATCCCGATCCATTCCTGAATGCCATAGGAGCCGGCCTTATCGAAGGGCTTGCATTGCTCAATATAGTGGTTGATTTCCCAATCTTCCAAGTCGCGGAAGTAAACTTCTGCCACGTCGGATATAGTTTCGATGATGCCATCCGATAACAAACTCACCGCCGTTACGACCTTATGGCTTCTGCCTGAGAGGATTTTGATCATCCGGAAGGCATCGGCGGCGTCTGTCGGCTTGCCTAAAATGTAATGATCGGCGATTACCACTGTATCGGCAGTCACTACGAGCGAACCAGGGCGAATGCCACGGAACTGCTCGGCCTTCTCCCGTGAAATATAGCCGGCTACCTCCTCCGCAGGAAGGTCCGCTGGGTAACTTTCGTCGGTTGGAAGGACTTCGACAGTGAATGCGAAGCCTGCATCGTGGAGTAATTGTTTTCTTCTGGGGGAGTTCGAGGCGAGGATCAGGGATTTCTTAAGGTCGATCATGTTGGGTGATTATCAATGGTCGCGTGTGGTCAGGTTAAGGTCATTGATTGTCAGGTGTGCTCAGGTGATGGTCGTTGATTGTCAGGTGTGGTCAAGTTATGGTCATTAATCGTCAGGTATTGTTGTGATAAGATTTAATGTGCTTGTAATCAGTTGCTTGTTGTCTTTTTGGGCGGGCTACGGAAATTTTTTTTAAATATTTTTCGCCTCACTGAACTATTTCTTTGTCAATAGATGTTCCTACATTAAATGTATATACATCATTATTGCATTTAACGCGATTGGCTATGTCTATTGAAACTGATATAAAGCAGAAAAAATTTCGGAGCCCCTTCCAAAAGTTGGCATTAAACTTGATGTATACCACCAAGTGGCTCGAATATAAGCAGCTTGAATCTTTCAAGGAGTACGACATTACGCCGCAGCAATATAATGTGCTAAGGATTCTGAGGGGACAGCAAGGCAATCCGATCAAGGTGAGCGACATTACCGAGCGCATGCTCGACAAGAGTTCCAACACATCCAGGCTCGTTGACAAGCTGCTGGCGAAGAATCTGGCAAAGCGGACGTCATGTGAAAGCGACCGCCGCGCTGTGGATGTCGTGATAACCGAGGAAGGTTTGGCGTTACTCAAAGAGCTCGATCCGTTTATCGAGGATTGGGAAAACCGGTTCAATATTATTTCCGAAGAAGAAGCCGAGCAGATCAGTGCATTGCTCGATAAGCTGCGGGAAAATGAAAATCAAGCTTAAAACACAATTAACACAAATCCATAAATCAATTTAATTTTTAATCAAAACTACAATGAAATCAGTTAAATTTTTTGTCGCATCTCTTGCAGTAGCATTGTTTGTATCTTCTTCTGTTTCAGCAGATAATGGTAAAAAGGCTACAAGCCTGAAAGTAAATCCTGCTAAAAGCGAACTGACCTGGTTGGGTAAAAAAGTTACCGGCGAACACACAGGAAAAGTCACTTTGAAAGAAGGAACAATCGTGTTGGACGGCGCTAAACTGACTGGCGGTAAATTTGTTGCCGACCTGAATAGCATCACTTGTACAGATCTTACTGATAAAGAATACAACGGCAAACTGATCGGGCACTTGAAGTCAGACGATTTCTTCGGCGTTGAAAAATATCCCACTGCCACTTTCGTAGTAACCAAAGCTACTCCAAAGGCAACCGGCGTTTACGATGTAACTGGTGACCTGACTATCAAAGGCATTACCAAACCTGTTACTTTCCCTGTAACCGTGAAAACTACTGCTACTGGTGCGGAAGCTACTGGTAAATTGGTTGTTGACCGTTCGAAATACGACATCAAATACAACTCGAAGTCATTCTTCGATAACCTGGGCGACAAAATGATCCACGACGATTTCTCTATCGACGTGAAATTGGTTGCTGCAAAATAATTACCCGCGGGCGGTTGCCTGGTATCAGCCGTCTGCAATTGTATGACCTGAATGTTAAAAGGACCTGTCCGGTTTGGGCAGGTTTTTTTTGTTGTTACGGATTGAAATCGCGGTATTTGGGGAAATCGTCCATGAAGTGGATTTGCCCGTTCACGGCCTGGAAGCAATAGTGCGCCATGCCGTTGGTAACTGCCAGATATTGAGGTTGTAATGTGAAATTATAACGGCTGATCTGCGCGAAAGTAGCGTCGTTTACGCTTACGAACGGTGCTTTGCATTCGACGAGGAGGAACGGCAGCGCATTGTTGGAAAGCACCATGATATCGGCGCGTTTGGAAAGGGTATTGTATTGTAAACCAGTCTCTACCGCGAACAGCGACTTGGGATAACCATAATGCGTGATGAGCAAATGGATGAAGTGCTGGCGCACCCATTCCTCGGGGGTGAGCATGACGAATTTCCTGCGGATAATGTCGAAAATATGCGGTTTCCCGTTAACCTGCTTAACTTTGTAAGCAAATCCGGGAAGATTCAATGATTCCATGAACGAAGATAATGAACCCCGGGTTGCCTCGCCAACAAACCTGCTGAATTCATGACCACCAAAGAACAGATCGTCGAAAACTGGCTGCCGCGCTATACGGGTACGCCTGTGGAAGAGTTTGGAAGTTACATTCTCCTGACCAACTTCGGAAACTATGTAACCATGTTTGCCGAGAAGTTCGGGGTGGAAGTAAAGGGTGCCGGCCGTGCCATGCAAACCGCGACCGCCAAGGACATTACCATTATCAATTTCGGGATGGGAAGCCCTATGGCGGCAACTGTAATGGACCTGCTTTCAGCCATTAATCCCAAGGCTGTTTTGTTTTTAGGCAAATGCGGCGGATTAAAGAAGACGCAGGTAGGAGACCTGATCCTGCCGATCGCTGCTATCCGCGGCGAAGGTACCAGCGACGACTATATGCCACCCGAAATTCCAGCATTACCGTCATTCCGGCTGCAAAGCACCGTTTCGGCTGCCATCAAAAAACACAAACTTGACTACTGGACCGGCACCGTTTACACCACCAACCGCCGCATTTGGGAGCACGACGCCAGTTTTAAAGAATACTTGCAGGCCGTCCGCGCCATGGCGATTGACATGGAAACCGCAACCATATTCATCGTAGGCTTCGCAAACTCCATTCCGCACGGTGCATTGCTGCTTGTGTCGGATAACCCGCTCGTACCCGAAGGAGTAAAAACGGAGGAAAGCGACAAGAAAGTGACGGCAAGCTACGTAAAACATCATCTGGAAATTGGTATCGACGCATTGACGGAACTCGCGCGCTCAGGCGAGTCCGTGAAGCATTTGCGTTTCGAGAACTGATAACTGTCATAATAGCGGCGGGAACCTGTCGAGGCTCGTTGGAGGTTTAACCTTCGGCGGCCAGCAGTTTTCCGCTGATTATTTATGGAACATCAGACCTTATACGAGCGTATTGGCGGTGATGCCGCGCTCCGGCAACTTACCGATAAATTTTACGACCTCGTATTCAGCCACGAGCTCATTTCCCGGCTTTTCAAGACCGATAAAGACCTCATCAAAGAAAAGCAGCGTCTTTTCCTCACCCAATTCCTAGGTGGCCCGCAACTCTATTCCGAAGTATACGGCCACCCGATGATGCGCGCACGCCATATGCCCCACACCATCACCGAAGACGATGCCGTCGCCTGGCTGCAATGCATGGCCTCCGCCGTGGAGTCGCTTCCACTGAGCAAGGAATTGAAGGATGAGCTGTTCGACCGGTTTCCAAGGACGGCGTTTTTTATGGTGAATACTTAGTAAAAGTCTATTCTACAACACGTTACCTTTTGATATTCTGACGTCTAAATGGTGTTCCATATTTGGGAACATTGTACTTTTGCATGTCCATTCAGATGAAAAGAATATTTTCGAGAGGAACGCTTCGTGATTTTTGGGAGAACCACCCGGAAATGGAGCAGCCGTTAAAAGTTTGGTACGACGATGTGTTAGCAGCAGACTGGAAATCCCCGTCGGATGTGAAGCGGCAATATGCAACAGCCAGTATATTGAAGAACGGGAGGATCGTTTTCAATATTCGAGGTAATTCGTTCAGGCTGGTAGCCCACTTTGACTTTGAAAGGCAAATGGTTTACATCCGCTTCATCGGCTCTCATAAAGAATATGACAAAATTGACGCAAATTCAATTTGACTATGAAATTAATCAAGACGGAAGATGAGTATAGGGTTGCATTGAAGCGACTAGGAGAAGTCTTCGGCGCGCCCGTGGGTACACCAGAAGGCGATGAGTGCGATGTGCTTACACTATTGGTAGGCGCCTATGAAGACAAACACTATCCAATTGAACCTCCGGACCCGATCGATGCGATCAAGATAAGAATGGAGCAAATGCAGCTCAAGCAGGTGGATTTGGTTGATGCAATTGGTAGTAAAAGCCGAGTTTCGGAAGTATTGGGTAGAAAGAGAAAACTCAGTCTTGAAATGATCAGAAACCTCTCCAAGCGGCTCCACCTATCAGTAAATACGCTTATTCGCGATTATCAACTGGTACAGTAATCGCGGTGCGCTTCATGTCGACCAAGAATTCCCTACCTTTGCGGCATGAATTTCAAAGAGCAATTGACACCATACCCCGTTCTGGAAAAAGTTGCCGGCGCCGCGAAGGAGCTGGGTGTGGAAGCATATATAATCGGCGGGTTCGTCAGGGACCTGATACTCAAAAGGAACAGCAAGGACATCGACATTGTTTCCATCGGCAGCGGCATCGAGCTCGCCGAGATGGTCGCCAGTAGGCTGGGGCCGGATGTTTTTGTGAGTGTTTTTAAAAATTTTGGTACTGCTCAGATCCGCCAGGGCGACCTCGAAATAGAATTTGTAGGCGCTCGAAAAGAATCCTACCGTTTCGAGTCCCGCAAGCCTGCGGTAGAGGACGGTACCCTGGCCGACGACCAGAACCGCCGCGATTTCACTATCAACGCAATGGGTATCAGCCTCAATGCGGGCACATTCGGCGAGTTGATCGACCCATTCGACGGGATGAGCGATCTCCGTAAAAAGATCATCCGTACCCCGCTCGGTCCCGAAATCACTTTCTCCGACGATCCGCTGCGCATGATGCGCGCGATCCGGTTCGCAAGCCAGCTCAACTTCGATATCGAGCCCGATACTTTCGATGCGATCGTGAAAATGAAGGAGCGCATCAGCATTGTGTCGATGGAACGAATTTCTGATGAGCTGAACAAGATCATTCTTTCCAAAACCCCTTCCTACGGTTTCAAACTCCTTTACCACGCCGGGCTGCTGGCCATTATTTTCCCTGAATTGGTGGAGTTACAGGGCGTGGAGCACATTGAAGGCAAAGGGCATAAGGATAACTTTTACCACACATTACAGGTGCTCGACAACGTCTGCCAGGTGTCCGACGACCTCTGGCTACGCTGGGCGGCTATCTTGCACGATATTGCCAAGCCGGCTACCAAGAAGTTCGACAAGCGCCACGGCTGGTCGTTCCACAACCACGAGGAAGTAGGCGCGCGGATGGTACCGGTGATTTTCCGTCGCATGAAACTGCCGCTGAACGAGAAAATGCGGTTTGTGAAAAAGCTGGTAAGACTGCATTTGCGTCCGATAGTGCTTTCCAAAGACGAAATCACCGATTCGGCGATGCGGCGTTTACTGGTGGAAGCCGGTGAGGACATCGAGGCGTTGATGAACCTGTGCCGGGCGGATATTACCTCCAAAAACCCGGAAAAGGTGCGGCGTTTCATTAGCAACTTCGACTTAGTGGAACAGAAACTCAAAGACCTCGAAGAACGCGACAAACTCCGCAATTTCCAGCCGGTGATTACCGGTGAAATGATTATGGAGGCGTTCGGATTGAAGCCGGCGCGGGAAGTGGGCATTATCAAAGAAGCCGTGCGTGAGGCTATCCTGGAAGGTATCGTTCCCAATGAGTACGAGCCCGCTTTCGCATTTATGATTGCGGAGGGTGAAAAAATGGGCCTCACCCGTGTGTGAGGCACATTTTTTATATTAACCACGCCAATGCCAGCGCATATTTGATATTTTTGCGAACTTTTAATCTCCTCATAGACACATTTCATGGAAAACGCTCAGTTCAAACGTTTTTTCGGCTCTTTGCTCACTATTCTGGGTATTGCGGTATTGTTATTTGCGTGCGTCGCATTTTTGTCAGACAAGCCCGTACTGGGGCTCACAGTATCCAAATGGGAGTCGATTGTGCCGTTTTTGGTAGGAACGGTATTTCTACTAACGGGCGTAAACCTGGTGAAAGGCTAGGCGCCCTCGGCTGAGCGCCCCTGGCTGAGCGCCCCTGGCTAGGCGTCCCTTACGAGTGCTGCGCCCACCATGCATTCCAGGCATTGTTTTGGCGTGCAGTAGTTGTTAAACCATTCGATCAATGCCTGCGAGTCCGCCGCGGTTTTCACGCGCATACCCAGCGATGCCCACTGGCGCGTGATCCGGTTATCTTCCGCAGGTATCTCCGAAAGCCAGTAAATGGCCTTGTCGAGCAGTTCCGGTTGCTGCCGGTGCTTCGAATAGGCGACCAGCAATGGTGCCGCGGCATTGACAATCAGTAAATGGGCGGCATCGACCCCCAGCACGGGTACCTGGGCCCGCGCTTTCTTCCCGAATAAGTAATGTTCACGCCAGTAGGCGGATTGCTCGATCCGGAACAGCTCCCTTATTTCATCAAAATGCTCCGAAACAATAAACCGGTTCAGCATACCGCCGGTATTGCACAGCAACTGCGCGAACTGCGCCAGCCTGATCGTCGGGAACCCTGCGGGACGTAACCGCGCATATTTCCACTCATGCGGGTGCATTGTCTCGTCCTGTAATTGGTATTTGGCGCTGAGAAAGCGAAACTCCTGTTGGAGCTGGCGTACATATATTTCCTCCGAATTCTCTGAAATAAGCCCCGCGCAACCAAATAGTAACGCTTCAATCTGAACGAGTCGGTCGGTATGTTTGCGGATGATTTTCCAGGGAACAATGCCGGTCAGTCGCTGAAACGGGGCGTCATTGAGTTTAAACCCGAAATAGCGACCAAGCCACTGATACGCCGTTTGCTCCCAATCCTGATGGTTCGCTTCCAGCAAATGCTGAATTTCCAATGCTTTACGTTCCAGCCTTTCGAGGAGCACCCTGTCGAGCATGGCATATTTGCGGATCTGTTCCACATCTCCAAACTGGCGATTGCAAGGTACTGTATCGTTTTCATCAAGCAGGCAGCGGTATCTCTCTATAACGGAGGCTTTCACGAGGCCATTCAGCGACAACGTCGGGACGATTGTACCGTCGCGCCGCGTTGCCGGATGATCATTCTCCCACACCACATGGAGGATCACACAATCATAGGCACCGTTTTGCTGGTGCTCGTGGAGGCACCAGTCCGAGGCTTTTACGTGGATTTCGATACTTCCTACCCAAAGCACTCCATTGATGATAACGCGGGCCTCGGAAAAATCCGGTCCGGCGTCGGTGTTCCTCTGGCCGGGACGGATAACGGAAAGCGGCAAGTGCTCGTCGGTCGCCAGCCCTTTCTTATCGAAATACTGGAAGCGCCAGATAAAACTCAATAAATCCTCATTCATATACAGCGTGTTTAAAAATTTGACGATTAAGGCGCCTATTTCTTTGCCTAAACCTGATTAGTTTCTGTTCTTTGTACGCTGTTTTTGTTACTTGGTTTCTGTTTGTAGAAGTAAAAAAGTTTTATGCTCCGCCGTCTGCAATTTATTGCGCTCAAAATCTTCCTTGCTTTTCTCGTGCTTTCAGTGGTTTGGGTGGTTATTCTGAGGTTTTTGCCCGTTTGGGTAACGCCCTACATGATCTCCCGGAAGATCGACGCGTTCAGGGCCGACGAGGATACCGAGATTTACCATGACTGGGAGCCGTACGAAAACATTTCCAAAGAGGTAGCCCTGGCAGTAGTAGCTTCTGAAGACCAGAATTTTCCTAATCACTGGGGTTTTGATTTCGATCAGATTTACAATGCAATGACCGAGGACCGCAAGCGAGCGCGCGGCGCCAGTACGATTTCCCAACAGGTCGCCAAGAACGTGTTCCTCTGGCATGGCAGGAGTTTCGTCCGCAAGGGGCTTGAAGCCTATTTTACAGTTCTGATCGAAGTGCTGTGGAGCAAGGAGCGTATCCTGGAAGTATATTTGAATGTGGCTGAAATGGGGAAAATGACTTTTGGCGTAGAAGCGGCTTCGCTGCGTTACTATAATAAGTCGGCCAAACGCCTAACCCGCTACGAAGCTGCGCGCATTGCAGCGGTGTTGCCCAATCCGATCCGGTTTTCGATCCAGAATCCGTCTGCGTATGTGAACAAGCGTACCAACCAGATCGTCCGCCAGATGCGCTACCTGGGCGGGCAGAAGTATCTGGCGGATCTTTAAACGAATTTCTATAACTGCGTGGTTAAGGCCGCTACGGCTCTCTTGATGAACGGGGCGAACTTTGCTGACGACTCGATGGGGCAGTCGATGGTCGTGGTGCCTCCTGCCGGCTCGGCGCTGGCCGTGTAGAAGGGGTCGGTCGTGCAGGCCGTTCAATGTTTGGCCGGATGACCTCCGGACGAGGCGTTGGTGTAGGCCGGATCACTTCCGGTCTGGGCGACGGCGTCGGGCGCGTTACCTCGGGACGAGGCGTTGGGGTTGGTCTGGACACATCCGGGTTGCCTGGCCGTGTCGGCCGCTCGATGTCCGGCCTTGATACGCCTGGATTAGGTCTCGATGTGCCGGGACGCGTAACTTCGGGACGGTCAGTACCTGGTCTGCCTGTTCCCGGACGACCGCTGTTGCCGCTTCCTGGTCTTTCAACAGAAGGGCGCGTGGTGCCGTCGTTCCCCGGCCGGGTCGTACCCGGGCGGCCGGTTGATGGGCGGGTGATCACCGGACGGCCCGTTTCATCAAAGCTTGGAAGCCTTTCGCGAGTCGCTGGGGCTTTGGGATATCTTTTTACAAACAATGCAGATCCCTCCCGCGCCGCTGAAGGACGTGAATAAGTGGCGCGGTAATCGCCCCGCGTGTAGCGTGTATGCACGATCACCGAGCGTGAACGGAAATTGCCGCCATAGTAATGCGTGTGCCAGGCCGGGTTGCGGTAGCTGGGCCAGCGACGGAAGTGCCCATTGTAATAGTAATGCCAGTGGTAATGGTATCCGTAATAATAGTGCCAGTACCGCGGGCGCCACGGATGCCAGTAGGAAGGATAGTAATGCCACCGCCACGGCGATCGCCATACCACATATCTTGGCACAAAAATAAATTGAATAACTGGCCAGCTGGACACATAAACCACATTCTGCTGAACCGCAGCAGGCTCAACTTCCCTGTTTCCGTTATAACCCGGATTAGGCGTCTCAGTGACCGTTCCCGACTGTGAATTGGGTTCGATAATGTAATCTTTGCCGTAAAGATCCTCGTCCCCTACGAGCTGGATCCATACTTCGCCATCGTCCTTTTTTTCGACATAAAATGCAGCTACATCCTGATCCTCGCTTTCGCTGACTGCTACTTTCAGGCTGATCGTATGAAGATTACCCTCCACATTGTCCTCTACGCGGATGTAGTCGATCTGGTTATCGCCGTCGAGGTCGAGGTTGTTGATCTCCGAATCTTCCTCATTGAGTTTCCGCTCGAAACCTTCGAGCGTTTCCGATTCCTGGAATAGCTTTAAAACCGCATAGAGATTGAGGTTATCGCCGGGAAGATCAAGCTTTTCTTCTTCGGCCTGGCCGAATGCCTGGTTGCTTGTCCAGAACATCCATGCGCTCAGGACGATCAGAAAGAGATTTTTCATAATGATGTTGTTTAAAAGCAATGTAGCGATTCCTGCTTATTTAACTCAAATCCCATTTAGCATAACCCTCCTAACGTGCCGGGTATCGGATATGTTCTTCAATGGATCGCCTTTTGTCGGGGTCAGGTCGGCCTGTTTTCACTGCCCGATGCTCCCTGACCAGTCTCGATGAACTTCCAAGGCGGTTATTTTCGGGCGCCGGATGAAGTGCTTTTGGCAAGTCCCTTATTCTTTTCGCTCAAAAAACGGTAGTTTCTGTGATGCGCCAGAGTACGGTCCAGCTTTTCAAACAATCCCTTGTCTTTCAATGCAAACCAATTGACTTTCAGTAAATATAAGCTGACATAGGATTTCGGGTTCTCTGCAATAAAACCGGCCGTTGCCTCCCATAACTTCTCGCGCTCCTTTGCCTGCTCGTTTACCCAGTACCGTACGCTATCGGGCTGATTATGCTTTTTCGCACGTGCTTCGGCCACAATGTATGCATTCAGGCGATGGTCGGAAGGGGATTGCACGAGCGATTGATATTCCCGCCATTCCTCATTGCTCTTCGAATGAGTTACCGTCGACTTGGCGAGGTTGGAAGTATCCAGCCGTATTTGTGTGCCCGGATCGAAGAAGAATGTCAACGCGCCCTTCTTCTGCGAAACCTGAAACTGATATAAATCCGGCAACAAATCCGAATCCATATTCAGGTGTGTCGTATCAAATCCCAGCTTGATCGAATGCACCACCGCCGCAAATCCTTTCTCCCGTGTGAGTAAAAGCGCCTTTCTGTCATTCCAGGCCTTAGGAGCAATAATTTTGATTTTGACGCTCTGCGTCGACACGAATGCCAGACACGCTACTGTACAGATTATCAAAAGGTTTGTACGGCTTACCACAGGTTAGATGCTTCGGAATGATGCCTACAATTTAGTATTTATCTTTGCATTACATGCACTATGATCAATATGAAATAACACCCGGCGATACAGCCTTGGTTTACGAGTTTGTGAGCCAGGGGCCCAAAGGTGATGTGAAGAAAGTTGTGATGTACAGTCCAACCAGCATACCAAATTTTTTTAACTTGGGATTTGGGGATAAGAATGAATTGACCGGACAGCTTGACGACAAAGTAGTCACCAATAATGGAGACAGTGTCAAAGTAATGGCAACGGTGGCATCGACATTGCTGTCTTTCACGGAAGAATTTCCCGGTGCAATGATATTTGCAGCCGGTAGCACAAAATCCCGGACCAGGTTGTACAGAATGGGGATTTCGAACAATCTTGAAACTATAAGGCTTGATTTTCAGGTTTATGGTTTTGTAAACGCTGGTTGGGAAGAGTTTGTACCCAACACCCAGTATGAAGCATTTCTTGTTATCAGAAAAAAGCGATTGTGAAATGGAGAAAGAACTTGAACGCCTGCGAAAACCTATCTTGAAAAAGGCTGATAAGAGCCTTGACGAACTCCTGAATAAGGGTTATTTCAAAGAAAAGATAGAATTGGCTGAGCATATCGTAAAAACCTACGGCCTCCCGAAATTCGACAAAAAATAACGGCAGTCAACCATCGGCGATCGAACATTCTTCCGATCGCCAATAGCCGACTGCCGTAAGCCGAAGTCTATATTACTTAATCTCCACCTTCACCAAGACCGGCTGGTGATCCGATGGATAGCGTTGCTCCTTGGAATCGGTCAGCACGCCGTATTTCAGAACATTTACATTCTTACTCACAAAAATATAATCGATCCGGGTCTTCATTTCGGCGTCGAATTTGAAGCTGTTGAAGGTGCCTTCCGGGCCATATGGGGCTTGTTTGGTCACGTCGTGAGTGTCGTTGAGCAGGCCGGCGATCGTTTTGATCTGCTCGGTGTCCGGTGATGAGTTGAAATCGCCGGTGAGGATGGCAGTGCTATTGCCTGCTATTTCCTTGATTTTTTTCACCATTAAATGCCCTGATTGTCGACGCGCTTCAACGCCCTGGTGATCGAAATGCACATTGAAGAAGTAGAATTTCTTTTTGGTATTCATATCCTCGAACTGCGCCCATGAGCAAATGCGGTTGCAGCATTTGGCATCCCAGCCAAGACCCGGTTTGTCGGGGGTTTCACTGAGCCAGAAGTCGCCCGATTTGAGCAGTTTGAAACGGTCTTTTTTATAGAAAATGGCGGAGTGCTCTCCACCTTCTTTGCCATCGTCGCGACCTTTGCCGTAATAGGCAAATTCAGTCAGCTCGGCTACGTCTTTCAGCTGGCCTACCAATGCTTCCTGTACGCCGAAGATGTCGAATTCATGGAAACGGATGAGGCCTTTTACATTCTCCTTGCGGTTGGGCCAGGCATTTACGCCGTCGTTGGGGGTGTTGTAGCGAAGGTTGTAGGACGCTACATTCATAGTTGCGGTTTTCTGCGCATACGACGCGCTTGCGAGCGAGACGAATGCCAGTAGGTAAAGGGCAATTTTTTTCATTGGGTATAGAGATGATTAATTAACTATAAAACAAAAGACCCCGAAGGGTCTCCTGTTGTGAAGCCAAAAATATGCGATTAATGTTAACTCATGATGAAAATTCGCATTTGCGTCGCCATTACCATCCCGGTGTTTGCTTGTAGGCACCGTTGCTGCGCGAAATCTCATCCGGGTTCATCGGCCAGGCCATGTGCTTGCCCGGATCAAAGTTGCGGGCTGGCCAGATTACCTGGATTTTGTAAGGCGAAGCCGGATCGGTTTTGTTGTCGTGGATGCGGCCGTGGAGCGGCATATTGATCTTGTCGTAATCGCCCCAGCGTTTCAAGTCGGCCAGGCGGTCAGTCCACTCGCAGGCGAGCTCCACACGGCGCTCGTGTTTGAGGTCCGCCAATGTTGGCGTTGCAATCGAAGCGAGTCCCACGCGGGCGCGGATCTCGTTTAATGGCGCTGCTGCTTCAGCATTTTTACCTTGTTTGATCAATGCCTCGGCTTTGAAGAGCAGGATCTCCGCATAACGCATCAGCGGCAGGTTCAGGCGCGTCGAAGGACCATCGCCATTCTGGTTGATCATCGTGTTGCTTCCTGCATTTTCATTGCTTCCGTAGCTGTAAGGCTCCATATATTTTCGGATCTGGAAGCCCGAGAGGCTATTGGTCGAGAAGTAGGAGCGCTCTTTGCCGAAGTAGGTGAATTTATCCCCGAATTTCAGGATGGTCACCTCGCGGCGTGGATCTTTCGCTTCGTATTCTTCATACAATTCTTCGGTAGGCTGGAAATAGCCCCAGCCATTGAAAATGCCCCAGCCTTTGTTCTCCAATGCGACACCCGGGAAGATCGAGCCGCCCTGAATACCGGAGTTCACCGACCAGATGTATTCGCTCGTCCAGTTGTTATCGATCGTAAACACCGCCTGATAGTTGGCTGCCGGACTGCCCTTGCCCGTAATGAGCGCGCGTCCACCTTCATTCTTGATTTTATCAGCCAGATCGGGGATCAGTGCCCATTTGGAAGCATCATATTGCGCCCAGTAAGCGTAGGTTTTAACCATATAACCCCATGCGGCAGCCTTGTGTGCGCGACCCTGATCGCCCGCGCCGTAAGTTTGGAACAATGGGAGCAGGTCGGCGGCTTTTTGCAAATCACTGATGATCTGCGCGTAGTTGTCGGTTACGGAAGGGAGTTGCGGCGGAATGCGCTTGCCGAACTCCGCGTTCTCAGGCCCGTCGAAAGGTACGCCAAGGTCTTTGTGGCCCCATGAATAGGCGATCCAAAAGTGAGCGAATCCGCGGATGAAGTATGCTTCCCCCAGTGCACGGTTCTTCACGGCATCGGATACGCCAGTAGCCGTAGGAATACCCTGGATCACCTGATTGGCCTTGTTTAACATCCAGTACACATCGTTCCAGCAGTTGGAAATGGAGCCTTCGCGGCCGGTAATGTTGAAATTTTTGATGTTGTCACTTTCCGCACGCACGCGGCCGGTCACGATGTCGTCGGAGGCATTCTGCATCCAGAACAGGTTGCGGCCCCAGGTATTTTCGTAGCCCATCGGCGCGTACATCGCGGCAACAGCTTTGTTCAGATCTTCGTCGCTTTTCCAGAAGAATGCGGTGGTGGGGGAGCCGTTCGGTTTGGTATCTACCCAGCTTTCTGTACATGCGGATGCACTCACGGCCATGACAATGGCAAGACCCGCATTTTTAATGATATGTTTCATGAGTCAAAGTCTTTGTTTGGTCGAACTTAGGTGTTAGAATTTGAGCTTCACACCGGCTGAATACACGCGTGCTACCGGATACTGACCTCCATCGAGGCCTGGTGCGGTGTAGCGGCCATCGATGAGCTGACTACCGATCTCAGGGTCCATGCCCGAATATTTGGTAAATGTCAGCAGGTTATCGCCGCTCACGTACACGCGCAGGCTAGGCTTGCCTGGCTTGCTTTTGAATGTGTAGCCAATAATCAGGTTTTTCAAGCGCAGGTAATTGCCGTTTTCGAGGTACCAGTCCGAGTTAGTCGAGAAGTTTTTGCTCGGATCGTTCGCCCGGATCTTTGGAATATCAGAACCGGTATTGGTTTCCGACCATGCGTCCAGAATTTTGTCCCAACGGTTATAGCCCTGCTCAGCACCATTCAATGTCGATTGCTTGAATGCGTTGAAGAGTTTCACGCCCCCAACTCCCTGGAAGAAGATGCTGAAATCAAAGTTTTTCCAGTTCGCATTGGCAGTGATACCGTAAGTGATTTTCGGGAATGCATTGCCCATGTACACGCGGTCCAAATCGTCGATTTTGCCGTCGCCATTTTCATCTACAAATTTCAGGTCACCCGCTTTTGCGTTCGGCTGGATACGATCGCCCTTCGGCCCCACGTAAGCCGCAGCGGCTTCGTCTGATTGGAAAATACCTGCATTTTTGATCAGCCAGTAAGAGAAATAGGGCTGGCCGACCGTCGAGCGGAAAGGTACCAGAATACTTCTCCACGCATCGCCATGCGTCCATACCGAGTTGGGGTTTTCATCGATGTAGTCGACGCGGTTTTTAAGGGTAGCAAAGTTACCGCCGATCTCGTAGCTGAATTCACCGACCTGGTCGCGCCAGTTGGCAGCAAATTCAAAACCGGTATTCCGGATCTTGCCCTGGTTGATGAAGGGAGCGCCGTAACCGTTGGTGTTCGTCCATTCGGTATCCTGCTGTTTGATCAGGTCGTAGGTGAGCTTGTTGAAGTAGTCGGCAGTGATGGTCAGTTTTTCTTTCAACAGACTGATATCCAAACCAAAATCCGTCTGTTGCGAAGTTTCCCACGATAATTCAGGGTTAAATCTTGAACTCACATATAAACCATTGCTGATAGGGGCACCATTACCGACCTGGTAGGTTTGGTTCGGGGTAAGATTGGGATAACCATAGTATCTGCCGATAGAGCCGATGTTACCAATGCGGCCCCAACTGGCGCGGAGTTTGAGCAAATCCAGACCTTTTACATTAAAAAACGGTTCCGAGCTGAGTTTCCAGGCACCTGTAAAACCAGGATACCCTTTGGCACGGAAACCCTCGGCGAGGCGTCCGGCAATATCGTAGCGATAGCTGGCAGTCACGAAATAGCGATCAGCCCAGCTGTATGACAAACGGCCTACATAGGATGCATTACGGTCTTTCCATTCGTCATCCGAAGGTCGGTTCTGGTCAAAAATGGAGGCATTTACAAAGAATTGTGCCCAATCCGCTTCATTTTCGAAACCTCTTGCGGCGATACTGAAATAGCGGTTACCATTCTCCTGTGCGGTCATCGAGGCCATCGCACCTACGTTGTGACGGCCGAATACACGCGAGTAGTTCGCTGTATTTTCCCAGATCCAGTGGTAACCGCGATTAGTGGAATAGGAAAGAGTATTCTGGTTATTAGGCTTTCCGGGTTCCGTTCTTTTAGGCTCGAAATTTTTCCAGAGCGAGCTGTTCTGGCGGTAGCTAAATCGGGTCAGAAAGCTCAGGCCGGGGATAATGTCGGAATAGCCAAGCTCGGTAACCGACTGCATATCATTGCTTTTGTTGTACGGCCTGTTGCGAAGTAATGTACCTACGGGGCTGATCGCATCGCCATGGATACCCAGGTATTGCGAGTCACGCGGGCCTACGCCGCCGAATGTACCGTCTTCATAATAAGGCACAGCCGAGCGCGGCATGTAAATGGCCGACAGCACGGTTCCGCTGTAACCGCTGGTCGTTTCAGTTCCGCGGTTGTCGTTATTATTGTAAAAAAGCTCCTGGCGAAGTTTAATTTTATCCGTGAACTTGTACATCGCATTGAAACGCACGGACAAATTCTGCGCATACGTATTGATGAGCGTGCCCTCGTCGCGTTCGTAGCGGCCCTGCAAAAGGGTCGAGAACTTGTCAGTACCGGCATTGAAGCTAATGTTGTGGCGTTGAATGAGACCTGTACGGAAGATTTCGTCGATCCAGTCTGTGCGGGTCACTTGTGCGTACGGATTTTTGGTAGCGTCCCAACCGTCGAGCGGTGCGAGGCCTGCATTAGTATAAGCCAGGTTGGACACTTTGGCCTCGTCGGCCGCGGTGAGCGACTGTGGCAGCTTCCAGGCCTGTTTCATACCCATAAAACCACTGTATTCAATGCTCGGTTTGCCTTGCGCGGCCTGACGCGTGGTGATAAGGATAACCCCGGCGGAACCAGAGAATGCGCCATAAATCGCTGCCGACGCTGCGTCTTTCAAAACGGTAATGGATTCGATGTCAGCCGGGTTGTATGGAGCATTGGGTACGCCGTCGACCACGTATAGCACGCTCTCACCCCCGCGCGAGCCCGTCCCGCGAATGGTGATATTGGGCGTCTGGTTAGGGTGACCGCCGTTGCTGATCGCCGTTACACCGGCGACTTTGCCCTGGATCATGCTACCTACATTAAGTACCGGCCGGTTTTTGATCTGTTCCATATCGGGTACAGTCGCAACGGAAGCCGATAAGTCGGCCTTTTTAACGGTTCCATAACCGATTACCACCACCTCCTGCAACGACTTTGTATCCGAAAGGAGCGTTATATCCAGCTCCGACTGGTTGCCTACATTCACTTCCTGAGCGAGGTAACCCACGAAGCTGAAAATGAGCTGGGTATCGCCGTTGGGGATTTCTATTTCAAATGTCCCGTTCGCTTCAGTGGAAGTACCGCGCTGAGTGCCCTTTACCACCACGCTTACGCCCGGCAGCGGCTCTTTGGTATCGGAGGCGATGACTTTCCCGCGAATTACACGGTCGATAACGTCATCTTCACCGAATGTATCGAGCAGGCTGGTGTCGTTTGCACCGGCAGCTTTGCTGGGTTTGCGGTTCAGGATAATGTATTCTTTGGAAACTGAATACCGGATGTTGAGCGGCGCAAGCAACTGGTCGAGTACGACCGAGAGCCGCTGGTTTTCGGCCGAAACGCTCACTTTCTGGTTACGCACGAGCGAAGGCACATACGAGAAGCGCACGCCCGTAGATTTTTCGAGGTTGGTGAGCACCTGGCGCAGGTCCTGGCGTTCGGCTTTCAGGGTTACGTTGCGTTGCAGCAGTTCCTGCGCTAGCCCGTTACTGGCGAGCGACAGGCTGCTGAACAGCAGGGTCAGTATGAATGGTATGCATGCAATTTTCATCACAGTCACCAGGTACGTTAGTGGTCGACTACTTTTTTTCATAAATTCGAATGGTTTTGATGAATTCTGGACAAAGCCCTCCCGTGCTCCGATTTGGGCGGAACTGTCCTTCTGTTGAAATGAACCGGGAGAATCAGGCCGGTAATGCTGCATCATTGCCGGCTTTTTTATTGAATCTGGGTCAAGATTTAGCCATAAGTAGAAGGGTTGTTTTGGTTGAAAGGAAAATTTGGTTATTCGCAGCCCTGCCCGGTGATAACGACCTGTCCGTCGGTTACCTGGTAGCTTGCTTCGATGGTAGAGCAGATTATTCCTAACTTGTCAAAGAATGGCTCGTCGCGCAGCGCCACGCGCAGATAGCAGTTTTCGAGCCTGGTGGAGTCGTATAAAATCGGTATCCCGTAAGTTTCCTGCAATAACTTGAATGCCTCTCCAACTGGTTGATTATCAAATGTGAAATCCGGTTTTACGACCGGGCGGGCGATGGCCACCGGGTTTTCAGTAATGCCGCGCGCGAGAACGGGCGTCTCCGTAGTGAATACCACCTGCTGGTTCGGCGTAAGCAGCATTTCGACGCCTTGCTTATCGCCATTAAGGTCCTTCGCTTGCATTACCGCTACTTTTCCCGTACGCACGATCACTTCCACACGCTCCGAAGAAGATTTGATGGTAAAACTCGTTCCTACTACCCGCGTGACGAGGTCATTGGCATATACGAAAAATGGATTGGCTTTGTCCTTTTGCACTTCGAAGAACGCCTCTCCCGAGAGAAATACTTCTCTTTTATGATTATGGGCGAAAACCGGAGCGTAGCTGACAGCCGCGTTGGGCATGAGCCGTATTTCACTGCCATCCGGCAGACTGACCTGCATTGGCTTTTTACCTTTGTTGATGACCTCTTTCAGCGGGACGGGAGACACTGCAACGTAGCGCTTATACGTATACTGGCTCTTAGGGAATGCCTTTTCTCCCGAAACCAGCCAGCCTATTCCCACCAGAACCAGCACCGCGGCCGCGGCGTACCACCACCGTAACCGGACGATATTAGCCTTACGGGAGGCCATCGTACGTACGACCGAATCATTCAGGATCCGGTTCACCTCGTGGTCGAGCTCTTCATGCGTGAGGTCACTGGGTTGTTTTTCCCAGGTAAGGATCAGCTCGGCCGCCTGGTCCATCAGCAGCGCTTTCTCCGGGTACTCCGAGCGGAGTTTGGCCCAGAAAAAGTCGTTACGCGGCCGGCCGTTTTTTACCCATCCCCTGAAATCGTCGTCAGTAAGAAAGTCTTCCAGGTTGTAGTGGTAAAATGGATGCATCGGCTTGTCGGGAATGTGTTCTAAAAGTATAATCCGCCGCGACCGCCAGGATCATGGAAGAATCATGAAAAATTTTAAAAATTTTTAGATCAATGCCCGCGAACGAGGAATAGGAGAAGCAGACCGGCGAGCAGAAGCCATTTTTGACGGAACACTTTCAGGCTCTCATACAGGAGGTTAGCCGTAGCCGGGCGCGATATATTGAGGATTTCGGCAATGCGCTCGTTGGAAAGATCCTGGTAGAACTTCAAATGGATGATTTCCTGTTGCCGGGGCGTGAGCGACTGGATAATATGCTGGATGCGCGAATGCTTTTCCGCCGCAAACTCGGTAAGGATCAGTTCGCTTTCGATAGAGTTAGCTGTCTCGTGAAAATCTTCGGGAGTGTGTTCCAATGCCAGAAAAACTTCCGGCCGGGCTTCCAGGCGGTTACTGTTCCTGAAAATGCGGTTTCGGAGGCTCGTGAGCAGGTAGGGCTTGATCTGATCGGTCTTGCCGAGGGATTCCCTTCGTTCCCATAAGTAGAGAAAAAGATCGTGCACGAGGTCTTTCAGCACGTCACGATCGCTGACAAAACGCCTTCCGTAATCGAATAATGGGCGGTAGTAACTGCGCAGGAGTTGTTCAAAGGCAAGCGGGTCGCCTTCCCTGAACTTCTGCCAAAGTACCGAATCCTGTTCCACGAAAAATGGGTTACGTTAAAAGCAAATGTACCATTTTTCTTTGTTGGCAAAAATCCGGTGTGCGCGGCGACGATTATTTAATGTTAAGGTAATACTTTAAGTAACCGGGCGATTAAAAAATAGGGCAGCAAACCGGTTGATCTGCTGCCCTGAGATCCATTACTTGTTTTTCTTCGGGATCAGGAACTTACCCACGAGTTCGCCGTCGTCGCGGATCATTTTCAAATCCAGTTGCTTACGCGTCGCATGGAGTTTGATGAGCGTCCGTTTGCCTTCCAGCGGCCCGCCGCCGATCACGATCGGCCAGTTATGGTCTGCGTCAGGCTCGTGGGTCATGTACCGGTGGGTGTGTCCGGAGATTTGCAGGTCGATTTTAGCTTTGTTCAAAACCGGTCCGAACAATGCCCGGCAATGCATGGTACCATGCCAGTCGCCCGAATGGTAGGGCGAAATGTGGATCAGCAGCACGCGGAAATCGGCCTTTTTGAATTCCGGCGATTCGATTTCCTTTTCCAGCCATTTTTTCTGCACCTCGCGGTAGCGATCGAATGCCGACAAACCACCGTACTCGACGCTGTCGTCTGTCTTGTCCTCGCCCGAATCCAGCACGATAAAATGCACCGGGCCGCGGGTGAACGAGAAATAGTACTTATTGTCGGGATAGGCATAGTACTCGGGAATATGTCGCGAGAAACTGCCCCGGCATTCGTGGTTGCCTTGGGTGAGCAGGAAGGGGAATTCGGTGGCGAAAATGTCGACCGACGGTTTGATCAAATGGTCGACCATCTGCTGCTCTTCCGTAACCCAGTCGAAGCAATCGCCGTTGAAAACTACGAAATCGTAATCTTTGGTATTACCCGTATAACCATGGCGGTACAACAGCTGCGGAATGATCTGCGGGCGGTCGTGGATGTCGTTAAATACCACCATTTTGAATTCGTCTTCGTTCGGTCCCCAGGTTTTGAAACCGTACATCGGGCTGGCGATCGTTTCCCCGAATTCCACTTTCGAGCCTTTGTAGCCCAGTACTTCGGTGGATACGATCTTGTATTTGTGCTCTGTTCCCGGCGTGAGGTTGGTTAATGTAATCTTATTAATGCGGTTGTTTGCCTCGATGAGCCCGTTGTTGTAGCCGAACTCGCGCTTGCTCGTATAAGTGCCTGCGCCGTACTCGACCCAGCTGAAACAGTTTTTGTGGGTGATCCACATAATGGTGACCTCGTTCGCGCCCATATTCTGTAAATAGGGGCCGGCCACGAAATGGTTTTTCTCTTCCACTGCGGGAGCAGCTTCTGCCGCCATCGGCAACAAACTCAGCGCCCCAATCCGGGACATTTTTTCAAGAAACGACCTTCTTTCTGAAAGCATAAAAGTTAAAGGTTAGGAATAGTCGATAATAGTTTACTCCCAGTTAGGGTTTTGCGTCAGGTTGGTGTTCAACAGGCGCTCCTGTTTGGGGATCGGGTAAAGGTAATCACGGATTTCAATGAATTTCTTGGTGATGTGGCCATTCACGATGATATTACCGCCCTTCGCGCCGTTTTCGAGCGACACATCGCTGCCCAGTTTCAGGAGTTGCGCGCCTTTAATGTCCGGCTTGGTGCCTTCATAAATCACCACGTCGATGGTTCCGCTCTTGTCGAGATCGTACTGGCCGGGGCCGGGAAAGTACATGCCTTTGAATTGTTTGGTCAAAGCCTGGCCCTCTTTCCAGCGGATAAGATCGTCCCAGCGGAAAAAATTTTCCATCACGAGCTCAATGCGGCGTTCGCGGCGGATTTCGAGGATTACCCCCAAATTTTTGCCGCTGATCTGCGTGTACTGTTCGGCTTGGTAAGGATCCGGTTTGGCATTAGCCTGCTCCATATTGATGTTCGGCATGCCTACGCGGTCGCGGATAAGCTTGGTCGAAATGTCGAGATCGGCCTGAGTTAATGTGCCTTTTTCGGCTTTCGCTTCGGCGTAGTTCAGCAACACTTCGGCATAGCGGAAGATCGGCATGTCGGTAATGTCTTTCGAGAAAGTATCCCATTTCGGAGCCGATACGAATTTGATCAGCTGGTAGCCTGTCACGGTAGCCCCGAATTCCGGTACGAGCGGGGTATTTTCGCCGATACGGGTATAGCCCGGGGTGCGGATTGTCTGCGTGAGGCGCGGATCGCGGCTTTGAACTTCCTCAAAAAACTGCATGGTTTCATAACCCTTCTTATCGGTGAAACGGGAACCATCTGCCATAAGATAGCTATTCACCAGTTTCTTTTCCAGGCCGGGACGACCATAAGAAGCGGTCATCGTGTAATAGTTGAGGTTATGATAAACCTGCAATTCATCGCTGAAATCGCGGGCGAGGATCACTTCGTCGGGGATCGCATTGTCGGAGGAGAACAGCTTCATATACGCAGTGGCCGGTGTGGCTTTGTAAATGGAATAGCCGCTGTTTTTCATCAGCTCTTCCGAAGCGGAAATACAGGCGTCGAGGAATTTATCGGCATCAGGCAGGTTAAATTCCGGGTGGTATTTGCGGAAAGTACCTTCATATAATCCGATACGCGATTTCAATGCCAATGCCGTGTATTTGGTAACGGTTGTTACCTGGCGGCTGGCATCGAGGTTGGCGATCGCGTAATCGATATCAGCCATCACCGAGTCCATCACGAGCGTGCGCGGATCGCGGGGTTTGGTAAGTAACTCCTGGTCTTCGAGTTCGATGGTAGTCGAGTACCAGGGCACATCGCCGAAGCGTTTGACCATCCCGAAATAAAAATAGGCACGGAAAAAGCGGGCCAGCCCATTGTATTTGGCAACGGCTTTCTTGTCGGGACATTTGCCGGAGTTTGCGAGAAAATAGTTGATGTTCCGCAAATTTCCCCAGCTCCATCCGCCACCGCTGGTAGGTACTACACGCGTTCCCTGCAACTCGTCGCGCAAGCTGGTTTTGACAATATTGTCTACGTCCTCATTGTACACATCCTCTGCCGTGGGCAGTGCGTTGTAAAAGGAGTTGGTATAAAGCAACAGATCGTTTTCGGTATTGAAGAAAGTCTCCGGCGAGATCGCGTCCTGCGGGAGCTGATCCAGATCACAAGCCACCAGGCCAAGTGAAATGGCGATAATGCTAAATATTTTTTTCATCGGTATGAATGCCTTTTAGAATGTGAGGTTAAGACCGGCTGAAATGGTTTTCGACAATGGATAAGTACGTCCATTGGTTCCGTCGCCGTCGAACTGCTCGGGGTCGATGTATTTCGAGCGGAGCGGGGTGTAGGTCAGCAGGTTTTCGCCACTGATGTAAATCCGCGCTCTCGGAATGCGCACCAGCTTGCTGATACGCTCCGGTACCGTGTAGCCGATCACCACGTTTTTCAGGCGCAGGTATCCTACATTCTGGATGTAGCGGTCGTTGGTAGCACGGAGGTCGCCACCGTCGTTAAGTGCCGTGTAGCCGCGCAACACCGGGAAATAGGCATTGGGGTTTTCAGACGTCCAGATATCGTTTCCAAAATCTTTCGGGATAAACGAGTAGTATGGACGTGAATAGGGGCCCCAGAATTTGTCGGCATTGTTACCCGGATACCAGTTTCTGCGGAGAATACCTTGCGCCAATGCCGAAATATCGAAACCATTCCACGAAGCGCCCAGGTTGATACCGTAGCGGAAGCGAACGCGGTTGTTACCAACGATTTTCAAGTCACCCGGGTCGGCGAGCGTGTTGGAGCCGTTGTTGATCTTGCCGTCGCCGTTCAGGTCTACAAAACGCAGGTCACCGGCTTGCAGTTTGGCCCATTCGCCGGGTGCGCTCAGGCGCTGCTTATTGACGAACGACTGGTCGATCTTGAAAGCCTGAGCCTCTTCGTTGCTCTGGAACATTCCGTCGATCGAGTACCCCCACATTTCACCTATCGTCTGGCCAACGTAAGGACTCGAAAGCACTTTGTTCGGGTTGTCGTATTTGGTGATTTTGGATTTGGAATCTGAAACGATGAAAGACACATTGTAGCTGAGCGGCTTACCGGCCAGTTTAAACATATCCGCCCAGGCGATCGAAAGTTCAAAACCTTTGGTTTGCAGGTCTCCCGCGTTCTGGGTCGGAACTGTCGCACCATACACCGAGGGAAGAACCTGGCCAGGAATGAGCATGTCGGTGGTTTTACGGATGTAGCCGTCGAATGAAAGGTTCAGCCGGTTTTTCAGCAATGTCGCGTCGAGCCCGATGTTCGAAGTCGTGGCCGATTCCCAGGTCAATCCCGAAGAGATAGGGGATGGGCTGCTTACATATTGCAGTTTCTGGCCGTTCGTAATCCAGGTCGACTGCGCCGTAGGCATCATCGGAACGTAAGGATAGAAGCTGGCCGAGCTTGGGTTGTCGTTAAACTTCGGCGGCAACTGGTTACCCAAAGTACCGTAGGAAGCGCGGATTTTCAGGTTGTTTACTACATTACGCGCAGATTCGAAGAAGTTCTCCTCGCTCAAACGCCAGCCGGCCGACACCGACGGGAAGAACCCGTAACGTTTGCCTTCGCCGAAACGCGAGGTCCCGTCGTAACGGCCATTCACTTCAAGCAGGTATTTACCCTGGTAGTCGTAATTAGCCCGGAAGAACGCCCCGAACAGTTCATACTGGTAAGCGCCGCCGCCCGAAAGCTGCTCGCCCGTTCCGAGGTTCAGGTCGTTGAGGCTTTCCGAGAGCAGGTTCTTGCGTGAGCCGGCCAACACCTGGTGTTTCCGGGACTCGTAGTTGATACCGGCCGTGGCGCTGAAAAAGTGCTTCCCTAAGGTGTGGTTGAAGGATGAGAACACATTGACCACGTTCTGCGGATCGAACCACATGGTTTTCTTGAACTGGTCGGTGTTGTAATTAGGAACCGTCGTCAGAATGCCGGGCTGGATTGAATACGTCGCTACGGCTGAACGGTACCAGTCGTCGGCGATGTAGAACGAGTAGGAGTGGTTTGCGGTGACGTTCCAGTTTTTAGCCAAATCTATCTGAACCGTGTTAATGGTCGTAAGCTCATGCACTTTCTGCTCTCCGCCTGCCACGCCTTTCAAAAGGTTGGCAAACAAACCGTCACCGATGGAGTAGTTGTTTTTTAGCGTATTATAGGTAGGCGTGCCGTCCGGGTTGCGCGGCGCGTAAATAGGCAATGCATGCACGGTGATCGCTACAAAGTTCGCATTGGCACCGCCTTCCAGGCCCGGGTATTTGTATTTCGAGTCAAAATACTGGGTATTGTTGCTCACTTTCAGCCAGGGTGTGAGTTGGGCATTGATCTTGCTGCGCAATGTGTAGGAAGTGAATTTATCCGTGTTAATGCGCATAATACCGTCTTTTTCAAATACGGAACCTGAGAGGAAGTAGTTGATTTTATCGGTACCGCCCGAGAGGTTCAGGTTATGCTGGCGCGACGGCTGGCTCATGTTGAAGATCGTATTCCACCAGTCGTAGTTACCGTAGTAGTTGTAAATGTCTTTTCCGTTCACATTCTTCACTACCACCCAGGGACGTGCCGGATTTTCCGTTTTGTCGTAACGACGCGCTTCGATTTCCTTGTAATCTTCCTCCGAATAGCGGGTATAGCTGTTGCCGGTCGCCCGGATGAATGCTTCGTCATTAATCTTCACATAGTCATAACCGTTGGTCATGAAATCAGTGTTGATGGTCGGTTTCGACCATCCGAAGTTGTTGCTGTAAGAAACGGTAGTCTTGCCGTTTTTCGCGGTTTTGGTGGTAACCAAAATCACCCCGAAAGCACCGCGTGCACCGTAAATGGCGGAGGCTGCGGCGTCTTTCAACACGGATACCGACTCCACGTCGCCAGGGTTAATGCGGTTGATATCGCCCGGAATACCATCGATGAGCACGAGCGGCGACCCGCCGTTCACGGAAGTTTCCCCGCGCACGTTCAGCGCCCCTCCCTTACCCGGCTGCCCGGTGCTGAATGTGATGTTGAGGTTGGGTACCATGCCTTGCAGGATCTGCGACATGTTGTTCAAAGGCCGGTTTTCGAGGTCTTTGGATTGGACCTGGGACACCGCACCGGTCAGGTTGACCCGTTTCTGCGTGCCATAACCCACCACCACGAGTTCCGATAATGCTTTGTTATCTGCCTGCAAAGTCACATTGATTTCGGTGCGGTTACCAACGACGATTTCCTGCGAAACATAACCTACGAAGCTGAAAACCAATGCCGATTCCACGTTCGGCACAGTGATTTCAAACTTTCCGTTGCCGTCGGTCGTGGTGCCTTGCGAGGTACCCTTCACGACGATGCTTACGCCCGGTAGCGTACCCTGCCCGTCGGATGAGCTCACGGTTCCGCGCACCTGGATTTCAGTCGGCAGTACATATTGAAGCAGTTTCTCTTCCAAGTCGGGGATCACCGATTCCTGCCGGCTCACGCGCGTCTTGGCAAGCACGATCTGGTTGTTGATCACCTTGTAGTTGATTCCGCGAGGCGCAAGCAACTGGTCCAGGATCCGGGAAAGTTTCTGGTTCTTTACCTCGATGGTTACGTTTCCCTTGACGGAGACCCGGCTGCTGTACACAAAGCGGGTATTGGCACGGGCCTGTATCTCGTTCAGGGCCTGTTTGAGCGAAACATTGCGGAGTGTGAGCGTCATATCCTTACTCAGCACAGACTGGGCCGCAGTTTCCTTCGCATAGCTGCCGGCTGCGAGCGAGACGGCAAAAATCCATTGAAGCAGTCCAATGCGCATAATTTTTCGCCAGTCGACCGGCTTGTTACGTACTGTTTTTTGCATAATTTTGATTGTCTGATGGTTAGGCACTATTGGATAAAACATCCTTTTGAAACGGTGGTACGAAGAAAAAGGATGGCATTTCGGGCCGGGTAGTGGTGGTACACTTCCGGCCCTTTTTACGGTGGTACGGATGGGTTCATAAGATCATGGGTAGCTATTAAGGATTATTCACATGGTTCTCCGTTGATGGTGATGTTATTGTTTGATATAGTGTAAGTTACCTCAAGTGAAGTACAAAGGATTTCGAGGATGTTGGAGAAAGGCTGTGACTCGAAATTGGCTGTCAGGCCGCACCGGGCCAGTCCGGGGTTCGCGAGGGAGATCGACACATTGAAGCGTTTTTCAAGCTGTTCGATTACCTTGTCCAATGGCGTTTCCTCAAAGACAATGGTCACAGGCTCGTAAATTTCCTTTTTCGCCTGAGCGGGCAGTGTTTTGGAAATAAGCCGTTTGGAATCCAGTTCGAACAATGCCTGCTGCTGTGGTTTGAGAATCACCTCCTGCTTGTTGAACGATTCACCCTGCGCGGTCACCTGCACACTGCCCGTCACGACATCTACCTGGAATTTTTTCTGGTTTTTGACCGCCTTCACGTTAAAGCTCGTCCCGAGCACGCGAATGACCATGTCGCCGCTTTTGATATTGAATGGGCGTGTTTTGTCTTTTTTCACGTCAAAAAAGCCTTCCCCCGAAAATTCCACGAACCGCTTGTCGTTGGCAAAACCCGTACGGTATTCGATTACGGCGTTTGGGTGCATTGTCACCATGCTACCGTCGGGAAGCTCGTGCCGGACGATCTGCATACCGGTGTTTTCAAATATGGTTACAGGGAGCCGAATGTTCTTGGTGTCACTTTTTACAGTAATGTCAGGTCGCCGGCCAGTTCGCAGGTTTACGGCCAGGTAGACGCCCAGCACAATGGCAACGGACGCTGCGATGCCTGTCACGAGACGCCATGGAAGTGCCCGCCACAAGGAAGTTTGTACAGGCTCTCCTTCCCCGAGATTTAATTCGCGCCGGATATTCCCGAATGCCTCGTTCCGTATTTCATCCTGCTCCGCATCGGGCAAATGGTCGAGATAGCGCGGCTCGCCTTGCAGCGATGCATACCAGGCTTCGACGATTTCTTTCTCTGCCTCGGTGCATGCACCGGACAGGTATTTTTCGAGTAATGCGGGCGGAATACCGTTTGGCTTCATGAGATCGGGGATGTTGTCAACCCAGAAGTCGCGCGCCGGAAGGGGAACCCTTAGTAGTTTTTGAAAATTTTTTTAAAAAGAAGCAAAAAGGATCAGCGCACAAAGCATATGCTCTTTTAAATGCTCTTTAAGGATGCGTAATGCTTTGGTAATGTGCTGTTCTACTGTCTTTTCGGAGATGTTGAGTTGTTCGCCGATCTGTTTATTGGAAAAACCCTGGCGGCTCAGCGTGAATACTTCGTGGCATTTCGGGGAAAGCAAATGCAGGCCTTTCTCATAGCGGTTTTGCAGATCGGAGGCGAGGGTAGGCTGGTCGGCGAAGTCAGATACATCGCTGCGGTGAATTTCCCACTGGCCGTAATGATGCTGGCGGGTGTATTCTTTCCGGTAGAAAGATATGATCAGCCGTTTGGCCATTGTAAACAGGAACGACCGACCACATTGCACCTGGTGTTGGCGGCGCTGTTGCCACAGGCTCACAAAGAGCTCCTGGACGATTTCCTGCGCCGTGAACCGGTCATTGACCTTGGAGTAAGCGTAATTGAACAGAGTTTTGAAGTAACGGTCGTAAAGTTCCGCGAAAGCCAGTTCATCGTCCTGCTCACTGATCAGCGCAAGGATATTTTCATCGGAACAGGTAGCGTAAAAGTTGTTCATCATGAAGATAGCCTTTTAATAATCTGATTATTTTCGCTGAGAAGCGGTACAAAATTCGTACTTAAATTTGTGACTAACTCTTTAAACAGATTAAGTATTCTCGTACTTTTTTTTACTTTCTTAACATAAACTTAACATTTTCCGGGATTCGCCGTGAAAATATTTTGTAACTAGTAGTTGAGTTAGTGCCTTGAATGACAATACTTCTACGATAACGTATTAGATGAATAACTATCCCCAGGCCTCCCGCATTCTCGTGGCCATTGACTGTATCATTTTCGGATTTGACGGAAAGGATATCAAACTGCTGTTGATCAAAAGGAATTTCGAGCCCGAAAAAGGGAAATGGTCGCTGATGGGGGGCTTTTTAAATGCGGATGAAGACCTTGCCGACGGGGCAGTCCGTATTCTGCATAATTTGACGGGCCTCAAAGATATTTATGTCGAGCAGCTTGAGACTTTCGGGAAAGCGGATCGCGACCCGGGCGAGCGCACGGTTTCGGTCGTATTTTTTGCATTGATCAAAATCGACGACCACGATTCGGAGGCTGTCAAAAGCCACAATGCCTCCTGGATCACCCTCGACGCCCGTCCGAAGCTGATATTCGACCACGAACAAATGGTCACCCGTGCCATCGAGCATCTTAAATACAATGCAGCCCTGCACCCGATCGGCTTCGAGCTGCTACCCGAGCGCTTCACGATTCCCCAACTCCAAAAGCTCTACGAAGCTATTTACAACATTCCCATAGACCGCCGGAATTTCAGCCGGAAATTGCTTTCTACCGGTCTGCTCATCGATACCGGGCAGAAGAACAACAATAGTGCTACGAAAAAAGCCACCCTTTACAAGCTGGACGCTGAGCGGTACAAGACGAAATTCCACTCGTTCTGGAATTTTATGCCGGATTCGATGAAGAGTAATTAAGCGCGCTTGCGCGCTGGTGCAAATCTCTGGATTTGTACCCACTATTCGCGGGCCTCCGGCCGGTCGATACGGTAACTTCGTTCTTGCGGTATTGACCGGCCAGAGGCCTGCGAATGGTAGGCACGAAGGCAGACCTTCGCGCCTGCTCGCTCCGCTCGCTTAAAATTTAGATTGTGTCAATGTTACACTAAAAACAAATTTATTTATATTTGTTAGGTGATTAGTTAAATAAATGCGTCAAATTGGTCTGAGAACATCCTAAACCGACATTTATGAAGGAGAATTACGTCATTGGTATCGATTTCGGTACCGACTCTGTGAGGGCATTGGTGGTGAATGCGGACACAGGTGAGCAGGCTGGAACCGCCGTACAGGAATATCCCCGGTGGAAGCAAGGCAAATATTGCGATGCGGGTGTTTCACAGTTCCGACAGCATCCCCTCGACTATCTTGAAAGTTTGGAAAACGCCGTCCGCAGCGCACTGGACCAGGCTCCGCCGTCCGTAAGGCAAAATGTGCGGGGTATTTCGGTGGATACAACAGGATCCACGCCCGTGGCCGTAGACCGAAATGGTACGCCGCTGGCATTGCTTCCTGAATTTGCCGAGAATCCCAACGGTATGTTTATTCTCTGGAAAGACCATACCGCTAACGCGGAGGCCGAGGAGATTAACCGGCTGGCGCATAGTTATGATATTGATTTTACCAAATATGTAGGCGGAATCTATTCGTCGGAATGGTTTTGGGCCAAGATCCTGCGCACACTGCGCGTGGACGAGGCCGTACGCGAGCATGCATTCTCGTGGGTAGAGCATTGCGACTGGATTTCGGCAGAGCTGACCGGCGTTACCGACCCGCTTCAATTGAAACGTTCACGTTGTGCCGCGGGCCATAAAGCGCTTTGGCACCAGGATTTTGGGGGCCTTCCATCCAATACATTCTTCCGCGAGCTCGATCCTTTGCTCGACGGACTCCGCGATCGCCTCTTCGCTGATACGGCAACCTCTGACGAGCCAATGGGTACTATTTCCAAAGAATGGGCCGCGAAACTGGGCATTCCCGCAGACGTGGTAATAGGCGTGGGCGCATTCGACGCGCATATGGGCGCAGTAGGTGCGCTCATCGAGCCTTATTCCTTATGTAAAGTAATTGGTACTTCCACCTGCGATATGCTGGTGGCTCCGAATGAGGAAGTGGGACATCTGCTGATCAAAGGCATTTGCGGGCAGGTCGACGGCTCCATTGTGCCCGGTATGCTGGGTATGGAGGCCGGGCAATCGGCTTTCGGGGATATTTACGCATGGTTTTCCAAACTCATTGTTGAGCCTGTGCGGACTTTATTGGGCGAAGAAGAGGCATCACGGCTTTCCAGACAACTCATCCCGTACCTGGCGGAACAGGCGGCTAAACTTCCGGTTACTGAAAAGGACATTATCGCCATCGACTGGCTGAATGGCCGACGTACGCCCGACGCGAAGCATACCTTGAAGGGCGCTTTACTTGGCCTGAACCTCGCGAGCGACAGCGCCCGGATATTCAAGGCCTTGGTAGAGGCCACCGCTTATGGTTCGAAGGCCATCGTGGAGCGCTTCCGGAGTGAAGGTGTGCCGATCCATCAGGTGATCGCGATTGGCGGAGTAGCGAAAAAATCGGCATTTGTCATGCAAACGCTGGCCGATGTACTCAATATGCCTATTAAAGTAGCGGCGTCCGATCAGGCTTGCGCACTAGGGGCGGCGATGTTCGCGTCGGTGGCGGCCGGAGTGCACGCTACCTTGCAGGAGGCGCAGGAAGCAATGAGCTCGGGCTTCGATGCCGTGTACCAGCCGCGTGAGGCGCAATCGGCAGTGTATCAGCAGCTTTATCAGAAGTACCTGGACGCCGGCGCTTATATTGAGAACGAATTTTTACAAAAAGGATATTTACAATTCACCTGATGCTTGATTTAAAACAGTTTGAAGTCTGGTTTATCACCGGAAGTCAGCATTTGTACGGCGAGGAAACGCTCCGCCAGGTCGATGAACATTCGCAGGTCATCGCCCGTTACCTCGACGAAGCCCCGCAGGTACCTGTGCGGGTGATTTTCAAACCGGTCGTTAAATCACCGGATGAAATCTACCACATCATCCAGGAAGCCAACAGTGCCCCGAATTGCATCGGTATCGTAGCCTGGATGCACACTTTCTCTCCTGCAAAAATGTGGATTCGTGGCTTGCAGATCCTGCAAAAGCCGCTATTGCATTTGCATACCCAATACAACCGCGATATCCCCTGGGCCGGGATCGACATGGATTTCATGAACCTGAACCAGTCGGCACACGGCGATCGCGAATTCGGGTTTATCATGACGCGCATGCGACTGAACCGGAAGGTGATCGTCGGGCATTGGCAGCAGGATCATGTGGTGGAAGGCCTCGGGCGATGGGCGAGGGTAGCCGCCGGCCGTCACGACCTGAAAGGGGCGAAATTTGTTCGTTTCGGCGATAATATGCGGGAAGTAGCCGTTACCGATGGTGATAAGGTGGCTGCCGAGATGACTTTCGGTTTCTCTGTAAATACGTATGCAGTTGGCGATTTGGTAGCGGTAATTAACCAGGTTTCCGATGCCGAAATCTCCGCATTGATTGAAGAGTATATCGACGTGTATCAACTCGCTTCGGGCCTGGAGAACGGCGGCCAGCGCCACCAGGCATTGCGAGACGCGGCGAAGATCGAGCTGGGTTTGAAATACTTTCTCAGAGACGGCAATTTCAAAGGCTATACCAATACATTCGAAGACCTGCATGGCATGAAACAGCTGCCGGGCATCGGCTCACAGCGCATGATGGCGGCGGGTTACGGTTATGCCGGCGAAGGCGACTGGAAAACGTCGGCGATGGTGCGCGCCTTGAAAGTAATGGCCAGTGGCCTGCCGGGCGGCAACTCATTTATGGAGGATTATACTTATCATTTTAATCCATCGAATAACCTGGTGCTGGGATCGCACATGCTGGAAATCTGCCCAAGCATTGCCAAAGGCAAGCCTTCCGTGGAAGTACATGCGCTGGGGATAGGAGGTAAGGAGGACCCTGTACGGCTCGTATTCAATGCGACGGCCGGGCCCGCGTTGAACGTTTCACTCGTGGATATGGGCAACCGTTTCCGCTTATTAGTGAACGAAGTGGAAGCCGTGGAAGCAACCGAACAATTGCCGAAGCTGCCGGTGGCACGCGTGCTCTGGAAACCTCAGCCGGATATGCAGACTGGCTGCGCAGCCTGGATTTACGCCGGCGGCGCGCACCATACGGCATTTAGTCAGAATCTTACCACGGAATATATTGAAACCTTCGCTGAAATGGTAGGTGTGGAACTGGTGGTGATCGATAAAAATACCACGTTGCGCCAGTTGAAAAACGAGTTGCGTTGGAGTGAAGCCTATTACAGATAATCCGAAATGTCGAAATATCAATACCTCAAAGAGCAGGTTTACGAGGCCAATATGGAGATCCCGCGGGAGGAACTGGCGATCGTGACCTTTGGTAACGTAAGTGGTATCGACCGGGCGGCAGGCGTGGTGGCGATCAAGCCCAGCGGCGTGCCGTACCACCGGTTGAAAGTCGAAGACATTGTGATCGTAGATCTGGACAATGCATTGGTAGAAGGAAATATGCGACCGTCTTCCGATACCAAGACGCACACGTTGCTTTATAAAAGTTTCCCGTCGATCGGGGGCGTGTGTCATACGCATTCCACGTACGCGGTGGCGTGGGCACAGGCGATCCGGCCTATCCCGAACCTCGGCACTACCCATGCCGATCACCTGACAGTATCGATCCCGGTGACGGAGGTAATGTCCGATGAAATGATCCAGCGCGATTACGAGCTCGAAACGGGCAACCAGATACTCGATCTGTTTGCGCGGGAAAGACTAAGCTATGAAGAAGTGGAAATGGTGCTGGTGGCCTGCCACGGGCCATTTACCTGGGGAAAAGACCCGGCCAAGGCCATCTACAATTCAATTGTACTGGAAGAGATTGCGAAAATGGCCTATCTGACGTTACAGATCAATCCCTCGGCTGCGGCGATCAAGCAGAGCCTGTGCGACAAGCATTATTTCAGAAAGCACGGCAAGGACGCCTATTACGGCCAGGGCTGCTAGTTCTTTTTAGTAGAGCCGCTGCTTCCCGACCGGCGACTGGCGATGTTGCGCATTTGCTGCAATGCTTCCTGGCGTGTCATCGCTTTTTCGTTGGACTTGGCTTCTTCGATGGCGTCTTTGGAAAAACGGCCTTTCAGCAGTTTGAAAATCGTGAAAATCATATTCTTTAGGTAACTAAGGGCGGATAACCCATCATATACCCAAACTTAGCAAAGAACGCGCTATAAAAAAAGAGCTGCCGGTGTTCCCATTCACCGGCAGCATCAGTCATAAAACGTTGAGTATAATGAGTGCTTGTTTGCAATTCAGGACAGGGCCTCTTTGCGTAATTTTTTTCCGGGGTGAAATTCGTCTTGGATCCAGCGTACAAAATTGTGGGAGTTAGTTTTGTAAATCTCCATGGATAGAGGCTTGATGCCACTGAACTCAACCTCTTTAACGTACTGTGCGTGCAATTTCAAAATCTCGGCCAGGGTTTTGCTATCAGTTTTCATTAAACATTGTGTTAAAGTTTGCACTGGTTGTCAGACAGTATGCAATAAGAACGTACCCAATCCTTCGTAAGATCTTTTATTATTTGAAAAATTATATTCTTGATTTGAAACCTTATAGTATCGTTTAGGGAACAGCACTCTTACGACGCATTGTTTCGGACAATGGTCGCGCTGATTGTTACATTATAGGACAATTTGTGGAGGTGCGTTTGATTTTGATTGTTGGCTTATTGGCTTGACAATCAACGTATAGGGGCTCCATCTGACGTCTTACCCTCCGAAAATGCGACGGAGGGCCATTTAACGCTGGACGTACCCTTAACCGTGGAAGGAAATGCTAGCGAGCTCGTCCACTTAATTTAATATCCTAAAAAAATTATACTACAAAGATTTAGATAGCAAGCTTCTTTTTAAGGAAAGGAATCTCCAATGGTTTTGGCAGCAGGTCAATAATGTGCTGGCTGGCTTTGGCTTTTTCGATATCCCGTGTATCGATAGTCGAGGAGAGCATAAAAATCCTGACTTTTTCCCGAAGCGCTTCCGGCAGCCGATCGAATTCATCGATGAACTCGAAGCCATTCATGTCGGGCATCTGGAGATCGAGCAGAATGATAGTGTCCGGCAGGCTTTCGGCCTGGGCAATGAGGTGTTTGAGGGCGTCGCGCGCCGAGTTGAAGGTTTTGACTGAATTTGTAATCCCGCTTTTGATCAATAACTTTTCGTAGATGAACAGGTCGAATGCGCTGTCATCTATCAAAAAGAAGTTAAGCAGTGGCTCCATGTCGGGTTATTTGTTAATAGAAGGAATATTGATTTCAAAAATACTACCCTGTCCGATTTTTGAAGTTACGCTGATTTCCCCTCCCAGTTTAGCGATCGCCTCGTGTACGATGTAAAGCCCTATTCCTGAGCCACTGTTGGTAGCCCCCGCGCGGTAAAACATTTTGAAAATTTTATCCTGATCCGACTCTTTGATGCCGGTCCCGTTGTCTTCGACGATGATTCGTGCGTCGGAATCGGTGGATTTTACGGTTAGGTGAACAAACGGATTGGGTTTGTTCTTATCCTGGAATTTGATCGCGTTGTTGATAAGATTATTGAAAATGATCCGAAGTTTCATCACATCCGAATGGAATACCCCGTCCTGCTGAATATCGGTTGTCATTTTCAGATTGCCATATTCTGGCAGATACTGAATTGTGGCCTGCACTTCGGTAACCAGCTCTTCGAAGCTGATGTCCGTCACGACGGGAACGCCGCGTGCATTCTTGTAATAATCGATGATGTTGATAATGAAAGTATCCAGCTTCTTCACCGACTGCCGGATCAGTTCCAGGTATTCATTCTGGGATTTGACGTCTTCTTCCAGCAATGCGAGGTTCACAATGCCGAGCACCGACATCAGCGGCGCGCGCAGGTCGTGCGAGGCGCTGTACACAAACTTGTCGAGTTCCTCGTTGGCTTTTTGCAGTTCGATGTTCCGCTGTTTCAGGTCCTCGCGGGTTTTATAAATGTCGTATGCATTGGAAATCGCATTTTCAACATACTTGTAGTCCCAGGGTTTGTCTATAAACCGGAACACTTCCCCTTTGTTGATCGCGTCGATCGCCGCCCCGATATCAGTATGCCCGGTGATGAGGATACGTATTGGTTTCGGGAATTTGGTCCTGATTTTTTCGAAAAATTGAACACCCGTCAGCCCCGGCATCCGCTGGTCTGCCAGAATAATGCAGAAGTCCTTTTCGTCCAGCATTTGCTCCGCTTCCACTACCGAAGAGGTAATCGTGATATCGTACTGCTTGCGGAACGAAGCCTTGAACGAATGCAGGTTGTGCTCCTCGTCGTCAATGTACAGAATGGTGATAGCTTTTTCGCTCATTGAAAATCAGGGATTGGGCGTGCTTTTCTTTTTACTGGCAGTGTGATCAAAAATTCTGTTCCTTCTCCGACCTCGGTATTTACTTGAATGTTACCGCTGTGAACTTCGATAATTTTAAAGACAATTGAAAGTCCCAAACCGGTCCCGTCGCCCACCTGCTTGGTGGTAAAAAACGGTTCAAAAATCTTGGCACGGACCTCCGGCGTCATGCCCGGGCCATTGTCACGCATCGATATCGCCACCGTCTCGGGGTCTTTCAGCCATGATTTTACCCAGATGGTCGGGGTTTTGCCTTCTTGCTTTTCTTTTTGCAATGCGTAGATCGAGTTGGTCAGGATATTCATAAATACCTGGTTGAGTTTACCCGCGTAGCACTCTATGCTTGGGATATTTCCCAGTTCCTTCACCAGGGTGATCGAATTCCCCATCTGGTAGTTGAGGATAATGAGTGTGGACTCGATTCCCTCATTGATATTCACCAGGTTCAGATCGGTTTCATCCACGCGGGAGAATATCTTCAAACCTTTCACGATTTCGACGGTACGGTGGGCGCCGTCCTCCATGCCTTTCAGCAATGTGCCGAGCTCGGTCTTGAGGTAGTCCAGATCGAGATCTTCTTTGAGGCGTTCGATCTCCTTTATTTTTCCCTGAAGTCCTTCTATGGAATCGATCTCCCTGATGCCGTCGTAGGAGTCGAGGATTTCCAGGACATCGTCGATATCCCTCCGCAGCGGACGGATGTTGGAGCTGACGAAATTGATCGGGTTGTTGATCTCGTGTGCGATGCCCGCGGTGAGCTGGCCGAGCGATGCCATTTTTTCCGAGTCGATCAGTTGGGTTTGTGCGTCTTTCAACTTGGTGAGGGCCAGGTTGAGCTCGGTATTGGCAAACTGCAACTCGGCAGTGCGCTCGTTGACGCTCTTTTCGAGGAAGGCATTCTGTTCGAGGATGATTTTCTCGTTTTCCATCGAAATCCGCAGTGCCTGCGCCTGGGATATTTCTTTCTCTTTTTTGAAAATGTTGATCTTATCCGCCAATGCGAACGACAGCAATATCACCTCGATGGCCGTACCTGCCTGCATTGTGTAGTTCGTGAAGCTGTTGTAAGGCAGGATGTTGAGGTTTCGCAGCGAGTAGAGTACGATCCCCACCAGGAATATCGACCAGGCAACCAGGAAGAACTTCGCCGGGCGGTAGCCTTCCAGGGACAACATCAGCGCCACCACAAGCGCGAAAAGCGCAGCCGAAGGCGCAAGCAGATCGATGATACGATAGCTGACCATGTTTAATCCCAGGAGGTTGAACACCACCGCTATGCCGTAGGTAACGATGATCGCGATAATGATCCGGTAATTGATGGCAGATCGCTCGCGGATGTGCAGGAAGTTCTGGAAAAAAAGCAATGCAAAGCTTCCCGCCAGCGCCGGGAACAGGATGATCGAATATTCATTAAAGGCCGGTGTTTCAGGCCAGAGAAATTTGAATGTATAGCCCGTGATGGTCGTTTGTGTGAGCCCAATGAACAGGATATACAGCACGTAATATAAATAGCTCTTTTCGCGGATCGAGAAGTACACAAAGAAGTTGTAGAGCATCATCACGAAAAGTACTCCGATATGTATACCGGATATGATTTCGTTGGTTAATGCAAACTGGAAAAAGCCCATCTCGCTACGGACGATGAGCGGGACCACAATCTGCTCGCTTCCGTGGATTCGCAGGTAGTAGGTTTGGGCAGTCTGCCTGGGAATATCGAGTTTGAATACAATATTCTGGTGTTTGACATGCCGTTTGTCGAAAGCGTCGTTCCAGGAAATGGTTTCCTCCTTGGTTTTACCACGCTCCGCTGAGTACAATGTTACCGATTCAATTCGGGGATATGCGAGTTCAAGAAACAGATTGTCCTCGGCACTATTGTTCTTGATATTAACGCGCACCCAGAAAGTGGAAGCACTCACGCCGAAGTTGGGTGTATCCTCGAAGCTGGGCGTAAATTTTCCATGGGCTTTTACTTCGTCTATCGTCAATGACGCGGAAGTGTCTTCCAGTATTTCTACCTGCCTTCCGATCGTCACGTCGTTGCCCTTGAACACGACTTCGCCTGCACGAGCGTGGGTAAGCAAGCTCATCAGTAGCAGAAGGGTTCCAATAATCCTGCGGTAGAACTTTACATCCATTTATTAATATCGTAAACTATGGTTAGGTCCCCGCGCCGACCGGTTTCAACAACGGTTTGAGTGGGGTTTGCTCTCAGGCTGAATATTTTTTCACGTTCCTCATCGGTGGCAAAAGGCAGGTTGATCAGATCTCTGGCGATCAGCGATGTGGCGATCAATCCTTCTTTGGGATAATAAAATGTCCCGTTGTTGCCCAGGTCGGTTAATACCTCGAACCCGATCCGCTGGCTGATAACCAAGGTGATAGGTGAGCAAAGGCCCATCAGGCAATGAATCCCGACTTTCGATGCAATCGCCATAGCCGTTCTTCCCAGGTATACGCTACCAATGCCATAACCGGCTACCTCCTTCGAATTGAAAAGCCCGCAAAACTCGGCCACGTTATAGTCGCCGATCTTGTCGACGTAACTGTAAATGCTCTTGTCGATCTTTGCAATTGCATCCTCCATCGGCATTTTGAGGTTTGCCGAGCGGACCTGCACCCGGGTACCACCATAAATGTCCTTGCCGTCCTCCGACTGCACGATGATCACGTAAGTATTCGGATCTTCCAACCAGGTGTGATTGGCCGATGTCACCTGCTTCACGCCGTATGCTTCGAGTACCCTGCGGTGTCCGTCGACATATCTCAGGCTCGTTTCCACATCATCCGGTGCACGGTATGCTTTAATATGTGCTACCATGTACTGTTATGGGTTTACAATAAATAGCGTTTCGTTTAACGGCAATCGGTAACTCTTGATCCCGGGTTTTTCCGCTTTTGCAATCTTAAACAAGAACACCTCTGCCGCGTCCTCTCCAAACGGTACAAGTTCCATGAATCTCTTTCTTAAAGTACGTAATCTCGCAGCTTCCGCTTCATCGAGGCCTGCATTGTCGCCCTTCGTAATGCGGGGAAACAAATAAAACGGGGAAATTAATGGATGGATCGCAAATTGCAACTGTTCGGCCCGAAGCCACAGGCGTTGCATGGCCATTCCGCCCAGGAAAAAGTCCTTGTAACTGTACTTCGGCATGGTGATCATCCCCAGTGCAGAGGCTGTACTGACCGATCTTAGCGCCGCGTCTACCAGCGCACCGCCTCCCTGCACGCCTTTCAATGTCTGGGAAATTTCCCGGTCGCGGATGATCGAAAGCGCGGCTATCTGCGCATTGTTGAGCCCGAGTGTGCGTACGTCGATCCCGTCTCTGGATAATTCGGCTTCGGCAGGCGACCATTTCATTTCGCGGTGCACGAAATCGTAGTGTCCTTCCGGGTTCAGCAGGCGCACCCGATCGCATTCGCCTATGATCTCACCGATGGCCATAATATCCTGTTTGTCGGAAAAGTAATGGAATTCCGCTCCCGCGACGCTTTCGGCTGCGTCCTTTAATTGATGAACGACTGCTTCCGGAATTTCTACCGGCGTTGAGGGGTTGCGGTTCGTACAACGTTCGTAGATCACGCCGACGGCCTCCGGGGCGTAGACCGGTTCGGTACCGTTTGAATCGTTATGCTGAAAATCGATCGCTGCGATGAGTGGTGAATCCTCGCCCAGCGGGAAAATTTCGGCTTTTACGCCAAGCCCGGCCTCATGAGCCTTTAATAATATATTCTCGTAGGAAGCTCCGAAGGAAATGTTGGAAGCGATTTGGTCGAAATCACCGAAAGAGAACGAACGAAAACGGTCGTGGAAAAGGAACAGCCTGCCGTGGTGGTAGAGCCATTTCCAGGGCTGGTCGTTCCCCGTGGAAGGAGCCTGGCAGGCAGCATTCACAATGTCGGCCAACACGTTTTCCGGGATAGCTACTGTCTGTTTCTGAGGTAACGAATCAGCTATACGAACCGCTTCGGTAAAGTCGAAAGGAGCATGCGGGTTATGCCTGAAATAGCCCTGGGACTTCTCCGATTTATCGCCGACGAGTTCTTCCAGATCAATATAGTACCTGCCCGACTCATGGAACTGGTTAAGCAGGATGCGTCGGCACACGTCCGTCACAACACCGCCTCCGAGCGTCACCGCGCTGGCCAGCTGCGGCCAGGTACCGATACTCTGACCGATTTCGACGAGTGAGACCTTGCCTCTTTTGGAGCCGTTGATTGCATTCACGATCCGAAGCACGAGCGGAAGCCGGTCTTCTTCGGAAATATGTTCGAATTTGTCCAGCGGGAGCCCTTGCAAATAACCGTGGAAAATGGGCCGCTCCGGCTCCGTGTCAAACCGCTCAACGTCGAGCATGCCGCGGTCGCTGGTTTCCATCACAACCGGAATACTGAGCTGCGCCGCACGGATACGCGCGCTTATTTTCAGTGCAATATCGTCGCATTCGTCGACCAGGATATCAAGTTTCCCACCATCGAGCAGGAAACCATCCAGGTTCTCCCGGGTAATACCGTCAGGAAAGCATTCGATGTCCAGGAAGGGGTCGATTTCGGCTATCTCCCGGGCGGTCACGATGCATTTGTTGACGCCGATGTTGTGAAGCCCTGTACGTATACGATTGAGGTTGCTGAGTTCAATCGTGTCAAAATCAGCCAGTTTCAGTTTCCCGCACGCCCGTTCAGTGGCAATGCTCAGCGCCACAGAATGCCCCACAGATAGTCCGATAATGCCTATTGAGCGTTTGGAAAGGTGCAGCTGCTCATCGGGTGTGATTTTGTATTGGTTACGGCTTGTCCTGAGTTCAATGAATTCCGCTTCATCGACCAGGTGCAAGAGTCGTTCCGACCATGGATAGTATACCCATACGCCCTCGGCATCAGTATCCTTACCCTCGGCCCATTCGCGGTATTTTTGTTCTGTTTCCGCGGCATTGAGCCGTTTTTTGGGATGCCTGATCCGAATGAGTTCTTGTTTCTGGGAAGCAAACAAATCCAGAATGGTTTTGCCGCGATAGTCTTCAATGAAGGAGAGGAAACTTGTTTTATCTGCGTGGCGCTCTTTGGAGATGAAAACCGGTTTGTAGATATAGTTGATCTCTATGTTATGGTGCATTTTAGAATAATTGTGAAGCCTGTCCTTCTATGGGCCGTGGCCGGATTTAACAAATCACAAAATTGTGCCGATCTTCGTATAAAATTCACCGGACCGGCTATCGCATAGCCTGAATCTCGTATATTCACGCATTTTTACTCGCTTCAATAATTACACAAATTGCTGAATTTATTTTTGTAAAACTAACCTCTGGTTCAATGGGGGACAAAATATTTGGACGTATGCGTGTAAAATTCCCTTATTAGCAGAAGCTTGCGCTTATGCATTGTGTGAAAAATTTGTCGAAAGTGCCGTGGCTGTTGATGCGAATATAGAATTAATATTATAATATTATCAATTAGTTCGGGGTGGACATCTCCTTACCCTGTCAAGCACCAAGTATTCAGAATGGAAAAAGGAAAAATAAGCGTACTGTATGTGGATGATGAAATCAACAACCTCAACTCATTCAAGGCCGCTTTCAGAAGAGACTTCAACATTTTAATTGCAACTTCGGGAAGAGAAGGTCTCGAACTTTTGAAACACAACGTCGTGCATGTGATCATTACCGATCAGCGCATGCCGGAGATGACGGGTGTGGACTTTCTGATAGAAGTGTTAAAGGATTACTCCGATCCTGTGCGCATCCTGCTTACGGGTTATACCGACATTACCGCAGTGATCGACGCTGTAAATAAGGGACATATCTACTATTATCTCAATAAACCCTGGGACGAACAGCAGCTACGCATTATCATCAAGAATGCCTACGAAATCTTCCACTTGCGGGAAGAAAACAAGGAATTGATCGAAAAGCTGATTGACGTCAATGGTCAGCTCGAATTCCTGCTCCGGCAAAACCTGCTTTCATAGGCCCCTAGCGCGATGTGTATTTTCTCCTGACCAGGCTTTTGATCCCGGCTGCCGATGGCCGGGAGCTGCGGAACATGTATGTCAGTATCGAAAAGGCGGACGAAAATGCTACCGCCAGCAAGAGTATCACTGCGAAAAGAAGGTTGCCGATTACTTTGAGAAAAATGATGATGTCCATGACTTCATATAGTGGGTGATTGCCAACGCCTTGTAAAAACCATACCAAAAGCATTCTGACGCCTTGTTGCCTGGCTGGTGCTGGTATCTTTTTTGTAGATGGCCCGTCTGTTAAATCGACAAACTAAACGGGTATCAATCATGAAAAAGAGCATAGCCATTGGCATCATAACAGGGGTTGTCCTATTCCTGTTCGTGATCTCGTGCGGGAAGCGCATGCAGGCGGGTAACACGGAAAAAGAAGGTATGGCCAAAAAGAACAAAACCGAGGGGTATTTCTATCATCAGGCAGAGCAGGACACCACCAGGGATTCGAGTACCGTCAGAAAAAACATAAATAATTAAATCAATCGCACCGGGAATGGACACACTTAAAGCGAAAACAGCGTATTTTCGTGTACGGATTGCCGGGATAGCATAGAGACGGCCGGTATTCATTGTCCGGCCGTCTTTGCGTTACCACGAACCGGCAAACCCTATCAGAAATTATTGACCCTAAAAATGTTGAAACAATTTTACTGGACGTATGGTCTGGTGGTACTGATCGGGATGATTGTAAGCTGCCGTTACCCGGCCTCAGACCCGGGACCGAAAGGCGGCGATGACACGACGGTGCCTAATAAGCCCGATACCGTGATTATCGACACGATCCCGGCCAAGAACCCCGATTCTTCCCTTGCAAATACCGCCCGCTTTGGTGCTGATAAAATTTTTACCGACACCAACCTCAAAACCAGCGAGGGGGTTTTCGATACCGCAACGGATTACCGCGGAAAAGCCACAGAATTGAAATACAAGTTTGTCGCTCCCAATAACGATACCCTGCGGTACAGGCCTTTTGTGCTGATGGTACACGAAGGAGCATTTATTTTTGGGGATTTGGACAACGAAATGGGGATGGCCCGCGGGCTTGCACAGCGAGGTTATGCAGCGGCGTCGATCAACTATCGCCTTGGATTCAACGGGGCGAGCGAAGGTTTCGCCTGCGGAGGCAACAGCCAGGAAGCAGTGCGTGCAGTGTATCGCGCCGTGCAAGATACTTATACCGCGATCCATTACTTCGTGGACCGTGCGGAAGAGTTCGGTATCGATACACGCCAGATCATGCTGGCAGGCAGCAGCGCCGGAGCTATTACCATCACAGCGTTGGTTTACATGAATGAAGCGGATTTCGAGGCACTTGCACCAGGCATTACCAAGGCATTGGGCCGTCTCGATCCCCAGGCTGAGGACAGTCCTTTCCGGGTGCGGGCGCTGCTTACAAAGATGGGTTACGGGATATTCCGAAGCGAGTATATTAATGCGTCGAACGCCATGCCGACGGTCTTTTTCCAGCGAATAGGGGATAATGTGTTACCGTATTATGGCGGTACTTTCCTTTCGTGTCCTACCTATCCGGGGATGGTAGGCGCGAAAGTCGCTTCGGATCAGCTGAAAAAGTTTAAAATACCATTTGAACTGAACTTCGAAAACCTGGAAGGGCATCAGCTCAGCTATCCGGAGGAATATGTGGTGGGGCGTTATGCCGGTTTCATGAAACGGCTGTGGTCGCAGAATCCGCGGCAGATCACCAACAACGGCTATAAAACCGTGGAAGATGTAAAACTCCGTTAGACCTGGCTGCTTGCGTGCTTTTTCACGGGCAGCTGCTTGCTTTTACGAAGCCATTGGCTCAGGTAGGAGGTGAGTTTTACTTCAATATATTCATAGGAAATACGTGAACCGATAAGTGTCAGAGCCAGCGATAACAGGAACATCGCCGTGCCTTCGCTGTAAACCGGAAAGCCCAGCTTGCGGAACAGAAAACCAAGTCCTACGACGATGGGAACGTGCAAGAGGTAAATCGAAAACGACATATCCCCTAAACGGACGAGCCACGACGGGAATTTCTGAATGCGTTCCTGATAATGAAATACGAATGCCGCAAAAACGAGCGTGGATCCGAGTCCCCATTCCAACGGTCCGAATCCGCCCAGGAAGCCTGAAAGGAATTGCCATATAGCGAGGCAAAGGACCGTAGGCGCAACCATTTTGATGGAAAGCAATGCGCGGATCCGCTCATGCATCGAATTATGGTAATAGGCCAGTCCCAGGAATACGCCGCATACAAAGTTCCAGATAATCGGGTTGGTGATCATATTAAGGTACGGCGCCCCTAGATTCTGCATTTTATCCGCTTTTAAAGTAAAAACCCCATAATAGGCCGGAATGCCTGCCAGCGTAACCGCGATCATCAGGAAGAACGCATACCAGCGGAGGCGCGAAAAAAGCATCGAAATGGCGATCAAAAGATAGAAATAGATCTCATAGTTGAGGCTCCATCCTACATTGAGCGTGGCATAGCCGTAAAAAGGCGCCGGTGTATTGGATAAAGGAATAAAGAGCAGGCTGCGCAAAAGTTCGGACGCCCATTCGGGGTTGGGTGACATGCGGCTGTGAAGCAGGCAATATGCGAGGGTAATGATCGCGTACGCAGGCCAGATGCGGATGAGCCGCTTGGCGATAAAGCGGAAAATACTCCCCATCGACGGCAGGGTATTGCGGGTGATATACACCATAATGAAACCGCTGATCACGAAAAATAGGCTTACCCCGGCCGGGCCGGATCCCGCAATGAAATCAATTTCTTTCCGGAAAGGGGCGTCACCGGGGATCACGTCTTTTAAATGATAAATCGTGACGTACAATGCAGCAATGCCCCTCAAAACCTGAATGCTGTCTAATTTGGATTCACGAGTGACGCGGCCCGGGCCTTGTTCCTGTCCCATTCCGATGAGAATTGATAAGTTATTTGTTCGTTTTTGAATACTTTGACACCGAAATAGCTCGAACCGTGTCAGCGGGGAAAGATAGCAAAAAGTGCTTTTCCTTCACAATAAGTAAAAATATCAGTACCCCTGATACGGCACAGTTTTTTCGATGTCTGGAAGAATAAAACAAAATATCTTTTTATGGCACAGGAGCTTACCGTCAGCAAGAAAATTACCATTGAAGCACCTGTGGCGAAGGTGTGGGAAGTGTTGATAGCCCCTAAATATATCCGGCAGTGGGACGATCTCCCGAACGATTTCGAAGATTACTATCTCGAATACGGAAAAGTAATCGATTGGTCGGGGATGACGCGGCTTACGGTCACGGGGTACGAGCCGAACAAGCTGCTCATTTTTTCGCTTTATGTATCGAAATGGGAGCACCCCCCTTCATACTACGATATCGCTTACCGTTACAGACTGGCAGAAGAAGGGGAAACAACGCTCCTGGAACTGGAAATAGGCGATTTTTCGGTGTTGCCGGACGGGAAGGATTATTACGCATCCTCGGAGGAATTTGCGGAGATGGCACTCGAAAAAATCAAAAATTTGTCGGAAAACCGGGTTTAACAGCGTGCACGATTATCTTTGTAATAACCGCTTTGAACTTATGGAACCCAATACCAAATTATACTACGACACCAACGAAGTTGCTGAAATGGTAGGCTGTGAGCCTTCCGCTCTACGCTTCTGGGAAAAGAAATTTCCGCAACTCAACCCCAAACGCGATTCGCGAAACCGCAGGCGCTACACCGAACGCGACATCGAGATTATCCGCAAAATCATGCACCAGCGCGATAAGCAGGGCCGTACCATCAAGGGCACGCGCGAGCAGTTGCGCCGCAAGGAAGAAGCCCAGCTGTTGATCCAGCGTCTTATGCGGGTAAGGAAATTTTTGACGGATATTCAGGAAGTACTCTAAATGAAATACTTTTTTCCGGCCGTAATCGCACTGGCGTGCGCTTCACCGACTTTTGGACAGCGGTTTCAGACCGCGCCGATCCGTAAGCATATTGAATATCTTGCTTCCGATGACCTCGAGGGCCGCGGAACGGCCAGTCTCGGGGAGGTGCGTGCGGCCAATTACATTGCTGCCGCTTTCAGAGAAATCGGTTTGAAGCCCGCGGGGACAAAAGGGTATTTTCAGCCGTTTGATGTCTCATTTGCGATCGACGGCGAGGCCCATGACCTGACCGGTCGGAATGTGGCTGGTTTTCTGGACAACGGTGCTGCCAAAACCATCGTAATAGGCGCGCATTACGACCATTTAGGCAAAGGCTTTCAGGGGAGCTCGCTTTCACCCGACAGCAAGAATAAAATCCATAACGGGGCTGACGACAATGCTTCGGGAACTGCCGGTGTGCTGGAACTGGCACGGTTCTTCGCAGGTAATAATGTGAAAGAGAAGCATAATTACCTGTTTATCACATTTTCAGGGGAAGAGCTGGGATTGCTGGGTTCCAAGCATTATGTCGAAAAGCCGACGCTTCCGTTGAACACCTTCTCGGCCATGATCAATATGGATATGATCGGCCGGCTGGATGCGCAGAAAGGCATTATTATATCAGGATGGGGCACGAGTGAAGTCTGGGGAAAACTGATCCCGGATCTGGCCAAACGTCAGAACTTGAAATATACCGTTGACTCGTCAGGGGTGGGAGCATCGGACCATACTTCGTTCTACCTGAAAAATATCCCGGTGGTACAGTTCTTCACCGGAGCCCACGGCGATTACCACAAAATATCCGACGATCCGGACAAGATTAATTACGAAGGTGAAGCCAGCATACTCACGTTGATATCCGGGTTGTTGGAAAGCCTGGACAAAGAACCTGCAGAACCGGAGTTCCTCACGGCCGGTAACCCGCATTCCGGAAATACGACCAGCAATTTCAAGGTAACACTCGGGGTCATGCCCGATTACAGCTACACCGGAAAGGGTTTGAAGATCGATGGCGTATCAAAGGCACGGCCAGCCGAAAAGGCCGGGATACTTGTCGGAGATGTCATTACCAGGCTGGGCGGTGAGCCGATCGGCACCATCTATGATTACATGGAAATCCTCGGGAAACACGAAAAAGGGCAGACCGTCGAGGCAGAATTGCTGCGTGGGAGCGAAACGAAGGTAGTTAGGGTGACGTTTTGAATGAATGAATTTTGAATGACTGAATGATTGAATAGGTCCAGGGAATTTGTAACCTGACTTTCAAATGATTGTAAAGTCCCCTCTATTATTCAGTCATTCAATCATTCACTCATTCAATCATTAATTATCGCCCCCCGCTTACCTAGTTCAATCGCTTCCATCTGGCTGATCAGTCCTTCATGCAGGTTGAAACGGAGCAATGTTCGGAATTTATGAAACCCTTCGCGCCCCGCAGCCCCCGGGTTGATGTAGAGCATATTATTCAAAGACTTGTCGCGGATCACCCGAAGGATGTGGGAGTGGCCGCACACAAAAATGTCCGGTGTATTTGACTTCAATGTTGGCATTACCTGCGGGTTATAACGCGGTGGTGCGCCGCCGATGTGTGTGATCCACACGCGAAAGCCTTCCACTTCGAAATGCAGGTTTTCATATGTGAGTGCGCGTACCTGAGGCGTATCGATATTTCCAAAAACAATACGGGTAGGCTTAAATGCCTGTAACTGGCTCACGATCTCCGCCGAGCCTATATCGCCTGCGTGCCATATTTCGTCGCAATTGGCAAAATGATCGAAAACGCGTTCATCCAGGTAGCCGTGTGTGTCTGATATTACTCCGATACTTTTCATTTCAAGCTAAAACTATAACAACTAGAGGGCAAATATGGTCAATGAAATCCAGCCAGGAATAATTTAACAAAAAATTTATCGAATTAAAGTAACTTATATATACCAAAAAGAGTACTTTCACAGTTGTTATTCTTAATAAAAGTTAAATATTTCTCAATTCGATATAAAATCACGTTTTAACTATATTTTTAGTTGTAAACTTGGTTTGCATTCTCTATAATTGCAAAAATGTAATACCTCAGTTACAAACCTCTACTCACATAACCACCAAAAAACTAGCCTTGAAAAAAATCCTACTTCTGTTATGGTTATGCCTTCCTATGCTCGCTGCGCACGCGCAGACCGGAGGGCGATTTACGTTAAAAGGAACCGTCACCGATACCTCCGGGACGATATTACCCGAAGCGACGATCATGTTGCTGTTGCCTAAGGACTCCTCGCTCGTCAATTTCGGAAGGACCGCCAAAGACGGGTCATTCGAAATGAAGAACCTTAAACGTGCAACTTACATTTTTAAAGTATCCTATGTGGGTTATGTACCTTATCAGGAGATAATAGATCCTAAAAATCAGGAAGTTGTCGATATTGGAAAGGCTAAAATGAAGGTCCTGCAAAAGGAATTGTACGAAGTGGTAATCAAAACCGCCAGGGCACCGCTGAGTATACGTGGGGACACGGTCGAATTTGACGCCAAGGCATTTAAGGTACCTCCGGGCTCATCGGTAGAAGACCTTCTGCGTAAGCTCCCGGGCGTACAGGTGGATGGCGACGGTAACATCCGGGCACAGGGCGAAGAGATCAAACGTGTAACGGTAGACGGTAAGCGCTTTTTTGGCGACGATCCCAAAATGGCCACGAAAAACCTCCCGGCTGAGGCAATTAACAAAGTACAGGTTTTTAATGGTAAGACAGAGCAGGCCAAAGCGACCGGTGTGGACGATGGCAAGCGGGAGAAAACCATGAACCTGGAATTGAAGGACAGCCATAAAAAGGGCGGCTTCGGTAAGGCCGTTGCGGGTGTTGGAACGGACTCGCGGCTCGAAGGCAAGGTGAGCTACAACCGTTTCGACGAAAAGCAGCAGTTTGCGGTGCTGGGATTTGGAAATAATACGAACCAATCTGGTATCGCGCGGAATGATTATCAGGACTTCAAAGGCAGCCAGTCGTTCAACTGGGGCGATGACGGTGATTTCGGTTTCAGCAGTGGCCGCTATTACGGTGGCGACGACATTACGATCCAGCCCAACTGGGGCGGACAAGGCTCGGAAGGTTTTACCAAAAACTGGGCCGGCGGTGCCAACTATAACTTCGATACCAAGAAAACCAAGCTGAGTACCAGCTATTTTTATAACTCGACGCGCTCGGTTACGGACGTCGAGACTAGCTCCGAGAACTTCCTCACCAATGATTCCTATATCACGGCAGGTAAAAACAAGACGCTTGGGTTTACGGGCAATCATCGTCCGGCATTCCGTTTCGAGCACAATATCGACTCGCTCAACACGCTGATCCTGATCAGCAACTCGCGGATCAACAGTGGAGATAATGAGTATTCGAGCGAAACGCAGTCCTATCGCAATGCGAATATGCTCACCAACCGGTCGGATGTGAAGAATCTGAGCGATTATAACTCGTTTGCCATGGCCAACCTGCTGTTGTACCGTCATAAGTTCAAGAAAAAGGGACGAAACTTTGCGGCCAGCGTAGGTTATAATATCAATAATTCCGATGAAGACCGCCGTCAGAACTCGGTGAACCTGTTCTTGCAGGATTCTACCAAGAATAGTGTCATCAACCAATTGCAGCAAACCGAGAGCACGCGGGGAAATTTTAAAGGAAGCTTGTCGTACGTAGAGCCTTTCGCCAAGAAGTTTTTCTGGGAGACTTTCTATAATTACAGCATGCGGAAAGACAAAGTCGATCGGGATGTTTTTGATGTCGAAGGTACAGAGGATAAAGTGAATCCGTTCCTGACGCGTTATTATACCAACGACTTCACCTTCAATCGTCTCGGAACCAGCGTGCGCTATTCACACAAGGGACTGAACCTCGCATTGGGACTCGCGGGCGTGCAGTTTGATCTGAAAGGCAAGTTCGCGCTCGATGAGTCGCAGCAGAACATGACCCGCGTCGACCGCACGTTCAAAAAGCTGGTACCGAACGTTTCATTGAATTATAGCCTGAAAAACAACAAATACCTCTATGCCGAGTATGGGCTGAACGTACGCGAGCCGTCGGTTACCGATTTGCAACCGATCGTGGACAACAGCAACCCGCTCTACATCGTGGAAGGTAACCCGGACCTGATCCCGCAGACGACGCACAATGCATATGCAGGTTTCAATATGTTCAACCCGGCGAGCTTCACCAACTTGTATATCAATGCCTATTACAATTATAATGAGGATCAGATCGTCTATAACCGGACCATCAATGCTGATCTGGTAACGACAACCAAGCCGATGAACATCAGCGGAGGAAACAATTATGGTACTTACATCGGTTTCGGGTTTCCGTTGAAGAAGACCAAGGCGACATTTGGGGTGAATACAGGTATTAACTTCAGTAATAACCTGACTTATATTAACAATGTCAAAAACGAGACGAATACAGATGGCTACAACTTTGGGGCACGACTGGATTTGACGCCGAGCGATGTGTTTACGCTTTATACCAATGCAAACTGGAATATCAGTGAAACAAAGTATTCGATTAACACGAATCAGAACCAGAAAATCCTCAATGCGAATTACAATGCCGACATGAATATCAAGATGCCGAAAGAAATTTACTTTAACGGTCGCCTCAATTACCGGACTTATAAAAACGATCAGTTCGGTTTCAACCAGCAGGTGCCTATTTTGACGCTTTCGGTTTACAAATTGATCTTGAAAAACAAAAAAGGCGAAATCCGTCTTACTGCTAACGACGTGTTCAAAAGAAACCTGGGTATCAGCCAGAACACGAGTCAGAACTATTATTCCGAGCGTCGTGTGGCAACCTTGTCGCGGTATTTCATGCTGAGTTTTACCTATAATATGAGAGGTATGACGGCTTCCGTAAAACGCAGTGGATTCTATTAATTAGTTATAAACCAAGTCATGAGAACAATCAGAATATGGATATTCATGATGGCGATTGCATCCGCGCCATTATTTGCACAAAACCTGGAAGGCGAAATCACCTATGAAAGGGTGTATTACTGGACAAAAATCAACTCCCGTCTGAGCTTCCTGAGTAATGAAGAAAAGGACCGGATGAAGCAGACCTGGGGCAAAAACGACGAGTACAAGCAGAAAATGACCTTGTATTTCAATGAGAAACAGAGTTTTTACGGTTATCCCAAGGTCATTGAGAATGAACACGGCTGGTCGTGGTCCGAGGCGGATTACAAGATTTACCGCAATTTCGAGAAAGAGACCAGAACGGATATTATTGGCATGTTGGGCAAGACCTACGTGATAGAGGATTCGCTGAAAGCGCCGAGCTGGAAAGTGATGAACAAGATCAAGGAAGTGGCGGGGCACATGTGTATGATGGCCGTTACGGAGGATACGATCAAAGACCAAAAGATCACGGCCTGGTTCGCCAATGATCTGCCGGTCTCGGGTGGACCGGAAATGTACACCGGCTTACCGGGGATGATTCTCGAACTAGATATCAATGACGGCGATATTATTATCAGTGCCATCGATATTAAAATGAAACCGGTTGCCGCAGAGGATATTAATCTTCCGAAAAAGATAAAAGGGCGCAAAATTAACAACAAACAATACGAGGATATTGTGTCCGTACACATTCGCGACAGCATCAAGGCGCGCAGGAACCCGTTCTGGTCGATGCCTTATTAGGTAAAATACTATATTACATTGCGAAAAAGGGAAAGTGTCGCTACGACATTCTTCCCTTTTTTTGTACTTTCGCGTTTTGAAAGCACCCCGGGCGGCGACTATTAATGTCTGTGGCTCGATTATTGATAGCGATCAGTGTAGTTACCAAATGTTTTACTTAACAGTGTTTATCTATTTTTAACAACCCTAGACGATTATGAAACAAACGCTTTTAGCCGTTGCTATGCTCTTTGTACTGGGCTCATGTGCCAGCAAGAAAAAATTGCTCTCAGCACAGAAGCAAGCCAATGAGATCCAAATCCAACTGGACAAAGCAAGAGCCGACCTGAATGATTGTGATAGCAGAACTGCTAGCTTGAATAATGATTTGAAGGCAAAAAACGACGAACTGACCAGCAAAAACGCGAAATTGAAAGAGCTGGAAGAACAGGTTGAATTCCTTAAAAAGAACAACAACAACCTTCTTGACCGTATGTCGGACCTTTCGGTAATCTCGAAAGAAGGCTCGGAAAGCATCAAGAAGTCACTTGCGATGATGGACCAGCAAGGTGCACAGATCCGCGATTTGAACAGAAGCATCCAGCACAAAGATTCTTTGAACATGGCGCTCGTACTGAACCTGAAACGTTCATTGGCTGATGTAAGCGATGAAGACGTTCAGATCGAAGTTAAAAAGGGCGTAGTTTACGTTTCCCTTTCCGACAAAATGCTTTTCCGCTCGGGAAGCTCCGTTATCAATTCCGCAGCTGATAACGTGTTGAGCAAGGTGGCGAAAATCCTGAACGACTACAAAGAAATCGAAATCCTGATCGAAGGTCACACGGATAACGTACCTATCTCAACAGATAAAGTAGCTGATAACTGGGACCTTTCCGTATTGCGCGCAACCGCTGTTGCACGTACGCTGCAAAAGAAATACGGTGTTGAGCCGGTTCGTATGATCGCTGGCGGCCGTGGAGAATATCTCCCCAAAGTGGCTAACGATTCAGCGCCTAACCGCAGCCTGAACCGTCGTACCGAAATCATCATTACGCCGAAATTGGATCAGTTCTTCAACCTTTACACGCCAAATGCTGGTAAATAAGGTAAACTGGTGAATTTTTCAGATAAGGGCCCGTCGGTAACAAGACGGGCCTTTTTCTTTTTATTATAGGAACGATTTTCATAATATACACCCATATGACAGGAACTGTACCTACCAGAGCAACCATTGAGGCGGCGCACGCGCTCGTCAAACCCTACATTCATCACACTCCCGTTTTCACTTCACAGTTTCTGAATGATCTGTCCGGCGCGGAACTGTATTTCAAATGCGAAAACTTGCAAAAGATCGGTGCATTCAAAGCGAGGGGAGGGTTGAATGCGGTGCTTTCGCTGTCGGAGGAGCAGCTCGGGAATGGCGTCATTACACATTCATCGGGGAACCATGCACAGGCGATCGCGTTCTCGGCGCAGAAGGTCGGGGCAAAATGTTATATCGTGATGCCTGACAATTCGCCGAAAGTCAAAATAGCGGCGGTGGAGGGTTACGGAGCAACGATTACTTTTTGTAAAAACACACCGGAAGACCGGCAACGGACGGTGGACGAGATCGTCGCTCGCACGGGGGCCACTTTTATACACCCATTCAATAACTACAAAGTGATTACCGGACAGGCAACCGCTGCGAAGGAGTTGATCGAGGACTTGGCCATGGCGCTGGATGCCATCGTTGCGCCGGTAGGAGGAGGGGGCCTGCTGAGCGGGACTGCGCTGTCGGCTAAATATTTTTCCCCGCGCACGAAGGTATACGCAGGCGAGCCCGAGGGCGCTGCGGACGCCGTGCTGTCTTTCAGAAGCGATAAGATCGAAAAGGCACCCTATGTGAACACCATTGCAGACGGTCTGCTCACGTACCTGGGCGATAAAACTTTCCCGATCATCAAGGCTGAGGTGACTGATATTTTTACGGTTTCCGATGAGGAGATTGTTCAGGCAATGCGCTATTTGTGGGAGCGAATGAAAATCGTGGTGGAGCCTTCCGGTGCGGTATCTACTGCCGCTGTTTTGAAAAACAGACCTGTCTTTGAAGGTAAAAAGGTGGGTATCATTATTTCTGGAGGTAATGTCGACCTAGAAAAGCTGCCGTTTTGAATCAGTTTGAAATGAACAAATTATTGCCCCGATATGCGTATCCCGGGACGGTGCCGTTATAGTAGGAAATTTAGGATGCGTGTTTATATTTGAAATATTGTTTACTCTTAAAATTGAAGTATGAAAAAGCTGATTTTTTGCTGTCTGGTACTACTGATGGGCGCTTGCAAGGACGACAAGAAAGACCCTGAGCCGGAAACGGATTATGCAACAAGCTTTGTAGGAGTTTATGAAACCACCACCGTGGAGGGAGGGATCACCAGCAATTATAAATGGGACATCACCACCGAAGCGAAAAACCAGTTGAACATCAAATACACCAAAGCAACGAAGGTTACAGTATCGGGTACTACCATTAACCTTACGCAGGAATATCCGTTAGTAGCGGTGAAAACCACTGCACAGGACAACTTTGAGGTGAATGAGAAAGTAAATGTTACCCAGAGCACAGGAGAAGCTCTGAGCGTTCGGCTGAGTGGTCTCGGTAGCCGGATCGTGAATGGAAGCGGGGTGTCGCAGATTAATATTACCCTGAAATCGTCCGAGGCGAGCAGCGGAGCGCCCAACGAGGAAGTTTACCTGGAATTCAAAAAGAAATAGTGCATTTACAATGCAGCAAAAAGGCGGATGAGATTACTCACCCGCCTTTATTTTTTGAGAGGCATTTCGATTTGGTATTATAAGGATACTTCTTTGAAGTGCATTTGAAACTTGTCGAACAGGACAATCACCGGGAACGTAATGCCTACGATGAGGCAGGTGACGACAAAGGCCATTAGCCAGATAATGAAGAGGGTCAACTTTGCTGCAACGATCATACCGTAAACGTTTTTTTGAAAATGACCGCTTTGTTACGACAATGGTTGCAAGGCTTTGCGGGTATTTTTCAAGCGGCAATTTACCGCCCGCAGATGCCGGTGAAGTCGCAGAATTTGCAGGTTGTGAGGTCGTCGGTTTTGCTGAACGGGACGTCCGGGTCAAGCATTACATTGAGTATATCCGTCAAAATCACCTCCGATTTTTCGATGAATTCCTGCGGCGCCAGCTGCTCGGTAATTTCCAGTGGATTTGCAATGAGGTTTTTCGGATCACGGAACGAATAAAAGCCCGATTTGACAGCGTACTCGCCGAAATTGTAGGTGGTACCACGCAGTTTCAGGCCGTTTTCTTCCTTCATCCGGCGGTACATCAGATATTCATAAATCCAGAGCTGGCGCACGTAACCCATTTTGCGGTCAGGATCGGAACGGATGACTTCTTCGCGGCCAACGGGATCGGCGAGTTTTTGTTTGCCGGTCAGTTCCACGCTGCCGGTCTTGTAGTCCATTACATACAAAGTCCCGTCTTCCGCCAATTCGATGCGGTCGATCTTTCCGCCAACGCGTACGGGCGTATATGCGCCTTGCAGCACGAGCTGGATGCGCGTGTGCAGCGGCTGCTCGGCCGCAAGGATTTTCCTCCGGGGCTTTTGCGCCATATGATGGCGAAGAAAGGTCAATATCTGCTGCTCACCGATCTGATAATAAATGCGGTTGAGGCCGAGGTCGGTTACGTAGCCTTTGAAAAGCCGGTCGAATTCTTCGCGGAGCACGGTCGCAATCTGCTCTTCCGACGGGTCGTTGTCGAGCAGGAAAAATTCATGGTCGAGGCGTTCCAGAGATGCGTGCAGCCAGGTGCCGATTTTGTCCATACCGAGCTCTTCCTCGACCTCCTCTTTCTCTTTTACCCCGGCAATGTGTTTGAGATAAAACTGCATGGAGCAGCGGATAAACTCATTGAGGTGTGTAGGATAAATGCCCTTGCCGTCGAGGTAGGCGCGAATGGCTGCTATGAGCGCGTCGTCCTTATGTACTACTTCTTTCAGCTCCCGCTGCTGCTGTGCCTCGAAAACGACGGTTTTGTTCTCAATGCGGATCAGCGGGTTGTACTCCGCCAGTTCATACTCGATTTGCCTTACAAACCGGCTTTTTTCTCCTCCGCCAGGGGCGTCGTTAGTGCTCGTGTAGAGAATATGTACTTCCGAAGCGCGTTGCAGCAGCCGGTAGAAATGGTAAGACATCACCGCTTCCTGATGCTGGTGCGTAGGCAGCCCTACGGCCTGCGCTGCGTCGAACGGGATTAGCGAGTTCTGCCGCTTCGCCTGGGGAATAATGCCTTCATTGACGGACAATATAATAATCCGCTCGAAGTCGAGCGCGCGGGTTTCGAGCATCCCCATGATTTGCAGGTTACTGATCGGCTCGCCGCTGAAAGGAATGCGGGTTTGCCGGATCAGCTCGAACATAAACGATTTGAGCGTTCGCAGCGTGATCAGTTCCGCCCGCTCTTCGATCGTTTGCTCGAATTGTTTAAGTAGTGTGTAAAAAAGATAGAGATATTCTGTTTCCAGTGCATTCTTGTAATCCTTGTAAACCTCCCGCAAAAGCTCAATCAGCTGGTAAAACGAGCGGATCACCTGCTGGGCATTGTTTTTCTGCCAATGCGTGAAAAGGATCTGGAATAATGGATGATTGTCGCCCAGTGCAATCAGCTCTTCAGAGCTTAGGAATACCTGGTTGCTTTCGGTGATCTCGCGAAGCGTTCGCTGGATGATCGTTTGCCCGTCTTTGAGCGGAGTGAGCGCAACGTGCTCGTAATGCCTGATGAACGGGTGATTGAGAATCTTATCAATGGATTTGTGCCCGAATTTCGGGATACGGATCATTTTGCCGCTCCGGGTCCTGAACTCCACCACGTTTTGCTGTAATTCAAAAATGCCGTCCACCAATGTGTAAAGCAGCGAATTGCGCATCGAAAGGCCCATGGTGACGTTCAGGTCACGCACTTCCTGGTCCAGCGAATATAACATAGGCAGGAGCAGGTTTTCATCGGCGAGGACAATAGCGGTAGGAATAGGAGCGTCGTCCGGGTCGAAGCGCTTCATCTGCTGGTAAAGCTCTCCCGCGACTTTCGTTTGCAGGGTCGCATTGGGAACGCCGTAAATGGTAATGTGCTTTTCGGTCGAAAGCAGGTCGTCGCCGGTCCAGTTCCATTCCCCGAATTCCTTGCTCCGCTGGTACTCGCGGAGGCTCTTGCCGGCCTCCACCACGGTATTCTCCGACATATAATACCGGTCCGAATCCCACAGCACCTCGGCCTTTTTAGCCTTGATTAATGCAGTGACGATCGTCCGTTCAGAGGCGGTAAATGCATTGAAACCCGCAAAATAAATTCGTTCGCTTTCCGGTCGTGCTTCCGTGAGACTACCGATGTCTTCGGCCAGCTCGCGGTAAGCCATTCCGCGGTAGGCCTTCCCTTTGGCGATCAGCCGCTGCCTGAATGACTGGTAAACCTTATTGATATTCTCGAAAAGGGAGAAATACTGTTTGGAACCGCCTTCTCCTTGCAGCGACTTGCCTTCCGGCAGGCTTTCCTGCCAGCGTGCCAGTGCGTGCGCTTCCGAGAGGTATTCGAACAGGAAATCGGTTTTGACGAGATACTGGTCGATTTTGTCGAGATCGCTCAGCAATACCGACGCCCAACCCATGAAGCGGTCGAACTGCACATCCGGGTCTATTTCCCGGAAAGTTTCGTACAAATCGAACAGCAGGTGTACCGGGTCCTCTATTTCCAGGCTGCAAATGCTTTCCACAAAATCGTCGATCGCCATAATGCCTGGGCTCATCATTGCCTCGCTGGTTTCGCTGGCCAGCTCCTGCATGAGGAAAAATGCAGCCCGCCGCGTCGGTACCACTATTTGCACATGGTCGAGCGAGGTATGATTGGCCAGGATCCGTTTGGCGACGAGGTTCAGGAATGATGGCATCGGGATGCGGATGTAAATGTCAGTGAATGCGGTCGCCGCGCGGTGAGAGCGATTGCATGATTTCGGCTTCGGCGTGCAGCAGTTCTTTCCAGCGCGCCCTTACTTTCTCTGCCGGAACGTAAGTTTCGGCGAGTTCGAGAAAAGTGCGGTAATGCCCGGCTTCGGAAATCATCAGTTCACGGTAGAACTTTTGCAGTGATTCGTCTTCCAGGTTTTCCGAAAGCAGCTTGAAACGTTCGCAGCTCCGTGCTTCGATCAGCCCGCAAATGAGCAACCTGTCGAGAAACATTTTGTTGGCGTCGCCTTTAGTAACGAGTTGCATGAGCTGGTTCACATACTCATCTTTCCGTTGCCGGCCAAGCGGGATATTTCTTTTCTTCAATTCCTTCAAAACTCTCTGGAAATGCCCCCATTCTTCGGCTACGATGGGCGTAAGGGTTTCAACCAGTAATGCTTTGTCGGGATAATGCACGATGAGCGAAATGCAGCTGGAAGCAGCTTTTTGCTCACAATAGGCGTGGTCTATCAAAACATCGCCGATCTGCATGGAGGCAATGTCGGTCCAGCGGGGATCGGTCGGAAGTTCCAGCCCGAGCGTTGTGAGTGATGTAGCCATATTGGTCAAAAGTTTGTTCAGCTAGTCGAACATCGGCCAATTGATCCCGAACGAAAATGATCTTGCAAGGCCCAGGTAATCAGGCGTCACATAATACCCTTTCGGAAAAAGACCGAAGTTGCCGCCCTGGTTAAGATAAGACATTTTAAAGAATAACCTCACCCGTTTGATCCGCACATTGGCAAAACCGTCTACCACGACATTCTGGGCTAGCGTTGTGCTGTCTTGTAAATGAAATTGTTGCGTAATGGGCATATAAGCGTCCGCTAAATAGGACGAGCGGTAACGTGCCGCGAGACCGAGCTGGATGTAAAGCACTTTGGCGTACACAAAATCAAAAGTAACCTCGCCGCTCGCGAAAACCGTCGGGATGCGCATAACGTCTTTGTTGTCGTTCAGGGTGAGATAACCCATGGTCGTGAAATTCCAGCGGTTGAGGTGAATACCGGAATTGAAGCCGAGGCGCAACAATCGGAAACCTGCATTAAGCTGCCGGGGCACGGCCGCGGTGTCATAGTAAATGTAGTCGTTGATCTGATGTATCTGTGCTTCGGGTACAAACTCTATTTTCTTCGTTTTCAGCACGAGCGATGCGAAGATCGTCTGGACCTTGGTAGGATCGAAATTGTTCCGCCAGTCAAAATGGTTGTTCAGATAGCGCTGTACCAGCAGGTCGGGGGCCGTTTGGATACTCTGGAACCCGGCTTTTCCCCAGCGGGTATTCAGCTCGCCTTTCAAACGGTACTCCACGTTTTTGGCGAGGTTCAGATCAGCCTCGGCCGTCAGGTATTGTACCGAATCTTTCAGGTAATAACCCAGCCACGCGCCGATGATGTTGTCGAATTTAAGACCCGTGCGGTAAGTCGCATAAGGATCGCCCGTTTCGTTCTTCGACTGCGCGCCGCCGCGCATCCCGTAAAACCGCTGCCGAACATAGGCGCGGTAATTGAACCCTTCGTAAAAACCTTTGATCCCGACTTTATTGTCCAGCAGCTTGTAGTAAATATCCTGACGGGTTTGCTCGGTGCTGAATCTGGAGGCAGGATAAATCCCTTTTTCAAGTCCGCGGTCGATTTGCAGATCGGTATAATGGTCGATGGTACTCTGCAAATCGGCTTGCTGGAAGAGCTGGAACCCGTTGAGCAGTCGGTATTGCTGGTAAACGTGGAAAACGTGGCGTCGTTCCCAGGAGTTGGCATTGTCGCTGATTCGGGCGGCACCGTCATACGAATATTTGTCAACCACACCGTTTTCGACATTGGGTATTACACCGCCCTGTTCTGCCACCTTCATGTTCAAATGCCGGTAATGGGCGAGGATGAGGTACTTTTTATTTTTGGAAAAGAAACTGGTGTGCGCCAGGAAAGTCCAGTTCCGTCCGAGCAATGCCGCGGACGCGATGGAATTGGCAAAACCATATACTTTGTTGGAAGTCAGACGCGTAGCGCGTATCCCGAAGTTGAACCGGGAATGCACACTCTGGGTGTAGGCGAAAGTACCGAGCGAGGTCTTTTTGGGACCCGACATAAAATCCAGCTCGGTATGCTGCGATTTGGTATCTACATAAGCGACGTCTTCCTGTTTGATCGCATAGGCGTCATACACCCGGAGGCCGAGCTGTGTACCGATATCTTCGCGAGGCTGGAAAAACAGGTTGCGTGTAGCTGTAACGTTATTGCCGAGGTCGACCAGCTTGCCCCAGGCCTTATCCATCGGCATCCACCGGTGGAAGTTGGTCATGCCCGTATCTACGCGGTACCGTACCGAATCGCGGTTGTTGAGAATGTCGTGCTCGTAAAAATGCAGGGTCGAATGCGGGCCGTAGACGTTCTTGGTACTATCGTCGAGAATGGATTGCCCTCCGCCTCCGCGCGAACCTCCGCCCCCGCCGCCGCTGGGCATCCGGATATTGCCCGGAAGCTTCACCTGGCCGCTGGCTGTGGGGATGGTTAGAATGAAGCTGCATAAAACACACAGGAAGCTATATAAAACAATTCTCATAGAGGGAAACTCGTTCTGCCGTTTTCAAAACCGGTCGGTGGTCTGTGATGTGACCCATTGCGCGAAAACCTGTTCATCGTCCCCGAAATCGACGGAAACCGGAACGTATGCAAACCTTTCCGCACAGCCTTTTGCGACCACCAATGGTTTTAATTTGACCATATCCTTTTCAGTCGTGACCACAAAAGTATCGTTTTTTAGGTTCTTAATCAGGTCTTCGACGTCACTTGGCGTGTAATTGTGATGGTCCGGAAAAACCTTTTCATCTGTAACGCTGAATCGGGCAGCCAAATATGCGGCGAATGGCTGCGGATTTGCGATTCCGGCCGCCATTTTAACATTCTTTAACGCAACAGGTCCGCCTTCGTACGACTGCGGGTCATCGTAACGGGTGGTAGCGAAGAAAACCGGCACACCGGCGCGGGTATAGCGGCGGATATTTTCAGCGATATGCTCTTTTTCCGAAACGGGAAGGTTTACCGGGCATTTGGTGACGATCACGGCATCTGCGCGCCGCGCGCCATGCCTCCTTTCGCGCAACCGTCCGGCAGGGAAAGGATGGTCCTCGTAAAAGGGCCGGTTATAGTCGTTGAGCAAGATATTGACGTCCCGCTGAATGGCACGGTGCTGGAATGCGTCGTCAAGCAGCAGTAGTTTGTTTTCGGGATAAAAATGAAGAATACTATCTGCGCCCCCGACCCGTTTTTCACAAACGGCCACTATGACCTCGTTTTGAAATTTACTATAAAACTGAAAAGGCTCATCGCCGATTGTCGCAGCAGAGGAGGAGCTGTCTGCGAGCTTGAAGCCTTTGGTTAGCCTACCATATCCGCGACTTAGTATGGCCGTCGGGATTTTGGGGGCAAAGTGCCGCGCAAGGTATTCGATGACCGGCGTTTTGCCTGTCCCGCCAACGGTTAGATTCCCTACCACGATTACTTTTTGTAGTACTTTTTCGGATTGCAATATGCCGTTGTCGAACAGAAAGTTACGTACATCTGTGACGGCGCCGTAGATCCACGAGAGGGGCAGCAATGCATTTTTTATCCAGGGCAGCTCTTTCATCCTGGTGCATAATTACGTAAATTTTGTCTAATATTGTGCCCCTTTTAAAATCTGACACCGCAAAATCATGCCGTTAAAAATTGTGTATAAGCCACATACGCTTCATTTTCGCAAGGAAGCGGGCACCTCTCGCGGGGTACTTACACAAAAGACATCCTGGATTATCATCGTTACCGACTCTGAGAAACCCGGGGTGGCCGGCTATGGTGAATGCGGACCGTTACCCGGGCTGAGTATCGACGATATTCCGGACTTCGAGGCGCAGCTGGCGGATGTATGCAGCATTTTCAATGAGCTCGACCTGGATGTATTTCCGTTCAACCTGGGTATTATCCTCGAACAATTGATCCCCGAAAACCTGCCTTCCATTCGGGCGGGTATTGAAATGGCTTTGCTGGATATTATGAACGGCGGGCAGCGACTGCTGTTCAAGAATGGTTTTTCAGGAAATGGCGAGGGTATCCTGATGAACGGGCTGATTTGGATGGGCTCCTACGAAAACATGCTCGCGCAGGTGGAGGAAAAGCTCTCGCAGGGTTTCACCACACTTAAAATGAAAGTGGGAGCGATCGATTTCGAACAGGAATGCCACATTCTCGAAGCCGTTCGCGCACGATTTGACCAAAACACGATTACCTTGCGCGTCGATGCGAACGGGGCGTTTACAGCGGACAATGCGAAGGAACGACTTGAAAGGCTGAGCGCATTCGACCTGCATTCGATCGAACAGCCTGTGAAGGCAGGCCAGCACGAGCTGATGGCCGAACTTTGCGCGTCTTCGCCGGTACCGGTTGCCCTGGATGAGGAGCTGATCGGCATTCCCAACTACCGCGACAAGTTTGCGTTGCTCAAAAAACTCGCACCGCCTTTCGTCATCCTTAAACCAACATTGCTGGGGGGCTTCACTGCCACCAGCGAGTGGATTGAAATCGCAAACCGGCTGCATATCGGCTGGTGGATCACCTCCGCACTCGAATCCAACATTGGCCTTAATGCCATTGCGCAATACACCGCGTCATTCAACAATCCGCTACCGCAGGGATTGGGCACCGGCCAGCTCTATACCAACAACTTTGATTCCCCGCTGACGGTTGAAAACGGCCATTTGTATTACCGGAAAGAGATAGCCTGGGAATTACCAGGCCACGCCCTTGCGGAGCCAGTTTAAGGTTTCCGCCTCGGCAGTCCCCGGCTCCGGTATGAAATTGTATTCCCAGTTGGCTTGAGGCGGGAGACTCATCAGAATTGATTCGGTGCGGCCATTGGTTTCCAGCCCGAACTTCGTACCACGGTCCCACACCAGATTGAACTCCACATAACGGCCCCGGCGCAGGTATTGCCATTGTTTTTGCGCTTCGGTAAATGGCTTGTCCGCATATTTCTGCATGAGTGCCGTGTAAATAGGGGCAAAGTTTTCACCTACCTCCTTTACAAATTCAAAAAGCTCTGTTTTGGACAGGCCCTGACCATTCCCTGGCTCGTCGGGTTTGAGGTAATCAAAGAAAATGCCTCCTATGCCCCGTGTTTCGTTGCGGTGCTGAATGAAGAAATAGTCGTCGGCCCAGGTTTTGAATCCAGGATAAAATTCCGGATGATGCTTGTCGCAGGCGGCCTTCAAGGTTTGGTGGAAGGCATGGGCATCTTCTGCCACCACATAATGCGGTGTAAGATCAATGCCGCCGCCGAACCAGCACGTGCCATTGTCGAGTTCGAAATAGCGGACATTCATGTGTATGATGGGTACGTGCGGGTTGCGCGGGTGCATCACGATGGACACGCCCGTGGCCGTGAACTGAGGGTTTGCGTCTTCGGGCAGGTTCATTTGTGCGCGCAGCCTGGGATGTACCTCACCTTTAACGCTCGAAAAGTTAACGCCTCCCTTTTCGATCACTGCACCGTTCTGAATCAGGCGCGTGCGGCCGCCGCCGCCGGAATGGTGCTGCCACAGATCTTCATGAAAGGTAGCACCGCCATCCGTCGTTGCGATGGCTGTGCAAATGCGGTCTTGTAAATCCTTGAAAAACGATTCTATATCTTCCACTTTCATAGTAGGTAGTCAATGCTGCGAGCGGCAAAAGTACGACAAATAGCGCTGTGGGGGCATAAAAAAGCAGGGCAAATCCGCCCTGCTTTTTCAGTTCAATAAACATCTATCTAGTCATCAATGCGAAGGAAAGTACCCGCCAGGTTGAATACCAGCTCCTTATTGTTCGACAGCCGCACCTCCTGATCGGTTTTGTCCTTCTCCCAATCTGTAATAAATGCATCGGGATAATGCTCATGCACATATTCGAGCACTTTCAGGGGGATCACCGTATCGGGCAACTTCTCCGTGTGGCGGCTTTCGATGCTGTAACAATCGCCTTTTTTATCAAATTCGAGTTTGACCTGATTATCCAGGATCACGTCATAACTGGTTTCCAGGTCGTCGCGGTCGCGCACCACCTGCGTGATGCGAGCATGGGGGAAATGGGCTTCGATATAATCCTGTGTATTGACCGGCAGCTTGGTTTCGTCCACTACCTTTTCGCTGTCGCAGGCCGTCGCCACAAATAGCAGAAGGGCCAGAAAAGAAGCCAGTTTTTTCATAATTGTTGTCAGTTAAATTGAGTGTTCGTTTTGTTTCTGACAACCCAGCTTTTAGTTTCCCCTATGCGGAAGCCCCATTATTTTTCTTTTTTTGCTTACGCTTAATTTCTTCGTCGATAATGTTCCTCAATTCTTCGAGCTCCTGCGTGCTCATGCTCGTATCGCGGGCGAAAAACGAGCCGAACTGTGTCACCGAGTTGTTGAAGAAGTTTTTGATGATACCATTTACGTGCTTCGAGAAATAATCCTCCTTGTCGACCAGCGGATAGTATTCACGCGAGTTGTCCGGTGCAACGATTCACTCTATTTTTGTAACCGATAGTTTTGAATGTCAACCGTCCATCTATGATACGTACCATTTTACTGCTGTTTCTTTCTGTCAATTTGGTGTTTGCCCAGGAATTTACCTCCGTTGTGCGCGGGAGCGTGAAAGACGCCGATACCGGACTGCCGCTGCCCCAAGCGACCGTACAGCTCGATGACAAAGGCGGCATAACCGACCAGGCAGGGCTATTCCGTTTTGAGGGAGTAGGAGTAGGCCGGCATACGCTGACGGTATCGTTTGTCGGTTATCAAACCCTCGTAGTCCAGGAGATATTGCTCGAATCGGGCAAGGAAAATGTGCAGGACGTGCGGCTCAGCGCCACTAGCCGGCAATTGAAGGAAGCGACTGTGTCGGGCAGCAGGCCCCCTGCATTCAACAGTGTGCAGGCCATTACCGCGGAGCAAACCATGCGCTATGCGGCTACCTATCTCGACCCGGCCCGTGTAGCGACCTCCTTCGCGGGTGTGGCCGCCGCCAACGATCAGGCCAACGGGCTAGTGGTACGCGGGAATTCACCGAACAGCATGCAATGGCGCCTGGAAGGCGTGGAGATTGTAAATCCGAACCATTTGTCGAATGCGGGGACATTCAGCGACAGGCCGACCCAAGCGGGAGGAGGAGTGAACATCCTGAGCACACAGCTACTGGCGACATCGTATTTCTTGAATGGCGCGTTTCCCGCACAATATGGTAATGCGATTGCGGGCGTTATGGACATGCGCCTGCGGAAAGGGAATGATGAGCGTAGCGAGTTTACTGCACAAGCCGGACTGATCGGGCTGGACGTGGCGGCCGAGGGACCTTTTTCAAAGCAGTCGAAGGCTTCTTTCCTAATCAACTACCGCTATTCATTTACCGGTCTGCTTGGAGCGATGGGTGTGAATTTCGGGGGCGAGGATATCCGTTTTCAGGATCTCTCGTTCAATCTGAATTTCCCAATGAAAAAAGGGGGTAATCTCAGTGTTTTCGGTTTGGGAGGCATTAGCAGCAATACCTTCAAGGCTGAGCCCGACTCCACAAAATGGGAGTTTTTCAAAGACTCGCATAATATTATTTACAAAAACAAAATGGGCGCTGCGGGTGTCACGCACACGCTTCCTATGGGTAACAGGGCTGTGCTCAACACGAAATTTGTCATGTCGGGCCTGCAAACGTCGCGGGCGTTTTACAAAGGGGATACCAATACCCCCGAATATTGGTATCCGATCGAAGACGATTCGCTTACCAAAAGCAAGGTTACCGGGAACATGATTTTCAACTACCGGTTTGCGGGTGAGAGCAAGTTGAAAGTGGGCTGGTACCTGACGTTCCAATACGACCGTCTTGCCCCCCTGTACGAATATGAGGAAATGAGATCGCGGCTGTTTCAGCCCTTTGCGGAATGGACGGTCCCTCTCGCGGCAGGTATTACAGCTGAAATCGGATTGAACGCCACGGTCAGCAAACTGGACCTCCCGCGGGCGCGTACGCATCGCACGCTCGAACCTCGTGCGGCGTTACGCTGGCAGCTGTCCGAAAATCAGAAAGTGACGATTTCATACGGTCTGCATAGCCAGCTTCCTCTCGCCCAACTTTATGCGGCTAGCTATTCCACAACGAATTTGTCCGGCAATCCAAACCTCGGACCCGCCAAAGCGCACCATTTTGCGGCCAGTTATCAACGTGATTTTAAGAGGAATGACAACCTGAAAATAGAAGCTTACTGGCAGCAACATTTCGATGTGCCGGCTAACAGTTCCGGTTTTTCGGCTTTGAACCTTATCGAAGCGAGAGTAGGAGAGAGCCTGACTAATAGTGGTAAGGGGCGTAATTATGGCTTGGAAGCGACGTATCAGAAGTTGTTGAACCATGACTTTTATATGATGATTTCGGGGTCGTTGTATAGCGCTACCTATCTGACGTTCCGGGGCGAACGCAAAAAGGGACGCTTCGACGGTCGGCATACATTCAGTTTTACGGGAGGAAAGGAGTTTAAGTCCGGTGCCCGTATCTGGGGAATTAATACCAAAGTTCTCTGGCTGGGTGGTTTCCGCGAAACGCCCATCGATCTGGAAGCGTCAAAAAACGGAGAGCAAACGATGTACAAGAACGACGAGCCTTTTGCATTAAAGCTGAAAGATTACTTCCGCCCCGACCTTCGTATTTACCTCAAAAAGAGCCGGACGTCATATAGTACGACCCTCGCGCTCGATTTACAGAATGTATCCGGGACTAAAAATGAGGCGTTCAGTTACTACGATGCATTTCAGAAAAAGATTATCCGCCAAAAACAGTTGGGCCTCATCCCCGTGCTGAGTTACCGGTGGGAGTTTTAGTTTTAATGAGTGAATGATTGAATGAGTGAATGACTGAATGATTGAATGATTGAATGATTGAATGACTGGATATTTTTTGGGTCGAAGGTCGTGTTTTTCAACGGGTTGTTTCTGGCGATTCGAGAATTTTCGAATGTGGCTGAACTTTCCGGATTTTTAATTTGTAAACTTATCTGCAATCAAACTTTGGCTTTGTCCGAGGCTGCACTAACAAATGGGGGTGACTGGTTTTGACAGCGGGCTGAGGGCTTGTGTGTAAGCATGTCGGGAGTTGAGAGTACCTCCCGGAAATAATATTCTCAAACAATAACTGGCGAATCTACTTACGCCATGGCTGCTTAATCCGGAGGATTAACCAAATGCCATCATCTCTCCACCTAACGTGCTGCCGGGTGGGTTCAGAGGTGTCGAACCGCAGCGCTGGTTGGTATATTGATGCGTAAAACCAACGAGACCCTAGCATCTAAGGCTATGACGCAGGTCCGCCGGGAACCTTGTCAGGCTCGAAAACCGAATCACGGATAAGCATGTAGAAGGCGCAGGTTTTCCCTGTTCTGGACGAGGGTTCGACTCCCTCCATCTCCACTTGAGGGGAAAGCAGCAGTGCTTTCCCCTTTTTTGTGTAAAATCAACTCGTGTAATTGGTTGGTTTTTAGTGAATTGCTTTCGAGGATGGGCAGGACGTAAGGTGTTCGATAGATAGGTACCTTTTTCATAGTATAGTTGGTTATCGAACACCATCCGGTGCGGCAAGACCCATCGGTCGCGTTGCACTCCCGTTATGCGGGTGAGCTCGTAACGGATGGGCCAACCGGGTAAAGATGGGAGATAATGAGGCTGTTTACATTTTTATGATTTCCGCACCGGATTCCCTTCTGAATATGATCTGAAAAGTACTGCGACCAACCCGGAGGCCATTTATCCGGATATCGTCCAGATAATCGGGTAAACCATCCGCATGGAAAGTCAGGGAATCTGTCGAAGGACTAAAACCGGGAAGTAACAGCGCCTCGATAACCTGAAATGCCGCGGCTACCGACCACGCTTGTGGCGAGCATGCGACCGGGTAAGGCGTCGGCCCTTCTCCCTTGCGTCGTTCGAAGCCGCAATATAGCTCCGGCAACCTCTGCAACGGCAGGAACAGCGACGCATCGAAAAGTGAAGTGGCCAGTTGCTGCGCTTCCCGGTACAGGCCGTAATTGGCCATACCCATCGCCACCAACGAGACGTCATGGGGCCAAACCGAGCCATTGTGATAAGACATCGGATTGTACCGGGGCGATTCGGTAGAGACGGTGCGCAGGCCCCAGCCACTGAACATATCCGGCTTTAAGAGGGTGTTAGCCAATGGCGCCGCAAACTCATTCGGAACGATTCCCGTGTATAGCAGTTGCCCGGCGTTGGAAGATTTAATGCGGCAGGGCTTTTTATCACCGTCCAGGGCCAGTACATAACATTGAAGGGCTTCGTCCCAAAATCGCTTATGGAATTCCGCTTTTAATTTCCGGGCGCTTTCTTCCAGCCGGGTCGCAAGTTCAGGTTCACGCATTACCCGGGCCAGGATGGCTGCCTTAATCCTGGCTGCGTAAACATATCCTTGCACCTCGCACATGGCAATCGGAGGTGCGGCAAGCTCCCCGGTATCATAAAAAACGGAGTCGAAGCTGTCCTTCCAAGCCTGGTTGGTCAACCCGTTTTCGGCTTTGTGCTGATATTCCAGAAATCCATCACCATCCAGGTCGCCGAAATGGTCTATCCATTCCAGCGCGGCCCTGATGTTGGGCCACAATGTCTCTATGGTGACTTTATCGGCCGTTCGCTCGTAGTACTTTCCTGCCAACACGACAAACAGCGGCGTGGAATCGATACTGCCATAATATTGGCGGAACGGCACCTCGTTCAGGGCAACCATTTCGCCGTTGCGGGTTTCGTGCATGATTTTGCCGGGTTCGGCGTCAGCTGCCGAGTCCCATCCCGATGCTTGCCGGCTGGCAAGGAAAAAGAGCACATCCCTGGCCAGGTCCGGGGCTGCCCATAAGGTTTGCAGGGCGGTTATCAGCCCATCGCGGCCAAAGGCAGTGTTGTACCATGGAACGCCGGCATACGGATATTTACCTTGCGGAGTGTCGGCCAGCAGGGATATCAGGTCTATTTTGGAACGGTTCAGCCAGTGCGTAAACTGTTCGTTGGACGTCTCGATGCGGGGAAACATCGCACTTGTCTTGCGTAATCCGGGTTCGAGAAGGCTCCGTGCCTCTTTATAGCGCTCGGGAGCAGCGTCGTTTTTCTGGTGCTCTTCGTGAAAATGAATGGAGTAATCCAGTTCCGCAGCCTGGCCGGGCGACAGCTCAAAGTTGAAATGCGCAGCGGGAATGTTGTCGTCGTATTCAAAAACCCTCGGGAAATTTACCCTGGCTGTCCTTCTGATGCCGTCCAGGCCATCGTAATACAGAATGATCGTGCGGCCGTTTACAACAGGTGTGCCGGTCAAGCCCCTCTTTTCTCTTTTGATTCCCCTTACTTCGAAGATATCGAGAAAATCACCACTGAACCGGAGTGCCAATTTGATGGGCAATGCCTCTCCGGCGAAGGATTGCAATTGTATTTTTTCATAAAAGTGTCCCGACCGCAGAAACTGGCTCCTCCTTACATGGATTTGTCCCTGCTCGATCGTCAGCCCGTTATCGAGTGCGAGCGTCGGGTTCGTCAAGTCAATGGACAAAATTTCGTTTTCTTCTTTGATCGAGGACCCCAGCAACCGCGGGCGCACGCCGTTGATCCACAGGGACAAGCCACTGATATAGCGTGTATCCCTGTGATAAATGCCAAAGGCTTGTCCACGGGAGCTTGTGGCATCGCCGGACCGGTTGAGAATGGCGAATGTATCCCCATAGTTGAGCACCTGCGTCCGGTCGTCGAGCAATGAAATATCGATGGTATTCAATGATGCGATCTGATCTTCCATAATTACGCCGCGGTTTCTGCTGAAAAAGTACTGTTTAACGAGTGCGATGTGTCGGAGGCTTGCCGCTGTCGGGCTAGAAGCCTTGCATAAATCCGCTCGTAATTAGCCGTCATCACACCGGCTGTAAACCTTTGTTCGAAGCACCTTCTGACTTCTCTTCTGTCTATCAGACCGATACGACCAAGTGCGGAGATAGCTTCGTCTACGGAATCGACTATGAAACCGCTGATACCGTCCTGCAGAACTTCGGGGACCGAACCGTTCCTGAATGCGATCACTGGTGTGCCGCAGGCCATCGCTTCGATCATCACCATGCCAAATGGCTCCGGCCAGTCGATAGGAAAAAGCAGCGCTCTTGCCCCGCCCAGAAACGGTCCTTTCAGGTCTTCACCGATTTCGCCGATGAATTCCACATGCGGCTGCTGCAAGAGCGGCCGGATCGTGCTCTCGTAATATTGACGATCGGCCTTATCGATCTTGGCGGCAATTTTAATCTTCATACCTGCCCGCCTTGCGATTTCTATGGCGCGGTCCGGTCTCTTCTCACGAGAAATCCTTCCGATAAAAGCTACGTAGCCGCCGTCGCCGGCGCCCGGCGTATAAAGGTGTTCGGGCAGTCCATGGTACACCGTATCAAACCAGTGGGCATCAGGCAACGGTATCCGCTGATGGTTGGAAATCGAAACAATATGCTGACGGTCGAATCTGCGGTATATATGTTGCAGCTCGGGCAAATCCAGACGGCCGTGCAGCGTTGTCAACACGGGCTTCGAAAGCCTGCTTGAAAAAGGGAAGTGGAAGTAATCGGTGTGAAAATGCAAAACATCGAATTCTCCGGCCAGATCGGCGACATCCTGCATTTGAATAATGTGAAACGCGATGGGGTCGGTCACCGACGGGTCAAGCCGTAAGGCCGAACTGACCGGACTGATCAGCTTTGCCCTGGTTTTCGAATCTCCGGCCGCAAAAAGCGTGACCTCGTGGCCGTGGTTAACCAATTCCTCAGTCAGATAGGAGACTACTCTCTCTGTTCCACCGTACAGTTTCGGCGGCACCGATTCATATAGTGGCGCTATTTGTGCGATTTTCATATACATCGTTTTACAGGTTAAAATCTACGGTTTTGTCCTGTGGTAAGGGACACATATGATCATTGCGGAAAACCCGACATACGAAGCAGGCATGTCGGTACGGGATCCGATCGGATCAGATCCGGTTTTGCTTAAAGTGGTTCCATGGAGGCTTGCGGTCCATGAGATTTTCAGGAGAATTGCAGCTCCCTATTGTAATCCCCCCCGCATTGGAAGAGGCGTATGGCCGGTATGGCGCCTTTGAAATTATCGTCATTTGACAGCAATTTATCGTGAAACAAATCCTGGCAATGCCGTAGCATTCTCGACGTCCAGCCAGCAAGCAAAATTTGTGCCAGCGGTGGGGTCCGACGCAAACATTCTGCGGGCGATATTAACAGAAACGGTGTACCATTGGAGTTTCAACTCCGGATACGATGCTGTTGAAGATACCTATCTTTATGGAACAAGGTGGAAATGTCACTAGCAGTGTTGCGTAGAAGCACGATGTCAAACCAATTTGTGATTGATAACCCGGGTTCGCAGAATGACGAGAATGCCCAATGATTATTTATTACTTAAAAGGGACCTCCGGTGACCCTAATCAACAGTGGGAGCTGCAAGCAGTAATTCCCTTCCGGTCTAACTGATGAGTTTTAGCGGCACTCGTCTTGATAATAGTCAAAATAAACCGTTTTGGTCAACTTCATCGGAAGCCAACAACGACTTTAGAAAGAAGCTGCGATGCCGGAAAATTTATATCGATAGGCAGAGTTTCCGATAAAATATTTCATATTTTATCCAAGCCTATTGACAAAAGGCTATATTTTACAATTTCAGATAATTCACCCATTATTTCTTAGCCCCTTGACCTCACACAGATAATTGAAACATGCATAACATAGACCAGCGTATGTAGGAGACCCGCTAAAACTTTGAAAATAGTAGCAAAGTATTTAGGCGGAACCACCTACAATTAAGATCCCAAAAACTGGCTTGGTGGATAACCATATTGTTTTTTAAAGGCGAAGGAAAAGTGAGAGAGGTCCTCAAAGCCCGTATCCAGGTATACCGCCGAAGGTTTTCTTCTTTGCTCAACAATTTGATAGTGGGCCAGTTCCAGGCGTTTATGCGTCAGCCAACGCCCGGGCGACGTGTTAAACGCATTTTTAAAATCCTTTTTGAAAGTTGTCAAGCTTCTGCCGGTTAAATAGCCGAACTTTTCAAGCGGCAGGTTAAACCGGAAGTTTTGTTCCATAAACGTTACCAGGTCTACTTTACCCGGTGCTTCAAAGTGCCCCAGTAAGCCATCCGTCGCAGGATTGATCGCTCTTAAAATGCGAATAGCTTCTTCTACCTTAAATGCGGCAATGTCGGCGGGTAGCGCATCAGCCAAATCGAAATAGGGCTGCAAAGAAATAAACAAACTTTGCAGCAAGGGATGATCAGCGAAGATCAACGGCTCATGGTTGCGTTCCGCCGTAGGTTTAGTTCCCTTGTAGTATTGCTCCAGTCTATCTTTGCGGAAGATTACCGAGATAGCCACGCAAGGCTCGCCGTTCAGCGGCAGCTTGCTCATTCGCCCCAGTTGGTCACGCGGAAAAAGGACTGTATCACCGGCAAAGAAACGATAGCTGCGGTCGGCCGCTGCTATCCGGATCTCCCCGGATAGCACGCGCACAAGAGCAGGCCAGCGGAGCATAAGCTCCCGGCTGTAATGGACTTCCTTTTTACAGGATATAAAAACTTCGGCGACTTCCTGCATAGTGGCAATTTACAACAAATTCAACCGGATCAGGCTTTCCGCAGCGGCCAGTATCGCGTCTTTCTGCGAACGGGGCGACCAGCCCAGCAGCGCAACCGCTTTGGCACTGGTCAGGTTCATCGGAATACCCAATAATGGCACCATGCTTTTGACCATCGGATCTTTTAGCGCAGTAATGTGCAGAACAATATTCGGTAGTTGTATGGCTTTCACCTTGCCTGCTTTATCGCCCAAGTTGGCTTTCAGGATCTTTGCTACTTCCACCAGCCAGATACTTTCGCCGCCGGTAGCAATAAAGCGCTCACCATTTGCCTTAGGATTAACCATAGCGCGCAAGTGCAGATCGGCAACGTCCCGCACGTCGACAAAACAAGAATTGATCTTCGGGCAGCCCGCCATTTTACCGGTCAGCAGATTTTTGACAAGGTAAATGGAATGCGAATAATCAGGCCCTAATACCGGCCCCATTACCGCTGCCGGGTTAACCACTGACAGTTCCAGGTCGCCGCCTTCACATTCTATAAATTCCCAGGCTGCTCTTTCAGCCAGCGTTTTCGATTTCTGGTAAGCCGGGGCATCCGTAGTATCCGTCCAAACTGTTTCATCATAAGGTACCGTTTGCCTAGGGTGGCCATAAACGATAGCACCGATCGCCGAGGTCAGTACCACTCTTTTTACGCCCGCATCCCTGGATGCGCGTAACACCCGCAGCACACCCTCCCGGGCGGGAATAATCATTTCATCCTCATGCTTAAAATTCAGTTTTGGTGTCGGCGATGCGACATGCAACACGTAAGTGCAATCTTTTACCGCTTCGTCCCAATGCGCATCGCTCGATAGATCCGTCCGTATAAACGTTAGCTTTTCGCCCACCTCGATGCCGCCTTCACACAGCATTGACCTTACCACCAATCCCCGGTTTAGATCGCGAAGAGTGGCCCTAACCCGGTATCCGGCATTTAATAATTGCAGGATGCAGTGTACGGCAATAAAGCCCGTGCCACCGGTAACGAGGACTAATTTTTCTGTATTTGAATTTGTATCCATCATCTAATGTTTTGATGATGCAAAATTCGGTTTAAACCCGTCGTTGTGCTTTGTTTAAAAGGCGCAATATACTTTGTTTAAAAGGCGGATAGGATAGTGGTACTGCTCATGACGTGGTCTCTTCGATCACGTGTATATGAACAAAACCGCAGGACCATTGCAAAGCGCTATCTGGGTAAACGAACTTAAAGCATCACCCTTGTTTTGGCTAATCATTGCCCTGATTTGGCTTATTGCAGGTTTTTGATTCGCTGGACATTTGTCGAGTAGTTAAATGTCCAACAATTAAAAATCTCAGAAATGAACAAAACAGTATTGATTACAGGAACATCCTCAGGATTCGGTGCCTCAGCAGCCAACTATTTCGCAGCCCAAGACTGGAACGTTATCGCCACAATGCGGGATACCGGTAAAACAACAAGTCTCAGTAATTCCGGGAATATCTTTATTACTAAACTGGATGTAGAAGATGAAACGTCTATTAGAAATGCTGTCAAGGCAGGTATTGACCGCTTCGGAAAAATTGATGTGCTGGTTAACAATGCGGGCTATGGGCTATTCGGGGTTTTTGAAAGTGTCAGCGCGGAAGCCGTCAAAAATCAGTTCGCGGTAAATTTGTTTGGGGCAATGGATATAACAAGAGCAATCCTGCCTCACTTTCGTGAAAACAATTCAGGCGTCGTTATCAATGTCAGTTCCGGAGCTGGCGCTATCGGTTTTCCAATGGCCTCCGTTTACAGCGCATCAAAATTTGCGCTGGAGGGATGGTCGGAAGCGCTCCGGTATGAACTGGCTTCTTTGGGGATCAGGGTTAAAGTAATTGAACCGGGTGGTGCGCCTCAAACCGGTTTTCTTAACCGCGTGGGCGGGGAAAGTACCGGATTGTCCATGATTGACGATTATCTCCCTTTCTTAGAGCAGACTGGGAAAATGTTTCATGCGATGGCCGAAACTTCCGATGCGGATGCCGTGGAAAAAGTAGTAGCGGCTATCTACGAGGCGGCTACGGACGCGACAGGCCGTCTCCGCTATGCCCCAACAACAGACATACAGCCGATACTGAACGCCCGTCGCAGTACTTCAGAAGAAGCCTACCAGAAATTTACTGATAACATTTTTACTCAAAACAAGCGATAGCATTACCAAGCCCGTTAAAATAGCTCAATTGAAAACCATATTCATAACCGATGCTTCTTCCGGGCTGGTGAAAGCGACGGCAAAATTATCCGCATCAAAATGGAAAGTAATCGCTACCATGTGGCGACGCGCGCTTAAATAAACAGTCATTCTAGTTCAATAATGATAGCTATGATAGATAAATCAGTTCAAAAAAAAGAATTGCATTATTTCAAATCGGTGTCCCGGCTATGTAAAGCGCTCGGAATACCCAAGCCTACACATCCGCTGATCGCACTGATAAATCACGCCGACATAGCTGCCAGTTCTCAGGTCAGGTATCTTGTGCATGACTTCTATATGATTTCCTATAAAAGCAATTTACACGGAAAGCTGAAATACGGACAGGGTTATTATGATTTTGACGAAGGCGGGCTGGTGTTTGTTGCGCCTGGCCAGGCACTTTCTGTGGTCGATGATCAACAGTGCGGAGGGTACAGTGTGTTTGTTCATCCTGACTTTTTCGCGGGACATCCTTTGGCAAGATCCATAGCTAAATATGGATTCTTCGCCTACAATATTAGTGAGGCCCTGCATCTTTCCGAGAAAGAAAGAGATAAAGTCCTGAATGTCTTTAATGCTATTAAAGAGGAACTGGAAGCAGCCATCGATGATACTAGCCAGCAGTTGATTAGTTCCTATCTGGAGGTCCTTTTAAATTACAGCAATCGGTATTACAAAAGGCAGTTCATCACCAGGAAAGCGGTGAGTAAGCCCATTGTCGAACGGTTCGAAGAAACGCTCAATAACTATTACCGTGACCGGCTGGCTTTGGAAAACGGTGTCCCGTCGGTAAGATATTTTTCCGAGCAATTGAATGTTTCTGCCGGATATCTGAGCGACTTGCTCAGGAATCTTACAGGATTAAATACACAGCAACACATCCACGCAAAGCTGATCGATTTAGCAAAGCAAAGGCTTTCGCTGTCTGAGTTGACCGCAGCAGAAATCGCTTACGAGCTAGGATTTGAGCATCCGCAGTCCTTCAACAAATTGTTTAAAAACAAGACCGGGGTAACGCCGGTGGAATTCAGGGAAAGTCTTAATTGATCATCACACTTTCTCGCAAGTCCTCTCACGATCGGGTAACTCATTCTATGTTAAATGAGAAAACTCAGAAACTACGGCAAAGTTTATGGCAAAAAATCCTTATTATTCTTGAGTGTATTCAAATGAGGAAACTACCTAAGGCTACAAACACACTGCAAGAGCATAGCTTGCAGTGTGTTTTTTCGACACAGCAGTTTTTTCAGTGCTGCTAAAAATGAATGTGTCAATTTATGGGGCAACAATGATCCGGTGCAACTCATCCTGACCGCTCTGCCACGTAATTTTCAATAGGTAACTACCTGCTGCAATATTTCTCACATCAATTCCGGCCGAGGGAAACGATGCTCCCTCGAAAACGGTGATACCTGCCTGGGAAGTCAGTGAGACGTGTCTGAGCACGTCAGCCTCCGGCTTTTTTAGTAACAACCGGTCTTGGGTTGGATTGGGGTATACAAACGTGTGTGTTCTTTTGTTATTCAACCTAATGCTCTGGATACGGCTGTAAGCAAAGGTTTTGTCACGATCGATCATTTTCAGCCGGTAATACCCCTGGCCTGAAAGTGGAGCCGCATCGGTGAACTGGTAGGAAACCAATGCCTTGCTATCCCCTTCGGCCATGTGTGAGCCTATTATCTGCCAATTTTTGGCATCATTGCCCCGTTGAATTTCAAATTTCTCAGCATTAATTTCCTCTGTTGTAACCCAATTTACCTGCACCGTTCCGGCTTCCTGGGTAAGGGAAAATGAAAGCAATGTCACCGGCATAGACGGCGCTGCACAAATTTCAATCGGGGTCTGACTTGCGGATGCGCAAGAACCTCCGATGTCTGCAATAAGCACTCCTGCCGCAAGGTTTGGTGCCAAACTTCCTCCCTCTGCCAAATAGTTGACGGCATAAATCCGGTACTTTCCTGGTGCCGACGGCAACGTAATCGGGCTTTCTGTGTGCGCAGATACAATGCGCCCGGTACTGTCGGTGAGTGCGTACCGGGTGAGATATCCGGCAGAGGTATTGTGGCCGGTCACCTGAAATGCGACAGAGCTTCCCGCAGGGACACAACCGCCGCTAACACAAAATTGGGCCGGTTGCTGACTTATGTCCACGCAATCGCCTCCAATGGCGGAGATGTTCGTGCCGGGTGTTGTGTTCGGCGCAGTTCCGGATGTTTTGTAGTTGACCGCGTAGAGATAGTAAGTCCCATTAACGTCAGGAGCAGCGAATCCGTCGGTAACCGTTTTAAGTATCCTGCCGTTAGTATTGGTTAGCAGATATACCGTTGTGTACCCGGCCGTAGTATTGTTGCCCGCAACTGAGAAATGGACAGACGAACCAGCATTAAGGCATTGTGCGCTGAGCATTCGGGGAAGTGCTCCTAACATGACCAACAATGCCGTCAATTTCCAGTGCGCTGAAAAAGGGGAAAAGTATGTTTTCTTCATAGCTTTCTTGACGGGTAACGTTATGGTATAATCGTAATGGTTCCCGCTTCGGACTGACAACATTCAAGTGCTCCGATACTCAACGCATTGGACGCCGCCGAATTACAGGTGCCGTCGCTGGCCGTAACGGTGTAAGGACCAGTTGCCGGCGCCAAGCCTGTAAAAACCCCCGTCGTATTGGACATGCCGCCCGGAGAGAGCGTATAAGTCAGGCCGGCGGCCGGCGACTCTACCGAGATACTGCCGGTCGGAACCTCACAACTTGGGTCGGTAGCAGCTATTACAGGAGCAGAAGGCCCGGTCACGGTAACGGCAACTTCATCGGTGCAACCGTTTGAAGTCCAGATAAAATAATAAACCCCCGGAGCCGAAAACCCGGAAATGGTTGTTGTGCCGCTGCTAGGGTTTGCGATGGATGTGGGTGTGGGATTGCCTGATTTTTCACTCCAAACGCCGGTTCCGGTCCCCGCCATTTCAGTGGTGGCGCCCACGCAAATGGTCGTATCCGGGCCACCGTCGACTGTATAAGTAAGCCGGAAATTGTCGATATAAGTGTAAGCACTTGTATTTCCCGGGACAACAGGGGCATTTAATATTTCAATGCGGTCATAGGTCTCGGTAGTCGTTATATTGAAACTTCTTGTAACCCACGTTGGATTGGTTGCTGAAAGGACATTGTCCACAACAACAGAACCGATTAGCTGCGCGGGAATGTGGGAAAAGTCTGGGTCGGTAGACTTTACGCCGTAAAACAGTAACGTAGAATTGGTATTTACGTACGGACTAGCGATGACGTTACCCGCATCCAGATAGAATGTGTAGTTTCCAGGCGGTAGCGGTTGGGCCAGCGTGTTTTGCCAGTTTTCGGTATTATGCCCTCCGAGCCAGTTAGTCCCATCGCTTCCACCAGTTAACGCCGTAGAAGCAGGCCACGAAGCTGCTGGCTTATTAGAAACACATTCGCCAGGCCGGTTGACCATTAGCTGCCCGTATGTACTACTAAGTCCTCCGATTGTTTTCCAATTTGACGCGTAGTTAATTGTTCCCCGGGTACTGAAGTTTGGGCAGTTAGTGTAGGTTTCCATACTGCCGTTTGCGATAAAATTGATACACTGGGCAGTTGCCGCAGTTCTGATCACGACAAGTAATATCCAGGTAGGAAAAAGGCGTTTGGGCCAACGCTTAAAGAAGTTTAATAAGACGCAAATTTGTTGCATAATGTTGGTGATTTTGTGAAAAAAAATGACAAAACAGTCGCTTCAAGATTACTTTGAGTAATCCAGTTGGAGGGTATTTTTCTAAAAGAATGCGATTCTATTGATATCCGGGGCCAGCTGACAAGGCTTTATAGAGGCACACGGAAATACCGGGGCTCATTTGCAATTGTCACCTTCCTGTTTTTTCGGTTCGGACGTAAACTTTTAGGGCAATGTTTCTGAAATTGTCCGGCGCCGTGCTTCCAAATAGCGTGAAAACGCTTGCGTCAGCACATCGTCCGAACAACTAAGATCGAGGTAAAAGTACTTTATGTAACCGGTAATCTCTCCACAAAAAATTTGATTGTCCGTTAACAAAATGTATTTGTTACGCTTTAATAAATTTAATGGCAGTTGAAGAATTACTACAAGTAGTTTATTCCATGCAACCGTAATTCTGGTTACTATTCAATAGTTCGATTTTTTAAATTCGAAAATCTTATCGTTTGTGAACGAATGTGAAAAACAATTGATGAAAGTGAACCAAAATAGATCATTCAATCTGTTAACCGATTCGTTAACTTGAGACGATGAGATAGGAAAAGCAGCCATTTAGAGCGAATATGCACCATATACAGGATTCCTGTGGGGGAGCACTGAAGCGTACACAGAGCTTTTTTTCGTTTTGTATCGAAAATTGAGATCACTTACAGGGTTGATCATCAATGACTTCATGAAAACGATGCGATTTAATGAAGCCTAAAAGCTGCTCAATTCGGGACTTTATTACGTCAGTGAGGTGAGCATAATGATCGTTTTGATGACAGCAAGTATTTCAGCGCAGAATTCAAAAAAAGATTTTTGGAAAAACGCCGACCGAGGCTAAAAAGGGTCGTGTTTTATGAACTGCATCGTGGCAATTTGTTGTGGCAAAAATATACAGGGAGACCACGCTAACTTGCCTGAATCAGCGCGACTGGTTGGGAAACAGAGCAATGGGCCTCACCTCGCACCATCCACCTTTTTCCCCCATCGTCCTCGTCATATCATTTATTCGTTGGCTAACGAACGCACTGGATTCATTAATGCGGCCCGTGTTGCCTGCATGACGACAGTCGCCACCACAATGAACAATGTAGAACAAATAGCAAACACGAATACGCCCGGACCGATCTTTACCCGGTACTCGAAGTCACCGAGCCATTGATCCATGATGTACCAGCCAATGGGCGCCGCGATTAGAAATGCCATAGCGACCAACCTGACAAAGTCCCCGATAAGCAGCGCGACAATGCTGGGTACCGACGCGCCAAGCACCTTTCTGACGCCGATTTCCTTTATGCGCTGTTGTGCGGAGAATGTGGCTAACCCGAAAATACCCATACAGGAAATAAAAATGGCCAGGCCGGTGAAAGTGCTCGTCAAGATACCGATCTGTTTTTCGCGTGCAAAACGCGCTTCATAGATATCATCGACAAAGGAATAACTGAAAGGATAGCGCGGATCAATCTTTTTAAAGACAGATTCCAATACCGTCAGGCTTTTGTCAAGCGGATTCGCCGGATTGAGGCGGAGATTAACCCATTGATGAGCAAGCAGACCGCCCGGCCCTGTAATGATAGCAGGTTTGACGGGTGAATAGGGAGATTCGTAAATAAAATCTTTGACTACCCCCACTATATGCCAGTCAGTGTTTTGAAAGTGGACGATCGAGCCGATCGGTGTTTTTAAACGCATGGCTTTGACGGCTGTTTCATTGAGCACGATGGCCGTTGAGTCGGTGGAATACTGAGAAAGATCGATATCTCTGCCTGCCACCAATTCAACCCCCGTCGTTTTGACAAAATCGCGATCGGCCCCGAAAAGGTCAAATTCCACATTTTTATCGGTTTCGACGCTGCCCGGGAACTTTACGCCCCATTGGCGCGTGTTCAGACTCATCGCAGGTCCCAGCGACCGGGTGGTTGACACAACCGCCCCACTGGCAAGGAGTTCGTCACGCAGCAATGCGTAGTGTTTTTCCAGGTTTCCCGGCAACGCTGCATAAAGCAGGTGCTCTTTGTTAAAGCCATTGTCACGCTGTTCGGCATGATCGATTTGATTGCGGATGACCAAGGTCGAAATTATCAGTACAATAGCGAAAGTGAACTGGATGACTACCAGACCTTTTCGGGCAGGAACCGCCACAGGTCCGCGACTGTACGAGCCTTTCAGGACTCTCGCCGGTTGAAAAGACGATAATACAATGGCAGGGTAGCTCCCCGCCAAAAAGCCCGTAAACAGTACAAATGCGATGCCCGACGCCCAGAAAACAGGAGAACCAAAATCAGGTTGAAGATGGCTGCCGATCAATTCGTTGAATGTGGGTGTCAGGGACCAGATTGCGGCGGCCGCAAACAGGCCTGCTATCAGGGCAAGCAACACCGCTTCACCCATAAACCGCATTACAAGCGAGCCTTGCGCCGCTCCGGCAACCTTGCGGATACCAACTTCTCTAGCGCGCATTTCCCCTCTGGCTGTACTCAGGTTCACGAAATTGACGCAGGCTATCATCAAAATGAACACGGCGACCACGGCAAATAACCTCACTGCGACGATTCCGCCGCCGACGACCTCACCATTTTCTATTTTGGAATACAAATGCCACTTATGGGCCGAATGCAGAAAGATTTCCCGGTGCGCCACGTTATCGACTTTGCCTTTCAGATGATGGGCAGTCACTTTCCTGATTTTTTGGTTGACGGCCGCCTCCTGTGCGCCCCGACGCAGCAAGACAAATGTGCTGAAATTGTTGGATGTCCAGTCGGCACCGGCAGAGCCTGGCTTTATCATATATTCCCAGGGAAGCAGATAGTCAATATCTTGAAACTGGCTATTCGCAGGCAGATTATCCATTACTGCCGCCACTAAGAAATTGTCTCTGTTGTCTATTTGAATTCTTTTTCCAACGGCGTTTTCCGTCCCAAAGAAGTTCATTGCCAATCGCTTGGATATGACTATTTTCCCTGCTTCGGCAAGTGGCGGATTCTTGGTGGCTGAAAGTGGGAAAATGTCAAAGATATTGACGAAATCGGGGTCCGCCAGGGCACCTTTCACATTGCTGTTGACATCACCGACCGACAAGAGCAGCGTCAGCGGTGCATACCGGGTCGCCAATTCAATGTCAGGATAAGATGCTTTAAGGACCGGGGCCAGTGGCGAGGGGCTAGTTGACCAAACGGTCTTTTCGCTATTAAAAACGTCACGATTATAAATCTGATAGATTCTGTCGGTTCGACTATACTGCCGATCAAATTGTAATTCGTTTTGAATCCAGAGGAAGATCAATGCCGCGGCCGTCATCCCGACAGCCAGCCCGACAATGTTAATGAAGGCGAAACCTTTTGATTTCAGCAGGCTTCGCCACGAAATACGCAGATAGTTACTAAGCATACCGACGGAATAGTTTGGTGTTGGATACAGCGTGGTTTTTTGGCTTTTTATGAAAACAAACCGGGCAAAGCCCAATACTTCGAGCACGTACCTGAGTTTCGCCCGACGCATCCCCCATCGTGATGCGCATTTTTGAAAACGTTCCTGAAGGTCACCTTGAACTTCTTCGACTTGCGCTGCGCTGCAAAAGAGATATAGCAGCTGTTCAGCGAATTTCGGTGGTTTCGGGCCGTTCATATTCCTTGTACGAGCAAACCTTTGGACATAATTGAATCCCACAATTTTGAACGCATGTCCCTCACGCTTTGCAATGTCTGGTTTCCCAACGTCGTGACCGCAAACAGCCGCTTCCGCCGGCCTCCCCGTTCCTGGGTTGCTTCGCCAAACGCGGAGCTGACCATTCCTTTTTCCTCAAGTCGTTGCAAAGCAGCGTGCACGGCACTAATGCTGACCGATCTCCCTGTCTGGTTTTGCATTTCGTCTGCGATTGCCGCCCCGTATGCCCCTGGATGCAGGACAGTGACGGTCAGCAGTACAAGTTCTTCAAATTCACCCAGGTAGTTTCTCTTCATCGCTGTATAAGTTCAACTTTTGTAGATAAAATACTGTACCATGAATAAGATGCTTTTGCACGTTGCTGTTTATGAGTCTTTTATGCTTTTTGTTGCTCGGATTGAGATGTCCGAAAGTGAACATTTTACTGCGATAGCGGACAAAAAAGAGCCCCTGAGAAGCGGACGGACCGCACTCAGGGGCTCTTCAATCGAATTGGAGCACTACTTTTTCTTAATCACTTTCTGTGAAACAGATGAGCCATCCGGCATTTGAGTTTTGATTAGGTATACTCCATTCGGAAGAGGCCGGATGTTAAGCACCGTCTTGTTTTTACCATCGCTGTTGCGGCCTTCTATCAATGTGCGTCCGAAAATATCCAGCACTTTGATCACCTCTGAGCCATTTAGTCCGTTTATGGTTAATTCGTCCGCCGCGGGATTTGGGTAAGTATATATCATGGCACTATTTTCAGATGCCATTACTCTGATCTGACTATAAGTATATTTACCATCAACGTCGACCATCCTCAGGCGGTAGTAACTTCTGCGCCGCAGGGGATTTGGATCAGCGAAATGGTAGTCGAGCCGGCTGCTGCTGACGGTTTCGGAAGATAAAGATGGCAAAAATCCTATCTTAGTCCAGGCAGATGCGTTTGCACTTCGCTCGATCTCAAAGCCTTTACTGTTTTCTTCGCTGGACGTAGCCCATTGCAGGTTCACAGTGTTGCCTTCCGGACGGACATCGAAACGGATCAGAGTTACCGGCATGGGGCTTTCTGTCTCAATAGAGTAACCCGCGGCGGAACTGGTGGCTCCGCCATTATCGGTAATGGAATAGGTAAAACCAACAGGATTGCTGCTTGTCCCGCTTCCGGTTGCCCCGTAGATCACCAGTTTGGTAACATCGAAGTTAGGAATACTCACAGGCCCGCCAGTTACATCTATGGGTACAGGTCCTGATCCCAAGTCGTAGTATAGTTGAGTGGATGCGTTGATCGCCTCAATATTGAAGGTGGTTCCCGTGCCCGTATTACATGTACCGGCGCCGGCACAATCTTCCGGATCAGAGCCCGAAAGGGAACCGCCGGAAGGATAGCCCGTCAGGTTTGCCGACGATGCAGCAATAGATTGATAGCCTGGTAATGCGGGATAGCCGGCGGGCGGAGCGACGCTAAATGCTGCGTTGGGCACCTGGTATGTTTTAAGGTCCGCAACAGGCGGTTGCTGGATGCCAAAGTTAATGTCTGTGCTATTTACGCCTACGGTAAACACCGGACTGATTCCGTCTGCCGGGGCTGTGTTTCCGGTATTCTCCGCGCCATTGAACTCTCCCGTATTTACCCAACCTGCCGGAAGGCCCGGCACAGGGGAAGCCGTACCAGGGGTACCATTTGTCGTACTCAGCACCACGTGGTAATTGCCTGCCGGAATGCCATCAAAGCCATAAAATCCCGATGGAAGTACAGGGGCAACAGCAACGACATTTCCGTCGGTGCCGATGAGATTGGCATACAGTCCGGAAGGCGCTACGTTCGGGTTTCCTGTGCTGTTATTAACATTTCCTGCATCCGGATCGTGGAATACCGTGCCCGAAATAGTCGTAACCAGGAGGGTGTTGGGGCAACTCGCTCCGTCGTTGTTGTTGGCCCCTCCTGTGGGCGCAGTCGATATCAGGGTAGCCGCATTCGTCGTCATATCGACCTTGTAGAAGCCTCCCAATGTATTGGCAAATACATAGAAGGTATTGGGCTTTTCATCGATAAAAACAGAGCCAAAGGCCACCTTTTCATTATTTTGTATACCACCGCCCGCAATGGTTGTGGGTGTGATGGTTACCTGTTGTGTTACCGGATTTATCGTAAACCTGCGGTATGCGTTCGTTGCACTTTGTGCGTCTATGATGCCGTTGAACAGCCCGTTTGAAGAGCTATAAACAATATCTGATATATCCAGACTGGTCGCACCGATAAAAGTATTTCCGTACGGGGCCGCGTCCAGCGTATAAGAGGCTGTTGGATCCACCAGTTGCAGATACGTGGCTGTTCTGGCTGGATTGATGTCGACTACGTAGTATCTTGTGGCCAGCCTGCTATAAATGAATAAATAGCCGTCCCCGAAAACCTCCCCGACATTGTAATATGCGCTGACTTCCGGGGCAGGTAAATTCGGTATGGAATAAGTTGAAAGTGCGGCATTAGCCCCAATTTTGACGACCTGGTTGGTTAGGACGTTGATGCCCCAAATATAATTATCAAGCGTATTATAACCGATGGAATTGACTCTGGCAGGAAGGGCTCCCATCAGCGTTCTGACGCCTGTGGATACATTGTAGCTGTAAAGAGAAGAATTGCTTGTATTTGGCCCGCTCACCTGATATGCAAGATTAGAACAAGCAAACGGCGTAGGTTCTTGCGCCCATGCAAGGGAAATACTTATCAAATACTTGACAATTACAAGTGCCGTTTTAGATGATGGTTTACTGTGATAGATTTTTTTCATTTGCTACGAAGTTTAAATGGCGTGTAAAATCAATAGCTTTTATCTTGTTTATGGGAGTGCTCGTGTCCTGAATTAATTTGCTGTTAGTAAAAATTGGTTTGAGACAGAGTTGAATTAATTAATAGGAGTGTCCCGTTAAATGCTGGCAGGCGATCATTTAGTTTGAACCTGCCTGCATTTCCAAATTTTTCCAGGAGGGGTACTGTTGTTTTTCCAGATTGAATAGCTCAACCTTGTTTTGTAGGTGCTGTAATATTCAAAAAATGTTCTGAGACAGACGGGTGATAATCTTGTCAAATAATGGGTAGAATTTTGTCAAATAATGGACGCGGTAAATAGCCTGCTTCAAAAGCTTTGACAAGCTTTTGGCAGGAGACATAACCGGGAAGGGAAATGAAGATCAGAAGGAAGATTGGAGTACTTTGTCTTGCCGCAAACGGGCCGGCTTCACAGAGCCGATGTCTCGGTGGGTGAGCGTGAACGCATACACAACATGGGCTGCTACCAGCTGCAAAAAGAAGGACAGCCTGGTAGCTCGTAAAGTCCGCGGGTGTCTTTCCAGCATAATCCGCCATGCCAATGTGGAGATCAAGCCGCTTGCGATGCCAAATACCGACGCTTTGAGTGGGATTGACAAATCGTCATTGCGGCGTTCATTCGAAATTCCGTACACTACCGACCACAGAATGCCTACCAGATAGTGTGCTGCCCAGCCTTTTGCCGTCGCACTACGGCCGGGATGGGCCCGCTTGGCTATTATTTTAGAAAGCAGGTCCGGTTCGATATAATTCCCGAAGTAGCGAATAGGGAAGCACCTGCCAGGCGAAAAATGGATCTGAAAAACATACCTGTTCTGAATTAGGATAAATTAATCGCTTTGGAGCGTCCGTGCAGCGAAAATTGTGCCGAACCCGGGACAACCGCACGAGTATACAGCTCCTCAATAGCTTGGGCAAATTGCTCTTTTCGGCAATAATCTGCAAACGGGTAGCAATTTGGTCGACGGTCATAACTATTAGATATTAATGATAACAAAGGGACTCGAATAGCAAACTTTCCTCCTCAAATCGGCGAGTAATAAGTGTTCCTCCAAGGTAATATTTTATGTGACCCGTGGTTTATCTATTTATATTAGCGCGCCTTAATTGAATGGGCAAGTTAATTTTTAGTCTTAAACTATGTTAATCAGTGACTTCAGTTGAATCTTTTATGACCCGGCTTGTCAACCGAAATTCCGGTGAAAGTGAATTTCATCAGGCAGTACGGGAAGTCGTCGAAACAATTATCCCTTTTATCGAAGACAAACCTCATTATCAGAAAGCTAAGATCCTGGAACGGATTGTCGAACCTGAGCGTGTGATTATTTTCAGGGTACCCTGGATGAACGACCTCGGGGAAGTCGAAGTCAACCGCGGCTATCGGGTCCAAATGAACAGTGCGATCGGACCTTACAAGGGTGGGCTGCGTTTTCACCCATCGGTAAATCTGAGCACACTCAAATTTTTGGCATTTGAACAGATTTTTAAAAACAGTCTCACTCAGTTGCCTATGGGAGGCGGGAAGGGAGGCGCCGATTTCGACCCCAAAGGACGTTCTGATCGGGAGGTAATGTTTTTTTGCCAAAGCTTTATGACAGAGCTTTTCCGGCACATCAGTTCCGATAATGACGTCCCTGCCGGGGATATCGGGGTAGGGGCCAGGGAAATCGGGTTTCTATTTGGTCAGTATAAGAGGCTCAAGAATGAATTTACCGGCGTTTTAACGGGTAAGGGCGCCAGCTATGGTGGCAGCCTGATCCGCCCCGAGGCCACAGGATATGGGGTAGTCTATTTTGTTGAACAAATGCTGGGTCAACGACGTGACAGTATTAAAGGCAAGCGGGTAGTGATTTCAGGATCTGGCAACGTGGCGCAGTACACGCTCGAAAAGTGCGTAGAGCTGGGTGCAAAGGTCGTCACGCTTTCCGATTCATCCGGTTATATCTACGATGAGAAAGGTATAGACTCCGAGAAACTTGCCTATGTCATGCGTTTGAAAAATGAAGAGCGGGGCCGGATAAGCATGTATGCAGACAAATTTGGATGTCAATTTGTGGCTGGCAAAACTCCCTGGGAAGTGCCCTGCGACATTGCTTTGCCGAATGCTACTCAAAACGAACTTCATGCGGAGGACGCCCGAATGTTGATTAAGAACGGCTGTTTCTGCGTTGCCGAAGGAGCTAATATGCCTTGTACTCCGGAGGCAATTGCGGTATTTGAAGACAGCGACATACTGTATGCCCCCGGGAAGGCGGCGAATGCCGGCGGTGTAGCTGTGTCGGGCCTGGAAATGTCACAAAATTCGCTACGCCTGTCATGGTCGCGCGAAGAGGTGGATAAGAAGTTGAAGGAAATCATGTTTAACATTCATTCAACCTGCATACGTTATGGCCACAAACCAGACGGCCGCATGAGCTATATACAGGGTGCAAATATCGGAGGCTTCGTGCGGGTGGCTGATGCTATGATTGCACAGGGGCTGGTGTAACGGACAGTGACAAACTTATCTTCCACCGGAGCGGGGAAGATAAGTTTAATCGCCATTTAGCGCCATCCGAGTCCCGGTGCCACATGCTCTAAGATAGACGACAGTACATGGACATTGTAGTCAACTCCCAATGTATTCGGTATTGTTAGAAGAATGGTGTCGGCTTCCTGAATGGCTTCGTCCTGTGCCAGCTCTTTGATGAGCTGGTCTGGCTCAGCGGCGTAGCTTCTACCGAAAATGGCGCGCTTGTCCTGCTCGATCATACCGATTTTGTCGGTCCGGTTACTTTCCTGCCCGAAGAAATAGCGGTCCTGGTCGGTTACCAAAGCGAAAATAGACCGGCTCACCGAAACTCTGGGTTCGCGCTGGTGTCCCGCCTTTTTCCAGGCTTCCTTATATAACCTGATCTGCTCGGCTTGCTGCACGTGAAAAGGTTTGCCGCTTTCGTCGTATTTCAGCGTAGAACTTTGAAGGTGCATCCCGTTTTCTGCCGCCCATACTGCCGTTGCATTGGAGGCAGCACCCCACCAGATCCGTTCACGCAACCCTTCTGAGTGAGGTTCCAGGCGCAGCAGGCCCGGCGGATTCGGAAACATCGGGTAGGGATTGGGCTGTGCAAATCCCACACCCCTTAATTTATCCAGAAATTCCAGCGCCTTGCGGCGTCCCATATCAGCATCGGTTTCTCCTTCGGCGGGCTCGTAGCCAAAGTAGCGCCATCCGTCGATCACCTGTTCCGGCGATCCTCTGCTGATCCCCAGTTGTAATCGTCCTTCCGAAATCAAATCCGCGGCGCCGGCATCTTCCACCATATACAGCGGGTTCTCGTAACGCATGTCGATTACGCCTGTACCAATCTCTATTTTGCTTGTTTTGGCGCCGATGGCCGAGAGCAATGGAAATGGTGATGCGAGTTGGGCCGCGAAATGATGCACCCGAAAGTAAGCCCCGTCCAAACCGATTTCTTCTGCAGCGACAGCCAGATCAATGGATTGGAGCAAGGTATCACTCGCGGTTCGGGCGTTGTAGGCCGGATGGTTAGACCAATGCCCGAACGATAAAAAACCTATCTTCTTCATAACATGTATGTCTTGGTCAAATGCCCGATTGGAACAATAATAGCACTTTTACCACCTCCATGCAAAGCAAATGTAAAATGGGAAGTCGCTTGTTGCCGGGCTTTGGCATTTACACATGCTCTGAGAGCTTGCACGTCCAGACAGCTTCACGGGTATGGTTGATGACATTTTCGGCTACGCTTCCCAGCATCAGGTGCGTCAGGCCCGTATACCCGTGTGTGGCCATAGCGATCATAGAACCTGGCAAGCGGGCGGCAAATTTGAGAACCCCTTTTTCTTCGCTCGACGCGTGTGTAACATGTACGCTGTACTCGGTAAGAGAATAATACTCGGCGAGGTCGCTGAGCATGTGAGTAAGAGCTTGATCGGAGTCCCTGCAATCGGGCGTTTTCACATAGAGCAGGTGCAGATGGGCGCTTAGGAAAGATTGCAGGGCCCGGATCTGCCATACGAAGCGATGCTGCTGCAAATCGATGGTCGTCGGGAAAACGATGTTGCGGATCTGGCTGATCTTTTGGCCTTTGTGGATGGAAATGACGGGTACGGGGGCGGTTCTGACAACCTTTTCTGTGTTCGAACCTACCATTACTTCGGCAAGCCCGCTGCTGCCGCTTGTTCCCATCACTACCAGATCGGCCCCGGTCTCGTGAATAGTTTTGATGATAATCTGATGGAGCAATCCCTGCTCGACCCGAAAGCCGGGTTCCAGGTGGGTTTTCAACTCACTTCTTACCCGTGCAAAGTTCTCGGTCGCCTCCCGGCCCAGTTCTGACAGGATCGAAGCGGAGCCGACGGCATATCCATTCGGATCAAGGCTTTCCAGGTAAACCGGCGTCATATTTACCACGTGCAGGGCAATCACCTCACCCCCGGCCGCTTCGGCCAGCTCGATGGCGAACCGGAGTGCGGACATGGAAAGCGCGGAGAAGTCGAACGGAACAAGGATCTTTTTCATAAGTACAAACGGATCATTTGGAGCGGCTGCAAGTTATTGGCAAATAGCAGGGTTAAGGATGATCAATGGTGCATTATGAACTGACTTTGCTCATGTCTGCTGCGTTTATTGTCATCAAAAAGATTCTCCCTTGTAGAAGTAGGATAGATGTAACTTGCGAATAATAACGATTGTGAATTGAATAAAAGTTAGTAGTTTGCTTACTGGTTGTAGAATTTTATCTACTATCGATCAGGATTCTAATGGTATTCAGTGCGGGAGGCTGGTTGAGTATTGGTATTGGTTATACAAAATACACGGTAAGAGATAGGCGATACACCAGTTTTTTAGGCTTTTGGCCCCAATCCGTAAACTCACAAAACCTTGTTGCCATGCAAAAAATGTTGCAAACGATTAGGGTCAGCAGAAACAATCCTGTGCTGACCAAGAAGCTTTTATTGACGATTATCTTTCTAAATGTTATTAGTTTTTGGCCCAGGGCACATGCGCAGCAGCGCTATCTGGGGCTCAGCCTGGTAAATGAAGGCAACTGGAATAGTTTGAAACTGATCGAACAAGCACATGCGGTGGGTTGCAATGCGGTTTTTCTGAGTGTACAATGGGGGATGATCGAAGGGTATATTTCCCGGGTTTTGAAGCAACAATACGGAGCAGACTATAATGTATGGCAGATGTACGACGACCAGATCGCCAAGGCAAGGTCGCTGGGCATGAAGATCGGGCTCAACGTCGCCGTGAGTACGGGCGACAACGTTACCCACAGCTATTCAGATCGTTATGGTATTAATACCGGCGACGGCTGGCTAAAAGAGGAACGTATCCTGAATGTCGGATATGACGGGACAGAGGCTGTCTTTCAGAAATATGGAGGACAGATCAACGGAGTCAATGTGCAGTTCGTGATGACTTCGCTCGCGGCACAGTCCACGCGCGACCGGATCGTCGATTTTACCAACAAAGTATTGCAGCGGTATGGCTACCTTCAGGACACGGGTGAATTGCTGTATGTCGACTTGATCTATACCCGCAACGGAGAAGGGGAGTACGAGATCGGAACTGATAAATATCATTACGAACAACCCACGAACCTTCGGGATAACAACAGTCTCTCGGATTACTCACAGCCGATGGTAAGAGGTTACAGGGCCTGGCTTATGGCCAAATATGAAAAAATCCAGTCCCTCAATTTCGTGTGGGGGACCAACTATCACTCTTTTAACGAGGTGTCGCCCAAAAGACCGTCGGCCACCACATTCACCCAGCCCGACGGCACCGACTGGTATTTGTACCGGACACAGGTATTGAAGGAGGTGAATACGATTTTCAAGAATACCGTTAAAGCGCACGATAGCCGGATCAAAGCCATATCGCATCATGGTTCTGTGTTTGATAAATTGTCGCTGGGAAGGACTACCTTCTCATTTGACGAGATTGCCGCCGAAATGGACGGGATTAAGATCAACGATGACTTCCTCTATGATCACCGCTTCGCTATTGATCTTCTGCGCTCAAATCTTCCCGGAAAGCTGTACATCAATGAAGCCGGATTCAACGCGAGCCTTGGCATTGACAATTTCATCGCTTACGCCACCGAGAGCTATTCCCATGGCGCGCAGATGGTAAGTTGTATGTTTTTTGAAAACCTGTTGAGTGCAGGTGGCGGCCCCGCCGTTCAGGAGCTGGCCAATACGTGGGTCAGTCAGCCCGTTACAAATCCTGCTCCGGGCAATCAGGACAGTTTTACATTATCGAACATTATTCAACAGAATGGCTGCGTGACCAACCGTGATAGCTATTCGGGAGATTGTGATGCTTACAAAATCTGGATAGCCGCGCGAAACAATGCCAATGGAGCACCAGTCAATATATTGATTAACAATGATCTGAAGGTGAATTGCCAGCTCTCGATTACCGGATCGCCGAGCGTCAGCAACCCGCGGGTAGGGACTTTGATCAATCTGTCGTCGGCCTGCACAGGAGACTGTTCAGGGCTCACTTATCGCTGGGAGCTGAATGGCACCCAGATCGGCAACACCGCTAACCTGACTGACATCAAAGTATCGTCAGTTCCGGGGACGTACATCTATTCGGTGACAGCCGGCCAGGGCGGGTGTGCGAAAACGAGCGAGATGGCGGTAACCGTCACCGATGTATTGCCCGTAACACTGATCGCCTTCAAAGCAACCGCGCGGGAGAATCACGTATCGCTCAACTGGTCGACCGCCGAAGAAACCAATTCGAGCCACTTTGAAATACAGCGCAGTGCTTCGGGAGACAACTGGCACGTAGTCGGAAGCGTTGAAGCTGCGAATGCGAGTCGGGTAAAAATTGACTATGAGGCCGCGGATAATGCGCCGCTCATCGGCAACAACCTTTATCGGCTGAAAATGGTAGACCATGACAGTACATTTTCATACAGTAAAATCGCACGCGTAGTTTTCGACAGCCCGGATTTACTTTCATTCTACCCCAATCCGGCCGCCGACCGCCTGCAACTCACCGAAGCAGCCCTGAAAAATGCTGCGTCCTTAGAATTGCTGGATCAAAGCGGCAAAACGGTACTGAAAACCTTCAGGCCGGATCCGGTTATCAATGTCGGGCATTTGCCTGCCGGAATGTACGTTCTGCAGATCACCGGTCGAGACGACATTGTCACAAGCAGGAAGGTAGCGATCGGCCGTTAACGTTACTGTATGCCCCGGTAGTTTTACCGGTACTATCGGGGCAAAAAGCGATTCAATATTGAGTTTTCCTTATTAATGCTAGCTTTGTGGCTTGCATTCACGGTTTTAGATGGAACGAATTACGCCACTCTTGTCAGGCAGGTCGCTGAATGATAGCGTCTTGCACCAAACCCCGTTTGAGAAATCCTTGCGAAGAAGGTTGGTTAAGGTAGGATCAGTGCTGGAGCTGATTGAAAGGGAAAATGAATATACACCCGCTTCGGCGCTGTCTTCTGCCGGGGAGCTGCGCCGGCTTATCGATACTTTTGAGGAGCTGGATAGCGAGCTGGCCCGGGTGATCACACATTATATAGATGTATCCCTCACACGTAAACGCCTTTTCAAAGGTGAAGAAACGAGTATCAAGCATGTGGCGTATGTGATCAAGACAGCGGCAGCCAAAGGCAGGGGCGTGAAAGACGGCTACCTGAAAGAGGTGAAAGAGATTTATGCCGCGATTTCCGCACAAAACCCGTTAGCGCCTCCTTTTGATCTGGCAAGGCCTCATTTTGAAAAGGACCTGGATACTTTCAATTTGTCATACCAGGTGTTGCTCGACAATTTCAGACTTCTCGCCGCCAGGTTGGCGACTTCCAATGAGTTGACCGGGACATCGCCTTATTCCGTCACAACATTGCAGGCGCTCGTGGCGCAGGCTGAGATCCTCACCCGCGAGATTGCGGTGATCGTCCAGAAGATATTCGTCGTTTACGAAGAGCGGCTGCTGGTTTTTGAGCAAATAAAAGAAAGCTGTCATGCGATCTGCAAACGGTCGCGGTTCGTTTTGGGTTCGCATCATGCTGTTTATAAGGAGCTTATGGCTTTGAAGCACGCAATTATGTAGAACAGGACTTAACAATAACTTAATATTAACGACATATCGGAATAATCTTGCCGCCATAGTTTTGTGTCAAAATATTAGACACTGATTATGAGATATTTGGTTACAGCAATTTCCCTCCTTATTTTAACAACAGGCGCTTGTCTTGCGCAATTGGGGTCCATAAAGGGATCAATCAAAGACGGTAAGAACAACGAAGCAATCATTGGAGCGACCGTTCAACTGATCGGAACGGCAACCCCGTTCGGCTCCGTGACGGACGTAGAAGGTAACTTCGAAATTCAGAAAGTACCTGCTGGTGCTTACAAAGTGCAGATCAGTTATGTATCGTACGCGACGAAAGAAATCGATAATGTTCGCGTTGAAGCAGATAAATCGACGCTGATCACTACTGCGCTGGTTGAAGATAACAAAACCTTGCAGGAAGTGGTCGTAAAAGGACAGCGTCAGACCAACACAGAAGTTTCAGTTATCACGGAAATCAAACAGGTGCAGCAGATTGCGGTCGGTATTTCAGCACAGCAAATCCAGCGTACGCAAGACCGTGATGCCTCCGCGGTGATCCGCCGCGTGCCGGGTATCTCGATTTTCGACGACCGTTTCATTGTAGTACGCGGCTTGAACGAGCGTTATAACACGGTGTTACTCAATGACATTATCACTCCTTCTACTGAGGTAGACACTAAATCCTTTTCCTTTGATTTGATTCCTTCATCGGCCATCGACCGGATGCTGGTATTCAAATCGGCCTCCGCCGACCTCCCCGGCGATGTAAGTGGTGGCGCCATTAAAATATATACCAAAACAATCCCGGACGGCAACAGCCTTTCGGTGAATTTCTCGACCGGCTACCGCGCGGGGACCACTTTCAGCTCGGCTACCAGCCACAAGGGCGGTGCATTGGAATTCCTGGGCATCGAGAATGGTACACGTACATTGCCGGATAATTTCCCGAACAGGAGAGGGGTGATCCTGAATGCGCAGTCTCCAACCATTATTCAGAAATTTCAGAACCTGCCGGATTACTATGCCCCGAAGCAGATCAACGTATCACCGGACTGGAGAGCGGGTATCAATTTCAGCCGCCGGTTCTACGTCCGCGATATGGAGGTTACCAATACTTCTTATATCAACTATTCTTTCTCACGTATAAACAATACCGTTACTCAGAGCCGTTACAATTTCTCGGGGCAGAAAATCGAGGGTTTCAACGATCAGTTCTTGCAGGAAAATGCACGGTTGGGTATCATGTCGAACTGGGCATTTATTCTCAATCCTAAAAACAAGATCGAATTCCGTAACCTGTTCAACCAGATGGGTAACAAGGAAACGGTTGTCCGTGGCGGTGGAAACCTTGAAAACAACCTGGATTACAGCAACGGTGCATTCCGTTACGAGGCCAGAAGTATTTACTCGGGACAGCTGAGCGGTACACACGAACTGAGCGCGAAATCGAAGCTCCGCTGGATCGCCGGTGCTGGTTATACCTACCGCAACGAGCCCGATTTCAGAAGATTTACATCAACCCGCCAGACCGGTAGCAACCAGCCGTTCCAGATCAACCTGCAACAGTTTGAATCCCCTACCTTGCAGCAGGCAGCGCGTTTCTACTCGCGTCTGGGAGAGATCGTCGGTACTGGAACCGTTTCTTACGAGCAGCTGATCGGCGCGAAAAAGGATGAGGCGGAGCAACAGGCGAAATTGAACATTGGTACCTATGTGGAATACAAAGACCGTAAATATTCTGCCCGCTGGTTTGGTATCGTAAACCCGAACCGTGTAGGTGACGAGATCCTGACGCAGGCTCCGGAGCAGTTCTTCCAGAATTCGAACCTGGCTTCCGATAAAGTATACTACACCGAAGGAACCAACTTCGACGATAAATACGCGGCGCAAAACCTGCTCGCAGCCGGCTACGCATCGTTCTACTGGCCGATCACCGAGCATTTAAATGCAACCGTGGGTTTCCGCGGCGAATATAACCGTCAGCAATTGCAAGGTTACGAGCGTGGAGGTGGTATCGAGGTCAATGTAGACCGTCCGGTTTTCACTCCGCTGCCTTCTGTCAACCTTACCTACAAATTCAACGATCAGCACGCGGTAAGAGCGGCATACAGCACGACTGTCAACAGACCTGAGTTCCGCGAGCTTTCCCCAAGCACCTATTACGACTTCAACTTCGATGTGTCACGTAAAGGAAACCCGAACCTGGTGAATGCGACAATCCAGAACTACGACTTGCGTTATGAGTTCTACCCGAGCAAGAGTGAACTGATTACGTTGTCGTTGTTCAACAAGACATTCAAAGACCCTATCGAAGCGGCGATCTTCTACAACGGTAGCACAGTGGCTTTCACAGTAGCCAATGCCAAAACAGCTTATGCAAGAGGGGTTGAGTTGGAAGTTCGCAAAGCATTGTCGAACCCCGATAACGCGACTTTCCTAAGCAAAATGCTCGTGACATTGAATGCATCGCTCATCACCAGCAATGTGAAAACGAACGTAACCACTGGCAGCTCCGACCGTTACCTGCAAGGGCAATCCCCTTACCTGATCAACGCCGGTTTGTTCTACAACGACGACGAGCGCGGCTTCCAGGTGAATGCGCTGTACAACGTGATCGGCAAGCGGATTTTCATCATCGGCGACAATCAGATCAGCGCCAATATCTTCGAAATGTCACGTAACGTGATTGACCTGAACATTATCAAAACCATCGGCAAACGCCTCGAAATCCGTGCAAGTATCCAGGATCTGCTTAACCAGCCATTCCGCTTGTACCAGGATACCAACCACGATAACAAAATCGATACAAAAACCGATGGTTTGTATCAGAGATACCGGAGAGGCACTTACTCGATGATTGGCTTGCGCTACACACTTTGATCATAAAAATTAAAAACAAATCAATTAAACATCCTGTTAAATGAAAAAGTTAGCAACTTGGTTATTGGCAATGCTGGTATTATCCGCATCGTTCGTAGTTGTGTCGTGTAAAACTGATGATGATGGTGAAGATCCGGGACCAACGGATCCAGTGGGCGAAACAATTACCGTAAAAGGAACGATTTCGGCTTCGACAACCTGGAAAGCTGCAAACAAATATATTCTGGAAGGTTTTGTATATGTTGACAATGGTGCTGTGTTGACTATCGAGCCGGGAACGATCATCAAAGGCGATAAACTGACAAAAGGTACGCTGATCATCAAGCCAGGCGCGAAAATCATGGCGGAAGGTTCTGCTACCAAGCCTATCGTGTTTACTTCTTCCGCTGCAAAAGGCGCTCGTAACTACGGCGACTGGGGTGGTGTGATCCTTCTTGGAAAAGCACCGGTCAATAAGACTCCGGCAACAATCGAAGGAGAGAACGTATCGACTTTCGGTGGAACAGACGCAGCTGACAACTCAGGTACTTTGAAATACGTTCGTATCGAGTTCGCTGGTATCGCTTTTGAAACCGATAAAGAGATCAACGGTCTGACTTTGGGCGGTGTAGGTTCAGGTACAACTATCGACTATGTACAGGTTTCATACAGCGGTGACGATGCTTATGAGTGGTTCGGCGGAAATGTAAATGCGAAACACCTGATCTCATACCGTACACTGGACGACGATTTCGATACAGACTGGGGTTTCAGTGGAAATGTACAATATGCAATGGCCCTGAGAGACCCTGCTGTTGCTGACCAATGCTCATGCTCGGATTCCAATGGTTTCGAATCGGATAACGATGCTTCGGGATCAGGTGCTTCTCCTAAAACAAGCGCTAAATTCAGCAACGTAAGTATCTTCATCGGACCAGGAACCCCTAATGCGAAGTATCGTTCAGCGTTCCGTATTCGTAGAAATTCGGCGTTAAGCATCTACAACTCGGTAGTTTCAGCTGCTTACCCTAAGGGTGGTCTGGAACTGGAAGGTGACTCTACACAAAATAACTTCAAGGCAGGCCGTTCGGATTACCGCGGACTGGTGTTGACAGGGATGACGAAAGCGATCGTTTCGGGTGATACAACTTTGCTGAAAGACGCTGCCCGCAAAAACATTTTCGGCGCGGACCTCGCTACTTTAAAACTGGATGCGGCCTACAATACGCTTGGCGCAGGTGTGAAAGTACTTCCTCAGGCTGGCTCTCCTTTGCTGACAGGCGGTGTTACATTACCGGCCGGGTTTGAAGCGAACGCTTACATCGGAGCTTTCGGTACCACAGACTGGACAGCCAGCTGGACCAACTTCGATCCGCAAAATACAGACTATTAAGATCTTATATAATTGGTGTCAGAATTTCAAAAAAGCCGGGGGCGTTGCTCCCGGCCTTTTTTGTTGCTTGCCTGCGGGCGATTTAGTCCAACCCTTGAGTAATCGTCCAGGTGTTGTCGGGATTCAGCGTAGCATTCATGGAAAAAATACCATAGGGAAATTCGATCTTCACGGCATTGATTTGGGACGGATCCAGTACCTGGCCCTGTTGCACGTCCGCGAATGTTATCCAATAGTCGAAGCGGGGAGAAAACCGGAAATACATGTTGGGCTGAGCCTGCACCGCAAACGCTACCGCGCCCGACATGCCGATACCCACGCTGGCCTGGTTAATGGCCGTGGTATTGTCCGACATGATGTTCAGAGAGCCCTGCGGAAATGCATTCTTCTTGTTGACAAACTTGTAATTACCGTCTTCCTTGGTAAGCGTTATGTCGTTATTCTCCGTCAGGCTGGTAGGCGAATTTTCACCTGCATTAAAAACAACCCCGGGCTTTAAAGCGCCGGTCTTGCCCCAGAAGAAATAGAGCTCCATATTCCAGGATATGGCTAACTGCGAATGCGGGCCGGCTTTTTCCACGCGCCACGCCAGTGGAAAAACATCCGGGTTCGGGCTGTTATGGTTTTGCTGGAAAACACAAAAATTTCCTGATGAGTCCGAATTGTTGACAAAATTGATTGTGAAGGTAGGCATAAGTTACTGAGAGGTTTAAGGTTAATTCAAATGCATAAAGTGACCCAGGTGTCAATCTACTTCTACTTCCTATTAAGCGGGTAAATGGAGGGCTGCATTTGTAAGACGTTTTTTTTGAATAGGGTACAATTATCCATTAAGCGGTTAACTAATTTGTTGTCAATAGTTTGTGGTTTGGTACAAGTGCTACGTACTGCGTTTTTTCCGGAGGCCACCCGCGCTGAATAGGCATAAATTCAGCTCAAAGTTGTTTCTTTGCAGCCTCGCGCGCTCCCTTGCGAACCATCGTATTTATGGTTTCTGGCGGGTGATAAAAATCGCATGCATGAATCAAATTGACGTTTGTATTAATTACTACGGAAAGCCGTACCACACTGCCGTAACCCTGCTGACACTTTGGAAACATTCTTCCAGGCACATTCACAAGATTTACCTGGTCATTGAGAAAATACAGCCGTATTACCAGTACGATGCTATTCCATTGTTAAAATATTACCTCAAAGACTTGCCCATTGAATACGTCTATCCGCAATACTTTTACTATGCCGGTAATCCCGATGAATCGTGGCTTTCAGATCCTGAAAAGCGGTATGGTCTCAAATACCAGTATGCGCTCGAAAAGTCCGATAAGGAGTTTTTGTTTCTCTCACACAATGACTGTCTTTACGAAGACGATTTGTTGGGGAAAATGCTGACGAGAGTAAAAAATGAAACTAACCCGGGGGATGGCGAGAGAGCCGTTGCGGGAATAGGAATGGTTGGCCAATGCTGGAATTGCCCTGCATTTTCCGCCAAACTGTGCGACGGCAGTCGGTTCGAAACTTTTGTGCCGACCAAAGCGGAATTGAAGGAATTGGTGGATACGTACAATCCGCCGCGCGCGCATATACATTACAAACTGATCGACAGGGAAATCATCCACCCCCTACCCGAATGCCGGTTGAACGAGTACGCCTGCCTGGTCAACGTGCCCGTTTATCGGAAAAACGTAGTTCCCACTGGCGATATCCTGCCTTTTGGCGGAAGCTGGCATGGCACTGATTGGGGCGCAATCTGGTTCCATTCGCTGTTCAACCGGGGTTACAAGTTTATCAATTTCCCTTTCGAGCCGCACATGCAGCACGCCCCATTCTCGAACAACGGAAGCGGACACCGCGCGGATACTGAATTTGATTTGTATAAAAACTCCGAGGACGGAGCGAAAGCCTATTTATTATCCCGCAACCTGATTCCGAAGGACATTCCTTTTGCTTTAAAATTGGAGCGGCAAGCCATCAGAACCAAACATCAGATCAGAAACACATTGATCAAATTGAAAGTGAAATTGATGGGTTAATACGGCTATGGATGGGATTGATCACCAGTATCCTGTTCCCGCCCCGAATGCCGCCGAGCTGCCATATCGAAATTCGATGAAACCGGCTATGAGGCATGATCTACTGTTTGAGGAGATAACGATTCAGTTGTAAAGTTGTAAACTTGCTTTACAACTGATAGCACTTTGCATTTATGCATAATGCGCGGTTTCTGTTTTACCCGAATGCCTTGTAATTTCACCTTTTGAAACTATAAATACGGAGGTGATGGATTTAGGTAATGTGTTGAAACAGATTGAGTTTATCAAGGAAATTGACAAACTCAAATACATTCAGAGGAAAACCAGGCTTTTAAACAGCGACCGGAACGAAAACGACGCAGAACACAGCTGGCACCTGGCGGTAATGGCCGTTGTGCTGGCCGGGCATTCCAATGTGCAGGTGGATGTTCTTAAAGTTGTGAAAATGGTCCTGATCCACGACATCGTGGAGATCGACGCGGGTGATACATTCATTTACGACACGCAAAAAAGCCATATCAATACGGATAACGAGCGGCTCGCGGCGAACCGGATTTTCGGGATGCTCCCCGCGGAACAGGCTAGCGACTTAATCGCCATCTGGGAAGAGTTCGAGGCGGGCGAGACGAGCGAAGCCAAATTTGCCCGGGCCATGGACCGTCTGGAACCGCTCCTGCAAAACAGCTCTAACAACGGCGGCACCTGGCGCGAGTTCGGCGTGAAATACGAAAAAGTGTACGAGAAAAAGAAGGTGATCAAAGAAGGGTCGGAGGCGCTGTGGGCGTATGCGGAAGGCGTGATCAATGAAAGTGTAGAAAAAGGTATATTGGAGAAATAGCTGATAGCCTGCAACGCGTCCGCGGGTTCTAACGGCGTGTTGGTCTACGTTTTCTACGGTTCGTCTACATTATTTTTCCGGGTGCAGGTATTTGATTTCCTTTGGGTAACATCAAATGCTTTGTTATGAAAACGCTCAGAAACTTGCTCATAATCACCGTTCTGGTGTTGGCTTTGGTCTGCTTTACCCGCCACCGCGAGTCCATGCTCTGCAAACCCACGTACGCCTGGAAAGAAATCCTCCCGGCTGGAAATGGTTCGCATCAGTACGAATGGCAATCCGGCACATTCCCCATGGGGCTCGTACCGCACGTCGCATTTAACGGCAACCTCTGGATGGTAGGCCAGAAAGCGTCTTGGTCGTCGACAGACGGCATTACCTGGACGCGCCACGGGAAAAACGACTGGGGCGAACGCATCTGGCTGTCGGGTATTTACTTCGCCGGCAAGCTCTGGCAAACCGGCGGAATGCGCTACCAGGAAAGAGAGCTCACGGATGAAATCTGGAATTCGGAAAATGGCTCTGATTGGCAGAAAGTGGCCAATGGCAAATGGGGGCCGCGCAAAGGCCATGCATTGGTTGTTTTCAAAGACAAATTGTGGCTTTTCGGCGGTACTTCCAGAATATCGCGGGATTTCGAATCACTCGAAATGAAAAATGACATATGGTCGTCGCCCGATGGCCTGAAGTGGACGCAGGAAGTGGCGCAGGCACCATGGTCACCGCGCGATTTCCCGCAGGTAGTGGTCATGCGAGACACATTGTACATGGTAGGCGCGCAGGGAATGGCCGATGTGTGGCGTTCGGCAGACGGTAAAAGCTGGACGCAGCTCACAAACGAAGCCGGCTGGAAAAAGCGATACGACATGGGCGTGCGCGTATTCGACAGCAGGCTATGGGTATACGGAGGCCGTGATCTCAATCCCGATCACTACAAAGGCGCATTAAACGACGTATGGTTTTCTTCGAACGGTACCGACTGGTTCCGCCACGCCGATCATGCCCCATGGAGCCCCCGGAGCGGTGGTAGCAGTGTCGTATTCCATGATCAGCTGTGGATTTTCAGCGGCAAGCACACAGGTGCCGATCCGGCCTGGAAAGGGGACGTTTGGGCGCTTCAAAAGAGATAGCGAAGCGACGGTTGTCGTACCGTGGTGATATCGGAAAAATTAAATTAAAAACTTTAATCACAATATATGACTAAGAATTAGGGTGTTCCGGCTTTTAACTTCTGAAAGGTGCGTAAAGACAGGAAAACCATGAAGTTACGAGCGAAGAACTTTGCCTTTTTGAAGTGGGGAAAATGGGTGGCCGCGACCTGTGCGGGCATGCTGGTCCTGGCGCGCTGTGGCGTTGAAAAGCCGGAAGAGGTGAAACTCGCATTGAAGGAAATACCCTCGGAGCTGGATTTTAATTATGATGTAAAACCGATTCTCTCGGATAAATGCTTCGCCTGCCACGGGCCGGACGCTAAAAAGCAAAAAGGTGGGTTGCGGCTGGATACCGAGGAAGGGGCTTACAAAGCGCTAAAAAACGCCAAAAACGGACAGGGTAGTAAGCACCACGCGATCGTTCCCGGTGACCTGGCAGCCAGCGAGGTTTACAACCGGCTTGTTTCGCAGGACCCGGATTTAAAGATGCCGCCGCCCGCCTCCAATCTCACATTATCCGCAAAAGAAATAGCGATACTCACACGCTGGATCGAGGAGGGGGCTAAATACAAGCCGCATTGGTCATTCATCAAACCCGAAAAGCCGGCGGTACCGGCAACAAAGCAGGCCGGATGGGCTCGCACACCGATCGACCATTTCATTCTGGCAAGGCTGGATAAGGAAAAGCTGTCGCCTTCTTCCGAGGCCAGTCGCGAAGACCTGATCCGCCGGGCAAGCTTCGATCTGACAGGCTTGCCGCCGACACTCGCTGAAATTGACGCATTTGTAGCCGATCAGTCACCCGATGCGTATGCGAAACTGATCGACCGCCTGCTGCAATCGCCTGCTTACGGCGAGCGGATGGCCAGCGAATGGATGGACGTGTCGCGGTATGCCGATAGTGATGGGTACCTCGATGACAAACACCGCGATTTTTCACCCTGGCGCGACTGGGTGATCAGCGCATTCAACCGTAATATCCCTTACAACCGGTTCGTGACGATGCAGCTGGCGGGCGACCTGTTGCCTGATAAAACCAAAGAGACCATCCTGGCCACGGCATTCAACCGCTTGCATAAGAAAAGCTCGGAAGCTGGGATCGTTTTTGAAGAATACCGGGTGGAGTACAATGCCGATCGCGTGCAGACGCTGGGGCAGGGGATACTGGGCCTTTCGGTGCAATGCGCCCGCTGCCACGACCACAAGTACGACCCCATCAGCCAGGAGGCCTATTATAAAATGTTCGGTCTTTTCAACAGCACCAACGAAACCGGAAGCCCCGTTTACGGCCCCGATCAGACGCCGGGCCCTGCCCTGTTGCTGACGAGCAAAGAAAATGAAGAAATGCTCCGTTTTTTCGACCGGAAAATCACGGGACTCAGCAACCGGCTCGCCCGGATTAAAGACAATTCGGAGGAAGAGCTGCGGAAATGGCAGGAAGCGGGCGGGTTATCCGAAAAACTGTTGGGTCAGAAGATCCGCGAGGGAATGGTCGCCTATTATCCTTTCGAAAAGGCCGTGAAAACTGCCGATGGCAAAGTGGTCATGCCGAATGCGCTCAATGCGAAACAGCTGGCGCAATGCAACGAAATCATTCTGAAACCCGGCGTGAAGGGTAATGCCTATTTTGTATCGGACTATAATTCCATCAAACTCGGGAACAATATCGGCTGGCATGAACGGACCGAGCCTTTTTCGGTTGAACTATGGATCAATCCGAATACGGTTTATCCGGATGCAGGTATTTTTTACCATTGCGAAGACTTGCGACTGGGTTACAAAGGCTACTCGTTGAGGCTCGCCGACAACAAGTTACAGTTTATCATTGCGCACTCCTACCCGCAAAATGCTATCCAGGTAAGCACCCTCGCCCCCGTACCTGTGAAGCAATGGACCAGGGTTACCGTCACTTACGACGGTTCCAGCAAGGCGTCCGGGACGAAGATTTATGTAAATGGGGAGGCCGCAAAGACCGGGGTCGATTTTGATAATCTGTACAAAGGTATTTTGTATGAAAAGGATATTCATACTTATGGTTTTCAGGGGTTTATGGTCGGGCAGCGTAACCTGCTCATTCCTTTCAAAGACGGCGGGATCGATGAGCTGAAAATCTACGACAAATCGCTGACCGCTCTTGAAGTTTTATATAACCATAACCCCAAAAAAGCTGCTGAAATGCTGAAAATGCAGGTTTCGGCGGATCAGAAGTCGATGGTGAAGGAGTTTTACAATGCGCATTTCAATGCGGAAGCGCAAATGCTGAGAGACAGCCTGAAAACCCGGATGGACGAGCAAAACAAGCTGATCAACAGCGTTCCGGAACTGATGGTAATGGGCGACCTCCCCAAGCCGCGACCGACTTACCTGCTCATGCGCGGCGCGTACAATGCGCCCGGCAAGCGGGTGACTCCCGGTGCGCTGGATGCGGTAATGCCGTTCGAAGGGAAATTTCCCTCGAACAGACTGGGTCTCGCGCGCTGGCTTTTCGACAAAAATAACCCGCTCACCGCGCGGGTGTTCGCGAACCGCATCTGGCAAATGCATTTCGGAAACGGTATTGTACGTTCCTCGGCCGATTTTGGCAACCAGGGTAACCTTCCGTCGCATCCCGAACTCCTCGATTGGCTGGCCGTCGATTTCATGGAATCCGGTTGGAATATCAAAAGGCTGCACAAACTCATTATGCTTTCGGCAACCTATCGGCAGACCTCCAAAGCCACACCGCAACTGCTTGAAAAAGACCCGGATAATGCATTGCTCGCAAGAGGCGCGCGGTTTCGTTTTACGGCTGAAATGATACGGGATAACTCGCTTGCTATCAGTGGATTGCTGGTGAACAAGATTGGCGGGAAAAGCGTTTATCCCTATCAACCCGCCGGGCTCTGGGATGAGCTGAGCGATAAGGTATGGCGCTACAAATACCAGCAGGAGCCCGGTGAAGGATTGTACCGTCGTAGCCTTTACACGATCTGGAAACGGACCTCCCCGCCACCATCCATGCTGATCTTCGATGCGCCCGAACGCGGGGAATGCGTGGTGAAACGCCGCGCTACTGCTACCCCTTTACAGGCATTGGTATTACTCAATGACCCGCAGTATGTGGAGGCTGCCAGGGCATTGGCCGAGAAAGTTCTGCATACGTGTAAAACAGGCGGACAAGATGCAACGGCTTTGGCATTCAGACTGATAACGGGTAGGAAGCCTGACGAAACGGAGCAACGGATACTCGGGGCATTTTACGCCGACGAGTTGAAACGTTTCCGCGCGAAGCCCGCGCAGGCACTCGAATACCTGCATACAGGCGAGCGCAAGTGGGATACGACTTTGCAACCAGAGGAAATAGCCGCCCTCGCGACCGTTTCCAGTTCGATTATGAATACCGACGAGGGGCATACCCGCAAATAATATAGCTATGGAAGATCTGAAAAAGGTATTGACACAACTCAACCGCCGGGACTTTCTCACGAAGGCGGGACTTGGCTTCGGTTCCATCGCGCTTTCGAGCATTTTGCAGGCAGGTACTTCCCCCGGCGCCCGCAGAGAGGAGGGAGGAGGCGCTGAGTCGGCTGTGGCGCCGTTTGTCCGCGGGCCGCATTTTTCTCCCAAAGCGAAGCGCATTATTTATCTGTTTCAAAGCGGCGGGCCGTCGCAACTCGAAACATTTGACTACAAGCCTGCATTGGCCAAATGGCACGGGCAGGAAATCCCGGATTCGATCAAGTCAACACAGCGAAATTCGGGGATGGTAGCAGGGCAATCGACTTTCCCGTTGGTCAAATCGATTTATGATTTTAAACAATACGGGCAGTCGGGCGCGTGGGTGAGCGAGCTTCTGCCTTACACCGCGGGTATTGTCGATGATTTATGCATTGTCAAATCGGTATTTACGGAGGCCATCAATCACGAACCGGCAGTGATGTTCGTCCAAACCGGTTCGCAGCAAAGCGGTCGACCGTCGATGGGTTCGTGGCTGAGCTATGGGCTCGGATCCGATAATCAGAACCTCCCGCATTTTATGGTATTGATTTCCAAGGGCGTCACCGGTGACCAGCCTTTAAGTACGGCCGCCTGGGCGAATGGTTTCCTGGCGTCGCACCACCAGGGAGTGCAGCTGAGGGCCGGTAAGGACCCGGTGCTGTATCTGCAAAATCCGTATGGCGTACATAAGGAGGACCGGCGGCGTGCTTTGGACCGCATTAAAGAACTGAACGAGCACCAGTTTACGCTCTGGGGCGACCCGGAAATACAATCGAAGATCAGCCAGTACGAAATGGCTTACAAAATGCAGACGTCCGTGCCGGACGCGGTCAATACCTCCGACGAGCCCGATTATATCTACAAAATGTACGGTGAGGATGCCCGGAGGCCGGGAACGTTCGCCGCCAATTGCCTCCTCGCGCGTCGTATGGCCGAGCGCGATGTGAAATTTATCCAGCTCTATCACATGGGCTGGGACCAGCACGGCGATTTGCCTCGAAACATCGCGAAACAGGCCAGGGACGTCGACCAGGCGTCGGCTGCATTGGTGAAAGACCTTAAACAGCGCGGATTGCTGGAAGACACGCTCGTGGTTTGGGGCGGGGAATTCGGCCGTACGAGCTTTTCGCAGGGCAAGCTCACCGCCGATAACTACGGACGCGACCATCATCCCGGCTGCTTCTCGATGTGGATGACCGGTGGCGGCATTAAAACCGGGCAGGTCTACGGCGAAACCGATGAATTCAGCTATAATGTCGTCAAAGATGGCGTGCATGTGCATGATTTCCAGGCGACATTGCTGCACCTCTTCGGGCTCGATCACGAGAAACTGGTATTCAAACATCAGGGACGGCGGTACCGGCTTACCGATGTTCATGGCAAGGTGGTCGACGGGCTGATCGCGTAACGTGACACTAACTTTCCGGACAACAGGATCGACGAAAGAACCTGGAAATTTACAATGCCGAATCGGCCTGGAAATAGGGGGCCTTGCTTTCGATCCGCCACCCGCCGCTTTGCTGCTGGATTCGATGCAGCCGATGATACAGGCCTTGCTTTTGCCTGAGCGCCTCGTGACTGCCCTGTTCTTCAATGCGGCCTTCGCTGAGCACGATGATCTGGGTTGCATTGCGGATTGTCGCCAGTTTGTGCGCGACGACGATTATCGTTTTGTTCTTCACCAATTCCTGGATTGCCTGCTGAATGTAAATTTCGTTCTCCGGGTCCAGCGAGGCGGTAGCTTCATCCAGTAAAACGATCGGAGCGTCTTTGAGCAGCGCACGGGCAATACTGATCCGCTGCTTTTGTCCACCGGATAGCTGGTTGCCGCCTTCGCCGACGCGGGCATTCAATCCGTCGGGCATTTCCCAGGCAAAATCCATTACCCGGGCCTTCTCTGCCGCGTCGAGCACTTCCTCCTCCGTGGCGTCCAAGCGACCGAAGCGGATATTGTTATAAATTGTGTCATCAAATAAATACACCTCCTGGAATACCTCGCTCACGAGCGCACATACGTCGTCGGGGCGCATATCCTGCACATTCACACCGCCAATGCGGATGCTGCCCGATTGCACGTCCCAGAAGCGCGCGATTAGCGAGGTAATGGTTGTCTTTCCGGAACCCGACGGCCCTACCAGCGCGGTCATGCTCTTTTCCGCCACCGTGAACGAGAGATTTTGGAGCACATTCCGGCCGTCACGGTACGCGAAACTGACATTTTCGAATTCAATATCGAAGTTCACTGGCCGTAGTTCCCGTCCGGATGCCTGCACGGGCGTGCGCAAGAGCGTGACGATCCGGTCGAGGCTGATATTCATGTAGCGCAGGATTACATAGTCAACAAGCAGTATTTTGGTGGGTTCGAACAGCCGGTAACCGACGATCAGAAATGTAATGAGTACCGGAACGGGCAGGTTGCCAGCAACCAGGTAGGTGAGCGCGAGGCTGACCATCAGCAGGAAACTCAGTTCGAGCACGAGCCCGGCTGTGAGGACGAATGGACCCGGGATAGCTTCTGTTTTAATGCTTGCTTTGCGGAAATCGTCCAGCGCTCTTTGCAGCGTGGAGAACCGCTGGCCCGTCATGCCAAATGACTTAATATGCCGGATCCCCTGCACGTATTCCAGAAAGCGGGCTCCGGTTTCGTTGCGGGCTTGCACGTGATGATGGCCCTGCTTCACAACGAGGTAGTCCGAAATACGGATCAGCACCCAGGCCAATGGCAGCGCCGCGAGCAGCACCAGCGCGAGGCGCCAGTCGGTGGCAAGCAAAAAGGCCGATACGATCACCGTTGCGAATACAGCTCCGGCCATATTGCCGACGGTGTGACCAAAAATCAGCTCAAAATTGGCGACATCCTGCAAAACGACCGAAGCCAGTTCTCCCGGATCGCGCTGCTTGAAGGTACCCATTGAAATCCGTTGCAAGTGACTGCCCAAGGCCATTCGCAAGTTGGTGGAGAGTGTATAGGTCATATCGTTGCTGCGGACAATGTTTTTGACCGAAACAAAAAATTGCCCGGCAATGAATACCACCATGATACCCACATAAGTCCAGAGCTTCTGCGGATCAGGCGCGGGGGAGAACAATTCCTGTATAATGAGCAGTAGGAAGCCCGTCGGTACGGCTATCAAGAGGCTGTGCAGGAGTTCGAGCAAAATGCTTTTCCGCACAATAGCCGGTGCGGTCCTGAATGTATAAATGAGGTTCTGGATCATTTCTCTGATATTGGTTTTCCTATTTTGGAATGGTCGTTCATGAATTCAGTGCAAACTCGCCTGCCCGGGTGTGTGCGTGCCACATCCCCGTGTACATAGGGCATTCGGCGAGGAGTTCTTCGTGGGTCCCTTTGGCCACTATCGTTCCTTGCCGCATGACCACGATCTGATCGCAGGCGGTAATGGTACTGAGCCGGTGAGCGATTACGATTACCGTTTTGTTGGAAATCAATTTATTGAGGGCGGTTTGAATGAGGGACTCGTTCTCGGGGTCGCTGAACGCCGTGGCTTCGTCGAGTACGAGAATCGGTGCGTCTTTGAGGATGGCCCTCGCGAGCTGGATGCGCTGCTGCTCGCCGCCGCTGAGGTGTGCACCCGAATGCCCCCATGGCGTGTAATAACCGAATGGCATTTTTTCGATAAAAGTGTGGCACTGGGCGGCTTTGGCGGCCTGGATCACCTCTTCTTTCGTTTTGTCCATCCCCATACGGATGTTTTCAAAAATGCTTTGCTCGAACATAAAGCTGTCCTGGAATACAAATGCAATGTTTCGCATGAGCTCTTCCGGTCTGACATTGCGGATATTCTGCCGGCCGATCAGGATCGCACCGCTATCGACATCCCAGAAACGCGCGACCAATTGTGCGGCCGTAGATTTGCCCGAGCCCGAAGGTCCAACCAGTGCGGTAATAGTGCCTTGCGGAACGTCGAAACTGACGTTATCCAATGCATACTGGTGTTTTTGATAACCGAATGAGACGTTTTTGAACCGTACGCTGAAATCGTTATCCAGATATGCATCCCCCTCTGCTTCCTGTTCCTGGGCAAAGAGTATTTCATCGAGCCGTTTCACGCCGTGGTTGATCACCGAAATTTGAGGGCCCAGTGTGCTGAGCGCAAAAAGCGGGCGGATATAACCGACGCCGAGAATGAGGAACAGGAAAAGCGTCGACAACGTAATGCCCTGGGAGAAATACAGGTATAGCCCCACGGCAAGCACCGGCAGCGTGGCGTTGCTGATAAAGCTGATAAATATCCCGAATGCAGGCGATGCCGTACTATTGTAGGCAATCACCATTTGCTTGAAGCGGAGCACGACCTGGCTGTATTTATCGAAGCGCTCTGCATTGTGCCCGAATATCTTGATCACGGGCATCGCCCTGACGAACTCCACAATCCCGGCATTCATCGATTCCAGCGAACTATGATACTCCGTGAGCAGGGCTTTGAATTTCTTGCCGAACATAAAAGGCATCATTACGGCCAGCATAATGATGGGAATGCAGCTTGTGAGTGCCAGTTGCCAGTTCACCGTAAACAAATAGCCGAGCGTAACCACCGGCAACGCCACGCCTTTGACGAGATCGGGAATGCTGTGGGCGATGAAGTTTTCGATACGCTCCACATCGTCGGCGAGGATTTTTTTCAATGCGCCTGAATTCGACTGATTGATGAAACCCAGCGGCAGCCTCCCGAGTTTATCCGCCATTTGCCGGCGCAGCTCGTACAGGATGTTGAACGCCGCCACGTGCGAAACCATGCCCGACGCGTACAGCAGCACGTAGGCGGCGATTGCCGCAAATACCGACCGGTAAATGTAAAGTTTCACCAACCCTATTTCCATCGGTGTCGACAGCAACGCATCGATAATGGAATAGACCAATGCGTAGGGAACGATGGAAAGCAGCGCGTGCGCCACCGCCAGCACACCGGCGATGATCAGCAGGTTGCGTTTGGCGCCTGCAATTTCCAAAAGCCGGGCAATCCCGCTTTTTGGTTGATTTTCATGGCTCATAGAACTGAATTAAAATGGAAGCTTGTTGATAAAGTGGCTTAAACCGTTGTAGTTTTGGTCAAAGGTGCGGCCATTCAGCGGAAGCATTTTTACATAATCCGGATAGCTTTTAACACGAAAGGGATTATTATGGGAATGAGTATTTGTCACAACGAAGGACCATGGGTGGAACTGCGGGCGTTGGATGGCGCGGAACATCTGGAGCAGCCGAGCGTCGGCCCCGGCCCGGCACTGGTCACAGAGCACAGGCAAAAACACAGCTTTTTCTTCGGCGACGCGGAGATTGTTGAGATCACTCTGCCGGATATCTACATTATATACGGGGATATTGCCTTACAAAAGCACCGTCTTCGGTTCCGGACAACAGATGCACCTGATTTCGTGGAGTTGCATTTCAGCATTTCAGGCGGCGGACGACTCGAGAACTTCATCAGCGGACGCTCCTACCGGTTCAGTTCTCAGGAACACAATATCATCTACGAGCCGGCATTCGACGGCACGGGGCAGTTCAACGAGAGTGGCGGATATAAATTCCTGGAACTCCATTTCCGGAAAGAGTACTTTATCAGCGCCCTTTCCGGAAACGGCGAGATGATCGACCGGTTCTGCGAGCACGTGGCCGCCGGGCGTTTCGCGACTTTGTCCGAGCACAACATGGCCATAACGTCCGAAATCCGGCAATGTGTGTCGGATATTATCAACTGTAATTTCAAAGGAGGCTTGAAATCGCTTTTCCTCAATGCGAAGTGTCTGGAACTCCTCACACTGCAGGCCAGGGCGAGCCAGGCGTTTGGAAGAGAGCGGGGGCAATCGGTACTAAAGTCCCAATACGACGTTGATTCCATTCACCACGCCAAGGACCTGTTGCTAGCCAACACCGATCAGCCCCTGTCGTTACAGGAGCTGGCCAGGCAGGTGGGAATCAACGAATTCAAACTGAAAAATGGCTTCAAAGAGCTCTACCAAACCACGGTTTTCGGTTATCTGAGTGACGTGAAGCTGCACAAAGCAAAGCAGCAACTGCTCGAAGGTGTACCGATCAAAAACGTGGCGGAAGCGCTGGGGTATTCTTCGGTACAGCATTTCAGCAATGCTTTCAGGAAGAAATTCGGAGTGCCGCCTGGGAAATCAGTTACCCTTTTCAGGTAAGTAGTAGAAGCCAAGATAGGCGATCTTCCATTTTCCTTTCTCCTTTTCCAAAATCCGGATATCCACCGAGCGACCGAGCAGCTTGCCGGTATTTTTGTCGGAAGAGATCTGGTCGGAGGTGTACCAGGCCACATCGCCGTAAATACGGAAATTTTCGTTGCTCCGCGCGACGACGGCCGTTTGCCAAACGGTTTTGTTCTCGTCGAACTGCTTTTTCTTCAAACTGTCGAGCTGGGCGAAGCTGTTATAGATCCGTACTTTTTCCGGGAAACCGTCCCAATAACCATGTTCGCGGAAATAGGGTTTGGTAACATACGTACTTTTCCAGGCGGCGTAATCCTGCTTGTAATAGGCAGTCGTTTCCTGGACAATGACATCCCGGATCGCTGCCTTTTCGCGCTCCAGGGCTGTGTCCGACATCTGCCGATGACAGGCGGGCAGCGCCAATAATCCTAACATGGCAAGGCCCGTTCCAATTTTCCCGATGCTGTGTTTCATAGCGATGATTTTTAAGTGTTCAGTGTTTAAACTAACTGAGCACGAAACTATCGCGGCGCCGGAAACCGGGATGAATTTAATTGGATGAAATGTAGCAGGTTACGCTTGATAAGTGGTAAATGCGAAAGGAACCGTTGGCTTGATTAGCCAGGCCTGGTCATTGATTGTCATTTGTGGTCAGGTGTAGTCAAGGGTGGCAAGTGCAGTCATGTATGGTCATTGATAGTCATTTTTGGTCAGGTGTAGCCAGGTTTTGTCAGGTGTGGTCATTTGTGGTCAGGAATGGTCATGAGTGGTCAGGTATAGTCAGATGTAGTCAAGAATAGTTAAATGCGTCATCGGAATCGCATGGCGATGTAACATAGGTGGCATCGATCCTACATAGTGTATTGGGTTCTCTTCACGCTTGCTCATGGATGATCAATCAATGACAACACCTGACCACAAATGACAATAAATGACCACCCCTGACCGCCCCCGAACCACGATTCAGTTCCGATAAACCGGATTCCCGCGGTGCACAAGCGCTTTCACGGGTGAAATGCGCGCAACAGCCTCGGCGGAACAACTCGCATCTACCAACACCACACTCGCTTCGTCGCCAGCCTTGGGCCATTGCTGCTTTCCTTTTTCGTCGAGCGGAAGAATACCGCAGGTTGCCAGTTTGAGGCAGCGCGACAGGTCGAGTTCCGTCGATTGGCCGTAAAGCTGTGCCATCAAATTCGATTTTTGCAACACGCTCCCGGACCCGAATGTGTTCCAATGGTCCACAATGCTGTCGTTGCCGGTCATAACCGTCACGCCATGGCGGTAAAGGGTCGGGATGGGCATAATGGTGCTGCCAAACGGAATAGTCGAGATCACGCCCACACGTGCATGCGCGAGCTTTTCTGATACTTCTTCCAGTTTTGGTTTTTCGAGCCGGGCAAGTACGAAGCAGTGGCTGAGGAATGTTTTGCCGGCGAGCGCCGGGTTTTCAATAACTTTCTGCGTCAGGTATTCGACCGTCTTTAAACCCGGCTCACCACCTTCATGCAGGTGGATATCAATGCCTTTACCGTGATCGAGGGCTAGTTGGACGATGAAGTCGATCTGTTTCTCAACGCTACCATCGATGGCGTTCGGATCGAGACCGCCGATGAAGTCGATATCCATCGCGGCGGCTTCCTTCATCCATTGCTCTGAATGCGAATAGAAAACCCCGTGCTGCGGAAAAGCGACGAGCTCTGTTCCGAAACTATCTTTCTTATTTTCAATGGCTTTTTGCAGGTTCTTTAACGAATCCAACTTCGAGGTCGGTTCGATATTGACGTGGCTTCGGGCGAAATTCGTTCCTTTGGATTGCAGTAGTTCAATGATCTTTTCGGCCCGGTAAGTGGACATTTTCAGGAGTTCGGGCAAAGTTTTCTGCTCGAACGCAATCATATCCTTCACCGAACGGTTTTTCGCCAGCCGCGCTTTCCAGGGGCCGCCATAATAGGTTTTGTCCAAATGAATATGCATATCCCTGAACGCCGGCAGCATCAGTTGCCCTTTGGCATCGGTAGCATCGGCTTTAGGATCGTTGGGCAGCACGGCTTTGATCTTCCCGCCTTCGATCTCTACCCGGAAAAGTCCGGTTTCGGTGGCGATCACCTCACCGTCCTCATACACAAAACCCGTTTCCAGGCGCACGTTTTTCAGCATCCATTTCTTCGCAGGTTTACTGGCTGTTTCTGCCGGTTGCGCGGCACCGGATGCGAATGCTCCTGCTTTCTTGACGAGTATTTCGCCTGCCAACAATAGACCTGAACTTTTAATGAACGTTTTGCGGGAAATAGACTCCATATGCCTGGGGTTAAGGTTTAAGCAAAGTTAACCCCGGTGACGCGTTTGAACGATGCGCTATTTATGCCAAAACTTGTAGGATTTATAACGAATTCCGAAAGGCGCGGGGCGAAGAACCTGTCTGGGCTTTGAAGAAATTGGAGAAATGAGGAAGATCACTGAAACCCAGTTCAAAAGCAATCTCCTTGGCCGATTGCCCCGAAACCAGCAGCAAGCGCTTCGCCTCCAAACCCACGCGGTTGTGAATCAGATACGTGGCGGGTACGTGCAAGTGCCTTTTGCAGAGAATATTAAGATAGTTGGGGGAGATGTTGAGCTGGTCAGCATAGAATGCGACAGTCTTGTGGGTCTTGAAATGGGTATCCACCAGTGCGTGGTATTTGAAAAGGATCGGATTGGCCCGGTAGGTGCCGATATCCTCGTAAATGCGTTCGGCTTCTCGGCTTACAAGTTGCAAAGCCACCCGGCTGCGAAGTTGTACCATATCCCAATCTACCAAAGGCATGCCCAGCTCGCCTTCCAGAGTTTCCAGCTCATAGCACAATGCCTGGAAAACAGCTCGCGGCAGATCGATCACCTGGTGGTTCCGGTAGGATATAAACGACAGTCGCAGAAAGTTAGAAGAAGTCTCGAAAGCACGTCGCCCTACCATTAGCTGAAATCCAGATGTGGCTTCATCGAGTTCCCAGCGATGGACCTGGCCGGGAAAAAGCAAATGCACCTGTCCATTGGCAACCGGGTAATCGACGAAGTCGATAGAATGCGTCCCGCCGCCCTGCTTCACGACAAAAAGCATGAAGAAATCGTGCTTGTGCGGTTTATCAATCCGGCTTTTACCATCGATCTCATGGCGCAAAAGCTTGTAACCCGACTCCGTAGAAGAGTCAAAAGCATCGATGCCAAGAGTCGGAAACGCCGGTTTAGTATTCATAGGTTGAAATTACAAAAAATGGCGCTAGGGGGTTCCCGCTTCTTATTGTAAGGTCAAAGGAGGGTTTGCAGATGACGCCGGTCCGGGGAACTATTTGCGGTTAAATTTCTCTGAAATATTAAACTATTAAATTGGTAGATTAAATAGTTTAACTAATTTTGTGTACCAGCCACCAACAAATTGCGAATTCTGATGCGCCACGGAGATCCGCCGGTGCAGGAATGGGTATGTATCATTTAACAAACACCTGAAATGAAAAGGCATGTTTATCAATTAGTGGGGCTGGCGGCGGCATGGGTTTTGTCTGCATTTGCGGCAACCGACAATACTTACGAAGAGCAGATCCGCGATTGGCACCAGAAACGTGTCGAGAGCCTGAAAGCGGAATCGGGCTGGCTGAACCTGGCCGGGCTGTTCTGGTTGAAGGAGGGCAAAAACACATTCGGTAGCGCGGCGGAAAACGATATCCTCTTTCCGGAAGGTAAAAGCAATGCGTTCTTGGGTGAATTTGTGCTTCAAAACGACAAAATCACGCTCAGAGCGAAGCCGGGCGCGCAAATCTTCAATGGCGACCAGCCGGTCACCAAGCTGGATATTTTCCCCGACGGCAAGCCCGTTACATTGAAACATGGTCCGCTGAGGTGGTTTGTGATCAAGCGTGGTGAGAAATATGCGATCCGCCTGCGCGACCTGGAAAGCGAATACCTGAAAGATTTTACAGGTATTGAAAGGTACCCTGTGCAGGAAAAATGGCGGGTTAAAGCGCGTTTTGTGCCAACACAGGGCCGCACGGTGTCGATTACCGACATTACGGGCCGTATCGATAACCAGGTCTCGCCCGGTAAACTCGTTTTTAATGTCGATGGCAAGGAATACAGCCTCGACGCCGTCGGTAAGCCTGAAAACCTGTTCATTATTTTCGCCGACCAAACCAACAAGCACGAGACTTACGGCTCGGGCCGCTTCCTGTATTCTTCCGTCGAGGCTGATGGTACCGCATGGCTGGATTTCAATAAAGCCATCAACCCGCCTTGTGCATTCTCTCCGTACGCGACCTGTCCGCTTCCCCCCAAGCAAAACAAGCTGACGCTAGCCGTCTCAGCAGGTGAGAAGCGCTACGGAGACCACTGATCTGACTCCGGATCTATAAAGTAATAAACTAATACTCATGAACGACTAAATGCAAGCTATATGAAGACCTATCAACTCAAACTCACATATCCCGAAACGTTGAGTGTGCACCACATCACATCGTTGGTGGAATCGGTAAAAGGCGTACGGATCCAACGATTGAATATCATCGGGCGCGGACGCGAGTTTGTGGGCGTGCTCGTGGTGGAAGCGGCGGGGCTGCTGCATTACGATTCGCTTGTGGAACGGCTGCGTTCGCGCCGGGAAGTGTTGCTCGATGAACCGGAGGTTGTGCCGCTTTGACGACTTCTTTCTCCTTATCAATCATTAGAAGGGATTGGTTATTAGCTTATTGAATCCGGAAATGATTTGTGTCGAACGGGTAACAATGACAACCACAGGTGTATGTTTAAAGCATTCGGAATCTGCATTATTCTCAACGTATTATTACCGCTTTGCGCCAGCTGTGGCCAGGCATTTCCAGCCGGCGGTCAAAAAAACGCCGGCGCAAAACGCCCCAACATCATCCTCATCATGGCCGACGACCTTGACAGTCGGCAGCTGAGTTGCTATGGCGGTCAAAACCTCAAAACCACGCATATCGATGCATTGGCGAAGGATGGGCTGAAATTCCATAACCTGTTCACTTCGGAAGCGATGTGCGTACCAACGCGGGCGTCGCTTTTTACAGGTTTGTATCCGGTGCGCCACGGTTCGTTCCAAAACCACAAGCCGGTGTACGACCATCTGAAAAGCGTCGGCCATTACCTGGCCGACCTCGGTTATCGCGTAGGGCTGACGGGAAAAGACCATGTGACGAAACCTAAAAGCGTGTTTCCGTTCGATATCGTCGAAGGTTTTGAGCCTAACTGTGTGGCCCCGACGGACGATTACCGCCTCGACGATATTAAGAAATACATCACGGGCAGCGACAAGCCGTACTGTCTTTTTGTAATGAGCATTAATCCCCACGCACCCTGGACTGTGGGAGATACCACCGAATTCGACGCGGCAAAGCTTAAACTGCCGGCCAACTGGGTGGATACGCCCATTACCCGCAGGCAATTTGTGAAATACCTCGCCGAGGTACGCCGGCTGGACGATCAGGTGGGGCAGATCCGTGCATTGCTGAAAGAGACGGGTCAGGACAAAAACACCATCCTGATTTTCCTCGGTGAGCAGGGTGCGCAGTTTCCGGGAGCGAAGTGGAACCTGTACGATACAGGTCAGCGGAGCTCGATGCTCGTCCGCTGGCCGGGGAAAGTAAAGCCTTCGACTGAGACGCACGCCTTGGTACAATATGAAGATATTATGCCGACGCTGATCGATATTGCCGGTGGGAAGCCCGTTGCCGGTCTCGACGGGCGCAGCTTTTTGTCCGTCATTTCAGGCAAGAACAAAGAGGCGAGAAACTACGCCTACGGAATTCATAACAATATTCCGGAGGGTGATCCTTACCCCATCCGCAGCATCCGCGACCACCGCTATAAGCTGATCCTCAACCTCGCGTCCGACAAGCCATATTACAACCGCTTCATGATGGACCGCAACCGCAAAGACCGCAATACTGTGTGGTTTTCATGGGTAGATGACAAGGCTGATGCGAATGCCAAAAAGATCACCGACCGTTTCGAGCACCGGCCTGCCGTCGAGTTTTATGATACCGAAAAAGATCCTTTTGAACTGAAAAACCTGGCGGCAGACCCGCAATATGCGCAACGCATTGCCACCTTGCGCGGAGAACTCGAGGCCTGGATGAGGCAGCAGGGGGATGAAGGGGCGTCTATCGACAAGGTGTATCCTAAAAAGCAGGACGCGAAATGAAACACCGGATCACTCTTCTTCTAATTGTTCTTGCATTTATTGCATCGACAGCTTCCGGCCAGCAGAAACGCCCCAATATCGTACTCATCGTGTCCGACGACCACAGTGCGCCGTTTTTGAGCAGCTATGGCTATCCCCAGATCAAAACACCAAATATTGACCGACTCGCGCAGGAAGGTATCCGCTTCACGCGTGCCTATACCACCGCGCCGCAATGCGTGCTTTCGCGGGCGGCGATCATGACCGGGCGTAATACGCTCGACGTGCAGATGACCCGCTTTTCGGCCCCGCTCGATGCCTCCGTGACGACCTATCCCGAGCTGCTTCGCAAAGGCGGCTACCATACCGGTATTCTCGGCCGGAGCTTCCACCTCGACGGCAACCGCCGAGTGCCCGAAACGGTAGCGGTTTTGGAGAAATATGGCCTGGAAACCTTTAAAAACCGGGTCGACTACCTGAAAACGACCGGTAACCGCGACAGTATCTTCCAGCAGTACACCGAGTTCCTGGACAAAGCGCCTAAAAACAAGCCGTTCTTCGTACAAGTCGGGTATAGCGATCCGCACCGGATCTTCAATGCCAAAGATTTTGAACCCGACCCGCAATCGCTCACATTGCCAGGGCATTGGCCCGATACCAAAGGTGTGCGGGCTGATTTCGCCGCCTATCTCGGCGAAATCCAACGCCTCGACAGCGACGTGGGCCGTGTATTGGATGACCTGAAAAAGCGTGGGCTGGAAGAAAATACGCTTGTTGTCTTCATCGGGGACAACGGCGGGGCATTGCTGCGCGGTAAAGGAACATTGTACGACCTGGGCATCCACGTGCCGCTGATCATCCGTTATCCCAGGCTGATCAAGAGCGGGCAGGTAAGCGACGCGCTTGTTTCCGGTATCGATATCGCACCCACATTTCTTGCCGTTGCGGGTTTACCTGTTCCGAAAGAGATCACCGGCAAAAGCCTCACTCCCGCATTTGCCGATTCACAGCAGGGCGGCCACGAGTATATTTTCGCCGTCCGTGGTGCGCACGGGCAGGGCTTGCCTACCAATTCTTCCAATTTCGATTTGGGCAGGACTATTTTTAATAAAAAGTACAAGCTGATCTACAATGCGATCTGGCAGATTCCCTACCATCCGGTCGATTTCGCCGGACAACCTTTCTGGCTCGATTTGAAACAGCAGCATGCCGAGGGCAGGTTGGACGAGAAATACGACAAGCTGCTGTTCGCCGAGCGTCGCAAAATGTTCGAAATTTACGATTTACAGGCCGATCCCGACGAAACAAACAACCTATCCGGCAAAGCGGAAATAGCTGCGATTGAGCACGATCTGAAAACGCGCTTGCAGGAATGGATGATTTTGAACCGGGATTATCTGCCGTTGCCGATAGCACCGGAGAATTAAGCTGTCAGGTATACCAATACGCAGCAACTCACCCTACCCGCTTCGCATTCGAAGCTTCGATCCATTCGCAGGCATCGCATTCGGGGCATGTCGGTAGCTGGTCGAAGTCCCTGGCGTTGCGCACGCTGCCGCATTTCGCGCAAGCGATGTACTCGCAGTTTTCATGAGTTGTTCCGGAGAGTTTGTTTTGCAGCTCGCTGGGGAAAATGGGCAGGCCGTAACGGACGTCTTTTTCCGCATAAAACAATACACTGAATTCGCCGGAGGTTTCGATGAGTACAGTGCGCACCTGGCCTAGATGTTCCACATTACGCAGGCGGAGTTCGGCGAAGAATTCGTCCTGCGACAGGCCCGATTCCCGGAATGCGTCCATCAGCAGATTGCCGTCGCGGATCACGTACAACGGCTCGCCTTCCAGCAGTTTTTCGATCTTGACAAACCTGTCCGAAAGTCGTGTAACGGTAATATAGAGTGTAATGACGACGAGAAAAACGACTAATGCGGGCAAAATGCCTACATCGTCGTAAAACATCGGATCGCCGGCGGCGGAGCCCAATCCGATAATAAGGACAAGTTCAAAGATCGAAAGTTGTTTGATCCCGCGCCGGCCGGACGCTCGCAGCGCAACCAGTATGATCATAAACATAACGACTGTCCGCAGCACCACTTCCAGGAGGAAGCCGAACGGATGATCGTGCATGAGGATTTTTCTTAATTCAGAAACTTCAAACATGGGAAGAGCATTTTATCACTATACGTGCAAAATGCGTGCCGGTAGATGACGCCTACATTCCGGCTGCCAGCACCCACACCAGGACGCTCACCACATAGCCGAACTTCGCCCGCAGTACCCGCAGGCATTTACTGATGTGGAACTCGACCGTTTTCTCGGAGAGATCGAGCATTTGGGCAATTTCCTTGTTGGGGACGCCGCTGCGGCTCATTTCAAATACCTGTTTGCTCTTCTCGGGGAGGTTCGCGAGCTCGCGCGAGTAAATCTCCTGCACTTCTTTCAACGACAGCCATTCCTGCACCAGGTTGGCCGACTGCGACGACAATGTTTCCAGGTCGATGTCGTTCAACGACACTGTGTGGTGAACGAGCTGTTTCCGTAAATGGGAGATAATGCGGTTTTTAAGCGCGGAAAAAACGTAGAAATTGAATGCTTTTTCAATGGCGATGCCCGTCCGCTGCAGCCATAAATGCACAAAGAGATCCTGAACGAGATCTTCCGACACCTCACTGCTGCCCGTCTTCCGCAATGCGAGTGCGTAAAGCCGGGGCGAATACCTGCGATGCAGCTCGGCAAAGGCCAGCGAATCGTCCGAAACCTTTGCAAGCTGCCATAATTCCAGGTCGTCGTTACCGCGGTAATCCTTACTCATGAGGTGCATTCTTCAACTTCGATCAAAAGTAATAAGGATTCAAATAGTATTTGTCATAAAATTTCTTCAAAAGTCACTAGGGATACCGGCGTACGGCGCGTCCTGTTTATAGGGACTGAAATAATAGGTCATTACAAACACATTATGAACAATCACAACATTTCGCCGGAGCTTTTGAAACGCTATGTCGAAGGACTATGTACTCCTGAGGAAGCGTTTCAGGTCGACGAATGGTACGCGTCGTTGTCGGAGGAGACTGGTGAGAAAGCTGCATTCGACCAAGCCCGGCATTTAGGCAAAGTGCAGGACGAAATCCGGAGACTGTCGTCCGGCGTGGATACGTCCGGCGTGGATACGTCCCGCGTGGACACGCCCGGCGTGTCGCGTACGGTACCATTGCGGCACCGGACCCTCGGCCAATACCTGCGCTACGCCGCCGCGGCGATGATCCTGCTGGTTGCCGGACTGGGTATGAGGTATTTTTTATCCCAGAATAAATCGGTTTTCAGGTTCGGAAAGCACACTTATTCTACCATCAACAAGACCCGCCAGGTGCGGAAGCATGTATTTCCCGATGGCAGCGAGGCGTGGTTGAATCCAGGTACGCGCATTACCTATGCGAAGGAAGATTTCAATGAAGATTCCCGCGAGGTTTCCCTCGAAGGCGAGGCATTTTTTGAGGTAACCCACGACCCTTCAAGGCCGTTCTTCGTGCATGGGGAGTCGGTGCAGGTGAAAGTGCTGGGTACAAGTTTCAATGTGCGTGCCAACAAGGGCGAGGCGGAGTATGCAGTTTCGGTGGTGACAGGCAAGGTTTCCGTAACGGCTGACAAAGGCAAAGAAGTAATGCTCCTTCCGCACCAGCAGGCGGTTTTCAAAGTGGCCTCCGGGGAGCTCGTCAGCGAAGAGGTACCCGACGTGGCCGAGAAAGCGCCGTTATGGCAGCCTGTTTCACTTACATTCACCGATGCGAAGCTGGGAGAAGTGATGAAAAGGCTTGAAGATAAATTCGATGTAAAGATCCGTCTTGAAAATCCTAATCTTGAAAATTGCCGGGTAAAAGCCACGTTCGACCAGAACCGGCTTTCAGAAATACTTGAAATGACAATGCAGATCGTGGATGCGAACTATGTGATGCAAAATGACGAGATCGTGATCCGAGGGGAAGGATGCGCCGTTTCGGAGTAAATGCGATTCCATTCAATATCAATTAAAACAGACACCTAACAGCCGCCCTATGACGAAATTCAACCAACCGAAATAATACCTGCTTCAAAAGAAAATCAGGAGTGTTGGAGCCACCCCTGATCCTGAACGAAGACCTTGATGGAACATCACTGGCCGGTGATGCAAGGCTTCCTATTGTTCATATTAACCATTTCAAACTTATGTATTTTTTCCTAAAAAGCAAGACGGCATACCATATTATGCGGTTATCGATTTTACAGCTTTTCCTGATTGGAATGATCGCGGCGGGCGGTTATGCGAGGGACATCAATGCGCAGGACTTGCTGGCCAAAAACGTGAGCATCCAGGCGGAAAATATCCCGCTCGGCAGTGCCCTCGACCGGTTGGAGAACCTCGCCGGCGTGCGTTTCGCGTACAGCCGCAGCATTATTCCCGTACGTACCCGCGTAAACCTGAACGCCAGCAATGAGAAACTTTCCGCCGTGCTTGACCGGCTTCTGCTGCCTTTGCAGATCGAATACCAGCCCGGCGATGGCCAGATTATCCTCAAACGCAGCCGCAAAGTGTCGTTTTTACAGGAACCGCTGGTTCCCGGCGAAGCACAGACGATCGGCGCGGCGAGTACTGCCGACATCCGGCTCACGGGCACGGTCGCCGACGACAAGGGCGATAAGCTGCCCGGCGTGAGCGTGGTGCTGAAAGGCAGCCAGCGGGGCACGGTTACCGACGAACAGGGTAGCTATGTGCTGGATATTCCGGATGATAAGTCTGCCGCCGGACCGGCGGTGCTGATATTTTCCTTCGTAGGTTACCTTTCGCAGGAAGTGACGGTCGGCACGCAAACTGTGGTGGATGTGACTTTGAAAGTGGATTCGAAGTCGCTGGAAGAGGTGGTAGTGGTAGGATATGGTACGCAGTCTAAAAAGAATATTACCGGCTCGGTGGCGACCGTGCAGGGATCGGAAATAACCCGCAGCCCGCAGGCCAACATCTCCAACTCTTTTGCCGGCCGTTTGCCTGGCCTGATCGCCAATAACCGGTCCGGCGAGCCTGGGTCGGACGGGTCGAGTATATTGATCCGCGGCCGCGCTACGACAGGCAACAGTAACCCGCTCATCGTCATCGACGGTATCGCCAATGCAATAGGAGGGTTGGATCGCCTTAATCCGAACGACATTGAAAGTATTTCGGTACTCAAAGACGCTTCCGCAGCCATTTACGGGGCACAGGCTGCGAACGGGGTTATTTTGATTACTACCAAAAAGGGCCTCGCAGGCAAGCCGCGCTTTGACTATTCCTTCAATCAGGGCTTCGTGCAGCCCACGCGCATGCCCAGGTTCGTGGACGCGCCTACGTATGCGGGAATCCTGAATACGATCGATTATTACCGTAACCCATCGGGAGGGATGAATCAGCGGTACAGCGATGCCGAGATCCAGAAATTCCGCGACGGCTCCGACCCGATCAACTATCCCAACACCAACTGGGTGAAGGAATTGATGAAGCCGGTTGCGCGCCAGAACCAGCATAATCTCTCCGTTTCCGGCGGGACTGAAAAGATCAACTACTTCGTGTCGGCCGGGACATTGTACCAGGACGGCCTCTACCGCGACGGCGTGAATAAATACCGCCAGTACAGCGTCCGGTCGAATATCAATGTAAATGTAAATGAGAAACTGAGCTTTGGGATCCAGCTCGCGACGCGCCGTGAGAACCGCAGCTATATTGCCGGTTTCGGGGCGAGCAACGTGTTCGAGTTTTTGTACAGAACCTATCCCACACTTCCTGCACGCTATCCTGATGGAAAGCTCGGAGCGGGGGTGGAGCAAGGCAAGAACCCGATCGCCATGGCGACATTGGCGGGGACGAACAACAGTCCTACCACGGTTTCGAACGGTATTCTGCGGGCAAGTTACCAGTTGCCGATCGACGGGCTTTCGGTCGACGGCTTCTTTTCCGCCGACCAGAGTTTCGCATTTACTAAGGAAATGAGAACCAACTGGATCGTTTATCAATACAACAAGACCACCCAGCAATACAACACCGTGCTAGGGGGACCCGCCAAGGCGCAGATGTACGAAAGCCAGACAAATAAGGCTTTGTTGACGGGCAATATCAAACTGAATTACGTAAAGAACTTCGGCGACCACGCATTGTCTTCATTCATTGCCTACGAGCAGAGCCGGGAGACGCAGGAGTTTTTCAGCGCGTCGAGGAACAACTTCATCACCACGCAACTACCCGACCTGAGCCAGGGCGGTGCGCAGCCGGTGGATTTCGGCAACAGCGGAAGCAGCTACCGTACCTCGCGCAGGAATGTGTTCGGACGGGTAAATTACAACTACCTGGGACGGTACCTGGCGGAAGTACAGCTGCGTTACGACGGGTCGTCGGTGTTTCCGAAGGGCAATCGCTATGGTTTTTTTCCGGGCATATCGTTGGGCTGGCGGGTGTCGCAGGAGCCCTGGTTTCAGACAGGTAATGCCATCAACGATCTCAAAATCAGGGCTTCGTATGGTGAGCTGGGTAACGACCGCGTGAATCCCAATCAGTTCCGCGACAATTTCCAGGTGCGCAATGGCGCATTCTCAACCGGTAACAATGCCGACAACGTGCCGCTCATTCAGTACTCGTTGCTCGCCAATCCGAACATTACCTGGGAAGTGGCCAAGAAATACAATTTGGGGCTCAATTCGACGCTCTTCAAAAAGCTGACCTTCGATCTCGACCTGTTTTTCGAGAACCGTACCAATATCCTCGCCAGCCGCAATGTGAGCATCCCTGCGCTGACGGGGATCAGCAGCTCGCAAATCCCGAAAGAGAACATTGCCGAGGTGCATAACCGCGGTCTGGAAACGCAGATCCAGTATGCAGGCAGCCACAACAATTTCAGTTACAACATCGGTGGTAACTTCGCATTCGCGAAAAGCGAGGTGGTTTTCATCGACGAGGCCCCTAACACGCTCGATTACCAGCGCGCCACCGGCATGCCGCTCGGTTCGGACCTTGGTAATCCGAATGCCGACCTGATGTACCGTGCTATCGGCGTGTTCAAAACGCAGCAGGAGCTTGATGCCTATCCGCACGTTTCGGGCGCGGGAATGGGTGATCTCAAATATGAAGATTACAATGGCGATGGTAAGATCGACGCCGCCGACCGAATCCGCTCGCAGTACAGCAATGTGCCTCAGATTACCTATGGCGTGAATCTGGGCGGAGGTTGGAAAAATCTCACTTTGAATGTCCTGTTGCAAGGCCAGGCGCGTGTAGCGCAATATGTGGTAGTGGAAGCGGGCGAGTTCAGTAGTGTGATGCAGTCGCGCGCCGAGGATGCATGGAGCCCCTCCAACCCGAACGGCAATTCGCCGCGCATCGATTCGCGCACGGGAACGGGCGTGAATGGCAGCTATAAAAACACGTTCTGGTTTCAGAATACCGCTTTTCTTCGTCTGAAAAACGTGGAGCTGGCCTACAATGTGCCGCAGAAGATTATTTCAAGAATCGGGCTGGGCGGTTTGCGGATTTACACCAATGGATTTAACCTGCTCACATTCACCAAAGTGAAGGACTTCGATCCGGAAGGGGACAATGGCAATGCATTCTTTTATCCGCAGCAGAAGATCTACAATGTGGGCGTGAACGTGACATTCTAAAACTGACAAAGACATGAGATTGAATAAACTGATACTAAGCTTGTTCGCCGGCGTGGCGGCGTGCATTATCGCCTGCGACGACGCATTCCTGGATACCAAACCGACCGATATTATTTCCGACCAGGCCATCTGGGCCGACTCCGCATTGGCCGATGCGTATGTAGTAGGCCGTTACGTGGGCGTGCAGCTTTCGACCGAAGGGGATAAGCCAGGCTTCGGGCGTGGTTTCGAGGATGCCTGGATGAGCTCCGTGACCGACGAGTCGATCTGTAATTTTGATAATGACACCTATTTCGTGCAGCAGGGCAATGCCGCTCCCGACCGCACCGGCTGGATCTCGAACACCTGGACGCGCAGCTACCGCAGCATCCGTGAGTGCAACTACGGCCTCGCAAACCTCGACAAAGTGCCTATGAGCGAAGCGGGCAAGAAGCGGCTGAAAGCCGAACTGCGCTTTATCCGGGCTTATCGCTACCATGACCTGATCCGCAATTTTGGCGGTATTCCGGTGATCGGCGATAAAGTATATACCCTGGAAGACCGTGATTATACCGAACTCTACCAGCGCAAAAGCATTGAGGAAAGCATTACTTACGCCGTTACCGAGCTGGATGCTGCTGCCGCTGGTCTGGCTGGGGCCACTGTAACGCCCGGTCGAGGTTCAGAGAATGCCGCATTGGCGTTGAAAGCGCGGTTACTGCTTTATGCGGCAAGCCCGTTGTACAACAACGGCCAGAACGATGCCGCGAAATGGCAGAAGGCTGCCGACGCCGCCAAGGCGGTAATCGACAAGAATGCATTCTCGCTGTATAATGACTATCGCAAGCTTTTTATTACCAACAATACTTCGGAGGACATTTTCATCCGCCTTTATTCCCCGACCAACGAGCACACCAACCTAGAACTCGTGAACGGCCCGAACGGATATGGCGGCTGGGCGGGTAACACGCCTTTACAGAACCTCGTGGACGATTATGAGATGATGGACGGTACGAAAATCACCGATCCGAAATCGGGATATAATCCGAAAGATCCTTACAAAAACCGCGACCCGCGTCTGACTATGACCGTGTTGTACAATGGCGCAGCTTATCGTGAGCGCAAAGTGGAGACATTCGTACCGGGAGGCCAGGATAGCAAGGATGGTAACGAAAACTGGAATACGAGCAAGACAGGTTATTATGTATACAAATTTATCAATGACCAAAATCCGATCCGTAATGCGAACCAGACGGCCACCCAGCCCTGGAAGTACATTCGCTATGGCGAAGTCTTGCTGAACTATGCCGAAGCCCGCAACGAAGCGTCCGGCCCGGACGCGACCGTTTACAGTGCCATTAACCAGATCCGCAAGCGTGCCGGGATGCCCGATTTGCCGGCCGGTCTCACGCAGGCGGCCATGCGCGAACGCATCCGCAACGAGCGCCGCGTGGAGCTGGCATTCGAGGAGCACCGGTTCTTCGACGTCCGCCGCTGGAAAATCGCTAATGTGACGGAAAACGTGCCTGCTTACGGCGTGCGGCCTGAGAAGAAGCCCGACGGCTCCATTGAGTATGTGAAGATCATCGCATTGGAGGGGAGGAAGTTCCAGGACAAAAACTACTGGCAGCCTATCCCGCAAAGTGAAATCCAGGCTTCGGGCGGGGCATTGAAGCAGAATGCCGGGTATTAACCGCTGTTTTTGAAAAATATTAACCTGAAAAATATTCAGTATGAGAAAATTATTTTCAATGCTGAACGGGACGGCGCTACGCCGCCCGTTCGGCAGCGGGCTGGCACTTTGCCTCGGTGCATGGCTGCTCGTGCAGGCGACTGCGTCCGCGCAAAGCTTTGAAGCGGAAAGCGGCGTGCTATCCAATGGCGCCGACGTTCAGAGTTGCGGAAGCTGCTCGGGCGGAAGCCAGGTGGGTAACCTCGGCAATGGGGCTGTGGTTATCCCGGTGAATGTGCCCGCGGCGGGTACCTACAACCTTACTGTCACTTACAGCACGGGTGATCCGCGCACGATCAACGTCACTCCGAATGGAGGAACGGCTATTGCAGTTTCCTGCCCGGCGTCGGGAGGGTGGTCTATCCCCGCGGACATTACCGTAAGTATCGTATTGAATGCAGGCAGCAACAGCATCCGCCTCGATAATCCGAATAACTACGGTCCGAATATCGACAAGATCGCATTCTTGCCGATCAATACGCCTAATATCCAGAGCATAGCATTCGGTACTAACAACCGGATCGATTACGACCTGGCGAACGGGCATTATACCGTGTATTTTAATAATAATAAGGTGATCGGAGAAGCTACTGCCATGGCCTATTCGGACCAGGTGCATCAGAGCACCGGCTTTACGGGGCGTACCTATTCGTCTACGCCGGTAACCGACGCGTTCGGCAGCGGGACGAAACACGTGATTACGATGACTAAAAGCGGCGCGATTGGCATGCAGCAGGTGTTTTATACTTATCCCGGTAAGGAGCATTTTTTTACCGAGCTGGTACTGACCGGGAACGGGTCCAATTCTTACAAAATGGCCCCGCTGGTGTCCAATTACGTGGATATTCAGTCGAATATCGACCGCCGCGCATTATTTGTGCCGTTCGATAACGATGCGTGGGTGCGCTATGATGCGAAAGAAGTCCGATATGCCAACTTTTTCAGCTCCGAAGCCGGAGCAATTTATGATAATGCCAACCGGAAGGGCCTGATAATCGGCTCGGTGGAGCATTCGGTTTGGAAAACGGGCGTGAATCTGGTGGGTGAGGGCAGGGGCACGACCAACTATGTGGCGGTGGTGGCAGGCTGGACGCAGGAGAGCGTTACCCGCGACAAACGGGGCCACGGATGGGTATCGGTAGGGCAAACCGCCTGCCGTTCGCCGCGCATTCTCGTAAGCTACGGCGCCGACTGGCGTGCAGGTTTCGATGTCTATGGGCAAGCGAACGCATTGGCCGAGCCGCGCTACATTTTCAACTGGACCGCCGGCACGCCTTTCGGCTGGAACAGCTGGGGCGCCATTCAGTCGTCGATTAATTTACCAAAGGCCAAATCCGTCGTGGATTTCTTCTCTACGGGTGTGCCCGATTTCCGAAACAGCGACAATACGCTTTACATCGACCTCGATTCGTATTGGGATAATATGTCCGGCGGCGGCCTGAACGGCAACTTTTCGGAACTGACCGAATTTGCCAATTACTGCAAAAGCAAGGGTTTTAAACCAGGCATTTACTGGGCCCCGTTTGTGGATTGGGGCAAATTTGCGCGGCAAATGGAAGGCAGTACCTACAACTACCAGGACGCCTGGACGAAAGTGAATGGCAGTCCCGTCGAACTGGACGGGGCCTATGCATTGGACCCTACCCACCCGGGTACCAAAGCGCGTCTGCAAATGGTGATCGGGAAGTTCATTGCCTGTGGTTTCGAAATGATTAAAATCGATTTCCTCGGACACGCGTCGCTCGAAGCCGACAGCTACTATGATAACACCATTCATACCGGTATGGAGGCCTACCGCAAAGGAATGGAGTACCTGACCGACCAGCTCGACGGTAAAATGCTCGTGTATGCCGCCATTTCGCCTAACCTCGCCACCGGGCGCTACGCACATATGCGCAGGATCGCGTGCGATGCGTACAAGGACATTAACGAAACCGCCTACACGTTGAACAGCACCACTTACGGTTGGTGGCAGAAGCACATCTACAATTACCTCGACGCCGATCACCTGGTGTTCGGGACACAGACCGACGGCGAAAACCGCGCCCGCTTTGCATCCGGCATCGTGACGGGCACGCTCATTACCGGCGACGATTTCTCGACCTCCGGTGCATGGACGACCAAGGCACAAACGCTCCTGCAAAACGACGACCTGCTCAGTCTGGCGGCCAGCGGTACCGTATTTACGCCTTTGGAAGGCAACACTGGCAATCAGGCCAATGAGGTGTTTGTGAAAAATATGGGAAATAAATCATATCTGGCTATTTTCAATTACGGCGGTTCAGCTAAAACGTTCAATATCGATTTGCAGCGGGCGGGCATGAGCGGGTCCGATAACTATTCGGCCCGTGAACTTTTCAGTGGCGCCCAGAGCGCTCGCCAAATGGCTACCCGGGTGCAAGGCACATTTTCAATCACCATACCAGCCGCGGATGCCGCCATTGTCGAGTTTAGCAACACCATCCTGCCTGTGACGCTCATCGGTTTTATGGCCGAAAAGTCGAATACAGGCACATTACTGCAATGGAAAACTTCCGATGAAACCAACAACAAGGAGTTTGTGATCGAGCGCAGCACCGACGGGAAGACATTCAAGTCGATTGGGAAAGTGGCTGGCGCGGGGGATTCTTCCAAAGAACAATCTTATACTTATCATGACCTCGCGCCGGTGATGGGGGCTATTAATTATTACCGTTTGAAACAGGTCGATTTCGATGGCAGAAGCGAGAGGTCGGCCATTAGAACCGTGAATTACCGGGATGCGGACGATGCCAAATCGCGTATTAACATTTACCCCAACCCGGGCGCGGATGAACTGAATATCAAACTCGGCGAGTCGGTGGAAGGAAAAGTGATGGTACGGCTCGTGGATATGAATGGCAAATGCCTGCTTTCCAGAAGCTACACCAATCCGGCGGAAGTGATTTCGGTGCCCGGGATCCGCCCGTTGCGTGCGGGAATGTATGTGGTGGAAGTAGAATCGGCCGACGGTGTGGTGCAAAACACCCGATTCAGTAAAAATTAATTGGCAGTAGGTTAAAACGGTCATATCAAAGAGGTCTGCAAGATTGCTTACAGACCTCTTTTGTTTTATTTCCTAAGGAAGAACCGGCTGGTTGCCTCCGTACTTGTCGAGCTGTGGCCAGGAGGCTCAGCCCGAATACGGACGCGGAGCATAATTTTGCGATTTGTAATAGTTTGATTTTAATAGGTAAGAATATTTAGAAGGTAACGCTGAAAAAGGCGGCCTCGACCAACGGCCGAGGTGAAGAGGCAATCGAAATATTCCTTAACCGAAAGGTCAGGACTTGGGAATGGATTTGTGATACCCGATGAAGACGGCGCGACTAGAAAAATTTCTACAAAAAACATGGGATAGTTTTTTGCAGCTGTGGATTCAATATGGATATTGTTCTATTGAAGACAAACAATGGAGTGACGTAGTACTTCTATGGATAAAAGTAGTAATTGTCAGGAAAACGTATATTTTAGTAATTTAAAGGGTTGTCAGCCCTCGACCCGCAACAATTGAACTATGAGAATCCTCCTGATCGCGTTGATTTCTCTCATACTGCATGATTTTCCCGCCTTCGCGCAGCAGGACGACTACATTGTTTTACAGTATAATACGGACAATGGTCTTCCCCAAAACAGCGTCAAGGACGTTGCTTTCGATGAATGGGGCTATTGCTGGCTTGCGACGGAAATGGGGATGGTGCGCTACGATGGGCAGCGTTTTGTCACATACGGTACCTCCGAGTTGCCGGGATCGAAATCAGCCCGGGTAGAAGGGCTCACGAGCGACGCGCGCGGCACACTGTTTGCGAGACTATATGGAGGGCAAATTGTCAAGGTAGCGGTTTTGGCCAATCACATGGGACCGGCACCCGTTTTACGCCCGGCATGGTCGGTGCATGTAGGGCGGCAAGGGGTGGCGGTGACGGATAACGAGATGTGCCGCAAGTTGGCCCACTTTTATAATCATCTGGGGCCTAAACTGTTCCTTTTTTCATCGAGCATTTCGAACAACGAAGTTTACCTCAGGAATGAGGAAAGCCTGCTTTATTTGTCGGCAAATCTGAAAGCGCCGTCGAAAATCCGGGATTACACCGGTCGGAAACCGCAATATGCTTTGTTTGCCGGAAAATTTCTGGCGTGCATTTTGACGGGGAATCAGGTTGAGGCGTGGAAGGATGGCCGTCTGATGCCACGGTACACCTCCATTAGCGGGCCACTGGCTTCGGATGACCGCTTTCTTGCCGGCGATTTTGTCACCTTTCCTTGTCCTGATGGATTTTACGCTTACGCCGGGAAGACCCTCTATAAGGTAGTTCTTCGAAATGGCCACCTCAATTCAGAAATCCAGCTGGAAGGCATACATGTCCCCTTTCTGAGTTGTGTTCGTTTTGTGCCTGAGCAAGGAGCCTATTACCTCGGTTCGATAACCGACGGACTGTTTGTCGTCCGTAAAAAGCAGTTTATTGCACCACCGTTTTCGTCTGAGGTCCTCGACCAGAGCCTGTATGCCCAGGCCCGGGTGGGCGATGACCAGCTCATTGTCAAAAATATGCTGATATCGACCGAGCGTCCGCCCCGGGTATTGCCATTCGATCCCGGTATTGGCTCCTGGTTTTTCGCTCCGGGTAACGGGCAATTATATTTTGAGCAAGATTATAAACTTCGCAAGCTGGACATTGCAAGCGGACGAAGCCAGGTCGTTGCGTCAGAACACTCGGTGATCCACATGAGCCATGCCTCGGGAGGGCAGTATTTTTTTGCGACGGCCAATGGATTTGGCAAGCTCGTGAACGACCATGCCGTGGGGTACAAGAAATTTCCTCAAAAAAAGGCCAATATCCTGTTTGCCAAACAGATCCGCCCGTCCTATTTCCTGGTTTGTACCGAAAAAGGGCTGAAATGGTATGATTACGAGCGGAACCGGATCGATAAGTCGGTGCTGGAATCCATGCCCATACGGACGGTGCACGCGGAAACGGGCGATAAAATATGGATATCCAGTTATGGAAAGGGGTTTTATCTTTTACAAAACAAAAAGCTTTATCACATGCCGGCCGGGCCGCGGCAGGCGCTTACCACGGTTCATTCATTTATCGAAGATGGCCTCGGGTTTTTCTGGTTGCCGAGCAATAATGGTCTCTTTAAAGTAAGGAAAACCGAGTTACAAGCATTCGCTGAAAGGCGGCTGGACAAGGTCAATTTTTTCCGCTTCGATCGTACCGATGGCCTTCCTACGAATGAGTTCAACGGCGGTTGCGACCCTTCCTACCTTTGGTTAAAGGATAGCCTCCTGTCGCTTCCTTCCATCAAAGGGCTTGTCTGGTTTTATCCCCATAAAATCAAACCCTATTATCCGGACAAGGCTATTTTTGCCGATAGCCTGACGGTAAAAGGCCGTTCGATCCCGTTCAATGTCAATGGTATCACCCTGTCGCCCGACTTTAAGCGACTCTCCATTCATGTTTCATCCCCATATTTCGGCAACGCGGAGAATCTTGACCTTGAATACCAGGTCGCCGGATTGGACGCCGACTGGCATAAAGTAGAGAAGAATGGGGAGGTAACGATCGCAAGCCTCCCACCCGGAGATTACAAGCTATTGGTAAGGAGGAACGGCGCATATACCCCTGACAGTAAGGCGCAGTTGATTTTACCCGTTGAGGTGCAGCCGTGGTTCTATAACACCTGGTGGTTTTACGCATTCTGTATCTGCCTGTCGGTTGGGATTGGCTATCTGCTGTTTAAACGAAGGCTTACCAAGTTGCAAAAAGAAGCCCAGGAGCTTGAAAATATCATTTCCGCACGGACACGCGAGCTGAAAAGCGCGGTTGATGACCTGGCCAAATCGGAAATGGCTTTGTTGGAAAGCAACCGGTTCAAGGACCATGTGATAACGATGGTGCTTCACGATATGCGGTCGCCGTTGCGGTTTATTTCGCTCATCAGCGGCAATCTTTTGAAAAACCATAAAGATATTACGTCGTCGGACCTCGACGCTTACCTGGGCGACCTGCATATGGGTACACAAAATCTGCTGGGCTTTACCGAGCAGTTTTTCATGTGGATCAGCACACAGCAGCAAGGGTTCAAGATCAGCAAGAACCTGTTTCCGCTGTATGCGTTGTTCGAGGAGATTGCTTCGCTTTACAAGGAGCTCTTCAAAGTAAACCATAACCGGCTCACTATTGTGCGAACCGATCTGGAATGCATTTCGGATTATCAGATTCTTTCGGTGATCATCCGCAACCTGATCGATAATGCCAACAAAAATACAACCGACGGGGAAATCACCCTCTCATGCCGGGAGGAGAACGGGCAACTACTGATCTCGATCAGCGACACCGGCCAGGGGTTGAACGAGGAGCAGATTGCCCTGTTTATGAGCCGTGACAGGCAAACAGGCAATCGGGGTACGGGCAGTCTGCTGATCCACACGATGCTCGATTACATTCACGGCCGCATTTCGATCGAGAGTCGACCCGGGAAGGGCAGCACGTTTACGATTCTCCTTCAAAATCTGGTTCAATCTGATACATCTGTGCAAGATGGTTCAGTTCCAGCAGGTTCTTGATTTCCAGCTTGTCGAAAACGCGGCAGCGGAAACTGCTGGCTGTGGAGGCGCTGATGGACAGCGCATTGGCCACTTCCAGGGCGCCGTATCCTTTGAGCAGGAGTAGGGCTACTTCGAATTCCCGTTTCGAGAGCTTGTCGAACGGCGTGTTGGCGGCATTGCCGATCAATGCATTGGAGAAAATTTCGCTCTGGGACCTTGAAATGTACCTCCGCCCCTGGCTTACTACCTGGATTGCCTCGGCGAGGACCTGGTCTGGCTCGGTTTTGTTTACATACCCGAGCGCACCCTCGCGAAAGAAGCGAGCGGCAAATACCTTGTCGGGCTTCATGGTGACGACCAGGATTTTGAGCTTCGGCCGGACGCGTAAAATATCGGGGATCAGCGCGAGTTCATTGGTCTCGGGCATGTTCAGGTCGGTAATGAGCATATCGAACTCCTGCCGGGTGACCTTCTCGATCACTTCCCGCCCTGTTTCGGCAAATTCTACGGCCACGCTGAATCCCAGGACTTCTTTGACGACCATCTGAAGTCCTTTCCGGACAAGCTGGTGATCGTCGGCTATGAGAATAGAGAGTGGCATATGGGCAACGGGTCCTTTCAGTACTACTGTTTTGATCGTAATGACTGAAATTAACGCATTTCAACCTGAATTACAAAACAGCGGCGGGGCATTAGTTTGATAAAACCGAAGCTAATTCGATGATATTGATGACGTTTTTCTTTAACATGACGGTCCGCTTGATGGTACTCACCGTACTGTGCCTTACGTTGAGCGTCGCCGCTATTTCAGAAGTCTTCATCCCGCTCACCAACAGCCCGGCCACCTGCTGTTCGCGCGGGGATAGCTTGTTAGGTTTTCGTTGCAGATTATATTTGAGGAAGTTGCGTATCTGCGACTGATTGCCGGGATCGAACAGGAATTCATAACCGAATTTTTGCAGCGTGCTTTCGCATATGTATCTGCGCGAGGCCAGTACCTCTCGCAGACATTTTTCTGTTTCCTGATCGGAGCATCCTTTAGAAATGCACGCGCTCGCCCCCGAAAGTACGAGTGACAATGCCTTTTTGTAAAGATTGTCGTTGTACATGATCACCCACGGAATGGTGTTGTGTCTCTGTATGATTTTCGCATCTATCCCTGTCTTTTCATTCACCCCCCCCACCACCAGATCAATTTTGTGGCTTGTGAGATATTTCGAAACGTCGGCAACTGTACTGGTTTCTAAAAATGTAAACTCATTTCCGAGGTTTTTGAAAAACTCTTTAAGACCTCTCAGGATAATCGGGTGGGAGTCGTATAAAATTACGTGGAGCATAATGATGCGGTTCTGCGAAGGGTGTCCCGGCAATGCGGTGTTTGGTATACGTCAGTCCAGGGTTTGAATGGCCTGCACGAGATTGGTCACAGAAAGCTTGCGGAATGCACGGGCTTTCAGGGTGCTCACGGTGCTATGCTGGATCTGAAGACGGTCGGCGATTTCACCCGTTTTCAGGCCGTTTTTGAGCAATAATGCTACTTCCGACTCCCGGCTGGTGAGCTGGCGTACGCGCGGACGATAGGCTCCGGCGCCATTCCGGATTGCCCTGAACCGCCAGTACTCCGCGTTCACGTGCGCCTGCGTCGTAGCGCACACATAGCGCCGCTGCTGCAGCACGGCCGAAATACCTTCCTTCAATGCGGTATCGTTACATTTCTTCGACATGCACGCGCCGCCGCCGAGGGCCATCAGGTCCATCGCGATTTCGGCGCCTTCTTCGGTGTAAAGTACCGCGGTTTTAGGGAGTATCGGGCAGATCACGTCGTTGCTAAGGTTGTCGACATCGTTGACGCTCAGTATCACAAGGTCGAAGCGTTGCGAGGTGATTAATTTGTAGAACTGGCGCTCGCGGGCGGCTTCGGTCACTTTCATGCGCAGCTCCATCGTATCCAGCATGAGCCGGATTCCCTTACGCGAAATCGGGTGTAAATCGAATACTAATACTTTCAGGGTACTCTCTTGTTTCATTGTAACGGGGCGGTCTGTTTTCACAGTGCAAAGATTCACCAACCGCGGATGTTTTGCGGTGGCTCTCCGCCGACCCGTTTGTAGCTTTACAGCCACATGGTTCTATTACAAGGCCCGGGTACCCTCACTCCGGAAACGGTACAAGAACGGCGCTTTGTTGGCAGCCCCGGTGAACTTCTTTTCCAGCCGTTCGAGCACGTTCAGGTCGAGGATCTTTTTCTGAAAGTTATTGCGGGCAAAGGCGCGGTCGAAAATGGACTCGTAAAGCTCCTGTACTTCGCGCATGGTGAAAGTTTCGGGCAGGAGATTGAATGCAATGAGCTTCTGATCGAGGTTCAGTTGGAGGGTTTTCAACGCACAGTTGACCATTTCATGATGGTCCATGATCATTGGCGGCAGATCCCGGACCGGGTACCAGTCGATGGATTCGTCGAGCTCGGTTTTCCGGGGTATTACCTTGTTAATATCCACTAAAGCGTAATATCCGATCGAAACGAACCGCCGGGTAATCCAGTCGAACTCCTTTCGGTCAAATCGTTTGTCGCCAAGCTTGTCGCCATTCAGTTCGATGAGCCGTTCGAGAAAACGGATATTGGACCGCGGCGCATCGCCAAACACCCTGAACTGTTCAAGGTAAATGTCTTTGATGCCCGTGCGGTCTTCCAGGATCCGGCGGGCAGCCTGATCGATACCCTCGTTCTGGTAAATGAAGCCACTCGGCAAAGCCCAAAAATCACCCCGAAAGTTCAATTTGGGTACCAAAACGCTGAGCTGCGAATCCTGATAGCCAAAAATGACGCAGTCGATGGAAAGTTGCTGGATATAGTTCTGTTCGCTGGGTGAATGGATGTCCTTCATGTGGTAATCGCTAGGAATAGTCGCTATGGAATAATTGCTTTGAAATCGCTGCCCGATTTCAGCCCGGCAATATCGCTGATAAGGGTTTCCCTCCCAAAGTTACGGAGAGAAACATTTTCCAAGCCGTTTAGCACAATACCTCCGTAGGTGCGGGTAGGACTATTTATTGTATTGTTGAAATAATTAATAGAATGAAATTTATTGTCTCAAAGATAGACAATAGTGCTTTTTACTGTACATTTGATGGTCACTAATTCAAACGACCTAACCAGATGAAGAAAAAATTACAGGGGGTGCTGCTTGGCTGTGCGTGGCTCCTCGTTGGCCACGTAATGGCGCAGGCGCCCAAAATGCAGGTGCTGGTTTTCAGCAAGACCGCGGCTTTCAGGCACCCGTCGATCGAGGCGGGGAAAAAGGCATTGAGCAAAATGGCGACTGAGAAAGGCTTTGGCGTCAGCTTTACGGAGGATGCCGCACAGTTTAAAGAAAGCAACCTGAAAAAATACAATGCGGTGATCTTCCTGAATACTACCGGGGATATCCTCGATGCGGAGCAGCAGAGCGCATTCGAGCGGTATATCCAGGCGGGTGGCGGCTATGTGGGCATTCACGCAGCCTCCGACACGGAATACGAATGGCCGTGGTACGGCGCATTGGCCGGTGCGTGGTTTCTAGACCATCCAATGCCCAACAATGTACAGAAAGGGAAGTTTATCGTGACCCAGAAAAACCATTGGGCGACACAGGGAATGCCCGACGAGTTTGAGCGGAGCGATGAATTTTACAGTTTCAAAAATATTTCCCCGAAAATCAACGTCGTCCTGAAAATCGACGAGAAAAGCTATACCGGCGGTAAAAACCCGGATTTTCACCCAATGAGCTGGTACCAGGAGTTCGATGGAGGCCGGTCGTTTTATACGGCAATGGGGCATACCGACGAAACTTTCGAAGAGCCGCTCTTCCTGAATCACCTCTGGGCGGGCATTCGCTACACCACGGGTGGCGACACGCCCAAACCGGTCGATTTTGCCAAGGCGCGTCCTGAGGAAAACCGTTTTTCGAAGGTCATACTGGCTGAAAAACTGGACGAACCGATGGAATTGAGTGTACTGGGCGACGGTCGAATCCTGTTTATCCAGCGAAAAGGCGAGATCTTGCTTTACAATATCAAAACCAAAGAACTCAAAACCATTGCGAAGCTGCCTGTGAGCACAAAGTATGTGAGCAAGGAAGGCAAGGAGTCGATGGGAGAGGATGGGCTGCTGGGGTTGAACAAAGACCCGAATTTTGCACAAAACCACTGGATTTACCTCTACTATTCCGACCCGAACGAATCGAAGAACGTACTGGCGCGCTTTGAGCTGAAAGGTGACGAGCTGGATCTGGCTTCGCGAAAAGTATTGCTGGATGTGCCTACGCAGCGCGAAGAATGCTGCCATACTGCCGGCTCTATTGCCTGGGATAAGGACGGTAACCTGTATCTCTCGACCGGCGACAATACCAACCCGCACGGCTCCAACGGTTACAGCCCGAGTGACGAACGTGCAGGCCGTGAGGCATGGGATGCGCAAAAGTCATCGGCGAATACGAACGACTTGCGGGGCAAGATTATCCGCATCAAACCACAGCCGGATGGCTCTTATACCATTCCGGAGGGCAACCTGTTCCCGAAAGGCACCGCGCAGACGCGCCCGGAAATTTACACGATGGGCCACCGCAACCCGTTCCGCATTTCGGTAGACCAGCACACCGGCTACGTATACTGGGGAGAGGTTGGTCCTGATGCCGCCAAGCCGGACCCTAACCGCGGCCCGGCAGGGCACGACGAGGTGGGACAGGCCCGGAAACCAGGGAACTTTGGCTGGCCGCATTTTGTGGGTGACAACAAGGCTTACAATAAATACGATTTCACGGCCAACCAGTCGGGAGAGAAATGGGACGCGGCTGCTCCTACCAACAATTCACCCAGCAATACCGGTTTGAAAGTGTTGCCGCCGGCACAGAAAGCATTTATCTGGTATCCTTATGACGCTTCGCCCGAGTTTCCGCTCGTGGGGGCAGGCGGACGTAACGCCATGGCCGGCCCGGTGTTCTATTCGGATGATTTCAAGAATGCGTCCCGCGCCTTTCCCGCATACTACAATGGAAAGCTGCTTGCCTATGAGTGGATGCGCGGCTGGATTATGGCCGTTTCGATGGATAAGGAAGGCAATTACACGTCGATGGAGCGCTTTATGCCGAGTTACAAGTTCTCGAATCCGATGGATATGGAATTTGCACAAAATGGTGACCTGTACATGCTCGAATATGGCTCTGGCTGGTTCTCTGCCAATGACGACGCCCGCCTGATCCGCATTGAATACAATGGCGGTAACCGCAAGCCAAAGATCGAAATGGCTGCGAACAAGCAGGGTGGTTCCGCCCCACTTGCATTGAAACTTACAGCGGCCGGTACCGACGATGCCGACGGGGATGCATTGACCTATTCTTGGAAAATCACTTCCAAAAACGGTTTTACCAAAACCATCAATACCCCGGATGCACAGCTGACACTCGCCAAAACGGGCGTTTACAAAGCGACATTGACTGTAAACGACGGCAAGGGTGGCATTTCGACGCAATCGGTGGATGTGACGGTCGGTAATGAAGCGCCGGTGCTGAGCCTGGATATGCCGGGTGCTAACAAGTCGTTTTTCGTGCCGGGCAAGCCGTTCCAGTATGATGTGAAAGTGAAGGATAAGGAAGATGGTACTTTGGGAAGCGGAATTGACGAGGATCGCGTCGCGGTTAATATCGACTATCTACCCGAAGGCTTCGACAAGGTGGCCATTGCCCAGGGACACCGGTCCGCCGATGCGGCTGCCCAGTTTGCGACCGGCAAGAAGCTGATAGAAGCGAGCGATTGCAAGGCTTGCCACGCCATCAGCAAGAAATCGATAGGGCCGGCCTATACCGATGTTGCCCGTAAATACAAAGGCAACAGCTCGGCGGTGGAGACTCTGACGAAGAAGGTGATCAATGGCGGGGGAGGCGTTTGGGGCGAAACGGCTATGGCCGCACACCCGCAGCTTTCGGCAGCGGATGCTTCGGAAATGGTTAAATATATCCTGAACCTTTCGGGAGACGCCGCGGCAAATGCCGCCTTGCCGGTCAAAGGCAGCTACACAGCCGCATTGCCTAGCGGCGATAAAGGCAAGGGGGTGTTCGTGGTGCGCGCAGCGTACGAGGACAAGGGCGCGAAAGGCCTGCCTGCGCTACGTTCCGAGCAGACGTTCGTCTTGCGTAATTCGAACCTGGACGTGCACGGCTTCGACGTGTATGACAATGTCAATAAAATGTCCTATGGTGGCAACAACCTTGCTATTCCATCGAAAACGGGGGCTTATATGGGCTTGAAGCAAGTCGATCTGAATGGCGTTTCGGCATTCCGCGTCATGGCGATGGCACCGAAGCCGCAGCTGAATGCATTGGGGGGCAAGGTAGAACTTCGGCTTGATAGCCCTACCGGCAAGGTGATAGGGGAGTCGGCGTACCTCGAACCGTCGGACAAGCTGGATTTTAAGCCATCGACCCTCGATATTCCTGTGAAACTTCCGGCATCGGACGGCAAGCCGCATGACGTATATATGATTTTTGTAAACCCTTCGAAATCTTCCGGCAGTCTGATGGTTGTTATGAGTGCACAGGCAGTGCTGGCATCGGCGGCTCAGTAGCGTTATCGCCTTGCATGGGTTTGTGTGTGGCGGTCCGGAAAACCGGACCGCCTTTATTTTGATGCCGTTTATTCGGTCTTCAGCGATTGGACGGGATCGGTCAGCGCAGCTTTAATGCTCTGGAAGCTGACTGTAAGCAATGCAATGCCGGTAGCGATAAGTCCGGCGAGCAAAAATATTTGCCAGGAAAGCTCGGTGCGGTAAGCAAAGTCGCTCAGCCAGCGATCCATCACATACCAGGAGGGCGGGGTAGCCAGCATAATGGCGATTAACACCAGTTTGATAAAATCCCGCGACAAGAGCGTCACCACACTGGCGACATTGGCACCAAGAACCTTTCTGATGCCGATTTCTTTCGTGCGCTGCTCGGCCGTGAATGCGGCCAGTCCGAGCAACCCGAGGCAGGATATGACAATCGCCATGATCCCGAAATAGCGGATGAGAACGCCCACGATCAGCTCGGAACGGTACATTTTCTCGAAAGATTCGTCGAGGAAATGATAAGTAAAAGGATAGTTCGGGTTGAATGCGTGTGTTACCTGCTCGATGTGTGCCAATGCGCGCGAGGTCTCGCCCGCCTTGATGCGGATCATCATGTGTTCGGTATTGAGTCCCTTGTAGTGGACCAGGATCAGCGGCTTGATTGCCGTGTGCAGGGAGGTAATGTGAAAGTCTTTCATAACACCTACAATAGTGCCTTTACCCATCCAGAATTTCACCTGTTTTCCCACGGGATCCTGCATTTTCATCAGGCGGGCCGCTGCCTCATTGATGATGTAATTGGTAGTGTCGGCAGCGAATTCTTTGGAGAAATCCCTTCCCGCAGCCATGCGGATATTCATAGTTTTGGTAAAATCATAACCCACATAAGTGGCAAATACGGTATTGTCGGTGTCCGGGTCGCGACCGGTCCAGTCGAGATCGCCAGAGTTGCCGTAGATATTGGTAGGTATTTCACCGACGGTAGTGGCTGCGGAGACTGTCGGGGATGCGAGGATTTCCTGGCGAAAGGGTTCCAGCCGGTTATTCAATTCACCTTCCAATGGAATATATACGATATTTTCCTTGTCGAGGCCAAGCCGTTTATTCTGGATATAATTCATCTGATTGCCGATGACCAGCGTGCCGACGATCAGGAAAATGGAGAGGCTGAACTGGAATACGACAAGTCCTTTCCGCAAATGGAGGCTGCTGTTTGAAAACGTCATTTTGCCTTTCAATATCCGCACCGGCTGCATCGCCGAGAGGTACAGCGCCGGATAGCTGCCTGCAACGATCCCGGTAATGAGTGTCAAACCGATAATGGAACTCCACAGGAACGGGTCGTTCCAATGCAGTTCGATGTTTTTCAGGACGATTTTGTTGAATACCGGGAGCACAAGCAACACCAGGAATGTCGCCAATATCGAAGCCAATGTGCTGACGATCAGTGATTCACCCAGAAACTGCATCACCAGGAATCTCTTTTCGGCCCCCACTACTTTGCGAACGCCCACTTCGCGGGCGCGTTTGAGCGAGCGGGCGGTAGCCAGGTTCATGAAGTTTACGCAGGCTATCAGCAGAATGAACACCGCCACGACAGAAAAGATGCGTACATATTCGATCCGCCCGCCGGAGGGTTTCAGGTTAGCGTACTCGGTGTAGAGGTAAGTATCGGCCATCTTTTGCAGCAACGGGAAAGACGTGAGCTGAGGCGGAGCGGCTTTTTTGATGACCTGTCGCATGACTTTTTCTACCTTCGCCGGATCCGCGCCCGGAGCCAATAATGCATACGTTTTGAAGCTGGAATTGCCCCACCACTTCATCCAGTCGGCTTCCTGGGCCTTGAAGTTGACGATCCAGTTGAAGCGGACGGACGAGTTATGCGGAATGTCCTCAAACACCGCGCTGACAATCATGTCCGAGGTATTATTCAGCCTCAGTGCTTTACCCACCGCACTGCTTTTCCCGAAATACTTTTCGGCCATTTTTCGCGAGATGGCAATGGACGTTGGTCGCTCGATCGCCTTGCTGGCTGAGCCTTCGATGAATGGTGTCTGGAACACCTTGAAAAAGCTGCTGCTTGCGTAAATGCCGGTTTCTTTTGTGGATTTTTCCCCGACCTGTACCAGGAGTTCGCGCTCGAAAGTGATTTTGGTGACGGCCCGGACATCGGTAACATTCTTTTCCAGGGTTTCCTGCCATGGGCTTGGTGTAACGTCGCTCACGCCGGTCTGGCCGTGTTCATTATAGGCAGAGCGGACGTAATAGATATCCGCAATCCCGGGATAGAAGCGGTTGAAAGATAACTCGTCTTTAACCCACAGCCAAATCAGCAGGCTGCAAGCCATACCGAGCGCGAGGCCGAAGATATTGATGAAGGAGAACAGCTTGTTTTTGAGCAGGCTGCGGATGGCGATGTTAAAATAGTTGCGAAGCATGGCAGGCCGGATTAAGACAGTTAAAGGTCGAACCGGTGTTGTCTAAAAATACGTTCCATGTTTGTGATCTTAATGTATTTAATTGTGAATCAATGTTTTGGTATTGGTTTTGATGAGGCGCTATGTCCGATTTCGGACAGGTGCAGGAGGCTGGCGGACAACGCTGCTGTGAAAATGGGTTTCAGAAAATAAAGTAAATGGCTTAATTACCCATTCTTTTCCTGGCACATCACAAACATCTATGAACCGGAGAACCACCCTGCTGCTGACTTTTATCGTCCTGAAATTCCTGCTCCAATATTTTCTTATCATCCCGGGCTATGACCTTCACCGGGATGAGTACCTGCACCTCGACCAGGGTAATCACCTGGCCTGGGGGTTCATGTCGGTGCCGCCCGTTACTTCCTGGATCGCCTGGGTGATCCGTGCGTTGGGTAACGGGGAATGGGCCGTGCGGTTCTTCCCGGTGCTGTTCGGAGCGCTGACGCTCCTGGTCGTATGGAGGGCCGTGGAAAGACTTGGAGGGAGCTTATTTGCCTGCATATTAGCCGGTTCCTGCGTGCTGTTTTCGGTTTTGCTGCGGTTGAACCAGCTTTTTCAGCCCAATTCCGTCGATGTGCTTTGCTGGACGACACTCTATTTCTGTCTGATCGGTTATATCAGTACCCAAAAACAACGGTGGCTTTATAGTTTGGCGGTGGTGTTTGCTATTGGTTTTTTGAATAAATACAACATTGTGTTTGCCGTCGTGGGGCTGCTGCCCGCCATTTTGCTGACGCCTCAGCGCAAGCTGCTGCTGAACAAGCATGTTTATTTTGCCCTGCTGCTTGCATTACTGCTCATTTCGCCTAATCTGATCTGGCAGTACCAAAACAATTTTCCCGTTTTTCACCACATGAAATTGCTGGCCGAAACGCAGCTCGTCAATATGAACCGCGCGGATTTCCTGAAGGAGCAATTGCTCTACTTCATGGGCGCGCTGTTTGTGATCGTCGCGGGGCTTTACGGGCTGCTCACTTACCGGCCGTTTGCACCCTACCGTTTGTTCTTTTTTGCAATCATTATTACCCTGGCTGTTTTTACCTACCTGCGTGCGAAAGGCTATTATGCCATTGGTATTTACCCTGTTTACATTGCATTCGGGGCTGTTTACATTGCCGAAAAAGTCAGTGCGGTCTGGCTGCGGACAGTATTTGTGCTGATCCCCGTGGTGCTATTCATTCCGCTGTTCAATGTGGCGTTCCCCAATAAAACCCCTGAGCAGATCATCGCCGATCCGGAGCCTTACCGGAAGCTGGGCATGCTGCGCTGGGAGGATGGCAGGGATCATCAGCTGCCGCAGGATTTTGCCGATATGCTCGGCTGGCGCGAGCTGGCTGCCAAAGTAGACGCTGCCTACGCCTCCATGCCCGACCGTGCCGTCACGCTGGTGCTTTGCGACAACTATGGCCAGGCCGGGGCCATTAATTACTATACCAAGGAAGGCGTCAGCGCGGTCGCATTCAACGCCGATTACTTAAATTGGTTCGACCTGACCCGAAAATACAGACACGTGATCCGCGTCAAAGAATGGCACAATAGCGGAACCGAACTGAAAGAAACGGGCCCTTTGTTTACCACCGGTTTCGCTGCGGATTCGGTGAACAATCGCTATTCGAGGGAATGGGGCACGACGGTTTTCGTCTTTCGTAACGCGCGGATTGATATTAATCGAAGAATAGCGGATGAGATTGCTGAGGAGCGTTGGTAGCGGTGCGTTACCGCTTCCCGAATGTCCCATTTAATACCAGTATCATGTTTCAAATGCTTCCCTGAAATTCCGGGAAGCATTTTTTATTCCGAAAGGTCAATGAATCCTAACCGATCGGACATTGCTTTCTTCTTCGTAACCTGCTCGGCATCAACTTGTAGTTTCAATCAGCATAATATCCCTTCAAATAAAACACGATGATTCTATGAAAAAGCACTACACGATCATTGGAAGCGAGGTAAGAATGGCCGCCTTTACAATCCTTGTGATTCTGGCAATGATAATCCGCAATCAGGAGAAACAGACTCCTTCCATGCCGCCGGAGACGGCTAAGCCCTTATTGACAAACGCCCCAACGGGCAGCACATTGACCAGCATTCAAAACGAAATTGCCAGGAGGGAGTACCACATTACCTACGATTCGGCGCATCACGCGCTGCAAAGCCCGAACCGGCTTCATAACCTCCGCGCCTACTACCGGCCCGGAAAACTTTCCATTCAGAACCGCATCGACTCGACAGGACAGAACTTCCGAATGGAGCTTATCAATGAAGGCGTTTACGCGGATGGAAAGCTGGTTGCCAAACCCGAATCCGATGCTGTAACGGATCATAGTAGCGATACGCTCACCATCATACACGATGGTTTTACCGAAGAATTCATTAACAACCATGCGGGTATCCGGCAGAACTTCATTATTTCCCAGGCGCCAACACATACGCGGCAGCTGTCCGTGCGCCTGTCCGTCCACGGCCTGCATGCCCGACAGCAGGATACCGATCATTTAGTATTCTATTCCGGTAACGGAGGCAAGCAAACCGACCGCCTCACATACAGCGATTTGAAATGCTGGGATGCAGAAGGCAAGCCTCTTACTGCAAGCATAGCGCTCCTTGGAAAACAAATTGAAATCAACGTCGACGTAGCCAATGCAGCCTACCCGATTACCATCGACCCGATCATCGCCAACGGAAGTCCCGCCAATGCCGACAAAACACTGGAAATCAACCAGACCTCTGCATGGCTGGGCTTTTCGGTATCGACCGCAGGCGATGTAAACGGCGATGGATACAGCGATGTGTTGGTAGGCGCTCCCAAATACGACAACGGCCAGGCCGACGAAGGCGCGGCTTTCTTATACCCCGGCACAGCCGGCGGAATCAGCCTCGCTGCTACGGTGCTGGAATGCAACCAGGCCAATGCGCAAATGGGATATTCGGTGAGCAATGCCGGGGACATCAACAACGATGGTTTCTCCGACATTATGGTGGGAGTGCCATATTACGATGCATCTGTATCCAATGAGGGTGTGGTGATGATCTACAAGGGTTCTGTAAACGGCTTGGTCACCAACAGCCCTTACGTTTTCAAGCTCGATCAGGCCGAGGCCAATTTGGGGATTTCCGTGGCCATGGCGGGCGATGTCAACGGGGACGGCTACTCGGACATGCTGGCCGGTGCCCATCAGTTTGATAATGGTCAGTCCAATGAAGGCGTAGGCGTGCTGATCCTGGGTGCGCCGAATGGTTTGGGATTGGTAACATTTCTGGAATGCAACCAGGCCAATGCCATGATGGGCTTTGCGGTGGCTGGCGCGGGTGATGTGGATGGAGATGGATTCAGTGACGTAATGGCCGGTGCACGGCTTTACAGCAATGGGCAAGCCCTGGAAGGTGCCGCTTTTGTTTTCAAAGGCTCGGCAAATGGGTTGATAACGGCTAATCCGACAATTATTGAAAGCAATCAAGTGGATGCCCGGCTCGGGCATGCGCTCTCGTCCGCAGGTGATGTGAATGGGGATGGGTTTAGCGATGTGCTGGTGGGAAGTTATGCATTTGATCATGGGCAGACCGATGAGGGAAGTGTTTTTATTTGGTATGGGGGAGGAAGTGGTATTAAAGAAAATGTTGTTACAAATCTGGAAATGAATCAACCTCTAAGCCAATTTGGCTGGTCAGTGGCAAGTGCAGGTGATGTTAACGGGGATGGCTTTGGTGACGTGATTATCTCAGCAAACAGTTACGATAACGGACAACCCGTTGAGGGTACTGCTTTTGTCTTCCATGGATCCGCCCAGGGATTGTCCACCATTCCAAACGCCACATTTGAAGGCAATCAACAGCACGCGGGTTTAGGATCAGTGTCCAGTGCCGGGGATGTAAACGGAGACGGTTTTGGGGATGTGATCATAGGTATGCCATTATTTGATATTGGCACATCAGATGAAGGAAAAGTCTGCATCTTTTATGGATCTCCATCAGGCCTCAGCCAGATCAATGAAACGACAATTCTCGGGACTCAGCATGAAGGCAATTTCGGAAAATCCGTTTCCAGTACTGGCGACTTAAATAATGATGGCTTTAGTGACATCGTTATTGGTGAGCCCGGATACGACATATATCAGGAATTCACAGATGAAGGCAGGGCATTTATTTATTATGGTTCATCACAAGGGATAGATCTAAACCCAGTTATAGTTAATGGCGCTCTTAATGGATTTTACCTGGGGAATACTGTTTCTGGTGGTGTAGACGTAAATGGCGATGGATTTGATGATGCTCTAATTGGACACCCGTTTTATTCAAATGGTCAAAACTACGAAGGTGCCGTATACGTTCTCTACGGTTCCCAGTTGAAAATTAATCCAGCCAATGCGACTATCCTTCAAAGTAACATTGAAGGAGCCGAAATGGGTGGGGTGTGCAGTGCGGGAGACATCAATGGCGACGGCTTTGGTGATATTGCAGTTGGCGCGCAGTGGTTAAGTAATGGCCAATACGATGAAGGGGCCATTTTTATATACTATGGCTCTGCCAACGGCTTAACTAACGTGCCAACCATTATTGAAAGCAATGTCGCGAGTAGCAATTTTGGCAATGTGTCATCGGTTGGCGATGTGAATGGCGATGGATATTGTGACCTGGTTGTTGGAGCTATCGGGTATACCCATGTTCAGGTTAACGAAGGAGCAGCGTATCTATTTCTGGGTTCATCGAGCGGAATTTCACCTTCACACAACATATTGATAGAAGGAAATCAAGAGAGCGCATTCTTAGGTAACTCCGTCGCCGGTGCCGGGGATATTAATGGCGATGGTTTCAGCGACATTATCGTAAGTGCCCATCAATATGATAATGGCCAAACAAATGAAGGAAAAGCCTGGGTCTACTACGGCAACAGCACATTAGGCACCCGCAACAACCTCCGCCTCTACAACACCGACCTCTCTACCCCCATCAACCACACCCAATTCCCCCAAACCAACTTCGGCGCCGGCCTCTTTGCCAAGTCGTTTACAGGCCGAAACAAAGGCAAGCTGGTATGGGAAACCAAGCCGACAGGACAAGGCTTTTCCAAAGGCAGCAACAACCGCATTACCAACAGTACCCAATCCACAAATTCACAAAGTTCCTATTCGAACTTGGGTACCACTGGTTTGGAACTGAAAAATGTGATTGACAAGCAAGGGCCGAGCACCAAGGTGCGGGTGCGTGTCAAATATGATCCCGTTTTAGCATTAACCGGGCAACCCTATGGGCCATGGCGCTATTTACCGGCCTATCTGATGGGAAATAGTACTGCGCCTGTGCCGGAGGAAAAAGGAGGTAATTTATCAGAAACTATCGAAAAGAAAGCAATCCGTTTAGATGAGGGTAAAGCATCGGAGCTGGCTACTATTTATCCCAACCCCGTTTCCAACCGGTTGAATATCGATTTCAAGGACAATGACCGGGTGCTGAATTTGAAAATCCTCACAGCAAGCGGGTCGGAGGTATATCAATCAACCGGATTCCGGTCAGTCGTCGATGTGAGCCAATTCTCCGAAGGCACTTACTTCCTGATCATCACGAAAACGGACGGCTCCCATACCACCCGTCAAATACTGGTACGCAGATAATTGCACAAGACCTCATACATTTGGTTTACATGTAATGCAAAAGGCGTTCGCGAGATTCGCGGACGCCTTTTAATTGCCCCTGATAATCTTCGCCCGATGCGCCAAACCCCAGTAATGCAGCTCTTCCAGCACTTTTTCAAGTGAAGCGCCATGCTCGGTAATGGAGTATTCCACCGTAGGAGGGAAGGTATCAAATACGCGCCGGTTTATAAGTTGGTTCATCTCCAATGCCTTCAGTTCTTTGGATAAAACCTTATCGGTAATGCCGGTAACTTCGGCGGAGAGTTGCCTGAATCGCTTAGGCCCCGACGATAGCGCAAAGAGTATCAGCAGTTTCCATCGCCCTTCCAGCGCTTCGAGGGCATCGCGGATCGATAGTGCGGTTTTAGGGCAGCCGTTTCCTGTCAGCATTTCAGGTATTTGTGGGTGATAGGTTGCATTACTATCCGATTGGAAAGTACTATCCGATCGGGAAAGTACTATCGAACGGAAAGCGAAGATAAATACTTTTGCTTCCTCACAAAACATCATTTTTATGGCAATCAGGAAATTTTCGAAGGGGCTGCATATCGCATTGTGGCTGACGCAGGTACTGTTATCGGTAACACTTGTCTGGGCTGCCTGGATGAAACTGTTTCAACCCGCAGAAGCGCTGTCGGCTATGTGGCCGTGGACGGGGCAGGTACCGCGGTTGGTGGTGAAGCTGACGGGCATTGCCGACTTGCTGGGCGGCATCGGTCTGGTACTACCCGCATTGACGAATATCCGGCCGGCATTAACTTTTGTTGCAGCGGCCGGCGTAGTTCTCCTCATGGCCTGTGCGATGGTTTTTCACCTTTCTAGAGGTGAGTCGCCCGTGTTCAATATTGTCTTCGGCGCGCTTGCCGCATGGGTAGCGTGGGGGAGGCAGGAAGGGGCCGCCTCCCTTTGCTAGTTAGTTGACCGACCATGAAAGCGGGCCGAATTCTTCAAAATGAATGTTCGATTGCTCGATGCCGCGGTCGATCAGGTAGCGGTAGTGCTGGCGAATGAACGGACCGGGCCCGCAGATGTAGTATTTGGCGTCGGGATGCAGCGCGTTTTCGGGAAGCTGGTCGAGGGATACCCAGCCCAGGTATTCGTTCGCGGCCAATTTATCGGCGGAGTCGTAGAAGAAATGTTTTTCGACATTGGCCACGGCTTTGGAAATGGCATGCAAGTCGGCCTTGAATGCGTGTACCTGCTCGTTGCGGCACCCATGTACCCAAGTGATAGGCACGGTCGCCTCGGTGCGCACGAGGGTTTCGAGCATGGATATTAACGGGGTCTGGCCCACGCCGCCGCTGATGAATACCTGCGGTTTGCCATCCTCCGCCTGCAAGGTGAAATTGCCGGACGGTGCCGAAAGGTCTACCACGTCGCCCGGCTCTACGAAATCGTGCAGGCGGTTACTGATCATGCCGTCGGGGTGCTGGCTACCGGCTTCACGCTTCACCGAAATGCGGTAGAATTCGCCATTCGGCGCGCTCGAAAGACTGTATTGCCTTGGCTGTTGCAGGTTGATTTCGGGAAGAAACAGGCGTATGCTGATGTATTGGCCCGGCTTGAAATCGGCCACCGCGCCGCCATCGACCGGGTAGAGGTAGAAAGAAGTGATCTCATCCGATTCCCTCACTTTCTTGCGTACCACAAATGGGCGCCAGCCCGACCAGCCGCCCGGCACGTTCACTTTTTCGTCGTACAGCTTCTGCTCGTGCCCGCTCATGAGCGTTGCCAGTTGGGCATAGGCGACGGTCCACGCGTCGAGGAGCTCGGGCGTGGCCGCCTCGCCGAGCACTTCGGCAATGGAGGCGATGAGGTGCCGGCCCACAATCGCGTAATGCTCAGGGCGTATGTGCAGGCTCGCATGCTTGTGCCCGATGGTGTCGATCACCGGCAGGAGCACCGACGGGTCCTCGATATGTTCTGCGTAGGCCAGTACGGCCATGGCAAGGGCGGTTTGCTGACGTTTATTTTGTTGGTTACCCATATTGAAAAGGTGCTTCAACTCGGGGTTGTGCGTAAACATCCGATTGTAAAAATGAGTGGTAAGTAATACGCCGTGCTCTTTCAGGACTGGCACTGTGGCTTGTACGAGCTCTTTTTGTAGTGGGGACATAGATTTGAAGTTTAAAAATAAAGGATATTTTTGTCCTTTATTTAGGTAAAAAAATATTATTTGTTGAGGGTAAGATGCCCGGCGAGGAGCCCTTCATTGAACTTACCGATCGAAGTGTTTTGCAGCATGACCACGATCTGGCTCCTGATCTTTTTGAAATCGTTGTGCAGTGGACACGGATTGGCCTCCGAGCAATAGCTGAGGCCCATTCCGCAGCCGGTGAAAATGCTGTCGCCTTCAATGGCCTGGACAATGTCGGCCAGCGGGCGTTGCAAGCCTCCCGAATCCACATAAAATCCCCCGTTTGGGCCTTTCGAGGACAGGATAAGCCCGTCTTTACTTAGCTTTTGCAGGATTTTGGCCAGGAATGGTTCAGGCGAGTTGATATGCAAAGCAATCTCGCGGATTCCGACTTTCTGGCCTTCCTCCGACTTTTGAGCGATGTAAAACACCGCCCGCATCGCATACTCGCATGTTTTTGAAAATATTCCCATGGATTGATTCAGGTATTTCGCCGCTTACCAGCTGCAAAGGTAAGCACTGAGGAATTGATAAAGGAGTTTTTTGTCTTTTATTGTTTCGCCCCATTTTCGGAAACTGGGAATTTTACTATTTGGTATGGCTATTTCCCTATCAATCAACTATATTCATCTCAGTATACTCAACGTTAATCACTACTACTCATGAAAACAGCTCTATGCAGGTTTTTGCAGATTTGTCTGCTCAATTCCCTTATTTTTCCCGCGCTGAAAGCCCAGACATGCTCCTTTACAGACCTGCGCCTGAACTCCCAATCGGCCGTTAATTCATTCAGTTCTTCCTGTAAGACGATCAATGGAAATATCACTGTTTCAGGCGCGGATATTACGGACCTTACCCCTTTACAGAATATCGAAACCATGAATGGAAGGCTGACGATACAGAACAATCCGGCTTTGGCGAGTCTTAGCGGATTGAAAAACCTGGCCGTAGCGCAGCACGTGTTGATTTACTATAATGATCTGCTGAACGACCTGACCGGATTGGAGAAATTGAAGTCGATTTGGGGAACGACTCATATCCGCTATAATAAGGGGCTGGTTAATCTGAAAGGCCTGGATAGCCTGGCCAATGCGAGCACATTTTACATTACCAACAATGATTCGCTGACCAGCCTGTCGGGGTTGGGCAGCCTCGAAACAGTGAGCGATATTTTGGCGATCGGCTCGAACAAGAGCCTTGCCAGCCTGAACGGATTGACCAAATTAAATGCTGTCAGTCGGATCAATATCGGCGAAAACGATGGATTGGCAGACCTCTCGGGATTAGAGCAATTAACGTCTGTCAGCTATCAGATAAATATCACTTCCAACAAAAACCTGACAAGCCTGAATGGCCTGACGAGCCTCAATTATTTAAGTGAGGCCTACATTAGCAATAATGATCTGCTAACCGACTTGTCCGGCTTAGACAACATAAGCTCTGTCTACTGGCTCGTGGTGGGCGAAAATAGCGGTCTTACCAGTCTGGCAGGATTGCACAACCTTACTTCGGCAACCAATTTTATCATACGGGGCAATGACCTGTTGCCCGATTTGTCGGGATTGGAGGGCCTTACCAGCGTCGGTTGGTTGCAGATCAGCGATAATCCGGCATTGACGAGCCTTTCAGGCCTGGGAACGGGCACGAACGCCGGACGGGTTAGTGCCGGCGGAAGAGTGGCCGCACTTACACTGGGCGGGTTGGTTATCAGGGATAATATCCAGCTGACTAGCTGTTCCATTGCTGCTGTGTGTGATTTTGTGAATACCAACACTGCCACCATCAGTGGAAACGGCGCTGGCTGTGGTAGCCAGACGGCAGTGCAAGCGGGCTGCTCTGCGCTGCCGGTGACGCTTTCTCATTTTACGGCCAAGGCGGAGGTAGGTACTGCTGTTTTGGTGTGGACAACTGCGGAGGAACGCAGTGTTGCCGTTTTTGAAGTGGAGCATAGCTTTGACGCAGTAACCTGGTATAAGGCAGGCGAACAGAGTGCGGTAGGAGAGAGCAATGCCCTTGTACAATATCAATGGGTGCACCTCACGCCTGCCGCTGGACGGAACTACTATCGTCTTAAAATGAAAGACCTCGATGGTTCCTATTCTTACAGCCAGATTGCAAGTCTCGCATTTGACGGCAAAGCTCGCGCTGCGGTCTATCCCAATCCGGTTTCAGATGTGCTGATTGTTGAAAATAGCAAAGAAATTGTCCTGTTCCGGATTCTCAACGCAGAGGGGAGAAAGGTGTACGAGGCGGCCAAAGTACCCGAAGCGGTCCCCATAAAAGGCCTGCCTGCGGGCACTTATCAGGTTCAGATTACGAGGCAGAATGGATTGGTGCAAAAACAAAGGATTGCTATTCTGTGACTTAATTAATTGATAGTGAGTTATTTTCTCCGGCTGGAATAGCGGCCGGAGATTTTTTTTAAAAATTTTTTCCAATTTCTGTCCAGATCTGAAAACCCGGTTGTCATTAGGTTTTTTAACTCAAAAAAATCTCAGAAATGGAAACCAGACTTAGTTTTTTCGAAAAAGGACAAAATGCAGTGAAGCCGCTTTTCAATCTTAACGGCTATATCAAAAAATCGACGCTTGGACGCCAGTTGGTGGAATTGATCGACTTCCGTATTTCTCAAATCAACGGATGCGCTTACTGCCTGGATATGCACTCCAAAGAGCTGCGGGCGATGGGTGAAACCGAGCAACGCCTGTACGGGTTGAGCGCATGGCGCGAGGCTCCTTACTACACCGACCGTGAGCGCGCCGCATTTGCATGGGCCGAAGCTGTGAATGCATTGCACGTAACCGACGAAGTGTACAGAGAAGTTGCGTCGCAGTTCACAGAAGAGGAAATCGTAGACCTGACGATGGTCGTTTCGGCAATCAGGAGCTGGAACAGCATCAATATTGCATTCCCCGCAGCAATCGGAACTTATCGCGTCGGCCAGTTTGGTTGATTTTGCCCAAAACTGATTAGCTTTCGGATTCAGACACTTTAACACATTACCGCATTATGGACGAGTTCTTATTGGTATTCCGGCGCGATTTCAAGAACAAGGAAATTCAGCCATCCCCCGAACAGTTGCAGGCGCATTTTGAAAAATGGCATGCGTGGTATGATAAAATGACCGCCGAAGACCGGATTGTGCTCCGGAGGCGGTGGGATGGGGAAGGCCTGGTGGTGAATGCGCAAAAGACCGTGCTGAATGGCCCTTATGCCGAGATCAAGGAGACGATCGGCGGGGCGGTGATTATCCGCGCGGCGGATTATCAAGAGGCAGCCGAACTGGCCAAGGCTGTGCCTATTCTGGAATTCGGCGGAAATGTGGAAATCCGGAAGGCGCTCTGATGGCAGTTTGCTGATCCTTTTTGATATTTGCAAGGTCCGGCTTTCCCGCCGGACCTTACTATCATGGGGGAAAACGAACTGCTGCCACACCTTTTCAGGACCGAATACCGTAAAATCGTTGCCGTGCTGTGCTACCTGTTCGGGATCGAGCATGTCGAGATTGCCGAGGACATTGCGAGCGACACATTTTTGGCCGCTGCGGAAACGTGGGCTATCAAGGGCGTCCCCGAAAACCCGGCTGCCTGGCTGTATACCGTTGCTAAAAATCGGACAAAGAACCATTTGAAGCGTAATGCGCTGTTCGAGCAGAAAGTGGCGGAGGAGATCCGCTATTCGTCTGACAAAGAGGCGGAAATAGAGATCGATATGTCGCCCAGGAACATTACAGACAGCCAGTTGGCCATGATTTTCGCCGTTTGCAACCCGCTGATCCCGGCCGATTCACAGGTGGCGCTCGCGTTGAACCTGCTTTGCGGTTTTGGTGTCCAGGAAATTGCAGACGCGTTTTTGCTGAATAAGGAGGTAGTGTACAAGCGCATTCAGCGCGCCAAGGAAAAACTGAAAGAAGGGGAGATCAGCATCGCGCCGCCGAGCGCGACCGAAATCACCGACCGGCTGGAAACCGTGCTGACGACCATTTATTTGCTTTATTCCGAAGGCTACTATTCCATTTCCCAGAATACCACGTTACGCAAGGAACTTTGCGCGGAGGCCATGCGGCTGAATTTTCTTTTAATGGAAAGCGAGCTGACCGACCGCCCGGAAGTGAGCGCGTTGCTTTCGTTGATGTGCTTCCATTCGTCGCGGTTCGAAGCCCGTACGAATCAGAACGGTGAAATGGTGCTTTATGAAGACCAGGACGAATCGCTATGGAATCGGGAGCTTATCGAACGCGGGGCCTATTATCTCAGTCGTGCTTCTGCCGGCGAAAAACTCAGCCGCTACCATCTCGAAGCCGGCATTGCCTATTGGCATACACATAAGGAAGATTCGTCTGAAAAGTGGGAGAGCATTCTCGACCTGTATAACCATTTGCTGGCTGTTGAATATTCACCTGTTGCCGCATTGAACCGCATTTATGCCCTTGCCAAAGTGCATGGAAAGGAAGCTGCAATCGCCGAAGCGAAGCATTTGAACCTGACCGGCAACCATTTCTACTATTCGCTGCTTGGTAACCTCTACACCGGCATTGACCAGGCGCAGGCCGTGGCACATTACGAAACGGCCATCCAGCTAGCACATTCGGAGTCGGATAAGGCAATCCTGTTCAGGAATATCGCACGTTTGCAGGATAATGTGGGTTGATATCCTATATTAGGCTATTCTAATCTTGCAAACATGTCAAAGCTATTTTCACCTGTTACTATTAAAAGTGTCCAGTTCAAAAACCGGATCGTAGTTTCGCCCATGTGCCAGTATTCGTCCGTCGATGGTTTTGCCAGCGACTGGCACCTTGTCCATCTCGGCAGTCGTGCTGTGGGTGGAGCGGGGCTGATCATCACCGAAGCTACCGGCGTATCGCCCGAGGGCCGGATTTCGTCCGAAGATCTGGGTATCTGGAAGGACGAGCATATTGAAAAACTCTCACAAATCACCGCATTTATCAGTGCTCAGGGATGTGTACCGGGCGTACAGCTCGCCCACGCGGGCAGGAAGGCGAGTACGGCGGTTCCGTGGAAAGGGCGTGCCGAAGTGCCTCAAAGCCAGGGTGGATGGCAAACGGTAGCGCCATCGGCTATTCCTTTTTCGGATACTTATCCCAAACCCGTCGCCCTGGATCTGATTGGTATTGATAAAGTGGTTGCGGACTTCACCGCCGCTGCCAAACGCGCATTGCAGGCAGGTTTCAAAGTGATCGAAATCCACGCCGCGCATGGTTACCTGGTGCATCAGTTCCTGTCGCCGCTCAGCAATCACCGCACCGACGAATATGGCGGAAGTTTCGAAAACCGCATTCGTCTCCTGCTCCGCATTATCGACAGCATCCAAACCGTATGGCCGGCTGACTTGCCGCTATTTACCCGCATTTCCGCCACCGACTGGGCCGAAGGCGGCTGGAATGCCGATGAATCGGTACAACTCGCCTATATTCTTAAAGAGAAAGGCATCGACCTGATCGACGTATCGACAGGTGGTTTGGCGGCGCACCAGCAAATTCCCGTAGGCCCGGCCTATCAATTACCATTCGCCACTCGCATCAAACGTGAGACCGGCATTCTGACGGGCACAGTGGGGATGATTACCAATTCTATTCAAGCAGAAACTATCCTGGTCAATGGCGATGCGGATATGGTTATCATGGCACGGGAGATTTTGCGGAATCCTTACTTTCCGCTGGAAGCTGCGCGAGATTTAAAGGATACCGTTGCGTGGCCGGTGCAATATGAGCGGGCTAAGTGGTGAAAGGTACCTTTGCCGCATCGATCACTTTCCGGCCACTGCCTTACGCGTAAGCGAGCTTGCCCAGGACGGACGAATTATCGATGATGGGCGTCATCCGAAGGTCGGTGGCAATTTCAATGTAAGAGATTACACGAATATCTTCGTAGCCTGGATGAAATTCATGAAAATCGTTGATCAGCGTATCTTCGGAGAAGCGAATTTTTGCTTCGAAATTGTACGAATTGGTTAAAATTACCCCATCTTTTTTCGCCGATATGGTGAGCATATATTTGGGCATAAGGCTGTTGTTATATGTGATTTATCTAAAAAATGTGTCCGTAAGCTGGTAAAGGGACTCCCTTTGCCAGCTTTTATGCAAAAACCTTGCCCTATAATTGGGTTTCCCTATCAGAAAAATAGATTTTCTTTGCCGTTAAGGTAGACGACACATATGAAAGACCTCAAACACGAAAAAACATTAGCCGCCAGAGAAGCGGTTAAATACCTTTCCAATGGCCAGATTGTAGGCCTCGGCTCCGGGAGCTCGGCCTATATTGCCATTGCCGAAATTGGCGAACTGGTGAAGAATGGATTGAATATTAAAGGCGTACCTACCTCGGAAAAAACCCGCGAGTTGGCCGAGTCATTGAATATTCCTCTGCTTAAAATTGAAGATGTAGATTCAATAGACATTACCATCGACGGTGCCGACGAATTCACCACCGATTTGCAGCTGATTAAAGGCGGCGGGAGCTTCCTGCTGAAAGAAAAGGTGGTCGCTTCGCTCTCGAAGCAGGAGGTCATTATCACGGATTCAACCAAAAAGGTGGAGCTCCTGGGCAAGTTTACAGTGCCGATCGAGGTGATCCCTTATGCGCAAAACTATGTTTTAGCACAGATCAGGAAGCTGAATGGCTCGGGGAAAATACGCTTGGTGGATGGCAAGCCGTTGATCACCGAGCAAGGTAATGTGTTGATCGACGGCGATTTTGGATTAATTCAGGATCCGGCATCGCTGGCTGACCAACTGACCCGAATTGTCGGAGTAGTGGAGCACGGGTTGTTTATTAATATCGCAACGACAGTGATTATGGGCGTGGATGAAACTACCGAGATATTCACGAAGTCCTGAACCGCACTTAATTGAAAATACAAAAGCCGTCGGATCGAGTCCAACGGCTTTTTGTGCTTAACTACACTTAACAAAGACGCTAACCATAGTGTATGTAGGTCTGATTGGAATCTATTTCCAGCCGCCGCCGAGGCTGCGATAGAGGTCGACGCGCGCTACGAGCGACTGGCTGCGGATGAATGCGAGGTTGAGTTCCGCCTGCAATGCATTGCCTTGCGCGGTAATCACTTCCAGATAGTTGGCCATATCACTCTGGTACAGCAATTGCGCATTTGAAATGGCTTGTGTCAGGATGTTGACCTGGTTGCTGGCGATGGCTTCCTGTTCTTTCAGTTTCTGTGTTTGAACGAGCGAGTTTGAAACTTCTCCTACCGCATTCAACACCGATTGACGAAATTCCATTACCGATTGTTCACGCTCGATTTTAGCTACTTCCAGGTTGGTTTTCAGCTGGCGTCTCGCGAAGATCGGGCGGGCAATGGTACCGGCCGCGATGCCGAACAATGAGCCTGGAATATTGAACCAGTTGCTCGATTTGAACGATTCAATCCCTCCGCTCGCCGAGATAATAAGCGACGGGTACATGCTCGCCTGCGCCACGCCCAGCTGCGCATTCGCGACAAGTACCGACATTTCGGCCGCCCGTACATCGGGACGGCGGCTTACCAAGGCAGCCGGTACACCGGTAGCCAGGCTGTCGTTCGCTTTGAAATCCGCCAGTTTCACTTTACGCTCGATCGCGTTCGGCATTTGGCCGGTCAGGACCTGCAATGCGTTTTCCTGAATGGCAATATCCTGTTCGAGCTGTGGAATGAGCAATGCAATGGCCTCGCGCTGCGCTTCCGCCTGTTGCACCGAGAGCGAAGTGACTTCGCCGGCGTCTTTGAGCAGGGTTGTCAGTTTCAGCGTATTGTTGCTTAGTTCGAGGTTGTGTTTCGCTACTTCGAGCTGTTTGTCCAGCATCAGCAGATTGAAAAAGCCTCTGGCAATATCGGCTACCAGGCGCGTTTGTACGGCTTTGGTGGCTTCATAGGTTTGCAGGTATTGGCCCATGGTCGCCTGCTGCTGGCGGCGGATCTTGCCCCAGATATCGGCTTCCCACGACAGATCCACGGCTGTGATATAGTTCTCGATGTGTTTAGCTCCCAGGAAACTGCTTGCGCTGATCCCGTTCAAGCTATTGCTCGAAGGACGGTTGTACGTGCCTGCAATGCGCAGGTCAAGGCGCGGGAGTTGCAGCATTTTGGCCTGTTTTACTTGCTGCTGTGCAATATCGATGCGTTTCAGGGCAATTTGCAGGTCATAATTGTAGGCAATGCCGCGCTCGATGAGCCGTTGCAGCGTGGTATCGGGGAAGAATTCCTTCCAGCCCATGTCCGCAATGGTGGCGGTGTCGCCGTAAGGCACACTGCGGTACCCGGTGGGCAGTGCCAGTTCCGGGCGCTGGTAGTCCTTGCTCACCTTGCAAGAGGCGAGCAAAGTTACCAGCAGGATCAGAACGGGTATTTGCGTTAATCTGAATGTATTTTTCATGATGTTAATCTTAAATAAAATAGTCATCGCAATTCGGTGCCGAAGCAGGCGCCACTATCAGGCTTCTGCTTCAACGAGCTCCGGCTTAGCGGGCTTTTTGACGACTTTTTCCTGCAAATACTGGAAGATCACGTACAGTACCGGGATCACAAATACCCCGAAGATTACCCCCGTGAGCATTCCACCTACCGCCCCGGTACCGATCGAACGGTTTCCGAGCGCTGAACCACCGGTGGCGCGCATCAGCGGCAACAGACCGACGATGAATGCGAATGAGGTCATCAGGATCGGGCGCAGGCGCAGGCGTGAAGCTTCCAATGCCGATTCGACAATGCTCATCCCCGCCTCGCGCCGCTGAACGGCATACTCGATGATCAGGATCGCGTTTTTCGCGAGGAGCCCCACAAGCATGATCAAGCCCACCTGCACGTAGATATTGTTTTCAATACCCATCCAGTTAATGAACACCATCGACCCGAACACACCCAGCGGGATCGTCAGGATCACGGCCAGCGGCAGGATGTAGCTTTCATATTGAGCGGCCAGCAGGAAGTATACGAACACCAAACTCAATACGAAGATCAGGATGATCTGCGAGCCCGAGTTGATTTCTTCACGTGTCATACCGGTCCATTCGGTTTTGTAATTGTTCGGAAGGACCTTCTCCGCAGTTTCCTGCACGGCGCGGATGGCATCACCAGTACTGTAACCCGGCTTTGGCGTTCCGTTGATCATTACCGCATTGTACAGGTTGTTGCGGGTCACGGTTTCAGGTCCGAACACACGTTTCAAGGTCACCAGCTGGTTGGCCGGTACCATTTCGCCTTCGGTGTTTTTTACATAAATACCATCGAGCGAAGCCGGGTTCTGACGGTACAGCGGATCGGCCTGCGCCATCACGCGGTAGTATTTACCGAACCGGTTGAAATCCGACACGAAACTGGAACCGTAATAGATTTGCAGCGTTTGCAGCAATTCGTTTACGGGTACATTCAGCTGCTTCGCCTTCGCATTGTCGATTTCAAGCTGGAATTGCGGGTTACCCGTCGCGAATGTGGTGAATGCATAGGCGATTTCAGGCCGTTGCATCAATGCGCCGATGAATGCATTGGTAGTGGTGCTGAGTTTTTCCAAAGAGCCGTTTCCACGGTCTTGCAACATAAACTCGAAGCCACTGACGTTACCGAAACCATCCACGGTAGGGAAGGTGAAGAAGAACGCATTCGCGTCGTTCACCGAACGTACCTGCTGCGACATCATGCCCACGATCTGGTTGAAATCCTGCACCTCCCCGCGTTGTTCTTTCGGTTTCATGCGGATGAATCCTACCCCGTAAGGCGATGCGTTGGAGTTCGAAATGATGTTCATCCCCTCTACAATATAGCGCTGGTCGGCGATAGGCGACTTTTTCACAATGCTGTCTACCTGCGCCATCGCCCTCGACGTACGATCGAGCGAGCTGCCCGGAGGCGTGTTGAGCGCGTACAGGAGGAAGCCCTGGTCTTCGGTCGGGATGAAGCCGGTAGGCGTCGTCTTGGTCAGCCAGAAGGTCGTCCCCGAGATCACGATCAGCCCGATGATGGTTACCCATTTCTGGCGGATCAGGAATTGAAGGCTTTTTACATAACGGCCGGTCATCGACTCGAAACCCGCATTGAAAGCGGCGAAGAAGCGCGCGCCAAAACCTTTCCGTTTGCCGTCATGACCTTCTTCGGCATGCGGGTTTTTCAGGAAAAGTGCGGTCAGCGCGGGACTGAGCGTCAACGCATTAAGAGCGGAAATCAAAATGGCTATGGCTAATGTAAATGCAAACTGCCGGTAGAATACCCCCGCGGGACCTTGCATAAATCCGACCGGTACGAATACCGCCGCCATCACAAGGGTGATCGAAATGATCGCGCCGGAGATCTCATTCATGGACTCAATCGTCGCGCTCTTGGCTCCGAGGCGCGTTCGTTCCATCTTCGAGTGCACCGCCTCGACGACCACAATGGCGTCGTCGACCACAATACCGATCGCGAGTACCAATGCAAAGAGCGTGAGGAAGTTGATCGTGAAGCCGAAAAGCTGCATGAAGAAGAACGTACCGATGATCGCCACCGGAACCGCAATGGCCGGGATCAATGTAGAACGGAAATCCTGCAAGAAGATGAACACGACGATAAACACGAGGATGAATGCCTCGAAAAGCGTCGAACGCACCTGGTTGATCGACTCGTCGAGGAAGTCCTTCGAGTTGTACATAATGGTCGTTTTCAGCCCTTTGGGTAGTGTTTTGGAAAAGTCCTCGACCAGTTTCTCGGCCTGGATCAGAATGTCGTTCGCATTTGTACCGGCAGTCTGGAACACAGCCACACCGGACGACGCATTGCCATTCAGTTTACCATTGGAAGAATAAGTATAAGAACCGAATTCAACCCGTGCTACGTCTTTGAGGCGGATTACAGAGCCATCACTATTGGCTTTGATGATAATGTCCTCGTATTCCTTGTTCTGCGTGAGTTTTCCTTTGTATTTCAAAACATACTCAAAAACCTCCTTGCTTGCTTCACCCAAACGACCCGGGGCGGCTTCAAGGCTTTGCTCGCGAATGGCCCCTGTTACTTCCTGAGGTGAAAGTCCATAGGCTGCAAGGCGGTCGGGTTTGAGCCAGATGCGCATCGAATAATCACGTGTACCGAATGGTTGTGCCTGACCGACCCCCGGTATACGTTGCAGCTGGGGTACCAGGTTAATTTTAATGTAGTTCAAAAGGAACGTCTCGTCGTAAGTGCTGTCCTCGCTCGAAAGCGCCACGAACATGATGATCGAGTTCTGTTGCTTTTGCGTAGAGATACCGGCTTGTACAACTTCCTGCGGAATCTGGCTTACGGCTTTGGAAACGCGGTTTTGCACGTTCACCGCAGCGATATCCGGGTCGGTACCCTGTTTAAAATACACGTTCAGGGCCATGGTACCGTCGTTGTTGGACGAGGAGGTCATGTATGTCATGTTCTCCACTCCGTTCACGGCTTCTTCGATGGGTGTTGCCACTGCGCGGGCAACTACTTCGGCGTTCGCTCCCGGATATACGGCGGTCACCTGGACCGTCGGCGGCGCGATGTCGGGGAATTTCGTAATCGGCAGCGTAGTGAGCGATATAATCCCCAGGAGCAATATCAGGATGGATATTACCGTCGAAAGGACGGGCCTTTCTATAAATTTCTGAAACATATTATTAGAGTTTGTCCCCGTTCACGGGGCTCATGATCGAGTGTTTTGGCAAAGCGGGAGCTGTCCATCGCATTGGGTAATGCGATGGTGCTCTGCTCGTTGGTGTGGAATTTGCGAACCTTTTACACCCGGCTGGTCAGATCGGATTGGCGTGCAGCAGACTGTCCATAGACATTTTCTGCGGAGCAATGGCCATTCCGTCGCGCAACCTGTCAAGTCCTGAGTATACGATCTTCTCTCCGGGTTTCAGGCCTTTGGAAATCAGATAGTAACGTCCGCTGCGATCGGCAACGGTCACAGGGCGGCCTTCCACCTTGTTGCTGTCGAGCACGGTGTATACCAACACCTTGTCCTGCAACTCGAAGGTAGCTTCCTGCGGGATCAGTACCGATTTCGCGAGCTGGCGCGGGATGCGGATCTTACCCGTGTTACCCGAGCGCAGTAATCCGTTTCCGTTCGGGAACGTCGCGCGGAAGTTGATAGCGCCCATCGTTTTATCAAATTGCCCTTCAACAACTTGTACCTTTCCTTTTTGAGGATAAATGCTGTTATCGGCCAGGACGAGTTCCACCGGCGGGATGTTCTTGATCTTCTGCTCAATGGTATTCCCTTCAAATTCCTGCTTGAAATCCAGGAAATCGAGCTCGCTCATCGAAAAGTACACGTGAATGTCTTTCGTTTCCGAGAGGACGGTCAGTGCTTCTACGGTATTCTTACCCACTAGGCTACCCGTTTTGAAAGGGATAATGCCGATATAACCATCGGCCGGGGCCGTTACCGAAGTGTATCCGAGGTTGATCTTCGCTGCGTCTACGGCTGCCTGCGCTTGCGCTACATTGGCTTTCGCCGCGTCGTAAGCCGCTTTCGCGGTTTTCAACTGAACGTCGGAAACCACTTTGTTGGCAACGAGCGGCGTCAGTTTCTCAACGTTGATCGATGCGCTTTCCAATGCGGCCTTCGCCGATTGCAGACTGGCTTTTGCGGTGTTGAGTTGCTCGGTGTACGGGCGGGCGTCGATATGGAACAGAACCTGTCCCTTGCGTACGTATGCGCCTTCGTCTACGGAGATGCGGTCGAGGTAACCATCCACCTGCGGGCGGATTTCGATATCGCGGCTGCCCTGGATGGATGCGGTGAATTCACGGTGTGCGGTCACTTGGTGATCGCTAACGGTGATAACCGGCAGTGCCTGAGCGGGCGGTGCTGAAGCGGGTGCGTTGGCGGTAGAGGAACCACAGCTATATAGGACTGCGGAGCCCGCGGCTAGTAGCAGGAATGCGGCTAGCCCTTTTGCTTTTTTTAGTTGAACGGTTTTCATGGATGTGGACTTTTTGCGGTGATAATCAGTTGTTTGTGAATAGGTAGTGAAGTTATTAATACTAACGGTGTTAACCAAAAATGAAAAAAAATTACAGGTTCTTAATGAAAGCGTTTACAGAATCGTCCATTACTTTTTTGTTCATTTGAGAGTCGTCGATATCCGAGCAGCGCATCATTACGATCGAAATCAGGCCGTGGAGTACTGACCAGAACGCATGAATTTTAAAGCAAGTTTCCTCATCGGAAGATTTTTTATCTTTAACGATTCCCTCAATGGCCTCGCCGATGTGATCACGGAAGCTATTGAACTCCGGCTTCGCTTTGCCCGGGCTTGAACAGGGCATTCCCAAACCGTACATGAGCTGATAGTATTCGGGATTTTTGAAAGCAAAGTTCCAGTAAGTTTCGGCGTGGGCCCTCAGCCGTTCTTCCGGATCCGGATATTTGCGCTTGTCTTTTTCCAGTAATCTATCGAGTAACCGGAAACCGTCCATAGAAAGTTCAAAGAGGATCGCTTCTTTATTTTCGAAGTGATCGTAGATCACCGGTACACTGTACTCGATGGCATCAGCTATTTTCCTGATTGACAGGGACTGCCAGCCTTCTTCTTTGACCAATTGCATAGCTACCGCCAGGATATTGGTCCGCATATTTTCTTTTTGCCGAATTTTTCGCTCGAGGATTCCCATGGTAATTCAAGATTTACCTAACGATGTTAGCAAAGGTAAGGCGGCTTTTTCAGAATATCAACCATCACCCGCTTACCTGCAGGTAACCTCTGCTTCCGGAAATTTCAAAGACTAAAACCGTGCCCGGAGCGCCTTTCCCGGGCAATGTGTCAGCGAGCTACAACTTGGGCGAGAGGCGTTTCCGTGTGGCCGAACAGCCTTTCCTCCATCTTGCGGTCATGACCGTATACATCCTTGCGGAATTGTAAATTACCATGCTGATCTACCCAGGAGGTGAAATAGCCTATGAAAACGGGGACCTCATTTTTGCCGCGGAGCCGCACATATTTCTCCTTTCCGGCATGCATGGCTGCGGTGATTTTTTCGCTCGTCCAGGTGCTGTCGCGGCGCAGGAGCCACTCCGCCAATTTTTTAGGTTCAGCCAGGCGGATGCACCCGTGGCTGAAAGCCCGCTGGCTTTCCTTGAATAAACTTTTGCTCGGGGTATCGTGGAAATAAATGCTGTAACTGTTCGGAAAGAGGAATTTTACAAGTCCCAGCGAATTGGATTTGCCCGGTTTCTGCCGCACCGAGCCGCCGTTCCATTCCATATTATGCCGCGCCAGGTAGTTCGGGTTTTTCTTGATTCCCGGTAAAACTTCCTTTTTCAAAATGCTCGTTGGAACGTTCCAGTAAGGGCTGAAAACGATCTGATTTAATGTGCCTGAAAAAATGACAGTGTTATTGGCCTCGGAACCCACTACTATCACCATGTCGAATGACAATTTGCCATCTTCATAAGCGTGCAAAGTGAATTCTGGGATGTTTACGAGAATGTAATCGGTAGGTGGAGCGGCCGGCATCCAGCGAATGCGTTCCATGTTGATCAGCATCTGGCGGATGCGACTCGCTATGGGAACATTCAGCTCTTTGAAAAATGCAGGGCCGGTAACACCCGTCTGTTTTTGACCTACGCGCTGCTGAAAATGCCTAACGGCGTTAGCCAGTGTGGAGTCGAAGGTCGGGGTGCTGTCCGGCTCCGGAAGATCGCCGAGCAAATGCAGGCGGCTTTTCAGTGCTACGAGTAGCGTATCGCGGTCACCCTCGCGGAATTTTCGGGCGCTTGCGACCGTATCCGGTTCACCATTTTTTGTCAGTGCATAATATTCTAATACTTTCTGTTTCAATAAATTGTAATGCCTGTTGACAGGCTCGTATGCCGCGACGTTCTGCCCCTTATTCTTCAAAAGTGAATCCAGGAAGACCTCCGGGTTCAGCTTCCGGCGGGGAATAAACCAGTTGAGTTCCTGCGTATTGATTTTGTGGTCGCCGGAATAGGCGAGATCGGTATAGCGGAAAAACTGTTCCGTCAGAGCAAGCTCCGCATCGACGACCAGCGCATTATCCGGGCTGATCTTTTTCAGGTGCGAAAGCGAGTCGATGGTCTTGTCGAGCGTCGGATTATAGAGTGTGCTATCTCCCGAGTAATGGATATAGTCGTTCCGCAGGCTCTGGAAAATCGGCACAAATTCGGCCATGCCGTCAGGGAAAAACCAGGCATATTGGTAATTCCGGTGGTTATAAAAGCTTCGCAGCTTGGCATTCAGGCTATCACCGAGCGAGTGGGCGGTGATGTAGGAAGCGAGGGCCGTCGTGTCGATAAAGAGCTCGGTGAAAGAGTTTTCGACCGTAATAGTGGTATCGCGTACGGCAATCTCGGTTTTCTTTCCGGATGTTTGGCGGCAGGCGGCCCCGGCCACGGCCAAAGCAAGGAACAATGCGATTTTCTTCATAAACATAACAAGGTCGCGGATTGCACCAATATAGTGCCTTTGCCGTTAGAAATCCCATTCGTGCCGCAGGATTATAAAATTTCACGACCTCGTTCCTTACTTAGTAGCTTCGGTCGAGAGATTTGGTTTTTTGTTGTTGATTTCTACCCGGACGCCAAGGTGCTGATACTTGACTCCGGGTTTTTTTATGCCCTCGGAAACTTGGCGGTACATTGTGTGAGGAAGTAACCGCCGACATCAGGCCCCCGGAACACCTATCTGGTGTCCGGGCCTGAATTGACCTGGGGATCGTGCTATTGGAGCTTGCCCAGGAGATCGTTAATCGCCGCTGTAAGGCCGGCTTCGGCTTTGGCAGTATTCTCGGGCAGAATGCCCTTCACGCCGCTCCGCCACACGAGCTTGTCGTTTTTAGTGTCGATGATGTCGAGGATCAGCGTGCCCTCCTGGTACTTTCCTACCTCGATTTCCTCGCTCTTCCAGGAGTAGCGCCGCTGCCCCATGTATTTTGGTAAACCGTCCGTCCGGAAATCGGTGGTGCGGGTCTGCGTTTTTTCCTGCAATTGTACCGACAGGTTTACCATTAGTTCCGGACTCTGGCTTTTGACCAAACCTTTTTGAGCCAAATTGGCCGTGATCAGTTTCGTAGCCAGTCGCTTGCTTTCGGCGAAACGCGGAGCGAGGGTATCGGCGCCCTCCGGGAAGGTATATTGAAGATCGAAAGTATGGTAATTCCGGACCGAAAAGCCGGTTTCTTTCGAAGTTTTCAGATGTTTGTAACCTGTGCTGCAAGCGGTAAAGAAGACTGACATCGCCAGGACCGCCCATATGATGTTCTTTTTCATGATCCAAATGTTTTAACGTAATTGACTCGATCGCGGCCGGGGGGTGACTCGCTGGACGCACCGTCCGGCCGAAGTGTTTCGTATTAGAATGATGCAAAATTAGTTTCTCCGGTTGGAAGCAGGTTAGCCCGGAAAGACAGTGGAATGTCCCGAAGGACATATCGTATAGCGGGGATTAGATTTTTATTATAATCACATCACCCCCGTACACAAGCACCGGATTCGCATTTACTTTGCCGTCATATTCTGAAACACCAATTCAACGAACTCATGACGCTCCTCAGTTTTGCACTTCGGATCAAGGAAGTCAGGGATTTACAAAATTCCTACGCTGCCACGCGCGATATTGACGTTCTCGCTCGCCTGAAAGATATGGAGAGAGAGCTGGACAGATTGATTCACAGTATTGTAACAACTCCACGCAACCCCTTCTGATGTCTTTGGCCGGTGGCGTGAACACATAACGCTTGACGTCGCCGGCGTTCCTTTCTCAAATGATGGGTAATATCTGTCAACAGGTCACTTTTATCAAGCAACCAACCTGAACCGACCTATGATCCATTCACGACGTAGTTTTCTTGGTACCGCTTCTGCCCTGGCCACAGGAGCTGGCTTATCGGCTATTGTACCTTCATCCGTTTCCGCATTTGCACCGGTCTCGCCTGCCGACAAGATCCGCATTGGCGCCATTGGCATCAACGGAATGGGCTGGGCCGACCTGAACGCCATCCTTAAAAATCCGGGTACGGAATGCGTGGCGCTTTGTGATGTAGACAAAAATGTGCTCGACAAGCGTGCCGCGGAACTGGCCAAGGGTGGTGCAAAAGTCAAAACTTATAATGACTACCGGCAGTTGCTGGCTGATAAAGACGTCGATGCGGTGGTCATAGGCACACCCGACCACTGGCATTGCCTTATGATGGTAGAAGCCTGCCAGGCTGGAAAGGATATTTATGTGGAAAAGCCGATCGGTAACTCCATTGCTGAATGCCGGGCGATGGTGGCTGCACAGCAGCGTTATAATCGCGTGGTGCAGGTAGGGCAGTGGCAACGAAGTCAGAAACACTTCCGCGATGCCATTGATTTTGTGCATTCCGGCAAGCTGGGGAAAGTCAGGCTCGTGAAAGTATGGGGATACTTCGCCTGGGTAAACCCGATCAGCAAACTGCCGGACGGCAACCCGCCTGCGGGTGTCGACTATAAAAGCTGGCTTGGACCAGCGCAGAACCGGCCATTTAATCCCAACCGTTTTCACTTCAATTTCAGGTGGTTCTGGGATTATGCGGGTGGGTTAATGACAGACTGGGGCGTGCATTTGCTCGATTATGCGCTGCTGGGGATGAAATCTGCCACTCCCAACAGTATTATGGCCGCCGGAGGCAAATTTGCCAATCAGGATTCCGGCGCTGAGACGCCCGATACTCTCACGACCGTATTCGAATTCGACGAGTTTAACATCCAGTGGGAGCACGCTATGGGTATCGACGGCGGCCCGTACGCGCGCGGGCACGGCATCGCATTTATCGGGAACAACGGAACGCTCGTTTTGAACCGTGACGGTTGGGAAGTGATTCCCGAAGGCAAGCGCATGGAAGCCGTTGCATTTCAGAAATCGGTGGACAATGGCCTAGACCTGCACGCCCAGAACTTCATCGAAGTAATCAAATCCAGAAAAATGACCGATCTGAATGCGCCTATCCAAGTGGGTTCGGACATCGCTGTATTCTCGCAAATGGGTAACATCGCTTACCGTACAGGCAAGAAGATTTATTGGGATAAGGAAAAAGGGAAGTTTACGGATGATGAAGCCAATAAGTTGATAGCCAAGGAATACCACAATGGCTACAAGATGCCTTCTGTCTCCTAAATTTTACTGTTAATATGAAAAGGATCCCTTTCTGGCTGATTTTCCTCCAAATAGCTTTCACACACGTGGGTATTGCCCAGCAGACGCGCAAGGCGGGCACGCCTGCGGGCGCGAAACGGTACCTGTATGTAGCGACGCCCGGTATCAGGGACTACCTGGGCTACGGCGGGCACGGGTTACTGGTTTTTGATATGGACAACAACCACCAGTTCGTAAAACGGATTGCTACCCGCGGGCTGCACCCAAACGGAAAGCCTTCCAATGTAAAAGGTGTTGCGGTGAGCCTTCCGCTGAACAGCATTTTCGTAAGCACGATCGAAGGATTGCAGCGCATTGATCTTACGACGGAAAAGGTGGTTTGGGAAAAGGCATTTGAAGGCGGTTGTGACCGGATGGCTATCTCGCCGGATGGCCGCACCATGTATCTGCCGTCACTGGAAAAAGGGTTCTGGAATGTGGTTAATTGTGAGACAGGCGACATCCTCAAAAAGATCAACGTGCATAAAAGGGCGCATAATACGATTTACGGCGCTTCGGGAAATGCGGTGTACATGGGCGATATCGCAAGTCCGTGGCTGCACATAGCCAATCCGAAAACGCATGAACTCACCCGGAAGGTAGGGCCGTTCGCGAATTATGTACGGCCATTCACCATTACCGCCGATGAATCGCGGGCTTACATTACGGTCGATAGTCTGCTCGGCTTTGAAGTAGGCGATATTCAAAAAGGGACTAAAATTGCACATATCGAAGTGGAAGGATGGGAGCGCGGCCCGGTGCGGCGGCATGGTAACCCTAGCCACGGAATCGGCCTCACGCCCGATGAAACGGAAATCTGGCTTTGCGATGGGCACAATATGCGGATGCACGTTTTCAGTGCAAAGCCGCCCTACCAGCAGCTCACTACGATCCCTGTGCAAGACATGCCCGGTTGGGTTACATTCAGTATGGACGGCCGCTATGCTTACCCGTCGAGCGGAGAGGTGATCGATGTGAAAACCCGCCAAATCATCGGTACATTGAAGGACGAGTTTCATAACAATGTGGCCAGTGAGAAGATGGTGGAGATCCAGTTTACGGGGAGCAAGCCGGTACGCGCAGGCGACCAGTTCGGCGTCGGTCGTGCAGGTAAATGACAGGAAGCATGACAGCACGATAACGACACTACCGCGATTTTACAAAATGGTAATACCTTCTACGGAACTTGCTTTCCTTTAAAGGTATTTCTAACTTATTCAGGGTGATCGCGCGGTATCCTGCGTTTGCCCGGCTTTATGAATGAGAGACAAAAACGGCTCAGGGAGCGGCGGCTGATCAAGCTTTCGATCATTACCGGTTCGGCATTTACGATCTGGGCCATCATCGTCGGTATAGCCGGTGATTCCAAATCCATTATTTTCGACGCCCTTTTTTCGATGGTCGGGATCAGCTTGTCGGGCGTATCGCTGCTGGTGAACAACTTCGTCCGCAAGCCCGACGATGATGACCTGCCTTTCGGTCGCGCGCAATTCGAGCCTTTTTCAATGACGCTGCAATCGGCAGTGATCATTTTCCTCTGTTTGTACTCACTCGCGACGTCGGTGATGGACATTATTGGCGGCGGAAAGCTCGTCGAGCTCGACATAGCCTTGCCTTATCTGATAGCCTCCATTATCGGCTGTTTTTTACTCTGGTTGTATTTCAGGCAAAAAGCGCTGCAAATCCGCTCGGAATATGTGCGCATTGAGGCCACCGAGTGGCAGCTCGACGCCCTGCTGAGTACGGGTGTACTCGTCGTGCTGTCGTTGGGATACTTTCTGCGGGATACGTCCGTGGCTTTCCTGATTCCCTACCTCGATCCGGGAATGGTGATCATTATTTCTATTCTTTTCCTGCGCATACCCGTCCGGACATTCTGGAAAAACATCCGCGAACTGCTCCAATTCGCGCCCGACGACGAGGTGGAAGAGAAAATTCACCAGGAGGCCGAAGCCATCTCGAAGCATTACGGCTTTGTTGACGAATATGTGCGCGTTGCCAAAACAGGGAGCAGTTATACGATTGAAATCGATTTTTTACTCCCCGAAGAGCTCGCACATACGCAGGTGAAGGAACTCGACGGGATCCGGCAGGAGCTTTACGAGCGCATCCGGGGAGATTATAAAATGTGGCTTACCATTTCATTTACCACCGAACGTAAATGGATGATTTGAGGGGGACAAGGGGGCCTACCGCTGGGCGGTCCCACGTTGCAATTGCATTTGCTTGGGCGTAATACCGAACTTTTTCTTAAATGCCTGTATAAAATTGCTGCCGGTGGAATATCCCACGGCCTCGGCTACTTCGTCGACCGTCAGGCCAGAATCGAGCAGCAACTGGCGGGCGTGCAGCATCCGCTTTTCGTGGATCAGCCCGTATACAGTGGTATTGTATTTCGATTTGAAACCCTCGCGGATCTGGTGTTCCGATAGCCGCGAGTTTTCGGCAATGCTTTCGAGGGAATGCACCGTTAAAAAATGCGTGCTGAGGTATTCGTAAATGTCGGCTAACTCTCGTCCGGTAGCCGCGTGCAGATTGGGGACATGGCGCTCTTGCCGATATTGCTGCAATTGCAGGGCGAGTAATTCGAGAATTTTTCCATTCAGGTACATTTCCGAAAGATCGTCGGCTACCGGCGCGTGCAATATGCGGTGCAATACCGAATGCATTTCGGCATTCACGGGTGCGGCTTTACTGAAAAGTGCAAGGGGTTGCCCGTTTTCCAGCGCTCTTTCCAGTGGTTTTACCGGACTGCCGTTTTGTTGCAGGAATTGCAGCAAATGCTCCTTTTTTAAAATCAATGCAAGGTATTCAAAGCCTTTCTGACGGTTGTAGAAGATGTCCGAATCGAAATTTTCGGAATAATAAATATTATACTCTGCCGGCCGCAACGGGTGTTCGCCGGGAATATCGCGGAAATGCGCATGGGAATGGCCCGTCAACTGGAAATGCAGGCTGATGTGCGGATCGCTTTTCATCCCGCGGATTTGCATATCCTGCAAAAAATCGGCCTGGAAACGGATAATACCGAAATTACGGGCATAGATATTCTTCACACGATGGTTCACGAAAGGTATCCGCGGCGCATCGTGCTCGAAAGTATCCACCGAAGGCTGTGAAAGAAACTTCCTGCCTGCGATTTCCCGGTATGATTCATTATCAATGATATAAGCCATGCACAAATTTCAATGTTTTTATCGGCTATCCCAATATTTTTCAGAACCCGGGACACCTACCTTTGCCGGAAAACAGGTTTGAAGCAATCATGAGTATTCTGGTAACAGGTAGTGCCGGGCATTTGGGCGAGGCGCTTATGCGTACCCTCAGAAATCGCGGCATAGCGGCCACGGGCATTGATATTAAACATTCTGCATATACCGATCTGGTGGGCGACATTGCAGACAGGGATTTTGTAAAAACAGCGATGCGCGGAGTTAGTACCGTCATACACACGGCTACGCTGCACAAGCCGCATGTTGCCACACACAGTAAGCAGGATTTTGTGGATACCAATATTACGGGCACGCTTAACTTGCTCGAAGAGACAGTGTTGCAACGTGTTTCGGCCTTTTTGTTTACCAGTACCACCAGCACATTCGGCGCGGCGATGAACCCCGCGAAAGGGCAGCCCGCAGCCTGGATTACGGAAGAAGTGGTTCCGCTCCCGAAAAACATTTACAGCGTCACCAAGCTGGCGGCGGAAAATCTTTGCGAGCTTTTTTACCGTAAAAACGGACTGCCGGTGTTGATCCTGCGCACGTCGCGCTTCTTTCCCGAGGACGACGACAATGCGGAAACCCGCCGGCTTTACGATACGCCCAACGTGCAGGCGTTGGAATTGCTCTACCGCCGCGTCGATATTGCCGATGCCGTTTCAGCACATTTATTAGCCATGGAAAAAGCCGGAACAATTGGTTTCGGCAAGTATATTATCTCCGCGACCACGCCGTTTACCCTTTCGCATCTGGCACAGCTGCATACCGATGCCCCCGCGGTTATCCGCTCGTTATATCCCGAATGCGAAGCGCTTTTTAATGCCCGGGGCTGGAAGGTATTTCCCGAAATCGACCGCGTGTACGTGAATGAGCGCGCGCGGGGGGAGCTGGGGTGGGAACCGGAATACGATTTTACCCACGTACTCCGGAGTTTGCGAAACGGTACTGATTTCAGAAGCGAGCTGGCGAGGGAGATCGGCAGTAAGGGATATCATGAAGAAGAATTCGAAGAAGGGCCGTTTCCGGTGGAGTAAGATGGCGTGAAGGTCCAGCTTCGCGCCATTTCTTTTACATATTCAAAGCGCCACGTCCTGATGCCGCGAGGAAGGCCTCTTTCAGCGCCTCCGCGTAGGTCGGGTGTGCGTAGGAGATCGTCGACGACGCCAGATCCGTAATTTCATATTCCATGATCGTCACCGCCTGGGCAATCAGGTCGGCGGCGCGGGCACCGATAATGTGCACGCCCAGCACCTCGCCGTATTTGGGATCGGAAAGCACTTTGGCGAAACCGGACGTATCGCCGGCTGCGCGTCCGCGGCCGCTTGCGGAGAATGGGAATTTGCCTTTGTTATAGGGAATGCCCCGTTCTTTGAGCTGCTCTTCGGTAAGGCCTACGCTCGCTACCTCCGGCCAGCTATACACGACACCCGGAATGCGGTCGTAATTGATGTGGTGCGGATGGCCGTGAATGCCTTCCACCGCTGCAATCGCTTCATCTTCGGCCTTATGCGCAAGCATGGGACCTTTGATGACGTCGCCGATCGCGTACACGTTGGGTACAGAGGTCTGGAAGGTCGTATTGGTCTCGATCCGGCCACGGTCGTCCTTCCGGATCGAAGTATTTTCAAGCCCCAAACCGTCGGTATAAGGCCTCCTGCCCACAGCCACCATACAATAGTCGCTGGTGATTTCCTGCTGTTTCTGGTCGGCACCGGTGTACTTCACCGTCACTTTCTTGCCGTCGCTTACCGCCGAATCGACACGCTGGCTGAGGAGGATGTCGATACCTGATTTGGTCAGGATCTTTTTCAGTTCGGTCGTCAGTTCCTTATCCATGGTCGGCACCAGATTGGCTGCGTACTCGATGATCGTAACTTTGGTACCGAGCCGCGCGTACACCGACGCCATTTCCACGCCGATCACCCCGCCGCCGATTACCGACATTGTGGCCGGGATTTCGTTCAGCGATAATGCCTCTGTGGAAGAGATAATGCGTTTTTTGTCGATCGCCGCATTGGGCAGGGAAATCGGCTTGGAGCCCGTCGCAATGATCGTGTATTTGCTTTGATACTCCTGCTCAGAACCATCAGCGCCTTTCACGGTAATGCGGTCGTTGGAGAGGAACCGTGCGGTACCATAAATCACGGCGATCTTGTTTTTCTTCATGAGAAAATTGATCCCTGCCACATTTTGGGATACCACTTCGCTTTTGCGTCCGAAAAACTGCTTGACATCGAGCGAAAGTCCCTTGACCTTGATACCAAAATTCGCAAAACGCGTTTCGGCGTCGTGATAATGCTCGGAGCTGTCGAGCAACGCTTTGGCGGGAATGCAGCCTACGTTGGTGCAGGTGCCACCAAGGTTGTTGTACTTTTCGATAATGGCTGTTTTGTAGCCCAGTTGGGAGGCGCGTATGGCCGCAGTGTATCCGCCCGGCCCGGAGCCGATAACGATCAGATCATAATCCTGGTTAATCATGGGAAATTATTATACTTGGCAGTAATGAGTGATGATATTTCAATTGCTGCCCAATGTAATGCAACCGCCGGTGAATTTCAATCCACTACGGTACAAATCTCCACCAAAAACCCATTCAAATCGCGCACATAAGACACTACTTGTCCCCAGGGTTTGGTTTTAGGTTTTGAGACCAGCGTGGCTCCGGCGTTTAATGCTTTTTGAAGTGCCTCTTCCACATTAACGACCGTGAACCCGATCTCGAATGCAAATGGCTTGGCAGCCGGATCGCTTTCCGTGAAACCTTCGGGAACATTGGTTCTGGCCAGTTCCGTCTGGGCAAATGAAAGTGTCGTATTACCGGTGATCAACTCGCCGTAATCGCCGTCAGGGGTGATGAACTTCCTTTGGAAGCCAAATGCATTTTCGTAGAATTCGATGGTCGCTGTTACGTCCCTGACGTACAGGATGGTATATGTGAAATTCGCCATTGTTACGGAGGTTTAGAGATGGTCGATCGATTGATGTTCGAGCACGTTGCCCGATTGGTCAATGGGGATGAGAGGGTTGTATGAAATTTCCCAAATATTCCCTTCCGGATCGGCAAACAGGAAATAGCAGCCGCCAAACGCCGGCTCGGTTATGGGCTGGACAATCTCCACATCTTTCCCGGATAATTCACCACAAATACCCTCTACCTCCGCACGGGAATTAACCATCAAAGCCATGTTAAACGGGCGGAAACCGCTTCCTTCCGGATCCTGATTATTGAATTTCGCGAGGTCTTTCCGACCAAATAAGCCCAGTAGCATACCGTTCAATTTGAAAAAAACGATCTCCTGATTAGCCGCTTCAATCTTCCAGTCCAGAATATGGGTGTAGAAATCGCGGAGCGCCGGGAGATCGTCGGCAGCGAGCGTGAGGACGCTGAGTCGTTGTTCCATAGGATGTTTGTTGAATGATGCAACAAAACTAACAGCCGTCGTGGGAAGGTTGTTTGGAAAAATGCGACAAAATCAAATCAGGGAAGGAGCTATGCCTGCATATCTGCGGATTTCATTGCTGAGATGTGCGTGATCGTAATAACCGGCTTCGAGTGCAATGTCGAGCAGGGACTGCTTTTCACCTTTTTTGATGAGCTGCACCGCGTACCGGAAACGCATGATGTTGAGGAATTCTTTGGGACTGAGGCCGATATGCTGTTTGAATGTCCGCTGCAATTGCCGCATTGTCATACAACTATTTTGTGCCAGCGTTGTGACGTCAATCAAGCCATTTTTTGATTCAATTTCCGTGATAACCGACGTGAGCAGGCGGTTCCCGTCCTGTAACCTCCGGAGGAAGAACTGATCGAGATAGGATTTGGGCGCCATTTCCGCCGTACGGAGGTCCGGGGCGAGCGCTGGATCGAATTCAGCCGCCCGATCAGTGAATTCGTGCAGGGAATCATATCGATAAAATGCGGCAAATCCAGCCGGCCTGAAACGTACGCCGATGAGTAGTGACCCAGGCGTAACGGTAGTTTCAATGGCGTGCGACATCGTTCCCACCAGGTAACTTCTTTCATTTTTCATGAAGAAACCATCCGCATCGGGCAACTCGTCATCACCGAGATTCATGATGATATCGACGCAGCCATCAGGCAGGATTGTTTGGGCTGCCAAAGGCATATTATCGCCCGTCATCTTCCAGTAGGCATCGATGTACGGCGCGAGCGCCGGATGGGGATGGTACTCCGTGTAAGCCATATTATTTAGCACTTGCCGCAATCACCGGCAACACAAACTGCCATGCCGGATTAGCAGGTTCCTGATGTTCCTTTTTAACAATTTCATCGAATTTTTTCAGCATATCCGGGTGTTTGGCGGCGAGATCGGTCGTTTCGCTGCGGTCGTTCCGGAGGTTGAAAAGCTGCCAGGGGTTGCCCGGGTTTTTGCGCAGGTCGGTTTTGACGGCCTTCCAGTCACCCATGCGGATGGCGATCTGGCCGCCTTTTTCGGGGTATTCAAAATAGAGATAAGGATGCTTTTGCTGCCGGTTGGTTTGCCCTAACAGTTCGGGTAAAAAGGAAATGCCGTCAGTGGGAGGAGCAGGTTGGCCTGTCAGTTCTGCTAATGTGGCTAAAAGATCGAACTGGGCAGAAATATGATCGGTTACCCGGCCAGGCTTGATCTTCCCGGGCCAGCGGGCGATAAACGGCTCGCGGATACCGCCTTCGTAGACGTCCATTTTCAGGCCGCGCAACCCGGCCACGCTGTTGAAAAATTGCGGGTTTACACCGCCATTGAAAGTGGCGCCATTATCGCTGCTGAACATCACGATAGTGTTCCCGTCCAGCCCCAGGGCTTTTAGTTTATCCAAAATAATCCCAACCTGATCATCCAGAAAGGTTATCATTGCTGCATAGGTCGATAGCGGGTATTTGGTGGATGCATACCCTTTTTCACCATAGTAGGGCTTCTCGTCGAACTGCCCGATGTACTTCTTAACGTATTCTTCAGGTGCTTGCAGCGACACATGCGGGATCGTGTACGGCATGTACAGGAAAAAAGGTGCGCCTTTGCTCCGTTCGATAAATGCCAGGGCCTTTTCGGTCATTTTTATCGGCGCGTATTCCTTGCCTTTGAAAGAATCGAAATCGGCGTCGGTGGCTGTGGCCGGGTCGAGCTTGCGGTGGACGTCCTGCCAGGGCTGGGCCAGCGTGTCCCAGCGGTCGTTTTCCCACAAATGCGACGGATAGAGGTTATGCGCCTGTTTTTGGTCGAGGTAGCCGTAGTAGTAATCGAAGCCTTGCTTGCTGGGCGTGCCCTCGGTGTTGTTCATCCCCATGCCCCATTTGCCGGTGAGGGCGGTGGCGTAGCCTTTTTGTTTCAGTAGTTCAGCCACGGTGAGTTCAGAAGCCGGTAACGGCATTTGCCCGCGTTCTTCATCGTCGCGGAAGGTACCGAGCTCGAAATTTCCGCGAATGGCCGAATGCCCGGCGTGCTTGCCCGTCATGAGCATGGCACGCGCAGGCGCGCACACGGGCGTACCTGTGTAATGCTGTGTGAAACGAATGCCCTCTTTGGCGAGGCGGTCGAGGTTAGGCGTTTTGATCTTTTGCTGGCCGTAGCAGCCGAGTTCGCCGTAACCGAGGTCGTCGGCGTAGATGTAAATGATGTTGGGCAGGGCATTTTGCCACGATTTGGCTTTTTGAGCCATCGCTGAAGCGGTAACCGATAACGTCAGTAAGAAAAGATTCAGAAGTTTCATTCAGGTGCGGTTTGGATTTAGAAGGGCGGAAATTTAACCAAAATTTAACCACCCGGACCGGGAGTGATTCGAAAATATACCTTGCTATATTTGTCGCTGTATCTAATGCTAAACCCATATGTCTGAAAAAGCCAATCCGGGAAAGCCCAAGCAGCCCGGCATAGTCAGCTTACTGGCTCCATACAAGGGGTTGATCGTCCTGCTCCTCCTGTTTGCATTGCTGAGCAATGGGGTTAACCTGTGGCTTCCCAAGCTTGTGGCTGACGGGATCGACGACTACACCCGTCAGCAGTTCGACCTCGATGCTATTCTGACCGAGTTCACCGGCGCGGTGATCTTCATTTTTGTTTTTGCATACCTGCAAAGCATTGTCCAGACTTACGCTTCCGAAAAAGTGGCCCGCGACCTGCGGACGAAACTGGCGGACAAAATCTCCAAACAAAGCCACGCATTTATTGAAGAAACTACTGCCGCGAAGCTGCTGACCAATCTTACTGCCGACATTGATTCAATCAAAATGTTTGTGTCACAGGCTATTGTGGCGATCGTTTCGTCGTTGTTCCTCATTATAGGCGCGAGCGTTTTGTTGCTGAGCATTAACTGGAAACTGGCATTAACGGTACTTGCTATCATCCCGATTATCGGCGGGATGTTTGCCATTACCCTGAAGAAAGTCCGCACCTTGTTTGTACAAAGCCGCGAGGTGATCGACTGGCTGAACAAGATCATCAACGAGAGTATCCTCGGTTCCGCGCTGATTCGGGTCGTAAATTCCCAGCAGCTGGAATATGCCAAATTCCTGGAAGCGAATACTAAAGCCAAAGGTTTCGGGCTTGCAATTCTGAGCCTGTTTGCCGGACTTATTCCCGTGGTGACGTTTACGGCCAACGTTTCCATGCTGACGATCCTCGTCCTCGGAGGGCATTTTGTGATCGAAGGCGATATGACTTTGGGAAGTTTCGCGGCATTCAACAGCTATTTGGGTATCCTTATTTTTCCGATCCTGGTTATTGGCTTTATGAGCAATGTGATTGCCCAGGCCACCGCTTCCTACCAGCGGATTTCGGGCGTTTTGAATATTGCGGACCCCGTGCCGGGCGGTGCTTCTACCGAGGCGCTGCGCGGGAATGTCAGCTTGGAGCAGGTGACGGTCCGGTACGGCGAAAAGCCGGCGTTGAAGGACGTTACTTTCTCGGTGAATGCAGGTTCGCGCATTGCTGTAATCGGCCCGACAGCCGCGGGGAAAACGCAGCTGCTTTATTTACTGACGGGCCTCATCAAGCCGCAGGAGGGCCGTATTACCTTCGACGGCCATCCGATCGACTACTACGACAGTGAGTCGTTTCACCGCCAGGTGGGTTTCGTTTTTCAGGATAGCATCATTTTTAATATGAGTATCCGTGAAAACATCGCATTCAGCGCGACCGTCACGAACGAATCTCTGCAGAAAGCGATCGATACCGCCGAGCTGACTGCCTTTATCGAAACCTTGCCCGACGGCCTGGATACCATCGTCTCCGAACGCGGGGCGAGCCTTTCCGGCGGGCAGAAGCAGCGCATCATGCTGGCCCGTGCATTGGCGATGAACCCGAAAGTACTCCTGCTCGACGATTTTACGGCGCGGGTCGACAATACCACTGAAAAGAAGATCCTGGCGAATGTGGAACGGAACTATCCCGGTATTACTTTGATTTCCGTGACGCAGAAAATCGCAGCCATCGAGCATTACGACCAGATTGTGGTGCTGATGGAGGGTGAGCTGATCGGCTGCGGCACGCACGACGAGCTGATGCTCACAAGTCCGGAATACGTGCAGATTTTCAATTCGCAACAAAGCACGAGCAACTATGAACTACGATCTTAACAAAATTTCGGAAGAGCAGCAGAAGACCTCCACGTTGAAGGCGCTCAGGAAGTTGCTGAAATTGATCGCGCATGAGCGGGGTAACCTGGCTCTGGCGCTGGGGGCCATTACATTGAATACGGCAGTAAACCTGTTTGGCCCATATCTTATCGGTCACGCCATTGACAAGTATGTGGTGACGAAGCAGTTTGATGGACTGCTGGTTTTTGGGGGGATATTACTGGCGATGTATTTGCTCGGCCTGGCTACCGCTTATACCCAGACCAAGCTGATGGGCGGAGTAGGGCAGCGGTTGTTGTTTACGCTCAGAAATGCCATTTTCAACAAATTGCAACAGCTTCCCGTCGCGTTTTTCAACCAGAACAAAGCCGGTGATTTGATTTCCCGTGTCAATAACGATACCGACAAGCTGAACCAGTTCTTCTCGCAATCGCTCATGCAGTTTGTGGGAAGTATTTTTACAATGCTGGGTGCCGGTATTTTTCTATTGGTGATTAATATAAAACTTGGCGCTGCGGCATTGGCACCTGCCGTGCTGATCCTGATTTTTACGGTCGTGCTTTCGCCCTGGGTGAAGGCTACCAATGCCAAAAACCTCAAAAGTACCGGTGCGCTGAGCGCCGAGATCCAGGAAAGCCTGAACAATTTCAAAGTGGTGATCGCATTCAACCGCCGCGACTATTTCAGGCAGCGTTTCCAGTTGGCGAACCTTGAAAACTATCGTACCGCCATTCGTGCCGGCCTGGCCAACAATATTTTTCTACCCACCTATTCATTCTTCTCCAACATCGCCCAGTTGGTAGTGCTTACCTACGGCATTCACCTGATCAGCATGGGTGAGTTCAGTGTGGGGTTATTGGTGAGTTACCTGGCTTATGCGGTCAATTTCTATAACCCGCTACGGCAGTTGGCGGCGTTATGGACGAGTTTTCAGGTGGCGATGGCAGGCTGGAACCGTATTTCGCAGATATTGGCATTGGAAACCGATCTGGTACCTGTACCCGAAACGACCTGCGAAGCCGGCGGTGCATTGCTGGAATTCCGCGATGTCCGTTTCGGGTATGACAGCCGTGAGATTTTGCATCAGGTCAATTTTAAACTGGAACGCGGCAAAACCTACGCGTTGATCGGCCCTACCGGCGGTGGAAAAACCACCACAGCCTCGCTCATCGCGCGCCTGTACGACCCGCGCCAGGGAACCGTGTTGCTTGATGGCCGCGACATCCGCACATATACGCCCGAAGAAAGAAGCCGGAAGATTGGTTTCATTTTGCAGGAACCATTCCTGTTTTCCGGCACCATTCGTGAGAATATCCTTTATGGCAACGACCAGTTGAAAGATTATTCCAATGATAAACTGGAACAGGTAATCCGTAGTGCTAACCTGGGAGAAATACTCACATTGTTTGAAGACGGGTTGGAAACAAAGGTTTCGGCAACCGGCGACAGTACGAGCCTGGGGCAGAAGCAACTCATCGCATTCATGCGCGCCGTGCTACGCAGCCCCGAGCTCCTGATCCTCGACGAAGCCACCGCCAACATCGACATCGTCACCGAAAAACTCCTCGGCGACATCCTGAAACAGCTCCCCGAATCGACCACTCAAGTGATCATCGCCCACCGCCTTAACACCATCGAAAATGCCGACGAAATCTTCTTCGTCAACTCCGGTGAAGTAAACCGTGCCGGGTCGCTGGATGATGCGATGGGAATGTTGCTGAAGGGGAATAGGGCTAGCTAGGCGGTGACTTGCGTGCCTTCCAGCAACATCCACATCGCCTCCCGGCAAATCTTCTCTGCATCGATCATCGGAAGGAAGCTCTCGTGCGAGCAGAAGGAGAAATCCATTCTGCCGGCGAAGGTGCTCACGACCAGGGTGTTGGGGTTGCGCCAGGGGAACCCCACGGATGGGCTGTGGATAGCGCGGACGCGGAAATTATTGTAACTCACTGGGATATCCAGCACGCCCATGTTGGAGATCGTAATGTCGTGGCTGCCCTTGGTAGAGCGCATATGCCTGAGTAATGCCTCCGTGGAGCTGTGGAAATACTCGGTGATGAACATCATTTCGGCTGCATTCACGCCTTCGGCTTTCTCAACCAGCGCTTGTTTCATTTTCCGTGTTTCCGTCCAGAAGTCATTTTGTGGATCTTTTTGAGTCAGCGAAAGCTCCACAATCGGGGCGAATGCGAACAGATGGTCTCGGCCGATGGCGGGTAGGTACCGCCGTATGTCCACGGGGCTGATGACTTTGTTCCGTGAAGCTTTTCCCTTTACCGACCGGTGCGCGATCAATGAGGCAGTACACAATGCCGCCTGGACGGTCGTTTTTTCAGCCTTACATTTTTTGACCAATGCGCTGGTTGTTTCTTTATCGAGTGTGTGGGTAAGGAAGTAGTAGTCGCCCGTGCGCGGCGCCGGTTTGGGATTCAGGATGGTAAAAAGGCCTTTTGCCATTGCCGAAAAAAGTTTTCCTTTCCAATGGATCATCCGGCTATCGCGGATCGAAGCCGGAACGAGGGAATTGACGGACTGGAAGCCGTCGTAGGATTCCAGATCCATTTCAGCGCCGTCGAGCAAGAGCAGGAGCTCGCGCATGAGGGTTACGAACCCCGAACCGTCGCAGACGCAATGCGGGCATACGAGAAGCATATCCGATACCTGTTCCGATCGTAGCCATATGAGTCTTGCAGCCGGTCCTTTCGTCAGATCAAACTGTCTTTCCCATTCCAAAAGACTTATTTCTTCCCATTGAATGTCGGATGTCCGTTCAATAATGTGAATTGGGATCGGAGGAATATCCGGATTGGCGATAAATGTCGGGACATTTGTCTTATTTTTTTTGACATTTGAGCGGAGTAGGGGGTGCCGATTTTGAATTTTTGCAAGCGCACTGGCTACCTGCTGTTCGGAAAAATGTCCTTCAATAGTAGCCGTAAAAACGCAATTCACGGGTGCGAGCCCATCAGCGTACATAATACGCTCTCCGACAATCATTTGTCTGTTCATTTCAAATCCGGGATGGTAAGGGGTTTAGTTTCGAGTAAATGCTCTCTGAGCAGTTTCATCGCCGTGCCGATAATAAATTCGGCATCCTGGCGTGCAATATATTTTTCTTCGGAGTGAAATGCGAAATCCATACGCCCGCGGAACGTCGATACCGACACTTTCGAAGGGTTTCCCATTGGGAATCTTGAAAGCGGGCAATGCACTTCGACGACCCTGAGCGGCCCATAAGTTTCATTCAGCGGAATGCGGCCGATGTTAGCGAATGCGAAATCGTGACCGCCCTTTCCGGCTTTCGCATATTTGATGCTGCGCGGATAAAGCGGTACCAGGTATTCGCTGAACAGCAGTAACCGTGCGGCATCGGTCTTTTCGAGCTGTTTATGCAGGCGGGCTTTCAACGCATTGGCCTGCTCGCGAAATCCGTTCTTGTCCCTGGGCGTTTCGAGGCCTACCATCGACGGGAACGGAAAGAGGTGGTCTTTTTTAATCTGAGGTAAAAACCGGCGCATATCCACGGACGCGAACATTCTCCCGCTCGTGCGCACATTGCCCGCACGCTCGAAGGCGCGCATGAACACGAGGATCAGCGAGGCGTTGAGGTGAATGCCTTTCTCTTTACAAACGGAAAGCAAAGTAGCCGTTTCCTCCTCACTGAGCTTCCAGCGGATGGTATAGAAACGATCTTTTACCACTTCTTTCATGCCTGTCACGGCCAGAAGGAAGACCCGCGTAATGCCCGCGATGGCCTTGCCTGCGAGCCTGTTGAGGATATTCTGTCTGACAGCCACGGGTACCAAAGCATCGGGTGAAATAGCCGGATAGGGGAGCAGATCGGTTGCCGGGTCAGCGAGGCATTCGAGCAGTTCCCGCATGATGGTCATGGCTGAGGTGGCGTCGCCTATACAATGGTGGCAGACCGCCAGCAACTCCGAAACCTGTCCGGAACGCACCCAGGTAATTCTGGCCAGAGGTAAATTGGTTTGGTTAAAGGGGGCGCTCCATTCCGTTTCTGCTTCGTCAATCCAGGTCTCTTCCGAAAGCCTGTCAACGATCCGCAGCGGAATGGGTAATATTGAGCCGGGTGTTACATACCAGGGAATACCTTTGGCGTCGGTTTCCACGGTAACGTTCAGGAAAGGGTGTTTTCGCTGGATTCTCTGCAATGCGCCGATCAACGCAGCTTCTTCCATCGCTCCGGCTATCTTTACCGGAAATACCACATTCACGGGCGTATCCGCGCCTGCGTACATGGAAGCTTCCAGAAAGCCCAACCTCCTTTTCATAAGCGCATGGAATGGGGTATGGCCACGGTTTCAAAAAGGATTTCCATGGCTTTTTCCCGGATTTGCATGGCAGTATCCCGCGGCAGGAATTCCTGATTTGAAACAAATGAGAAATCCATTTGGCCATTGAAAGTGGTGGTTATGATGGTGTTGGGATTCGCAAACGGGCCGATGACCGTGGGGCTGTAAATGGTTTCAACCGTGACATTCCGGTATTGTACCGGAATGTCAAGCTTACCCATGTTGGAAAACATAAAGTCGTTGCCCACTTTGGCATAGGTCAGAAACCGGCGTAACTTATGAACAGAACCGTGCGATGCCTCCATGATCATCGTAAATTCGTAGGGGTTCAGCTTTGCCATCTGTTTGGAAACGTGGGCTTGAAGCAATTTGGCTTTCTCCCAGAAACCGGCTCCAATGGATTGTTGAAGACTGATATTCAAAGCCAGTCCGTAGGAAAACAGCATATTGCGCTTTACCTCCGGCATATAACGGCGGATATCCACCGGGCAAGTTGCTTTACCATGTGCCCCTGCACCATTTACCGCTTTGAATGCCTCCATCAATGCAAGCCCGATAGCAGTATTGACCGTCACACCTTCTTGTTTGCAATGGCTAAACAGCGCTTTCGATTGCTCTACGCCGAGCTTCCAGTTGACCAGGTAGTCGGCAGAACGTGGTGCGGGTTTCTTTTTGGTTGATATAAACAATGAGCCTAATGAAAGTCCCAGGTTTACCAGCGCGGCCGAGAACTTCGCCTTGAAGCGGTTACGGCCATTGTCGAGTATTTCGGCCGGTACCAGGTCGCGAATGCTTTGGAATGCCGGCGCTTTGCCGATCTCTGCCTGCGGATCATCGAGCAATGCCAGCAGGTCGGACAACAATGCTACACCCGAGCCGCCGTCGCACATGCAATGGTGAAAAGCCATAATGAGATCCGATACTTCGGCTGAACGGATCCAGGTAATGCGGAACAGCGGGCCTTTAGTTATATCAAACGAGGTACCGAGCTCATGCACAGTCTCCCGGTTCCAGTCTTCGTCGCCTGTTCGTTCCACGATTCTGAGGGGGATCGCAGGGGGCGTTGGCGGGGTGTGGAAATAAGGTCTCCCCAATGTGTCTATGCCAATAGCAGTGCGCAGCATGACATACTTCTCCTGTAAGCGGGCGAGGGCGCCGACGAGCTCTGCATGGTCGATCACACCATTGATTTTCAATGCGTAAACGCCGTGAAACGGCTCGGTACCATCGCCCAAAAGCACCCTTTCGAGGAAAAGCAGGTTTCGTTTCATCGGTTACGCGGTTTCGGTTACACGGTTGGCGATTGCGAAATCTTCGAGTAATGAAACGGCTCTGGCATTGCCGCCCGCGGCATTGAACGTGTCGCGGATATGCTCCGCGGCGTTGCGGTATTGCGGATTTTCAAGCAGTTCCTTCATCGCATTTTTTACATCGGGCACACGCAGCCTCTTGTACCTGACTTTGATCCCACAGCCTGCATTTTCGATCAAAGCGGCGGTGTGAAAATGGTCATAAGCAATAGGGGTAATGAGCATCGGAAGGCCGTTCATGAACGTGTCGTTCACGGTATTGAACCCGCCGTGGCAGATCACCGCATCCATTTTTGGGATAATATCGGCCTGAGGCACAAATCCTTGTACAATAAAGTTCTCCGGCCATTCGTCGATCACCGACGGATCGGTGGCCGCCACGATCGTGATCGGTTCGTTGCCGAATGCTTCGATCAGTTTCATGAAAAATTCCTTGCGGATATCGACCAGCAATGTGCCCAGCGATACAAATACTTTGGGCGTAGTAGCTTTTTCGAGCCTTTCCCAGTCGAACGGGGTATCGTTGGGCCTGCCTTTCACCGGCCCCACAAATTTCATATGCGGATCGGGCTCCGGGAAGCCGGCAAACTCCTTGGAAGTGAACACAATGTTCATCTCATGGGAATGGATCACAAACTCGTCGGTATAAATGTCGAGCTCGCGCTGCAGGCCTTTGATAAGGTTCTGTTGCCATTCGAAGATTTTCGGGGCGGAGATGGCGGTATCGCCCATCACATCCGGCGGCACGGGTGTGGTGGTCACGCATGGGATGCCTTTGAGATGCGCCACCAATGCTCCGGCGAAGGTAATGCAGTCATTCACGATCACATCCGGCTGGAAATCGTCGGCCACGCGCGATACGCCCGGGAACATAATGCGCGCAAAGGGAATATAGGTTTCTTCCAACGCAAGTTTCATCACTTCGGGGCCGGAGAGGGACGGACCGTCGTCCTGGCGTTTCAGGATGCGTGCGATCTCTTCCTGGTGCGGTGCGAGTTCTGCTTCGGGAAGGATGTAGTGGCCGCCTTCGGGAATGTGCTTGTCGGCCAGGGAGATGAGGCCCGTCCATGCTACGTCATGCCCATTGGCGAGGAGGCTTGCTCCAACGCTGAGTGTAGGACTGATATGTCCGAAAAAAGGGGGTACTACAAAGAGGAATCTAGCCATTATGCAAGACTTTAACGGGTATCTGATCGAGCCACTGCGCCGCGGTGCGGGTGCCGCCCGCCTGCTCGAAAGAGGCCTGGACACGGTGCGCTGCGAGTCGGTAGCCCGGATCATTTAAAATATCATTGACCGCGGTTTTGAGGTGCGGGGCTTTAAAACGGTTGAAATTGAGCCTCACCCCGCACCTGTTCGCGACCACGCGACCGGCTACGTGTGACTGGTCGTACGCGATCGGGATCACCACCAGCGGTATTCCGTTGGATAATGCTTCGGAGACGGTATTATGGCCTGCGTGGCACACTACGCCGTCGAGGTGAGGGAGCAGTTCGAGTTGGGGTATGCGATGTTTTACCAGAAAATTGGCAGGCCACGATTCGAACAGCGTTTCGTCGGAAACCACCACTACCAATAGCTCCTCGCCGCCGAATGCCTCAATCACTTTGGCAAAGAAGTCCTTCTTGAACTGGTGATCGAATGTGGTGCCTATGGAGATGAGGATTTTGGGAACGGTTTGAGCCTTTAATTTTTCCCAGTCGAATGGAATGTCGGCAATACGGTTGCTGATCACCGGGCCGGGGAAACGGTAATATTCCGGCAACTCCATTTCTCCAAAAAATTCCCTCGAAGTAAATACCAGCGTCAGCAATTCGGAGGTCGCGAGTGATTTGTCACCTTCGATACCAAGTTCCTGTTGCAATCCCATGATCTGCTTTACCTCCCATTCATGAATTTTGGGCAAATCTTCCATCATTTTTACGGCGGCCGGAGCGGTTACCGACGTCGCGTAAGGAATATCGAGCAAATGCGCGGCCATACCGCCGGCAAATACCTGGTGGTCGTTGATCACAACATCGGGCTGCCAGCTTTGGAGCAACTGCATAATGCCGTCGAACATGTAGCGGTTGAGCGGCACGAGCACCTCTTCGTAGAGAAACTTAATGCTCTCGATGCCGTAGACGTTCTTTTTGGTGATAATATCGAGGTATTCGGCGTTGGCCTGCTTCTCGGAATCATCTTGGTTGTAGCGGATTACGAGCAACTGGCCGCCGGTTGGCAGTTTTTCCTGTAACTGTTCGTCGAGGCTGATCCACGCCACTTCGTGGCCCAGCGCCAGTAACTCCGCGCCAACGCTGAGCGTCGGGTTGATGTGGCCGGTTAGCGGCGGAACGATAAAGGTGTATTTGGGCATCTTGCGGTATCGTATCGGTCTTTTTGGGTGGTTTGGTGCCGTAGCGTTGTTGCTTTTTAGTACCGTTCCCGGACTGAAGTCCGGGGTTATGGATTGCGTTATCTCTTATCTATTTCCGTTGGCTTTAGCCGACGGGTGGTTTGGTGCCGTAGCGTTGTTGCTTTATGGTACCTCCCCCGGACTGAAGTCCGGGGTTGTGGATTGCGTTCTCTCTTATCTATTTCCGTTGGCTTCAGCCGACGGGCGATGGCGACGGGGCATTTCGGGCGACGGGCAACGGGGACGGTTCGAGAAATTTCTCGAGTTCCTTTCCTATTACCTCCGGCTGCTGTACGGGCACATTATGGTCGCCGGGAGCCAGTACGAGCGAGGCGTTCGGGATTCTCTTAGCCAACGTCCGGCCGGAAGGCACGCAATTGGAATCTTCTCCATAAATCAATAGCGTCTCGTGCTGAATTGCTGTTACCAAAGGATCGCTGAAAAAGCCCTTTTCTCCCTCCATATCCGACCGGATGGAAGTTTCATTGAACAGAAACTCGTACATCCGGTGGTTCTTCTCCAATTGTCTTTTACCCGCAAGCAGGCGCGTTGTATCCGCAAAGTTTTCGATGTAATGGATCAAAAACTCCTTGCTGTAAGTGTCGATGATCGTGAGCGTTTCCTGTTCGCTCGGGTCGGGGCCTTCGATGATGGCCAGTTTGCCTACGCGCTCCGGAAAGCGGGTTGCCATTTTCAAGGCTACCAATCCGCCGTAGCTATAACCGGCCAGGTGCGCCTTTTCGATGCCGAGGATGTCCATCAGGTCGCGGAGGTCGTCGGTCATTGAAGTGAGGTCGTAGCCGGTTGGTACTTTTTCGCTCATGCCGTGACCCTTCATATCGAACAGCACCACGCGGAAATGCTTCGCGAGTATGGGAGCGATATTGAAATAATACACGGCGAGGTTACTGAACATCCCGTGCACCATGATGATCGTCTCCGCGCCCTCGGGGTTCAGTTCCTGCACGTGCAGGCGGACATTCGGCAGGCTGACTACTGGCATTCCTGAATATAAGTGATGATGTCTTCGAGTTTCAGCTGGATAATTTCATCCAAATCCATATTCGACAGCCAGCCGGTGAAATCGATATTCGATCCGAAATGATTTTTGACTTTTTCCGAGAATGCTACGATTTCGATGCTGTCCATTTCAAGGTCTTTGGTAAATGAACTGGCAGGCGTAATATCCATCTCCTCCACAAATTCCTCGCCGATCACCTCGGTGATGAATTGGTTCAGGGTTTCAAAAATCTCCTCTTTGCTCAGCTTGTCTTGTGTCAGTTGGTCCATCCGATGATGTAATTAAAATGTTTGATAGTATTGATCCATATATCCTGAATGCGCAATGCATCCCCGTTGATCTCTTCAATCTGGTAGGCCCGGGGATTGCCCATGAGGCCTTTACCGAGCATTTTGCCGAATGCTTCCTTTGCTACCCAGCAGCGCGTCATCCATTCGTCCTGGTCGCGGCCGTCGAGCAATGCCAGCTCGGCAGCGGTGAACACGATTTCCGTAAAACCTGCGCTTCTTGGCTGTATTTCCTCAATATCAATACCTACCGGACCTTTTTCGCTGGCAATGGCCACGGCTTCCAGGTTCTTGTGTGCCAGTGAAATGTGGATGCCCCTCGTCATCGGGCCGTCGAGGAACGGTTTGCCGACCTCATCCGACCGTATCTCAAACTCGATCGGGAAGTACGCCTCCTTGCGCGAGCGTAGCAGGAGCATACGCGTGGCATCTTTGGCGGCCACCCGGCTGATCATCCATTCCTTCTTTTTGTTGGGTATCAGGCTACGCTGGTGCCGTTTTTCGGGTTGGTTGAAATATCTTTTTAAAATAAAATCCCATGAAACAACGCGCTGGTAGGCATTGCGGAAAAGGAACACCCCGGGCGCCACTTCGTCGGACAGCACGTTCTGCAACGGTGCCATGGATACATTCCAGAGCTTCTCGTCGATTTCCAGACGGCGGTTCTGCCAGCCACGGATGATCGACCATACTTTCCCGTCGCGTTTGAGGATGAAATCGGCGGTGGCAGTTTCGTCGGTGAGCTCGGTAAGGCGGCAGGTACATTCGAAAACGCCGGCCTGGTCTTCCATCTCACCATAAAACTCCACCTCGTTGATTTTTACCGGGAATGCAATGCGGTCCTTCGTCAGTGTGAGTTGGAGCCAGAGGCCGAAGAGTTGCCCTGCATTATCCAGCAGCGAGCCTTTGCCAGCATCACCGGAAATAAGGCCGGTAATGCCGTTTTGAGCCACACTCACTACTTCCCGGATTCCCTGGTAGGCAGGGCCGTGGAACATATTTTCCCGGTAGATCTGCTCTGGCGTAATGGTAATGCCGAGCGACTCGCCGATATCATAACCATTTGTTTCGGGCGTGCCTTTCGTTTCCGAAAGTTGTACTTCGGCATTGGCATATTTGTCCAGGTCGAGGTAAACACGGTTGGGACTTTTCCACTCGCCGGTGACGGTCTCGCGGAAGGGTTCCACCACATTCATCCATTGAAATACCTTAATGGCCAAGATCTTTTGCACGCGCAGTCCGGGCGCCTGCTCTCGGGCGATGTCGCCGAACACCTCGAAGATCATCGTCATTGGGATCACCGGGTCCATATCCTCCACGCAGTGCCAGTTGGGCTTTTGTTTGAGGAGCGAATGGTCGATCAGCCAGGGACTGTTTTGGAGCGAAATGTCGAGCTGCTTTTTGAAGGGTGGCCGCATGTCTTGTATGAGCGGCTTAAAAGCGTCGGGCTGAACTACTGGTCGTGCTGACGGTTGAACGGTAGTTCGGGCAACAGGCGCTGCGGCCGACTGGTTGCGGAACAGCCCCGCGAGTTCGGCCTGCACCAGGGCAATTTCGTCCATATTCGCCGATAATGCCTTCATTACCGGGTGCGCCACATCGTCCAGTGCCAGTTCTTTTTTCGGCTGGCTAAATGTAATTTTCTTCAATGAATCCAGCTCAGTCACGAAAGGTGAGCCGAGTTGAAGCTTCATCGGTTTGCGATGCGGATTTTGCTGCGTCTCGATCCCCATGAATGCGAGGTCGATATTTTTGCCCTCTACAAACAATGCCGCCATTACACGCTGCAATTGTTGCAAGCCGCCCCTGATCGGTACATTCGAGGCGATGGCGCTGTATGGCTTGCCTTTCAGCGTATCGTCCACGAACCCTACCAGCCCGCCGGAACCGACCTGTATGAACATGCGTACGTCCTCAGCATACAGCTTGTCGATCAGCTCACGGAAGCGCACGGGTTTCACCAGGTGCTCCACGCTCAGCGAGCGGATTTCGTCGTATGACTCGGGGTAAATATCCAGGGTAGTGGCCGACCAGAGCGGAATAGTGGTCGGTTGGAACTCCATGGTTTCGAGGCCGTCCAGGATCCGGTCCAGCTTATCCTTCACAAAGGGTGAGTGGAAGCCGGACTGGAACGGTAGCTGTTGATGGAAGATTTGATGCGCACGCAAGATGGCCGAGAAATCTTCGACCGCCCCGATGGTACCGCATAGGATTACCTGCTGCGGACAGTTGTCGATGGACAAATAGATATCCTGCTTGTCTTCCAGCCACGGTTTCAGCTGGTCATACCCACAACCTACCGCGAGGAATTTGGTGTTTTTTACTTCAAAAAGTTCGGGGTTCAGCCGGGTAAGCAATTGTAAAACCGATGCTTCCGATGCCAACCCGGAAGAGCGGCCCGCAAGCCATTCGCCCAGGCTGTGGCCTGCATTCATGTCGGATTTTACACCCAGTTTCTTAATCGCCGAATCGAGTATCCTGCTTTTTTCAAGCAGTTTCATGGCCGTATTGAAAACCGATTGCTCTTCGCTGGTTTCGTTCGCTTCAAATCTGGGCAGATTGAAATAATCCGCCACGCTGTCTATCTCACCGCCCGCGAGGCCGTCGAGGCCGGGGAAGAGGAATGCGGTTTTGCCACCGTTGGTGAGCAAAGGTCCATTGGTGTACCAAATGTCCTGCTTGTTGCGCCAGACGTTATTTTTTGCAACTATTTTAATGGCCTTGGCAATGCGCTCGGACGTCGGTTCGAAGATGGCTACCCGGTAATTGCCCGAGCCGGTTTCTTTGTCGCCCGCTTCCAATGCCGTGAGCAACGCTTCGTGTGTGGGGCGCGCGAGAAGTAAAACTTCGTCGCGAACGGCGACATTTGCGCTACCATTTACAACATTACTTGTGCTTTTTTTAGGACTTTTGTCCCATCCTTCCAGGACAATATGCGCATTAATCCCGCCAAAGCCGAAAGCATTCACGCCCGCGTAACGCGGCAAACCCGATTGCTGCCAGTCGGTAAGTTGTTTTACAGGTTCAAAACGCGTATAGGCCAATGCTTCGACCGGCTCTTCGCAATGCAGGGTAGGAGGCAGCTGTCCATGGTATAATGCAAGAACAGTCTTGATAACACCCGCAATACCGGCCGCAGGCATCGCATGCCCGATCATTGATTTCACAGACCCGATACCCACCTTGGCACCCGCATTCCCGAACACGGTCGCCAGCGTTTCCAGCTCCGTTTTATCGCCGAGCGGCGTGCCGGTGCCGTGTGCTTCGAGGTAGCCGATCTGGTCGGTGCTGACGCCGGCCATCTCCCATGCCTGACGGATGGCTTTCACCTGCCCGTGCACGGTGGGGCTCATGACGCTCGCGCCTGCGCCATCGCTCGATACGCCCACGCCCTGGACCACAGCATAAATGCGGTCGCCGTTGGCAATCGCGTCGGAAAGTCTTTTTAATACCACAAAACCACAACCCTCACCGATCAATAGCCCGTCGGCGCGTTGGTCGAAAGGCCTGATTTGCTGGTTTTTGGACAATGCGCCCAGCTGGTGGAAAATGCTCCAGAAAGGCGCATTCTGGCAGGCATGCACGCCGCCGGCGATCATCATATCGGCCCGACCGGAGTTCAGCTCCTGCACGGCGTGGTCGATCGCGAGCAGCGAGCTCGCACAGGCGGCGTCCAGTGTGTAGGCGGTGCCACCCAGGTCGAGGCGGTTGGCTACCAGCGAGGCGGTTAGGTTGGGGATCAATCCCATGGCAGTATCCGCCGAAAAACGTCCTTTTTTCTGCTGAAATTCGCTTTTGATCTTTTCTAAATCTTCGCTTTTGAGGTCGGGCAAAATGCTTTGCAGTACTTCCACGATCTGCTGCCCGGTACGCACGATCTCGATCGCGCGCGTAGCGCCCGGGCCTGTGTAGTTGCCCTTACCTATGATAATGCCTGTTTTGGCAAAATTAGCGCCGTTGCTGCGGCAGCCGTTGCTGAATGCGCGGGCATCCAACAATGCCTTATGGGCGAGGCTTAATGTAAGCAACTGCTCAGGTTCCGTGCCTTCGACGGCAAGCGGTAAGATGCCGAACTGAATCGGATCGAATTCAGCGTAATTGTCTATAAATCCGCCGCGGCGGCAGTAAAACCGGTCCACAGCCGCCGATGTCTGTTCATTTTCCTGAAAAAACAGGCTGCCCATCCGGCTTTCCGGCACTGTTTCGATGGCGTCCACACCGCTACGGATATTTTCCCAGAAGGCGTTCAGATCGCCCGCTCCGGGGAAAATACCCGACATACCGATAATGGCTATATCTGCATTTCTTTTCATGATGTTGTTCAAATGCGTCTAGCTCACTATTCGGCCATGATCAGTACCTGGCTTTCGGTACCGTATTTCAGTTCATTGACAAATGTTTCCATGCCATCGCCGAGCGGGATCAGCGGGATTCCGCGGCGCTCGTATTCTCTTTCGAGTGATGGCGACACCATGCCAGTGCCTTTCCACGGGCCCCAGTTAATGGCTGTCACCTTGCCCTTGATCTTCTTGCGCAGTTCCCAGGCATACTTATCGAGCACACTGTTGGCGGCAGCATAGTCGGTTTGCCCACGGCTGCCGTACACCGACGCGACGCTCGAAAACAGGGTCACGAATTGCACATCATCTTTCAAATGCTCGGCCAAAACACGCAGCGGCGTTACTTTGGTGGACATCACCCGCTCGAAGGATTCCGGCGTTTTCTGATGGAACAGCTTGTCTTCGAGCAAGCCCGCCCCGTGGATCACGCCGTCGATCCGGCCATATTGATTGTACAAACCTTCCACCATCGCGATCAGCGCTTTTTCATCGCGCAGATCCATGGAATGATAGGTTACCGTCGAACCATTGGCTTCGAGGGCCGAAATGGTGCCCAGGATCTGGTTCGCTTTATGGATTTCTTCCGTCTTCTTCTCGATTTCCGCCGGGGTTTTCAACTCGCCGGAAGCGATGAGGCGTTTGCGGATTTCCTCCTTGTTTTTCAAACCCGCCAGCGACTGGTCTGCACGGGAGCGCGGGTCGGCTGAGCGGCCTACGAGCACATAATTGCAGGGATAATCTTTCGAAAACCGTACGATCAGTTCGGCTGTAATGCCTTGCGCGCCACCGAGTGCGAGTATCACCGATTCTCTGTCCAGGTGAATGTCCGGATCGGAGCCGGTCTGGATTTCGGAGCGGATCATTTCCATGATCTGCCGCTTATCGCCTTCGTAAATCACCTCGCAAGGTTCGTCGGTATGCAGGATTTCCGTTAGCGTAATCTCCGCGATTTTACCTGCCGAAAGTTGGGAGGTAAAGCTCACGAGCCGGCATTTGGTCTCTTCATATTCTTTGTCAAGACTCTTCAAAAGGCCCGCATAGCCCTGGAAATGGCGAAGGAGCTTCACGTCGGTGTCCTTATCGAGCGCGCTTTGCGTGTCGGAGATGGTGTAAATCCATTTTACCTTGCTGAAATCCAGTTTTTTAATCAGCGAGAACGATTCGATAATGGTCGGTTTGAGTCGGGAAGTGAAGATGTTGAGGATGATCAAACCATCGAAACCTTGCAACGAATCATCAGGTGAAATGATGCCTACTTCCGCGCCATTCCGTTCGAAAAGCGTTTTTACAGCTGTCGCTACCTCACCCGCATCGTCGGTAACTGCGAACCGTTTGCCTTTCAGTACCGCGGGATTCAGCGGCGGGATCGCCGAAGGTGTAAGCTCAAAGCGGAGGCGTGATAGTTTTTCGTTCAATGCGGCCTTAGGAACTGGAGGAACATTCAAACTTTCTGCTTTTTGAATGGAATCCTGTGCGCCTCCCAACGCCTCGGACAGCCATTCGATCAACCCGTTGAGCGTTTTAATGGAGGCCAGTTTTTCAACGAGTTCCTCGCCACGCTCCTGGTAGATCTGGATCAGCCCGTCGATATTGTTTTTCAATTCACCGATGATCTCCATGCGCTTGATCGAGTCGATGCTCAGGTCAGCTTCCAGGTCCATATCCATGCCGAGCATTTCCTGCGGGTAGCCGGTTTTGGCGCTCACCGCCTCCAGCAGCACCGATTTAATACGACTTTCCGACCATTCTTCGATAATCCCGTCCTGCGTCACCGAGAGCTTGCTCAACGGCACATTAGCTTCTGCCTGCGCGGTTGCCACAGCAGGTTGTTGCTGATGTTCGTTAATCCAATTGATCAGCAAATTCAGCGTTTTAATGGCTGCCAGCTGTTCAATCACCGTTTCTTCGCTTTCCTGCCCGGCTTCGAAACCGCCCAGCTGCCTGCGCAGTTCACCGATGATCTCCATGCGTTTGATGGAATCAATGCTCAGGTCGGCTTCCAGGTCCATGTCCATGCCGAGCATTTCCTGCGGATAGCCCGTTTTATCACTGATAACCTGCATAACCAGCGCTTTCACATCGATCGCCGCTTTTACCGGGGCATGGGTTGCGACAGGCTGTACTTCCCTCGTAGCCTTCTCAATTATAATGGGGACAGGCGCAGGCGCATTGGCAGCGAGCCCGCTCAATGAAGGCTCGTAAATTTCGATATTCCTTGAAGGTGGCACCGACTGGCCGAGGTAGCCCAGTACCACGTCGCGCTGTGCCTGGATGAGGTATTTAACACTATTAAGATATTCGTGAACGACGCGTTCTGCCTCGTTACTACCCGCCGTGGCCGCGACAGCAGGTTGCTGAAATGCGGCCAGTTTCAATGGCGCGGTCATCGGTAATGCGCCATGGTCGGGTAGTTTGCCGTTCAGGGGAAGAGCCATCTGGCCATCTACGAGCCAGGTCGTGATGCTTTTGCGGTACTGTTCGGGCTTGTCGAGATCCAGTACGCATGCGTCGCGGTCCTCGAATAGTTTGTTAAAATCAATATTTCTGCCGGTGGCGACATAGCCAGCCAGGGTGTGCAGTAGTTGCACAATACCCTGCTGGTCTTTGTCTTCGGTGTGGAGACAAATTTCTTCTTTGCCCAAAATCGATTTGGTAAGGCCGGTAAGCACTTTCCCCGGGCCAACTTCCACGAAAACGCGGGCACCGTCTTCGTACATCTGTGTAACTTCTTCCGAAAAACGGACCGGCCGCACAAGGTGATCGGCCAGGCGTTCCTTGATGGCTTCGGGCGAGGTGGGATAGGGCGCCGCGGTGGTATTCGACCACACGGTGAGGGTAGGTTCGCTGAACGCTACCTCATTCAATACCGCTGTGTAAAGGTCTTTCGAACCTGCCAAAAGCGGGCTGTGGAATGCACAGGCTACTTCCAGCTGGCGGAAGGAAATTTTCAGTTCGGTCAGTTTCGCGGTTAGTTCCGCAATTGCCGGCGTGGTGCCTGCGAGTACCCATTGGCGCGGTGAATTGTGGTTCACCGGGTAAATATGATTGATCTCCGATACAATGCGCGTCAGTTCGTCTTCTGGGCAGTTTACGGCCACCATCGCGCCATTATCGTCGCCGATCGCGTCGAGTATGGATTTTGCCCGTTTTTCGCTGAGCGGAACAAGCTGGTTGGCTTCAAATACGCCTGCAAAACACAGGGCAGGCAATTCGCCGTAGCTATGTCCGGCAACCATATCAGGTTGTATGCCAAATTCTCTAAGCAATTCTGCTATCGCCAGATCAACTACGCCCAGCAACGGTTGTGCCAGCCGGGTATCCTTGATTTTCTCCTTCTGCGCCTTCGCCGATTGCTCGTCGAAAACAGCGTCGGGGAAAATGATCTGCTGGTAAGAAGGATGTTTCTTCAACAACTTCCGCATCGCGGGAAATGCAACGAACAAGTCGCGCGCCATATCCACGCGCTGACTACCCTGGCCTGGGAACATGAATGCTACCTTACCCGGGCTCGTATTAGTATAGTAAATACCCTTCGCTCCCGAACCGGCTGGCGCGAAGGTCTCCTTCGTGCCCCGCCCCGATGCCGCCAGGCTCTGCCAGGCATAAGAGAGCGCCGCATTCAGCTTGACCCGCGCATCCGCATGGTTTTCAGCCACAATACAAATCTGCACGGGCTTTTCACTATGCAAGTTCAAGCTATTCGCCACATCCCGCAGAGAAACCGATTCATTTTCCAGGATATCATGCGCAGCCTTCAAAAGTTTTTCCGTTTCCGCAAGCATTTCCCCGCGGAAAACCAGCATTTCAGCAGGCCAGGCCTTTACCGATTTACGCGGTTTTTTAGCAGAAGCGCTTTCGATCACAGCATGGAAGTTAGTCCCTCCGAAACCGAATGCGCTGATCCCCGCAACCCGGCGGTCGTCGGTCCAGAGCGCGGGCCTGGTTTGGAATGCGAACGGACTCGTTTCCGGATTATAGTAAGTGTTTGGCGTTTTCAGGTTAATGGTCGGTGGCTTGATCCCGTGGTACACTGCCAACGCAGCCTTTATGAGACCGGCGAGACCCGCGGCGCATTTGGTATGGCCTATTTGTGTTTTAACTGACCCTAAATGCGTTTGATTGGTCAATGCGCCGGAGGCCAGCATCATTTCGGTCAATGCGCTGAGCTCTGTTTTGTCGCCTACTACCGTCCCAGTGCCGTGCGCTTCCACCAAGCCTAGTTCGGCCGGCGAAATACCCGCCTGGTCGTAAGCACGTTCCAATGCCTTCACCTGGCCCGATTTACGCGGGGCAGTGAGACCCAGGCTCTTGCCGTCGCTGGAACCGCCCACGCCTTTGATGACGGCGTAAATGGTGTCGCCATCGCGCAATGCATCCTCTTCGCGTTTCAGCACTACCATCGCTACACCTTCACCCAGCGCGATACCATCGGCTTCGGAGTCGAATGTGGCGCAGCGGCCTTTGCGTGAGAGCGCGTGCGTGCTGGAAAACATCAGGTAGTCGTTGATACCGTTGTGCAGGTCGGCGCCGCCGGCCAGGACCATTTCGGAACGGCCCAGGATCAGTTCCTGGCAAGCCAGATCAATGGCGGCCAACGACGAGGCACAGGCTGCGTCAACAGTATAATTGCGTCCGCCAAGGTTCAGGCGGTTGGTAATGCGGCCGGAAATGACGTTCGCCAGCACGCCGGGGAACGAATCTTCCGTCAGTTTGGGCAATGCGTCGTCGAGTTCTTTGGGGATTTCTCCGAAAAACTGGGTGAAAAGCGAGCGAAAACCATAGTTGTTGGCCAGGTCGTTACCGCCTTCCGCACCGATGATCACCGACACATTATCGCGGTTCGCATCCGCACCGTACCCTGCATTTTCCAGGGCCTGCTTCGCGACGAGCAAGCTCAGCAGCTGGGTAGGGTCGATCGCCGCCAGCGATTGCGGCGGGATGCCGAATTCTATCGGGTCGAAATCGATTTTTGGAATAAAACCGCCCCATTTCGAATGGGATTTGCTGCCGTCGGAAACGGTAGGGTCGTAGTACAACGCCTTGTTCCAGCGGTCGTCGGGAACTTCAGTCACCCAGTCTTTGCCAGCCAGGATATTACCCCAGAATTCTTCGATATTGCGTGCGCCGGGATAAATACAGGCCATTCCGACGATCGCGACATTCAATGCCTTCTTTTTCCTTCTTGGCGGCTTGGGCAGATCTGCCTGGTCGATATATGCGTAATTGCCGGTTGCAACATTTTCGTGCAACTCATTCATCGTCATTATTTTGTCGAGCATCGCAGCAGCCTGTCCGATCATGTACATACCGCGGCTCATTTGCTCTTCTTCTCCTATTTTGACCAGGTTGTCGGCCTGGCGCTCAATTCCTTTGGCGGCAATACGAAGCCGGCCTACATTGAGCTTTTCGAGCGCTGCCCAGATCTCTTTTTTATCCAGACCGGCCTGCTCCATTCTCTCTTTTTCCGCATTAAAATCGGCTGCGAAAGGCGATTCCAGGCAACGGGTTTCATGGCCGGGAGCAGTTTCGAGCAGGACGGTTTCGGTGTGTGCCAGCGCCTGCGCCTGGAATTGCGGCAGAATAGCGCCCGTAGCGACGGCTTCCTGCGTATACAAATAAGCGGTACCCATCAAAACGCCGACTTTGACGCCGCGGGCAGTCAACGGGGCGGCCATGACGGAGATCATCGCGGCTGAAAATGCGTCATGGATTCCTCCGGCGAAGAAGACTTCGAGTTGCTCGGTCTGCTCTTCCTGCAAAAGCCTGTTGATCTGTTTTTCCCAAAGCACAAAGCTCGAAAGCGGTCCCACGTGACCACCACACTCGCGTCCCTCGAAAATGAACCGTTTGGCACCTTCTTTGAGGAACATATCAAGTAAAGGAGCCGAAGGCACGTGCAGGAATGTTTTGATACCCAGCTTTTCCAGTGGTTTGGCTTGTGACGGACGGCCACCGGCGATGAGCACGACGGGCGGCTTCTCTTCGGTAATATAGCCTAATTGTTCTTCGCGAAGCTCGGCGTCTGCAAAACCGAGGATACCTACGCCCCAGGGCTTGTCGCCGGCGAGGTCGCGGGTTTCGCGGATCAGGTTACGGGCTTTTTCGCCTCTCAGGAGCGACAATGCCACAAAAGGTAAGGCGCCGGCTTCGGCAACGGCTGCGGCGAACGCAGGTACGTCGCTGACGCGCGTCATCGGGCCTTGTGCAATAGGGTAGTGTGTGCCGAGTGTTTGTGCCAGCGCGTTGTGCGCCGCCAGCGGATTAAGGTGTTTGGCTTGCCGCAGATGGCCGTACATGGCCTCTTTGATGGCAAATACGAGTCGCGGAAGCTTCTTGTATTGTTTAAAAAGGTCGGTGCCGATGGCAATGTCCTGTCCCATGGGGATATAACCCTGGTCGAGGTCGAGTGTGTGCAGGAACGGGTACAGATCTCCGCGAACAGGTTGCGCAGGTAATGCAGGAGAGTTGGGGCGGACCAGCACGCGGAAGCAGTCGATCACGCGGGTTTCGTTGCCGTTCAGTTTCTCGCTGATCGTTTTAAGCGAAGCTGGTGCCGAACATTCCGGGAAAGGTAGCAGCTGGCTGTCGAGCACCACGCCGCGCCCGCCGAGGGCGATAATCGCCGCTGCGTTGTGGACGCCTATTCCGCCTTGTACCCAAACCGGGATACCGCTAACCTCCTTCATTATACGTTGAAACAGAATGAAGGACGAATCGTTGCTCACCAGACCGGCCCCTTCATTGCCTTTGGCGATGATGCCCGCTGCACCGCTTGCTTTTGCCTCTCTTGCTTCGGCTACGCTGTGGACCTGGAAAATGACCTGGATAGAATTTGAAGGATTAGGAAAAGTCAGACCATATGGTAGAATTACTAGTTTAACTTGTTCGGGTAAGGTGATCGTCAGCGGGCTATTTTCAGAATAACATACACCAAATGTCTTTTTGCTTTTGGCAGCCATTTTCCCCAGGGCGTTCGTAGCGATTTGTTGATCTCGTCCAAGGTGGATTACTGGGAAAGCTCCGGCTTCTGAGAGCGCCAGTGCCAGTGCCACATCCGGTCGCTCCATCGGGCCTATACCGATCATTTCCAGGTTTTTCATAACGTAGTTCTTTTTAGTAAGTCTCTATAAATCAGCTCAGGTTAAGGGCGGTAGCTGGCGGGGTCAGGAGAATTACGGATGGTTTTAACTGATATCGTCCGGTTCATGGCGAAATATACGTAAATTATAATACGAGAAATTACTTCTAATATCAAATTGAAATCTTACTACAAGAAATCGTCACTGGTGTGGTATTTATTTGCGAAATAATTTCAACATTCCGACTATGTTGGATGACAACGTGATAAAAGTAAAAAGCCGCCCCGCTGGCAACAGGCAGCGATGGCGGCTTTTTACGGCAATTGCTTGTCGTTGTTATCCGAATTACCAGAAGCGTTTGAGACCGGTCATGTATAGGTCATATCCTCCTTTGCCACCCGGGCGGTTGGAAGAGAAGAGCATTAGCCAGTAGTTGAAATTCGACAAGCGCGGTAGGATCGGACGGTATTCATTGTGGGCGGTGTTGATCCGCGGCCCGGCATTCACCGGCGCCGACCATTTGCCGTCTTTGTATTCGGAATAATAGATGTCTTCACCTCCCTGTCCGCCGGGGCGATCGGAAACGAAAACCATCATATCGTCCTGGACGTAGGGGCATTTGTCGTTGTACGGGCCGGAAAGCTCTTCGACTTTTCTCAGCTCGTATTGGGCGGGTGCTACGAGGCTTTCTATCGTAATGTGCTCTGTTTCCTTGCGGGGGATTTTTACTTCGTAAATATCGAAGTTGCCACCGCGGTCGGAGCAAAAGTACAGGCGGTCGCCCATCCAGGAAAAGCTAGGGTAGGCGTCATTTGCCGGCGAATTGAGATAGTTAACAGGCTCAGCCCCGGAGGTGCCGCGTTTGGCATATTTAATGTCCATTTTACCCGAGGAATCGTCGGCATAGAACAGAAACAAATCGTCCTCCGCATCGCCAAAAGAGGTGAGGTCGTTACGAAGTGAAATCAGCCTGGGACCGTACACATTGAAATTACCATTTGCCTTGTCTACCAGCTGCCCGACATCACTGTAAATGTCACGGGAATATACACCGACCGTCGGCTTTAAACCTTTTTTAAGACTCAATCGCTTGCTATAATCCATATAGGCACGTGTGTGTACGAGATTTAAGAGGTCTTTCCTGTCTCGTTTCGAAGAAAATACAAGATATGCATCCCCGTGCTTGTTAAGTGGCAAAGAGGAATTGTAATCGTCGTACTCAGAATTAAATTCTTCCAGATTAACGACGTCCGAAAGGAATTTGCCGTCCTTTCTGTCGGGGTCCATACCAGGAGGCCAGCAGCCGAATACCAGAAAAAGGATGATAATAGGCAGGAGCTTTCTCATAGATCAGCGGTTTAAGTTTGTACACGAATAGACACAAGAGAGCTCCCCGAGTGTTGCGGCATAGTTACTTTATCAATGTATCACAGTAAGCAAGCAGCCGCGTCAGATCTGCTTCCTTAGCGAAGTCAACCGGCTTTTCCCGGAGGTACTGGTCAATCTGCTTCCTGTGAGCCGGGTAGAGTTTTTTGATGCTTCCGGTGGTAGGGACATAGAAGCGGTTGTTGTTGTCGATCAGATAATGGGCTGTGCGGTAGGTGAATACACCTTCTGCATTGGTATTGAGCTTTTTGGAGGTTTGGGCCTGGTCGCTGGAATAGGAACGGAAGGTCGTGACGGACGACGCGGTGTAGGAAATACCATAGGGCCCGCCTTTCTCGGTGCCTATCCTGGCAAGCACTTCCCGTTTACCCAGTGCGGCCCGACCGTAAGTGCTTAATACCTCAGCGTATCCGAAGCGTTTGTCGAACCGGTAGGATTTTTCGCCGATCGTAATGTTTTTCAGGATTGCCTGGTCGATGATTTCCAGCGTATCCAGCTTCGCGTCGAGAAAAAGAATATGTCCGCCGATGTAATTGTAGTTGAAACGTGCCGTAGAAGTACGTCCGTCGATAAATTCCGCTTTGCCGGTTGTAAATTGGCTGAGTTGATAGCGGTCGGCATAGGGTATCACTTTGTCGGGGTACTCGCCTGCTTTGATCTTGAATACTTTTTGTGCCTGTGAATGTGCGAAATAGGAGCACGCAGCCAGGAGGACAAAGAGGGTTACAGGTTTTTTCATATATGTTTTTTTGAAATTTTCAGTCTTTCAATTCGATCCACACCGGCGCGTGGTCGCTGGTTTTTTCCCAGCCACGCACCTGCTTGTCCACACCCGCGCCTGTGAGCCTGGGTACGAGATGCGGGCTGAGCAGGAAGTGGTCGATGCGCAGGCCGGCGTTGCGCGCGAAAGCATTCCGGAAGTAATCCCAGAAGGTGTAGATCTTTTCATTGGGGTATAATGTCCGGATCGCGTCGGTCCAGCCCTGAGCGGTCAGTTTGGCAAATGCCGCACGGGTTTCGGGACGGAAAAGAGCATCGTCGACCCAGCTTTCGGGCTTGTAAACGTCCAGCTCGGTGGGCATTACATTGAAGTCGCCGGTGAGCAGTACAGGCTTATCTGCTGCCAGGAGGCTTTCTGCATGCGTATGGAGCCGATCGAACCAGCGCAGTTTGTAGTCGAATTTCGGGCCTGGGGCCGGGTTGCCGTTCGGCAGGTATAAGCCGCCGATCGTCAATCCGCCGATCTCAGCCTCGATGTAGCGGCTATGGACATCTTCCGGGTCACCCGGGAGCGTGCGACGAATTTCACGGGGAAGTTCATCCCTGGAAAGGATTGCTACCCCGTTCCAGCTTTTTTGTCCGTGCCAGATCGCCTTGTAACCGGCATCCAGAATTGCCTGCTCCGGAAATTTCTCCTGCGGTGCCTTCAATTCCTGCAAACACACAATATCGGGCGCGGTTTCTGCCAGCCAGCGCAGCAGCACAGGCAATCTGCCGTTGACCCCATTGACGTTGTAAGTAGCGATTTTCATAATTGACCCGATGGGTTAATAGGATAATGGCAATAGTATTACAAATGTCGTGCCCTTTCCGGGACTGACTTCTGCTTTGATGACACCCTTGTGGTTCCGCACGATTTTGCGGCAATAGGCCAGCCCAACGCCCTCGCCCTGCCTGAATGAGCCGGTAGGCAGGCGGGCGAAAGTATCGAACACTTTTTCCAGTTGGGAATCCTCTATTCCGATGCCATTATCTGCTATCCTGATTTCCAGGTAAGCCATTTGCAGCGGTTCGGGCAGCAGATCATCGATTTCGTGCAGTGCAAGTTCACGGCCGGTAATGCGGATGCGCGGCGGGTTTTCGTGGCCTGCGAACTTGACCGCATTGTCGAGCAACTGAAAAAAGAGCTGCTCCATTTGCTCCGGGACAGCCATGATGGAAGGCAGGCGGTCGGCTTCGATGATGATGCTCCGCCGTTCGATCTGCGGCATCAGTTGCGTGGTTACGTCGGCCAGCACGTGATCCAGGTCGACATGCGCAAATGCATGGCTGCTGTTCAGTCCGGAGAAGTCGGATAAGTCCTTGATCATCATCGAAAACTGCCGGGCGCTGCTGCGGATCTTTACAGCCAGTTCCTTAACCTTTTCAGCTTCATGGCGATCGGTGGCATTCACCAGCATGTCACTGAAAACCCGCAGCTTACGAAGCGGTTCCTGCAAATTATGGCTCGAAATATGGCGGTATTGCCTGTTTTCGTCGTCCGATACGAGCAGCTGGGCGGCCAGGTCGTGCATGGCTGTGCGTGTGCGCTCCATGAGCGAGAGGCTATCGAGGTGAAAAGCCAGCAGTTCGGCAAAAAGGTGGAACATCCCGATCACACGCGGGTTTTGCAATTGGTTCGGCTTGGGGTCGATGGCGAAGAGTGTCCCGAAAAACTCCCCGCTCTTTAACCTGATCGGAAGGGAAATATAGCTTTTGAAACCATAAATCCGGGGCGTAGGGTGCCCGGCATAGAACTCATTTTCGTCCACATGATCGATCACCACGGCTTGCCCGCTGTCGCGGATTTCATTGCAGATCGTCGTTCCGATTTCCAGTTCGTCGCCGGGTTTCAGCCCGAAGCCTGTTTCATCCTGCACGCTGCACGCGACCCAACGGTCTTCTGTCACACGCGCCACGCCGGCAAACCCCATACCCGTCGAACGGCATATTACTTCCAGCACGGTTCTGACGATCGGTATCCGGTTTACCTTTTCAACATCGGCAAATAAAAAGTCGTCAGGTTGTACCATTTTTCCAATGTGGGATAGTGGGTGGATTAGTAAATTTAGATGCCGGGTTCCGGATAACCTAAACTTACTTCTGATGAAAATTTTCTTTCTTTCTCTGCTTATTGCAGTGGCGGCTTATGTGGTCGCAGCGGTGGGTGGATATTTTCTGATTCATAAATTGTCGTCGAATACCCATGATAAGTCGATGGAAGCTACGATGACGGCGGCATTCGTATTGGGACCCCTCGCCGCGATTATCGCATTCATTGCCGCGTATTTTTATCTCCGTTCGCATTGACGGCCGCAAGGCGTTCCGCGAGCCGGGTAAAACCGGAAGGCGGGATTTGTCCCCAGCTCTTGAATTGCTTCGATTGATAATCTACGGCCTGAAAAATATCCCAGCCGCTTTGTGTTTTGTAATGAGGATCAGCTCCGTAATCGAGCATGACATTGCAAATATCCCAGGCTTCGGCACTCGCTGCAGACAGGAGCATGGATGTGATAATCACGAGCTTATCCTGCTGAGGCGGGATGATATTGGGATCCGCACCGTGTTCGAGCAGCAGCCGGACTTTCTCTGTCCTGGTGGTATCGGACCTGTCGCGATGGATGGCCTGGAAAAGAATGGGTGTTCCGGTTCCGGCTTCGCGGGCGTTCGCATCGGCCCCGTGTTCGAGGAACCATTTCAATATGGCAGGGTCGTAATCGATTACCCTGAAATGCGTGGGGGAATGCTTCGGATCGCCGTTATCAATTTGGGCGCCACTTTTTAAAAGTACGTCGAAACAAGCTATAAGTTGGGCCGGATCGGCCTCAAAGCCTTGTAAGGCCACAAAATCGAGCAGCGTAACTTGATCGCGGCCGCTTTGATTGAGCTCTGGCACAGGCTGGGCGAGGTCTGTGCTAAGTTGTTCGGCGTTAAGCGCTGCAATAGCTGCGGCGAGTTTTTGCCGGGGCGCATCTTTGAAATAATAGGAGCCGTTAGCACGGGCGGTGTCTTCGTCGGCCCAGCTGGCATTGCGCCATTTCTGAATGATCGGCGAGGCGATGAGCATAATCACGGTCATCACGGCGGGTGCGGCGCTGAGTACCAGCACCATGATACGCGTAAATGGGAATGGTAGCAGGTTGATCGCCGCCAGAATGCCCAACGGAATAAACAGCATGATCACGTAGCCGCTGGCGGTGCGGTCGTCGGAGGAATCCGACCGGGCAAATAGCAGCAATCCGATGAGTATTGCCGTGTAGAGGCCCAGAAGGCACCAGCTTACGAGGGTGATTGTTTTCATACTGCCAAATTAGCTACCCGGAGTGTTGCCTTATGTATGGGTAAATCACCTTTTTATTGAGCGGCTGGGCGCGGCCGGCTAGGCGCGGCCGGCTAGGTGCCCCCGGCTAGGCGCCCCCGGCTGGGCGCGTGCTCAATGCGTGGCGATGAATTCGTCGAGCATTGCTTTCACGGGGTGGTAGTAGATTTCCGCGCGACGGCTCGGGCGTATATCCCAGCCGCGGTCGTAATTGACGATGCAAGCCCCGATGAAGTTGTTGGTCGCTTTCCTAACCGCCGGATCCCAGATGGAGAGTTTGGAAATGCGGCCTTTTTCCATGGCCGTTTTGGCCGGCGTTTTCAGTATCAATGCCGAAAACTCGTACTGGTTCACGGTTCCCGACACCCAAACCGCACCTTCGATCTGCGGATCGTTGCTTTGATCTTTTACTTTTGGGCGGATTGGCACCTGACCTTTCAGCGGCAAGTCGGTCTTCTTACTTTTCAGATAGGCATCAATGGCACGCATAGCATGCTCGGCCGGATCGATCCCGTCGAACTCGCTGAGTTCGTATAATCTTTTGATTTGAAATTCAGTAAGTTGTATGTGTTTTCGATATGCTTTTTGCTTCACCATAACCCTTCTAAGTAGCGCACATTCAAACATACGCAGCTTCCGGGACGGATTCAACGGCTTGCCGGCATTTTGTGCCGTAGGGATAGAAATTTGGATTTATACCGATTCTTGATAAGATGTTTGCAGGCCTTTTTTCATTCCGGAGCGCTTTCAAACCGTTGCGATTAAGACACTAATAGTAGCGAGAGTATTTGAACGCACCCGGGTATCGACGGTGTGTTCTGGGGCAACAACGCCATGGCCATGGGTGCTTATCAGGTTCTGGTAGCAGCAGGGAAAGCATCATTGATGTTTTTGGCTTGATTATCTGTAAATTATCGCATTCACTCAAAATTTGGGCAATGCGAGACCACGAACCGCTTATCGACGAGCTCCTGGGACGTTTCAAACAGGAGATCGGCGCAGACCTTGAAAAGTACGCCAATCACGTTCACCGGATTTTCGAAACCTGTGTGATGCGTGATACCGACCCTGCTAACCGTCATAAATATGCCATCGCAGCTGTGTTTCACGATATCGGCATCTGGACAGCCCGTACGATCGACTACCTTCCGCCTTCCATCGAGCAAGCCGAGCATTACCTGAATACCGCGCAAGGAGGCGCCGGCGTGAGCGAAATCACGGCCATGATCTACTGGCACCATAAAATCCGGCCTTATCATGGCGCATTTCACGTTCACCGGATTTTCGAAACCTGTGTGATGCGTGATACCGACCCTGCTAACCGTCATAAATATGCCATCGCAGCTGTGTTTCACGATATCGGCATCTGGACAGCCCGTACGATCGACTACCTTCCGCCTTCCATCGAGCAAGCCGAGCATTACCTGAATACCGCGCAAGGAGGCGCCGGCGTGAGCGAAATCACGGCCATGATCTACTGGCACCATAAAATCCGGCCTTATCATGGCGCATTTTCGGTAACGGTCGAAACTTTCCGGAAGGCGGACTGGACAGACGTCTCGCTTGGCCTGCTTACATTCGGTGCTGACCCGCAAATGCTTCGTCGCCTTCGCCGCAAGTTCCCGAATGCAGGATTCCATTGGTTTTTGATACGGAAGATCAGCGCCAACCTTTTGCGCCATCCACTCAACCCGCTGCCGATGTTCAAATCGTAAGGAGGGAGATAACGTATGTTGTAAGCGTTAGTTGGGTGGGTATAATAGTCTTAAGATTAAATGTGAGGAATGGTAGTAAGAATGCAGCCTGGGCTGCTTTTTGTCTGCATACCTGGCTAAAATTCATCCGTTTTCATGAAGCCTTTAACCCGTTTGAAACTCCGTCTCGACCTGGATTTGGAAGAAGAGCAGAAGCTGTGGCGGGAAATGCTGGTGGGGGATGTCACCGCTTTTGAACACCTTATCGACCGTACGTACGACCTCCTTTTCCATTACGGAACCAAGTTCAACAGCGATCGCGAGCTGATCAAGGATTGCATTCAGGATGTTTTTCTCGGTGTTTGGGAAAAGAGGGGTACATTGAACCCCGAAATTCCTCCTAAACCGTATTTACTTGCCTCGCTCCGTCGCCGGTTGCATCGCCTTGCCTCCCGCTTACGGATGGATTGCATGGATTACTACAATGAATCGGACATCGTTTTCGATATTGAGTTCAGTGTTGAGTACCGACTGATCGAATCCGAAAATGACCGGCGGCTGGCTTCCCGGATGGCCAAAATGCTCAATGAACTTCCCAAACGGCAAAAGGAAGCCGTTTTTCTGCGTTTTTACAATGATATGGAGCGTGAACAGATCGCGCTCGTGATGGACATTCAGCCCCAGTCCGTTTCCAATTTATTGCAAGAAGCATTCAAGTTTATCAAATCGCATTGGAAGGCCATTGTTTCACTCGTACTGGCCCTGCCGTTTTGAGCCTGAAATGCCTCATTTAAAAAATTTCAAAAAAAATCAGAAAAATACAGTATCCCGCCCCAGGAACGGTCTAATGGTGTTTGAAAAGCTAAATTTTGAACATGGACCGTTACCGCAATTTCAGTTTGGGGGAGTTTGTATGGGATAAGTCGTTCCGCAACTGGGTGTTGAACCCCACACGGGAGGACAACGAAGCCTGGCAGAATTGGCTCGCCGCCCATCCCGACAAGCGTGAAATGGTGGAGCGCGCCCGGCAGTTGGTGCTTTCGATCCGGCCGGCAAATGCCTCATTATCAAATCCTGAAAAACGAAAGGCGGTGGAGCGGATCGTGGAAAAGCTAGATGCGATGAACCAACCGGAAAACGGCCAATCGTCCTGGTACGCAGGCCGCATAGTACGCATTGCTGCGATGCTGGTGCTGCTGGCCGGATTTGCCTGGCTATTCTGGCTGCGTCATCAACAGCCTAAGGTCATCAGTTATGACCAACTTGTGGCCGGGGCGAACGTGGAAATGCGCGAAACGGTGAACACCACAGCGGAGCCGCTGGCGGTCGACCTTGAAGATGGCAGTCGTATTATGCTCGATCCGGGAAGCCGGATGAGCTATCCTGCGCGTTTCAGCGGAACACAGCGCAGGGAAGTTTTTCTTTCAGGAAAGGCATTTTTCGACATTGCCAAAGATCCTTCCAAACCTTTTTTTGTGTATGCCAATGAGTTGGTAACCAAAGTCTTGGGTACCAGTTTTACGGTCAGGTCCTTTGCTGATGAGCAAGAGGTTTCGGTAGCGGTGAAGACCGGCAAGGTGGCTGTGTTTTCGAGGGAAGATCCCGAAGCGGCCGACAAGCAGAGTTCCCGGGAGCTGACGGGCATGGTGATCGAGCCCAATCAGCAGGTAGTATTTGTTCGCAAAACCGTCAAAATCACTAAAAGCCTCGTGCCTGAGCCGGAAGTAGTTGCGGAGACTGGTGCAGCACCAAATTTTGAATTCGACGAAGCACCGGTTTCGGCCGTATTCGGCGTGTTGCAAAGCGCTTACGGTATCGATATTATTTACGACAAGAACGTCATGGACGAGTGCCCCATCACCGCCACGCTTACCGAAATGTCGCTTTACGAGAAGCTCGACCTGATTTGCAAAGCCGTAGATGCCAGCTATAAGAGCATCGACGGGCGGATCGTGGTGGAAGGAAAAGGGTGCAGAAATAACTAAATAAAAAGCCGGCCCATGCGCCAACATGGCCGGCTTGGATATCCTCAGTGGTTAGCAGACCGTCACATCTCATGCAAATGGGATGAGGAGGAAGATTTTGCCAAGTATCAATTAACAAAACCGTTCAAATTTATGAAAATACCGGTACAGTTCCATCGTAAATGGTTAGTTCTTATGCGGATAAGCGTCGCGCAATTGGTAATGTCGGTTTGGCTGGTCGGGAGCGCGTTCGCGGCGGACGTGCGCGCACAGGAGTTGCTCAATAAGCGTATCAGCCTGCAAGCCCAGGACCTGGAAGTGAAGAAAGTCCTGCACCAGATCGAAAAGCAAGCCGGCGTCCGGTTCATTTTCAGTTCCAAATTGATCCAATCGGGCAGGAAAGTGTCTATCCAGCAATCGAATCAGGAGCTTTCCAAGGTATTGGAAGAGTTTCTGGTGCCGTTGGGACTTACCTATGAAGTTTCGGGTAAAAATATTGTGATACGCCCGTCGGAAACGCCTAAATGGGGATCGGGGGAGCCGGAGGCTTCGGTGAAAAGCGGCTTGCAGGCAGGTGCGGAGATCACCATCAAGGGCCGCGTGACGGATTCGGAGAGTAAGGAGCCTCTGCCGGGCGTGAATATTCTGGTTAAGGGTACGCAAACGGGCACGTCCACGGACGCTAACGGGAACTACACCTTGGTAGTTGATAATTCGGATATTGCCTTGATTTACAGTTTTGTAGGTTACGAGCCGCAGGAGGTGCAGGCAGGGGGCCGGACGGAGATTGACATTGCCCTCAAAACCGACGAGAAATCACTGGAAGAGGTGCTCGTGGTAGGATATGGTACTGTCAAGAAAAGCGATATTACCGGTTCGGTCGCGTCCGTGAAGTCACAGGAACTGACAGCCTATCCGGCGCTCGGGACCGTTCAGGCATTGCAGGGCCGCGCGGCCGGCGTGCAGATTCAGGCCAACAACGGCGAACCCGGCTCGTCGTTCAAAGTACGGATCCGCGGAGGTACCTCCATCAATGCCAGTAGCGACCCGATTTACGTAGTCGATGGGTTTGTGGGCGGTACATTGCCTCCACCCGAGGATATCGAATCCATCGAAATCCTGAAAGATGCCTCGGCAACAGCTATTTACGGATCACGCGGCGCCAACGGCGTGATTATGGTAACTACCAAAAAGGGGACTTCCGGAAAACCGCGTATCGATTTTAATACCTCGTTTTCGAGCCAAAAGGAAATCAACCGTCTTGATCTGCTGAATGCGAAGCAGTTCATTGACTATATACAGGAGGCCCGGCCGACTGTCATGCCGCTGGGCGGTGACACGGACTGGCAGGATGAGATCTTTCGCCGCGGCGGTATTCAGAACCACCAGTTGTCGGTAGCGGGTGGTAGCGAGGCGGTGAAATATTACGTCTCGGGTGCCTACTACGATCAGAAAGGCATTATTCTCAATTCGGGCTACAAACGGTATTCAGTGACGAGTAATATTGATATCAATGCCACCAAGCGGCTGAAACTAGGGCTGAACCTCTTCGCACAACGAGTGTCGCGCCAGCAATCGCGTACCCAGGAGGGATCGGGTGGGCTTACGCCCGGCGTGATGTCGGCGGCACTGAAATTCGAGCCCGACCAGCCTATCCGCGACGCCAATGGCCGCTTTACCGTGGGGCGCCTCAGCGATCCGATCGATAACCCATATGCGATTGCGACGCAGCTGCAAAACGAGTCGCTGGCCGATCGCATCCAGGGTAATCTTTATGCGGAATACAATATTCTCAAAGACTTGAAATTCAGGGTGACGCTGGGCGCTACTACGAATAGCGGCCGTACGGGTACATTCACGCCCACGACTTTGAATGATGGCCGCAATGTAGGCGGAGCAGCAACGGTGAACGGCTCGAAAAGCACCTTGCTTTTGAACGAGAATTATTTGACCTACAACAAAAAGATAGGAGCATTGCACGATTTGTCGGTGATGGCAGGTTATTCCTACCAGAAGTCATCCAGCGAGTCCTGGGGAGGTTCGGGACAGAATTTTATCACAGACGCCGTCTCTTACTGGAACCTGGGTGGCTCATCGGTATGGCAAAGCCCGAATTCGGGGTTGACGGAATGGGTGCTGGCATCCTACTATGCCCGGTTGACGTATTCTTTGGCCGACAAATACCTTTTCACGGCCAATATTCGCCAGGACGGTTCCTCGAATTTTAGCAAGAACCACAAATGGGCTACGTTCCCGTCGGGGGCATTTGCCTGGAAAATGTCGGGCGAGCCATTCATGCAGAACTTTTCCGCGATCAGCCAATGGAAGTGGCGTGTGAGTTACGGTTTGACGGGTAATCAGGCCATTGAGCCATATCAGACCATGGCCCGTTTCTCGAATGTGTACGCGATTATCAATGGTACACCGGTGAATGCGGTCCGCCCGACCACCGTCGCCAACGACGACCTTACCTGGGAAACGACGCACCAGTTCGATGTGGGCGCGGATGTGAGCTTGTTCAACAACCGCATTAACCTCGTGGCCGATTACTATCGCCGCGTGACCAAAGACCTGCTTTTCAGTGTGCAGCTGCCGCAATATTCGGGGTATACCAACCAGTTGCAGAATATCGGCGAAGTCGAAAACAAGGGATTTGAGTTTACATTGAATACCCGCAATCTCGTAGGCGCTTTCAAATGGAGCACCGACATCAATTTTTCCTTAAACAGAAATAAAATCCTGAAACTGCCCGCAGGAACCGACATTCTGTACGGTTCGGCGCCAGGGCATATGGTAGGGATGGGTCAGACGCAAATCCTGCGTGAAGGTTACCCGGTAGGCAGCTTTTACGGATGGATCTACGACGGCGTATACCAGGAAGGTGACAGCTTCGTTCCCGGCGGTGGTTTTGAAACCGTAGCAGGCGGGGAGAAATTCAGGGATATTAATGGTAAAAAGGACTCGAATGGCCAACTGACCGGCCAGCCCGACGGCATGTTGAACAGCGACGACCGTACCATTATCGGTAATCCGCACCCGAAATTTACCTGGGGTATGAATAACGATTTCAGCTGGAAGGGATTTGACCTCAATGTGTTCTTCCAGGCTTCGAAAGGCAACGACCTGCTGAGCTATACTTTAATGGAGCTCAATTTGCTGTCGGCCATTAACAATGCGACAACCGAGGCATTGGACCGCTGGACACCGACCCATACCGATACAGACGTGCCCAAAGCCGCTGTCGGCCGCACACGCAGAGTGTCCACGCGATGGGTCAAGGACGGCAGTTTTATAAGGATGAAAAATCTGGCAGTTGGCTATAATTTTCCCAAACCCGTGCTCGAAAAGCTCAGGATCAGCAAGCTGCGCATTTATGCCAGTGCCCAGAATATCCTGACTTTCACCAAATACAAAGGCTACGATCCCGAAGTGAACTACTCGTCGGACGGCAATACCGACAGCAACCGCAACCTCGGCCTCGACTACGGCAGCTACCCGAACGCGAAATCGTACACCATCGGCCTGAACCTGGGTTTTTAAGCATTAAACGGACATCAAAATGAAGCACTTATTTAATAAATCAATATTTCTGACCGCTGCGGTTTCGCTGCTGCTGGGCTGCGCGGACCTCGACGAAAAGCCGATAGGTTTGCTGGCACCCGAATCCCTGTTCAGGACTTCCAAAGATGTGGAAACGGCCATTATGGGCGCCTACGGGTGGATCGCCACCGAAAGGCTCTATGGCCGTCAGTTTGTATCGGCGCTCATGCTGCGAAGTGATATGGAAGACATCGGCGACCGCGGTACGCCGGCCGAACGCCAGCAGGTGAACGACTTCAATATGGATGATAACAATAACATGGTCAATCAGTTCTGGCCGGTATGGTACCAGGTGATCAGCTCCACGAATGCGGCCATTTTTGGTGCGCAGCAGCTCAACCTGCCCGAAAATACCGGAAATCCGCTGATGGCGGAGGCCCGTTTCATCCGAGCATTCGCCTATTTCCACCTCGTGCAGGTGTTCGGCGATATTCCTTATATCGACTATTTTATCAGTAACCCGGAATCCGTCAAGTCTATTTCCAAAACGCCTGCTGCTACGATTTACACTAATATCATTGCCGATCTGGAATTTGCGAAACAATGGCTGCCGGACAAGCAGCCGTCGGAAGTCCGGAGCCGCGCCACCAAAGGTACGGCAGCTTCTTACCTGGCCTCGGTGTATCTTACGATGGCCCAATATCAGAAGGCTTACACCGAAGCGAAATGGGTGATCGACAACAAGGACAAGTTTGGTTACGCACTCGAACCGGATTTTCAAACCCTCTTCAAGGCACCGCAAGCCCCGAATATGAAAGAACACATTTTCGACATCGACTTCCTGGGCCTGAAATCCGGTGACGGTGGCGCTAATGACGACATTATGGCGCCTATGACGGGCGTGCGCGGAGGCGATGCGCCGCGCAGCGGATGGAGTGTCATCGTGCCGTCGCTGAAAGTGTATAGTACCTGGGATGATCGCGATTACCGCAAGGAGGTGAGTTTTGACGATTCGCTGCTTGTTGGCGGCAAGCTCGTTCCATACACCGAGTTTACGAATACGAAACGTCCGCATATTGCCAAATATGCACGTTTTGCAGGTAATTCCAATTCTGAAGGCCGCTATTCCGATCATAACTATGCGGCCATGCGCTATGCGGAGATCCTGCTCATAGCCGCCGAGGCGTCGGTGGAAGTGAACGGGCCGAATGCGGAGGCGCTGGGATATATCAACCAGATCAGGGCGCGGGCCAGAAACTGGGCCGGCAAGCAGACGACCTTCCCGGAGGATGTGAAAGCGGGGCTGGCCAAAGACGCGTTAATCGACCTGATCCTCGATGAACGTCGCCTCGAACTGGCCTTCGAATACAAACGCTGGTACGATATCAAACGCCGGAACCTGGGAGAAAAGGTTTTCAAAGGCCCTAACTCGCTGGAACCTCACGAAACATTCAATGCGGGCAGGGATTACCTCATGCCGTTGCCGCGTATAGAGTTGCAGGTGAATCCGAACCTGGCGCCGCAGAATCCGGGGTATTAGCCAGATAGTTTTGAATGATTGACCGGTCGCCGGAGCGATGATAGCATCATTGAATGAGTGAATGACTGAATGATTGAATGAGCCGCCGTGGAACGGGGAATGACCAATGCGGTGAAAATCGCGTAGCGATGTAAGATTGGTAGCAATTGAATGGGTTATGGCTGGACGAAAATCCCGTCAGGGATGTGACGACAATGCCGTGGCGACGCGCAGGCGATACATTGTTGTTACATGCCAGGGGCATTCCCGCGAATACGTATATTTTGGTTGGTACCGATATTACATGCCTGACGGCATTGTTTTGGCTTTTGACAGTTCGAGGGCTTTCCGGATTTCATTGCTCTCATTCTTTGCAAGGAGAAACGTCCGCTCAGTTACCTGATCCGTAATTACATTATCGGCGAGTAGTAATCTTACTTGAATGGGTTGTTGATCGAGCCAGCCTTGCTCGCTATTTCTCAGCTCAGCAGGAACGAGCGGTTCGCCGAAATCATGGACAGCGCTTTTGAATTGAAATACCAAAACCGGAATCCCGTGTGTCCACTCCACATGGCATTGGATTTGATTGGTTTCGCTGAGAAGGCCGTCAGGGAAATGGGTGTTTTTAAGGATAATGTCGAGCGTGTGGGGGCGTGGGAGTACGCGTATATAAGGTGACCTTGCGGGGAGTGACATAGTTTTCAGAATTTCTTTATATAATCAACAAAGCCCGTCCTGGAATGATTCAGGGCGGGTTTTTGTGCTTTTGTGACTGCATTTTGATAATTGTGACGTTTTTGTGACACCGTTTTTTAGGCCTCCGGTGACATCCGTTGCTTTATTTGTTAATGTCCGGGGCGGCCTTTGGGCACCCATCGAGCCAAACCGGATATCAATCATCTTCTATCATTTACCTATTCAAAAACCTTTCACGTTATGGAGAGTTTCGTTGGAGAAATCCGGCCGTTTGCCGGTAGTCGTGTTCCGCAGGGCTGGCACCTTTGCGATGGTTCGGAGCTGCTAGTGAGCGAGTACGAGGCCTTATTTTCATTGATCGGATTTATTTACGGCCGTAGTGCCGGCGACACCAAGTTCCGTCTGCCCGATCTGCGATCGAGAATACCGCTGGGGGAAGGGCCAGGTTACGACCTGGGCAAACCGGGCGGTGAGGAAAAAGTGAAACTGACCACCGAAAATCTGCCCAAGCACAGACATCCGGTGGCATGTAGCACCTCCAGCACGAGCAATCTCCCAAATGCTGCGAACGGACTCTGGAGCGCTTCCGCCGCGAAGGGGTTTTTGTACAATTCGGTCCCCGGAAAGATAGAAATGAACAATGAGAGCGTCCAGGCAGAAGGAAAGGGAGAGGGACACGAGAACCGCATGCCGCTGTTTGCGGTGTCATTTATTATTGCATTGACAGGTATGTATCCCAGCCGTCCCTGATATCTCTTCAAACATCCAAACTTACATGCTTATGTCTCAATATATATCTGAAATCAGACTATTCTCCTTTCCATTTGCTCCTGAGGGGTGGGCCAAATGTGATGGAGCGACCTACTCTGTTGCGAACAATGTCGTTTTGTTTAAGATGCTAGGGCACAAGTTCGGCGGCAGCGGCGATAATTTTTGTCTCCCCGACCTGAGGGGCAAGGTGATGATCGCCAATGGAGAAGTGCCCCGACCAGACTTTCTGCGTTCCGGCAAAGAAAAACACGTCCTTACCATTGAGGAAATGCCTGCACACAGTCATTCTGCGGTGGCAAGTTCCAAGGGGGTCGATACATACGAGCCTAAAGACAGCTTTTGGGCCTCGGATGTAGGTTATGTGTCGACCATAGATAATCAGATGCACCCGGGTACGCTAAGCGATGCAGGCGGCGACGTCGCGCATAATAATATGTCGCCTTATTTACCACTAAACTATTGCATTGCAATCAGGGGCGACCATCCCGACGGCGGTTACCGGGAGGTAAATGAATTTACCGGTGCTATCAGACCATTTGGCAAATCCGTGGATGAAGGTGTATGGCTAAGATGCGATGGTAGGGAGCTGCAACTCGTAGCGTATCTCGATTTATTCAAAGTTATTGGTTATACCTATGGAGGTGTGGAAAACAGGACATTCCGGCTTCCAGACTTGCGAGGCCGTGCATTGGTGTCAAGTGGTACGCCTCCGGAACTCACGCATTACAAAATGGGAGAGACGGCCGGCCAATCAGAGGTAAAACTGACCAAAGACCAGATTCCGCGGCATAATCACAGGGCGCTGGCCAGTGCGACTTGTAATTCGCAGCAACCCAACAATTGCGGGTGGGCCGTTAATTCAATTTTACGCCCGTCCTCCAACAGCTTTGCAAAGGAAAAAGGGGATGGAGCGGTGATGAATCCCAAGGCATTCGGACTTATGGGGGACAACAAAGCCCACAGCAATATGATGCCCTATCAGGCAATGGAGTTCATGATCTGCTCACGAGGGGATGATCCGGTGATCGCATAAACGCTCACGCTGCCGGGCATTTTCCGGCAGCGTACCCTCCTCTTTATTTTTATCTGAACATTCCAATGAAGCTATTATTTAACAAACGAATGCAATGGATAGCCGTAGCGCTGGGTTGGTGTTTGGCCATCCTGGACATTCCGGCGATTGCCGATACGTTCAACGTGACCCAAACGACCGATGGTACTGCCACTTTCCAGCTGCGTGGGGCCATCCTGGCTGCGGATGCCCTGGGTGGCGGACCGCATACCATTAACCTTCCGGCAGGTACCTACAATCTTACAATGGGGCCGATTGTATTTGGGTCACAGGCGCAGAATATCTCGATCGTCGGTGCCGGAGCTGGTTCTACTATCATCAACATGACAACCACAATGCAGGACCGTATTTTCCTGATCAACCCGCCGGGAACGATACAAGATGTGCAGGTTTCGATTTCGGGTATTCAATTTACCAATGGGAAGAACCCCGCCGATCACTACGGGGGAGGAGCAATACTTTGCGGAGGACCAAACAATGTCATTAGCATTACCAATTGCACATTCGACAACAATATGACCAATTTCCTTGGCGGAGGCGCTTTGGCGATGTCGGGAGGTGGTACGATGACCGTCGAATACTGTACGTTTACAAACAATAGGGTGGTCGCCGACGTATCGTCCGGTAACGGCACGGGAGGCGCCATTTCTATTGATTATTATGGAAGCGGATCAACCCCCGTTTCGGCAGGCGTCACCATTGCCAACTGCGTTTTCTCCAATAATTCCGTAGAAGCTTCTTTCGCGACCTCGGGCGGAGCTATTGGGCTGAGGGCCAGTTATTCCGATGCAAGTCCATCATTTTACGGGAAAATCGAGAAAAACCGGTTTGTTAACAATAACGTGGGGAATAGTACCAGCGGCGGCGAAGGCGGTGCTATTTCGATTTTCAGCAGCTTTGCGGTGGATATCCAGTATAACGCCTTTTCAGGAAGTATCGCGCAGGGGAGCAGGGAAGCGCTCTCTGTGCGGAAATTCGGTAACGGAGCTATCAATGCCACAAATAACTGGTGGGGATGCAATACGGACCCGCAAGCGCCGGGATCATGCAGCGAGGCCGCGAGGGTAGTAGGAACCGTAGGGGGCGGAACGCTCACAACCGGCCCGTGGTTGGTGCTGAAACCTGTTGTCGCAAATGCGGTTCTTTGCACGACTTCGCAAACCCAGACCCAAGTGGCCGCCAGTTTTTTGAATAACTCTGCCGGAACCCCAGTGCCAGTCGGTAACCTGACCACCGTGATCGGCTTGCCAGTTGGTTTCAATGCGATGAATGGCAGCATTTCGTCAGCAGAAAGTTCGATTCAGGCAAATGGAAAAGCAACGGCTACTTACACCAGCAGCGGCATTGGCAGCGGCAGCGTAAACGTAATAGGTGGCTACCTGACGAACACGGACGCCAACGCCCGGGCCACAATCCAGACGGGAACAGCTCCAGTTATCGGTACACATCCTGCCAAATTGACCACCTGTGCCGGCTCCGCCTCGGTTTCATTCAGCGTCTCGGCCAGCAGCCTTGAAACGCCGTCGTATCAATGGTACCGGGGTGATACGCCGCTGTCCGACGGCAGCAAATACAGCGGAACCCAAACGGCGACGCTGACGGTCTATCATATCGTTCCTGGCGACCACGGTAACCAGTTTAATGTGAAAGTAATCAATTCGTGCGGCGAAGTGACCTCCAACAGCGCAGCACTGAATGTGATCGCCGGCCGGCTGTACGTCGCGGCGGGCGCATGGGGTGAGGGCTCGGGATGGGGCGATGCGCTGGGAAGCCTGAGCGCAGCGCTGAATGCGGCCTCGGGTTGCCCGGGAATTACCGAGATTTGGGTAAAAACCGGCACTTACATTCCGACGGGCACGCCTTATAATACCACTCTTTTTGGGGTGCGGCACAATGCGTTTTATCTGCTGGATAACCTGGCGATCTATGGCGGTTTCGCAGGGAATGAAACGACATTGTCACAACGCAATCCGGGCCTCAATCAAACGATCCTGTCGGGTAACCTCGGGGTGGGTGACAATAGCGACAATTCTTATCACACGGTGGTCTCCGTCAATAATGGTCCCACTGCACTGCTGGATGGCTTCATCATCCGTGATGGAAACGGCAATGGTGTCGGTATCAGTCCCTCTATACGTGGCGCTTCGATTCCCGCGACCCAGGGTGGCGGGATGGTCATGTACCTTTCCTCGGCCGTGATTTCCAATTGTGTAATCACAGGAAACACTGCGGAGCAGGGAGGTGGAATACTCCTGGCCGGTGAAGGAATTTCACCCGGTTTTCGTAATTGTGTTTTCAGTGATAACTCAGCCACCAACGGTAGCGGCGGAGGTGTTTTTAACGCATATAAAACCGGAGCGACTTATCTGAACTGCACCATTGCCCGCAACTCTGCTTCGGCGCAGGGTGGAGGAGTATTTAACTTCCTGCTGTCAAACCCCGTTTTTGTCAATGCCGTCATATGGGGCAATGGCGCTTCGGAGGGCGCTGGGATGTATGATCAGATTGCAAATCCGGCAGTATCTTTCAGCCTGGTGCAGGGAGGGCACGCCGGGACCGGTAACCTGAGTTCGGATGTTCTTTTTGCTCATCAATCGGATCCGGATGGCGAAGACAACAAATGGATGACCGCCGACGATGGCCTCCGGCTTTCGCTTTGCAGCCCCGCTATTAATGCCGGGTTCAATATGGTTGATCCGGCGATCGATATTACCGCCCGGCCGCGTACTTTTGATCTCGCAACCGATATGGGTGCTTATGAGCTGCAGTCCTACCGTGACGGAAGTAGTTTATCTCAAAACGGCGACCAGGTTTTCCAGCCAATCACCGGCGGGACTACCAACGGTTTCGTCGCCGCGGGCTGTCGCGTGATCACGCAGGTGACGCCTGTGGGAGGTGCGCCCGTGAGCGGAAATGTGCGCGCGAAGACATTCGTGGAGGCAGGCGTGATCACGGGGAGTGCAATCAAATTTGTACAACGTCACTATGAAATCCTGCCATCCGACAATGCGGCTAATGCTACTGCACGAGTTAAGCTGTTTTTTGAACAATCGGAGTTTGATGCCTTTAACCTGGCGGTCGGTGGCTCGAAACTGCCTGCGTCCGCTTCGGACGGTACGGGCATCGCGAACCTGCTTGTGGTCCAGTACCACGGTACTTCGGCCACGGGACAGCCCGGGTCATACAGCGGGGGCATTACAACAATTAACCCCGACGATAACGATGTAATATGGAATGGGAGCCTGAACCGGTGGGAAATCAGTTTCGACGTAACCGGTTTCAGCGGTTTTTTTATCAGTAATGCCGATCCGCTGCCTTTGAAGCTGGTTGGTTTTACGGCCAAAGCAGTTGAAAATACAACGCAACTAGAATGGCTGACTGCGGAGGAAGTGAACACAAGCCATTTTGAAATTCACCGCAGCGCAGATGCCCGCCATTGGGAAATTCTGCCGGAGCAGCCCGCTGCTGTGGGGAGCGGAGGCCACCGCTATAATTCAATCGACCACGAGCCCATGGCCGGCTTGAATTACTATCGTCTGAAAATGATCGACCGCGCGACGGATCGCATGGATGGCTCTTTCGCATTCAGCCACATCGTCGCGGTGGAGCATCGTAATGCGGTCCCAATGCGGATTTACCCTAATCCGGCGGGCGCGCTATTGCAAATTGAAAGTACCGGGGCAGGTCAGCTTACGGGTAATGCAGAGTTATTGAATGCGCAAGGGACTGCGGTTATCCGCAGCAAACTCGCGAACGGAAAGGCGGAATTGCATGTCGGGCATCTAACCAAGGGCATTTACCTCCTGCGCGTGCAGGGGAGCGCAGGCATTCAAACGCAAAAAGTGGCGATCCAATAGGTCAGATATGCATTACTACCTCTTCCAGACTACGGTCGTCGGGGACGTCGATCTTTTTCAGCAAGCGGTATTTGGTAGTGCGCACGGCATGGCTGCTGATTCCCAGCGTAGCCGACATTTCCTGGTAACCCAATCCCAGTTTAGCCAGCGCGATAAAACGGATTTCGCCCTGGGTAAGGTCGGGAAACTTCTTGCGCAGCCGGTGGAGGTAATCGCCATGGACCTTGCCGAAGAGTTTTTTGAAATAATCCCAATCCTCCTGTGTCAGGATCGTGCTTTCGCGCAGTTGCATCAGGGCCTCGGCATCTGGGCCCTGCTTGTTTTCCAGTATTTCGATCTGCCGGCTTTTCTCAGAAATATTACGGGCAAATTCATTAAGCTGTAACGCGGCGTTTTCCAGTTCTTGTTCTTTTTGCTTGATTTTCAGCTCTTTTAAATGCTGCTCCTGGCGGTGCCGTTTTCGCTGCGTGGTGTATACATATATTGAACCAGCCGCTACGATGAGCATTAATGCGAGTGAAAGGTTGCGTTCGGTGATTTTAAGTTTTTTCTCTGAATCAGCCTTCTCCATTTCTGAACGATGCGCTTGCAATTCGATCTTCTGATGGGCGCGCATCATCAGTTTGGCATTGTACTTGTTGGTCAGACTGTCGCGGGCAAACAATGCGGAGTCCAGGTAGGCTCCGGCGAGCCCGGCTTTGCCCCTTGCCGCGTATACTTTTACGAAAATAGGATAGAGGTCCTGGAAGTGACGATAACGATCGGGATAGGTGTCGCTCAGGTACCTGCGTGCAAGTACTGCCAGTTGCTCGGCTTTATCGAATGCGTTATTTTTCAGGTAAATATTGGCTTGTGTAATGAGCGATTCTGCCGCCAGCCCGAAGTCTTTTTGAACAACAGCCTCGTCGATATTGGCCTGCAGCAGCGGTAAGGCGGCCGCATAATCGCCCCGGATATAACTGTTTTCGCCTAATCCGCCCTTCGCAATGGCGGCCCAGAACTTGTAATTGCCCTCCGACTCCCTGCGGATCACCCGCCTGAAATAATGATCGGAGGAATCAAGGTTACCCTGCTGGCGATAAATAACGCCGATCGTATAAAGCGCGGAGTTGTGCCCGGCGTGCATATCCGGGTTGATTTTCAATGCGAGCACTTGCCTGAACAACAACAGCGCTTTTTTGTAATCCGAAAAATTGTGGTAGGCATGCGCAATATTCGTCAAATGGTAAGTCTTGTCGGGAAGCTCCTCACTGCTGACCGTGTTCAGCAGAGCTTCCTGTTTGATAAAAGTTTCAAATGCCAGCTCGTAGTTCTTGACATCCGCCCAATAGTAATCTCCCAGCACCTTATGTGCCCGTGTATTGATCTGAATATTATTTTGTGCGGCAGCTCTGGCTGAAAGGTCTTGGAGCAGGGTTGTAATGCGGGTGCTTTGGCTTTTGTACCAAAATGTGAGGTAATAGGCTTTGAGCAGATCGGCCTCCAGTTCCAGGTCGCTATCATGATTCTGCACCGCAAACTCCTTCAGTGAAGTGACCGACGCAAACGCGGCAGTTGTATCCCGCATATTGAGGATGTTGACATACACAGTATCCAGGCTTCTGAAGCGCTGGGGGTAGGTTTTATGAAGTAAATGATTCCATTGGGCGAATGCAGGGGCCGTATTCAGCACCAGCAAAAACAGGAGGGAACGGAATAGCTTCATTAGTTCAGTAACGGGAGTCTGTCCCGACAGAAGGCGGATCAGCGAATAAAGGGTTTATCGGAGTAAATCTAACACTAATCACTTTTGGATACATGGAGGTTTTGTATAGAATTAGTTTGCGGTTGTGAGCTTGATCCGGTAAGTTTTTCAAACTGAACTACCTGAAATGGGATTTTTTATAAATTGATTTAAATGAAATGAATAATTGCTACAACGAATGATGCGGTATTCTTGTAGATTTAAGGTACATCTTCTTATTTATGAAAACGGTTGCCGGCCTTGGTCTGTTAGTACTGCTGCTATCCCATTCGTTGGGATGGTCGGTAGCAGTGCTTTTTGCAGGTAAGACGGCTGGTAGTACGGAACGGAGCGAAACTTTGCAGTCAGAAGCGTCGGCCTGGCACCGGTTTGCGGAATTGTCGGAGCATATGCGGGAAATGCAGCTTGCCAAAACGCCGCTTACACCTCTTGGAAGCGTCTTGAAAACGTTTGGGGATCTGGCAAAGACTTATCTGCCGGGCACGCATATCCACAGTGACTGGGTAGGGGAGATCGACTTGCCTCCTGCGGCAGTCCCTTTTGCGGAACCATTTCACATCGCCGTGGCCGGTGTGTCGAACTGTGCCACGCCTCCACCGGAAATGATCGGATAACATATTTTGAAATGCACTGCCACGGCTGGGGTACTCGTATTCCCCCGGTGCTTGCGTGCACATGTGTACCTATTCATTCACGTATCATTTCTTTCAAAATGGCAACTATACCTACCGAGCCGATCGGAAGTATTCCGCGGCCCGCTTACCTGCAACAAGCCATGCAGGCTTATGCCCAGGCAGAAATTTCCTCCGACGATCTCGCCCGGCTTTTTTCACAAGCCACCCGCGAAACCATCATATCCCTGGAAGGCACCGGCTCACCGGTCATTTCCGATGGCGAACAGAGCAAACCCAGTTTCGCCACGTACCCAATCCACGGCTTGCTGAACCTCGACGGCGGGGGCGTAGTAATCCCGTTTGAGGATGGGCACACGAGGCAGCTGCCCGTATTGACATCGGGGCCGTTTCGTTACCGTAATTTCGCGGTAGATTATCTTCGGGAGGCACGTAAACATACCGCATTGCCCGTCAAGCAAGCCGTTATTTCTGCTTCGGCAATGAGCCTGCTATACCCAGCTGGCGGCATCGACGGTTACCCGCAAAGCCAGTTTATCGCCGATTTGCTCGATCAGGCGGAGGCCGATATCCGCAAATGCCTCGACGAGCGGGCTTACAATGTACAGATCGATTTCACCGAAGCCAGGCTGGCCCTGAAACTCGATCCCAGTCAGGGGCTTTTACAACAGTTTATTTCGCTTAATAACCAGGTTCTCGATCGTTTTACTGCGGAAGAGCGGAGCCGGATCGGCATTCATACCTGCCCCGGCGGCGACCACGATTCGACCCACAGCGCCGATGTGCCTTACCAGGACTTGCTACCCCTGTTTTTTCAATTGAAGGCGGGCAATTTTTACTTGGAATATGCCGGAGAAAAGGACAAAGTTTCCGTTCTGGAATCGATCCGGCAGAATATCAGGCCGGGGCAGCGTGTATTTCTCGGCGTAACGGATGTTCTGAATGCCAGAATCGAAACGCCGGAGGAAATCCGTGACCTGCTCTTGCAAGCCGCCGAATATATTCCGCTCAATCAGCTCGGTTCCACTGACGACTGCGGTTTCTCGCCCTTCGCCGACGACGTTTCAACCGCCCGGGAGATCGCTTTCGAAAAAATCCGCGCGCGTGTGGAAGGCACGAGGCTGGCGGGAGCGAGGCTATAATTCGGATGGCCAGGGATTGTCAGTGTGGTCATGTGTAGTCATGTGGTAGTCAGGTGTAGCCATGTGTAGTCAGGTATTGTCAGGTGTAGTCAAGTATTGTCAGATGCTGATTTGACTCTACGTTTGACCATACCTGACCATTTACTGACAATATCTGACCATTCCGGACCTTACCTGACTACACATGACAATACCTGACCATTAATGACAAAATATGACCGCCATGACCACATCTGACCTTATCATTGACTCATTCACTTTTATCAATGCCACATATCGAATTTGAAAAAGGTTTTCCGGGCATTTTGGGCCCGATGCGGTTCAGTCCCCACACCGCCGAGCCGATGAATGCACTGGCCAACGCGCTGATGTGTTCGGACGAAGGATTAAGCCGTGGCGAACGCGAGCTAATCGCGACGTATGTTTCGTCCCAAAATGATTGCTTTTTCTGTCAGACCATCCACGGTGCCATTGCCAGCGCCTACCTGGAAGACGAGGACTGGTCGTTTGTCAAAAGTGTCAAGGAGAATTTTGACGAAACTGCACTCTCCGACAGGATGAAAGCCCTGCTGTCGATCGCGGGCAGCGTCCAGCGCGGAGGCAAGCATGTTACGCCCGAGCAAATCGCCCGCGCCCGCGAGTACGGCGCCGATGACCGCCAGATCCACGACACCGTACTCATCGCCGCAGCATTCTGCATGTTCAATCGCTACGTCGACGGGCTCGCCACCACTGCGCCGACCGACCCGGATGTGTACCGGGCCAGGGCAGTGAATGTGATGAAGAACGGGTATTCGGCGGTGAAGGGGTATGATTAAAGAAAGCTGCCCGTGCGGGACAGCTTTCTCCTGTTAAGATCCTTGTTCGTTATTGGAATATTTCCTTTACGGCGTTATCTCCAACAAAGATGTTGGCATAATGAAAAAATGATTGTTGCGATTCATAGTATGCAGCTGTCGAAGTGCAATAAGCATACAAATCGGCTTCCGTGCCTTTGGCCTCAAAAGTGATTGTTTTACTTACCCATTCACATTCTTTCCCAACGAGATCTATCAAGGCAATATTCGAAACCGGATTCAAATGAATGACATTGGTTATCTCTAGGCCTATGGCTGGTGCATATTGCGTAGGCTGTCCGTTGAGCATTCGGATGGTGCTGGCCCCAAGAATAGTCACAGCATATTTGTGGCCGGGTTTCAAATTCTTGATAGTCGTTTTTACACGTGATTCGGTGCTACCGGGCGAACCAAAGTTTCCTTTTTGGTACATGACAGTGATAACCTTGTTGGCATTCGGGAGCGGAGCAAGCAGGGGTGTCAGCCAAGGCGTAGAAGGGTCACCCCAAAGGTGGGTCACGGTGGACGTTCCAGTAGCATACTTTACCAGGTCGTCAGGATTGAACGTAATGTATTTAGACCAGCCAGGCGCAAACATGTTGTCACCCGCTGGACCATTGGTTGTGGGGATGTACGGGATGATAACTGGTATTCCATGAGCCGCGCTGAAACCGTTACTTAGTTTTTCCCTCTCGGGCTCTGCCACATTCTCCTGCGAACAACTACTCATCATCATACAAGCAGCCAGCGCCAATCCCCAGGGTAATTTTTGAATTAAAGTCATTTTTGAAAATTGATTTACGTGTAAAAAAGTGATTTTAAGTGGCTGTAAAACAATGCTGTTTGAATGACAGTAACCGGGACAGACCGGCCACCTACAGTGCATTGCACGGGACGCGGAGGCACGCCTGCGTAAGTAAGGCGGAAAAGGAAGTCTTGAAATCGCGGTTCTGAACCTTGCTAAGCTCGATGCTGTGCGCGATTTTGCCTATTCATTTATTCAAAAACATCATCGACTCGATATTCTGATCAACAATGCGGGCGTAATGACGCAGCCTCCTTCCATGACCGACGATGGTTTCGAGCTGCAATTCGGGGTGAATTTCCTGGGACATTATGCGATCGCCCGCATCGGCGAGCTGATGGATCCCTGGCAGGGGCATTGCCGTCGCTGTACGCGGCTGTGGCAATGGGCTGGGGAGGCTACAAAAGTCGTTTACCCGGCCGGCAATAGGTGAATGTTATGAAAATAGCCGGTTTTTATAGATTTTGGAAGGTTCAATTGGTATTTACATCAGGACTCTTAACATTTTCAGCCAGTTATGAAAAGACATTTCTCTGTATTACTTCTTGCCGCTTCGATGTTGGCAGCCTGTGGAAACCCGGAAGCCAGACAGGACGCAAAAGAAGCTCCCAACGAACTCGAAGGCACCTGGAAACTACTGAGCGGCACATTGATCGAGAAGGGCGACACGACGGTAACGGATTACACACAGAAGCTTTCCTTTATCAAAGTCATTAACGATAGCCATTTTGCCTTTTTGCAGCACGATCTGAACAAAGGCAAGGATTCCACTGCAAGTTTTTCGGCTGGCGGCGGAGCCTACACATTGAAAGACAGCGCCTACACCGAAAAGCTGGAATATTGTACCGCCCGCGACTGGGAAGGAAACGAGTTCCACTTCACGATTTCGATTCACAACGATACGCTGGTGCAGCGTGGCGTCGAGAAAGTAGAGTCGGCGGGTGTGGAGCGATTGAATATTGAAAAGTACGTGCGGGTGAAGTAATATGCAAAGAAAAAGCCGGAAGCAGCGCTGCTTCCGGCTTTTTTGTTTGATTTGCAAAACCTTATTTCGCGGGTTCCTTGGTTGCCGTGATCGGGAATTCGCCGTCTTGTGAAACGATTGTGCCACTCAGCTTCTCGCCGTCCTGCGTCATGGTCACGGTGAGGATGCCGCCCTGGAAGTCGAGTTTGAAGGTAACTTTGCCCTGGTCGATGGTCAGTTCCTTCATTTCCATACGTTCCTGCTGACCTAGGTAGCCCGTGGTTTTGTCGTTCTTTTGTTCGAACGTCATGAAGCCGGTTTCATATTCAGGTGGCACGTTGGAAACGGTATATTTCCAGGTTCCGATAAGATCGTTGGCTGTTTTGAGGTTTTTGGCAGTTACAGCGAACATCGTAACGGCCAGGATCATGGTTAGCAAATACTTTACTTTCATTGTGTTGATGGTTTATGCGATTGGTTACTAAATGGAATGGCATCAAATTTAGAAAAAAGCAAATAGGTTGCGATCCCGGCAATGTTATATTTTCAGTAACTAAATTACTATCGGTGTTAATGGCTGATTAACGGCAATGCACTGCTTACTTGCCGCGAATTTGTTTTTGCCTACCTGTTGCATTCGCATTTCCCCTACTTTTGAGGCATGAAGGTCATCGTTGCATATCTGCTGGCGTTTTGCGTGCTCGCGCTCTCCTGCATTCCCTGCCAGGACGAGGCCCTGCCGTTGCCTGATAGCAACGGAACTGAGGCCACGGCGCTCGCTACGGCCGCCGGAGGCTCCCACCGGGAAGCAATTGACCTGTGTTCTCCCTTTTGCATTTGCGCCTGCTGCGCAAGCGTGACGATCAGTGCAAACGTCGCCGCTCTGCCCGAAAACGCTGTTTCCCAACTGATACCACCAGCAGGTTTCTCCTACCTCCAAATTCTGTACGGCGGCGATATGGCCGGCATCTGGCAGCCGCCGCAGGAAAGGGTATAATCCGTGCCCCAATGGGCAATTTATCGGACAAGTCGTTCGCCTGTTGCATTCGAGCATCCGGCGTGACGCGGTATATCCATTCTTTTTAAATCAGAAATGTTAGATAAAATCATTCATTTTTCGATCCACAATAAGTTGGTGATCGGAATATTCACGCTTGCCCTGGTGGCCTGGGGGGCTTACTCGCTTACCCGGTTGCCCATTGATGCCGTACCTGACATTACCAATAACCAGGTGCAGATCATCACCACAAGCCCGTCGCTGGCCGCCCAGGAAGTGGAGCGGCTGGTTACTTTTCCCGTCGAGACGGTGATGGCGACCATCCCGCGTACCGAAGAAATCCGTTCGATCTCGCGCTTCGGATTGTCGGTGGTAACCATTGTTTTTGAAGACGACGTCGATGTTTACTGGGCACGCGCGCAGGTATCGGAGCGGTTGCACAGTGCCGTGGAGCAGATTCCGCCTGGTTCGGGAACGCCGAGTCTGGCGCCGGTTACCACGGGTTTGGGGGAAATCTACCAATATGTTTTACATACCAAACCGGGTTTTGAAAACAAATATTCACCGATGGAGCTGCGCAGCATTCAGGACTGGATCGTGCGACGGCAACTGCTGGGTACCTCCGGAGTGGCGGATGTGAGCAGTTTTGGCGGCTTTTTGAAACAATATGAAATCGCTGTCGATCCGCTGAGGATCCGGAGCGCGGGAATTTCCATCGCACGTATTTTTGAAGCATTGGAACAAAATAACCAGAATACCGGCGGAGCTTATATTGATAAGAAGCCCAATGCCTATTTCATCCGCAGCGAAGGCTTGATAGGTTCGCTGGATGACATTCGTAAAATCCAGGTAGGAGAAACCGGAACCGGTCTGCCGGTGCTCATACGCGACATTGCGGAGGTCGGTTTCGGCAACGCCGTGCGGTATGGGGCCATGACGCGCAACGACGAGGGGGAAGTGGTAGGAGGGCTGGTACTGATGCTGAAAGGCGCTAATTCTTCGGAGGTAATCGGCAATGTGAAAGAGCGCATTGCGCAGATCCGTAAGAGCCTGCCCGACGGCGTCGTGATCGAGCCGTTCCTGGATCGTACCAAGCTGGTCAACAATGCGATAGGTACTGTTTCGAAAAACCTGGTCGAAGGAGCGCTGATCGTCATTTTTGTGCTGATACTATTGCTCGGTAACATGCGTGCCGGGCTGGTAGTGGCCTCGGTGATCCCGCTGGCAATGCTTTTCGCGGTCAGTATGATGAACCTTTTCGGTGTTTCAGGGAATCTGATGAGCCTAGGAGCGATCGATTTCGGGCTGATCGTCGATGGTGCGGTCATTATCGTGGAGGCCACCTTGCACCACATTGTTTCTAAACGTTACACGCATCGCCTCACCCAGGACGAAATGGACCGGGAGGTGTACGAATCGGCCTCCAAAATCCGGAATTCGGCGGCATTTGGCGAGATCATCATCCTGATCGTATACCTGCCGATATTGGCGCTGGTGGGAATCGAAGGCAAGATGTTCAGGCCGATGGCGCAGACGGTGAGTTTTGCAATCCTTGGTGCATTTATCCTGTCATTAACCTATGTTCCTATGATGTCGGCCTTGTTTTTGAGCAAGAAAAACGAATATAAGCCAGGCATATCCGATCGGATCGTCGGTTTTTTCCGGCGCATTTACCTACCCGCGCTGGATTTTTCGCTACGAAAAAAGTGGTTGGTCTCGTTCGTAGCCGTTGTGCTGCTCGGCGGGAGCTTCTGGCTCTTTTCGCGGATGGGGGGCGAATTTATCCCGCAGCTGGATGAAGGCGATTTCGCGGTGGAAATGCGCGTGCTTACCGGCAGCTCACTTTCCGAAACGATCGACGCTACGCGCAAAGGTGCAGCCGTGCTGCAAAAGAACTTCCCCGACGAGGTGCTGGAAGTCGTCGGTAAAATCGGCTCCGGCGAAATCCCAACCGACCCGATGCCCGTGGAAGCCGGTGATATGATGGTGATCCTGAAAGAAAAATCGCTTTGGAAAAAAGCTGGAAACAGGGAGGAGTTGGCTGAGAAAATGCAGGCGGTACTGACCGAATCCATTGCCGGGGTAACATTCGGGTTCCAGCAGCCTATCCAGATGCGTTTCAATGAGTTGATGACGGGCGTAAAGCAGGATGTGGCAGTCAAAATCTTCGGGGAAGACCTTGACGAACTCGCGCGCCAGGCCGCGCGTATAGGCAAGCTCGCGGGCGCGGTGCGCGGCGCGGAAGATGTTTATGTAGAGTCCGTGACCGGCTTGCCGCAGATCGTCGTTCGCTTCGACCGTGATAAACTGGCGCAGTTTCACATTCCGGTCGCCGAAGCGAACCGAACGCTCAATGCCGCATTCGCCGGTGCCGGCGCAGGGCTGGTTTACGAAGGCGAGAAGCGCTTCGACCTCGTGGTACGCCTGCAAAAAGCCGATCGCCGGAGCATTGACGACGTTCGGGGCCTGTTCGTTGCTAACGCGGAAGGCCAGCAGGTACCACTCGGTCAGATAGCAACCATCGAAATGCTGGTTGGTGCCAACCAGATCCAGCGCGAGGATGCCAAGCGTCGCATTACCGTCGCATTCAACGTGCGTGGCCGGGATGTGGAAAGTATTGTGAATGAACTGCGCGGGCGCATCGACCGGGAGATCAAATTGCAGCCGGGGTATTTTGTGACTTATGGCGGACAGTTCCAGAATTTGCAGGAGGCTAACAGCCGCCTGGCCGTAGCGGTGCCGGTGGCATTGTTGTTGATTTTCGTACTACTCTATTTTACATTTCACTCCCTGCGGCAGAGTCTGCTGGTGCTCACGGCCATTCCTTTTTCGGCGGTTGGCGGCGTGTTGGCGCTCTGGGTACGAGACATGCCATTCAGTATTTCGGCCGGGATAGGCTTTATCGCATTGTTCGGGGTGGCGGTATTGAACGGGATTGTGCTGATCGCGGAGTTTAATATGCTTCGCAAATCGGGCGAGGCGGATCTGCGCAAAGTGATTTTTGAGGGGACCGAAACGCGCCTGAGGCCGGTGCTGATGACGGCCCTCGTGGCATCGCTCGGTTTTTTGCCGATGGCGCTGTCGTCGAGCGCGGGAGCGGAGGTACAGCGCCCGCTTGCGACCGTGGTGATCGGCGGGCTGGTGTCGGCTACTTTGCTTACGTTGCTGGTCCTTCCGGTTTGGTATGGGATCGTAGAAAGGCGGTGGGGATCAGGGCGTGGCAGCAAAGTGGCGGTGGCGGGTACCGTCGTCATGCTGGCAATGCTATTGTCTGATCATGCCAGCGCTCAACAGATGGCGCCGACCCGGAAAATCTCACTCCGCCAGGCTGTGGATGAGGCATTGGAACGCAATATGCTGATTAAAGGAGATTTGTACCGCATTGGCTATCAGCAGGCGCTGATGAAAACCGCCGGCGATCCGGGCAAAACGGATTTGGCCTGGATGGGGGGGCAGTACAATAGTGTCAAGTTTGATAATCATTTTCTTTTATCCCAAAACCTGCCGAACCCTGTGGCAGTGAAAAAACGTAAATCGCTGCTGTCCGAAGAAGTGAATGGCGTGAAGGCAGCTATGGAAGTCACCAAAGCGGAACTCGTGAAGGAGGTCAAAATCAATTATCAGCAGCAGGTTTTACTCAAATCCCGCCAAAAACTGCTGGATGCCGAGCTCCTTCGTGCGGAGCGTTTCGTAAAGGCGGCCGAAATGCGATTCAAAACCGGAGAAACGAATCAGCTGGAATATGCTACGGCGCAAAGCCAGTTGGGGGATGTCCGTGCGCAGCGCATCCGGAATGAGGGCGATCTGCGCAATTTGCAACGGGCGTTGCAGACTTTGCTGAACAGCAACGCGCCTGCCGAAGCCGAAACGGACTCGCTTACACGCAGGAGCTTAGCCGCACCTGCGCCCGACACCGCCGCGCTGAGCGCCAATCCCTACCTGCGCTTCCTCGCGCAGCAGGTAGCAGTGGGAAGCAGGCAAACCGCCTTGCAAAAGGCGGCCCTATTACCTGAGTTTAATATCGGGTATTTCAACCAGTCGCTCGCGGGCTTTCAGAACACGGGCAGCGGAGAAGTTTTCTACGGCTCAGGCAAGCGTTTTCAGGGCGTGCAAATAGGTGTGCAGTTGCCGATTTTCAATGGTGCTTCCAAAGCCAGAATCAAAGCCGCTCAGATAGGAGAACAAGTCGCAAGAAACGAAGTCGAGACGGCGCGTATGCGGCTCGGAAGTGATCTGGAACAGGCGATCCGAAGCCTGGAAACAGCCCGGCAAAATCTCGATCTGTATGAAACCGGTACGCTCGTGCTGGCAGGCACCATTCAAAGCAACGCTACCAAAGCTTATGAATCGGGCGAGATCGGGTATATCGAGTACGGACAGGCGTGGAACCGCGCACTGAGCATCCGCCTCAACTGGCTCGATTTGCTGAGTGTTTACAATCAATCGGTTATCCAAATAGAATATTTTTTAAATGAGCAGTAATCCGAATATATCGATGAAAAATATAGTATCAGGTCTGGTACTTTTCCTGGTAATAGCTGCCTGCAAGCCGGGGAGCGAAAAGGAGGCCGCGGAGGCAAGGGGCGAGCATGCTGCGGAGGAAACCAATCATGTTGAACTCACAGCAGCCCAATATGAAACTGCAGGTGTTGAAACGGGCGGGTTTTCTGTCAGGAAACTGAGCGGGACGGTCGCGGCGAACGGGGTCATCGACATTCCGCCGCAGAATCTGGTGAGTATTTCAGCACCGCTGGGCGGGTTTGTACGCAAATCGGAGCTTTTGCAGGGAATGAAGGTGCAAAAAGGCGAAGTGCTCGCGGTGATCGAAAACCCCGATTTTATTCCCATTCAACAGGATTACCTCGAAACACGCAGCAAGCTGGAGTTCGCAGAGCAGGAATACCAGCGCCAGAGCGACCTCAGCAAGGAAAATGTGAATGCGCAGAAGGCATTGCAGCAATCTGCGTCGGAACTGAAAATGTTGCGCGCGCGGCTGGCAGGCTTGAAGGAGCGCGTCCGTACCGCGGGTGTGGATCTGGCCGGGCTGGAAAAAGGGAATATTACGAGTGTTGCCTCTATTCGTTCTCCGATTGCGGGTTCGGTGACGGTCGTGAATGTGAACCTGGGCAAATACGTGAACCCAACGGACGTCATGTTTGAGATTGTAGATACCGATCACCTGCATGTGGAACTGTCTGTTTTCGAGCAGGATATTCCAAAAGTGAAGCTGGGACAACTGGTGCGGTTTCGCGTGAGCAATAATCCGGCACAGGAAGACCTGGCCAAAGTTTACCTCATCAACCAGAAAATCAACGACGATCGTACCGTGCGGGTACACTGCCACCTTGAAAGAGAGGACAATAACTTGCTGCCGCAGAATTTTGTCAAAGCCATTATCGAAACAGGCGCCAATCCGGTGAATGCATTACCAGATGAAGCCGTGGTCGATTTTGAAGGGAAATCTTATGTTTTTGTAAAAGACCCCAAAGGCGAAAGGAGTTTCGATATGGTGGAGGTTACAAAAGGTATCTCGGAAAATGGTTTCACAGAAGTAAAAATGCCGGCCGGCGCCGCTGAAAGCCCTCAGTTTGTGTTGAAGGGAGCCTATACATTGCTTTCGAAGCTGAAAAACTCGGAAGAGGAGGAAGGACACTAAATTGTTGATCAATCGGTAGCCGCGCTGGGTTAATCGCGGTGCGGCTGCCCTAGCGCGGCTACCGATTGATTATGCTTTGATGACCCTTACAAGTGTCTGTACCGTTGCCAACACGTGGTCCATATTGCCGTAATCATTGGTAGCCTTTGAAAACATTACTCCGCCTTCGATCAATGCGATAATGGAAACGGCCATTTGTTCAGCATTGACGTCCTGGCGGAATTCGCCGGCTTCGGTCCCTTTTTCGATAATCTCAACAATGTTCTTTTTCCAGCTGAACAATGCCTTGGCGGCACTCAGCTGCAACGGGACATTGGTATCGTCGGCCTCCACTGCCGTGTTCAGGATGGGGCACCCCCCGCGATCGCCTACACTGGAGATCACATCCCTGTACACGCGGCCGTAAACCATCAGTTTTTCGAAATAAGTCTCCGCTTTTTTTAGCTGCGCCTGTACGGTGTTGAATACCAGCGACCGGTTATATTCAAATACAGCCAGCGCTACTTCCTCCTTGTTCTCGAAATTTCCATAAATGCTGCCCTTCGTGAGGCCGGTTGCTTCGGTAATGTCCGACATGGAGGTGCCCGCATAGCCTTTCCGGTTGAAAATCTCGGCGGTTTTCTCAATGATGAAATTCCGGGTGCGCTCGGCTTTGGTTGTTCCTATGTTCATATAACAAATATACCAATTGGTATTTATTTTTACAAATAGGCGGGATGTCGATTTTACTCTTAAAATCGACTGGTAAAAAGTTAGCGGAGCGCCGGGAATACTTTTCCTCTTAATTCCCCGAATCCGATCCGGATATCACCCTTTTGTCCAAAACCGCGCATGATCACTTCATCGTGATCTTCCAGAAATCGCCGCTCGATGCCTTCACGGAGTTTTACAGGTTGAGTGCCGTTACGGGTGGATTCCAGCAAGCAGCCTTTTTGGGTAATACTGCTGCCGCTGATGGTCCCGGTGGCGAGCAGATCGCCCGTTTGAAGGTTGCAACCCGTGACAGTGTGATGAGCGATTTGTTGCGCGGCAGTCCAGTAAATGCCGGCCGCATTGTTTTGGCATACTAAAAATTCCCCCGAACCTTCGGGTTTAATACTGACCGAAAGGGAAAGATCGAAGTTCTGACGCGGGTGGTGCGTAAGGTAGGGAAAGGGCTCGGGCCGCTGTGCGGGCGCGGGTGTGCGAAAATGCTGCAATGCTTCCCAGGTAACGATCCATGGCGAGATGCCCGAAGCGAAGTTCTTGCTCGTAAATGGTCCCAGCGGCTGGTATTCCCATCGCTGAATATCGCGCGCCGACCAGTCATTTAAAAGCAGCACACCGAAAATGTAGTCTTCTGCCTCGTCGGCGGGAATAGGCTCGCCCATAACCGAGTCTTTACCGATTACAAATGCCAGTTCGAGCTCATAGTCGAGTGCATTGGTCGGCTTGAAGGCAGGCGTGCCGTTTGACTGGCCGATTTGCCCCCAGGGCCGTGGTACCGGCGTGCCCGAAATGACGATGGAGGAAGCGCGACCATGGTAGGCGACCGGCAGATGCTTCCAGTTGGGAAACAGCGGGTTGTCGGGCCGGAAAAGCTGCCCGACGCTGAATGCGTGCTCCTCGCTCGAATAAAAATCCGTGTAGTTACCGACTTTGAGGGGCATATGCATTTGCACTTTTTTCTGTGGGATCAGCAGGTGCTCGGCAAGCTGTTTCAGATCCGACTGGTGATCACACAATGCTGTTTGGATGATTTTACGCACGTATTCGGAAAAACCACGACCGAGTGCCATCACATCATTCAGCACCGGCTTCCTGAATGCACTTCCTGCCTCGGGATATTGCGGAAACATATTCAATGCATAGGCAGCCGCCAGGTCCACGACCCAGTGGCCAATGGCCAGCCCCGCGCGGGCAGGACGTTCATCGCTGAATATGCCGAAGGGCAGGTTATGGATCGAAAAATCGGAATCGGGTGCGACCGGAAGCCAGGATTGTAACATTATGGCGGAGATTTAGGCTTGTTGTGCCAGATAGGCTTCCAGTAACGGCTCAATACCTGTCACAGACTCATAAAGCTGGTCGTAGGACCGGATCACAAAATAGTGGTCCTGGTACCGGTCGATATGGTAGGGCGTGTCGAGCACGAGGGCAAGGTCGAAATCGATTTTCGGTACATCGTGGCCCAGGCAATAGCGGCTTTCGCCGGAGGAGGAAATGATACCTCCGCCATAGATTTTCAACGCGCTATTTTCGCGGATCAGCCCGAATTCGACAGTGTACCAATACAGCCTCGAAATGCGCTGCAGAATTTCCTCCTGATCGATATGTTTCAATGCGACCTCGCTCAAATGCGCCATGAAGTCGCAGAACGCCTGGTTGCTCAGCAGCGGTACGTGCCCGAATGTGTCATGGAACATGTCCGGTTCTTCGAGGTAATCGATTTGCTCCGGTTTTCGGAGCCAGCTTGTCGCGGGGAACTGTCGGTTGTATAAATGCGTGTAAAACTCGCGGTGGGGGATAAGCCCCGGTACCACGTATACTTCCCAGCCTGTCAATGCGCGCAGTGCCGGATTGGTTTCATCTTCGAAATGCGGGATATGGTCGGCCACGAACCGTACCTTGTCAATCCCGTCGAGATAAGCCCGGCTGGCAATGTGCGGAAGCTGCTCCATCTGCCGTTTGAAAAGCTGTTTCCACATCCGGTGGTCAGCTTCGGTATATTGTTCATACGCCTGGTTCATGATTGAAAAGGGTTTGCATTAAAGTGTACCACGCAGCATCTGCTCGCGCTCGATCGCTTCGAACAATGCTTTAAAATTGCCTTTCCCGAATGACTGCGCGCCTTTTCTTTGAATAATCTCAAAAAACAGGGTAGGGCGCGGCATGACCGGCTTGGTAAAAATCTGTAAAAGGTATCCCTCATCGTCGCGGTCGACGAGGATGCCGAGTTCGCGGAGGCTTTCAATGTCTTCGTCGATATGTCCTACGCGGGCGAGCAAATTATCGTAATAGGCAGCGGGAACGCGAAGGAACTCCACACCGCGGTCGCGCAATGCGCGTACGGTATCGACAATGTGGTCTGTGGCTACGGCGATGTGCTGCACGCCGGGGCCACCGTAAAAATCAAGGTATTCCTCTACCTGTGATTTCTTTTTCCCTTCGGCCGGCTCGTTGATCGGGAACTTGATACGCCCGTTGCCGTTGCTCATGACCTTGCTCATCAGCGCCGAATATTCAGTCGAAATGTCTTTATCATCGAAGGAAACCATCATTTTGAACCCCATCACATCCTCGTAAAACTTCACCCACCGGTTCATTTCGTTCCATCCCACGTTTCCGACCATATGATCGATATACCGCAGCCCGACCGGCTCCGGCGAATGTTCAGGTTGCCAGGGCACGAATCCGGGGAGGAAAACGCCGTCGTAATGCTTCCTTTCTACGAATATGTGCACGGTATCGCCATAAGTACATATCCCGGATTTGACTGTCTCTCCAAAATGGTCTTTCTCCGTGACTGGTTCGAGAAACGGTCTCGCGCCCCGACTGACGGTCTCCCGGTAAGCCGTTTTAGCGTCATCAACCCATAATGCAATGGCTTTTACGCCGTCACCATGGCGGTCTATATGCGCGCCGATAGACGTGCCGCCGTGCAATGGCGAGGTAAAAACGAGCCGGATCTTATCCTGCACTACCACATAGGATTCACGGTCGGTAAGCCCGGTTTCAAGCCCGGCCATGGCCAGCGGCTGAAATCCGAATGCATTCCGGAAATAATGTGCCGATTGCAGTGCATTGCCTACGTAGAGTTCTACATAATCCGTACCGTTAATCGGCAGGAAGTCGGTCGATACGGGCGGGGCGGATGGTGCTGTTAGGGTGGACATGTTGATGAATTTTGAATGACTGAATGACTGAATGATTGAATGAGTGAATAAGTGGATGAGGTTAATCCCCGAATAGATTGTTGAAAAGACATTCAAATGACAACACCTGACAACACTGCCAATACCCGACCACTCTTGACTATTCCTGACCATTCCTGACAAAGTCGCTACGTCACGATTCTGCCCAGCTGCCAAAATACCGCCCGTCGTCGATGGCCATTGCCTGTTCGGTCAGCATCAGGGGCCGGAAGGTATCGACCATCACGGCAAGCTCCTGGGTCTCTTTTTTGCCGATGCTCCGTTCGTATGCACCCGGGTGCGGGCCGTGCGGGATACCGCCCGGATGCAGCGTAATATGCCCCTGCGCGATGTCGTTGCGGCTCATGAAATCACCGTCGACGTAATACAGTACCTCGTCGGAATCGATGTTGCTGTGGTTGTAGGGCGCTGGGATGGCCAACGGATGGTAGTCGTAGAGCCTCGGACAAAACGAGCACACTACGAATGCGTCGGTCTGAAATGTCTGGTGCACCGGCGGCGGCTGGTGAATGCGGCCGGTAATGGGTTCGAAATTGTGGATCGAAAACGCCCAGGGATAATTGTACCCGTCCCAGCCAATCACATCGAACGGATGGGTTTCGTAGGTTACAGGGTGGATATGGCTTTGCTTTTTGATCTTAACCAGAAAATCACCGTGCTCATCGTAAGTCTCCAAATCCCGGGGGAGAATGTAGTCCCGTTCGCAGTATGGCGAATGCTCGGTGAGCTGTCCGAAATGGTTTCGATACCGCTTGGGTGTATAAATCGGCGTATGCGATTCGAGGTAGAGCAGGCGGTTGTCGGGCCCGTCGAATTCGATCTGGTAAATAGTGCCTCGGGGGATCAATACATAATCACCATAGGTAAACGGTACCTGCCCGAAAGGTGTCCGCAGCTTGCCGGAGCCCCGGTGGACGAAAAGCAGCTCGTCGGCGTCGGCATTCTTGTAAAAATAGGACATAGGCGCGCCGGTAGGAGCAGCGAGGCCCAGAATGAGGTCGCGGTTCACGAGCAGGGGCGTGCGGCTGTCGAGGTAGTCGGCGGCAGGTTTTACATCGAAGCCTATCAGCTTCCGCATGGTCATATTGTTGGCTACCGCAATGCGCGGCGCCACATCGTAAGGTTCGCCGAGCGATTTCACTTGAGTGGGCCGCCAGGTGTGATAGAGGAGGGAAGACATGCCTTCGAAACCGATGGTTCCGAAGAGCTCTTCATAGTAAAGCCCGCCGTCAGTTTTGCGAAACTGCGTGTGCCGTTTGGGCGGGATGGTTCCAAGTTGTTGATAGATCGGCATGTGCTTCGCGATTGTAAGTTAGCCAATAGTTGTTTATGCAATTATAGGAAAAACAAATCAATATTTAAATAAATTTTTGTATTATTTTAAAATAGCAAAAAGTACTCCCGGTTAATAATTTCTATGGTATATACTTATTTGTTCTATAAAATATTAAGAATAAATTTGAATGCATTTCAATCCTCCAAAGGACTGAAAACGACTCCCATCCTAGTTGAAAAAGGCATTTGCCGCTTCTGTTGTTGTTCCTGACGCAGTATTTTCATTCAAATCAAACCATTCAGCCATGAGGAAACATTACCTCCATTTACCTGGGAAGGGTATTCTTGCATTTTTACTATGCCTGACGCTGTCGGTGCGGGGAGTCGCGCAGATCAGCCAGTTTATTCACGTCGACCAGTTCGGTTACGCGCCGGCGGCCGAAAAGGTGGCGGTACTCAGCAACCCGATCGTGGGATACAATGCCGCATTGAGTTACACACCGCCGGGTACAATGGAAGTGCGCAACAGTGTCACCAATGCGGTGGCGTTCAGCGGTCCGGTTACCGTTTGGAATAGCGGCAGTACCCAGGCCAATTCGGGTGACCAGGGCTGGTGGTTCGATTTTTCGGCACTGACGGCCACGGGCAGCTATTATGTGTTTGATCCGGTCGGTAACCAGCGCTCGGCGGTTTTTGAAATTTCGCCCAATCCTTACGGCAATGTGATGCTGGCGGCTGTGAAAATGTTCTATTACAACCGCTGCAACATGGCGAAAACGGCTCCGTACGCGCAAAGCAAGTGGACCGACGGGGATAATTTCATGCATGCATTGCAGGACCAGCAATGTCGCTACGTGTATGACCAGGGCAATGCGGCGCTGGAAAAGAACCTGACAGGCGGCTGGTTCGATGCCGGTGACTATAATAAATATGTGTCGTTCACGCATAGTCCTTTGCACGACCTACTTTACGCCTACGAGGAAAATCCGACTGTTTTTACAGACAATTTCAATATTCCCGAAAGTAAAAACGGCATTCCCGATCTGCTCGACGAAGTGAAATGGGAGCTCGACTGGCTTTTCAAAATGACGAATGCTGATGGCAGCACGCACAACAAAATGGGCAGCCGGAATTACAGCGAGAACATTTCTTCACCTCCGAGCGTGAATGTGGATGGGCGCTACTATGGCCCTGTTTGTACCTCGGCGTCGGCCACCATTGCTTCGGTGTTCTCGCACGCGGCCCTTGTGTACGCAGGTATCCCGGCGCTCACGGCCTACGCGGGCCAGCTGGAAGCCAAAGCGGCGAGCTGCTTCAACTATGTCCTGCCGTTTTTTAATGCCAATACCCTCCAAACCAATTGCGATGACGGCAGTATTGTTTCGGGTGATGCCGATGTGGGTGTAGGACCGCAGCGGAGCATGATGGTGATTGCCGCGATTTACCTTTTCGAGCGGACCGGCAATGCGGTTTACAATCAGTTTGTGGTTAATAATTACGCGGGTACTGACGTCATGAGCTCCGGTTACTGGGGTGTAGATGCTACCGAATTGCAGGATGCATTGCTGCGCTATGCGAAGCTTCCCGGCGCCAACCCGACTGTCGCCTCGGCAATCCTGAACTCGGCGGGAACAGCTGTGGATGGTAACTGGAACGATTTCTTCGGCTGGACGACGGCCGATCTCTACCGTGCATTCATGCCCGACTGGTCGTACCACTGGGGTAGTAATATGCCCAAGGCCGATTATGCCAATGTGAACCGCAGCATGCTTAAAGCCGGGCTGGGCAATGCGGCCAGCCTCACGCGCAAGGCTGCGGAACAAATCCACTATTTTCACGGCGTTAACCCGCAAGGGATGGTGTATTTGTCGAATATGTACGGGGTGGGCGGCGACCGTTGTGCCAATGAAATTTACCACACGTGGTTCAACGACGGCACTGTTTACGACAATGCGCTGACGTCGCCGAACGGTCCGGCGCCGGGTTATGTGGTGGGCGGCCCAAATGCCGACTATACGATCAGCGGCCAGTCGCCGCCGTTTGGTCAGCCGCGCCAGAAAAGTTACCTGGATTTCAATACCGGTTGGCCGACCAACAGTTGGGAAATCACCGAGCCGGCTATTTATTACCAGGCCGCCTACATTCGCTTACTTGCTCACTCGACGCTGCCCGTGGAGGACCCGCTGCCTGTGGAGCTCGCTGATTTTCACTTGAACGACATAGGAAAAAGCCAGGTGCAGCTTTACTGGAAAACTGTTTCGGAAACAGACAATGAGCATTTCGAGATCGAGCGTTCCACGGACGGTGTCGATTTCCGGATGATAGGGGAGTTAAAGGGGCAAAACACCACCGCTACGACACATTATTATACATTTACCGACACCGAGGCACCGGCGGTTACGACCTATTACCGATTGAAACAGGTCGATTTCGATGGAAAGTTCGAGTATTCCAAAATCATCGCATTATATCGCAACGGCGATGTCGCATTCCGCATCGGCCCGAATCCGTTGAGTGATTACGTGGATTTGCAAATGCCGCCTCGCACTGGTAAGACCACGGTGAGGCTCATCAATATGGCCGGGGTGGAGGTAATGCGCCGCGATATGGACGGCAGTGGCCGTATGCGGATACCTGACGTAGCCAGGGGGATTTATCTCCTGCATGTGGAGCAGGGAAATGAAAGGCTTTTTACACAGAGGATTTTCAAAAATTAAACCGGTAACGGGCAGCGGCAAACGAATGCGTAGCTGCCCGTTGCTTTTGAATGGGATCAGTGCTGTCCTGGTTCGGGCTTTCTTTTCGGCATGATCAGACTGTCGGCCGGGTATTTCGCTTTCAGCGTATCCATTTGGGCCTTTGCCCATTGAATAAGGCGCTCGCGCTGAGCGGTGCTGAGCTTGGCTTCCGGGTGCATACCCAATGCGGTGTATGATTTGAGGGGCATGGCGTCGTCTTCTACCATTTCCACCGTCTCTTCCAGCTTGTGGTTCTGCCGGGCGATGGACAGGCTTGTGAACGTCGAGAAGTTCAGGTGCCGTTTGCCGTCCTCGACATGCTCGTTCATCCACCATGCCAAAGGCTGGATATTGGAATACCATGGATAAACGGTTTTATTGCTGTGGCAGTCGTTACAAGCCACTTCCAGGATGTTCTTCACATCGGCAGGGACGTCATATTTCGTCGCGATGTTCATGGACTGGTCGTCAGAGAGGTTTTTTTCGGGGCGGATAAATTGAATGATGATAAAAACGGCCAGGAGGGCAAGCAGGATTTTTTTTAACATGTCCGGTGGTGATTTAGATTAGGTCTTAATATGTACAATAATTCCGATATGACCACTTTTTACTGCCGCTCTATACCCTTATTTTTTCGGTAATGGGCCGGCGACAGGCCCATTTGCTGTTTGAAGAGCCTCGAAAAATAGAACGGGTCGTCGATCCCGATGGCGGAGGCTACCTCATTGATCCGCCACGAGCTGAAATGCAGCAGTTGGCAGGCCCTCTGGATGCGTAGGTAATTGAAGTACTCGATCGGCGCGTAGCCTGTATCCTTTTTGAATTTCCGGGAAAAGAAAGAGACCGATAAATTTACCGAACGGGCAATATTATCCAGTGAAAGGGAATTTGACAGGTTGTCCTGCATATATAGGATCGCCTTTTCGGTAGGACTTGCATCCGATGCCGACGGTTTCTGCGAGCCGAAATGCTCGGGACCGATGAACGACGAGAGGTAATACGGCAGCGCGAGATTGGCTTGCAGCAAGTTGGAAGCGCTGTATCCTTTCAGCAGGGTGCGGGCAATGTGGGTGAAGAGTGCGTTACGCTCGTCCGAAAACCCCACCTGAATAGCTTTGAACGGCTGGCCGTCGCGTTCCATGACCGTCGTAGTAACCGCGCCGCAATGGGTACCATGGATATGAATCCAGTAAATGCTCCAGGGATTTTGCGGATCAGCCCCATATGAATGCGGTACGTCGACGGGAAGGATAAACACCTCGCCCGCATGCATCCGCGACGTGTTCCCATTCAGTTCGATCCATCCCTGACCGTCAGTACAATACAGCAGAATAGCCTGAGAAATGCCATTAGGGCGCTGGTAGTAGTGGTGCAATGCCTTGGGATAATAACCCATTCGGGAGATGAACAACTGGCTGATCAGTGGCAGCTGTTCGCAGTGGGATGTGGCCACTTTGGGTATTTCGATGATAAGCTCGCCTTCGAAGCCTCTGCTTTTGCGCATAATGTGTGTTTTAAAGAGCAATAACGGATATGATAAAGGTAGAATAATCCATGTTTTGGACAAAATCGTTCATTCGTTTATTTCATGGAATAGCTGAATTTTGAAATGTTAAAGTACTATTCCTAATCCCATTCTCATGGCTAAGCAACTTTTGACCCACGCACAAATCGAGCAGTATCATACGGACGGCTACCTGATCGTCCGCGGGTTTTATGATAACGAGGAGGTTTCGAAACTTTACCGCATTGCGCTCGACGATGCGATGATCAGTAAGCATGCCATCAATGTCAACGACAGTACCGGTAAGCGGAGCAAGCTTTCGCTGTGGTACAAGCCGGGCGATGATGTGTACGGGTTGCTGACGAGGGGCAAAACACTCGTGGGGTCGGTGGATCAGCTGTTGGATCGCCGGCCCGGCGACGAGGGCCATTCGGTTTGTCATTACCATTCTAAACTCATGCAAAAAGAACCCCTTGTAGGCGGAGCTTGGGAATGGCACCAGGATTATGGATATTGGTATAAAAACGAATTTCTCTTTCCTGAACAGCTTATGTCGGTCATGATTGCCATAACGGATGCCAATGTTGAAAACGGCTGCCTGCAAGTGATCAAAGGTTCCCACAAAATGGGCCGGGTAGAGCATGGTTTCTCCGGTGAGCAGGTAGGTGCGTCGCAGCGTTATGTGGATTTGGCGCTGAAAACAATGGAGCATGTGTTTGTGGAGCTCGATGCGGGTGATGCTCTTTTCTTTCACAGCAATATCCTGCACCGCTCCGAGGCTAACCTGTCGGATCATCCGCGCTGGTCGCTGATTTCATGCTACAACCGGTTGACGAATATAGGTTATCACGAGTCGTCCTCATCGGCGTCGAGCATTACACCCATCGATATCGTCCCGGATGAAGCGTTGCTTACCTGGGACGCCGCTGGTCTCACGGAGTCAGAGGCTGATTTTCTGAGTAAGGAAGCAGACGTTTCATTAAAATAGATTTAAAAGTTGATTACCCATCCCATGACCATTCAATTTTACGCGCCGGAGTGGGGAAATACCCTTCCGTTTGATACTTTTTGCCAAAATGTAAAAACTGCCGGTTATGATGGCGTTGAAATGGCATTGCCTTTCAATCCGAATGAAAAGCGGACTGTTCTGGACACGCTGGCAGCTTATGACCTCCGGCTGATCGGCCAGTACTGGCAATCCTTTGAAAAAGATATCGACGAGCATGCCGCGAATTACGAAAAGTACCTCCTCAACTTGATTGAAGCCCGGCCTGTGCTGATTAACTGTCAAACCGGCAAGGACTACTTCAATACAGCACAAAATCAGAGGCTTTTTGCGTTGGCAGCCAGGCTTTCGACCGAATCCGGCATTCCTATTATTCACGAAACGCACCGTGGTAAAAGTCTCTTTGCTGCCCATATCACGATGGGCTACCTGCAATCCGATCCCGGCCTCCGCATTGCGCTCGATATCTCGCACTGGTGCACCGTCCACGAATCGCTGCTGGCCGACCTCCCCGACGAGGTGGCACTCGCTATCTCACGTACCGATCACATCCACAGCCGGGTGGGCCATCCCGAGGGCCCGCAAGTGAACGATCCGCGCGCGCCCGAGTGGGAGGAGGTGCTGGATGCACACCTCGGCTGGTGGGACCGCGTGGCGGCGCTTCACGCGCAAAACGGTACTACGCTCACCGTCACCACCGAGTTTGGTCCCGCGCCTTACATGCCGGCGATGCCCTACACGCAAATGCCGCTCGTTAGCCAATGGGATGTGAACGTACACATGATGAACCTTCTCAAAGATCGTTACCAACGGATTTGAGCGGCAGCGCTAATTTTTTCTAACATTTTAATTGAAATAAATTTTACCGTTAAATAAATTTTTTACCATTAAAATGCTGACAATGAGCTGGTTTTCATTACCAGGGTGCGAAATGTGATATCTTTGGGAATTTGACAGAGCCTTCGGTTGTTTTATGCGGTCCGGGATTTTGTTCCGGATAATGAGTTAATTCATAAATTTGCTTTGTAGTAACCCCCGATCGATCTAATAACTATGAGCATCCTTTATGTTGACCATGAAATTAATAATCTGAATTCCTTTAAAGCGACCTTCCGGAGAGACGCCCAGATTTATCTGGCCAACTCAACGGAAGAAGCGCTGAAAATCCTAGGCGAGCACAAAATCGACGTCATTTTCGCTGACCACCAGATGCCCGAAATGACTGGCCTCGAATTTCTCAAACTGGCTTCCAATCAGTATCCTTCCAGTATGCGCGTGTTGCTCACGGGCAATGCCTATACGGATGAATTTCGCTGGGCCGCCGGAAAGGGATATTTTCACAGCTATGTCAACAAACCCTGGGATGAACAACAGCTGCGGACGCTGATGATATCGCGTTTGTATTAGGTTAAGATTATCAAAATACCATGCAGGGCGTAGTGTTTTACTAGCGTCGAAAGTACTGCGGCGGCCGGCCGCACCAGAAGAGCGCCGAAGTTTCAATAACTTCCGGCGCTTTTTGTTTGGTACAAAAAAAATTGCCACACGAATATTTGTTGAGGATATATTGATTACATTGGAGATTCAATATCCGACCTTTTAACCAAATGAAAAGAAGACACTTCATGCAGATGTCGGGCCTTGGCTTGGGCGCTATGATGCTCTCCGAGGTCCCGGTCGTCGGGAGTCCCGTGGCCGAAGCGCAACTGCTCAGTCCGTGGCTCGATGCCGCTACCAAGAAACAACTCGCGGAAACCGCGCTGAATGCCGCCCGCGACAAGGGGGCAACTTACACTGACGTCCGCATCGGCCGCTATTTGCAGCAATACTTGTTTACACGGGAAAAGCAGGTGCAGAATATCGTCAATGCCGAATCTTACGGCATCGGTATCCGGGTGATCGCCAATGGTACCTGGGGCTTTTCGGCTACGAGCGATGTCACGCCGGATGGCATTGCCCAATGCGCCGCCACGGCCGTGGCAATTGCCAAGGCCAATTCGAAATTTCAGAAGGAGCCGGTGGTGCTTGCGGCACAGAAAGGCGTTGGCGACAAGACCTGGAAAACGCCGATCATCAAAAATGCTTTTGAAATACCGGTGAAGGAAAAGATCGACCTCATGATGAAGGTCAATAGCGCCGCAATGGATAATGGGGCCAACTTTGTAACCTCGAACCTATTTTTCATCAACGAGCAGAAATATTTCGCCTCCACTGACGGCTCCTTCATTGATCAGGATGTCCACAGGATTTGGCCGACATTCACGGTCACGGTAACCGACAAGGCTTCAGGTAAATTCAAAACGCGCGACGCGATCAGTTCCCCAATGGGCATGGGATACGAGTATCTCGACGGCCTGGCCAGCGAGAAAATCGCCGGCCCGAATGGCCTGGTGGGGTACCGCAATTCGTACGATATGGTGGAGGATGCCATTGTGGCCGCCAGGCAGGCAAAAGAAAAGGTAACAGCCAAATCCGTGGAGCCGGGTAAATATGATCTTGTTTTGGACCCCAACCATTTGGGACTCACCATTCACGAGTCGGTAGGGCATCCCACGGAGCTCGACCGTGTGCTGGGTTATGAGGCCAACTATGCCGGTACCAGCTTTGCGACGCTGGATAAGTGGAAGTCCAGGAACTTCAACTATGGCAGCAAGCTTGTCAATATAGTGGCGGACAAAACGCAGCCGCATACGCTCGGCGCGGTGGGCTACGACGATGAAGGCGTACCTTGCAAGGAATGGGATATTATTAAGGACGGTATCCTGGTCAATTACCAGGCCATTCGCGATCAGGTGCAGATTTTGGGCGAAAAAGAGTCACACGGCTGCTGCTATGCCGATGATTGGAGTTCCGTTCAGTTTCAGCGTATGCCAAACATCAGCCTCAAACCCGGAACCGAGAAACGGAGCGTGATGGATATGATCAAAGGTGTTGAAAAAGGTATTTATATTATCGGAAGAGGTTCTTATTCGATCGACCAGCAGCGCTATAACTTCCAGTTTGGGGGCCAGGTTTTCTATGAGATCAAAAATGGCGAAATCACCGGCATGCTCGATGACGTCGCCTATCAGTCGAACACCCAGGAGTTCTGGAATTCGTGTGTGCAGCTTTGCGACCAGGACGATTACCGGACATTCGGCTCGTTTTTCGACGGAAAGGGGCAGCCCTCCCAGATCAGCGCCGTTTCTCATGGCAGCTCGACCACGCGGTTTAACGGGGTGAATGTTATTAATACAGGGAGGAAGATTTAATGAGTGACCGGGTCGCCGGAGCGATGACCGAAGGGTCAGGTTAGTCCAGAGTTGTCAGATTTTGTCAGGTATTGTTTTGATTGTTTGGATACATCAATGACTATTCCTGACTATCAATAACTACACATGACTATTTACTTATTCAATCATTCAAAATTAAATCTTCCTGCCACCTCCAAACTCTTAACAACATGGCTATTTTAACAAAAGAAGAAGCTAAAAAAATCATAGATAAAGTACTGGCGTTTTCGAAGGCAGATGAGATCAGCGCGTCACTTTCGGGGAACCGGACAGGTAATATCCGCTATGCGCGCAATTCGGTGTCGACCAGCGGAGAAACCACCGACCTGTCGCTTTCTGTCACAGCTGTTTTTGGTAAGAAATCGGGAACGGCTACGATCAACGAATTCGACGATGCGTCACTCGAAAAGACCGTGCGCCGTGCGGAGGAAATCGCGAAGCTCGCACCCGACAATCCTGAATACATGCCCATGCTCGGGGCCCAGCCATATGTGAACACTAATGCATTTGTAGACAGCACCGCAGGCATTAACCCTGAACATCGGGCAAAGGCAGCTTTCGGCAGCATTGAACCTTGTTCCAAGAAGAACCTGACCGCCGCTGGCTATATGGAAGACACAAGCGGTTTTACGGCATTGGGCAACAACAAGGGCCTTTTTGGTTATAACAAATCTACCTCTGTGGATTTTTCCGTAACTGTAAGAACTGCGGATGGTACGGGCTCTGGCTTTGTACAGCGCGATTACAACGATGTTTCCAAGTTGAATACCCAAACCGCGACGGAAATCGCGATGCAAAAGGCAATGGCATCGGTGAATGCAAAGGCTTTGGAGCCGGGCAAATACACGGTTATCCTGGAACCTACCGCCGCGCATGACCTCATTCTCAATATGATGCGGAATATGGACGGACGCAGCGCGGACGAAGGCCGGAGTTTTCTCGGGAAGAAAGGCGGACAAACGCGTCTGGGCGAGAAGCTTCTGGATGAGCGCGTTACCATTTATTCCGACCCCACGAATACCGAAATCCCTGGTTCGCCATTTGCCGCCGATGGCCGCCCGCAGGAGAAAGTAACCTGGTTTGAAAAAGGTGTCGTGAAAAACATGTACTATTCGCGTTTCTGGGCGGATAAAAAGGGCGTGAAGGCGGTTCCATCACCGGATGGCATTATTTTTCAAGGCGGTAACGAATCGCTTGCAGACCTGATCAAAGGCACTGAAAAAGGTATTCTTGTAACACGCTTCTGGTACATCCGCACCGTTGATCCGCAAACGCTGCTCTACACGGGCCTTACGCGCGACGGTACTTTTTACATTGAAAACGGGCAGATCAAATATCCGGTCAAGAACTTCCGGTTCAATGAAAGCCCGGTGATCATGCTCAACAACGTGGAGGCGATCGGGAAACCGGTGCGCACCAACGGCAGCCTGATTCCGCCGCTGAAAATCCGTGATTTTACGTTCACAAGCCTTTCAGACGCGGTCTAGCGGCAAACGTAATCCATTTAAACCGCTATCCTGCCATCCATAACAGGTGAGTTGAAACAAGGACGGCCATTCATTAACTTATGAATTGCACTTTTTTAACTCACCCAATCAAACACTATTCGCTAAACATCTACACTTTGAAACGACGAGATTTTATTCAAATGGCCGGGCTCGGAACGGGAGCGTTTATGTTGCCGGGCTTTGCAATGAGCCGTCCCGTGTCGCCGGAGGTATTTCTGGCACCCGGCGACGATGTAGCCGTTAAAAAACGACTGGCCGACGCGGCCCTCAATGCGGCCAAATCGAAAGGAGCTTCCTATGCCGATGTGCGCATTGGCCGGTACCTCAACCAATATGTGACGACCCGGGAAGACAAGGTCGAAAATATCGTCAATACCGAATCCTATGGCGTCGGGGTGCGTGTGATCGCCAACGGCTGCTGGGGTTTTGCTGCGGTGGTCGATGCCAAAAGTGAAGCCCAACTGGCGAAAGCGGCGGAAGAAGCGGTCGCCATTGCCAAAGCCAATGCAAAACTCATGAAAGAGCCTGTGCAGCTTGCTCCGCAAAAAGGCTTTGGCGAAGTGAGCTGGAAAGCGCCGTTCAAAAAGAATGCGTTTGAAGTGCCCATTAAGGAAAAGGTCGATCTGCTGCTCTCAGTGAACGACGCAGCGATGAAAAACGGAGCTAATTATGTGAACTCGATCCTTTTCCAGGTGAATGAGCAGAAATATTTCGCTTCAACCGACGGCTCCTATATCGATCAGGACATTCACCGCATATGGCCGCTCTTCAATGTCACGGCCATTGACCCCAAAACAGGTAAGTTTGAAACGCGCCGTTCTTTGAGCGCACCGATGGGCATGGGGTACGACTATTTACAGTCGAACCCGGCCGATAAAGTGACCGGCGTAACGACCCGCTACAACAAAGGTTATGATATGCTCGAAGATGCCGTCGCCGCATCCAAACAGGCAAGGGAAAAGCTGACGGCCAAATCTGTGGAGGCAGGAAAATATGACCTCGTGCTGGACCCTTCGCATTTGTGGCTCACGATCCATGAGTCGGTCGGTCACCCCCTGGAACTCGACCGGGTACTGGGTTATGAAGCCAATTTCGCGGGAACATCTTTCGCGACGCTCGATAAATGGCAGTCCAAGAACTTCCAGTACGGCAGCAAGCAGGTGACCCTCGTGGCCGACAAGCTGCAGCCTGGCTCGCTCGGCGCCGTAGGCTGGGACGATGAAGGGGTTAATACCAAACAATGGGACCTCGTGAAGGACGGTATACTGGTGAACTACCAGGCCATCCGTGACCAGGCGCATATCATAGGCGCGAAGGAATCGCATGGCTGCTGCTATGCCGACAGTTGGAGCTCAGTGCAGTTTCAGCGCATGCCGAACGTGTCGCTGGCGGCGGGCAAAACGCCATTGTCGGTGGAGGAGATGATCAAGGATGTTAAAAAAGGTATTTATATTATCGGCGACGGCTCATTCTCAATCGACCAGCAGCGGTATAACTTCCAGTTCGGGGGACAGCTGTACTACGAAATCAAAGATGGAAAGATTGCCGGTATGCTGAAAGATGTGGCTTACCAGTCGAACACCCAGGAATTCTGGAACTCGTGCGTGCAGGTATGCGACGAGCGTGACTACCGCCTGGGCGGATCGTTCTTCGACGGCAAGGGGCAACCCATGCAATCCAGCGCCGTATCACACGGCAGTTCGACGGCACGGTTTAACGGGGTGAACGTCATCAATACCGCACGGAAGATATAGTGAGTCAATGAGTGAATTATGGATGATTAAATAATCGTCATTGAGTCAGGTGTGGTCATGAAATTGTCAAAAATTCAACCCTTGACCACTCTTGATCACACTTGACTTTCTATTCACTCATTCGGTTACAGCTCCGGCGACCCGGTCAATCATTCAATCATTCAAAATTAACATGGCCATCATACTAACAGAAACAGAAGCAAAGGCGCTGTTGCAAAAAGTGCTGAGCTATTCCAAAGCAGATGAATGCGAGGTGAATATATTGGGCGAGGAGCGCGGCAACCTGCGCTATGCCCGCAACGAAGTGTCGACGAGCGGGTCGCTTATCAACCAGAATTTGCAGGTGCAATCCGCATTCGGCAAGAAAGTAGGCGTTGCCACGATCGACGAATTCAGCGACGAGTCGATTGAAAAAGTCGTCAGAAGATCGGAAGAGTTGGCCCGGCTGGCGCCGGAAAACCCTGAGTATGTTGGCGTGGTGGAACCGCAGACCTATCTGAAATCCAACGGTTTCTTCGAATCCACGGCAGGCATTAACCCTGCTTATCGCGCTGACGCCGTCGCCAAAAGCCTCGACTTGACGCGTACACAAAATATGACCGCAGCCGGTTTTCTGGAAAATCAGAAGGGCTATTCGGCCATGATGAATTCCAAAGGGCTTTTTGCCTACTACCCAAGTACGAGCGTGAATTTCTCGCTTACCGTACGCACGCCGGACGGCAAGGGCTCGGGCTATGTGGCTAAGGGTTATAGCGATGTAACCAAACTGGATACGGCCGCTGCCACGAAGGTTGCCATTCAAAAGTCCAAAGGTTCTGTCGATGCCAAAGCACTGGAACCCGGCAAATACACGGTGATCCTCGAACCGACCGCCGCCGCCGTGCTTTTGGAAAATATATTTTTCAATCTCGATGCCCGGAGCGCCGACGAAGGCCGTTCGTTCCTGAGCAAAGCGGGAGGTAAGAGCAAGTTGAACGAAAAGATCGTCGATGAGCGGGTTCATATTTACTCGGATCCGACGCACCCGGACTTACCAGCCTCGCCCTGGGCAGGGGACGGGCAAGCGGCCAACAAGATCAGCTGGATCGAGAACGGGGTCGTTAAAAACCTCGTCTATTCGCGTTATTGGGCACAAAAGAACAATATGAAGCCAGTGCCATTCCCGACGAACGTGATTATGGCGGGAGGGACGGCGAGTATGGAGGAGTTGATCAAATCCACGCAGCGCGGGATATTGGTTACCAAGCTCTGGTATATCCGTGAGGTGGATCCGCAAACGCTCCTGCTTACGGGTCTTACGCGCGACGGTACTTTTTACATCGAAAACGGGGTGATCAAACATCCGATCAAAAACTTCCGTTTTAACGAAAGTCCGGTGATTATGCTCAATAACCTCGAAGCGCTAGGCAAGCCCGAACGCGTGGTGAGCACCGAAAGCAATAGCAATTACCTGATCCCGCCGATGAAAATCCGGGAATTCACATTCTCATCGTTATCCGACGCAGTTTAGTATTGAAACCTTTTTTCTTCACCAGAATCCAATACACTTCCGGTAACTGGGATACCGACCAGCGAATGCCGTCCAATTTGCTGCATTCGCTGGTTGAGTACACCACCATACCGGTCGACGAGAAGGAAAAAGTAGTGCCATTGAGCAGTAACGAGATATTCAAAAGCCCATTCTGTTACCTGAGCGGGCATAAGCTGGTTGAATTTTCAACGCAAGAGCGCGACTATTTCAAACGGTACGTGCAGAATGGCGGGTTCGTATTCGTCGATGACTGCAACCACGATATCGACGGACTTTTTGCCAAATCGTTCGAGCAGGAAATGGCCCGGACGTTCGGCCCGAAAGCCTTGCAGAAAATCCCGAACAACCATCCTATCTACCACAGTTTTTTCAAATTCGACGACGGCCCGCCGACCACCTCCTTCGAGCTGAACGGCTGGGGCGACGACCTCGTGCACGATTACCTCAAAGCGATCACAATCAACGGCAGGATCGGCGTCCTGTACAGCAACAAGGACTATGGTTGCGAATGGGATTACGATTTTCGGAACAAACGGTTCCTGGCGGTTGACAATACGCGGTTTGGGGTGAATATTGTAGTGTATGCGTTGACGGGGTAGGGAAAGGAGGAAGGGGAGAATGGGAGAAAGGGAGAGAGGGAGTGAATGGAAGGTAGAAACCGAAGAAATAGCCACCGAGTGGCTCCCTGTTTATAGAAACCCGACGGAACCATTTTCCGATGGACTCTGGAGCAGTCGCCTTGTATGAACGACGGTTTTACGAAAAGGAGGCCCCGCCGGGGCCAGGGAAATGATTGTGATCGGTTGTACTATAAACAGGACGGTCCTCCGGACCTATTTGTTAGATATGGTAACTATTTAATTATCAAAACTTGGAAAACTCGACGACAACCTCCCATTACCGGGCGTTGGTAGCGAAACTGCCATTACTTAAAGCTGAGATTGCGAAAGTGATCGTCGGGCAGCAGGATGCTATTGAAGAAATATTGATTGCTTTGCTGGCATCGGGACATTGCCTGCTCGAAGGTGTTCCGGGCCTGGCGAAAACACTGATGGTCAAAACAATGTCCGAAGCATTGCATATGAGCTTCCGGCGGATCCAGTTCACGCCCGATTTAATGCCGGGCGATATTGTGGGCACCGAGATATTGGAGGAGGACCACGAAACCGGCAAGAAGTTTTTCAAATTTAATCGAGGGCCGCTATTTGCCAATGTGGTATTGGCCGACGAGATCAACCGGACACCGCCGAAAACGCAGGCTGCATTGCTGGAAGCCATGCAAGAAAAAAGTGTAACCTACGGCGGCGAGAACTATCCGTTGCCCAACCCGTTCCTGATCATCGCCACACAGAACCCGATCGAACAGGCGGGTACTTACCCGCTGCCAGAAGCGCAGCTCGACCGGTTTTTGTTGTATATCAAACTGAGTTATCCCAGCGAGCAGGAGGAGCTGGATGTTTTGCGTACTACGACTGGTACAGCAAGGCCGGAAATCGGGCGAATATTGTCGGATATGGAAATGGCCGATCTGCAAAAGCTCACGCGTCAGGTGCATATTGCGGATGAATTATTAGTGAGAATCAATGCATTGGTGCGCTCTACGAGGCCCGAGACGACTACTTCCGACTTCGTGAAGGAATGGTGTGACTGGGGCGCTGGCCCTCGCGCGGGACAGGCGCTCGTGTTGTGTGCGAAGGCGCGCGCAGTGTTGCATGAGCGATTTTCTGTCGTGCCGGAGGATATCCGCGCATTAGCCTTTCCGGTGTTGCGCCATCGCATGGCCATGAATTTCCGGGCGGAAGCCGAAGGCATTACCAGCGACCACGCGATTCAGGAGTTATTGAATGGGTTATAATGTTCGGCAACGGATTTGTTGTTACATCCCTGACGGGATTTGGGAGCCGGTTGTCATGGTTATTACTACCAATATTACATCGCTAACGCGATTTGTATCGCAAGCCACGGAGTGGCTGCCTTCTGGTAGCAGCAAAATGGAAGCATTTCGGGAGAGACTCCGGAAGAGTCGCCTGAATGTCGACGATCGTATGCCAGGACGTTGCTCATATTAGTTGACTAATGCCGTCAGGCATGTAACAACAAAACAATGGCGAACTTTCGTCAGAAACAACCCTAACAGACAATGCAAAAAACAACCGGCCTCTTGGCGTCCAGCCTGATCAAGCTCAAAAACCTGCAACTGACCGGAAAACTGGTGAGCGAGGAGCTGATGCTGGGTATCCATTCCAGTAAGCGGTCGGGGATAGGCATTGAATTTGAGCAATACCGGCATTATGAACCCGGCGATGACCCGAAACGGATCGACTGGAAACTATTCGCGCGAACCGACAAACACCTCGTGCGTGAGTCGTCGACAGAAAGTGACCGGCAAATCAGGTTTGTACTGGATTTGTCGGGATCGATGAATTATACCGAAAACGGCGTCAGCCGGCTGCAATATGCGCAAATTCTGCTGGCTTCGCTGGCCTACCTGTGCTACATCCAGAACGACCAGATGAGTTTGTATGGATTGACGGAAGGACGCGTGGAAACGATCAGCGGCACGGGCTCGGTGTCATCGGCGCGGCAGGCTTTCCAGAAGATATTGGTAGGCTTGGAGAAAGCTACCGCAGCGGGAGCATGGGGACTTTCGGGGCTGCGGCATTCAGAATTTCAGTCGAAAAAGAAAGAGCAGCTCATTTTTGTGAGCGATTTGCTGCAAACGAACGATGAATGGCTGTCGTGGATACGATCACTGGCGGGGCCTTACCGCGAAATTGCGATTTTCCAGATACTCGGTAACCAGGAAATGGAATTTGATTTGAAAGGGTTTTACAGGTTCAAAGACCTGGAAAGCAGCAGGGAAATGGAGCTGGATGCGGAAGCCGTGGGTACGCAGTTCAGGGCATCGATGCAAACTTACCTGACCGATTTAAAAACCGCGTTGCAAATCCCGCACGTGCGTCTCATAAGGGCGCGCATGAGCGAGCCTGTCGGGATGGTATTGAAAGCATTTTTAACGAGAAGAAAAGGCTGATGGCATTCTTGCAACCATATATGCTTTGGGGAATGCTGGCCGTGGCGGTACCGGTAGCGATTCATTTCTGGTATCAAAAACGGGGCAAAACCATTGAATGGGCAGCCATGCGCTGGCTTGGCGAGCAAACCACGCTGCCACACCGCGGCCTTCGGCTGAATGAGGTGTGGCTGATGATCCTTCGGTGCCTTTTGGTTATACTTCTTGCATTAATATTGAGCAAACCCGTCGCCAACTGGTTTGCTAATGAGGGCAAACCGAAGGTGGTCCATTTGGTTCAGGCCGACCGGTTTGTCACGGAGACTTACCGCTTCGAGCTCGAAAATGCCCTGCGGGACGGAGAACCCGTTTACTGGCTCGGTAGTTCGCCGGAAAAGGTCGTTAATCTCGTCGACATAAAGAGAAGTGCTTCTTCCGTAGCGTATTTGCAGCAGAATATCAATGTATTAGCAGATGGTAATGCATTGGATTTCAGGTTGTATTTTCTGAATGATGGCAGTCTTAAATCCCGGGTGTATGTGCCGGGGGCATACCGGCTTTTCCCTGCCACTGATTCGTCGAAAACAAAGCAGATCGATCTTTTGAAAAACAAGCCGGTGTATAAGGGTGCTATCAGAGTATTGCTGGATTACCAGAATGCGGCGGAATTACAAACCGTCCGGGCCGCGCTTGCCGCGCTGACCGAAGTTTATGGTTTTTCATTTGAAATACAACAGGAAATGAGCCCTGCAAGCCGGTATGACTGGGTTTTTGCCGATCACCTGTGGGCTAATCCGCAGCCCGGGACAATCTATGTGATTTCAGGCAATGCGCCGCAATGGAATGCCCCCGCTCAGGTAATTCAGCTGCGCGACACGCTGCGGATGGCCGACTCGGAATTGGTCGAGAGCGGCAGGCTGCCCGAATGGCTGGGCGATTTGCTGGTGAAGCAGCTGGGTCTACAAACCCATACTGCGCCTTCGAGCAAAAGCCAGCTGAACGCATTGTTTAAAAAGGTAACTGCGTCGCGTGTACAGGAGCAGGCGGCACTGCGTCCCTGGTTGATGTTGGTTTTGATATTGTTAATGGCCGCGGAACGTTGGTTGGCGCTGCGCAAAACGATAAGAAATCATGGCTGATGTGAGAAAACTGGTCAAATCGGTAAATACGCATTTGCAATGGATTGCGATTTTGAAGTGCTTTCTGCTGGGCCTGGCTACGCATGTGCTGGCGGATACTTTTTTGGAAGATAGCCCATGGCTGAGTTCGTCGCTGGGGTCTATCGGCTCGTTGATTGGGATATGGAGAACCAGGGCATTTACGGATAAGCGAAAGGTTGCTATTTCATTGATTCACAGTTATGACCAGGGTTCGGAATACAGCCTCGACCTCTTTGATCGGACTGACCTGAACATCGCCGAACAAATGCAGCTCGAACGCGTTGCAGCGCGGAACATCACCCTTCCAAGGCACATATTGTACCACGGCATCTGGAAATATTTCGCAGCGGTGATTTTGGCGACGTTCATTTACCACGGTGTGTTGAATGTCCGTGAGCGGAAGGGTGAACAGGACAAGCCTGTGTCGGCGGCGAGGGCAGCTACAAGCGTTGCTAAGGAGATTATTCCAAAGTTCGAATCTTCGGCGGTGAAAATAGTGCCTCCCGGCTATACGGGCTTGCCGCAAAGGAAATCGGGCGACCTGAGCATCAGCGCGATCGTCGGCTCGGTGATTGAATGGTCGGTGTGGTTTGATCGTGCGGAGCAGTTATCCGTCCGCCTTGCCAACAGTCGTGGTGACGAAGTGAGTTTGCGTGAAGTCAATGGCGTGTTTGTGCATCAGGACCGCCTTACGGGTTCGGGTTTGTATTCAATTAAAGGTTACTGGAAGGATTCGCTGATATACCAGTCCGATTTTTACAAGCTTGAAGCATTGCCTGATCTCGCGCCGCGCATTGAACCTGGTTCGAAAGAGTTGTACCGCTACCATTTCCTCAAAGACCCGAAAAGTATCAGGGTGTCGGCCAAAATATCGGACGATTTCCGGGTGAAGCAGGCATTCATTGTGGCTACCGTGGCGCGTGGCTCGGGCGAAAATGTCAAGTTCCGTGAGGTGCGCATGCCGCTCAGTCCATCCGATTTTAAAGAAGCAAATATTCAAAAAACGATTGACCTGAATGCCTTGAATTTCACACCGGGCGATGAGCTTTACTACTATTGGGCAGCGGTCGACAACCGTCAGCCGGAAGCGAATTTCAGCAAGTCGGATACTTATTTTATTGTGTATAAGGATACTGCGAAAATTGAAGAGGCAGAGCTTGCGACCATGGCGGTGAACATTATGCCCGAATATTTCCGTAGCCAACGGCAAATTATCATCGATACCGAGAAGCTGATTGCGAAACGCAAAAGGCTTAATACCCGAGATTTTAATGCGACATCTAACGAGATAGGTTTCGATCAGAAAGTGCTCAGGTTGCGTTACGGGCAATATTTGGGCGAGGAATTTGAAACGACCATTGGCGGGGCGCCCCCTGGCGGAGAAGCCCATGGCATTGACAATCCCGCGGCGGATAATGGCAATATCATCGACGCATTCACACACCATTCTGACGGACAGGGCGAGGGAGCGGAGGCGCGCACGGGCGAGCCTGTACATGAACACGCGCATGAACATGAACCTGCGGGAGAGAAAGATCCGCTTGCCGCGCTCATGGAACAATACACACATGCGCACGACGATGCCGAGACTAATAGTTTTTACGAGCAATCCACACGCAGCCTTTTGAAAATGGCTTTGGAACAAATGTGGCAATCGGAGCTGCATTTGCGCACTTATGAGCCCGAAAAAGCACTTCCATTCGAGCATAAGGCACTGGAATATCTCAAAACTGCCCAGCAAAAAGCGCGAACGTACGTGAAGAAAAGCGGCTACGACCCGCCGCCTATCAAGGAAAAGGAGAAGCGGCTTACCGGGGAGCTTAAAGACCTTTCGACGAAATGGGAGTTTGAAAAGGAGTTTAACCAGAAACAAACAGCTACGCTTGCCGCCGCATTGCTGGGCTACCTGGAAAAGGATAGGTTACCCCAAAACGAGCAAGCCAAACGGGCAGCATTAAGCTCGGAAATGGCGGAGCGGTTGGCGGAAAGCGGACCATTCAATGGCGGTTTGCAAAACTGGAATATGCTCGCTGCATTGCAGAAACTCGCGGCGGGCAGGATATTGAGCAACACCGAAACAACTAGCTTGAAGCGCGATTTGTACCGGCGAACGAATGCTGCATTGCAAAGCCGGTCATCATGGTCGGGAGACAAAAAGTTGGAGGCGGCGTTCCGGAAGGCATTGCGCCAGCCTCTTTGAGATTTTAGCAAGAATAAAACACCTGAATGATCCGTACCGATTTCAACTGGACCGAACCTTTAAACGTAACCCTGCTTACGGCGGCATTGGCGCTGCTCGTATTGCAATGCGGTTTGCTTTATACGCGCCATCGTCATTCGGGAAGGGTAGGCATCAGGTTGATTTTGAATGCTTTGTTTTGGGTGAGTTTGGTGGCGTGGCTGTTCGATCCCTATTTTCAATCTAATGCCAGGTCGAAAACCGGGCTGCTGATTGCCGCAAATGTCCCTTCCGGGGTTGCCGGGCGCATTCGGGATAGTCTGGCGGGCGCGGAACCGATACGTGTGGATGAAACTGCCGACGGCGCGGTAGACACACTGGTAATAGTGGGCCAGGAGTTCGAAAAAAGCCTTTTTGCCTCTATAAGGCAGTGGAAGAATATGCCCCATTTGCGTTGGAAGCCCTGGTTTGCCCCGGACGCACTCCGCGATCTCCAATGGAAGGGAATATTGTGCAAAGGCGAAATGCAACGGATTGAAGGCAGTATTGAGTTGTCCGATAAAAAGATATTACAGGTGCGGTACGCCGGCAGAACGCTCGACAGCGTCATGCTGAATGTCGGTAAAAACCGGTTCAGACTGGCATTTCCCACATTTTCTGAGGGTCGTACTACCACGACCCTTGACCTCGACGGGCAAACCATCGATACGCTCCGCTTTTTCACCCGGCCAGAGCAAAAACTGACCGTCCGTTTTCTACTCGATAACCCCGATTTTGAAACACGCACCCTGGCGACCTGGCTCGGAAAGCAGGGACATTCCGTGTCGTATGAATCGTTATTGTCGAGGGATATCCGGAGCAAGTTGAATATCAACCGTGCCGCTGAGCCGGAACTGATTGTGACGAGTGTTTCAAATGCTGCCACCGCAGCTGTAAGAAAGGCTGTGAATACAGGCAGAAGTGTACTCTTCCTTCAATTGGGCGATCCGGTTACCGACCTCCGGGCAATCAATAATGCACTGGGTACGCGTTTTCAATCAGTGAAAATTTCCAATGGGGAATCGATTACCGTATCCGCTTCACTGACTGCATTACCTTTCCGCTTCGAACCGAATGATTTTCAGGTACGGGTATCGCATTACCCTGTGGCAATCGAAAAAACGACCGGGAAAATTGCGGTAAGTTTATTGAATGAGACGTTTCCGATGCAGCTGTCGGGAGATAGCATTGCTTATGGCAAGATTTGGAACGAAATCCTCGCATACGTGCGTCCTGTGGTGGCGCCCGTGATTGAATGGGACGCCCCGGTTTTTCAAAATGTGCCAGTTATGATGCATTTGAATAATTTTCAGCCCGTTCCGCAGTTTTTGACGGTCGGTAAGGATACTGTTTCAACCATTACCTCCGCAATGAATGACCGGTCGGCTGCTGCTCGTTTTTTGCCGGATAAAGCCGGTTGGTCACCCGTGCATGATTCTTTGCAAACCGAGCTTTATGTGCAGGATTATTCCCCGTTGCGATATGCTTCGCGTATGCAGCATTTTATTCGATCTACGCAAGAACTAAATACAGCAACCGATATAAAGGGCAACGAAATATCGACCCGGAAACTTCCCGGCTGGGCCTGGTTTACCTGGCTGATACTCTGCCTGGCTGCACTTTGGATTGAACCGAAACTATGAAAATGCTATTCCGCGATAGCGACTGCGACGAGCGCCAGAAACCCGGTTTTTTGAAATCATATCATGGCTAACTACGCATTATTCAGACCGCAGACTGCGGATAGGGTTCATCGTGGCCGCTTTGATGGCCTGGAAGCTTACTGTCAGCAAGGTAATCAGCAGCGTGCCGAGACCGGTAAGTGCGAATATCCACCATGAGATCGTTGTGTGGTATTCGTATTTTTGCAACCACCCATTCAGGAAATAGTATGCGCCGGGTGTGGCAATCAGGAACGCGATGCATACTAGCATGACAAAATCGCGGGAAAGCAAGCCCCAGACATTGATCACTGTCGCGCCCAACACTTTCCGCACGCCGATTTCCTTGGTCCGCTGTTCGGCGATGAATGAAGCTACTCCAAACAGCCCCAGACAGCTGATCAGTACAGCCAGTATAGAAAAGAAGGTCGTCAGCTTGCCGATGCGGACCTCATCAAAGAATTTCCGGGCGTATGCAACGTCGTTGAATTCATATTCGAAAGGGGAGCCCGGATCGTATTTCTCAAAAACGGATTTGATTTTTTCGAGCGAAGCAGATGAGCCTATCGCAGGATTGAGCCGGATATTAATCACATTACCCTGGCCAGACGAAAGGCAGAAAAATTGGGGTCTGGCGGGAGCATAGGGCGAGTTCACGACGATGTCCCTGATCACCCCGATGATTTTATACGGTTTTTTGAACCAGGTCATCGGCTCGTCCACGGGGTGTTGCAGGCCCATGAATTTCACGGCTGTTTCGTTCACGACCAGCGCTACCGAGTCCGTCGCAAACTCGCGCGAGAAATCCCGGCCTTGCACAAATTGCCAGCCGACGGTTTTGCCGTAGTCATGCGAAACCTCGTCGAATGAGAAATCAACCGATTGCTCGGGGTCCTTGCCTTTCCATTCAAAACCGCTCGTAGATGACCAGGTTTCGGTAGTAGGACTGCCCGACTCGGCCATTTCCGCAATGGCGCCATCGCTTTTCAGTTCCTGACGAACTGCTTCAAAATGTTTGTGAATGTCGCCCGTGGCCATGAAAATGGAGAGCAGTCCGTCGCGGCTGTAACCCACCGGCCGGTTTTTGGCGTGCTGGATCTGCCGGAACACCACGGCAGTTCCGATGATGAGAATGATCGACACCGCGAACTGCACTACTACCAGCACTTTCCTCGGCACCGCTGCGAAGCGGCCCGCCCGGAAAGTTCCTTTCAGCACTTTCACAGGCTGGAAGGAAGACAGGTACAATGCTGGATAGCTGCCCGCAATAATGGCCGTAATGATGCTGAAACCAATGCCCGCCAGCCAGAATTCAGGCTGGGACCAGGGCATGGCGATTTTCTTGTCGGCGACCTCGTTGAAGAACGGCAGGCACAGTATTACCAGCACGATCGAAAGCACAAATGCACAGCCGACCACCAGAAATGATTCGGAAAAGAACTGCGTAATGAGCTGTTTGCGCACCGAACCGACGGCTTTGCGAATACCTACCTCCTTAGCACGTTTTTCGGAACGAGCCGTACTGAGGTTCATGAAATTGATGCAGGCGAGTAGCAATACGAATACGCCGATGGTACCGAACAGCCACACAAATTCGATTCGCCCGCCCACGCGATGACCCTCTTTGAACTCCGAGTAAAGGTGCCATTTGCTCATCGGGTTCAGGAACACATCGGGCTTGTATTTCAATTGCTCCTTATTGATATTTCTCTTTTTAATGTCTTTGATGCGTGCAGTAGCCTGGTCAATGTCAGCATTGTCGATCAGCTGTACGAAGGTATGGTAGGAATTGGGGCGCCACGGATCTTCCATGGTTTTGAGCCATGGATTGGCGATGATCATCAGTTGCCAGGGCATCAGGAACGAGACTTCGCGGAAAGTGGTATTATTAGGAAAATCTTCATACACACCTGTAACCTTTACATTCAGGTTGTTATCGACCTTTATTGTTTTGTCGAGGGGGTCGGTATCACCAAAGTACGCCTTCGCGACCGATTCGGAAAGCATGATGGAGTAGGGATCTTTCAGACCTGCCCTCGTGCCGTGGATCATCCGCAGGCTCAGCATCTCGGGAGCGTCGGGTTCGATATAGGTTCCGTTTTTATTGAATTTCCGGTCGCCGACGGCCAGAATATGCTTGCTGTTCCAGGAAGCCATGACCACATATTTGAAATCTGCCCCGTAGTTGCGCCTGATTTCATCACCGATGGGGAAGGGGAGGGAAGTCTGCGTGCCGACCTGCCCGTTGAATGTCTGGTGCTGCCAGACCTGGGCAATGCGGTCGTGGTTTTCGAAATACCGGTCGAACGATACCTCGTCGTAGATCCAGAGGCCTATCAGGATGGCTACGGTCATACCCATGGCCAGTCCGGAGATGTTAATGAAGCTGTAAGCCTTGTTTTTACCTAATGTTCGGAGCGAGATTTTGAGATAGTTTCTGATCATGGCGGGACTGAAAATATAAGTGGGGGAATAAGTGCGGGGTTTGCGTTTCATGAAATACGGGCGTACGTAGCGCAGGCAGGCGAGCAGGTATCGCAGGCGCGCCGTGTGGGCGCTTCCCTGGCTCGCGTACAGCGCATATACCTCGTGCAGGTCGCCCAGGATATCTTCCAGGAAATGCGGAGCGATAACGATCGTCAGCAGCCGGTCGACGCAGCGGGGTGGGCTGTGGTGTTTCGGGACTTTTTCCATATCATGAAAAGCTGAGTTTGGGTTGCAGCTTCTCTGCCGGAATAGCCTGCCATAGCTGCCGGCGGATCTCGTTGATTTCCTGCAATGCGCGGTTACCATAATTGGTAATGCTGAAAAAACGCTTCCGCCGACCGCCGCGCTCTGATGTGGCACCGCCCATTTCAGAAGTAAGGAAGCCTTTTTCTTCCAGACGGTATAAAGTTGCATGTATCGCGCTCAGCGAAACCGACCGGCCTGTGTATTCCTGGACGCGTTCCCAGATGGTGACGCCGTACGCTTCTTCGGTGCAGCCAGCCACTACCAGCAGGACGATTTCTTCAAATTCTCCAAGAAAAGTTCTTTTCATAACCCGCGCAGCTTATTAGTTATAATAATGCAAAACAAATACTTTGCCAGCGCTTAAAAATGGCTTTTTAGGCTATTGCGCCGGGTTTCAACCCGGCCACCCCTGTCCGATACCGGACAGCAATGTTCGGAAATAAAAATTTTTTCGTAAATCCTGTAACGTTTCCGGAAGCCGGTCGTCTATGCCATTGAATATGGATTTACAAGCCTTCAACCAACGCATTCTTCCCGTCCAGGGTCGCCTGTTCCGACTGGCGCAGATGTTTCTTCGCAACCGCGAGGAGGCAGAGGATGCCATTCAGGACGTGTTCCTGAGGCTTTGGACGAACCGGCAGCAGCTGGAAAGTTACCAGAGCGTGGAGGCGCTGGCGGTGCAGATGACGAAAAATCTTTGTCTGGATCGGCTGAAATCGCATCATAAACAGAAAACGAGCAACGAAACGGATATGGTAGCCATGCAGGCCGCGGACGTATCGCCTTATCGGCAAGTCGAGAACAGCGACAGCGCCGGTCTGATGCACCGCCTCATCGGCGAGCTGCCCGAGCAACAGAAACTGGTACTGCACCTCCGCGACGTGGAGGAGTATACTTTGGAGGAGATCGAGGAGGTAACCGGGCTGAGCAATGCGAATATCCGTACGATCCTTTCGCGGGCAAGGCAGAAGTTGCGTGAGAATTATTTAAAAGCGGAGAATTATGGCACTGGATATTGAGAAGTTATTAGAAAAATATTACGACGGTGAAACGTCGCTGGAAGAGGAACGTGCCTTGAAGCAGTTTTTTCAGCATGGCGAGGTGCCGGAGCATTTGCAGAGCCATGCGGTGCAATTCGGCTATTTTGCGAATGCACGCAAGGAGCAGCCTTCGCTGACTTTCCATCATGAGCTGGCGCTGATGCTCGATCCGCCCAGGCAGGGGCCAATGCGGCGGCTGGGAAGCTGGCTGATCCGCATTGCGGCGGGACTGACGTTGCTGATCGTCGGTTTTGGAGCAGGCTGGATGTTTCAGTCGAAGTCGGAGAAGGGGGCGCTGGCTGTTCTCGGAGGGCAGGAAGCTACGGAAGTGGCGGAAATGAAAAAAGTTCTCGCATTCGAACAAATGAACAATACGTCGGCGAGCGAACGTATTCAGGCGGTGAACCATAGCTATGAAATCACCGATGCCGACCGCGACATTACGCAGCTGCTGATCAACACGCTCAATTTCGATCCGAATGTGAATGTACGGCTGGCGGCCTGCCAGGCATTAACGCACTTTGCCGATGAAGCGGAGGTAAAGGAAGCGCTGATCCAGTCGCTGGCAATCCAGACGGACCCTAACATCCAGATTTCGCTCATCGAAACGTTGGTGGCGATCAAGGAAAAACGGGCGGTGGATCAGTTTCAGCAACTTGCGCGCAACCAGGAGGTACTCGACGTGGTACGGTTGAAAGCAACCGAAGGCATGAACCGTCTCAACACTGACGTCTGACAATGCCTTTTACCAGGGAATAAATTCCCTGGCCGGATATGGGCCGGGCCTCTGGCCCACTGTGCAAAAGCGATATTTTAACCAGGGGTTTCAACCCCTGGACCAAACAAGCAAATAAATCCTAATAATAAACAACCATGAAAAAAGTACTGTTAATCAGTGCGGGCTTCCTTTGGAGCCTCGGCATTGCGTGTGCCCAAACGCCCGAATACAAGACCAAACTAGCCAATTCGAAGGATAAAAAAGTCGTGTTCGAACTTTCGGCCAGCACGGTGAAGATCGAAGGGTATAATGGCGACGAGGTCATTATCCAGGCATCGTCCGGCTTCGAGGCGCCGCCCGATCGCGCGAAAGGACTGAAACCGTTGTATTATACGGCCGTCGATAACTCTGGTATAGGCTTATCGGTAACTCCCGACGCTTCGGGACTGAAAATCGAGAAAGCGACGCGCAAGTCGATCAAGTACACGATCAAACTGCCCCGGCAGGTAGCGGTGAAGTTCGTGGAAACCAACTGGCAGGGAGGATCAGGCTTGTCGATCTCGAATATGGACGGCGACCTGGAAATTAAAACGAACAACACCAACATTATCCTCAATAATATTACCGGGCCCGTGGTAGCCAATACCACCAGCGGCGAGGTAACGGCGACCTTCTCGACACTCGCGCAAGGTAAGCCGACGGCCATTTCGTCAATCAGCGGGGATGTGGACATTACTTTGCCCGCGACGGCAAAATCGAACCTGAAATTGCGGTCGATCAATGGCGAAATGTACACGGATTTCGATCTCGGCGTGAAAAGTACCAAAGATGGCATGTCGAAAGTCGGCGGTATGGCCAACGTCGACGGCGCGATCAACGGCGGAGGCGTAGAAATGACCCTCAACACCATTAGCAGCAACATTTATATCCGCAAGCAGAAATAACACCTAAACCTGCATCTGTTACCATGAAAAAGATTTTGTTATCAGCCATTCTGGGCGTGGTATGCGCGTCCGCATTTGCCCAGAAAATCATCGATAAAAGCCTGCCGTACCAATCAGGCAAGACAGTAAACCTCAATTTGCGCTTCGGTGACAGTATTCGCGTGCGCTACTGGGATAAGCAGGAAGTTTCGGTGCATATGTCCGTCAAAATCAATCAGAACAAACTGAATGACGCATTTCGGGTCACCGACATGACTACTGCCGACGAAATTATTCTGAAAACCGACATCGACAAGGAAAAGATAAAGGAAGGCAAAGGCGAGGATTGCCCGGGAGAGAAAAGCACGTGGAGCAGCGACGATGGCAAGAACCGCTATTACGTTTGCAGCGAGATCAACTATCAGGTAACCCTGCCGCGCCAGGCCAAGCTGAAACTCGAAACCATCAACGGGAACATCGATATTCAGGGAGCTACTGCGGCCGTGGCCGCCAAAACGATCAGTGGATTCGTGGATATGAGCTGGCCGAAATCCAAAGGTGCCAATGTAGCGGTGAAAACTGTTACGGGCGAAGTGTACTCAGATCTGGATATTGATTTCGGAAACAAAAAAGAGAAAAACCCGATCGTAGGCTATTTGCTCGAAGGGAAATTCAAGGGTGGCGGGCCGGATGTGAAGCTGGAATCGATCAGTAATAATGTGTACCTGCGCAAGAAGGACTAATCAGGAGTCTTTTTGCAGTAAAGGGGCGTCGCCGGATTCCGGGGGCGTCTCTTTTTTGTGGTCAGGTGTTGTCAAGAGTAGTCGGGTTTTGTCAGGAGTGGTCAGGCGTTGTCATGTTTAGTCCGTGTGGTCAGGTTTTGTCATGTGTGGTCATGTTTAGTCTCGCACTGTCATTTTGTGTTCGATATATTATTTCAACTATTTTATAAAAATCATAATTATACTAATCTATTTGATAAAATAGCGAAATTAATAGTGTATCAAATTTTAAAACCTTGAAATTTTAGTGATTATGTACCTAAATTAGGGAAACGATATTTGGCGGTATAAAATACAACCTCAACGATGAACGCGTTCGACGAAACTGTTTTGCTGAAAGACCTCGCTTCGGGAGACAGCAAGGCTTTCCACGAGGTGTATCGTCATTATAAGGGGGAAATCAGCCGTTATGTTTTCAAATTTGTCAAATCCTCCGAGCATACCGAAGACTTGTGTCAGGAGATTTTCCTGAAAGTGTGGGAAAAGCGGGAGACGCTCGCCAATCTGCAATCATTCAGAGCCTATATTTTTACGGTTTCCAAAAACCGTGTCCTTGATTTCCTGCGCCACGCGGCTACCGAGCGATCGGTGCGGGAGGAGGTGATCCGAGCATCGCTGCAACATGCCAGCCTTGTGGAAGAGGCATTGCAATCGGAAGAATATCAGCATTATCTGCAAAAAATACTTCATCAGCTTTCCCCGCGCGACCAGGAGGTGTTCCGCCTTTGCCGGGAAATGGAGCATTCCTACGACGAAGCCGCCGAAGTACTGGGTGTTTCGCGCAATGCGATCAAAAAACACATGGTCAAAGTCATCAAATTCATTAAATATTCCGCGTACAAGAGCTTTGGGTTGTCGTTCAACTCGCTGGTAATTTGCGTTATGGTGGTTTGGTGAACGTTGGTATGGTCATGTATAGTCATGTATAGTCAGGTGTGGTCATGTTTAGTCATGAGTGGCGAAATGGTGCGAAGGTTCCCTTCGTGACTCTTTATTCGCAGGCCTCTGGCTGATTGATATCGCATGGTTGCCCTTGCCGTATGGGCCGGCCGGAGGCCTGCGAATAGTGTGTGCAAATCAAGAGATTTACACGAAACGGGCAACAAATGACAGCACCTGACCAAAATGACAAAAAATTTTTGACCGAGGGGGTACCCTAGAACCCGTATCGCCCGTCTTCACTATAAATAGCCGGAAAAATGGAGGACAAGAGATTCCTGGAAGAACTCGTCAAACGTTACGTTGCCAATGCGTTGAGCAGGGACGAACTGGATATTTTCTTCCGTTTGCTGGCCGAAGGCCAACTCGACGAACCGCTTGACAGGCAACTTGACGAGAAGGCCGCACCGGAACCGGAAATTACCAGGCCATTGCGAGAAGGACCATGGATAATTGTTTCCCGGACATTCCGTGTCGCGGCATCGGTATTGCTGGTACTCACGCTGTCGTTCTTTGTTTGGAAACATAATGCCTTTCAGCTCTTTGGAAATACGATTTCAGTAGCTACTGGCAAAGGCGAGCGCAAGGAAATAAAGCTGCCGGATGGCTCGACGGTCTGGCTCAACGAATCGAGCAAAATGAAATATCCCCGGCATTTCGCGGAACACCAGCGGAAGGTGGTGCTGCTCGACGGCGAAGCATACTTTGATATCAAACGGGATGAGTCGAAGCCCTTCTTTGTGGTGGCTTCCGGTACCACGACCCGCGTTTTGGGGACAGCATTCAATATCCGGTCCTACCATTTTCTGAAAAGTATATTGGTTACCGTTACTCGCGGAAAGGTGGAAGTGGAACGGGCGGGCGGCACGGCCGGGCCGGAACGGAAGCTATTGCTGCCGAATGAACAGGTGTCCTACGATATGACGACCCGTGAGATCAAAAAAGTGAATGTAAACAGCGCCAATGCGGTGGCTTGGAAGGAAGGCAGGCTACTGTTCGATAATGAGAGCTTTGCCAACGTGATCGCCATTTTGGAAAATAAATTCGATGTAAAGATCCAGGCAGAGGAATCGATACGGGAATACCACATGTCTGCCGAATTTGCCTCAACCGACTCCCTCCCTCACATACTCGATCTACTATCGCTTGCCAACAATCTGGAATACCGCCTGGAAGACAATCAGATAACACTCAGCAAAAAAAGAAGACCCATTTGAACCCCGCGCCTATGGAATGAACGATTGCCCTTCAATGCAAAAAATCCGGCAAGCTTGAGCCTGCCGGACCGAGTGATAGTGAAAATCAGAACGTAACGCCAATCACTGACTGATCTTGCTATCCGGAAGCTGGAATTAATGTTTTACGATTAACCCCAACTCATTCAAAGGTATGAAAAATTGTACCAGAAGTTTACTGTCCATACACAAATGGACACGCCTGACCACGTTCTTCTTACTTTTCGCGCTGCTGATAGGATTTCCCTCCGTCGGGGCGGGAGTGGATGCCAGGCAGAGTCTTCAGGAAGTGACGATCGACCTTACGCTCCGCGACCGGAGCCTTAAAGAGGCGTTCAATCTGATCAAGAAAAAAACCGGTTTCAAATTTGTGTACAATGAAGAGCTCGTGGCACCGTACCGCGTCAATATTGCGGTGAGCCATAAGCCGGTGGACGAGGTACTCGACGAACTGCTCGGCCCGACACGCCTCGATTATCGCGAGCAAAGAGGCACGGTGGTGATTGTGGAAAAAGAAGCGAAGACAACCGGCCAGATCCAGAAAACGGAAATCCTGCTGGCGTCGCTCGTTCGCCCTGCCGATCGCGAGATAGCGGGCGTGGTGACCGACAACGACAATGGCGAGGCATTACCGGGGGTGGCGGTGCTTGTGAAAGGCACTTCCACGGGCACGATTACCGACATGAACGGCAAGTACCTCATCAAGGTGTCGGACTCCGGCGCGCCGGTGCTTGTGTTCTCGTACGTGGGGTACGTGGCACAGGAAGTGGCCGTAGGAGGGCAGTCGGCGATCGATATCAAGCTGGCGAGCAGCACAAAGCAGTTGAATGAACTGATGGTCGTGGGGTACGGCACGCAATCGAAGGAGGAATTTACAGGATCCGCGGCGCGGGTTTCCGGGGATAAATTGAAGGATATGCCGGTGCAAAGTTTCGACCAGGGGCTGGCCGGCCGGGCTACCGGTGTGAGCATCGGCCAGCCGAACGGCGTGCTGAATAACCCGCCGGTAATCCGTATCCGCGGGATCAACTCCATTTCGCTTAGCTCTTTTCCGCTGGTCGTGGTGGATGGTATCCCTATTAATACCGGCGACGTTTCGGCCAACTCTACCGTGGCTAACAACCCGCTGGGTGATATTAATCCTGCGGACATCGAGTCGATTGACGTGCTGAAAGATGCCGCCTCGACATCCATTTACGGGTCGCGTGCGGCGGCGGGCGTGCTCCTGATCACGACCAAAAGCGGTAAAACCGGCAAGGCAAAAGTGACTTACGAAGGCTGGACAGGTATGACCAAAGCGACCCGCTTGCCCACGATGCTGAATGCGCAGCAGTTTATGGATATTAAAAATGAAGGCGTGATGAATGCCAAAATCCTCGGCGGCAATGCGAATAACGATGCCGTGGCGTCGGCGCTGTTCTTTCCGATCATTCAGGAGGACGGCTCCATCGTGAATACCAATTGGTACGACAAAGTATATCAGACCGGCGTTTCGCAAAACCACAGCATCAGTGTTTCCGGCGGTTCGGAATCGACGAAATATTACTTTTCCACGAATTACAGCAACCAGAAAGGTATTCTGAAAACCAACCAGTTTACGCGGAAAGCGGCCCGCTTCAATATCGATCACAAGCTGAACTCCTGGTTATCGTTTTCAGGGAATATCAACTACAATACCAGCCTGAATGCCTCGCCCAATACCGGGTCGCTGAGCGGTAATGCGTTTGGATTGGTGGGATCTGCCCGCCTCGCCTGGCTTTCGGCGCCGAACGTGTACGCCGTGAATCCCGATGGCTCTTACAACCTCAGTTCGTCCAATACGCTGGGTATGGGAAATAACAAGGTAGCGAGCAACTTTTACAACCCGGTTCCTTTGCTGGATTTGAATAAATATACCTCTGAAAACGATCGCATTATTGCCAATTTTGGGACTACCGTCAAGATTTTCAAAGGCTTGCAGTATAAAATGAGCTATGCGATGGATCGCTTGAAAGTCGAGAATGTGAGCTTCAACAGCCCCGTGCACGGCCCGGGAAACTCATCCAACGGCAGCGCTACCAATAGCAGCAGGTTGATCAGCAACTGGAACTGGACCAATACATTAAACTACCAGACCACCATTGCCACTAATCACAACATTTCCCTGCTGGCCGGTTATGATGTGCAGAAATTCGGAACATCGAGTTGGGGGGCGACCCGGACCCAGCTTTCAGATCCGTTCTTCGACGAGTTCCAGGGCAGCTACGGGCAAATCTCGCCGGCTGCGAACGTGCTGACGGAGAGTGCATTGGTTTCGGTGTTCTCCCGGTTTACCTATGATTTTAGCAAGAAATACTTCTTCACCCTCAATTACCGCCGCGACGGCAATTCTGCGCTCGGAAGCGGTAAGAAATACGGAAATTTCGGCGGCGTATCGGCCGGATGGAGCATTTCGGAGGAGGATTTTTACAAACATTCCAAGCTGGCCGACATCATGAGCAGCGTGAAACTCCGCGCAAGCTGGGGGCGCGTGGGTAACTCGGGCGTAAGCGCGTACGGCTCGCTCGCATTGTATGAATCAAACCTGTATGCCGCCGTACCTACCTGGAATTTCAGTCAGGGCGGTAACCCCGATCTGGGCTGGGAGACGAGCAACCAGACCAACGTGGGAGCCGACGTGAGCTTCCTGAACGACCGCATTACCCTCGAAGCTACTTACTACGCCAACAGCGTCAACGGGTTGATCCTCAATGTGCCGCAGTCGCCTTCCAAAGGTATTCCGGGCGATGCCATATTCATGAATATTGGTGCGATGTACAATCATGGTATCGAGCTGGGCGTGAATGCCAACCTTATCCGTAAAGGCAAGCTGAGCTGGAATGCGAGTCTCAATTTTACCCATAATAAAAATAAGGTCACCGAGCTGTACGGGCAGGGAACCGAGCTGGTGGGAACCACTTCCACGGCCGCGGAGGCGACCAACATCACGCGCGTCGGCTATTCGGTAGGCAGCTTGTATGGGGCGAAAACGGATGGGGTGAACCCCGAAAACGGCCAGCGCATCTTCATCAACAAAGCGGGCGAACGTGTGCAGTACAGCCACGTGGTACCTGCGGGAGGCAGCCGCTGGACTTATCTGGACGGCACTCCCGCTCCTGCAATCGCGGTGGACGACTACTACCTGCTCGGCAATGCGCTGCCGACGTATTACGGCGGTTTTATCAATAATGTCAAATATGGGCAATGGGATCTGGGCGTGAATTTCACGTATTCGGGGGGCAATCTGGTGATGAACGGTACCAAGGCTACCTGGCGCGACCAGCGCTTCTGGAACAACACCACGGAGGTGCTCGACCGGTGGACTACGCCGGGGCAGGTAACCAAGATACCGCGCGTCGTATATGGCGATCTGCTTTCAAACGGCTCGTCGTGGCCCATCTCTGAGAATGCTGAAAAGGGCGATTTCCTGCGGTTGCAGTCGGTTTCGCTAGGGTACCGCGTGCCGGGGCCGGTTCTGAGCAAGCTGGGGTTGAGTTCGGTGCGGTTGTATGCACAGGTTTTCAATGCATTCATTCTCACGAAATACACCGGTACCGATCCCGAGATTTCGGTCAATGGTAATTCCAACACGACCCCTGGTGTGGAGAAGAATTCCATTCCGCAAGGCCGCACATTCACATTTGGTTTAAACCTCGGTTTCTGATTATGAAAAAGATATTTAAAAACACTCCTATGATGCCTGTGAATAACCTGATGTTCCGGGTGGCCTGCATGGCATTGCCGCTGACACCGCTCATGACCTCGTGCGATGAAAAGGAACTGCTGAACCCGGTGCCCAACATTGCTTTGCAGGATGCTTACATTTTCGATACGCCGGCCCGTGTGCTGGGGCAGGTGAATGGCTTGTATGGTGCGATGAAAAACGGCAGCTTGTATGGCGGGCGCTATCTCATGCTGGCGGATATCCGTGGCGAGGAGTTTATCAACCGAACCCAGAACGTGTTTACCGGCTACGACGCGTGGAGCCACACCGTTACCTCCGGTTCGAACGACGCCTCTTCCGCTTGGGGCACTTCCTACACGGCCATTAACTCGGCCAACCTGCTGATCGATGGCTTGCCGCTGCACCCCGATGTGGTGGACGCTGCTACTGCCACCCAGTACCTCGCCGAGGCCAGGTTTGTGCGGGCATTCTGCTATTTTGGATTGATCACCCGCTATGCGCAGCCGTATGTGAAGGACAAAGGTGCCTCGCCGGGGATTCCTTTACGGCTGAAAGGCGAGAGTACCCCTGCCAATAACGATCTGGCCCGGAGCACGGTAGCCGAAGTGTATGCACAAATCCTGAAAGATCTGGAAGAGGCGGAAGCGGGGTTGCCTGCCAGCTACTCAACGGCCCTGTTGAATACCACCCGCGCCCATAAAAACACGGCCATTGCCTTGAAAACAAGGGTGTATCTGACCATGGGTGATTATGCCAAAACAATCACCGAAGCGAAGAAAATCGTGTCAGATGCAGCGCCATTCGTGGCTCCTTCGGGCGTGAAACACCAGCTGCAATCGAACATTACCACGGTGTTTTTTACGGATTACACGACTACGGAATCGATTTTCTCAATGCCTATGACGGCTCTGAACCTCGTGAGTGGCCAGAATTCGCTGGCCTACGAGTACAATCTCAATCTGGAATACAACCTGAATCCGACCGGCATCCTGGGCGAACCAACCTGGCCAAATACCGATGTCCGGAAAACCGCATTCACACGTGTTGCAGGCGGATTGACCTATTTGAAAAAATACAATCAGACCAACCCGACGATCGATTACGTGCCCTTGCTCCGCTATTCGGAAGTATTGCTGAATTACGCCGAGGCGCTTGCCAAAACCGGCGACCTCGCCAAGTCGGTGGAGTTGCTGAAAGCAGTCCGTACGCGCTCGGATGCTGCCTACGCATTTCCTGCTGCCGACATTGCCACGGCCGATGCGTTGGTGAAAACGATATGGCTCGAACGCCGTATCGAGTTTCTCGGAGAAGGCCTGCGTTCCAATGACCTGCTGCGCAACCTGCTTACGATCCCGGCCAAAGGCAGCGGCGGACTTTCGGCACCGTCCATTGCTCCTTCTCAGCCCGAGTACATTTTCCCGATCCCGAATGCGGAATTGTCAACGAATAAACTAATCTAGTGCTGTCCTTCGACTCTGCTCAGGACGACAATGCTTTAAGTCATGCTGAGCGCAGTCGAAGCACGGTACCTAAACCGAAGATCCCATGAAAACACTCAAGTACATACTCAATTCGGTAGCAGCTTTTACCTTGCTACCCGGCCTCGCGAGCGCTCAGGTAAAACTTACCGCCGCTAAAATCGACGCGCTCAAAACTGAACTCGCCAAAGACATCGACGGCCGGAAAAAGTTCACCCAGGAGATGGTGGACATGATTTTCAGCTTCGGCGAGCTGGGTTTTCAGGAGGTGGAAACTTCTAAATACCTGACGGATATTCTTCAAAAGAATGGATTTACAATCGAGCAGGGCATTTCGGGTATTCCGACTGCCTGGACGGCCAAATGGGGATCGGGGAAACCGGTGATCGCTGTCGGCAGCGATATCGATTGTATCCCCAAGGCGTCACAGAAACCCGGCGTGGCCTATCACGACCCGATCATTGAAGGAGCACCCGGCCATGGCGAGGGGCATAACTCCGGTCAGCCGCTGAACGTGACAGCTGTATTGGCATTGAAAAAGATCATGGAACGTGAGAAAATCCCCGGTACCATTATGCTCTGGCCGGGCGTGGCCGAGGAACAGTTGGCTACCAAGGCGTATTTTGTCCGTGACGGTTATTTCAAAGATGTCGATGCATGCATTTTCACGCACGTGAGCAGCAACTTGGGCACCTCATATGGCGATGGCGGCGGCAATGGCATGATCTCGGTCCGCTTCGATTTCGAAGGGCAGGCCTCACACGCAGGCGGCGCACCCTGGCGCGGGAAAAGCGCATTGGATGCCGTGGAACTCATGAATATCGGCTGGAACTACCACCGCGAGCACATGGAAACCACCCAGCGATCGCACTATGTGATCACCGACGGCGGCGACCAACCCAATGTGGTGCCTTCCAAGGCATCGGTATGGTACTATTTCCGCGAGCGGAGCTATCCGAAAATCACGCAGATGTACAAGGACGGTATCCGCATTGCCGAGGCGGCGGCGAAAATGACCGAAACCAAAATGACCTACGAAGTGCTCGGAAGCGCATGGCCGGGGCATATGAACCAGCCTATTGCCGAGGCGATGTATGAGAATATCAAAAGCGTAGGCTTGCCGCAATGGAGCGAAGAGGACCAGAAACTCGCCCGTGCATTACAAAAAGAAGTGGGAAGTCCTGCTGTCGGTTTCGGCGGCGAGCGGGCGAACGATGGTTTGAGTACTTCGCTCAGCCAGTTGAGAAAACCGATGGCAACAGCGTCGTCGGGCGGGGGAGGATCGGATGATATTGCCGATATTTCCTGGAATTTGCCGACAATTGTCCTCGGGTATCCGGCCAACATTCCGGGATTACCCGGTCACCACTGGGCCAATGCTATTGCCATGGCCACACCCATCGCGCACAAGGGGGTTACCGCAGGCGCTAAAGCCGAGGCTATGACATTGCTCGACCTTTTTGTAAAGCCTGAAATCCTGACCAATGCATGGAAGTATTTCAATGAGGTACAAACCAAGGACACCAAGTACACGGCCTTGATTTCCAAAACCGACAAGCCGGCTATTCATCTAAATAAGAAGATCATGGAGGAGTTCCGGCCGGAAATGAAGAAGTATTATTACGATCCTGCCAAATATCCGACCTACCTCGAACAGTTGGGTATTAAGTATCCTACTGTCCGCGCTGTGGCGCCAGGCGAGGAAAAGAGTTCAGGTTCAGGGAAATAGGTCAATATTTAAACGGTTTTAAAAATGCTTTTAAAAACAAATGGTTTGTTCCGGAGAATGCGGCATTGGGGAATAGGCTGTGCGGCAGGTACGATGCTGGCTTTGCCGTTGAAAACAACGGCGCAAGTGAAAATGAGCCCCGCCAAAATCGACGCGCTGAAAACAGAAATGGCCAAAGAGATCGACAGCCAGGCGAAGTTCACGCAGGAAATGGTGGACATGGTGTTCAGCTTCGGCGAGCTGGGCTTTCAGGAGATCGAGACTTCGAGATACCTGACGGATATTTTGAAGAAAAATGGCTTTACCATCGAGCAGGGCATCGCCGGTATCCCAACCGCCTGGACGGCCAAATGGGGCTCCGGAAAGCCGCTTATTGCTGTCGGTAGCGATATTGATTGTATTCCCAAAGCTTCCCAGAAGCCCGGTGTCGCTTACCACGACCCGATCATCGAAGGTGCGCCGGGCCACGGCGAGGGGCACAACTCGGGCCAGCCGCTGAATATTACCGCTGTGCTGGCATTGAAAAAAATCATGGAACGGGAGAAGATACCCGGTACGATTATGCTCTGGCCAGGTGTGGCCGAGGAGCAGCTGGGAACCAAGGCCTATTACGTCCGCGACGGTTTTTTCAAAGGCGTGGATGCCTGTATTTTCACTCACGTGGCGAATAACCTCTCGGTTTCGTACGGCGATGGGGGCAATAACGGAATGGTATCGGTGCAGTTCAACTTCGAAGGGCAGGCCTCCCACGCGGGCGCGGCGCCCTGGCGCGGAAAGAGCGCGCTCGATGCGGTGGAGCTGATGAATATCGGCTGGAATTTCCACCGCGAGCATATGGAAACTACCCAGCGATCGCATTACGTGATTAAGGATGGCGGCGACCAGCCGAATGTGGTGCCCTCCAAAGCGTCGGTATGGTATTATTTCCGCGAACGCACTTACCCGAAGATCACGCAGATGTTTAAGGATGGGATCCGGATTGCGGAGGGCGCGGCGCAAATGACCGAGACCAAAATGACCTACGAGGTACTGGGCAGCGCCTGGCCGGGGCATTTCAACCAGGCCATTGCCGAAACGATGTATGAGAACATCAAGCGCGTGGGCTTGCCGAAATGGTCGGAAGATGACCAGATACTCGCGAGGGCGGCCCAGAAGGAAATGCAAAACCCGGAAGGCGGCGCGCTCGAAACCAATGGGCTGGCGACCACATTGAGCCAGCTTTCCAAGCCATCGGCGACGCCTAACAGCGGCGGCGGCGGCTCAGACGACATCGCCGACATTTCCTGGAACCTGCCGACGGTGGTATTGCGCTATCCAGCCAATATCCCCGGCCTGCCGGGCCACCACTGGGCGAATGCGATTGCCATGGCGACGCCCATTGCACACAAGGGAGTTACCGCCGGTGCCAAAGTGGAGGCCATGACCTTGCTGGATCTGCTCGTGAAACCCGAAGTGCTGCGCTATGCCTGGGATTATTTCAATAATGTCCAGACCAAAGACGTCAAATACAAAGCCCTCATTTCCGACACCGACAAACCGGCGATCCACCTGAACGAAAAGATTATGTCCGAATTCCGTCCGGAAATGAAGAAGTACTATTATGATCCGGCGAAGTACCCGACGTATCTTGAACAACTGGGGATTAAATATCCCACCGTACGGGAGAGCGCGGGGGCTGGGAAGTAGGTTAGGTGTTGTCAGGTGTTGTGATTCCCTGGCCTCCTGAGAATTTCCCGGAGCAGACAGCGCGAGACAATAAATGACCACACCTGACTAAACTTACCCATGCTGCGAACATCCCTTTTGACGAAAACCTTTCCCAATGGCACTTCGCTACACTTCCCCGACTGGAAAGTCGGACGTGGTGAGCAATGGCTGCTACTCGGAGAATCGGGCAGCGGGAAAACAACGCTGTTGCATATGTTCGGCGGATTGTTACGACCTTCATCGGGGCGAGTAGTAGTGAATGGAGCTGATTTGTATACCCTTCCCGCACGTGCCCTCGACCGCTTCCGCGGGCAACATATCGGCATCGTTTTCCAGCAGCCGCATTTGATCCGCAGCATGACGGTGGAGGAGAATTTGCTTCTCGCCCAAAGTTTTGCGGGAATCGGAAGAGACGTTTTCAGGATCAGGGAGGTGCTCCATGCATTGGAAATGGAGCACAAGCGACATGCCTATCCGCAGGAGCTTAGCCAGGGGCAGGCGCAGCGCGCAGGCATTGCGAGGGCGCTCGTGAACCGGCCGGCATTGCTGTTGGCGGATGAACCCACGAGTAGCCTCGACAACCGGAACGCCGACGCCGTGGTCCGCCTGCTGTCGGATCTGGCCACATCGCAAGGCTCCACGCTCATTATTTCCACGCACGACGATCGGGTGAAAGAGTCTTTTTTCAAGGATTTTGTATTTGAACTCCGCCATGAACGCATTTCTGATCAGTTGGAAAAATCTTAAAGCCAACCGGCTGACGCTCGCGTTGAACCTGCTGCTGATTGCATTTGGTACGGGTATGCTGGCGATGCTCTTGCTGGGAATGAACCAGGTAGGAGAGCGGCTGCGTAATAATGCCCGGGGCGTGGATCTCGTAGCAGGGGCGAAGGGCAGTCCGTTACAGCTGATACTGAGCAGTATTTATTTTATTGATTTTCCCACCGGCAATATCAGCGAGGAAAACGCGCATTCGTTGGCCGCGCATCCGATGGTGAAAAAGGCAGTACCACTTGCATTGGGCGATAACTACGCGGGTTTTCGCATTGTCGGGACTGATACGGGCTATGTGAGCCTCTATGGACTGCAACTGGCAGCGGGGCGTTTCTGGGCGAAACCATTTGAAATTGTAATCGGAGCGAATGTAGCGCATGCACAGGGACTGAAAGCCGGCGACCGCATTTACGGTTCGCACGGGTTGACATCGGAGGAGGATCTGCACGACGATCATTCTTACGTGATTACCGGGGTATTGAAAAAGAGAGGAAATGTAGCGGACAATCTGGTGCTTACCAGTCTCGAAAGCATCTGGGAAATGCACGGTACGGACGGAACACGCGAAATCACGTCGATGCTTCTGCAATACCGGTCAAGGATGGCGATGGTGACATTACCGGCGACGATCAACCGTTCAACGGCCATGCAGGCAGCCTCTCCGGCCAAGGAAAGTGCGCGGCTGTTTGCATTGATTGGCGTGGGTGTGGATGCGGTACGCTGGTTCGCCGTGGCATTGATGCTGCTGGCGGGTGTGAGCGTTTTTGTGAGCCTATACAACTCCCTGCGCGAGCGCGTGTATGATCTGGCAGTCATGCGGGTCATGGGCGCGTCGCGAGAGGTGATTTTTACCATGATTATACTGGAAGGGACGCTGCTGACGACCCTTGGCTCGCTTGTAGGGATATTACTGGGCCACGGTGCATTGCATGCGATTGGCTATTGGCAAGGGTCGCCGCAGGCGCGGATGGATGGCCTCACGTTCTTGCCGGAAGAAGGCTGGCTGTTTGCTATGGGCCTGCTCATTGGGTTGGTGGCTGCATTGTTGCCGGCCATCCAAGCCTACCGGACCGATATTTCTGAAACCATGTCGAAAATTTAAAATGATGTTTACCCAAAAATGGCTTTTGCTGATTTTACTGCTGGCGGGCTATGCCGGTATGGCCCAGCCGCCGACGCATATTCCGCTGATGAACGATACCTGGAAGCTTATCGCGCAACGTACCTACAAGAAGAACGCCGATTTTAAGATGGTCCCTGCGTTTCCGGCCCGACTGGAAGCGTTGCAGAACAAGGCTGTCGAACTGCCCGGCTACATGATCCCGATCAATGCCGACCTGAACCATAAGGAGTTTATGCTCGCGGTGGTACCGATGGACCAATGCCCCTATTGCGGCCAGGGGGATATTCCTTCAATGGTGGAGGTCAAAATGGTGAAAGAACTCGGCTATACCGACAAGCCGGTGAAGATCAGGGGTAAGCTGATGCTGAACAAAACGGGCGATTACCGGTCGGAAGTGTTCCTGCTTCAAGCGGAGCAGGTGAAATAGTATTTAAATCATTCATCCATAACCCGATTCCTATGAAGTTGAGATTCTATGCATTGGCTGTTTTACTGGCAGCCGGTACCCTCAGTTTTGCGCAAAATCAGGGCGGAACAGGTCAGCGAACGGCTGCCACCATTGCTTCCGCCACGCAGGGCATGAAGAAGTACGAGGGCTTTTTCAATTTTTATTATGATGAAAAAACAGGGAAGGTGCTGCTCGAAGTGGATAAGCTCGACAAGGAGTTCCTCTATTTCGCATCGCTTTCGGAAGGAGTTGGAAATGGTGGCCCCGAACGCGGACAGGCGTCATCGGCGTTGGCGAAATTCATCAAAGTGGGCCCGAAGGTCCTGCTCGTGGAACCCGTAACCAACTACCGGGCCATTACGCAGAACGCCGATGAGCAAAAAGCGGTGGATAATGCATTTGCCAAATCGGTGATCTGGGGCTTTGCGCCGGTAGCGATGGAAGGCGAGAAAGTACTTGTGGACCTTACGCCGTTCATTATCCGCGACAGCCAGAACATCGCGGCACGCCTGGGCGTACGTCGCGTGAGCGGGCCCGTGAGCGTTCCGCAGCCGAGCAGCGGCGGAGGCGGTACCTACCGGCTCGACGAATCCCGCTCGGTGGTATATCTCGAAAACACGAAGAACTTTCCCAAGAACACCGAATTCGAAGCGATGGTGACGTTCACAGGAGGTTCACCCAACGTGAACCGGTTTGGCGGCGGTGGTAGCAGTCTAGCACCGGATCCTGGCGCGGTGACGATCAACATGCACCAGTCGTTTGTGGAGTTGCCCGACGGCAACTACAAGCCCCGGCGTTTCGATCCGCGCTCTGCATTCGGGATGTTCAGCTACATGGACTTCTCTGCGCCTATGACCGAGCCGATCGTAAAGCGGTTCATCCGCAGGCACCGTTTGGAGAAGAAAAACCCTGGTAATGCACCCAGCGAGGCAGTCGAGCCGATCGTGTATTACATTGATCGCGGTGCGCCGGAGCCGGTGAAAACCGCGTTAATAGAGGGCGGGGCTTACTGGAACGAGGCATTCGAAGCGGCCGGTTTCAAAAATGCGTTTCAAGTGAAGGAATTGCCGGCGGGCGCCGATCCGATGGATATCCGGTATAATGTGGTGAACTGGATCAACCGCACCGGTGCGCCGCGCGGGTTTTCGTCCGGCGCCTCGTATATCGACCCCCGGACGGGTGAAATCATCAAAGGTGTGGTGACGCTCGGGTCGGATCGCCATCGTCAGGACTATCTCATCGCCGAAGGCCTTTTGCAACCCTACGAAGATGGGAAGAAAACGACCAATGCCATGCAGGAGCTTGCCCTGGCGCGCGTAAGGCAGCTTTCGGCCCACGAAATAGGGCATACGCTCGGTTTTAACCATAATTTTGCCGCTAGTCCGAAAGACCGGGGCTCGGTGATGGACTACCCATTCCCGAGATTTTCCCTCAAAGCGGACGGCACTGTCGATATCTCGGACTCTTACGCAAAAGGTATCGGTGCCTGGGATAAGCGCGCTGTGATGTGGGGGTACACCGAGTTCGCCAAAGGTGCTGATGAAGAGGCAGGACTCGAAAAAATCATGCAGGAAACACTGAGACAAGGCTTTTTGTACATCCCGGATATCGGCGGCAATGCCCACCCGACCTCGCACCAGTGGGACGACGGCGCCAACCCGATCGACCAGATGGCGAACATCATGAAGGTCCGCAGAAAGGTTCTGGATAACTTCTCTGAAAAGGCGATTCAGAAAGGGGAGCCAATGGCGACCATCGAAGAAGTGCTTGTGCCAATCTATCTCCTGCACCGTTATCAGATCGAAGCCGTGGCAAAGTCGGTAGGCGGGTTGTATTTTACCCACGCCGTAAAAAACGACGGCCAGGTGACAACGAGGATGGTAGAGCCCGGGGAGCAATGGCGCGCATTGGAGTCGCTGCTGGGCACGATTACGCCGGAAGCCCTGGCACTGCCGGAGGCGCTGATCAGCAAAATCCCACCGCGCCCGAGCGGCTATCCGGCCAGCCTTGAGACGTTCACCGGCCACACGGGCCCGACATTCGATCCCATTGCAGCTGCCGAAACCGCCGCCGGTACCACGATTTCGTACCTGCTCAATCCCGAGCGTGCCGCACGCCTGATCGAGTACAATGCACGCGACGCGAAGCAACCCGGACTCATGCCGGTGATCGACAGGCTATTTGAAAAAACCTGGAAATCGTCCCCGCTGGATGGCTACAAGGGCGAATTGCAAACACTGGTCAATAATCTTTCACTGAAATACCTGCTCATGCTCGCCGCGGATTCAAAAGCCCCCGAAAATGTGCGTGGCGAGGCATTGCTGAAAGTGGGGGAACTGAGCGACTGGCTGAAAGGACAACTCGCTGGCGCCGCCCCCAAGCGGAAGGCCAATATGCTGTTCGCATTGGCACAGATCGACGAGTTTGGCAAGAACCCGATCAAGTTCGAACCAGGCTCCGTGCTGGACATGCCTCCGGGCGCGCCGATTATGGGACATATGGATTTCATGGGTTGCTCGCAGACGCATTCCGGGGATCTTCTGGAGTGAAAAATTGGTAGTCGGGCAATGCTGGTTGTATTGCCCGACTGACCACCTTTTTGAATCTTCACCGACCCTTCCGGACCACTTTCTGACGGCCAAATTGGCGTGCCTTAACTCAGCTACAAGCCGGTATCGTAAATGCTATAAGCTTTTGGTAGCGGGCCTTGGGTAGGGCTTTGTAGTAAAAATTTAGTGGCCACTGAAGGGATTTGATAGTCCCCTTTCGTCCCCCCACCGAGGGCTTGTTACACCCTAGAATTCAGCGTTCTCACCCCAAAACCCCAAACAGAATAGAGGGAAAGGATTATGTTTGCACAGTGATACGAAAATCGCGCACTTGATTGAGTATCAGAATAGTTCTTTATTTGTAAAACACAAAATCCTCTTATGAAGACGCAAAGTAAATATTTGGAAGAGATCAACAGGCTTCTGGCTGATTATCTTCTCGAAATCGAAAATTCAGATTTGAAACCTCTGTCAGCCCAGGTCTATCAGGTACAATCTAAAAATTTTGTAAGATGGATTAACGGGGAGTTTACACCGGGTGAAGTGAAGAAATCCAAAAAGCAAACGCAGGACAAACCGGGTAAGTAAAGCCAGGTACACGCACTCACAAATCGTTATTTACCACGTTCCTCTTTTCGTCATCATTCAGGCCATTGGCCAGCCAGAATACCCCATTAAAACATTGATAAACAAAACACCTTCTCGGCAGGACCGGAAGGTGTAAGTTATACTCAACGTTTATTAACGTACTTCATACGTTCGAGTCCCAAGGGCCTGCATACAGTTCCGCAGCCAGTCATTTGCAGGATTTTACAAATGTAGCATCAGCCTTAAATAGCCATTGTAGATTGCTATTGTTTTACTTGTGGCAATTTCTCTACATTATCTGTTGCGTATTTTAGGTAGATTTGGATCTTATCGCATCGTCCGACCCCGAAGACGAACGGCGGTTTAGAAAACGTGAATACATGATCCGATCGATTCTGGAATGGCCTGTCCGAAAACAGTTAGAAGCTGAAACGAGTATCCTTAACCGGGCGCGCATCAAAGTACTTTCTTACGCACTTAATCTGAAAATTGTTACCACCACGCTGCTGCTGATTTTCTACCAGTTAGAGCATTACCGTTTGCAGGCGATACGGGCCGCCGTTTTGCTGGGTATTGTGGTGATCTATTATATCGCAGTGGCGAACGGCTTTCAATGGCGCAAAGCCGCACACGCTGCGATGCTGATCTTCATGGTCATTATATGGACTAACTTGTATTACTTTCAGAAAGGGTTCGACCTGGTGACGCTGCAATACCTTGTCGTGGTCACTGTGGCTGCCTTCTATGGTCTCGGCAACCGCTGGGGCGTTATTTATTCGACAATGGCCGTGATACCGTTCATTGCGTATGTGTTATTGGGGCATCATTTTGGGGAATATATCTCCTGGGGGCCACAGGGCTCGGGAAGGATCACGATTGTGATACAGCTGTTGCAGAATTTTACACTGATCGTACTAATCAACTACTTCTTTTTCAGTTCATTCTACGATACGATCAGCGACCTTGACGCCAAGACGGTCGAGCTGCGGTCAAGCCTCGAATACCTCGAAGATTCCCGCATGAAGCTTGAAAGGGAATATTCCCATCAGAAGCATCTTATTGCGAGTATATCCCACGATATCAAAAGCCCGCTGCGCTTTCTGATGACAACCACCGGTCGCCTGGCCCGCAATCACCCCGATTTGGCGACCGTGCGGGCGATCAGCCAGTCGAGCTACCGATTGTATCATTTCATGAAAAACCTGCTGGAATACACGGAGTTCCGTTATAAAAATACCAACGTGCATTTTACGTATCTCGATATGAATGAAATGGTTGAACAGAAGTTCGCCATTTTTATGCAGGATGCGGAGGTGAATGCCAACCGGTTTGTGAACGGGGTTACGCCGGGTGTGATCATCAAAAACAACGCGCAGTTGGTGAGCATTATCCTGCACAACCTGATCGACAATGCGAACAAAGCAACCAATGGCGGCACGATCAGCGTTACTTATCAGGATTTCCGGGAAGAATTGCACCTGATTGTGAATGATACCGGGCCGGGTATGGAAAGCACAGTGCGCGACTGGATCAACAGCGAAGCCAAGCAGCTTCCTGCTAACGAAAACGCATCCCAGAACTTCGGAATGGGGCTACTGATCGTCAAAGAAATCAGTACCCTCATTCGCGCCCGTCTGGAGGTGAAGCCTAACCGGCCCATCGGGACTTCTGTTCACATTATTTTTTCGAAATAATTTAAGTGTAGTCGATTTTCTACATAAAATTTCATTTATATTAAACTACTTTTAAAACTGATTTGAAGTAAAGGTATTATTAATGAAAACAGTTTTGCTGGTAGAAGACCATTCCATTGTGCGAATGGGCGTTAAAATGCTGATTGAAGATTTTTTACCCTCGGTAACGGTTATCGAGGCGGCTACTTTTAGTGAAACACTCAAACTTCTGCAATCAAGATTCTTTGATCTTGTGATCCTGGATATCAAAATTCCGGGCGGCGAAGCATTTAATATGATCGGGAAAATCCGCGACATTCAAAGCAAGGTGAAAATCCTGATATTTTCGTCGCAGGATGAAGAATTGTACGCCATTCACTACGTAAAGGCTGGTGCGAACGGTTATCTGCCCAAAGATACCTCCAACGAAGAACTGGAAAAAGCAATTACTTCGGTGCTCGCAGGCGGAACTTATATCAGTAATGTAATCCAGGACCAGCTCGTCAATAACACGCTCCTTGAACGCGAAAGCAAAGAAAGCCCGCTCGAAATCCTCTCGAATCGCGAGCTGGAAATCATGGACATGCTGCTCACGGGCAAGTGGACGAAAGACATTGCGATCGACCTTAATATCAAGGAGAGCACGGTTTCGACCTATAAAGCGAGGATCTTCGAAAAACTCGAAGTGACGAACATTCTGGAGTTGTTCAAGAAGGTTGAAATCTATAAGCGACGTAAGACGGGGTTCAACTGATAAATTGGTTAATTGAAGTTGTACTATAAAAGTGTAGAAGTGCTACTAAATGCTGTCGATATATTAGTAAACTACAATTAAAGTCGGGCTACTTACTATTTCATTTTGAATATTTACTTTTACTGATGAAACTGCAACGGGTATGTTGCAGGGCTTAGACCTCTATCATAAAAAGTTGTTATTTTAGAATGGAAAGATCGGTAAACCTTTCAAAATCAGCTGAATTGCCGTTTCTGTGTGGTGTTGTCATTACCATTACCGCGGGTTCGCTACTCTGGAGCTCTCTTATTTATTGCATTTCCCTGCTTTTCTGATGGAAACCGGCTGGTGAACCGTATGTGGTGTTAAATAAAGTTAAGGCTTCATTATCAGCTGGTTTTATTAACTTTTTTTAAGAGCGGCGGTGTAGTGCCAGCGTATCGTGTTGAATAGTTTTGGTCCTTCATCCAAAACACCTTCAAACATGATATCCTTCAAGAAATGGAACGATCTGGCGGGGTGGGCCGTGTTGGCCGTAAGCCTGATCACCTACGTCCTGACGATGGAGCGGACCGCCAGTTTCTGGGACTGCGGGGAGTTCATCGCGTGCGCATTCAAATTGCAGGTGCCACATCCGCCGGGCGCACCACTTTTCCTGCTTATCGGACGGTTATTTGCTTTGCTGGCCCTCGGCGATGTTATGAAAGTGGCCTATTGGGTTAATATGGTCTCCGTGCTGAGCAGCGCATTTACCATCTTTTTCCTCTTCAAAACCATTAGTTTGATTGCATGGAAACTGGTAGGAAAGAATCCAGAGAACGGCAGCAAAGCGGACGTATTACTCGTGACAGGCGCGGCAGTTGTGGGTTCGCTTGCGTATGCGTGGTCGGATTCGTTCTGGTTCTCGGCGGTGGAAGCCGAGGTTTATGGCTTGTCGTCGTTTTTTACCGCCATTGTGGTCTGGGCGGTGTTTAAATGGGAGTCGATCGGGGACCCCGCCGCAGGAAATCGCTGGTTGATCCTGACCGCCTATCTGGTAGGCCTTTCTATCGGTGTTCATTTGCTGAACCTTGTGACCATACCGGCATTGGCATTGGTATATTATTTCAAAAAGTACCCGAAACCCGGCTTTCCGGGTGCGTCAATTGCTGTTCTGTCTGGTCTTTTAATTCTGGGTATTATCAATGCCGGCATCATTCCGGGGCTACCCGGGCTGGCTGGGAAATTCGAGATCTTCTTTGTCAACTCGCTGGGGCTGCCTTACAACACGGGCATTGCATTTTTTACAACGCTCTTTCTGGGCGGGCTCGTTTGGGGGATACGGTATTCGCACCGTACCCAGCGTGCGTTACTGAACACCGGCCTGCTTTCGCTTGCGTTTATCCTCATAGGTTATGCTTCCTATTCGCTGGTACTGGTGCGATCGGGCTACAATACGCCTATTAATGAGAACAATCCCAGCGATCTCCTCCGGTTTGTGTATTATCTCAAAAGGGAACAGTACGAAAGCCGACCGTTACTATACGGACCTTCATTCGTTTCCAGGCCGGTCAGCCAAAAGCGTGGGGCGCCTGTTTATGCAAAAAAGGACGGTAAATATGTCTTGATCGACTATAAGCCCGAGTACGAATACGAGCCGGGCAGCAAAATGCTGTTGCCGAGGATGTATAGCTCCAACCCGGGACATCCGCAGCTGTATCAACAAATGACGGGTGTGGCTGAGGGACAGAAACCCACGATGCTGCACAACCTCTCATACCTGTTTTCGCACCAGCTCGGGCATATGTACTGGCGTTACTTCCTCTGGAATTTCGTCGGGCGCGAAAGCGATCGGGAGGGGGCAGGTATTTTAATGCCCTGGCAAACCAGCCAATCGTTTCCAAAAAGCATCAGGCAGAACCGCGGGCATAACAACTTTCTTATGCTGCCGTTTTTGCTGGGCATTACGGGTATCGTATATATGTACTATTACCGGCGGAAGGACCTGCTGGTTCTGGGCTTTTTGTTCATTCTTACGGGGGTCGCACTGGTGATTTACCTCAATTCACCGCCCAGCGAGCCTCGCGAGCGTGACTACATTTACGTGGGTTCGTTCTATGTTTTCTGCATGTGGATTGGCTTCGGCGTGATGGCAGCGGCGAAGTTGCTCGAAAAGGTCGTTCAGAAGCCGGTATTGCGTGCCGGAATCGCGGGGCTGGCCTGCTTTTTGGTACCGGCGATCATGGTGACGCGAGGCTGGGACAACCACGACCGGGCCGACCGGTACCATTCGGTGGATTTTGCCCGTAACCTGCTCAATTCCTGCGCACCGAATGCGATCTTGTTCACCGGTGGGGATAACGACACTTTCCCGTTGTGGTACGTGCAGGAAGTGGAGGGATTCCGGACCGACGTGCGCGTATGTGTGCAGACGTTCCTGGGTGCGGACTGGTACATCGAACAATTGAAGCGGAAGATCAACCAGTCCGATGCACTGCCGCTGTCGCTGGATTCGGGGAATTACCAGTTGGGCAAAAATGAATACCTGCCTTTTTACGAGATTCCATCTGTGAAAGAAGGCATTAACCTGAAAGAATACCTCGATCTGATCCGCCAGGATAACAAGGCGATCCAGGTACCGCTTACCAGCGGCGATATGACCTCGATCCTGCCATCGGCGACGCTGTTCCTGCCAGTGGATACGGAGGAAGTCATGAAGATGAATATCATCAAAAGCGACCTGACGCCTTATCTTAGTGATTCCATGAGCTGGAAAATCGGGGAAACCGACCTGCTGAAAGGTGATCTGGTAATGCTCGACATAATTTCGACCAATAACTGGAAACGGCCGGTGTATTTCTCGTCCACGATGGGGGCGTCCCACAATCTGGGTTTGCAGGAATACCTTCAACTAGAAGGTTATGCTTACCGCCTGCTGCCGGTGCGGGTTCCCGGCGCGACAGACGGTTACGTTAATTCCGACATCATGTACGACAACATGATGAACAAAATGCAATGGCGGGAAACGAACAACCCCCAGGTGTATTACGACGATACCTACCGCGGGGCGCCGGTGATTACGGCGAGGCTTTCGTTCCTGCGGTTAGCGCAGCAGCTTATCGCGGAAAACAGGATCGACAAGGCGCGCAAAGTCGTGGACAAGGGCATGGCCGTCATGCCCGACGATACCATTCCGTACGATCAGATTTCAGCGGGTTTCGTCGGGGCGCTATTCGATGTGGGTGAGAACGAAAAGGCACTGGATTCCGCGCGCGCGATGGCGATTCGTTCGGACGAAAACCTTTCGTGGATCAAGGAGAAGGATAACCGCGGCCGCGATGTGAATACCGATCTTTTTATCCTGCAAACAATCGTCCGCGAATGCAGGAGGGCAAAGCAGGACAAGGAGGCCGACCGCCTCGAGGCGATTTTCAAGAAGCACCTGATCGCGTTTAATATTTACGGAGGATGAATTTCTTTGGGCAAGGCCTGGTGTTCGAAGTGACCGCTTAGTAGAAACTTTACTGCCTCAATGTGAAGCGGTTATTAACTTTTTATATTTATATATTAATAAATTATAAAGTTAATCAACGTTCGTTTATGGCCTCAATTCTACACTCCCTCCGGATTTGCTGCACCGGTTGTTTAATGCTGATACTTTACGGTGTCACCAGCCTTGCCCAAACCTCTATCACGTCTAACTTGCCCATTGTGGTGATCAATACGAATGGTGCGGTTATCGAGAACGACAATAAGATTACTGCGTCATTCAAGATCACCGCACCGAACGGCAGCGGAATTCATTCGTACGACATTAACTCCGGCTCGAATGTGTTCCAGTTTGAAAGTAATATCGGCATTGAGATCCGCGGGAACACGTCTATTTTTTGGGATAAGAAATCTTACAGCGTCGAAATCAGGGACATCGGCGGCAACAGCGTAGACGCTTCGCTGCTGGGCATGCCGGCGGAGTCGGACTGGGTGTTGAATGCCTGCTATGGCGACAAGTCGTTCATCCGGGACGTGTTTGCACATGAAATGTACACGCGTACGGGCCGATATTCGCCAAGGACGCGTTATGTGGAGGTGTTCAAGAACGAAATCGGCGGTATGTCTTACCACGGAGTGTATATCCTGATGGAGAAGATCAAACGGAATTCCAACCGTATCAGCATTAAAAAGCTTTCGGAAACAGACACCGATCCTGCGAAAATCAATGGCGGTTACCTCTTGCAGGTTGCAGAGGATGAGGATATGAAATGGACGTCCGGTTTCGCGGGCAATAACGCGCCTGCGCAGCCGCATCCTATTTTCCATGTCGAATATCCCAAGCTGCACAATTATACCAATATTGCCAACCGGGATTTGCAGTTCAATTACATCAAAAACCATATTGACAATTTCGAGCAGATCCTGGCAGGCCCGAATTACAAGGATGCCGTATCCGGTTACCGTCCGCTACTCGATGAAGATGCGGCCATCGACTACCTGCTGTTGCAGGAAATTACGAAGAATTCCGACAACTGGCGGGCGAGTACGTTCCTGTACAAACAACGGGACGACGAGGGCGGTCAGATCGTCATGGGGGCTCCCTGGGATTTTGACAAGTCGATGGGGAACCAACAGTGGTGCTACGAGCTTTCGGTGCTTCCGACCGGCTCATGGGCGTGGGAGTTCAATATCTATTGCCCGGACCGTCCGCCGATGACTATTTTCTGGCCGGCGCGGCTGCTTACCGATTGTTATTTCAAGGGTAAGTTGATGGGGCGTTATCAGTACCTTCGGCAGACACAGTGGAGTGATGCGTCGATCTCAGCCTTCATCGACCAGAAACAGGCAGAATTGACGGCGCAGAATGCCATGCAACGCAATTTTTCGAAGTGGAATATCCTCGAAACGGCGGTGATGTTCAACGAGCATTACACATTGCCCGGCAACACCTACGCCAAGGAGGTCCAATACCTGAAAACCTGGCTGCTCGACCATTTGGCCTGGATGGACGCCAACATTACCTCCATTTCAACGGAAGATTGTGCGGTACTTCCCGTGACGTTCAAAGAACTGGAATTGAAAGAGGTGGAGCAATCCGCAGTCCGCGTGGGCTGGGCCACTTCTGAGGAGGTACGGAACGATTATTTTGAAATCGAACGGAGCGCCGACGCACGTCATTTCAGAGCGCTGGGCAAGGTGAAAGGAAAAGGCGATACATCTGTCGAACAGCACTACGACTTCCTGGATACTGCTCCGCTTCCGGGGATTTCCTATTACCGGATCCGCCAGGTAGACACCGACGGTACGGTCAGTTTTTCGTCCATGAAGTCCATCACGAGAGCGGGGAACGAGGCTGCCATTGTATTTCCTAACCCGGCACGTGAGCGCGTCGTACTTAAAAACATTCAGCCCGGCGCGATTATCCTGATCCGGGACAATAGCGGACGAACTATAAAGCGCAGCACCGCAACCGGGAAGCAGGTGGAAGTGGCGACGAATGCGTTGCCGCTCGGCAATTATGTGCTCACCGTCACTGGTCCTGACGGGAAAGTTGAGATACAAAAACACCTCACTGTGGACCGGTAAGCCGCACCCAAATGGTCGTCGGTGATTCGGGAATCAGGCAGTGACAAAGACAATACGAAAAGGTACTGGTTAATTTAAGAGACCGGTGCCTTTTCTGATTTCGGATACCTGGAAGAAATGCGGATACGGTCAATAACCTGATTTTGTATTTCATTCAAAAACATACTAATTGTCTTATGTTTCAGCCGCTACCAAACCGAACCTATGAACACGACCGATATCATCCCTCTCACTACCGATCCGGCCCCGGACTATTACGAAAAACAAGCTGCCGCACTGGCAGACGCCTGCCGGTCTGTCCATAAGGATTCGGTTAAATACGTTCGGAAATACCACCCTGAACCCGGGCGCCTTACGCAGCTGAACCGCCCGGATACCAATTTCAGTCTGGACGATGCCCGCGTCGTGATAGCCAGGGAGCACGGTTTTGTGGATTGGCCGGCATTTCTGCAGCACATGGCCGATCTGAAAGAGCCCGGATCGCAGGTTGCGAAATTCGAACAGGCGGTGGACGCTGTTGTGCAGGGCGATTTGCCGACGTTGAGATCCCTTTTGGAGGAAAATCCCGGCATCGTGCATGAGCGCTCGTCGCGCGGGCATAGGGCAACATTACTGCATTATATTGCCGCCAACGGGACCGAGAATTTCAGGCAGGTAACCCCGCAGAATGGGCTCGAAGTTGCTGAAACGCTACTTGCAGCAGGCGCCGCGCCCGACGCTCTGGCGGATACTTATGATACCAAATGGGGTACGACACTGGAATTGCTGGTGTCGAGCGTGCATCCATCGCGGGCCGGTCTGCAAACGGCGCTGGCGGAAAAACTGCTTGACTATGGTGCGGCGATCAACGGTGTCCGCGACGACTGCGGGCCGCTGGTCACGGCCATCTATTTTCATTATCCCCAATCGGCAGAGGTACTGGTAGAGAGAGGCGCCAGGGTCGATAACGTGGTGACTGCGGCCGCGATGGGGAAAACGGCCCAACTCGCAGGTTATCTCGGAGACGACGGTAAACTGAAAGCCGACGCGCCGCTGGCGCGCATAGAGTGGCTCAAAATTGCCCCGACGCCCGAGGCCAATCTGGCACTTGCATTTGTATGGGCTGCTATGCTCAACCGGGTGGAAACAGTCCGTTTCCTGCTCGAAAAGGGCATAAGCCCTGCTTCAAAAGACCACCGCGACTGGACTGCATTACATTGGGCCGGCTATTTCGGTTATCCCGAAGTGGTAGACCTGCTGCTCTCGCGTAAAGCCCCGCTCGAGGCTCGCAATGAATTCGGCGGCACTGTGCTTGATCAGACGCTTTGGGCCACTGCGCACGAGGGTGTGCGAGAACACCATCTCGAAGTAGTCCGAAGGCTTGTTGACGCCGGAGCCAAAATACACACCTGGTGGTTGTTGGCCGATTTACACCCGCCGTTACAGGAAAGCGTGGTGAAGATTTTGCAGGAGAAAGTGTTATAAAACGCGGAAAACCGTTGGTTGGTAATTCATCCCGGTTACTTGATCATCGGTAGCCTCTTCCCAATTGATTTGAAAAAAATATCCATTTAATTCGAAACACCATGGCCGGCGTACAGCCGGTCGCCCCTAGCCGGTCGCCCCTAGCCGGTCGCCCCTAGCCGGTCGCCCCTAGCCGGGCACCCCTGGCCGGGCACCCCTGGCCGGGCACCTACCTACTCCGTTCCTTCCGTGGCTTGCCGCGGGTCCATTTCGATCAGTTTTTTCAGGAACTTAAACAGGTATGCCTATGGACTTTTTTCGGATTAATGGTAGTGTATTGCGTTCCCGCTTTTTTGCGGTTTGCCTGGCCTGCCTGGCCATTGCGGGCACTTCATTCACACGCGCCCACGCGCAAGGAGCACGCGAAGATCTTCTTTTGCCGGATACGCCGGATTACGCGAGTCTTTCTGAAAACGGTAAGCATTTATTTGACGGCCTGACCAACAACGGCCAGTACCACGGCGAAACGGTCATTGTGCGGATGCGGCCCATTGCCGAAGTATTGACCAACAATCGCTTGCAAATCACGATTCCGGGCCGTGCCGAAGCGTATGACGTACACATCAAAACCATCGAGTACTCGGATGATCGTAATTACAAACTCTATGGAACGGTAGGGGAAAGTCTGCTGTCGGTGCTGCTCACCTCCCGCAATGGCATGAAGGGCGGAATCATCCAGGGACCGGAGCGATCATACGAAATCTGCGACCTGGGCGAAGATGGCCAGCTTTTGCTGGGGCACGGGAACGATGCCGGGAAAGAGCGTTTCTGCGCCTCGGGGATTGGTTCGGCGATGCAAAAAATCCAGCCCAAGCCGGACACTGACAAAACCGGAAGAAAGCCGGGGGACAATGCGAAGATTGAGCCGTGTACTAGTAGTATTAGAGTGCTGTTCTTGTACGGAAATAATGTAAACCCGGCTTCTGCGACTAACCATGCATATAATACCCTGGACATTTTCAATCAGACGGTAACGAATAGCGGGGTGGCAAATACTGCCTATGTACAAATGGCGGGGGTAGTGCAGACGACTTTTACAAAAAAGAGCCATTATATCAAAGAAGATGCACTTGCTTTGAGTAATACAGCGTCTGTTCAAAATCTATGCAATCAGAATAAGGCAGACCTTGTACTGTTGTTTTCCTGGGACGGTCATGATGCCGCGGGCGGAGTTCCGGACCCACCAATTTATAAGCATCCTAATAGCAGCCGGAGTTTCGCAATTGTAGATTTAAACTACCCCATTGTTCCGGTTGTTGGTGCGCATGAGCTAAGTCATTTGTTCGGATGTAACCATGAGAATGAAAACTTCGGAATACCATACGCACAAGGATATATATTCCTGGGTTTCAATACACTTGTAGCGAATGGAAATGCGCCGGGCAGTAAAATCTTCTATTATTCTAATCCGAACAAAACCTTTGCCGGATCGCCGATGGGTGACGCCACGCACAACAATGCCAAAGTGATGACCGATAAATCGCCGATCGTGAAGGCGTTTCGCCCTGAACCTAATGTTTTGAGCGGCGTGATTTCCGGACCGACCAGCGGATATGCATATCAGGTTTACACTTATGAGGCCATCGCCAAATGTGGGAGCCCGCCTTATACTTACCAGTGGAAGGAGTCTTCGGACGGAATAAACTATTCAGGTAACGGCACCGGGGAGTTTTACAATGTTGGACTGTACCATAACGGCAATCATCTGTTTTACCTGAAATTGAAGATCACGTCCGGGGACGGGCAGATGATCGAGTATTGGATGCAGATATGGGTGGATGACGACCCTAATGGTGGATATCGAAAGGGACAGAAGGATGGCGATTCACTTCAAATTGAAGGCGGGGAAGCCGTTTTGCAGCCCAATCCGACTTCCGGTCGTGTGGAACTCGTTTTCAGTGCTGAAAAGGCTATGGAGGTCGGAATTGGCCTGATAGACCTTAATGGACGGGTGCACATTCAAAGGCAGGTTTTTAAATGCTCCGCCGGTCGAAACGTGATTGCGTTTGATTTGGCAGGAAAGGGGCTGGCGCCGGGAACGTACATCCTAATCGCACGCGGTGGGAATCAGGTTATACGGAAAAAAATCATCTACCAGCCCGCATTAAAACCATGAAACGATACAGCCACATATTCATATTATTATTCTCGGGCCTGATGTCCTGCAATAAGCAGCCGCCCATGGATCCAAGAATGACAAACCAGCTTATCACTGGCGATATAAATGGCGTGCCTTTTAAGTCGGCCATCACGGTAGAAATGGGGGCCGTTGTAAAAAAGGATTGGTGCGACAAAATAGTGGTCGCAATGAGCCTGGTTAGAAAGATCAGCGAGAAGGAATATCAGATGGTAATACTGAATTATTTCCATGCTAAACAGGGGGAATTTGCACCTACCGACAGTGTTGTTTTACATCGGCAAAATTCAATGTGCTTTCAGGATTCAATCAATATCAGTTCATATTTTAAGTCCTTTCCAGGAAACGATATGAAAATGGACAGTTATCGCTTATTAGAAGGTCCGTGGAACCACTTTAAGATTTTGTACTACGACCCTGAGAAGAACGAGATCCAGGGGCAATTCGCGGCAAAATTTGTGCGGATTAATAAACACCAGCTGGCGAAAGAAGCGGGGGATACGATCACTTATACCAATGGCAAGTTCATCGTCTCGAACGTCTATGTACAGGAAGTTTTCACCGAGCCGCGGTAACCTATTTGTTTGAAAGTCAGCAGTCGCCTGTTTTGTTTGGGGCGACTGTTAATTCCATTTTTCAAAACATTGTAAATCCAATTCGGCAGCAAGGTCATAAATCGACAGCTGCGCGTAAGTAACCCTATTAAACTATGAAACGATACAGCTATATAGTTATACTATTGCTTTCTGGCCTGCTGTCCTGTGAAAAACAACCACCTGTGAATCCACATATGGTAAATCAGGTGCTTATGGGTGAGGTAAATGGCGTACCGTTCAAATCCGGGATGACGGTTTGGAATGGAGCTATAGTGAGCAAGACTCTTTGCAAGAGTGATGTAATAGGTATGGGTTTGGTCAGAAAAATTGAGGAAGATGAATATCAGATTGTATATCTGAATTTTTTTCACGCCGAGCCGGGTGATTATACGCTGACTGATAGTGCGGTTAGCCACCGTAAAAATACCTTATGCACCTTGGATTCGATTAGTGCTCACTCGCGTTTTACTACCTTCCCCGGAAATGATGACTCCATGGATAGTTACCGGCTCCTCGAAGGTCCGTGGAACTACTTCAAAATTTTGTACTATGACCCTGAAAGGAACGAGATCCAGGGGCAATTTGCGGCAAAATTTGTGCGGATCAACAAACACCAGCGCGCGAAAGAAGCGATGGACACGATCGCCTACACCAATGGCAAGTTCATCGTCTCGAACATGTACGTGCAGGAAGTTTTCACGGAACCCCGGTAGCATCCAGTCGCCACAATAATCGCCGCGCGGGCGCTTCTGCGCGGCGGTTACTTATGTTCTCGAAATATCATAAATCAAATCCGACCGCAAAGCCTTAAACGGCAAGCCGGATAGAAACAGCCGCTGAAATCATGAAACAACACAGCTATATACTTATACTATTGCTTTTCGGCTTGTTGTCTTGCGATAAGCAGCCATCTATGGATCCAAGAAAGACAAACCAGCTTATCACTGGCGAAGTAAACGGCGTACCTTTTAAGTCGGCAATCACGGTAGAAATGGGCGCGTTTGTGAAAAAAGATTGGTGCGATAAAATCGTGGTAGCGATGAGCCTGGTCCGGAAAATCAGTGAAGACGAATATCAGACAATCATTTTGAATTATTTCCATGCCAAGCCGGGCAACTATGTGCCAACCGATTCTCTTGTCATCCATCAGAGAAATGCTGTATGCTCGTTGGATTCAATTAATATCAGTTCATACTTTAAGTTGTTTCCACAAGACGATATAACGACGGACAATTACCGGCTCCTCGAAGGTCCGTGGAATTACTTCAGAATTTTGTACTACGACCCGAAGAAGAACGAGATTCAGGGACAATTTGCCGCAAAATTTGTGCGGATCAACAAACACCAGCGCGCGAAAGAAGCGGTGGACACGATCGCCTACACCAATGGCAAGTTCATCGTCTCGAACATGTACGTGCAGGAAGTTTTCACGGAACCCCGGTAGCATCCAGTCGCCACAATAATCGCCGCGCGGGCGCTTCTGCGCGGCGGTTACTTATGCGCTCACAACATCATAATTCAAATCGTACTTGCTTAACGGCTATGCCTTTAAAAAATCGGCACCTGCCTTTGGTTTTACGGCATAGGGAAAATAATACTGGCATTACATTTAATTAATAATCAATTACTTAGTTTGCGATTGGAGGCTTTTGATAGGCTGTGTGGTAGGATATAAAGATAAATTTGAACTATCCTGCTAAAATGAGAACGACGTGCCCGGACCAGTGGGAGCCTTCATCCATAAATGATATATTGCCAGCACTTGTCTCAACGATTTTAATTTCCTACACATGCTAACATGCTCATTATCATCAATAAGGTCGGTGCTTATATACATGATCATCGCCGGTTTGGCCAGCACTTCTTTCGCTCAGGGGCCGAACGTTCTGAGTACTTATGAACTGGTTCAGGACGGTGTCAATAACAGTTATAAGCTACCCGTCCCCAAAGGGCCCACTTCGATCCCTCAGACCATGTCTTTCTTTTACAATAAAAACGGAAGCACCGACGAGGGGATTTATTTTCAGAAACTGAAATCGGAATTGTCGGTGACATTCAGTTTTGACGATCAGCCCTACATCAATGTGCCTCAGCATGTAACAGGCATGACCTTTGGCGCGGCCTCCGGCGCAAGCAGCACGCACGTACGCTCGGTGCCGGTGATCAATACCAACTATTATTATGCCGATACGGCCCGGAAGATCTTCACGGCGCATCCACAAGGACCGGTGGGAAAGGGGATCAATCTGTTTATGAATGCGGGATTGCAGGTATTTCTCTCAGCTAAGCCGCTGCTCGCTGCCAATGCACCTAAAACCGATACCAGCCGCTACTATTACGGAAAGCTGCGGTTACAGTTTAGCAAGCCGGTGACTGATCCCGTGATTTCGTTCATTGGCCTAGGGGCAACCACTAATTTCAGTGATAAACGCCTCGGTTTCGCCACGGAGCTTGAATTGCAAACGCCATCACTGACATTGACGAAGCTTTCCGGCAATGAGGAAATGCAGATCGACATGACGAAAACGAAAATATTGCACTCCAAAACACCGATAACCGGCAATTGTGACAATGGCGCTGCTTGTGGAAGTGTGCTCATTAAAGGTTCGCAGATCAGCACGCTGGTGTTCAACGTCTACCTGCGGCCTGATGGCGGCCCGGGCGCGTGGGGGACCGAAAAGGTAAGCAATTCGGGCGATATGTGGCACATCACAGTATCTCTGCCAGAACAGTAGCGTCTTTTTCTTCCGTTTTTCCCGAATGCATGATGCGCTGGCGGTGCATTTCCCCCCAATTGATCAGCGACTCGATTACCGGGGATAATGTATCGCTGTAAGGTGTCAGCTCGTACTCGATCGAAACCGGGAAGTCGGTATACACTTTTCGGGTGACGAATCCATTGATTTCCAGTTCTTTTAGTTCGTTGGAGAGGACCCTTGCCGATATGCCGCTAATAGCACGCTGAATTTCATTGAACCGTTTATGCCCTTCGGAAAGGGCGATGATGATCCGTAACCTCCATTTGCCCCCGATAACATACAATGCATCTCCTGCCGCATTGAGTTTGTTGTAGCATTGTGCCGGACTGGGTCTTTCGCCGTTGTGATGAGTGAATGCCATGTTGATTTCTTGCTAACTAAAAGGTTATTACTAACCTTTTGTATATTACTATCATTTGTATAGTAAAGGTAGCTAGTTTTGGCAAAAAATCAAAAGAGACATGAAAGCAAAGAAAATCGCTACCATCACCCTGACAGTCCTGGCATCGGCAATGCCGGTGTTGAGCGGAATAATGAAGCTAAGCCAAAGCCCCGAGATAGTTGAAACGCTCTCGAAAGTTGGGGTAGGGAAGTATCTCGTTCCCCTTGGCCTGATGGAAATCGGATTCACGGCACTTTTCATTTACCCGAAAACCATGAAAATCGGTTTCATCCTCCTGACCTGTTATTTCGCCGGCGCTCTCGCTACCGAACTTTCACACGGCACCGCATTCAATGCAGCCCTCCCGCTGGCTCTGATCTGGATCGCCGCCTTCCTGCGCGACCCGTCGATTTTTCTTCCTGGGAAGACGGGCGTTCAGGCAAACGCGTGACTTCAAGGCAACGCAAACGCCATTACAGATCCCGAAGGATTTTCTTTCGTGCCGCCGACGGATAGCGCCACGAATTGCTTGCCGCCGCTCATATAGGTGCAGGCGGTTGCATTGGCGACGCCCGGGAGGGTGGTTTGCCAGACGAGCTTTCCGGTTTTCTTATCGAGTGCACGCAGCTTGCGGTCCTGGGTGCCGCTGATGAAGATCAGGCCGCCGGCCGTGACGATCGGCCCGGCCGAACCTTCCTGACCGGTTTCAGGGCCTCCGTTTTCCCAGCGTTTTTCGTCGTTACCGAGCGGTATTTGCCATTCGTAGTCGCCTGTGCTGAGGTTAATCGCATTGAGCGTCCCCCATGGCGGGCGCAGCGCCGGGTTCCCCTGCGGATCACGGAAATGGCCATAGGCGGTCAGATTGAGATATTTGTCGGCGCCTTTTTGAGTCTGGCCGGTTTCTTGCTTGGTTACTTTGGCCGAATTCTGGGGGCGGTCGTAAAGGAATGCGATGATGCCCTTTTCTTTACCTTTGATCGCCGAGGCGAATGCTGGCATCTTGCCTCCTCCTTTTTTGATCTTGTCGAGCGCCGCCTCACGTGTCATGCGGTTGCGCAGACCGATCAGCGACGGGTAATTCGGTTCGTCGCCGTTTTTGTCTTTGCCATGGCAGGCCACACAATAGGTCATGTACAATGTCTTGCCCTGGTCGTAAATTGTTTGGTCTTTGGCTTCCTGTTCCAGGTCCACCTTTTTCATCGACTGGATTTCAGGGGAGTCATTGGATTTGACAAAAAGTACTGTCGAAGCCGGATCGTAAGCGGCTCCGCCCCACTCAGCCCCGCCGCGGGAGCCGGGTAACATCAATGTACCTTTGAGATCAGGTGGGGTGAACAGCCCTTCGTAGCGCATCGAGCGGAATTTTTTAACAATCGAATCGTGTCCCGCATCGGTGTAGTGTGTCAGGTCGGCTTCGGTCATCCATTGTCGGGCAAATGGCCTGGGTTTTAAAGGAAATGGCTGGGTAGGGGAGGCAACTTCTCCCGGAATGCGGGATGCCGGCACTTTCCGTTCCTCGATCGGGAACAGCGGCTCGCCGGTTTCGCGGTTAAAAACGAATACAAACCCATGCTTGGTGACCTGTGCCACGGCATCGATCTGTTTCCCGTCGCGGCGGATGGTGACCAGGTTCGGCGGGGCAGGGAGATCGTAGTCCCACAAATCGTGGTGGACAAGTTGGTAGTGCCAGATATATTTGCCTGTCGCGGCATCGAGGGCCACCACACTGTTACCGTAGAGGTTATCACCTTTGCGGTCGGCCCCATAAAAGTCGTATGAAGGAGAGCCCAATGCCAGAAATACAATCCCGCGGCGGGTATCCAGACTCATCCCGGCCCAATCGTTGACACCCCCTGCATATTTATAAGCATCTTTTGGCCAGGTTTCGTAGCCGGGCTCACCGGGAAGCGGGATTGTGTGGAATGTCCATTCCAGTTTCCCCGTTTTGCAATTGTAGGCACGAATATAGCCTGGCTGTGCGCCGTACAGTTCGGAAACTTCGGCCCCCATAATCAGCAAATCCTTGTAGATGATACCGGGTGAGGTCGGTATTACCGAAATCGTGGCAGGGTCATCGCGAAGGCCGACATTCATGCTTACGCGGCCATTGTCGCCGAAAGTCATAATGGGTTTGCCCGTATGCGCGTCGAGTGCAAAAAGGTTATCGCCACCGGTAAAGAAGATACGTTTGTCCGGTGCGCCGGACCGCTTCCCATCCTCCCAATAGGTAACCCCACGGCTTACCCCGCCGCCCTCCGCCCCGTCAAACGGGTCGAAGGCCCAGAGTTGCTCGCCGGTTTGGGCGTTAATGGCGTAGGCCCAATGCTTTGCGGATGTAGTGTACATGATGCCGTCGACGATAATCGGGTTGCATTCGCTGCTCCCCGCACGGCTGCCATCTTTCATATCTGCGTAGGAATGCGTCCAGGCTAGTTGCAGCCGGTCTACATTCGAGGTGTTGATCTGGTTTAGGGCCGAATAGCTGGTACTCGCGGCGTCGGCTTTGTAGATACCCCAGGAGCGGTCGGTTTGCTGCCGGTTCTGGTAAGCGACTAGTCCTACAAATGCAGCGATAGCAGGAAGAACGAGCAGATTTTTTCTGTGTTTTTGAATTTGCTTAATTCCAGACATAAAAGGTGAAGCAACGCTTCTTCGTGTGGTTTAGGATGTATGAGATATCATTGATACTCATGCTGTAAAGGCGTTTCACGTTGTGTTTTACTATGAGGAGGGAAGGAGAAAGGAGAGCATAGGAAACTGTGGCGCTCCCGTTAGTTTCAGGAGCGCCTCGAGTGTTTTGATCATTACGTACCGAAACAGGCGCGGGAGACTGCTATTAATGGCAGCAGCTGCCCTGATCGCCTTTGAAATCTTCATATTTGTCGTGGTGGCGCATCCAGTCCATGATACCATCCTCATTTCTTCCTTTGGGTGTGAGATCAAGATAGTTATGTGCGCCGATGAGAATGTCTCCGCCGCGGGAATAGCTGGAATAGGTGTGGAAAATGTTGCCTGTCCGGTCCTTGTAAAACACGCTGGTTCCGGGCGATTCTGTGCCTTCGTCATGTTTGGCATATTCGAAATTGTAATAAATCGTGCCATTTTTGAGTTGCTCGTTGGTGAACGATACATGGTAGTCGTAATTGAAGTCGCTGCCGTAAGACGATACCCAGTTGAATTTCCACCCCATCCGCTTCTTGAATGCGAGGAGCTTTTCCAATGGAGCGCGGGAAACGACCACCACTGAGACGTCGTGGTGTTGCAAATGGAGATTGGCACCGTCGATATGATCGGACAGGAACGAGCAGCCCGGACAGCCTTCTTCCCATTCCGGGGCGAACATGAAATGGTAAACGATCAGCTGGCTCTTACCGTAAAAAAGATCTGATAACCAGAGTTTTCCCTCCGTGCTGTCGAAAATGTAGGATTTGTCGACCTTGACCCAGGGCAACGCCCTGCGCTGGCGACTAAGCTCATCGTTGAGCCGGGTAAGTTCCTTTTCTTTTTTGAGCAGATCCTTCCGCGCTTTGGTCCATTCTTCCTGGGATACGATCCGGTGCGTTGCAAGACTTTCCTCCAAGCGGCCGGCCATAGTGTCCAATTGTTTTTCCACTGGTTTCTGGATTTAGTTTTATACAAAATTCACGAATAAATCGTGGAAAGAACGAGTGTAAAAACGTCTATTTCGGGGGGTGTTTGAGACAAACTGAACCACCCGCACCGCGCTGGGCACTGTGCGAAATTTAATGCCCGCCAGGATTACTTCTGGTACGATTCTTTTTCTTCAGGGTCACATTATAGAAAAAGATTCATCAACTAAATATATATCGTCATGAAAGCTTTGAAGTTGAATATCATTGCATTGGCTATTGCCGGCGGAGCTGCCTTCGGTAACGCCGCTGCCTTTGCACAGATTACCACACCGGGTGCTACCACACCGGGTGCTACCACACCGGGTGCTGCCACACCGTCCAGTACACCGCCGTCCACGGTGCCAAGTACAACGCAGCCATCGACTTATCCGTCCAATACTACGCAGCCTAAAACGGTACCCGGCGCCATCGTGCAGCCGTCCGACTTGCCCGGGGCGGTGAAGCCCGGCAGCACGGTGACACAGCCGTCACCAACCACGGTACCGAGCTCCACCACGCAGCCATCGACTGTACCGTCGAGCACCGTACCCAGCAGCGTGACTACGCCGTCAACTAGTACGCAGCCTTCGACAGTCCCCGTAACGCCGACCGATCCGAATGCCGTGCCGCGCACGAACGTGCCGGGAAACTTGCCACAAACCCCGAATCCAAACAACAGCAACGTGCCAAGAAGTACCATTCCGAGCACAACCGCCGATCCGGCGCAGGTTCCTCAAAGCACAACCATCCCGTCGTCGACTGTACCTGGCAGTTCCACAACACCAGGTAAAATCCCGTGAAGTAGGCGTGCAAGCATTCTCGTTTAAATGGAAGCAATTAATAAAGCCGGGCATTTTGGTGTCCGGCTTTATTAGTTGACTGGCACAGTTTTAAAACCTCTTTCAAACAAAAAAACATTAACCATGCCAAGCGTAATAAATCGTGATGAGACAGGGCGGCTGGAACCGGGAGTGGTTCTGGAAGTGTCGGGGGCGGAGTCGGAGAATGACGCAGTACTTGCCATTGAAAATTACCTGCGGGTGAACCAAAAGGAGCACCTTGAACTGGCTGTGCCTGAGAAATGTGCGAATGGGAATTATGAAATCAGGCTGGAATAGTGAGCTATTATTTGGAATTGTCCCTGAAAGCGGATTCCATCTGCTCTTTTTCCATATCCATTGCCCCGAATTCCTTGGTAGGGTTGAACCAGTTGTCGCCGGAAATGTCGGCGATGGCCACGACCTTACCGTGTTGAATTTCTACGAGTACTTTCGAGCTTTTCAGCTGATCCCAGTTGTCGACCCTGCATACTTGCATACACCTGAATAAAAACCTTCCCAAATAAGGTGGATCCGAGGATTCACCACCATGCATGCCTGATAAGAAGACTTCGTGCCCACCAAACGTATGTCTTACTCCTTTCAGGTTCAACTCCAGTTCGGCGGTAACATATAATCGTCGGTGGGTAAATATATGTACCGCCTTGATTGTTCCGATTTCCATCATGCGTTTCCTTTGATGTAGGCCAAAACGGGCACCAAAACCATGCCGTTGACCCCGTTTTAATAGTTAAATAACGTTGGCTAGCAGTATCAGGCTATTTGAACGGCAATATATACGTTTGGTAAATGATTTGTAGTACTAATATTACTAAAAATTTGGAATTTTACTGGATTTCTAACAATATGTTGTAGAAAAATTCTTCAAAATGTCACTGGACAAGACTGTATAAGTCACTGCGGTGAACTTACTGAGAAAAAATTATAAGCTTTTAAGGGTATGGAAATGAGCGGATAACGTCTTATATGCAGGTTGTATCACGAGTGGCTAACCTGGAATTGCGATGAAAACTGTACTGCTTGTTTCCCTTTTAATTCAAAGTCTGTCTATGAACGCGCCGTTAAACGCCGGCTGCCAGATGAGCGCCCCGCCGAATGAAAATGCGCGGGAAAAAAAGTTCGCTGATTATTTGTATCCCGCATTCATCAAGGGGGTGGTTCATTTCCGGAATGGCACAAAACAGGAAGCACTACTGAACTACCATTGCCAGGACGGCCAGATGCAGTTTCTGAACCCGAGGGCGGATACCTTGCTGTTTACCGGCAAATATCTGATAGACTATATCGAAATAGGGGAGCGCCGCTTTGTCCTTACCGAGGCCCATTCGGATATGGAGGTGATTGGCGTGGCAGGAAAAGCCCTTCTGGCTTCCCGGACACAACCCGAAACGGTGGGGAACGGCCTTAGTTATTCGGGACAGCATTATTCTGCTTCGGAAGGAAACGCTGCGCACGTGCAAATGGTAAGCAACCAGGGTGGGCATATCCAATGGGAAAACAATGCGTCGAGCCACCGGCGCCGGATCAAAACCACCTATTTTCTGATCGATCGGAACCGGATCGTACACCCGGCGTCCAGGCGTGCGTTCCTGCATGTGTACGGGCGTAACAAGCGCCAGCTTACACACTACCTGCGCGGGAACCGTGTCGATTTCGGTGGAGCGGACGATTTGCGGAAGCTGCTCGGATTTTGCGACAGCCTCACCGCTCTTTGACAGAAACCTTCCGTTTGAACATTTGGTACGAAAACAGGCGGGAATTGTTTTCAATTGGTTAAGTTAGCGTATTGATAGTGATGTGCTTACGTGTAACTGCGCGCTATGAAAACACTTTTTCTGTTATTCTTTTGGCTGTTCGCTGTGCGGGCAATGGGGCAGGAATCTCCCGCGGATTTCTCCACTTCCGATATTGCTGTGCTCGAAAGCCGTAGCGCAGGGTTGCGACTGAATGCGCCCGGGCTGCGTGTCATGGCATCCAACAATTTCGATGTGAAGTATTACCGTTGCGAATGGGAAGTTGATCCTGCGGTGAACTACATTACAGGCGTCGTGACGCCACATTTTGTAATGACCGCCGCGGGAAGCAGCATTACCCTCGACCTGTCGAGTGCTTTGACTGTGTCATCCGTGCAGCAGCATGGAAGTAACGTCGCCTTTACCCATGCCGCGGACGCGCTGACGATCACGCTGCAGAATCCACTGGGGAGTGGGACGAAAGATTCGGTCACGATCAGCTACGAAGGTACCCCACCGCCAGCGAATGCCGCTTTTGTGGTAGCTACGCATGGGCCGTCGGCAACGCCGGTAGTTTGGACATTAAGTGAGCCTTACGGAAGCCGCGACTGGTGGCCCTGCAAAAATGGCCTGGACGACAAGGCTGATTCACTGGATATTTACATTACGCACCCTGCAACGTATAAAGCGGCCTCGAACGGCTTACTGAAAAGCGAGACGGCAGTTGCGGGTTCCAAAACCCGGACGCACTGGAAACACCGCTACGCAATCGCGAGTTACCTGGTGGCTATGGCGGTCACAAACTATAATGTGCTCGATAATAGTGTGTTGATAGGAAGCACGGATGTGCCATTCAAAACTTATTGCTATCCGGAAAGCCAGGCTACTTTTCAAGGAGGTGTGCAGAATGCGCTCGACGCCATGGTGCAGTTCAGTAACCTGTTTGGCGATTACCCTTTTAACAATGAGAAGTATGGACATGTGCAATTCGGCTGGGGCGGCGGAATGGAACATCAGACCTGCTCGTTCATGGTCAATATGGGCGAGACGCTCATCGCACACGAATTGGGGCACCAATGGTTCGGCGACAAGGTGACCTGCGGAAGCTGGCAGGATATCTGGCTGAATGAGGGTTTCGCAACGCACCTCGCCAGCATTTATACGGAGGCAAAATACCCGGCCAATACCAAAACGGCCCGTACCAACGAAATCAATACGATTACCTCGCAGCCCGGCGGTTCTGTATGGGTGGATAATGTAAACGACGTGAACCGGATTTTCAGCAACCGCCTGAGTTACCTAAAAGGTTCGCATTTGCTGTACATGCTGCGCTGGATACTGGGCGACGCCACGTTTTTTACGGCAGTCAATAATTACATCAACGACCCTGCGCTGGCTTATGGTTACGTCACCACGGCCAACCTGAAAAGCCATCTGGAAGCGGCCAGCGGGAAGGATCTGACCTATTTTTTCGATCAGTGGTTTACCGGCCAGGGGTATCCTTCCTACCAGGTTGAATGGTACCCGGTGGGCAACACGGTTCAGGTGAAGCTGAACCAGACGCAATCACATGCGTCCGTCAGCTTTTTTCAGTTGCCGGTCCCGCTGCTTTTTCGTAATGCGAATACCAACCAGCAAAAACTGGTGGTGCTGAATAACATCACCAACGGGCAGTTTTTTACCGATAATCTTGGTTTTGAAGCCACTGAAGTAGTTTTCGACCCGGACGTATGGCTAATCACGCGGAACAACACGCTTACCAAGAGCCTGGGGCCCTTGCCCGTGACATTCGGCAAATTCAATGCAGAATGCCGCGGTAGCAATGCACGGCTAAGCTGGCAAACGACCGAAGAAGTGAATGCAGATTATTTTGAAATCCTCGCAAGCAACGATGCACGGAGTTGGGAGGCGATCGGGCATGTACTGGCAGTGGGAAATTCAAAGCAAGTGAATTCGTACATCTTTGATGTGGGACAAGTATTAAACCATGGTTATTTCCGCATTAGGGAATACGATGCGGATGGTAGCACACAGGAAACGCGGATTGTTGTGGCCGATTGCGCGGATGAAAGGGCCTGGAAAATTTATCCGAATCCGGTTACTGATTTTTTTACACTTGAAGATTTGGGAAACGGCGTATTCTCTGACAAAGCGTCTCCGCAAATGCTATGGATGTACAATGTAAAAGGAGACCGATTTTTGCTTGAAACCAAAATTGAAAATGGTAAGACGCGCACATTCGATGCGCAACATTTACCGCCCGGATTGTATTACGTCGCAACCGGTAAAGGGCAAGTCATCCAGAAGTTATTAAAGAACTAGATTGGCGAATCTGAATTGACGCACACTATAAACAAATGAACAATGCAAGTTTTATTACTGTCTGCATTCTTTGCGGTGTATTTCATCCCCGGACTTTTAAGAGGTCCTTATCTTCAATCAGCCACATCGACCAGCATTGTAATCCGCTGGCGTACCGATGTGCCCACGGACAGTCGTGTAGCGTTCGGCCCTGCGACCGGTTCACTTATAATGCATGTCGATAGCCTGACATTGGTTACGGAGCATGAAGTGAAATTAACCGGACTTCAACCGTTGACGCGATATTACTATTCGATAGGTACCTCCCAGCAAGTATTACAGGGCGATTCCGATAATTATTTTGAAACTGCTCCGCCGCCGGGCCAGTCGGGGAAATACCGTATCGGGGTGTTTGGTGACTGCGGCAACAATTCTGTAAACCAAATCAACGTACGTGACAACCTGACTGGTTTTCTGGGAAATGAGTATATGAACGCCTGGCTTTTACTCGGCGACAATGCCTATCAGGCAGGTACGGATGCTGAGTATCAAAGTGGTTTTTTTAATGTTTATAAACAGAAATTTTTAAAGCAATCGCCGCTGTATCCGTGTCCGGGAAATCATGACTATGCCAATAATGTCCAGCGTCAGGTAGATCATGCAGTGCCGTACTACGGGATTTTTACTGTCCCGGCGGCCGGGGAAGCGGGAGGGGTTGCGTCAGAAACGGAGGCTTTTTATTCATTTGACTATGGTAATATCCATTTTCTCTCCCTCGACTCTTATGGCAAAGAGGACGGCACGACCCGGTTGTACGACACGCTGGGTACTCAGGTTCAATGGATCAAGGCGGATTTGGCAGCTAATACGAATAAAGAATGGATAGTGGCTTACTGGCACCATCCACCGTTCACAAAAGGCTCCCATAACTCAGACACCGAAGCAGAATTGGTGAAAATCCGCGAGAATTTTATCCGGATTCTGGAAAGAAATGGTGTTGACCTGGTGCTATGCGGTCACAGCCACGACTACGAGCGTTCGAAGCTGATGAAGGGGCACTATGGCATGGAAAGTTCGTTTGATGCTGCGATTCACAATATCAGTCAATCGTCAGGAAGGTACGACGGTTCGATCGGCTCATGTCCCTATCTGAAAAAATCGTCTGACAATGAAGGGACCGTATATATAGTCACTGGTTCGGCGGGTCAGTTGGGTGCTACGCAGGCGGGTTACCCGCATGACGCATTGCCGACGGCAGATAATCAGCACGGCGGCGCCCTGCTGCTGGAAGTGGAGGGGAAGCGGCTGGATGCGAAATGGATTGCCTCCGACGGGCTCGTTCGTGACCAGTTTACGATTGTGAAAGATGCTAATGCCAAAACGTCGATTGAGATCGAGAAAGGTCAAAGCATCAATTTGTCGGCTTCCTATCTGGGTGATTACTTGTGGAGTACTGGCGAAACCACCCGTGAAATTACTGTAAGTCCGGCAGCTACAACCGATTACTACGTTCATGATGCGTACGCCTGCCTTGCCGATAGCATCACAGTAGAAGTTACCAACCCACTGCCAGTACGATTGATCAGTTTCTCAGGCTCATCCGAGCGTGCCATTGTAACCCTGCGTTGGCAAACGAGCGAGGAAGCCAACGCAGGCCATTTTGTCATCGAGCGGTCGATGGACGGGCACCATTTCGAACCCATTGGCGAGGTAGCCGCGGCAGGCGACTCGCGTGAAATGAAGAGCTACTCATACCGGGATGCCGGAATCTCGGCAAGCCTGGAAAAAGCATATTACCGGCTGGTAGAGGTGGATTTGGATGGCCGGCAGCAGACTTCAAGAATCATTGCGATATCAATAATCAATGCAAATGACAATTGGCTTCGTGTGCAGCCCAATCCATCAAAAGGAAAGGAAATAGTTATTCAAATTACTGAATTGCTAGGTAATTGTGAATTGACTATATCAGATATTAGCGGACATTTTTTGGAAAGACGGAATGTGTTTTCAGGCAAAAATCCTCTTAATATTTCTTTTGGGATGAGAAATGCGGGGACATACGTTGTTACTTTGGTTATTAACAGCGAAAGTATTTCGCGGAAAGTAATTGTTGAATAAATTCAAGTATTCAGTCATATAATTCCACAAAATCAATTTCATTAGCGTAAAATGGTTTGAAACTATCTAGTAAACTAAATTCAAATCCAATGCGCTATCCACTCTATTCTTTTTTATGCCTTTGTTTTGCTCTTTCCCTAATGTCAGGTTGCGATCAAAAGAAGAAGAATTTAGTCAAAATATCCATTAATCACTTGAAAGCGGCTGGGGATACGGTATTGGTCGCCAGGACGAACATGATTAATTTTGATGATGTGGAGCTAGGTAAAGTGATATTGGATAGCGCGGGAAAAGGAACTGCTGAATTTGAACTCGATGCGCCAGTCTTTGCTCATGTAGCTGCTGCACACCTTGCGGCAGCATTTTTCGTCTCAACGGGTGACGAGCTGGCGATAGTGCCGGCAAAAGCAGGAGCGAAAGTTTCGATTAGTTTTGAAGGGGACGGAGCGGCGGTCAATCAGTTTATCATGGAATCATGCCAGATATGGAATGGCTTGGAGAAATGGGACGGAACTCATGCCATTCATTTGAACAAAGAGGAATTTTTAAAAGCGAAAGATTCGTTGCAGAGAGGATATGGACAGCTATTTGCAAAACTGAAATCAAACAAACAGGTGTCGGCGGAAATGCTCAGCTTAATGAAAAGTTACACTGAAATGAGCGTTGTGTTTTATCAGCAGAATTTCTCTATTGGGAAAGACTCCACCGAAATTCCCGCAACTGTCGCAGAAGCAATCAAAAGAATACCAATTGTACTATTGCGCTCAAAACAGGTATGTTTGACTATGCTTTAATTGCTTCTAATTTTTATCAGCATAAAATCTACAATGCTGTTTACGATGAACATGAATCGGCGGATTGGGACTCACTGGAACCTATTTTCCCGACGTTGGTGGAAGAAAAGATTAAATCCGGTAAATATCCCAGGTTAATAGAAGACTTTTTTCGTGTGAAGGCTGCGGACCACCAGTGGGGTATCCCACGCTATCTGTTGATCGACGCGCAGGGCCGGATGGTAGCAACACACGCGCCGCGGCCTTCGTCAGAAGATGTTCAGGCTGAATTGCGCAGGCTTCTGACTGTTAATCGCGTCGCGCAGAAATAAACATAAGTACCTAAGCCTAGCAAGCCGCGGCCAATCCAAATTCCGCCAGCGCCCTTGGGAAATTCCGCCCCTCGTGCCCCGAACGGCTGAGTTTCACCAATGCAAACCGCTCAAGGACGTCGAGCTGCATCCATTGGCTGGTAGAAATGAGCGGACAGTTCCATCCCCGCGTACGCTCATGCACCTCCTCTGGTACATGTTCGTATATCCACGCAGGGTCGAGGTTTTTGAGCAAGCCTGGAACCGTTTTAGTGTATTTCCAAACCAGTTCATTCACGTAATCCGCATAGATTTCGATTTCCGGCTCCGTATGACACCGCATTTCGGCCAGCAGGTCTTTTTCGTCGTAATTGAATTTAGCCCAGTCGGCAAGTTGCAATTTCACGCGGCAGGCGTCGAGCTTGTAACGGACGATCATCGGAATGCAGCGGAGGCTGTCGACAAAATCGCTTTCAAATGCAAAGAAACGGGTTTCGATGGCAGGTATGCATGTCATGGTCAGGCTGGTTCGAGGTTGGATGATCGGGTCAGTTCGACGGCCAGGAAAACGGCCTTGCCGCTGTCGCAAGTTGGGCAGCAGTAGCCGGCCGGAAGGTCTTCGAAGGCGGTCCCGGGTGGGATATCGCCGAGCATGTCGCCATACTCGGGATCATAAATGGTCAGACAATCGGGGCATTGGTGTACTGTCTTTGCCATTTTGACGGCCGTTTTGGCTTCGTCGGGCTCGGACAGCATAGTTTTCAGAGTATCCCTCGATCGCTGATTGTTAAACCGCCTGCAAAGACGTTCCAGCTGGGCAGGCAAATGTATTTTAAACAAACCCCTCTCAAACACCACTTGCGCGCGGCTGTTGGGGTTGAAATTCTCGGTATAGTAAAGGTCGTAGACGCTGAACAGTGGCAGTTGCCCGATCCGCAGCAAGGGACGTTTTCGGATGAGCACCGATCCGAAAACTTCGGATTTCGGGCGCGTTTGAATCCCAAAACAAAGTCCGAAAGTGCGGGTATCGTTTTTGGAAAAATACCGGATCAGTTCGTTTTTAAGTTCTGCACCGTCTGCATTATGATCTTCCGTTTGCCAGGCCAGCTCGTTAGCTGCATGGCGGACATTGATGTTGTGTTTTCCCAGAATGTTACTCCAGGCTTCGCGGTAATGGTCTTCAATTCCCTTGATAACCAGTGATTTCCACGGTGTGGAGCAGATTTCCCCGACGCGCGTTTTGAGGCATAATGCGCACACATCGAGCAGGAATTCAATCGAAAACTCTTCGTCGCGGCGGTAAAGCCCCAGCCAGGTACGCGACTCGTAGCGGTTGAAGCCCTCGTAATAGGGCAGGGAAAACGACGGCAATTCGAGTTCCTGCTGCGACGGCAGGAAAACATAGCTGATACGGTCGGCCACAGCTGCTTTCAAGGCATTTTCTTCATTCAAGCCTTCGTCCAGCATGCATTCTTCCACCACTTTCGAAAGCCGGCCGATTTCGTTGGTATAAATCAGCCCATCCCATTTGAAAACCGTGTTGGTTTGCTTCAAACGCACATATAAATACCAGAAATGGGGCTCTGGCGAAGAGATGAAATTGAGATTGCCTGTAAAAAAAGGCGTAAAACTCTGATTGGAATCCGAGATATTGATTTTTAGCCCAGGCACAAAGTCAAAACTATCGAGCACGGAATGGTATTCGCTGGCATTGAGCCACTGCCCGGTCCGGAAAACCTCCTCGCCGCAATACGAGCTAACCATATTGGGCCGGCGGTCGGTATTGATCTCATAGAAAATGCCCAGTTTTTTGAAATCACTTTCCAGAAACCGCATATCCTCGTAATGCACGGTCATGAGCAGCTGCTGCCTCGATCCGAACCGCACCTTGCGGACGTTCGCATTCCACGCCGCCGAAAGAATGTCTTTCAGGTACCCCGGTGAAGCAATGCCGCCCGGCAGGTTGATTTTTATGTGGTAATAGTCGCGCATCGTGTGTTACGGTTTTGTGGTCAGAAGTGGTCAGATGTTGTCAAGTGTTGTCAAGTGTTGTCAAGTGTTGTCAGGTGTTGTCAGGATTTGTCACGTGTTGTCAAGTATGGTTTTTAAATCAGGAGAGAACGATCATTTGACTATTGATGACCATTCCTGACAACACCTAGCATAAGTTCAATTGGCCACCAAATTCGCGTCCAGCGCTTTTTCAAGTATCGACCTCACCTCCGGCCGACACGAGCCGCAACCGGTTCCGGCGCCAGTCGTCTGGCAGAGCTTCTGGAAATCGCCGCAGCCACTTGCAATGGCTTTTTCGAGGTTTCCTTGTCCTACATTGTTGCAGGAACATACCAGTTTGCCCATCATCGGTTCGGCTTTCTGGCTGGCGCGCAGGAGCTGAAGGCGCTTTTCAGAGAGCTCCACACCGCCTGCGATCAGGTCGCGGAATTCGAGGAATTCGTTCTTGTCGCCGATCAGGATAGCGCCTACGAGCTTGTCGCGGTGCACGATGCACTTTTTATAGTAACGCTTTGATTTATCGATAAATACAATCTGCTCGTAGGCTGGATCGTTGGCCGGGGCGTCGGTCATGCCGATGCTGCAAAGCTGCAACCCTTCCATTTTCAGGATGTTCATCGACGTGCTGCCTTTGTAAGGCTGCGAAATGTCGCCTGCGAGATGGTTGGCGATCACCTCGGCCTGCTGCTCGGCGGCGAGGGTAATGCCCCACATCTGGCCATTCCATTCGGCAATTTCCCCGGCGGAATAAATGTCCGGATCGGAGGTTTGCATGTAATCGTTTACCACCACGCCGCGCTTGCATTCGAGGGAGGCTTGCTGCGCGAGGTCGATGGTCGGGACGGTGCCTATTGCCAGTACAACCACCTGGCAGTCGATCTTCCGCCCCGATTTCAGCCTGATTCCTTCTACGGTATCCGAACCCGAGAAGGTAGCCACCTCATCATTGAAATAACATTCTATCCCACGGTCGAGCAGCTCCTGGTAGAGCAACTCGCTCCCTAGCGGGTCGAGCTGGCGCTCCATAAAACGGCCGCTTCGCTGGATCACAGTCACTTTTACATCCATTTCCCGGAACGATGCCGCCAGTTCCAGGCCCAGAATTCCCCCGCCGACGATTACCGCATGAGGATCGGGCTGTTTCAGAAACGGTAGAAGCGAGTCCGCGTCGAGGCGCAAGCGCATGTTGAAAATCCCGGGCAGATTAGGCACACCCTTCGGCATGAATGCCTTGCTGCCCATGCCGAGGATGAGCTTGTCGTAACGGTGTTCCAGCCCGTTACTATCGATCACGGTCTTGTGTTTCCGGTCGATGTGCATGATACTCACACCTTTGTGTACGGTAATGCGGTTTTCGGCAAACTGGTCTTCACGAAGCTTCACGAGCTGTTCCCAGGTTTGCGAGCCGCTGATATAGTCGGGCAGCATGACCCGGTTATAGAACGGATATATTTCTTTGGAAAAAACATGGATCTCATCGTCGGTATTCAGTTGGCGGTAGGAATTGATAAAGCCCAGCCCGGCCGACCCGGCGCCGATGATGATGATTTTTTCAAAAGGTTTTTGATATAGACTCACCTGAATTGCCGAAAACTTGAAATCAGGCTCTTTGGATTTTGGGTCTACCAGCGGGCTGGTCAGGTTATTGGCGCGTACCAGGTTGCTTCCCAATATTTTGCCCCAATGCATCGGGAGGAAGCAAAGGCCCTTGCGCACGTCCGTGGTAATCTGCGCCTTTACGCGCACTTCGCCCCGGCGGCTGCTGACCGTCACTAAACTGCCTTCCAAAATGCCGCGTTCATACGCGTCTTCCGGGTGTATTTGCAAGAAAGGTTGGGGGATGTGTTTGTTTAATTTCGCAACGCGACCCGTTTTTGTCATCGTGTGCCACTGGTCACGAACCCTTCCGTTGGTTAAAACCAGCGGGAATTGACTGTCTGTCGGCTCGGAATGGTTTTCGTCGGGGACGGCGTGTATTTGGGCTCTTTTATTTTTGGTGTAGAATTGATGATCTGTGAAAAGACGTTTGGTGCCTGGCTGCCGCACGTCTGCCGAACGCTCACCATCAAGCGACGACAACGGCCATTGAACGCTGCGTTTCTCTTTCAGCAATTGGTGGCTTACCCCGGTCACGTCGATGGTTGTTCCTTTGGTAACCTTCACGTATTCGTCGTAAACCTCGGAGGTAGTTTTGTAATTAAATGCTTTTTCAAAACCCATTTTCTGCGCAAAACGCCAGAGGATTTCGGAGTCGGGCAGCGCTTCTCCCGGTGCATCGAGCACTTTGGGGAGATAGGTAATGCGGCGTTCGGCGTTGGTCATGCTGCCGTCTTTTTCGAGCCACGCGGCTGCGGGGAGCACCACATCGGCGAAATGCACGGTATCCGCGCGGTTGGAAACGTCCTGAACTACCACGAAACGCGATTTTTTCAATGCGGTTTCCACGGTATTCATGTCCGGCATACTTACCAATGGGTTGGTATTGATGATCCAGATCGCTTTCAGTTTGTCGTTAGCAAGTGCCTCGAACATTTCGGTGGCGGTGAGGCCGGGCTTGTCGGCAATGCGGACGGGCGTGTTCCAGAATTTCTCTATTTCTTCGCGGTGTTCGGCATTCAGTACCTCGCGATGGCCCGGGAGAATGTTGGCAAGGCCACCTGTTTCCCGGCCGCCCATGGCATTCGGCTGGCCGGTTAAGGAGAATGGCCCATTACCGGGTTTCCCAATTTTACCGGTAATTAAATGCAGGTTGATGAGCGAAAGGTTTTTGTTTACACCGATTACCGACTGGTTCAGACCCATTGTCCAAAAGGAAAGAAAGCCTTTCGAACGGCCGATCCATTCGGCGGCTAAGGCAATGTCGGCGGAAGGGACACCACAAATGTCGGCCGCTTCCGCCAAAGTGCGCTGCATTACTTGTAGCCGGAATAATTCGAAACCATCGGTGTGGTCTGCAATAAACCGCTCATCGAGATAATCGTTTTCGATCAGCAAACGGCCGATCGCATTGTTAAGAACAATGTCGGTGCCAGGGCGGATCTGCAAATGCAGGTCGGCCGAGCGGGCGGTGTCGGTCACGCGCGGGTCCACGCAGATAATTTTGGTATCCGGTCTCGCCGTTTTGTGGGCTTCCACGCGCCGCCAGATAATGGGATGGCACCAGGCCGGGTTAGCGCCGGTTACGTACATGACATCGGCCGCCTCAATGTCGTCGTAGCAAACAGGAACGCTATCCTCGCCCAGTGACAATTTGTAACCCACCACCGCCGAACTCATGCACAGGCGGGAGTTGGTGTCGATATTGTTGGACCCGATGAAACCTTTGATCAGCTTGTTTACCAGGTAGTACTCCTCCGTAAGGCATTGACCGGAGACGTAAAATGCTACCGAATCGGGGCCAAATTTTTTGATTAATGTTTTAAAAACCGTCGCTGAGCGTTCCATGGCCTCATCCCAGGTTGCGCGCTGCAAGGGCATCGAGCGGTTCAGGCGCATCTGCGGGTAGAGCAGGCGGTCGGACTGGTCCATGACCGTGTAATGCAGGTTCATACCTTTGGAACACAGCATTCCCTTGTTCGAAGGGTGCTCTTTATCTCCTTCAAGGCTTAGTTGGCCGTTACTTTCTTTCGTCACCACGACCCCGCAGCCTACGCCGCAGTAACAGCAGGTCGATTTGTAGGAATTGGGGGCTGGTTTCATTTTAAATGAATGATTGAATGATCGAATGATTGAATGATTGAATGACTAGAACTGGTATTAATATCAATCTTTCTTTTTTTCTTTTGCTTTGGATCCCCGGGTTAAAACCCGGGGCAAGGGGATTCTTTATTTGCTGACAGCAGCCATCTATTGCAGTTGACTTTAGTCAACTGAGATTGAATTGAAATTGAATTGAGATTGAATTGAAATTGAATTTCATCTTGCAGATCCATCAAGCCTCTGCTGGTTCCAATTTTCCAGTTTCTGCTGTGATTGTTTGTGCTTTCTCAAAATTGATCAGTGCAACGATGGCGGCTACACAAGCAATAGCGACACCGATATACATGAATGCCTGCGAGTAGGTGATAGAACTGGATTTGAACAGGAAGCCCGCGAGCACCGCGCCTACGTTACCGCCAGCGCCTACGATACCACTTACCGAACCGATTGCTTTTTGGTTAATGAATGGAACAATCGCATAAGTAGCGCCATTCGCCATTTTCAAAAACATCGCGAAGCAAAGCATCGAGATTACTGCGCCCACAATGCTGCCGCTCTGTGCGAACAATGCAATGCCGATTCCTTCGAGGACGAGCAGGAGCGCCAGCAAACGACCTTTGCCCAGCATACCCCATTTGTTACCGACTTTATCCGCGACGATCCCCCCCACTGCCCGAGCGAAAATGTTCATAAAACCGAACGTGCCGGCCAGGATACCTGCCGTGGCCAGGGAGGTATTGAAGTTTTCCGAGAAATACAATGCTGCTACATTATCGAAAGTAATTTCAATTCCAAAACACGCTCCATATGCCAGGAACAGTGCCCAAGTACGCGGATCGCGCATCGCGATGCCGAGGGTACCCTTCGCTTTGGCTGCTTTCGGGTTAGCGATGGCAAGGTCTTCAAAGTTGCCTGCCGGCGTATCTTTGGTGAAGAAGTAATACACGAATGCAAAGATGAGCAATGCAGCACCAGGGATCACCATCGCGATTCTCCATGCCGATTCCGGCACGTAACCTGCGCCCACGAATGCAGCGAAAATGAGCGGCATAACCATGTTGGTGATACCGCCGCCGAGGTTCCCCCAGCCACCGGCTACCGCGTTGGCCGTTCCGACGATCTTCTTGTCGAACATCACCGAGGTGTGGTACTGGGTCACCACAAAAGAAGCACCGATCACGCCGATTGCCAGGCGGAAAAGCAGAAAACCTTCGTATGAGTTTACCAAACCGACCGTCATGACCGGAATCGAGCCAAGGCCTAGCAATGCAGCATAGGTTTTGCGCGGGCCCCACGAATCGCAAAGTTTCCCGATCGCGATGCGGGCGATGACCGTTGCGGCTACGGAAGCGATGATAATGTTACCGATCTGAGGCTTGGTCAATCCGAGGTCGGTTTTGATGACGGTCATCAATGGAGCCAGTCCGAACCATCCGAAGAAACAAAGGAAGAACGCCATCCAGGTCAGGTGGAAGGTGCGCATTTGCACGCCTTTGAAACTGAATATATTGAGTTTTTCAAGCGGCTTATTGGTCGTTTCCATAGTAATAAGAGGTTGAAAGTGATGGTTATGACAGACTTATTTCAAAAATTCAGGTTTGATGTTGATCATCAGGTAAGCCCAGTTGGACATCTTTTGCGGATTTTTCACACCTTTTACCTGCGCGAGGCTGTTGGTCGAGAAAAAGGTGCAGTAGCCGCCCTGGAAGCTGATGGTCTTCGTGAGATTGTAGTTGGCGATAATATCGAGCTCTTCGCCGAAGCTGGATGAAAGTTTCGGATTGTCAGCTACACGCACTGCGGCGGCGCTGGCGAAATGATGCAGGTCGGTGTTGATCGAAAACTTTTCGGAAGCTTTGATGGTGGTATTGATGTAAAGGTCCGAAAGCCCACCCTTGCCGAAGCCGTTGGCCGCGTAGAAGTAATCCATTTGTCCCCAAAACTTGTGCGGCGTGCCGTAAAGCGGGTCGAAAGTGTGGTTCCTGGCTGAGCCGGTAGCTGTGCCGGAGGTGTAGTCAAAGCCGGGACCAATGGAAAATGCACGGCTCATCGCATACATCCCCCGGACAGAATACATATATGCGCTCAATGTTGCGCCATCTTTGTCTTTGCCGGTTTGATAAAAAGCATTGGCAGTCAGCGTCCAGTTTTTACCGATTTTGGTTTGCAGATAAGGCCCTAACGTAACCCTGCTCCGCACGCCGTTCGTCAGCTTCTTCACGCCCGCCGTATCCAGTGTATATTTCTGAAAATCGTCCTTCACAACGAGGAAAGAGGCATTTCCCTGCTTCAATTTTTTACCCAAATACAGGAATTGCAGTGATTTGTACATCGTTCCGATGCCGTTCGTCCCGGCAGGGTAGCCCACGGGCACGCCGTCGTACAATGTACCGGTTTTGAGCTCACGGTTTTGGTTATACGCAACTCCCAGATGGGCGGTAAAGCCATTGAAACCGTACTTGATCAAAGCCGCATCGTGCCGCCGTGCCTGTTGCAGCCAGTCGAGGTTGCCCAGCACGCGGCTGTCGTCGTAGAGCAATTCCTGCCGCCCGATCTTCAATACAAACTCTTTACCGAGCTTGGTCTGGTTGGTATCCAGCAAGCTGATCTCCCCCCACGCTTCGTGCAGCATCAGCCCATTCAGCGACGAATTGGTAATGCGGTTGTTTGTAGAAGCATCCTGCCCCCAAACGCGCACATCCTGCACGGCAACGAAAAACTGCGTTCGGTAACCCTTGTAGCCCGCATTCAGCCGGGTACGCTGGGAAGTGAAAAAGGCAGGCTTTTCGCTTTTGGAAAGCATTGTGCCTTGTCCGTCAAGCAACTCCGTCCGAGTCCGTAGTTGACCCGAAAGGCTGAACTGCGCCATTGTCCGCGTCGGGGCCAATAGGCCGGCCGCGGTAATGCCCAGCAAAAGGAGGTAAACAGCTTTTCTCATTGTGATTATGTTTAGGTTGGAGTGAAAGCTAAGCAGGTCAAAATGCCATCTGCATATTTTGCAGGTATTCGAATGCGTAAGCGGGACTTAGGGCCACAACTTCGCCCATTACCATGATCGCCGGCGTGCCGATGCCGCTCTCGCGTACGAGGCGGGGCATCTCCCAGACCTGTCCCACCACACTCTTCTCGTCCGGCCGGGTGCCGTTCTGAATCACGGCCATAGGCAAATGTCCGCGTCCGAAGTGTTTGTATAGCGCGCAAATCTCTTCCAGTTTATTCAAACCCATTAAGACAATGACCGTCGCTTTCGACTGCGCCGCCAGCCGGAGGTCGTCCGAAAGTTCGCCGTTCTGCGTCGTGCCGGTGATCACCCAGAAGCTCTCGCTTACACCGCGGCGTGTTACCGGTACGCCCAGCGAAGCCGGAACAGCGATGCTGCTGGAAATGCCCGGCACCATTTCGCAAACGATGTCGTGGTCCTGCGCATATTCGATCTCCTCATGCCCGCGGCCGAACACGAACGGGTCGCCGCCTTTGAGCCGTACCACATGGCCGCGCTTGCGGGCGAGGCGTACGATCAAGCCGTTGATCTCGTCCTGCGAGAAGGAAGGGTTTCCCACTTTCTTGCCTACATACATCTTCAATGCGTGGGCTGGCGCAAATTCCAGGAAAGCCGCGTTGGCGAGCTCGTCATACAGTACCACATCTGCCGTTTGCAATGCACGCATGCCTTTGAGTGTGATCAGTTCGCTGTCGCCAGGGCCGGCTCCTACCAGTGTCAGTTTCGCTTCCATCTCTTATATATAATAGGGTGAATATTAGAAATGTACTATATATAGTATTTTGTAACTATATCAATTATTGGTTCAAATTTACTAGTCAAATTTTATAAAACAATCATTTTGCCAAAATTTATGTTTATTTTTAACCATAAATACGAATTAAAAGTTAGGAATTTAAGAAAACGCGATTTACTTTTGACTTATCGAAAAAGTAATGATGCGCCTGCAATATTAGAATAGTTCAATAAAATAATCGTGTTTTCACAAATAAATAGTTATTAATTACTATGAAAGCTGTTTCAAACACCCGGATCGTCGTAGTTGGCAATGGTATGGTGGGCTACAAATTCTGTGAAAAGCTCCTCTCGAGAAAAAAAGACGGACAGGACTTTACCATCACTGTATTTGGTGAAGAACCGCGTGCCGCCTATGACAGAGTACATTTAAGCGAGTTTTTTGCAGGCAAGACGGCAGACGACCTTTCAATGGCCGGTGTCGACTGGTATGCCGAAAACGGGATACGGCTGTTTTTGTCCGACCCGATAGTAGATATCGACCGGGAGGAGAAACTGGTACGTTCGCACCATGGACATATAGTATATTATGACTACCTCATAATGGCCACGGGTTCCGGAGCATTCGTTCCCTCGATCCCGGGCGTCGAAAAGGATGGGGTGTTTGTATACCGCACCATCGAGGACCTGGAACTGATCCAGTCGTATGCTAAAAAAGCCAGAAAAGGTGCTGTGCTTGGTGGCGGCCTGCTCGGTCTCGAAGCGGCGAAAGCATTGCTGGACCTGGGATTGGAAGAAGCGCACGTAGTAGAATTCGCCCCGCGCCTCATGCCGCGGCAGATCGACGACGCCGGCTCACGCATGCTGCAAAGCCAGCTCGAATCGCTCGGTTTACAAATACATTTATCGAAGAGTACACAGGAAATTAAAGGCGACGACCGCATTGAAGGAATGCAATTCGCTGATAATAGCTTCCTGGATGTGGATATGCTCGTGATTTCCGCAGGTATCCGTCCGCGTGATGAGGTTGCCAAAATTGCGGGACTCGAAACCCACCCACGTGGCGGTATCGTCGTGAACAACCAACTGCAAACTTCCGATCCGTCCATTTTCGCAATCGGAGAATGCGCATTGGCACACCATATGATCTACGGTCTCATCGCGCCAGGCTATGAAATGGCCGATGTGGTAGCGACGATGCTGACCGGCGGCGAGAAGGAGTTTTTGCCTTATGACATGTCGACCAAGCTGAAACTCATCGGTACCGACGTGGCGAGCTTCGGCGATCCGTTCGTGGAAGAGCCTGCTTGCCGCACAATCCGTTACGAAAACAAGGCCAAAGGCATTTATAAACGTATTAATGTAAGCACCGACGGCAAAACTTTGCTGGGTGGGATCCTGGTTGGGGAGGCAGAGCAATATAATATGCTATTGCAAACCTGCAAGAACAAAACCATTCTCCCGCCCGACTCCGAAGACCTGATCCTGGGCTCCCGCGGGGGCGAGGAAGCGGGCGCAGGCGTAATGAGCCTGCCCGACGATGCGCTCATATGCTCGTGCGAGGCTGTTACCAAAGGCATGATTTGCCATGAAGTAGGCGAAAATGGCCACCACACCCTGGATGCGTTGAAGAAATGCTGCAAAGCGGGTACAGGCTGCGGCGGCTGCATCCCGATGGTGAAAGATCTGATCGCCGGTGTGATGAAGGAAAAGGGCGTTTATGTTCGCAATGTGATCTGCGAGCACTTCGATTACTCACGGCAGGAACTCCTCGACCTGGTGAAAATGAATGGTTTGAAAACTTATGGCGCGGTACTTGACCATCACGGCAAAGGCGATGGCTGCGAAGTATGCAAGCCGCTCGTAGCCTCGGTGCTGGCCAGCCTTTGGAATGAGAATATCCTCGAAAAAGACCGTGCTGTGGCGCAAGATTCGAACGATCGTTATCTGGCCAATATCCAGAAAGGCGGTACGTATTCGGTGGTTCCGCGGATTCCCGGTGGTGAAATCACGCCCGAGAAACTGATCGTGATCGGCCAGGTGGCGCAGAAATACGGTTTGTATACTAAAATCACCGGCGGCCAGCGCATTGACCTCTTCGGCGCGCACTTGGGCGATTTGCCGGATATTTGGGAAGAACTGATCGGCGCCGGCTTTGAAAGCGGCCACGCTTACGGGAAATCGCTGCGGACCGTAAAAAGCTGTGTGGGCTCGACCTGGTGCCGTTTCGGAGTGCAGGATTCCGTATCCTTCGCAATCGAAGTGGAGGAGCGCTACAAAGGCCTGCGCTCGCCGCATAAGCTGAAATCGGCGGTATCGGGTTGCGTGCGTGAATGTGCGGAAGCGCAAAGCAAAGACTTCGGCATTATCGCTACCGACAAGGGCTGGAACCTGTTTGTCTGCGGCAATGGCGGCGCCAAACCGCAGCACGCGCAATTGCTCGCCAGCGATGTGGATAAGGAAACTTGTCTCCGTCTTATCGACCGCTTTTTAATGTTTTATATCAAGACGGCTGACCCTTTGACGCGTACCGCTACCTGGCTCAACAAAATGGAGGGTGGTATGAATTATCTCAAGGCCGTGGTCGTGGACGATGTACTGGGCATTGCCGAAGAACTTGAACGCGATATGCAGAACCTGGTCGACGTCTACAAATGCGAGTGGCGCGAAGTGGTAGAAAATCCGGAGCTCCGCAAACGTTTCACGCATTTCGTGAACACGCCGATGAAAGACCCGAGCGTCACATTCGCGGATATGCGCGACCAGAAGCGCGCTACCGAATGGGCGTAGGGACCGGGATCCATGGCGCATTGCCGGCTCCCCGGGGCGCTGCCGTCGGCTGAAGCCATCGGAAATGGAATAAAATCGAAAATCCATTGCATGCGCTGCCCGTCGGCTGAAGCCAACGGAAATGGATTGAAGATAAAACCATTGCATACGCCACCCGTCGGCTAACGCCAACGGAAATGGATTAAAATGAAAAATCCATTGCCCCGGGTTTTAACCCGGGGGATCAATAGCAAAAGAATAGCAAATCAATAGCAAAAAGATTTTTTAACCAGGGGTTTCAACCCCTGGCCTTGACGATCAACCTTACAGCAAAATGGAAACAATCACCGACACAATTAATGCAGTAACCTGGCACATGGCATGCTACGTCGACGATATCCCGGAGGACGGCGGAGGCTGTGCGTTTATCAGCGGCAAGCAAATTGCCATTTACAATTTTGCGAGAAGGGGAGAGTGGTATGCCACCGACAACCAATGCCCGCATCGCCAGCAGATGGCTCTTTCGCGCGGAATGATCGGCAGCCACGCAGAAGAGCCGAAGGTGGCTTGTCCTTTTCATAAAAAAACCTTTTCATTGCAAACCGGACAGTGCCTAAACGACGATGAATACCGGATCAACACCTTTCCGGTGATGGTGAAGGAGAACCGCGTATACATCGGCCTGTAAGCCTTAGGTAGCCAGGCTAGCTTACAACAGGCGGCCAAAGGAGCCCTCGCAAGACGGAAGCGCCGTCCGGTCGCAGACCTAAATCATCCAGGAGGTCGCCCCCTGGTCTATGACCCCTGGTAGTTAACAAATGGAGAGACTCGACAAGCGCGTAGCGGGCAGCCTGACGCGGTTTTATGTGGTGGCATTGTGTGTGGTAGCTTTGCTCACCGTGAGTGGCCTGTTTCTAATCAGGCGTACGATCCGTAGCCTCAACCACGATAGCCGGCTGGTAAACGTGGCAGGGCGCCAACGGATGCTCAGCCAGCGCCTAACCAAGTTGGCCGTGTTGAAAGTCAATGAGTTCGAGCATCGCGACTCCGTGAATTTCGGCTCGTTGCTCAAATTGTGGAAGGATAGCCACGAGAACCTCGTATCCAGAAAATTGCCTGTCGAGAAAGGTTTTGTCACCTGGAAAAGCCAGCCTCTGGACACTATGTTCCACGAACTGGCTCCCGTTTTTGACACCATTTACGAAAGTTTACTGATCATCAACCGTGATGACGCCGACGTGGCCACAAGGCAGCGGGCCTTAGCGCAGGTCCTTGACAACGAGCCGCGGTTTCTGTCGCAGATGAACCGTATTGTGTTCCAGTTCGATAAGGAAAGTTTTGAACGGCTTCAAAACCTGGAACGCATTGAATGGATATTGGATTTGATGACGATCCTCGTACTTGTAGCGGAGGGGTTGCTGATTTTCAGGCCAGTAGTGAACACCACACGCCGTGTTGTGCGGATGCTGACGGAATCGGAAGATGCGTTACAGCTATCCAACCAGCGATTGAAAGAGGCCAATAGCCAGCTTGTCGAAACGCAGAAAGAGCTGCTGCGTCTTGAAGAGGAAAAATACGAATTGCAATTAGCCGAAGACCGCGTCAGGGCAGGCGCGTTAATAGAAGGGCAGGAGGAGGAGCGGAAGCGCTTTGCGTTGGAGCTGCACGACGGAATAGGCCAGATGCTGACCGGGCTGAAACTTCACGCGGAAAAATTGAAAGCTGTGCAGTTTCACGATGAGAAACACCAGAAGCGTTTCGACCAACTGGTGACGTTGATCCAGGACATCATTCAGACAACCAGGCAGGTATCATTTAATCTGATGCCTTCGGTGCTCAGCGATTTCGGGCTGGCGTCGGCATTGAAACTGCTCTGTCGGCAGACGGCCGATGTGTCGGGGATCCAAATTTTGTTCGAAGGTGAGACCGGCGAACGTATTCCCATGAGCCGGCCTATGGAAATCGGCTTGTACCGAATTGCTCAGGAGGCATTAAACAACGCAGTGAAACATGCGAATGCGGATCTGATCAAGATAAAATTGGAACAAAATAAGAATCGCATCGTTTTGGAAATTGCGGATGACGGAAAAGGATTTTTAATTAGTAATTTAAAGTCAGAAGGACAGTTCCTGACCCGCAACGGGATGGAGAATATCCGTACGCGCACCCGACTTCTGAATGGAGAAATAGAGATTAGTTCCAAAGTGGATAGCGGCACGATATTGGTCGTTCGGGTTGATTTATAATGACTTATTGCTGACTAGCTGACCATATATGTCTATTCGGATTTTAGTTGTAGACGATCATTCGGTAGTGAGGCAGGGCATTATCACCCTGCTCGAAGATGAAGAAGACCTGATCATTGCCGGCGAAGCCTCGGACGGCGACGAAGTGTGGGATATGGTCGAAAAAGTGAAGCCCGACGTGATCTTGCTCGATCTGACGATGCCCCGTATGCCGGGCCTGGAAGTGATCAAGCAGATCGTACCGGTATTCCCGTCTGCGAAGATCCTCGTATTCAGTATGCATAATAATACCGATTATATGCTTTCGTCGGCGTTAAACGGCGCTTCGGGATATCTGGAAAAGGATACCGGGCGTGATGAAATGCTTAGGGCGATCCGCGCTATTGCCAGAGGCGAACTCTATTTTCCACCGTTCGCGTCGTCGGTGATTATCAAAAACCTACTCAAGCAGCTCGCCCGCGTAAGCGACGCACGGCCCGTGCAGGAAGAAGTCCAGGAAAAATCGATCTGGAAAATTATAACCCCACGAGAACAACAAATCCTCAAATGCCTTACCGAAGGAATGAGTAGTAAGGATATTGCCGAAAAGTTCGACATCAGCTCCAATACCGTCGCCAATCAGCGCGCGAGTATCATGAAAAAGGCCAACGTGAAGAACACGGCCGAGCTGATCAGCCTTGCAATGAAGTAACTCATGGCCTGATTTTTATGCTGTTCAAGCCCAGTTACCGGTTTCGGAAGCGAACCGTCAATCAAACTGGGATACAATGGACAGGATATGCACCTTCATTTTGAGTTTTATATTGCTCTTTGCAATTGCAAATGCACAGGTTAAATCAGCCGTCAATAAAACGGTACCCAAGAAGAGGATCGTCTTTATCGCTGGTCCCGATAGCCACGGCAAAGGAGAGCACGAACACAATGGCGGTTGCACATTACTCGCAAAAGCCCTTAACGACAGTCTGCCGGGCGTGGAAGCCGTGATTGTACGCAATGGCTGGCCGCAGGACGAATCGGTATTGGACAACGCGGCTGCCATTGTTTTCTACCTTGATGGCGGGGGGGCTGACCATCTGGAGTTGGTGCATGCAGCTACAATGGAAAAACTCGTTGCGAGGGGGACGGGTATTGTTAACCTGCATTTTTCCCTCGAAGTGGACGCCCAGGCTGGCGGCGACCGTTTTTTGAAATGGATAGGAGGGTATTTTGAAATCAACTGGTCGGTAAACCCAGTCTGGGAAGCCAGTTTCGCGCGCTTTCCCGACCATCCCGTCGCGCGTGGCGTAAAACCTTTCAGCATTCTCGACGAATGGTACTACCATATGCGTTTCGCGCCCGGTATGAAAGGTGTGACGCCCATTTTGCAGGCATTACCGCCGGAATCCACACTGGACAAGCCCGATGGCACCCATTCCAACAACCCCGCAGTACGCGAGGCGGTCATCACCAGAAAAGAACCACAAACCCTCGCCTGGGCCTTCGAGCGGCCCGATGGCGGCCGGGGATTTGGTTTTACCGGCGGGCATATGCATAAGAACTGGCAAAACGACAACTTCCGAAAACTCGTACTGAATGCCATCGCATGGGCGGCAAAAATCGACGTTCCGGCTGATGGCATCCCTTCTGCAACTCCCACTGATAATGAGTTGAATGCGCTCACGAAGCGAGTGAATTGAGCAGTCAGGATTAAATTTTTTTAATCCGTAAATTTCTTTCACGGGTTTTGCGTTACTTGCTGTAATAACCCGGTGGTCCTCACGCGACGGAAACGAAGCAGGCCCATTGCTGTTTGTGTTGAAGTCAAGATGAAATACGGTTTCCAAGAACCGCGTAAGCGCCCTAACAAGATCACTTTTTTACTGCTTACCCTGCTGTTTGCAGGACAGTGGCCTGTTTACGCCCAAACCGATTCCACAGTCGCGGTACCGTCTCGTATTCCTGCGCAATCCACAATTACTTTACCAAAAATTGAGGCTATACCGGACACAACGGGCACTTTAAGCCGGGTTTCCGCACAAAACAAGGTCAAGCTCTTTTTCAATTTTGATGCGCGGGGGACATTTATCCAGCATAAGCATATCAACGTTTTCGGAGTCAATGCAGGGATTACTTTCGGCGAGAAACGCAACCGCCTGACGGCGGGCTACTATTGGCTGGGCTATAATGCAGCGCGGCGGCTGGTTAACTGGCGGAAAATGTTTCCCAACCCTTTGAACCTCTCTTACTACACGGCTACCGATGTTCGCTTTGCCAACTTTGCCTACTGGCACACCGCGATCCGCAACAAACGCTGGGTGTTATCTACTCCGCTGGAAATTGGCATCGGTAACGAAAGCACCCGTTTCCGCGACCTGTTCGACAGCGTTATATCCGGCTCGCGAAAAGACTATTTTATTCCCTTGCAAGTAGGCGTATACGCCGAATACCGCGCATTGCGCTGGGCGGGCATCAATTCCCAGATCGGCTACCGCAACGCCCTCTCTTCCGGCGAATTCCGCGAACGTTTCAGCGGGTTTTATTACAGTTACGGAATTAACCTTTATCCTGAGGCGATCTGGCAGGATTTCAAGAAGTGGAATAAGCGAAAATCAAAATCGCCGACGCTTGATAATACGGCTTTGCCGGTTGGACATTAAGCGGTGATCTCGCTGGCAAGTGTGTTGTAAGTGTCGTAAATTGGGGAAAACACTAAAGACCAAAGCGAAGGCCTACAAGTCGTCTGGTAATCTCCCCGCAAACCCATTTTTTCACGAATTTCAACCCAATCCCTTGCGTTTTCAAATTCTTTAAATTTACTTTGTCTATCAAATTAGTAGATTTTATCTGTTAACCACCAGCAGACGAGATCAATACCACAATCTTTTTCAAACATGAAATCGATGGATCGTTATTCTTCGCGCAGTATTGGTATGCCTATGGTGGGCTCTTTCGGTTATTCCTTCGCTCTCGCAACCTGTTGCTGTTGTTGAGCTGCTTCTGACGATTGTTTGTGCCGTAGTTGATTTTTACTCTGTTATGCATCATCCATTAAGCTGTGGGCCGGCTGGTCCATACTCCCAACCACTTTTTATAGTATGAAGAATTTTAAAACAATCTTTCTGGCGGCAGGCCTGGCGCTGGCTGCTTTCCCAAATGCAATTGCACAGGAAGCGAACGATAACAAGGTGATCATCACCGGCGTGCGGTTTGCTTACCCGCTGGTCGACAAATGGATCAAAGAATATACCGCTGCCAATCCCAAGGCACAGATCGTGATCGAAACGCGCACGATCACGGATCCGGCGAAATATGACTTGCTGATCGAGGCTTATGATCAGGACAAGGAAGTGAAGGACACCCGCGAATATATTTCGATCGGTCGCTATGCATTGTTGCCGGTAGCGAATGCGAAATCCGCTTTCGCGAAAGAATATGCAGATAAAGGACTGAATGAGAAAACATACAAGCAAATCTTCTTCCACGATATTTACGCAGAAAAAGACAAGTCGCTGACGACGCAATACACTATTTACACACGCTTGCAGAAGGCCGGGGCACCGCTCACTTTCGCGAAATATTTCGGTTACGAGCAGCAGAATATCAAAGGCAAAGCCATTGCCGGCGCCGATGAGCATTTGATCAAGGCGCTCCTGAAAGATGAGACGGGCATTACGTACACTACGCCGGGCCTCGCTTATGATCTGCAAAGCCGCAAGCCGCTAGACGGGCTGACGATCATCCCTGTCGACCTGGATGGCAACGGCCGGGTCTCCAAAGAGGAAAAAGCATTGGAAAACCTGGACCAGGTGATTGCGACGCTGGAAGCAGAAAAAGTGAAGAATGTACCGGTTGAAAATATCCATTTTTCGATCGCAAAAAATAACTCCAATCCGGAGGCCAAGAAATTCCTGCTTTGGGTAGCGGCGAATGCCGACAAGGACCTCCACCAATTCGGTTATCTGAAAGCCGATGCCAGACGCCTGGCCGACGAAAAAGAAAAACTGGAAAGATTTCAGGCTGTAAAATAAGGTTTGCAAGCCCGCGGGCACGACGTACGTCGTGCCCGCTTCTTCTACCCCATTCATTCCAAAACCTTTATGACAAAACGACTATTATCCGCCCTGACCAGGCAGCGGCTGAGCCTCTTTGTGCTCGGCACTGCCGTTTTTGGCCATGCATCGGCCCAACACGACCCCGTTCAACCATTCAGGGGGAAAATCGGAAAGACGATCGAAGAGACCGAACAATGGTGGCAGGAGCAGCCTAAGGCGCCCAAAGGTGCCCCAAATGTAGTATGGATACTGCTCGATGACGTCGGTTTCGGTGCCACCTCCGCATTCGGCGGGTTGATCGATACCCCTAATTTTGAAAAGCTGGCCCGGGGAGGCTTGCGTTACACCAACTTCCACACCACCGGCATTTGCAGCCCTACGCGCGCATCCTTGCTCACGGGCAGGAATCCGCACGCGGTAGCGATGGGGCATCACGCCGAATTGGGAATTGGCGCACCCGGGTATAATGGCAATATTCCGTTCGAAGCGGGGACTGTGGCCGAGATTTTCAAGGAAAATGGCTACAACACCTTTGCATTAGGTAAATGGCATGGTAACCAGCCGCGCGACCTCACGATCGCCGGACCGTACAATCGCTATCCGACCGGTCGGGGCTTTGAGCATTTCTACGGGTTCCTCGGCGGCGCTACCGATCAATGGCACCCGCAGTTGGTGGAAGAAACTTCACCGATCGATATCGAGCCTAATACGAAGCATTTGAACCAGCTTCTTTCTGACAAGGCCATTTCCTATATCGCGAACCAGAAGTCGGCCGACCCGGAAAAACCTTTCTTTCTATACCTGGCTACCGGCGCCGCCCATGCACCGCATCACGTTGCACGTGAGTGGAGCGACAAGTACAAAGGCAAGTTCGACGGAGGCTGGGATGAGTATCGCGAAAAAGTCTTCCAGCGGCAACTTGCCGGCGGCTTGGCGCCCAAAGGTACGCAATTACCTCCGCGGCAGACGGGTATCAAACCATGGGACTCACTTTCTGCCGATGAGAAGAAGATTTACGCCCGTTTTATGGAAGTGTACGCAGGCTTTCTTTCCTATACCGACTACGAAGTGGGCCGGGTAGTGAATTACCTGCAACAAATTGGCCAGTTGGATAACACGCTGATTTTCCTCGTCGTGGGAGATAATGGCGGTAGCAAGGAAGGAACCTACACAGGTACCACGGGCACGGCCGAGAAGTCGGCCGGAGACGATATCAAGTTTCTGTTAGCTCAATACGACAAACTGGGCACCGAATACAGCTATCCCAATTATCCCCTGGGCTGGTCGCAGGCTACCAACACGCCATTCCGGTACTGGAAAAGTGATGTGAATGCCGAAGGCGCGTCGCATACTACTCTCATTGTGCATTATCCGAAGGGTATTACCGATAAAGGGGGGCTTCGTGCGCAATACACGCATGTAACCGACATTTTGCCCACGACCATCGAACTCACCGGTGTGAAGGTTCCGACCGAAATCAACGGATACAAACAATGGCCATTCCACGGCACGTCGCTGGCCTATTCGCTGAATGACGCAAAGGCCGCGGCGCGGCATACACAGCAGTATTACGAGCTGCACGGCGGTCGGGCTATCTACAAGGATGGCTGGAAAGCAAGCGTTTATCACCCGCGGAATACATTTGGGGAGGAAACGACGGATATCAATTTCATCGCGGATTTCAAGCGTGACAAATGGGAGCTTTATAATATCAATGAAGACTGGAACGAGATCAACGACCTCGCCGCCCGATATCCCGAAAAACTGGAAGCATTGAAAAAGTTGTTCGACGAGGAGGCAGAAAAATATAATGTGTACCCGCTTAAAAATTTCCGCGCAGGGCTTACGTCGCCTCCCGTTCGGCCCAAAGCCGTGATCTATGAAGGTACGACCATTAAGACACGGGTTTATATTGGAAAAGGGCCGGTGGATATCACCGCGGAAATAGAGACGGGCAGTAATGCGGAGGGTGTGATTTTCGCTAATGGCGGCTTACTGGGCGGAAGCAGCCTTTATATAAAAGAGAACAAACTACATTACCTGCTCAACAACGGTCTGAAAGAGATAGTACTGACATCCACCAAACCCTTGAAAGAAGGCCCGAACACTGTTCGCATTGAATTTGCGGCCGATCAAAAACTGACCTTGCTTGTAAACGGCGAAAAGGCGGCAGAGCAGGCGGGTATCGGTATCAAATACCTCGCTTCGGCTTCCTCCGACGGGTTTAGCGTTGGGAAGGACCTCAATTCCCCGGTTACCAAAGATTATCCCGGAACTTTTGCCTTCAATGGTCGGGTGAAGGAGCTGGTCATCGAACAACACAAGGAGAATCAGGAGAAAGTGGGTTTATTACAAAAGGAAAAGTAACATTTTGATGATCCTTCCATGAGAAAATTACTGATAGCTGCCGCGCTGCTGGTGGCCGCCCTGACGACCCAGGCGCAGCGTAAGCCCAACATCGTCGTAATCCTCGCCGATGACCTCGGGTATAGTGATATCGGCACATTCGGTGCGACGGATATCCGCACGCCGAATATCGACGGGCTGGCCGCGAACGGTATCAAATTGACATCGTTTTACTCCACTTCGCCCGTGTGCAGCCCTACGCGTGCTGCGCTCATCACGGGCCGGTACCCGCGCAGGATGGGGATCGATCATGTGTTTTTCCCCGAAAGCTTTACCGGCATTCCTTCCGACGAGGTCACCATTGCCGAGGCATTGAAAGGCAACGGCTACCGCACGGCGATCTTCGGGAAATGGCACCTGGGCCATCACAGGCAGTTTCTGCCTTTACAGAATGGGTTCGATGAATATTACGGTATTCCGTACAGCAACGACATGATGGGCGTAGTGTACCTGCGTGGAAACGATGTGGACAGCATTAAGGTTAATCAGAAATACATCACCCAGACCTACACCAAAGAGGCGGTACGCTTCATCGACCAGAATAAGGATAAGCCGTTCTTTCTCTATATTACCCATAACATGCCCCACGTGCCGATTTACGCTTCGCCTAAATTTGAGGGAAAATCGAAAAGAGGCTTGTATGGTGACGTGATCGAGGAGCTGGATTGGAGCGTGGGAGAGGTGGTGAACGCATTGAAAAAGAACGGGCTGGAAGAAAATACGCTGGTTGTATTCACAAGTGACAACGGTCCCTGGCTGATATTCGATGTGGAAGGCGGCTCGGCCGGGCCGTTGCGGCAGGGGAAAGGAACCACTTTCGAAGGCGGGCAACGGGTACCGGCCGTAGCTTACTGGCCGGGTAAAATCAAGCCGGGAACGGTTTATGACGATCTGGCATCGCAACTCGATCTTTATCCGACGATTATCAGCCTCACAGGCAGTCAGAAAACGCAAACCAAAAAGCCGCTTGACGGAGAGGACATCAGCCCGGTGCTGTTTGATATAGGGAAGCGGAAGGGCGATGAATTTGCCTACTATTCCAACGGCATTATCGAAGCATATCGCAAGGGCGACTGGAAGATCCGGCTGCCGCAGAAGGATGTGAAAGCCGGCAATACGGTGATCGTTGCCGCTGCGGATACATTGCTGTTTAACCTCAAAAACGACATCGGGGAGCAGCATAATCTTTTGAAATCCAATCCGGCGAAAGCAAAGGAACTGCTGGCCTCGCTGGAAGCCTACAAAAAGAAGATAGGCGATACCCCGCCGCCGCTCGTGCAGCGGATGCCATCGGACGATAGCCACATCAAAAAAAGAGCTGAGCGGGCCGCTGGAAAAAATACTGGCAAATAAGTAGTTTTGGAATGGTTATGCATTTTGATAGCCATTCCAATTTTAATTTAAACAGCCATGAAAAAAATCACAACCACCGCCCTGGGGCTTTCATTTGCCCTGTTTTCTCTGCTCACCTCTGCCCAGGCGCAGGACATTGCGCTCAAACCTTCATTGCTTACACCCTTTCAGGTGACCGTCACTGTCACCGATTACAAAGGGAAATCCGCCGTCGCATTGGAAATGCCCAAAATGGCTACGAACGAAAAGACGCTGGCCGTGTTGAAAGACATAGATTTTCATAACGGTACTATCGAAGCAACAATTTCGGGCCAGCCGCAGGCGAATGCGGGCGAAGGCGCGCGCGGGTTTGTGGGGATCGCGTTCAGGGTAGCTGCGGACACTTCCAAAATGGAGCTTTTCTACATCCGCCCTACCAACGGCCGTGCCAACGACCAGGTGCGCCGCAACCATTCCACGCAATACGTTTCCATGCCCGGGTTCCCCTGGGAGAAGCTGCGCAAGGAAACCCCGGAAAAATACGAAGCCTATGCCGACATGGTACCCGCTGAGTGGACCAGGGTGAAAATTGAGGTGAAGGACGAGACTGCTAAATTCTACATCAATGGTGCCCCTCAACCGGCATTGATCGTCAACGACCTCAAACAGGGCAAAGACTTGCGCGGAGGCGTGGGTTTATGGATCGGGCCGGGTACACTCGGGCACTTTACCGATTTGAAAGTAACCAAACTGGATTAATTGGTTCCTATTGAAAGTAACCGTTCAAAATATCTCAATAATGCGGGATTATGCTTGCATTATTGAGATATGTAAGTTTACTTTGCCGATCAAATTTATAGAGTAACTATTTTTTTGAAATCCAGTCGACCGGAAATAACCACCATTTCCAGACGGTACATCTACAAATGCCTGTAATGCTTTAAACACAGGGGCAGGGTTTCGCATGTACGTTGAATTGCGTATATGAATTAGCGTTATGTTTCTGCGCCGGCACCCGCAATTGGGGTAGCTCCGTGCCATGCCTTTGAGTATTTACTAAACCCGCTTAACACTAATCAATGAGAAAGTACCTTTACGTGGTTCTGTTCCTGACAGGCTTTTTGCATTATTCCTACGCCCAGGAAACGGTTACCGGTGTGGTGAAGGACGCCTCCGGGCAGACGATACCCGGGGCAACGGTCGTCCTCAAGGGCACAGCCCGCTATACCGCTACCGATCTCGACGGCAAGTTTTCCATTCCTGCACCCGACGATTTTCCCTTCACGCTGCAAGTAAACCTGACCGGTTACCAGCAGCAGGAAATCGACATTTATGAATTGACCGGCGAGCCCGCGGAAGTTGTTCTGAAAACAGCCAATGTACTCGACGAAGTAGTCGTGATTGGCTACGGGACACAGAAAAAGGGCGATATTACCGGTTCGGTAGCGTCGGTGCCGCAGCTGGCTTTGAAACAGCCGATCAGCTCTTTCGATCGTGCATTGCAGGGCGCCGCGGCGGGCGTGCAGGTAACGCAAACATCGGGACAGCCGGGCGCGGCCGTGAGCATACGCATACGTGGAGGCAACTCCATTACCGGTGGGAACGAACCATTGTACGTGATCGACGGCTTCCCGGTGTACAATAGCAATGCCGATGCCAGCGCAGGTGTGACCGCCGGGCCGAGTATCAATGCGCTTTCCAGCCTGAACCCCAGCGATATTGAATCTATTGAAGTGCTGAAAGACGCGTCCGCCACAGCGATTTATGGTTCGCGCGGTGCTAATGGCGTGGTGATTATTACCACCAAAAAGGGAAAAGCAGGGCAAAATACCCTGACGTACGATGCGTACTATGGTACCCAAAAGGTATTGAAAAAAGTGGATGTGCTTACCAGCGCCAGGGACTGGGCATTGCTCAAAAACGATGCGCGTGCCAATTCGGGAAAGGCACCGTATTATACCCAGGCCCAGATCGATGCATTAGGCGAGGGGACCGACTGGCAAAGCGAAGCATTCCGCCCGGCACCGATCCAGAACCACCAGCTGTCGTTAACCGGCGGCGATGATCGCACGCGCTACTCGATTTCGGGGAATTACTTCAAACAGAACGGCGTGCTGCGCAATACCGATTTTGAGCGGTATTCGGGCAGGATTAACCTCGACCGTGATTTTTCTTCCAAATTGAAAGTAGGTGTAAACCTCACGGTGAGTAAAATCACCGCGCAGGTGGCCAACAACGGTGTGGTAAATGCCTTACTCGCCATGCCGCCGACGGTGAATGTGTATGATGCCAACGGCAAATACACCTATCAAAGCGAGTTCGAGACGCCGCTGGGTAACCCGGTCGCCACTTTGGAAAGAGAAGTGAACCGGACCAAAACCTATCGTGTGCTTGGCAATGTGTATGGGGAGTATACCTTTCTGGAAGGTCTGGTGGGAAAGGTGTCGTTTGGCGCCGATGTGATCAACAACAAGCAGAACCGCTATGTCCCGTCGGATATTTACCAGGGAGCAAACTCCAACCCGACGGGCAAGGCTTCGGTGGGAACCAAGTTTTCGTCGACCTGGCTGAACGAGAATACATTAAGTTATTCCAAAACTTTTAACCGGAAGCATTCACTGAACATTGTAGTCGGGTACACACAGCAGGCATTTGAAACCGAAAGCGCCATAGCTGCGTCCGAGGCGTTTGTGACCGACCAGTTGGAATACAACGACCTCGGAAGTGGCTCCGTGTATAGCCAGCCGTCATCAGGCTCGTCGGCGTGGGCATTGAACTCCTGGCTCGGGCGTATCAACTATTCCATCGACCAGAAATACATTTTCACTGTGAGCGGTCGCGCCGATGGATCTTCCCGCTTTGGGAAGGACAAGAAATGGGGCTATTTCCCTTCCGCGGCATTTGCGTGGAATATTTCGAGAGAGGATTTCCTTTCAAACTATAAAACCATCAGCAATCTGAAACTCCGCCTGAGCGCCGGGGTGACGGGTAACCAGGAGATAGGGCAGTACCTTTCGCTGGCGACTTTGAATTCCAATACCTATTTCTTCGGTGGGCAGACCTACACTGGTTTCGCGCCGAACCGCATTGCCAATCCCGATCTCGGATGGGAAACCACCGCACAATACGATGCCGGTATTGACCTTTCATTGTTCAAAAACCGCGTCAATTTTGTGTTTGATGCCTATTACAAAAAGACGACAAATTTGCTTCTGAATGTACCGATCCCTTACACGACCGGGCAATCGACCGCATTGCAGAACTACGGTTCGGTAGAGAACAAGGGGATTGAACTGGGGATTAATACCGAGAACTTCACCGGTGCATTTACCTGGAATACCAACTTTGTATTTTCCATTAACCGTAATAAAGTGCTAGCCCTCGGTGACGGGGCCAATTACATCATTTCCGGTGCCAATATCGCCAAGGTGGGCCAGCCACTCGGGTCATTTTACGGGTACCAAACCAACGGCCTGTTCCAGATTGGCGACGATATCGCCAACCTGCCGACCATTAACCCGGCGACTACCAAACCGGGCGACCGCCGCTACGTCGATATCAATGGCGACGGTAAAATCACACAGGCCGACGACCGGACGCTCATTGGTAATGCACAGCCGAAATTTCAGGGAGGGATTACCAACACCTTGTCCTATCTCAACTTCGATTTCAGCTTTTTCTTCCAAGGGACCTATGGTAACAAACTTTTCAACCAGAACAGGCAGCAGCTCGAACTCCTGACCGGCCAGCAGAATGCTTCTATAACCGCATTAGAACGCTGGACACCGACCAATCCGACCAATGTAATCCAGCGGGCATTCGAAGACCCTGCGGCTGTGAATACCAGCCGGTACGTGGAGGACGCGTCGTTCCTGCGCCTGAAAAACGTGACGCTGGGTTACAATTTGCCCAAGGCTATTGCCTCCAAAATCCATGCGAGCCAGATCAAGGTGTACGTATCGGCGGCCAACCTGCTTACCTGGACTAAATACACCGGTTTCGACCCCGAAGTGAGCCGCAACGAGCAGAGTACGCTCACGCAGGGAATCGATTACAGCGTGTATCCCGGCAGCAAGTCGTTTCTCGGCGGTCTCAGTATTTCGTTCTAAACATTTTTGTGAAGTGTCGGACCCTGTCATTTGTAGTCATTCATAGTCATGTATTGTCATTGAAGTACAATACTTGACAACAAATGACAGTCCTGACCATCCCTGACCACATCTGACCATCCCTGACTACATCTGACTATCCCTGACCACATCTGACATTCCATGACCACATCTGACCATATATGAAAAAGATACTATTACTGATAATGGGCATTTCCAGCTTCACGGCCTGCACGGACCTGAACGAGGATCCAGCCTCCCTCATTACCACCGAACAATTTTACAAGACCGAAAGCGACGCGCTCGCCGCCGTGACTGCCGTGTACAATGCGGCGCTAAATAACGGCGGGCTTACGATGTACAACCGGCTGTTTCACCTCGCATTCGAAATTATGTCCGACGATGCCATCGCGGGCCTGCGTGTGACGAATGCCGACGTGCGCACGATTTCTGTACTGGCGCATTCCACGACCAACGACCGCGTGGATGAATTGTGGAGAGAAAGTTATGTGGCTATTAATAGGGCCAATATCGCCATAGCGCGCATTCCACACATTGAAATGGACGCCGCATTGCGCACCAGGCTCGTGAACGAAGCGAAATTTTTGCGCGGGCTACTGTATTTCAATATGGTACGGCTTTGGGGCGACGTCCCGCTCATCCTTGAAGAAAATGGCTCATTGGGTAATGAGGCGATTCAGGTGGCGCGCACACCGAAAGAGGATGTGTACAAGCAGATTATCCAGGATCTGACCGATGCGGAGGCATTGCCTAACTCCTTCACTGGTGCCAATGCCGGACGGGCTACCTGTGGCGCTGCCAAATCGATCCTGGCGAAGGTTTACCTGACGCGCCAGGAATGGGACAAGGCTGCTGCAAAAAGCCTCGAAGTGATCGATGGGCCTTATGGCTACGATTTGTTCGAGAACTTTGCGGATGTTTTCAATGTGGCCACCAAGAACGGGAAAGAGCATATCTTCTCGGTACAATGTAAATCCAATGTCAACGGGCAGGGTAACCGTCTCGCTTCGTCGGCCACGCCGGTAGGGATACCCGGGGTGGCTTCGGCGGGGACGGACGAGCCTCATGCCGATGTATACAAGCTGTTCAGCGAGAAGGACAAGCGCCGGGATGTGACGTTTTTTACCTCGCTTGTAAGCCCTACCACCGGAAAGGAGATCACATTCCCGCCGCGCTTTTTCAAGTATTTCGACCCGGCGCAGATCGCTAATCCGACGGAATCGGCCAGGAACATACCGGTAATCCGATTTGCCGAGATACTGCTGATTTACGCAGAAGCATTGAACGAGGGTAACGGCCCCACTTCCGATGCCTATGCCGCCGTGAACCGCGTCCGCAAGCGCGCGGGACTCGATGCATTGTCCGGTTTGAGCAAAGACGCGTTTCGCGAAGCGATCTATCTGGAGCGCCGCCTGGAACTGATGTTCGAATTCCAGCGGTGGTTCGACCTGATCCGCACGAAACGGATGATCACCGCATTGCACGCGGCCGGCAAAACCAATGCCGCCGAGAAGCATTACCTGCACCCGATCCCGCAGCGTGAAATGGATTTGAACCCGAAACTCGTGCAGAACCCGGGCTGGGAATAACGGTCTTAAACATTTGAAATATGCAAAAGATCATTCTGAAAATCGTGGTTTTGCTGAGCCTGTTACCCGCCTGTGCCTTCGCGCAGGCGAAAGACCAGCCCAACATCCTCTTCATCCTGGTCGACGACTGGGGCTGGACCGACCTGAGCTCGGCAGGGAGCAAATACTACGAAACCCCGAACATCGACCGGCTCCGGAAAGAGGGAATGTGGTTTTCACAGGCCTATTCCGTCGGTCCGAACTGTGCGCCGAGCCGTGCGTCGCTGATGACGGGCAAGTACACGCCGCGCCACGGTATTTACACCGTGGGTAATGCCGATCGCGGCAATTCGGCGGACCGCAAGCTGATCCCTGTCGAAAACAATACTGTGTTAAACCCCGCATTCGTGACCATCGCCGAGGAGCTTAAAAATGCCGGGTACAGTACCGGGCTGATCGGCAAATGGCAGCTGGGTGGGAAAGCCAAAGGCGCCGATGCACATGCACAGGGATTTGAGCACGTGATAGGCGGAACCGGCGGTACGAGTGCCTATTTTTATCCTTATAATAGAGATGGTAAAGCGTCGCCGCACGAAGGCATTACCAGCGGCCAGGAAGGCGAATACCTCACCGACCGGCTGACCGATGAGGCGGTGAAATTCCTGGATGCCAACAAGCAGAAGCCGTTTTTTCTATACCTGTCGTACTTCGCCGTGCATACGCCCATTGAGGCCAAGGCGGATATCATTTCCAAATACAAATCCAAAAAAGGAAACGCGTACCATCATAACCCCGTCTATGCGGCGATGATCCAGAGTGCCGATGAGGGAATAGGCCGTGTTTTGAAACAGCTCGACGCTTTAAACCTGGCAAAGAATACACTCGTCGTGTTTTTCTCGGACAATGGCGGGATGGGTGCCGTGACCGCCCAGCATCCGTTGCGCGGCTCCAAAGGAATGCTTTATGAGGGGGGCGTACGCGTGCCGCTGATCGTGAAATGGCCGGGCAAAACCAAGGCAGGCTCACAGACTGACTCGCCCGTGATCGGCATTGATTTTTACCCGACGTTGCTGGAAGTGGCTCATATTCAAAAACCGTTGAATGCGGATGTGGACGGACAAAGTTTCGCCCCGCTTTTGGCAGGCAAAACGGCCGCACAGCGTGACATTTTCTGGCATTTCCCGGCCTATCTCGAAGCTTATAAGGGCGACAAGCGCAATAAGGACGCATTCCGCACGAGGCCGGCAAGTACCATTCGTTCCGGCGATTTTAAGCTGCACCAGTTTTATGAAGACGGGCATGTGGAACTGTATAATATCCGCGCGGACATCGGTGAAACGAAAGATTTGGCCAAAACCAATCCGGCCAAAACCAAAGAGTTGAAAGACAAGCTCGAAGCCTGGAAGCAAAAGACCAACGCGCCGATCCCCACTCAATTGAATCCGGAATACGCACCCGGAAAGCCTGGAAACGCTTCAAGTAACGTGGATACACCCGGCGTCCGAGGCGAGGAGTAATCAGTTTTTAATATCGCAATAAGATGAAGAACCTGTTTAAAATCAGTACAGTAATACTGGCGGTGGGCCTGACCGTTCACTCGGTGACGGCGCAGCATAGCCCTCAGCAACCCTGGCATGGAAAGGTCGGCAAGACATTGCAGGAATCGACGCCATTTCATATTCAATACAATAAAAAGGCCGCGAAAGGTGCGCCCAATGTGGTGTGGATTCTCATTGACGACGCGGGTTTCGGCGCCACGACGGCATTCGGCGGGCTGGTAGAAACCCCGAACATCGAAAAGTTGGCGAATAATGGGCTGCGGTTTACCAACTTCCATACCACGGCCATTTGCTCGCCTACACGCGCGGCCCTGCTCACTGGCAGGAACCATCATTCGGTACACGTCGGCTTGCTGACGCCGGCTGCGGTTGATTTTCCTGGGTATGATACCTACATTCCTTTCGAGAAAGGTACTGCCGCGGAGGTGTTGCGGGAGAATGGTTATGCCACATTCGCGTTGGGTAAATGGCACCTTGTTCCAGTAACCGAAAACTCACAGGCCGGGCCGTTTAACCGCTGGCCCACCGGTCGCGGTTTCGACCATTACTATGGGTTCCTGCCCGGTGCCACCGATCAATGGCACCCCGAGCTTTGGGAGGATGTGACGAAGCTCGATATCGAGCCGAACACCAAACATCTGAACGAACTCCTGGCCGATAAGGCGATCAAATACATTGCCAACCAGAAATCCGTAGATGCGGACCGGCCGTTTTTCCTGTACCTCGCGACGGGCGCCACGCATTCACCGCACCAGGTAGCGAAAGAGTGGATTGACCAGTACAAAGGCAAGTTCGATATGGGCTGGGACAAGTACCGCGAGATCGTGATTGAAAAACAGAAGAAACTCGGTATTATCCCGCAAAATGCGGTGCTGCCCGAACGTAACCCGGGCGTCAAGGAATGGGCTGCATTGACGGAGAAGGAAAAGAAAGCCTATGCGCATTTCATGGAAGTGTATGCGGCATTTTACACATACACCGACTACGAGATCGGCCGTATTGTGAACTACCTGGAACAGATCGACCAGCTCGATAACACGGTCATTGCGGTGATTTTGGGTGACAACGGGGCGAGCAAGGGCGGTACCCAGCACGGTACGATCAGTCCGCAGATTAACCGTTTGCAAGGCGAGGCCCGGATCGATGCCATTCTGAATGCCCGCGATCTTATCGGTACCGACGAGTCGAGCACGGATTACCCTATCGGATGGGCGGCGGCAGCCAACACGCCATTCCGTTACTGGAAAGGCGATGCCAACACCGAGGGGGGCACGCGTAACCCTATGGTGCTGTATTATCCCAAAGGCATTAAGGAGAAAGGAGGCATCCGTAATCAGTACGGGCATGTGAACGATATTTTGCCTACGACACTCGAACTGGCAAAAGCCGAGGCGCCGAAGGTGATCAACGGCTATAAGCAGGAGCCTTTCGAGGGTACGAGCCTTGCCTATGCCGTGGATCAGAAGAACGCTCCTTCGCAGCATACGGTACAGTATTATGAGATCGCCGGCGCATTGTCCATTTACAAAGACGGCTGGAAGGCTTCGAAAGGGCATTCGGTTTGGGAAGGTTTCGACGCGGGCAGCAAGGCAGATCCGTCGGGCAAGTCGGTGGATTTCAGTAAAGATGTGTGGGAATTGTATAACCTGAATGAGGATTTCAATGAGCGCGTCAATCTGGCCGCTGAAAACCCGGAGAAGCTGAAAGAATTGCAAGCTGTTTTCGATCAGGAGGCGAAGAAGTACAACGTGTACCCGCTGAAAGATTTCACCGCGCATGATATGCCTGCGGGGCGGACAGTCTATGGGAAAATGCCTGAAATCACCCTTTTCCCCGGGGTCGATAACCTTGTAGGCGTAAGCAGCCCGCTGTATGACGGACGGTCGTTCACGGTGGATGCAGAAGCGGATATTGCTACGGGTAAAGAGGAGGGCGTACTTTTTGCGGTAGGAGGGGAGAAGAGCGGTATCAGCTTGTTCGTGAAGGACGGGAAGTTGCATTATGCGCACAAAACTGCCCGGGATTCGTACCGTTTGGCTTCAATCGGTGCCATCCCGACAGGCCGCGTGCATTTCAAACTGATTTATGAATTTACCGGTCCCTCGGAAGGCAGCAAGTCGGTGGGTAAAGAGACGGTTTATATCAACGACGAAAAGATAGGCGAGCGCAGCTTCGCGGCTACGCAGGCACAGGTGCAGGGACCACGCCAGATCGATGGCACGGACGTTGGGCGCGACCAGAAGTTTCCGGTTTCGGACCAGTACCAATCGCCATTTGCATTTACAGGAAAGTTGAAGAAGGTCACAATCCGGTATCAATAGATTTTTGAAATAATCATTTATAACATGTTTAAAAAACGAATCGGCCGGCTCTTGCTGGCGGCTGCGCTCACTGCGACGACCGCTGCCGCGCAAACTGTTTTTGCCCAAAAGAAACCCAATGTGATCGTAATCCTGGCCGACGACCTGGGCTATGCGGATCTGGGATGTTACGGCAGCGAAATCCCGACGCCTAACCTCGACGAGTTAGCCCGGAATGGCGTAAGGCTCACCAATTTTTACAACACCGCCCGCTGCTGCCCCACGCGGGCAGCCCTGCTGACGGGGGTGTACAGCCATCAGGCGGGTATCGGCCACATGATGGACGACAAGGGGGCAGACCATCCCGCCTACCGCGGGCAACTCAACCATAACAGCGTGACCATCGCCGAGGTCATGAAAAGCGCCGGCTATTTTACAGCCATGACCGGTAAATGGCACGTCGGGCACCAACATGGTGTGTATCCGTCGAACCGCGGCTTCGACCGCTCGCTGCACGCGCCTGCGGGAGGATTTTATTATGGAAATGGCAATAATGCCAAGCTTTTTCTGAACGGACAGGAAATTCCCAACGACTCGGACAAGCTGCCGAAAGACTGGTACTCGACCGACCTTTGGACGGATTATGGCCTGCGCTTCATCGACGAGGCTGTGGCTGATAAAAAGCCGTTTATGCTCTACCTCGCCCACAATGCGCCGCATTTTCCCTTGCAGGCACCCGAAGCGGACATCGCCCGATTTCGCGGCAAATACCTGAAAGGCTGGGAAAAGCTGCGCCAGGAACGGTATGAAAAGCAGATCAAGCTGGGGCTGGTGGACCCATCGTGGAAGCTGCCGCCTATTAACCCGAATGTGAAGAAATGGGATAGCCTGAGCGATGCGGAGAAGAAACGTTACGACGACATGATGGCGATCTACGCCGCGGTGATTTACCGGCTCGACAAAAGCATCGGCGACCTCGTGGCAGGGCTCAAAAAGCGCGGTGTTTTTGACGATATCGTCATTCTTTTCGTGTCCGACAATGGCGGTAATGCCGAGCCGGGGATCGAAGGCCGTTACGAGGGCGATCAGCCGGGTACCGCTAAATCCACGGTATTCCTGGGCCAGGGCTGGGCGGAAGCCGCTTGCACACCGTTCTGGGCCTACAAGCACCACACGCACGAGGGTGGTATTTCTTCGCCGGGTATTATCTCGTGGCCCGCGGGTATCCCTGCCGCACGCAATGGCAAGTTGGAACGTCAGCCGGCGCACATCATCGACATTATGGCGACCCTGGTGGATCTTGGTAATGCGAAATACCCTTCTACTTATGCAGGCAATACGATCCAACCGCTGGAAGGCGCCAGTCTGAAACCTGCTTTCACCGGCAAGCCTGTCAATCGCAGGAACCCGATTTTCTGGGAACACGAAGGCAACCGCGCTATCCGTGACGGTAAATGGAAACTGGTAGCAGAAAAAACCGAGAAATGGCAATTGTACGACGTGGAAAAAGACCGCACGGAATTGCACGACCAGTTCGACAAACAGCCTGAAATTTCCCAAAAACTGGTGGCCAAATATGAAGAATGGTACAAACGCGTCGGCGCGGAAGATTATGACAAGACCTTCAAATGGTTTTATGACTACGACAAAGCCAAACAAGAAACCGGCGCAGGAGGCGGGAAGTAGTATTTCACTATTCATGACAATATCTGACCACAAATGACCACACCTGACTATTTCACGACAACACCTGACCACAAATGACCACAAAAAAACACCTGACCGTGCTGCTGACGCTCCTCGCTTTCATACCGGCGCTGGCGCAGAAGCAAACGCCCAACATCGTCCTGATCCTGGCGGATGACATGGGCAAAGAATGCATTGGGACCTACGGAAGTACCTATCAGACCCCGAATATCGACCGGCTCGCCAAAGAGGGTTTGAAATTCAACTATGGCTTTTCGCAGCCGCTTTGTACGCCGTCGCGTGTGCAAATCATGACCGGGAAGTACAACTACAAGAATTACTCCGAGTTCGGCTTTCTGAACCAGGACCAGAAGACTTTCGCGCATCTGGCGAAGGAAGCCGGTTATACCACGGCCATTGCCGGCAAATGGCAGCTCGGCGCGAACCAGAAGTTGCCGAAACACTTTGGTTTTGACCAGTATTGTTTGTGGCAGCTCAGCAAGCCGCGCCGTGAGGGCGAGCGTTACGCCAAACCGCTCATCGACCGCGACGGGGAGCTATTGAAAACGGACGCCGACGATTACGGCCCGGATATTTTCACGGACTACATGCTCGACTTCATCGAAAAGAACAAGGACCGCAAGTTCCTGGCGTATTTCCCGATGGCGCTTGTGCACGATCCTTTTCTGCCTACTCCCGATAGTAAAAGCTGGAAACCGGACGTGGAAGGGCGTTTTAAAAAGGACACGGCCAATTTCAGGGATATGGTTTCTTATCTGGATAAAAATGTCGGGAAGATTGTGCAGAAACTGAAAGACCTCGGACTGTATGAGAATACCATCATCATTTTTACCGGCGATAACGGCACCGGCCGGCCTATCGTGACACAATTGAAAGACGGCAGTAGGCTGCAAGGCGGCAAAGGGCTGACGATCGATCGCGGCCATCACGTGCCGCTGATTGTCAATTGGGGAACCGGTCGCTACAAAACCCACGAAACGAATGATCTCGTCGATTTTACCGATATCCTTCCGACCATCGCACAGGCCGCAAATGTAAAAGTGCCTGCCGCCTGGAATACCGATGGTGTCAGCATTCTTCCGCAGATCAAAGGCGAAAAAGGTGTTCCGCGGAAGTGGATTTTCTCGCATTACCAGCCCATCCATTCGGAAGCGGCTAACAGGCAATCGGCCCGTTTTTTCAGGGACCGCCATTACAAGCTCTATTCCGACGGTCGTTTTTACGATTTGCAGAAGGATATTGAGGAGAAAAATCCGATTGCGTTGGGTAAGGCGGGAACGAAAGGAGAAAAAATCAGAAAGGTGTTTCAGGCTGAAATGGATAAGCTGCCGGCCTGGAAATTCGGCGATCCGGGCGTAGCGAAAGTGATATTACCCGGCCTGGAACCCGATCCGGCATTTGCAGACAAAGGGGAATAATATATTTATGACGACTAATATGATCGGGAATTTGAAAAGAATTATTTGGTTACTGGCCGTGGTGGTGTTACCAGGCCTGGACGCAATCGCCCAAAACGCGAAATACAACGTTCTCTTCATCGCCGTCGACGATATGAACGACTGGGTCGGGCCATTTGGCGGGTACCCGGGTATCAAAACGCCGAATATCGAAAGGCTGGCGAAGAAAGGCGTTGTTTTCAAGAGGGCCTATTGCTCCGCGCCGCGTGTAACCCGTCGCGTGCGAGCCTGCTTACGGGTGTGAGGCCGTCGAGTTCGGGGGTGTACCATAACAACCAGCCCTGGCGACCGGTCTTGAAGGATGCCGTGACCATTCCGCAATACTTCACTGCCAACGGGTACGAAGTGAAGGGGGCCGGTAAGATTTTTCATAATGCATTCAACGATAAGGCTTCGTGGCCTTCCTATTTTGATGTTCCCAAATCGCCCGGGCCGCCCAAGGCCCCGGTTAATGGCTTCGCGCATTTCGATTGGAGCCCTGTGAATGTGCAGGATGAGGATATGGGTGATTACAAGGTGGTGAATGAGGGCATCGGCTTCCTGAATGACCGGCATGACAAGCCGTTTTTCCTGGCCGTTGGTTTTACGCGGCCGCATTTGCCGTGGTATGTTCCGCAAAAGTATTTCGACCAATATCCATTGTCTTCCATTCGGTTACCGAAAACCATTGCCAACGATTTGCAGGATGTGCCGGATGCCGGCGTGAAAATCGCCAAGCCGAAGGGTGATCACAAGTTTATCGTCGAGCATAGGCAGTGGGAGAAGGCGGTACAGGGTTATCTGGCGAGCATTACGTTTGCCGACGGGCAGATTGGCCGCTTGCTGGACGCGTTGGCGAAAAGCGCATATGCCCAAAATACGGTCATTGTTTTCTTTGGTGACCACGGCTGGCACCTGGGCGAAAAGGAACATTGGCGGAAGTTTGCATTGTGGGAAGAGGCTTCGCGCGTGCCGTTCATTGTTTATGCGCCGGGTTTGTCGAAAGCTAATGGCATTTCGGAACGCACGGTGAACCTGATGGATATTTATCCGACGCTCACCGAGTTGTGTAAATTACCTGCTAAGAAAGGGGTGGAAGGCAACAGTATCGTGCCGCTGCTGAAAAATCCCGCGGCGGTATGGAACCACCCTTCCGTTACCACGCACGGATTGGGTAATCACGCGGTGCGGTCTGAAAAATACCGCTATATCCGTTACAACGACGGTTCGGAGGAACTTTACGATCATGATACCGACCCACAGGAATGGAAAAACCTGGCTGCTGATGCGAAATATGCGTCGGTGAAGGCAGCGTTGGCAAAGTCTTTGCCCAAAACCGATGCAAAGGATGCCCCGACCGTGAAAGAGGGCAAGGAATAATTCAAACCAAAATCTATGATGAGAAAATACGCATTGCTGGCGCTGGCGGCGCTTTCACTTGTTCCTTTTGCTGCGTCGGCAGCCGCGGATGGCGACGATAAGGCTAAACCGAAATACAACGTCCTGTTCATTGCCGTCGACGACCTGAATAATGACCTGGGCACGTACGGAAATACATTTGTGAAATCACCGAACATCGACCGCCTGGCGAAGCGGGGTGTTCGGTTCGATAAGGCTTATACGCAGTTCCCGCTTTGCAGTCCGAGCCGTTCGTCACTGCTCACCGGCCAGCGGCCGGACGTGACGAAGATCTATGAGTTGCAGACGCATTTTCGCAAAAACCTGCCGGATGTCGTTACGCTGCCGCAGCTTTTTAAGAACAATGACTATTATAGTGCTCGGGTTGGCAAAATATACCATTACGGCGTACCGGGCCAGATTGGTACCGACGGCCTGGACGACCCGGATTCGTGGCATTACCGCGTAAATCCCAAAGGGCGTGACAAAACCGAGGAGCCATTGATCAAAAACCTCACACCAGACCGCGGGCTGGGGAGCGCATTAGCGTGGCGCGCTACCGAGGGCACTGACGAGGAGCAGACCGACGGGATGATCGCCAGCGAGGCAATCAAGATCATGACTGAGAAAAAGAACGAGCCGTTTTTCCTTGCCGTGGGCTTTTTCAGGCCGCATACGCCTTATGTGGCACCTCAAAAGTACTTTGATATGTACCCGGTAGACCAGGTGCCGCTTCCCAAAGAGATCCCGAACGACCTCGACGACGTACCCGAAGCCGCATTATTTACCAAACCGCCGCACTGGGGCCTGGATGAGGCTAAGCGCCGGGAGGCATTACGGGCCTATTATGCTACGATCACATTCATGGACGCGCAGGTGGGCAAGCTGATCGACGCCGTCGACAAACTTAAATTGACCGATAAGACCATCATCGTGCTTTGGAGCGATCACGGTTACAACGTGGGTCAGCACGGGCAGTGGATGAAGCAGAGCCTTTTTGAAAACTCGGCACGCGTGCCGCTCATTATCTCGGTTCCGGGTGGTACCAAAGGGAAGGCATCCGGCCGCACCGTGGAGCTGGTCGACATTTATCCGACGCTGGCCGAGCTGTGCGGACTCGATCCGAAGCAGAATTTGCAGGGTAAAAGCCTGACGCCATTGCTGAAAAATCCGGCTGCTCCCTGGAACAAGCCGGCTTACACCCAGGTGCGGCGAGGTCAGATTTTCGGCCGCAGCGTACGCACAGAGCGGTTCCGTTACACCGAATGGGACGGCGGGAAAGCAGGGGCGGAATTATATGACCACCAGAAAGATCCGGGAGAATTTACAAATCTGGTGAAGGATAAGAATTTCGTGATTACGGTGAATGAACTGGCTGTTTTGCTGAAAAAAGGTTACCCGGAACGAGCGCAGGAAGCAGGAAGATGAGTTCAAAACATCAGTATGTGATCCGGTTGTCGGTCGTCGGCATTGTGCTGGCGGTGGCAACCGGTTTTGCGTGGAAAGCCAACAGGCCGCAGACGTCGCGCAAGCCTAATATCGTGATCGTGCTCGCCGATCAATGGAATGCGCAGTCGCTCGGGTATGCAGGTAATGTGGATGTGAAAACGCCAAATCTGGACAAGCTGGCGCAGCGGAGCGTGATTTTTACAACCGCCGTGTCGGTCATGCCGGTGTGCAGCCCGGCACGGGCGAGCCTGCTCACGGGCCAGTACCCGCTCACGCACGGGGTTTTTTACAACGACCGTCCCCTGCGGAACGAGGCGCTCACATTGGCAGAAATTTACAAGGAGGCAGGTTATGCGACCGGGTACATTGGGAAATGGCACATCAACGGACAAGCCAACTATGAAAAGCAGTTCGCCGCCCGTAACCGCGCCGTTCCGCGCGACCGTCGTCAGGGGTTCGATTACTGGAAAGCCCGCGAAGTGACGCACGATTACAATAGCTCCTTCTATTTCGACGAAAACGATGTGCGCCACGAATGGCCGGGCTATGATGTATTTCCCCAGACCGACAGTGCGATCAGCTTCATTGACAAAAATAAGAACAACCCGTTCCTGCTGGTATTATCCTGGGGACCGCCGCACGATCCTTACCAGACCGCACCCGAGGCGTACCGTAAAATGTACGATCCCGCAAGGCTGAAACTCCGCCCGAACGTGCCCGATTCGCTGCAAGCCAAAGCCCGGAAGGACCTGGCTGGCTACTATGCCCATTGCACGGCACTGGATAAATCGGCAGGCGATCTTTTAAATGCATTGAAAAGAGAAGGTATTGAAGAGAATACGATCCTGCTTTTTACTTCTGACCACGGTGATATGCTTTACTCGCAAGGCAAAGTCAGGAAGCAGAAACCCTGGGACGAATCGGTATTGGTGCCGTTGCTGGTGCATTATCCGGCGGGGTTAGGAGTTGCGAAGCGGGAGCTCGCATTGCCTTTTTCTAATGTTGATATATTGCCTACTTTGTTGGGAATCAGTAATATGAAAATTCCGGAAACCGTAGAGGGGAACAACTATGCCGCTATTCTGACTGGCAGGCAAAAACCGACAGGTAATGAAGCTGCGTTGATCCAGGTACCTGTGCCGTTCCATGAAAACAATTTCCTGAATGGCGGTAGGGAGTATCGGGGTATCCGCACGAAAAGATACACCTATGTAAGAGATTTGAAAGGTCCGTGGCTTTTGTATGATAATGCAAAGGATCCTTTTCAACTGAAAAACCTCATCGGCTCACCGGCGTACGCTGATGTGCAGGCAAAACTTGAAAGAACACTTAGGGCGAAACTGGCTGATGCAAAGGATCAGTTCCTGACCGCCGACGAACATATGCGGCAATGGCATTACCGGTATGACGGCAAGGATAGTCTCCGCGCGAGTGGTTTGTAATATGCAAAAGACATTGATCATTATCATGCTGGCGCTGGTGTGTACCGGTGCCGCGCTCGCGCAGCAGGTAAGAAGACCGAATATCATCTTCCTCCTCACCGACGACCATCGCTGGGATGCGCTCGGCGCAATGGGTAACAGGATCATCCAAACCCCGCGCCTTGATGCGCTGACGAAACGGGGCATTCTGTTCCGGAATGCGCATGTCACCACGGCGATATGCATGGTGAGTCGGGCAAGCTTGCTAAGCGGGCAATATATGTCCAGACACGGGATCAATGATTTTGGTACTGATTTCAAACCGGAAGCCCTTGCTCAAACCTACCCCGCATTGCTGAAAAAGGCGGGGTACAAGATCGGATTCATAGGGAAATTCGGCATCGGGGTGAAGAACCAGCCCGATACGCTGTTTGACTACTGGGCAGCCAAAAAGGAAGGCCAGCCTCAATATGAGTTAGCCAATGAGAGCGGTCACACCATTCACCACACCGACAGTGTGGGTAAGGATATTGCGCAATTTCTCGACCGTTTTGCAGGTAACGAGGCACCTTTTTGCCTCTCGGTAAGCTTCAAAGCACCGCACGAACTCGATGGTAATCCACCAAAATACCCTGTTCAGGAGCGTTTTAAGCCTTTATACGAAAATGTGAAAATCCCCGACCCGGTGACTGCTGCCCCGCGATACTGGGAGAGCCTTCCCGCATTCTTCCGCACCGATCAGAATATCGGCCGTGACAGGTGGAAGCCGCTCCTTTCAACCCCGGAGCTTCGCCAGCAAACCACCCGCGACTATTACCGCCTCATTACCGGCGTCGACGAAGTGGTGGGTAATATGGTGGCGCAGCTTAAAAACCTGAAAATCGATCAGAATACGCTCATTATTTTTATGGGTGACAACGGTTTTTCACTCGGCGAGCATGGTTTGGAAGGGAAATGGTTTGGTTTTGAAGAATCCATCCGCGTTCCGCTGATTATTTCCGGCGGAGCACTGCCCAAGAGTCTCCAAGGCAAGTCATCATCCCAGCTCGCATTGAATATCGACATTGCGCCTACCATTCTTTCTTTCGCGGGAATACTTGTGCCATCTGCAGTCCAGGGTTACGATCTTCTCGCAGTCGAGCAAAAGAAGCGAACTGCCCGCAAGGACTTCTTCTATGAACACACCTATCTGGGAAGCCCGCGTTTGCCAAAAGTGGAGGGCGTTGTGAGCGGTGATTGGAAATATATGCTTTACACCGAGCACGGGTATGAGGAGCTCTATGATACTGTTAAAGATCCGCACGAGACGGTGAACCTGGCGAAGCGTTCTTCGGAAAAATCCACGCTGGAAAAGCTACGGAAGCGGTATAAAGAGTTGAAGAAGGAGGTGAAATGACAAAGGGAAAAGTTACCTCGGTACTCGGACGAGGGTGAAAAACGTCAAAAAACGCCTCGTTTGGAGGGCATTTAATCGACTGGATATAATAGGGGCAATTTTCGTTGAATGCCGGCGTAACCTTCGTATGGGTAATCTGCAAAGTCGTTGTATTTATGGTCATCGAGGTCTTCTTTATTATTAAATACTCTGACCCGGTTAATCATCCTTCGTTGTTCTGGTGTTACACGTTGCCACAGTAATTTTAGGATGATCTCCATACTTTCATACTCATGTACTTCCGAGAGTGATGGCGCACTGACGCCGAGCACGTAGCTGTCTTTTACCATTCCGTGAAAGGCGGGTGCCAGGCCGATTGCATCTATGATCAGACCATCTTTTTTTGCTTCCCGAAACACTTTTTGCAGTGTTTCTACCAATGCTGTTGCAACCATTGCATGACAATTTTTAGAGAAATAACAAATATTTCGGCTTTTGTAGCCGAACAGCCTGCTTCATATCTGCGTTGTTCCGACCATATCGCTATCCGGGTCCAGCTTACCTGAAAGACATAGTCATCTATACAGGCGTTTTCCAAATCGTTCGTCAGGCCAGATAGAATTAAAAGGTCGAGGAGGTCATGAATCATAAATGACTTGGCAATATGCCGCGGCACCACCTCTTTTTCAAATATTTCGATGTTCAGTCTTTTGCAAACCACGGCTTTGAGGGCTAATTCAATCGCATACCCACCGATGTAATACGCCGCGCCAGCATGACCGTTTGCAATGAGGCATTCCGCGTCGCGCAGCCGTTCGAGCGCTAGTGATTTCAATGTTGCAGCATTTGCCAAGGTTTGATTGATTTTAGTTTGCAGATGAATGATTTTGGCAAACTAACCCCTGTTACGGTTCGAAAGTCAATCAGATGTGCAAAGTCACTTGATGGGTGTGCAACCGGCTGTATTGAGGAACCTGGGTTAACTTTTCAACACATTCATAAGCCGGAAGTTCAGATAGAGCTTTTCCTTTCCCACCGTCACGCTTTGAAGGAAATTGTTCTCTTCAAGGGTTTTCAGATAGTTGCCAACCGTTTTGATATTTCCCAGTCCGGCGTGTTCCAATGAACTTCTTTTAGTGTAAGGCAGCTTGAAAATGACTTCCAGCAGATCTTTGGAATAAATTTTCGGAAGCGTCCTTTGGATTTCTTCGCCCATTTCTTTCATCAAAGCTGCAATACGCTCGATCCGGATTTGGCTCTCACGCGAAGTAACTTCGATCATATCCAACATGTACAGGATCCAGTTTTCCCATTTGCCTTGTTCTGTCACATGGCGAAGATTGAGGTAGTATGCATTCTTGTTTTTCAGAATATAGCTACTCAGATAGAGCGCGGGTAAATCGAGCAGGCCGCATTGTTTCAGATAAAGAAGCAGTATAATCCGTCCTGTACGGCCGTTACCATCAAAAAACGGGTGAATGGCTTCGAACTGATAGTGTATCAGTGCAAGTTTGATCAGCGGATCCAGATCGTCGTCGATATTGATAAAGTTTTCAAGTGCAGCCAGCTTTTTCCGGATAATTTCTTCGCTGTCAGGCGGCGTGTAAATAACTTGTCCTGTCGCCGGGTTTTTTAGTTGAGTCCCCGGAATGTTTCTGATGCCTGATTGATTTTCCTTAATGATCTGCATGATCGCGATAAAAAGGTTGGTCGTCAGGACTGGCTTTTTCCTTATTTCCTCTAACCCATACCATAATGCATCTTTATAGTGGATTACTTCCTTCGTGGGAGCGTCATCGATATTCTTTTCGACAATGGATGCCTGAAAAAGAGCATCCTGCGTAGTGATGATATTCTCAATGGCGGAACTGGCCTGCGCTTCCTGTAAGTTGATCGTGTCGATAAACAGCAGCGGATTAGGGAGATTCGTAATGGCACCTTTTAGTTCCGAGAGTGCCCTACTGGCCGAAATCACCTTTTTGAGAACGGTTATATTTTCTATTTTGCCCTTTGGAGGCAAATCAGGTAGATTATTATAAGGTATTAACGGGCTGTATTTCATAAAAAGAACGACGGTGAAAATTACCTGCGTTTTTAGAACGAGGGTAAAAATATCAAAAAAACGCCCTCGTTCAAATTTCGATGGTAAAAAACGCCCTCGTTTTTTTGCATTCTTAAAATCTTTTATCAATCTTTGTCTATCGAATTTATAGATTTATTAAGAACGAAGGGAGAGGTTAGGCTCTGTGATCTTCTGGCAACCTGTGACACGTCAAGGTGCCCCAACCTAATTCTATTGATAAATCTGAAAATCCAACCACAGTAATAAACTGGTACCGTGCAGTAAATCAGGCTGGTTAGGCCTTGAAAAACCTGTGCCTTGCCGCTAACAAACTTTGATCAACGACAAACCAGAAACACATGGAAATTTATCTGGATAATGCGGCTACTACCGCGCTGGACCCTGAAGTGATTGAGGCAATCCTGCCGTTTTTGACCAACCATTATGCGAATCCCTCGTCGGCGCACGGCGCGGGCAGAAGGGTAAAAGAGGCCGTTGATCGGGCACGGCGTACGGTAGCGCATTTACTGGGCGCTGCGCCGGAGGAGATATACTTTACGGCCGGGGCGACGGAGGGAATCAACCTTGCATTGTCGGGGGCAATTCAGGCCTATGACCTTAGCCACGTTATCACCAGCCGCATCGAGCATAAGGCGGTGTTGCAGACATTGAAGCGCCACGAGAAAGAGGGCGACATTGAAACAAGCTTCGTGAAGCTCGACGAACGCGGTAATGTAGATCTCTACCACCTCGAAAACCTACTGCGGGCGAACCCGCGCACACTCATCGCGCTCATGCATGGGAACAATGAGATCGGGAATCTGACCGACATCCACGCGATCGGCGTGTTGGCACGGCGGTACAATGCGGTGTTTTTTACTGATACGACCCAAACGATGGGTAAGGCACATTTCGATTTGCAAGAGGCCGATATCGATTTCCTTGTGGGCTCGGCACACAAGTTTCACGGTCCGAAGGGAGCGGGTTTTGTTTACATTAATCAAAAGCACCACTTGAAGCCGCTGATTTACGGTGGAGGGCAGGAGCGTGGCCAGCGCGGCGGGACGGAGAATGTCGTGGGCATCGTGGGGCTGGCGAAAGCGCTGGATGTAGCTTATCGCAACCTGGAAGCGAACCGGAATAAGGTTTCCAAGCTGAAACAATACCTGGTATCGAAGCTGGCGATCAGCGGAATAGAAGGAATTTGTTATAACGGCGAGAGCAAATCGACGGAAAATAGCGTCGCCAATGTGCTGAGCGTTTCGTTTCCCTGTTTAAGCACGGGGAGCCTGGTGGCCAAGCTGGACCAGGTCGGCATTCAGGTTTCGGGCGGTAGCGCGTGCCAGGGCGGCGGCGCGTCGCATGTGATACAGGCGCTGGCGTGCGAGGCCGACAAGGAGAATGTAAGGTTCTCGTTCAGCAAGTTCAACACATTCGAAGAGCTGGATCTCGTAGTGGACGCCATTACGCGGATCTACGAATCCGACCCGGTGGTTTCGACACAAGCGGGTTGGAAAAAGATCGCCAGCTGGGCGTAGTAGCTAATTTAACCGAAAAATAGGAGCCTGAGTATTGGAAATAATGCCGCTGTATTACTTTTGTATATTAAATCTATAAAATAAATAGAGTATAAACTGAATCCCAAACATTTAAGCTGTCCCTAACTTCCAATCCACATCATGAGAAGAAATTTAGTACTGATTTTCCTCCTGTTCAGTGTCGCCTGGCTGCAACCGGCAAAGGCGCAAACGATCCCGGTGACCGGTAAGGTCACTTCCACCAGCGGCGAAACGCTGCCCGGCGTAACCGTTCTTATCAAAGGTACTTCCAAAGGCACCTCCACCAACGGCGACGGCAGCTACGCCATCGAGGCCGACGCCGGTTCGATATTGAAATTTTCGTTTATCGGTTTAAAATCCATTGAATTACCCGTTCCACGGGACGGCAAGCTCGACGTTCGGCTTGAAAGCGATGAGACAATCTTGCAGGAAGTGGTGGTGACGGCGCTCGGCATTGCGAAAGAGAAGAAGTCGCTCGGATATGCGGTGCAGGAGTTGCAAACGAAGGACGTTGCAGAGGCGCGCGAAGGCAACCTGGTGAATGCATTATCGGGTAAAATTGCTGGTGTGAACATTACCAACAGCCAGGGCGGGATGGGCTCATCGCGGATCGTGATACGGGGCGAAACGTCGATCGCGGGCAATAACCAGCCGCTTTTCGTGGTGGATGGTATCCCTGTCGACAACTCGCAGCTAGGTGCCGGCGCCAATGGTTCGCGCGATTTTGCGAATGCGATTGCGGACATTAACCCGAACGACATCGAGTCGATCAGCGTGCTGAAAGGGCCGAATGCGGCTGCATTGTACGGCTCCCGCGCTTCCAACGGGGTGATTTTAATTAAAACCAAAAGCGGCAAAGGCACGCAGCGCGGCCTGGGCGTGAATGTGAATTTTGGCTATTCTTCGGAGAAGCTATTGGTGCTGCCTGAATATCAGAATGTTTTCGGTCAGGGAACGGGTGGCGCATTCTCTTATGTGAATGGTAAGGGTGGCGGTGTCAATGACGCTACCGACGAAAGCTGGGGCCCAAGAATGGACGGACGGCTGATACCCCAGTTCTTTTCGAATGGAGAGGCAGTACCGTTTGTGGCGCACCCGGATAACGTAAAGAACTTCTTCGTAACAGGGCATACGCGAACCACGGGCGTGTCGGTGGCAGGCTCGAACGACAAGGTGGATTACCGCTTCTCCTTCAACAACAGCAAGCAAACCGGTGTGATCCCGAATACGGATATTTCCAAAAATTCATTCGGGGTAAATACGACTTACCGTTTGAACGACAAGCTGACTTTGTCGACGAGCGCGAATTTTGCCAGAAACAGCTCCGATAACCTGCCCGGTACGTCTGGGCGCGGCAGCAGCGTAATGCTTCAATTCCTGTGGTTTGGGCGTCAGGTGGATACCGAGTTGCTGAAAGACTACAATAAAGGCGGTTTCGATTACAACTGGAACCACAGCTATTACAGCAATCCTTACCTGCTGCAATACGAAAATACCGCCCAGCAACGCCGCGACCGCTTTTTCGGTAATGTGAATTTGAACTATAAAATTACCGACTGGCTCACAGCCAATGTGCGCACGGGTAACGACTATTATAACGACAAGCGCAAGTTCAAAGTCGCTTACGGCACCAATGGTACGCCTTATGGCTCTTATACCGAGGACAGTTATGTCGTGAATGAGAACAATACAGACTTCAATTTCAATTTTCACAAGAATGTAAGTGCTGATTTTGAACTTGACTGGCTGGTGGGTGGAAACATTCGAAGCAATTTCAACGAGCAGAACTACCAGCAGGCACCCCGCCTGGCCGTAGCTGACCTGTACACGCTGAATAACTCGCGCGACCCGCTGGTATCCTATAATGTGTTGCGCAAACAGAAGGTTTACAGCGCATTCAGCTCCGCGCAGGTGGGCTTCCGCAACTACGCGTTTTTGAACCTCACGGCGCGTAACGACTGGTCGTCGACCTTGCCTGCCGGTAACAATTCGTACTTTTACCCTTCGGTGAATGCGAGTCTGGTACTGACCGACGCATTCGATATCAAATCCAATGTACTTACCTATGCCAAACTCCGCGGCGGCTGGGCCGAAGTCGGTAAAGACACCGATCCATATCAATTGGTAAATACCTATCCATTCAATCAGCCATTCGGAGCAGCCCCTTTGCTGACGGTTTCGGATGTGTTTTTGAGCGAGGACCTGAAGCCGGAAATCACACAGTCGACTGAAATCGGTGCCGATATCGCATTGTTCCGCAACCGTGTGCGATTGGATGTGAGTTATTATAATACCGATAGTTATAACCAGATTTTACGTGCGGACGTGAGCCCTTCGACAGGCTACAAACAGAAACTCCTGAATGCAGGGCGTATTAATAACCGTGGTATTGAGGCGATGCTGAATGTGAAGCCGATCGAAACCGAATCCGGTTTTAAATGGGACATCGGCATCAACTTTTCAAGAAACCGCAGCAAGGTAGTGGAACTCGACGACGAGGGTTTTCTGAACGATTATAAACTGGGTACCAATGGAGTAACGGTTTATGCCAGCAAAGGACTGGGCTACGGCGCGATATTCGGCTCGGCATTTGCACGGGATGGAAACGGCGAGCAGATCATCGGTGCCAACGGCTTGCCTACCAAGAATCCGAGTCTGCAAGTGTTGGGGCATTACACCCCGAAATGGATGGGCGGGATCAGCAATTCGTTCTCTTTCAAAGGTTTTAACCTGAGCGTGCTCATTGATACCAAACAAGGCGGCTCCATTTACTCGGCTACGAATGCGACCGGCCGCTATACCGGCGTGCTGAAATCGACTTTGCCCGGCCGCGACGCGGAACATGGCGGGCTGACCTACTATTATCCTGGCAACAACAAAGCCGGTGTGGCTGTGCAAGTGGCTAATGCGGCAGCGGCACCTTCGGGCGCGATCGTGTACGACGATGGTATCATTGCGAAAGGCGTAACCACCGATGGCAAGCCGAATACCGTGATCGTTCCGGCGGAGCGCTATTACAAAGGTGTTTACAGCAACAGCGCGGGTATCAACGAGGCGAGCGTGTTCGATGCGTCGTTCATCAAGCTGCGTGAGGTAAAACTCGGCTACACCGTTCCGCAGGCATTTATTTCCAAATTCAAACTGCAAAGCCTGATCCTCTCTCTGTATGGACGCAACCTGGCATTTCTGCAAAAGAAAGCGGACAACATCGATCCTGAAACGGCTTTCAACACCGGCAATACCGGCCAGGGGCTCGAATCGTTGCAGCTGCCGACGACAGCTTCTTACGGTTTTAACATTTCATTAGGCTTTTAAATTGACCCATATTCATGCGTACCGATAACATTACCAAAGGATTTGTGATCGCTGCCGCCGGCCTGCTCTTGACGGCTTGCCAGGATCAGCTCGAAGAAACGAATATCAACCCGAACGAGGCGATCAAAGCCCAGCCGGAATATTTGCTGGCCAATGCCATCAAGTCGAATGCAGACGTAACGCTAGGCTCGGATGCTTCGATGGAAACGACCACATTGTTCATTCAGCATTGGGCTAAAATTCAATATACAGACCCGGACAAGTATACCGTAAGCATTGCCAACGTGCAGAACGTCTGGACGAACCTTTACTCGCAGGGACTCACCGATTTTGCTACTATTATCAAACTCGGGGAGGAGAGTGGCAATACCAATTACCAGGCGGTAGGGCTGATCCTGAAATCGTGGTCTTTTCAGCTGTTGACCGATTTGTACGGTAACATTCCGTACAGCGACGCGCTGAAACTGGAAGAGACACTCACGCCGAAATACGATGCGCAAAAGGACGTTTATCTGGGCCTTTTGAACGATCTCAAAAAGGCGGCCGAACTGATCAATACCAGCGGTTCACCGATCAGCGGGGACCTTGTTTACAATGGTAACCTCACCAAATGGAAGAAGTTCGCGAATTCCCTGCGCCTCCGCATTGCATTGCGCATTGCCGACAAGGAACCTGAGGCCGCCAAAGCTGTGGTGACGGAGCTCGCCAGGGACAAAAGTGCTCTCATCGCTTCCAACGACGAAATCGCCCAGCTGGTTTACCTCGCATCCCCGAACCAGAACCCCGTTTCGCGCGACCGCGAAACGCGTGACGACTACCGCGTCAGCAAATCGATCATCGATAAGTTGCAGGAGCTGAAAGATCCGCGCCTGGCCGTTTTCGCCAATAAAACCGTCGACGCGACGCCTACCGGCTACATCGGCGTAACCAATGGCCTTCCTGCGGATTCAGCAGCGAAGTTGGGTTTTACCAAAACTTCCAAACTGGGCGATTACTTCACCGCACCGGCTTCACCGGCGGTTTTTGTGAGCTATGCCGAAGTTTTGTTCAACCTTGCGGAAGCGGCGCAACGCGGATTTATTACTGAAAGCGCAGCCGATCTTTACAAGCAGGCAGTGACGGCTTCGTTGCAGCAATTCAAGGTGGGTAATGCGGATATTGCCGCCTACCTGGCCCAACCTTCGGTTGCATACGATGCCGCGAACTATAAAAAGTCGATCGGAGAACAGAAATGGCTGGCCTTGTTCAGCCAGGGACTGGAAGCATTCGCAGAATGGCGCCGGCTGGATTACCCGCAGTTAAAACCGGCCTATGCCGGCGTTTTGAATGGAAAATTACCGCTTCGCCTCACATACCCGACCGGCGAGCAGGCACTCAACGCGGCCAACTACAAAGCAGCCGTGGCGGCCCAGGGCGAGGACCGTCTGACGACCAGGCTTTGGTTCGATGCATTCTAATTTTAACAAAATTTAATGTGCCCTTTTGGCACCAAATGGAGGCCGGAGGCGTAAAGGTAATAGGGACGGTCGATTGCGGCCGTCCCGATATTCTCAACAAACCACATAAACATCAAGACCAATGAGCAAAACCTTTTTTCTCCGGATCATTTACCGGAATGCCGGGAATCTGCACAAAATCACTTCCAGTGTGGAATCTGTAAACGGGGCGAAGATCAAGCATTTGAATTTTATCAGCAGGGGCAAGAATTTCGTGGGCGTGATCGCTTTCGAAGCTTCCCAACTGATCGACTTCGAAAAAATCATGACGCTGATCCGCCGTAACCGCGACATTTCAGAAGTTGAACGGATTATGGACAGCTCACTTTGTTGTTGATTGTGATCAGAATGTGATCCCGAACTGAAATCCTATCGTGACCGATGCCGGGTGCCCGTTCCCGAAGCGGAATGGCACCGGTACCGCCACAAAATAGCCGCTGTTCTTGTTTTTCTTCACGATCTTATTCAAAACCGGCGTAAAGCCGTACCTTCCGGCCGTTTCAAAAGCGGCGCGGCCGGCGAAGGTAAGCCCGGGTGCTAATGTCACGAGGATGCCTGGGTGGAATAGAAAATTGGCCATCTTGCTTGTACCTTTCTCAGCCCTTACCAGCGGTACAAACTCCGCAGAGAAGCCGATTTTTGGGCTCTTCCAGATATTAATGCCGGTAGGTAATCCAACTACATAATAACTATCGAAATTGGTGGTAGTTCCCTCGTCGCTGAATGTCACGATGGGGTGCAGAATGCCTACATAACCGGCTACGCGCGGGTATGTGGGGGATAGGGGCGCAACTGTGCTTGCGGATGCCGACGCGGGCTGTGTCTGCTGCTGCGCGTGCGAGACGTTGGCAAGCGTAATGAGGATACAAAACGTAATAAGGAGTTTTCCGGTAAAACGACGGAGCATAATATGAGATTTTAGATGAAAGCGGGCAAACCGCCATGCAATTCTAAAAACCAATGCGCCGGCAGGATAGAACGGTTTTAACGTTTTGTATTTCCTTTACTTTTTCGGACAAATTTTCTGTATCCCGAAGGCGTTTGCCCGGTGTGCGCCTTGAAAACGCGGTTGAAATGGCTCTGGTCGGAGAAACCGGTGAGGTAGGCGATCTCGGCAAGCGTGTCGTCCGTAGCTTCAAGCAATTGGATCGCCTTTTCGATCCGCTGTTTGCGGATGTACTCGCCGAAGGAAAGGTTATCGAAGTACCGTGAAAACTCCCGCGAAAGGTACGCGGGGTTGACGTCCAGCTCTTCCGAAGCAATTTTAAGATTCAGGTTGAGGTTGGTATCGATATGGTCCTGGATCATATTTTTCAGATCCTTGGTCCAGGCGGGCACCTTTTGTTTCTTCTCGCTCTTTCGGTCAAGGTAGGTTTTATAAATCTGCAAAAGCAAATGCTCCGTAGGGCTTTGTGTGTGTTTTTCGTTCTGTAAATGACAGGCCCAACTGTACAATGCATCGTAAATGACCATGCCTTTTTCGAGCAGCGCCTGGTCGTCCTTTGTATTGTAAGCCAATCCGGCCGAAATCGCCCAGAGACCGGACGACTGCAATGCCAGCGTATGATCATCGGTGTCGGCCCCGCGCACGATGGGTGCCATGACGCTCAGCGCAGGGTCTTTCAATTCGTATTTTTTGATGAAATAGTCGAATGTGCACTGGTCATCGTAATGCGTAAACTCCACGCCGGGAATATCGAAAGGTGTTGCGCCCAGCACTTTTGCCCGGCCCAACACCTCATTTTCGGGTACATATATAATTTCCGCTTGCGGATCGATGAAGCGTCGTATGAGCCACGGACAGGCCAATCGGTCAATTTTCGGGCGCTCACGGGTGATCCATTTCATATTAGTAAGTTGCGGCTACCTGTTTAGGTTTTCTGTATTTGTGCAAATTAATTAAAAGAACACTTCCCAAAATCACGATCAAACCGGAAATCTGCAAGGGCGTGATGGATTCGTGGGCGAAGAAAACACCTAACAGTACTGCTACGACGGGATTAACATATGCATAAGTACTTACCTTGGTGGCGGGCTGCACCTTCAAAAGCCATACATAAGCACTGAAAGCCGCAATCGAGCCGAATATGATCAGGTAACCGGTAGCAAGCCAGGCATTGACGGGGATCGTTGACAGTCCAACGGATGCGAATTCACCGGAAAAGAATGCGCCGGGAATGAATGCGATGCCGGCGGCGAGCATTTGCCAGGTGGAATTGACTGTTGCCGAGTTCGATACCGAGTTGTATTTGGAATATAAAGAACCACCCGCCCAGGCCATGGAGCCTAGGACGACGAGCACCATCGCAAAAAGGTCACGGCCGCTGTTCAGTGAAGACATAGTTGCCATGATTTTTTCATAAAACAGCAATATCACACCAGCGAAACCTACCACGAGGCCCAGAATAGTTGACTTGTTGCTCAAATTCTCCGACCATTTTGGTTTATCGAGCAACACGAACCACAGCGGCGACGATGATACCATAATAGCCACCATTGCGCTGGGCAGGAATTGTTCCACCCAAATCACTACCCCATTGCCCACAAACAGCAACAATAAACCAGTCACAATGGCGGGTTTCATTACTTTCCAGGAAAAAACCTTTTCTCCTTGCATCAGGCTCCAGCCGAGCATCAGCAAGCCGGCGATAAGGAAACGAAATGATCCAAGGAAAAACGGTGGAAAACCTTCCAGCGCCCGCTGGATGAAAAAATAGGTAGATCCCCAAACGATGTAAACGGTGGCGAATGCCAGTACCACCATTAATGTTGACGGAGTTTTTGTTGATGTTTGCATGGCGATTTCATTTTTCTGGTATAACTAATTGTTGCTCTTCCTTGACCGTTTCGAGCACGATCGTAGTGCGTGTGGATGTGATACTCTGTATTTTGCTGAATTTGTTGCGCATCAGGTCCATGAGCGATGCCGAATCGGCTGTGCGGACTTTCACCATGTAACAATCTTCGCCTGCAATGTGGTGAACTTCCTGTACTTCCGGTATTTTGGCGAGCTCCCTGGCGGTATGGTTGCTGCCCATACCTTCCGACGATTTCATGGTGATGAATGCGAGCAGCGTCTGTCCCAACGCCACCGGACTGATCCGTGTCGTGTATTTGACGATCACCTGCTTCTGTTCCAGCTTCTTAACTCTTTCGAGCACCGCCGACGGCGCCATTTCCAGCTCGCGCGCCAGGTCGGCATTGGTCATGCGCGCATTCTCCTGCATAAGACGCAGAATGCTGAGGTCGGTTTTATCGAGAACAATGTCAGTTCCGTTCATGAGTCTGTCGGGTGGGATTCGGATAGAATAATATTCAAAAAAATGCGTTGTATTTTGAATATAGTTCACCTATTACAAAGAGTGAATTGTAAAAGTTCGTCAGAGTTGATAAATTTTCGAATTTTATTCGAAATAATCGTAAAATAAATGACGATCATGTGGAAAGCGATTATTCGCCATCTTTACACGATCTCAAATCCTGAACCATACACGCATGAAAAGACTTGTAATGAGCCTGTTAAGTGCATCGCTCGGTATTGCAGCCGCAAATGCACAAATCGATACTAAAGCGACGCCGGAGACTGCCGCGCTTTACCGCAACCTCAAAAAACTCTCTGAACAGTACATTCTCTTCGGGCACCAGCACGCAACGGAATATGGCCACGGCTGGTCGGGTGACGAGGAGCGCTCCGACGTCAAATCGGTGACGGGCTCGCATCCGGCGGTCATCGGCGTGGATTTCATGGGACTTTCGGGTCGGCCTGCTGAGGAGATCGCCAAAACGGCCGAGGCATTGCGGAAGAATGTGGTAGCAACTTATAACCGCGGCGGCATTACCACCGTGGCCTGGCATTTCTCCAATCCGGCTTCGGAGGACGGTTTTTACTGGAAAGATGGCGTTTCCAAACCGGCCATGGCGCTCATCAAGCCGGGCGGCTCGCATCATGAGCAATACAAATTGATTCTCAAAACAATCGCCGACTTCGCACACTCCGTCAAAGGTAAAGACGGTACACTGGCGCCGATGATTTTCAGGCCATTCCACGAGTTCGACGGCGACTGGTTCTGGTGGGGTAAGCGGCATACCTCGAAAGAAGATTTTATCGCCGTCTGGCGGTTTACCGTTTCTTATCTGCGCGATCAGCTCGGTGTACACAACTTTCTTTACGCATTCTCCCCGGACAATAAATTCAGCTCCGTATATGAATTCCTCGAACGCTACCCCGGTAACGAATGGGTGGATATGGTAGGAATGGACAACTACGGCGATTTCGGCCGCGACGGAAAATACAACCTCGAAGCCGGTTTAAAGAAGCTTGAAATCGTGTCCGACTACGCACAGAAAGCCGGTAAGCTAGCGGCGTTCACGGAAACGGGCCTGGAAAGCATTCCAAACCCGACCTGGTGGACCGAAACGCTACTCAAAACCTTGAAAGCGGAGCGGTTGCAGCTCGCGTACGTGCTCGTTTGGCGCAACGACACCAAAAGCCCTACCCATTTTTACGCCCCTTTCCACGGCCAGGTCAGCGAAGCTGATTTTGTGAAGTTTTACCATGATCCTTACACATTGTTTGAAAAGGATTTGAAGGAAGTGTATAAATAAAAGTGTCTTAGGAATGAGAATTTGTATAAAATTGCTGAAAAAAAGATGATGACCTTCATTCACAAACTTACCGACCGTAAAAACCTTTTTTTCCTGACTGGCTTGCTTACGATATTCGTTGCGGCCTGTGCTCCGAAGTACAGCCCTCCTCCCATGCCGGACAGGTTACTCCCGGAAATACAGACTGGTACGGCCACTTTTAATGCCTCGCGCGGGGTGGTGGAAAATTTTTACCTCAATTTTGTTAGCCTTGGCAATGTACCGATCGAGGAATACGGCGTTGTATACACATTTTTGCCCGATACTACTGCTGTGAACCTTGTCATCGGCGGAGCCTATCCCACGGCAAAGTTCAAAAACGCCCCGAGAATAGGTGCCAATACAGAAACTTTCAACATCGCCCTTCCTTCCGGCATGCACGCATTATCCTACCGCGCTTACGCAAAAGTGGTCGGCGGCGAAGTGCGCTATGCGACCAATCGGATGAATACGACTTACTGAATTTATCAATAAGCCGTTTGCTAATCGAACGGTTGCCGCTTGGTGGATGAGCTAAGAAAACGGTGGCCGGGGACGCTATAATTGTGAAAAAAGACACAGTTATGGTTATCACTCGAAAACACATCAGTGCTACAACACCACTTTCATGGCTGACTGCTATGCTAGTTGCGATCGTCATGCTCGCGTGCACGAATCACACGCATAAGAATGATCCCAAACCGCAGGAGCAGACTTACCCGGAAATACATACCGGCCCGGCTACCTTCCATGTGCTGGGCGGCGTGATCGAGACTTTCACCGTGAATTTTGAAAAGTTCGGGAATATTCCCGTGGAGGAGTATGGGGTCGTGTACGCGTTTTTGCCCGAAATAACGTCGGTAGAGCTCGTAGTGGATGGTCCGTATCCCGTTGCAAAGTTCAAAGGAACAGCGAAATTAGGACTCAATACGGAGACTTTTAAAATCGGTTTCCCTACCAATATGCATGCGTTGTCGTATCGCGCCTATGTAAAAGTGAAAGGCGGCGAAGTACGGTATGCCGACAATGACTTTACTAAAACCTACTAATCATGCATCGCCCGCTCCTGAAATTTCCGGTTGACCAAATGGTAATTGAACAGCTCCACCAAATCGATCAGCACGGTGTTTGGATCGTTGGCGTTTAGATACGTCCGCACTTTCCGGACGAAGTCGTAAAGTGGTTCGTAGTATTTATGACCGGTTTCTTCCTGGAAATCCTGGATCGTAAAGGTGTTGCCTTTTTTCAGGATCATATATACTGCAATAAAAAAGTAGGAGATCGGCAGCTTGCTGCCTTCGAGCACGGTGCCGCTCTGTAACGTCGTACGGAACCGGCATTGCTTGCATTGAAACTGCTGCTTCGGCGCGAGCCAGTAATGATGGGTGCCGCCACATTTCTTGCACACGATGCCACGCCGCAACCTGAAATCCTTAAATGCCTCGGTCGCGACGGTTTCGTTCTTATAAATATCGATCAGATTACCCGCTTGCATAATAAAATGATAGAATGAGAAGTCCAAAGCTACAAAAAAGTAAATATAATATATAGTCTATGGAATTAATATAGAATATTTTTAGTGGTAAGCTTTCGAATCGATCAATCCATGAATTCTATAAAAACGATAGGAGAATGAGCCAAATTTTAGTCGGTAGTCAGCTGGTTTTTGAGCATATTATTTCTAGTGTTTGATCAATGAAAACAGTATCTTGGTATAATCTATGGAAGCTGGCCGATTTGAGAAATGAGGTGGCAAACGGCTGGTGGCAGGTTATGGGGTTCATTAAAAGCCTGATTTATAGTTCACGTATGTTTGTGATCGTTAATCCGGCCGCGCTCTGGCGATACCTGGTGGCGCAATGCAGTTCGTTTCTCATTAATAATCAAATACAGAATGGCCAAGTTAAACCCAAATCAAACCGCGCTAGGTGACGTGGCAGCACGGCAGTTGGCGATCGCAACCCGTACGGTGCCTCAATTCGAGGCGATCACGCCGCGTTGGCTGACGCATTTGCTAAACTGGATCCCCGTAGAGTCCGGCGTGTACCGCCTGAACAAGGTAAAAGAAGGCAGCACCGCGGAAGTGGATTGTTCCCGCCGCGACGAGCGCGAGTTGCCGCATACTTTTATCGATTACGTTGAGAATCCGCGCGAGTATAACCTCACAGCCGTGAACACGGTGCTCGACGTGCATACCCGCGTGTCGGATTTGTACAGCAAACCTTACAATCAGATCAGCGAGCAGCTGCGCCTGACCATCGAGAGCATTAAGGAACGCCAGGAAAGCGAGCTGATCAATAATGGCGAGTACGGGCTGCTTTCGAGCATTGCCGATAAACAGAAGATTTCTACGCGCCTCGGCCCGCCAACGCCGGATGATCTGGACGAGTTGCTGACCAAAGTATGGAAAGAGCCCGGCTTTTTCCTACTGCACCCTAAAGCCATCGCTGCATTTGGGCGCGAGTGTACACGTAAGGGCGTTCCGCCTCCGACGATCTCGCTTTTTGGCTCCCAATTCATTACCTGGCGGGGTATTCCACTGATTCCGTCCGATAAAGTGCCCATCGAAAACGGCAAAACTAAGATCCTTTTGCTCCGCACCGGAGAGAGCCGCCAGGGAGTAGTAGGGTTGTATCAACCGGGGTTGCCGGGTGAGCAGTCGCCGGGGCTTTCTGTCCGCTTTATGGGCATCAACGATAAGGCCATTGCCTCGTACCTGGTGTCGCTTTACTGCTCGCTGGCCGTGCTGGTTGACGACGCGATTGCGGTTTTGGAGGATGTAGAAATCGGAAACTACCATGAATACAAATATTGACGGCCTGCCTGATGGCATTCCAACGGGGTTTCCGGGCGGTTCTTCGGGCAACTTGCCCGACGCCGGAGTACTGGAACGGCTCGCTAATGAGCTTTTCAAGGCATTGCCGGGCGAAATGCCGTCCCCTGTATTCTCGCCGCATCTCGAAGACCATCCCAAAGCGCAAAAGATGCTGGGGATCATTCAGCAGGAATTTGGAGGAGCACAATCGCCCTCGAACTCATATTCGCAATCGCATCAGGATTTTGATCTGAGCGAGCCGCAAACGAGCCTGCCCGATCCCCATTTTACCGACGGCCATGTTCCGCCGTCGGCCGCCGGAGTAGGCATTTCACCGGCCGGCCAGACGCCCGTCGGCCAGACGCCCGTCGGCCAGACGCCTGTCGGCAAGACGAATCCGGCATTACCGCATCAGTTCGATACGCAACATGACCTGACGGACGTTTTTAGCCGCATTCCGAATTTCGGCAGTTCGGCTCATTTGCCCTATTCCGGTACATCGCCGTCGCTGCCGTCCTATTATTTTTTGAACGAGAATTTTACCGAAAAGGCGCATATCCCGGGCGCCGCCAACTTTTTACCGCATAGTTTTTCGCCTTTTTCGTTCGGCAATATCCATGTAGGTAATGACCGCGATCAACTGGGGCGTGCCGTGCAGAGTCCGATTGGCAAGATCCCTTTCGATGTAAACCGCATTCGTAATGATTTCCCGGTTTTTAAGGAGCGTGTAAATGGCAAGCCGCTCATTTGGTTCGACAATGCGGCAACTACCCAGAAGCCGAAACAGGTGATCGACCGGATCAGTTATTTTTATGAACATGAAAATTCCAATATTCACCGCGCTGCGCACGAGCTCGCCGCCCGTGCGACGGACGCTTACGAATCCGCGCGCGAGAAGGTAAGGGCGTTTGTGAATGCGAGGTCGGTGAATGAGATCGTGTTTGTGCGTGGTACCACGGAGGCGATTAACCTCGTAGCCAAAACCTGGGGCGATCAGAACCTGAATGCAGGCGACGAAATCATCGTAAGCCATCTCGAACACCATGCGAACATTGTTCCCTGGAAGCAGTTGGCTGATAAGAAGGGATTGGTACTGCGCGTAATCCCGGTCGACGACGACGGACAGATTTTATTGGATGCCTATGCCGGACTATTGAATCCGAAAACGAAACTCGTGTCCTTTACTCAGGTTTCAAATGCGTTGGGGACTGTAACACCCGCCAAACAGATTATCGAGATGGCGCATTCGGTCGGAGCAAAAGTGCTGCTCGACGGCGCACAATCCGTTTCGCACCTGCGTACGGATGTCACCGCGCTCAACTGCGACTGGTTTGTATTCTCCGGGCACAAGGTTTTCGGTCCGACAGGCATTGGTGCTCTGTACGGAAAAGAGGAAATCCTGAATGCGACGCAGCCCTGGCAGGGTGGAGGCAATATGATTGTGGACGTGACATTCGAGCATATTCGATACCATAGTGCGCCCTCGCGTTTCGAAGCGGGCACCGGTAACATCGCCGATGCGGTGGGCCTCGGTGCGGCATTGGATTATGTGAATCAGCTCGGCATCGAAAATATTCATCAATACGAACATCTTCTGCTCGAATATGCGACAGGTTTTATGAAAAATGTGCCGGGTCTGCGCCTGATCGGAACGGCGAAAGAAAAAGCATCGGTGCTATCGTTTGTTCTGGACGGTTATAAAACCGAGGAAGTAGGCGCGGCGCTCAATAAAGAAGGCATTGCCGTGCGCTCGGGCCACCACTGCGCGCAACCCATTCTGAGAAAATTCGGTCTCGAAACCACCGTACGCCCTTCTTTGGCATTTTATAATACCTGTGAGGAGATAGACGTGCTAGTGGCAACACTGCACCGGCTCGCAGCAAGCGGCAGAGGGCGCAGAGCATAGATTTTCCAATATCGCATATCATCAAGAGTAGTCAAGTGTTGTTGTTTTAGGATTGTTGCCTATTCCTGACCACCCTAACAATACTTGACCATTTCTGACTATAAATGACAACACCTGACTATACCTGACCGCAGATGGCCGCCTTACGCCGAGATATCGCTTTTTTGCATAAATTGGCCTCATGCCGATCACCCGCAACACTATTAAACTACTGAGGATACCGTTCTCCTTTTTCCTCGCACCGCTGTTCCTGTTTGCATACAGCCAGGCGGAGCAGGTGGTGCACAGGCAGGCGTTGTGGAGCTTTTTGATTATTCATTTCCTCGTTTACCCGGCCAGTAATGGGTATAACAGCTACGTTGACCGCGACGAGGGCAGCATTGGCGGGCTCGAAAAGCCGCCGCCTCCTACCAGAGACCTCTTCTACCTCACTATTTTTTTGGATGTCGCCGCAACCGTACTGGCGCTTGCTTTCGTAAATACGTTGTTCGCGTTTTGTCTGGTGCTTTACATCGGAGCGTCGCGGGCGTATAGTTCCCGGCAGGTCAGGCTGAAAAGGTACCCGTTCGCCGGTTTCCTGACCGTTGTGATTTTTCAGGGGGCATTTACCTATTATATGTCGATGGCCGGCATTTCGGGCGGCGCACTGCGGCTGGATACGGCGAATATCTTTGTATTACTGGGCTGCTCTTTCCAGATCGCGGGCGCGTATCCGCTCACGCAGGTGTACCAGCACGAGCAGGACCTGCGCGACGGCGTGGTAACATTGAGCTATAAACTGGGCTATATCGGCACTTTTGCCTTCACAGCAGCTATGTTTGTGCTCTGCAATGTGTTTTATTATTTGTACTTTACGACCAGGGAACTTGGAATGATTTTTTACATTGTCCAGGTGTTTTTCATCCCTATTGTAATCTGGTTCGGGATCTGGTTCTCGCTGGTTTGGAGAGACCGCAGGCAGGCCAATTTCCGGAATACGATGCGGATGAACTGGGTGGCAGCGATTTGCATGAATAGTTGTTTCATCGTTTTAATTATTATCAACAGAATTCCATTGAGTTATCTATCCTCTATTGAAACAGCCGTTCCCGATTATGGTTATGCACAGGAAACGCTCACCGATTTCTACCTGCGGTCGACCGACGACTTGAATACGCGCCGGAAAATCAAGATCGTGGCAAGCAAAACCGGCATTGAAAAGCGGTATTCAGTAATCCCCGATTTCGACAAAACGCCTGAGGAATTCACGTTTTTCAACCGCAATACCGCATTAATGCCCGAGCCGACGCTTTCCGAGCGTATGCAGCTTTACCAGCGACATGCGACGACGCTATCCAAAAGGGCGATCGAACAGATTCCGGATTTTCAAAATATTAAAAAGGGCATTACCCATTTGATTACCGTTACCTGCACGGGGCTGTTTGCGCCCGGGCTGGATGTGGAGTTGATGCGTGAATTGAAGTTAAGTCCATCTATTGAACGCAGCAGTATCAATTTTATGGGTTGCAATGCGGCCATTCTGGCATTGAAGAATGCGGATGCCATTTGCAAAAGCAATGCAAATGCAAAGGTGCTGGTGGTATGCACCGAACTTTGCACGATCCATTTTCAGAAGCGGTATAATGACGATTACCTGCTTTCGAATATGATTTTCGGTGACGGTGCAGCCGCATTGCTGGTATCATCGCAGCCGGACGATCGTTATATGCATCCGGTGAAAATCGACGCTTTCAATTCGATGGTATTGCACAATGGTTATTCGGATATGGCCTGGCAACTTTCGGAAACCGGTTTTATCATGAACCTTTCATCGTACGTCCCCGATCTGATCCGCCAAAATATCGGCCCTATGCTCAAATCTGTGAAGCTCAAACCGGAAGATTACCGGCATTGGGCGGTGCATCCAGGTGGAAAACGCATTGTGGATGATTTCGCGACGGCATTGGATCTGGATAAATGCCTGCTCGAACCTACCTACGATGTGCTTAGAAAATATGGAAATATGTCGTCGCCGACGGTGCTTTTTGTCCTGAAAGAGGTGCTCCAAAAAGCCAGGCCCGAAGATTTGGGTAACCGCATTTTCGCCGCTGCATTCGGCCCGGGGCTGAGCATTGAAACCATGCAATTGCGCTATGTTCAGGCATAGGAGTTCGCAGAAAGAGCTGCTCGACGGGGACGATATTCCCCCGGCCGATCTTTTTCAGAACCTCCGTGAGCTGGATTTTATTAACCACTGGCTTGGTGGCTATGACATCTCATTTGCTGCATTGAAACGTGTTTTGCAAAAAGGCAGGCACTACACGCTCGTGGATATAGGCTGCGGGGGCGGTGATACGCTCAAACGCATTGCCCATTGGAACCAGATAGCAGGTTTCGCGCTCGACCTCTACGGCATTGATCTCAAACCCGATTGCATTGCCTATGCCGAAGAAAACCTTCAAGGCAGTGGTGTAAGGCTTATTTGCGATGATTATAGGAACACTTACCGGCATTTGCAAAAGGTCGATATTATCCACGCGTGCCTGTTCTGTCACCATCTGACGGAAATTGACCTTATCGAACTCGTGCAGTTTGCATTGAGCAACGGGGCCATACTCGTTATCAATGACCTCGAACGAAACCCCGTGGCCCATTATTCGATTAAGCTTCTGACGCGTCTTTTTTCGAAATCATATCTTGTAAAGAATGATGCGCCATTGTCGGTTTTAAGGGGTTTCAAAAGGAAAGAATGGCTGGAAATATTGAAACAGTCGGGCGCCACCCGTTTTTCTGTGCACAACCAATGGGCGTTCCGGCATGAAGTGATTGTCTATGGGAACGCGGATTGAACATTTCGAATGCGCGATCGTTGGCGGCGGTCTGGCCGGACTTTGTCTGGCCATTCAGCTGGCTGATCGGGACGTTTCGGTGGTCGTGTTCGAGAAGGGTAACTATCCTTTTCATAAGGTTTGCGGGGAATACATTTCCATGGAAAGCTGGCCGTTTCTGGAAAGCCTGGGATTACCACTTGCTGAACTCTCGTTGCCTAAAATCGATAGGCTGGGCATTACTTCTGATCGCGGATTTATATTAAACCACAGTCTTGGAATGGGTGGCTTCGGTATCAGCCGGTACAGCCTGGATCATTACCTTTTCGAAATCGCCTCGCGCAAGGGCGCCCACGTGATACAGGAGTGCCGCGTTATGGATGTGCAGGGGAACCCTGCGGATGGTTTTCAAGTTCGTACTTCTGCCGGGGATTTCACTTCCAAAGTGGTTTGCGGAAGCTATGGCAAATACACGCCGCAATTTGTTCACCTGCACGAAAACAATATCTCAAATACCGATAACCAGAATTATATCGGCATCAAGTACCATATTCAAACTGATTTTCCGGCTAACCGAATTGAACTACACAATTTCAGCGACGGCTATTGCGGTGTTTCCAAAGTGGACCGCGACTGGTATTGCCTCTGCTACCTCACTACCGCGCGGAATCTCATCGAAAATGGAAAGGATGTAAAGCAGATGGAAGAAGCAGTTCTGTTTCAAAATCCTTTCTTGAAAAACTATTTTCAAAATTCAAAGTTTATAAATCCCCAGCCGTTGATCATCAGCAACGTTCAGTTCAATAAGAAACAAACTGATTCGAATGGTATCTTTCTGCTCGGCGACGCGGCCGGTTCCATTACACCGCTTTGCGGCAATGGCATGAGCATGGGGATCAGGGCTTCCAAGCTGCTCGCGGAACAACTACTGTTTCTTTTTAGCGGAAAACAAACGTATGGCCAGGCGTCGCAGAATTATCGTCGGGAATGGGATGCCGCATTCGGGACGCGAATCAGGGCGGGGTATCATTTGCAAAAGCTTTTCGGGAAAAGCCGCACGACTGATTTTGCATTGAGAACGCTGGACAAATTTCCTTGGCTTACTTCAAAGCTGGTGGCCCTTACGCATGGGGACGTGTTTTAGAGGTGGCTCTTTTTTCGGCTTTTTGAAGAAAATATTCAAACAAAAACGCGTTGAGCGACAGCAGTAACATCCCGTAAAAAATATCCTCGATCGGGATTGTGAAAATGCGTACGCCCAGGTTTTCAGCATTGTTATACCATACAACCGGTTTTTTCAGGCCGGAGCCCGTGAGAATGCCGTTGACAATGAAGAAAGGAATAAGCAGGAACTGGTGTGAGTAATAGAACAAGCCGAGCCATTGCGGTTTCGCCTGCCATTTTAGATAGATAAGAAAAATAGCCAGCGAGCTCATCGCAGAGGAAGTGTAATACCGACCCGCGCCTGTCAGCCCGAGTACCAGACAAAGGCCGATACATACCCAGGTAACCCTTTGCTCCGACTTTAAACTCAGCTGTCCTTTCCATTGCCGAAAACAGAAATAGGTAAACATGCAGGCATACGGGATGCAGAGAAAAAACAGAATCTCCTCGATAGGCAAGCCGAATAGCCCGAAACCAGTGAGATATTCCGGCGTAAAACCCCAAACGCCGATTTTGGTAAAGTAGCTGTCCCAGATAATAAACGGCACCGCGGCAATCAATATCGCCGGCCACAAAGCCTTCCAATGCTTGTGGAGCCGTATTTTCGGGTGAAACGAGGCTAGCAGCGGCACGGAGATCGCACCCAGGTCGACCAGCAGATAAAGCAGTTTCATTTCGCGGCAGCTTTTTGGGCCTCACGGAAATATTTCAGCGGTACCCACAGCATTCCGAAGCATTCGCCGCCATGCTTGCCAAGGTGTTTATGGTGCATTTTATGGGCGCGCCGGATGGCTTTCAGGTAAACGGAATCGGTGCTCCTGAAAGCCCGGAACCGCTGATGGATAAATACGTCGTGCACCAGGAAATAGGTGAACCCGTAAATGGTGATGCCTAGTCCGATCCAGAAGAAAGAGTTGAAACCTGCATCGAGCCCCAGCCAGAGGCAGACAATGCCGGGCGTCGCGAAAATGACGAAGAAGTAATCATTCTTTTCGAAAAAATCGCCGTCATCGCGCTGGTGGTGATCGTGATGCAATGACCACAATAGTCCGTGCATTAGATATTTATGAGCCAGCCAGGCCACACATTCCATCGCCACGAATGCGGCCAGGGTAATCAACGCGTTTAGTATCCAGTGTGGCATCAGGCTGGTTTCGGGATTCTTGGGTGGATCAATGGCCGATCCTGCGCGCTATTACCGGCATGCATATTTTGAACCATTCGGTGTAAGCATGCGGGTTTTGTGCAATATCGGCTTGTATTTCAGGTACGGTCAGGTACTTATAATCGCTGGCTTCCGCTGGGTCGATAGCCGGAATGGCATCGGTTACTCCATAAAATACGTGGTCCAGTTCATTCTCGGTAAGGCCGTTTTCCAGATCGGCCCGGTATTGAAAAGTGTAAAGGAATTCCAGATCCGCTTCGATACCCATTTCCTCGCGCAGGCGCCGCATGGCCCCATCGTGCACAGCCTCGCCCGGGAGCGGGTGGCTGCAACAGGTATTGGACCACAGACCCTCGGAATGGTACTTCCCGAATGCCCGTCGTTGCAGCAGCATTTCATTTTTTGTATTAAAAATAAACACCGAAAATGCGCGGTGCAGTACGCCTTTTTCGTGCGCTTCCAGCTTGGGCATCAGGCCAATGGCTTCATCGTCTTCCGTTACAAGCACAACTTGGTCGTTCATAGGATGGTGGGTTTCAGGTTTTGTGTCGTGGGCATATTCTCCCTGTACAACACAAAAACGTCATAAAAGATCAAACTGGTGCCTCAGTAGTGACCGAAACATCAATCCGAACTTATCAATATCGGGAATCCGGATCCGCGCATTCATTACTTTTTCCGGCGGCGTTTCCTTGATCCTAAGAAACAGTTTTTTGTAATAATAATAGGCCAGGTAAACCCCTCTGCGCGAACTGGCTGGCAGGCGACGAATACCCGTGAGGGCCTCTTCGAAATCTGCCTCGATCTCCTGCTGGATTCGTGCCTTGTCGGCATCGGAGAACAGGTTGAAATTTACGCCGGGAAAATAGGTGCGGCCTAACGTCTGGTAATCGGCTTTCAGGTCGCGCAGAAAGTTGACTTTCTGAAAGGCTGCGCCGAGTTTCATCGCATACGGCTTCAAAGCATCATACAATGTGGTATCATTTTCTGAAAAAACACGCAGGCACATCAGCCCCACCACCTCCGCAGAGCCCAGTACATATTCCTGGTAGGTGTCCTGCGTATGTTCCTTTTGAAGCAAATCCGTTTCCATGCTTTTCAAAAACGTGTCGATAAGTTCCCATTCGATCTGGTAGCTGTGCACTACGTGCTGGAAACTGTTCAATATCGGGTTAATGCTGATCCGTTCGCGGATAGCCTCCTGGGTCTCCTTGCGGATTCGCGCCATCATCACGGTCTGGTCGTAGCCCAGAAAGCTGTCCACGATCTCGTCGGCGAGCCGCACAAATCCGTAAATCCCGTAAATGGCTCTGTGCAATGCAGGTTTCAGGAAATAAATGCCCAGTGAAAACGAGGTGCTGTAGAGCTGTGTGGTTTTCTTGCTGCACGACGCCGACAATTCGTCAAAAATGCTTTTCATAAGCTAGCTGTTTAGGTATTTGAGAACTTCGTGAGCGGCAATGGTGCCGGAAATGATCGCGGGAGGTACGCCGGGCCCCGGGACGGTAAGCTGGCCGGCGAAAAACAGATTTTGCACTTTCGGGCTTTTCAGTTTGGGTTTGAAAACCGCAGTCTGCCGTAGCGTATTGGCGAGTCCGTACGCATTGCCCTGATATGCGTTGTAATCGTTTTTGAAATCGGAAACGCAATAGCTTTTCTTTAATACCACGTGGTCGCGGATCGTCTCGCCGGCGAACTTTTCGAGCCGGTCCATTAACAACTGGTAATAATGCTCGCGGATCGGTTCGGGGTCAGGCAGACCGTTGGCAATAGGCATGAGTATGAACAGGTTTTCATGGCCTTCGGGCGCTACCGACGGATCAGTGACCGACGGGCAGCACACATAGAATAGCGGTGCGGTAGGCCACATTTTGCGTTGGTAAATTTCCTCGGCATGCAGCCCGAAATCCTGGTCGAAGAACAGATTATGGTGTCGCAGCCGGGTAATGCGCTTGCTGACACCGAGGTAAAACAGCAGGCAGGAAGGCGCAAAGGTGCGATCAGCCCAATACCTTTCCTTGTAATGTCGGTCCGGTGCGGATAGTAAAGCGTGCTCGATATGCCGGTAATCGGCGCTGCCAATCACCGCGTCTGCTGCTATCGACCGGCTGATGGTATGAATATGCCGGACGCACCCATTGGAGGTTTCCAGTTTTTCAACGGCCTCGGAGGTGCGGAACTGCACGCCAGCTTGCCGGGCAATGTCGTGAAACACGTCGGCCACCTTTCCAAATCCGCCCATCGGGTAAAAGGTGCCCTGTTTGAGGCCGGAGTAGTTCATCAGGCTGTACAAGGCGGGCGTGTCTTTGGGCATCGCGCCCAGGAAGAGTACCGGGAACTCGATCAGTGCGAGCAGTCTCGGATCTTTGAAAAACCGGCGCGCATGTTTGCTGAATGAGCTGAAAAGCTGCAAACGCACCGTCTGGCCGAAAAGGCGTAAGCTGATGAATTCGGTAATGGAATGGCTCGGCTTGTATACCATCTCATCCATTCCTACGCGGTATTTATACTCCCCATCGGCGATGAAACGACGCAGTTTGTCGCCTGCGCCAGTTTCTATTTGCTCGAATAACCGGCACAGCTCGTCGAAATCGGCCGGAATGTCAATTATGGTATTGTCGGGAAAGGCAACTGCAAAGCCCGGGTCGAGCTGTCGGAGTTGGTATAAATCGGCGACGTTCCGGTCGAATCGCCCGAAAAAGCGTTCGTACACGTCCGGCATCCAGTACCAGCTTGGCCCCATATCGAAGGTGAAACCCATTTCGGAGAACGTCCGAGCCCGGCCGCCGATGGCATCGTTTTTCTCAAAAACCGTCACTTCATGGCCGGCGTTTGCGAGAATGGCACTGGCGGCCATCCCGGCAAACCCGGCGCCGATCACGCCGATGCTTTTGCGGGCTCCATTATGGCTTGGCAGGTTTTGCATCCTTTCCGATTGTTTCATGTAGTTCTTCAATGGATTTGATATGACGCACGGCTGGTTCGTTTTGAAGGCCTTCGACGTCGCCTGAAAAGCAGATCCGGCAATCCGGAAAGTCGTGAACAAGTTGGCCGAGTAGCTGCGGCGTCAGATTTTCGGTCTGGTTGCCTACGAAAAAAGTATAGATATGAGTAGGAGCAATGTCGTTCGCTACGGCTTGAAGGTCGGGATACGGCACGCGTGCGCCCAGGTACACCGCGTGCTGGCCCGCACGCAAGAGCAGGTAGTAGGCAAAAAGCAACCCGATTTCATGCTCTTCTCCCTCGTGCAGGAAAAGCAGCCATTTCTGGTGGCCCGATTCGGGCTCCGGCAGCGCGTCGATGGCGGCAAATAGTTTTTGCCGGATCAGGTTTGATAAAAAATGCTCCTGGGCCGGTAGTAACGCATCTTTGGTCCACATCAGCCCGGTTCGTACAAGCAGCGGATAGAGGACCTTTTCATAGGTAGCGACCATCCCAAGCCGTTGCAAGGCGTCGGTGAACAATCGATGGAATGAGGGCGCATCATAGGCCGCAATAGCGATCACTGCCTGGTTGATCCACGCCTCGATTTGCTGATCCGTTTGCAACGACTCCGCGATAATGCGGTCGATCTCCTCGCATATTTCGGCATTACTCAGCTGGCTGATGCGAGAAATTTTCATGCCCCGGTTCAACAACGTGCAGACATTGAGTAGTTTCTTCACGTGTTCATCGTGGTAGAATCGGATGTTGGTGTCTGTTCGTTCCGGTTCGAGCAGGCCGTAGCGCTGCTCCCAGATGCGGATTGTGTGTGCCCTGGTGCTGGTAATGCGTTCGAGATCCCGTATCGAATAGGTAGACATATATTGTTTAATGTTTTTCAAAAATAGTTAAACAAAATAAATTGTTTACTTTTTTGTAGGAAAAATAAAAATTGCTGCTACTTTTGATATTGATAATATCTTATGTCTGATTTTAAAAATATCAACTCATGGGTGCGCAGGATACATTCTGGTCGGTCAATATCAAATTCCTACGTTTGCGTCAGAAATTGAGCCAGGAAGCGCTGGCGGAAAAGCTCGGGATCAGCAGGGTGAAGCTCAATGCAATCGAAAGTGGCAGGACGGCCAACCCGACTGTCGATGACCTGATCAATTTCTCTGAGTATTTCCGGATGAGCATTGATAGCCTCCTGAAAATGGACCTGGGTAAGCTTTCCGATCAGAAACTGAAAGACCTGGAAGAGGGGAGCGAGCTGTTTATGAAAGGTAGCCAGATCCGCGTGTTGGCTATTACGGTTGATAAAGAAGACAAGGAGAATATCGAATATGTGCCGGTACAGGCGCGGGCGGGTTACCGTTCCGGTTACGCCGATCCGGAGTTCCTGGCTTCATTACCTCGTTTTAACTTGCCTACGGTGCCCAAAAACGGGACATTCAGGATGTTCCCGACCGTCGGAGACTCCATGTTGCCGGTGCCCGAAGGGGCGGATATTATCACGAGGTATGTTCAGGACTGGACGACCGTGAAACCCGAAACTCCTTGTATTGTTATTTTGAAGGGTGACCAGGACTTTGTCTTCAAGCAAGTGACGATTAACCAGGAGGCTGGTACCATGCTGCTGCAATCGTTCAACAAACAGTATTTTGCTTATACGGTGCCGATTGGCGAAGTGATTGAGCTTTGGGAATATTATAGTTTCCATAGCAAGGCATTGCCTGAGCCGCAAACCGACATGCAGCAGCTCATGCGGATGTTACAGGAAATGCAAAATGAACTGCGGGAATTGAAGAAGCGGTCGAGTTTTAAATAAGTAAGTCGAATACTTTACAAATAATTAGACAAGCCGGGGTAATACCCGGCTTTTATTGTTTTTGTATGTTAAAGCGTATTGGAAATGTTATAATGTAAGAAATGGAGTTAGAATGTGTGGATCGAACGTTTTATATTTAATAAAATACGAAATTCTAGAAATATTGCGTGATTTTTAAGTGTTTGTGTAGAATAAATATGATTGTTTAAGTATTAGAACGTCTGTGTTAAGCTAACATTTTTTGATGTAATGATGTATATTATATTCGATTAGTGCAATTTTTTGAAAACTTGTCACCCCTTAAAAAGTTGGTGTCACCCCAAGCTACTCCTGACTGGTCACAAAAAGAATAATGGTTCGAAACGGGCGGTCTACTTTCGTTGAGCAAGAAAATAAAACGACTCAACTGAATGTCTGCCAAACCTCTCCTCATAAGTCTATTAGCGCTCTTCTCGTTAGATGTAAACCAAGCCTTAGCGCAAAGCCCTACATCTGCCGCGCAGCGGTTTAATATATTCATTAAGGGCAACGCTACTTTGCAATCCAGCGAAACGGAAGGCCCTATCGCCGTAGGTGGAAACGTGACCACCGATCAATATCAGATCAGTTTCAACAAGCAGCACGGTGTACTTTTTGTTAATAATGCATCGGTCGGCCTGGCGGTACGGGGGGCGGTGAAATTGAATAACGGCTCGCTCATCGTCAACGGCGACAACTACGTAAAAATAGGGAACTGTACTCCTTCCGATGCTTCAGGTACCAATCTGAAAGTCTGGTACAAAGACAACAACAATGCAGCGTCCGCGATCCGCATCACCGAAAATAACAAACAATACTGGGATACACCGAATATCACGATCAATGCGAATATCAATACCTGGTCCCCAAGCGTGAGCGAATCGGAGAACCCGGTTTGCGAAAATGTCTTCGGAACCGGCGCGAATCAGATCGATATCGATGGCGCATTCATCACATTTATTAAGCGGTCAAACCAGCTGAGAGATATGGCGGACAACCTGCCTATCCGCGATCAGAACGGTAACATCATGGCATCGGCCCCCATCGGGCCATACCTTGATCCCAACGCGATTGGCGACAACCCTAAAATTGTCGTTGATCCGAACAAAATTAACGTATTGACAGTCTCTGCGGCTGTTTGGAACAAGATTGGAAATTCAAACATCGAAGGTATCCCGCAAGGCCCTCAGCTGGGACAAACATCCCCCAGCAATAACTTTGGGCTGATCATCAACATCGTAGATTTCCCTACATTCTGCGGGGTGACCGGTAGCAACCGCATTAATTTTCCCAGCTTCGGTGGTATGTCCGACTCACAAGGCGGCTATGTGATCTACAATTTCCCGGATGCGACCAAAGGCATTACGCTGGGCGGTAATGCACAGATCAGCGGCACCATTTTCGCCCCGCAGGCTGATTTGGTGAAAGAGAACAATGGAAATATCAACGGACAGATCATCGCCAAAAGTTTTGTACACAAGAACGACGAAGTGCATTTCTGGCCATTCCTGCCCACGATCCCCGAGCCGGTTGAAAAGAAAATCGACGTTACGGCTTCTTCGAAATGCATAAAAAATGCTCCCTGGCTGGATTATAGCGTAATACCGAATTACGACGCGACCGGAAAGACAGCGAAAATTGAGTGGATCAATTCTGACGGAAAAGTGATTCAGGAAGATAATGATTTGCCCCTGACAGGTAGTCTTCTGTTTCCGGGTGCTGCTGTGGATATCAATGGAAATGGCATTGCATGGCCAGGATACAAGCAGGAAAACAGCAAGTGGGTGGAGGCCCCGGAAGACCGCTACGGCTCGCTGCGTGCGGATGGAGCGAGCATCCGGGTGACCGTCGATCCATCGACAGTGCTGAACATTACCTTCCCGAGGTCGACCACAGCATGTTATACTTCACCGCCGCCTTCAACAGCTTTACCGGTAACATTAGCATTTTTTAATGTACAAAATGTAAATTGCAATGCGGAACTGAAATGGAAGGTAACCGAGGCCAAAAATTTCTCACATTTTGAAGTCGAGCGCTCGTCAGATGCAAAGACTTACAGTGCTGTTGCGCGGATCGGTTACGACGCCACCAAGGCCACATATAGTTTCAACGACACACCATTTTCATCAGAGTCTGTACCTGTAAAGAGCTACTATTATCGTCTGAAGCAGGTAGATAACGACGAGACATTCGAATACAGCGCAGTTCGCAGCGTACAAGCCGGAACCTGCGACGCCCGGTTGGCGGTGGATTTCTTCCCGAACCCTACCCAGGACGAAATGAATGTCAGAAGTTTCTCACCGGTGAAAAAAATCGAAATCTACACACTAGCAGGAAAACAGGTTTATCAGGCAATGCCGGTGACCGGTCAAACAGAAATCAAAGTTAATGTTCAGGCTTTTGCACAGGGAATGTATATTGTGGACGTTGTAAATGCGGAAGGGAAGTATTCCTCGAAAGTGCTCAAAAAGTAGAATGAATTGATCTTATATAGCGTTATGTGAAACTTAAAGCTGCCGGCATTTTGCTGGCAGCTTTTTTATATGCCTGACCGGCCGTGCCTGTCTGATCTAAGAAAGTTTCCTTCCTTTCCACTCGTACTCGCCTTTCTGAGCGGCCAATCCGAAAAAGCAAACGTATAGAGGATAGAAGAGTTGAGTTACAGGGATGAATGCAAGAGACCTTCTTTTTTGTAGAAAACTGAGTACGGAGCCCAGGAAGAACCATTCGGGAATGCATTTTAACGCGAGCATTCCCCCAAAGGTAGCCGTGGTAATGCCTCCGAAGCACGCAAGTCCTCCTGCGAGCAGGATCGAAAAATTACTCGCGAAGATGTAAACGGCAAGTACCAGTGGGGTTTTGCTTTGGTAATGCTTCCATTTGCTGGCCCAGCGTTTTCGCTGCCTGTAAAAGCTGGCCCAGTTGCGGTGCGGTGCGGTGCGGATGATGGCGTCGCGGTGGCGGAGGAAATGTACCGAACCGGGGAACCGTGCGGCGATTTTGTGCATCAGGAATTCGTCGTCGCCCGAGGCAATGTGCCGGACGCCGTCATAACCGCTTACTTCCAGGAAGGTAGCTTTCTCATAGGAAAGGTTCGCCCCATTACACATCGACGGATAGCCGGCCGCCATCGAAGCCGCACCACTGCCGATCAGGCTGGCAAATTCAACGGTCTGCAAATGGTCGGTGAGGCTGGTTTCGTCCGTAAAAGTGACGGGCGAGCTAATCAGCTTTGCGCCAGTGCGCAGGTAGCACGATGCGATCGCGTGCAGCCAGCCCGCCTGAGCGCGGCAGTCACCGTCGGTGGTTACGACCAGTTTGCCTCGCGCGTGCCCGATTGCCGTTTCAATTGCCCGTTTTTTAGGTGCCGAAGTGCGCACATCGGGTAGGGGGATCAGTTTTATCTGTGCCTTTGAATTTTGGGCGAATGCATGGACTATTGCAGCTGTGTTGTCCGTGGAGCTGTCGTCCATGATTAAGACCTCGAAATGATTAACCGACAGGGTTTGTCGTTCCAGGTCTTCGAGCAGGAAGAGAATGTTGCCGGCCTCATTCCGTACCGGTATGATGACCGTAATAAAAAGGTCAGCGGGAATGCTGGCGGGCGCCGCAGGCTTGGGGATCCCGGACCATAGAAAAGTTAATGCCAGAGTGAAGACCGCATAGCTGCCCAGTAATATCCAGATGGCCGTTGCTGTCCAGGAAATGAATGCGATGCTGTTCATCGGGATTTCTTCCATTTGTATTTCCAGATCAGGAATATGCCTACGAGTATCGGGCCGAGGACGTTCAATATCCAGATCAGGAACGTGGCGGCGACGACCTGCTCGGCAGGCAGCTTGAATGGTGCGAACACTACCAGGGCTGTAAATTCGCGTAAGCCCAGGTCGCCCAGCACATTAATTGCCGGGATCAGTGTTTTAGCTAAAAAAATCAACGTAACGCACGCTGCCAGCTGTCCGGCACTTACTTGAAAATGAAACAGCGACAATGCAAGTACGAACTGGGTGAGGAACACTAGGTAACGCAGCAGGCCATAGCCGGTACCGGTTGCCAGTTCGGCAGGTGTGTAACGGCCTATTACATTTAAATACGTCTTTATTTTGACAAAAATCTTTCTCGAAGGTGCCCAGGCACCGATCTGTTTTCTGAATGGTACCAGCGCTGGCCCCAGGCAAATGATCAGGAATAAAACGCCATTCACAATTAGTCGCACCGTTTGGGGAATAGGAAGCTGGTTGTTCAGGTAAACCCAGCCACAGGCACCGGCGAATACCGACACATAAAACTGGATCCCGTTGGAAACCAGGGCAGCGCCGATCGCTTCGAGTCGCCGGTCGGATTTCAGGGCTGCCACGCGCCCGAGCGTATCGCCCAGCTGCGCAGGCACGGCCACACCCACAGCCAGGCCCGTGAGCGTTCCCCGCATGGCTTCACGGAACGAAAGCGGTATGATGCGGGAAGTGAGTTTCCGCCATTTGAGGCTTTCCAGTGCCCAGTTCACGGGCACAAGTAGCGCCATCAGCACGAATACCGGGGCGTTCGGCACGGTCCATATCTCCCCGAACACGTTTCCAATATCGCCGATGCCATTTTGCTCATTTCGGAAAGTGCGGTAAATGTAACTCAGTATCAACGCCGTCACCACGAGCTTGATCATCCAGAGCAGGTTTGCCTGGTTGCTTTTTGGCTTTGGAGGGGAGAGTTCCTTATCTTGCACCATGTTAAAAACGGAGGTTTCGGAAAAGGTCATTATTGGGGTTGATCCCGGCACGCAGGTGATGGGTTACGGGGTGATCTCGGTCAAAGGACAGCAGATTTCGCTGGTTCAATATGGTGTGATTCATTTGAGCAAATATAGTACGCACGAGTTGAAGTTGAAGAAAATCTTTGAACGCCTAACCCAGCTAATCGAAGATTACCTGCCCGATGAAATGGCAATTGAAGACCCGTTTTACGGTAAAAATGCACAATCCATGCTCAAACTTGGCCGCGCGCAGGGCGTGGCTATGGCTGCGGCGCTCGCCCGCAATATCCCGATCGTCGAGTATTCCCCCAAAAAAGTGAAGCAATCCGTGACCGGCAGCGGAAATGCATCTAAAGAGCAGGTAGCCTACATGCTCGAAAAGATTCTGAAAATGGAGCTTAGCCGTGAATTTATGGATGCTACCGACGGTATTGCCATCGCGATTTGCCATCAGTACCATGCCAATTCGCCCGCCTCGGCGGCTTCCGGCGGTTCGAGGAAGGCCAAAAAGGGCGGTTGGGACGCCTTTGTGAGCGAAAATCCCGGACGTGTAAAGTAAAATCGCGAGCTTTTAATATAATAATACCGGTCGCATTATGAGGCGGGTGGTATTGCTATGTAATTATCTTTCTGATAATCAGCTATTAATGTGTTTTTAATTCTCAGATTAAAAAATTTTAATGGTACTAATCCAACATTTGCTTTTACTAATCAAACGTTTGTTTAATTAAATCAAACGATCGTTTGATTTTTGTTTAACAGCCGGTTACCTTTGTAGCGCCCTTAGCAAAAAGCAAAAAAAAATCCCTGCTAATGAGCTACTTAAATGGAATACAACGCGAAACAATTGCAGATAATAGAAGTGGCGGAGCGGCTGTTTTCACAGAAAGGTTTTGCCGGGACTTCGGTCAGGGATATTGCCCAGGAAGCGGATGTGAACGTCTCGATGATATCCTACTATTTCGGTTCGAAGGAAAAGTTGATCGAGGCACTTTTCCAGCTACGTATGACAGAGTCGAGCTCCCGGTTGGAAACCCTGATGATGCTCAGCGAGCTTTCGGCACTCCAAAAGTTCAATGTTTTCATCGACAGCGTGATCGATCGGTTGATCGGCAACCAATGCTTTCATAACATCATGCTGCGTGAGCAACTATCCTCGGAGCGGACGCCCGTGATTTCCGAATATATCCGCGGGCTGAAAATGCGTAACGTAGCGCTGATCAAACGCATGATCCGCGAGGGGCAGGAGACCGGCGATTTCCGGAAGGATATCAATGTGAGCCTGGTAACTACTACACTTTACGGCACAATCAATTATGCCATTGCCACGCAGGATTTTTATAAAATTCTCAATGGTCTCGAACATCTGTCAGATGAAGAATTCAAGAAGCATTTGCGGAATGAACTGAGCCAGCATCTTAAGAACCTATTTAAATCAACAATAACCAATGAACACCACATCCAGAATTAAAAGAATGGTTTATCTGGCAATCGGGATCATCTGGATTGTCGCGGTCGGCCATTCGTACGGACAAAGCGCACGCACGATCAAGCTGGAAGAGGCGATAACCATGAGCCTGCAAAACAGCAAGCAGTTGAAACTGAGCCAAAGCAACATCGATCTCGCCGGGCTGGGAATCCGTCAGGTGAAAGAAAATCAGTTGCCGAGTTTCAGTGTATCGGGTTCCTATTTGCGGGTGAACTCGCCGAATGTGAACCTGAAAATCAAGCAGGAAGGCAACGACAGCACCGGTAACTCAGGAGGTATGCCGAATGTGCACCAGGCGATGTACGGAATGGCGAGCGCGTCGATGCCACTGTTTTCGGGTTTTCGTTTCAAATATGGCCTCGAATCGGCCCGGTATGTAGAGCAAGCCGCAAAACTGGATGCGGACAATGATCGCGAGGCTGTAATCCAGAACACCGTCGCTGCCTATGGTAACCTTTACAAAGCCCAGAAAGCGGTAGACCTCGTAACCGAAAACCTCGCAAGCGAGCGTGAGCGGGTGCAGGAGTTTACCAACCGGGAAAAGAACGGAATGCTGGCCCGCAACGACCTGATGAAAGCCAAATTACAGGAATCTAATGTTGAGCTGGCATTGCTGAATGCGCAAAACGATTTAAAAATCACTACCATTAATATGAACCTGTTGCTGGGTTTGCCCGAAGAAACGGTGCTTGAAGCTGATTCCAACAGTTTTGCCGTCCTAAAAGAAGAAGGCAATGCAGCAGCATGGGAGCAGACGGCGCTCGAACACCGTAAAGATTTCGCAGCGAACGGTATCCGTCAGAAAGCGGCAGATAGCGATATCAAGGTAGCGAAAGCGGATTTGTATCCAAGCGTAGCCCTCTCGGCCGGTTATGTGGCATTGAGTATCCCGGGTGTTGTGACCGTTCCCAACGCGGTAAATGCGGGCATTGGTTTTAAATATGATGTCGCATCGCTCTGGAAATCAGGTGCCAAGATCGCGCAGGCCCGTACGAAGGCTTATCAATTGAAAACCAATGAACAGATCATTCTTGACAAAATTCACCTGGAAGTGAACACGGCCTATTACAACTACGTGCTGAGTAAAAAGAAGATCGATGTTTATGCCAAAGCGGTGGAACAAGCCAATGAGAACTATCGCATCACCAAAAACAAATACGACAACAGCCTCGTGACTACGACCGAACTGCTGGATGCAGATGTGGCGCAGGTACAATCGCGCATCGATTACGAAGCAGCGAAGGCCGATGCCGTTGTCGCATACAAAAAACTCGAACAGACAGCGGGAGTCATTAATTAAGGAGGAAAGGGAGGAGGGAGGAAGTGTTAAAATTTTGAAAAAATAAGCAAACCCCATCCTCCCTTTCCTCCCGCATTCAAACATTCACTCATTCAGTCATTCAATCATTCAAAATTGATATGGAAACCAAAAACATCACCGAAGAAGCACCTAAAAAGAAAAATACCCGCTTCCTCATTATCCTGGCTGCGCTGATTATCGGCGGCGGTACCTGGGGTTTTACCAAATACAACCACGGCCTGCACCATGAAGAAACCGACGACGCACAGATCGACTCGGATATCAGCCCGGTAATTCCCAGAATATCAGGATATGTGACCGAAATCCGCGTGAAGGATAACCAGACTGTAAAAAAAGGCGATACACTGATCGTGCTCGATAACCGCGACCAGATCATCAAACTTGAACAAGCCAAAGCCGGCCTCCTGGGTTCCGAAGGCAGCCTGACCGTGGCGCATGAAACGACCAACGCGTCGGCTGCCAGCGGCATTACTTACGAAGCGAATATCGCCGTAGTGGCCGCGCAGATCGAGGAAGCGAAGGTAAATCTCTGGAGAGCTAATCAGGATTACGCACGTTACGAAAACCTGATCAAGGACCACTCGATCACCCAACAGGAATTTGAGCAGGCACAGGCGACCAAACAAAAAGCAGAACGTGCACTGGCAGTGTTGGAGGCTCAGAAAGCAGCCGCCGAACGTCAGGCAAAGGCTGCCGGTCGTCAAACCAAAGCTACGTCGGTACAATCGGCCGTAGCGAATGCGAACATCAAGGCTCGTCAGGCGGAGATTGCGAATGCGGAACTGAACCTGTCGTATACCGTCATTACGGCGCCTACTGATGGCCGCGTGTCCAAAGTGAATGCGCAGCTTGGCCAATACCTGCAGGCAGGACAATCGCTGTTCAGCATTATTTCAACCCATAAGCCATGGGTAACTGCGAACTTCAAGGAGACGCAATTGACCAAAATGAAGATCGGCCAGCATGTGAAAATCCATGTGGACGCTTATCCTGAACACGAGTTCGACGCCCGGGTGGCATCTTTCTCGCCTGCAACCGGCGCCCGTTTCGCGCTGCTGCCTCCTGACAACGCGAGTGGTAACTTCGTGAAAGTGGTACAACGCCTGCCGGTACGCATCGAGTTTACCAAAGCCGACGACGAAAAAATCGCGCAGCTGCGCCCGGGCATGAACGTGTTCGTGGACGTGGAACTGAACTAAGGTGTCCGAACCGAATTTTTGATTCTAAAAACCAATAACGAATGGAATTACAGGAATCACTCGTCGAATACGGCTACCGCAGGGTAATCATTACCATCACGGCTGTATTGTGTGCGCTGTTGGAAATCGTGGATACCACGATCGTGAACGTGGCGCTCAACGACATGCGCGGAAACCTCGGCGGTACATTGTCGGAGGTGAGCTGGGTGATTACCGCTTACGCAATCGGTAATGTGATCATCGTGCCAATGACCAGTTGGCTCTCGCAGCAGTTTGGCCGTCGCAACTACTTTGCCGCTTCGATCATCATATTTACAGTGGCCTCTTTTCTGTGCGGTAATGCCGATAATATATGGGAGCTGGTATTTTTCAGATTGATACAGGGGTTCGGTGGCGGTGCATTGCTCGTAACCGCGCAAACGCTGATCACCGAAAGTTACCCGCCCGAAAAACGTGGGATTGCGCAGGCCATTTATGGTCTGGGTGTGATTGTAGGCCCTACTTTGGGCCCGCCGCTGGGTGGCTATATAGTAGATAATTACAGCTGGCCGTACATTTTCTATATCAACATTCCACTGGGTATCATCGCAGCGATGCTGACTATGGAATTTGTAAGGAGCCCGAAATTCGCTGCTAAAAAAGCGGCTAATGAAATCGACTGGTGGGGTATTATCCTCCTGGCCGTCGCCGTAGGTTCGTTGCAATATGTCCTCGAAAAAGGGCAGGAAGAAGACTGGTTTAATGACGAGATTATTCTGATTCTCACCGTCGTATCCGTTTTTGCATTCTTCTTCTTCATTTGGAGAGAATGGACCTACAAAAACCCCATTGTGAACCTGCGCGTGCTCGCCAACGGTAACCTGAGGGTGGGAACGGTTCTATCCTTCATCCTGGGCTTCGGCTTGTATGGCTCGACATTCATTATCCCGCTTTACACCCAGGCGACGCTGGGCTGGACGGCCACGCAATCGGGTATGCTCATGGTACCCGCGGCAATCGTGACAGCGATGATGATGCCTGTTGTAGGCCAGTTGCTGCAACGCGGCGTGAAACAACAGTATCTCGTCGCCATCGGAATGATATTCTTTTTTGTGTATAGCTACTGGGGCTACCTCATATTGACGCCCGACACCGGTAAAGATGCGTTTTTCAGCATGCTCATCGTTCGCGGTATTGGCTTGGGACTCCTTTTTGTACCCATTACTACCCTGGCATTATCGACGCTGAAAGGCCGCGAAATCGGGGAGGGGGCTGCATTCACCGGTATGATGCGGCAACTGGGCGGCTCGTTCGGTGTGGCGGTAATCACCACGTTTATTGCACGACAGAACATGGCCCACCGCAACGACCTGGTGAGTAAGCTGGATGTGAACAACCCTGTTGTACAGCAGCGTGTCGAAGGCTTGCAACATAGCTTCATGGCCAAAGGGATGACGCCCGACGTCGCGCTGAACAGCGGATATAAAATGTTGGACTATACGGTGTCCAAGCAAGCACAGGTAATGTCGTACATGGATGTGTTCCTGTACCTGGGCGTGATGTTTTTGATTTGTGTTCCCTTTGTGTTATGGACGCGGAGCGGCAAAACAAAAGTCGATCCTTCGTCCGTGCACTAGTGTTTTTTAAGTGTAGTAGTATTGCAGAAGAAGCCTTCCAACACTGGGAGGCTTCTCTTGTTTAAAAGGAGAAAAGGGAGGGGGATGGATCATTCGAAGCTCCCGCTTCGAAAACTATTCGCAGGCCTCCGGCCGGTCGGGTATGCACGAAGCCCCGCCCTCTGTTGCTTTGATACCGCTACAGATGTGCCGTTTTTTCAATTATTCACTCCTCCCTTTCTCCTTCCTCCATTCCTCCCTACATTTGCCCGAATACAATCCCGATTAATAAGTGCATCAGAACTACCATTTCCTCAAACAACTCGCGCCGCGCCTGCATTCTGAATTGGCCGGAAAACATTTCGTGGAAGCATTCAGCCAGCAAAGGGATGAACTCATTATTGTATTCGCGGAGCAGGAGAGCGGGGAGGAGCTTGTAAAGCCATTCTTCATCAAAGCGACGCTAACAAACAGTTTTTCCTGCCTCAGTTTTCCCGAGCGGTTTGATCGTGCGCGGCGGAATAGTGTCAATCTGTTTAATGATTTCGGAGGAGATACGGTCGAGTTTGTGAAGGTCTGCAGCAATGAGCGAGCGATTCAGGTGCATTTTGAAAGCGGCAGGGATTTGATATTCAAACTCTTCGGGAACCGATCCAATTTCATTTCGTTGAATGCGGAAGGCGAGGTTACGCAGCTTTTTAATAACAAACTGTCAACAGACCGCGGCCTCACCGTAGCGTCGCTGAATAGGGAGATCGATCAGTCGTGGGAGGCGTTTGTGGCGAATGGTGGGCGCTTCGAGCCATTGTTTCCGACATTTGGAAAGGTTGCTAACAAATACCTTTCCGATAAGCTCGCCGGGAAGGAGGATCTGACTGAACGCTGGGCCATTGTGCAGGGAGTGTTGAAGGAGCTGGAATCGTCGGTTTTTTACGTTACCAAAATTGAAAATATCCCCGCGCTCACACTTTTCGAAACGGGTGAGGTTGTGCAGGTGCTGCATGATCCTATTGAGGCATTGAATGCGTTTTACCTGGCTTATATCCGGCTAAGCGGGCTGGACAAGGAGAAGGCCGACATCGTAAGATTGTTGAAAAAGCGCATTCAGCAGACGGATAATTATCTTGAAAATACTTTTCAGAAACTCGTAGACCTGGAAAATGCGACGAAAAACGATGAGCTCGCTAATATTATCATGGCCAACCTGCACATTATTCCCGAGCGGGCCGAAAAAGTGGAACTCTACGACTTTTATCGGGATCAGCCCATTACCATTAAATTGAAAAAAGATCTGTCCGCGCAGAAGAATGCGGAAGGTTATTACCGGAAGGCCAAGAACGAAAAGATCGAAATAGACAGGCTGAATGATAGTATCGCCGCGCGCGAGGCAGACCGGAGGAGATTGCAGGGGCACTTGGAGCATATTGAAGGTATTGAACTACTGCGCGATCTGCGGGCTTATATCAAGGCCAACAAGTTGGAACAAGGGAACGCAGCCCCGGCCATGGATGACCTTTTCAAACGCGTCGATTTTATGGGCTACACCATTCTGATCGGGCGGAATGCCAAGAACAGCGATTTGCTGACGAAGCAGGCGCATAAGGAGGATTTGTGGCTCCACGCGAAGGATGTAACAGGTTCGCATGTAGTAGTGAAAAACCAGCCCGGACGCAAATTTCCCGCGCCGGTAATCGAGCGGGCTGCGGAGTTGGCGGCATTTTATTCGAAACGTAAGAACGATTCGTTATGTCCTGTGATCGTCACACCGAAGAAATTTATCCGCAAACCGAAAGGCCTTCCCGATGGTCTCGTGCTGATAGACAAGGAGGATATCGTGATGGTAGTGGCTAAGGGAGAATAGAAGGGAGCAAATGTCCTAAAAATGAAGTTTTTATTATTTATTAACCGAAATCTCCCTTTGAATAATCTTTTGCTATTGCGAACTTCGTGTGAAAATTGAGAACCGGAATTTTTAGTGCAGAATGCTCGAAAGTCGTCGATTTGTTATCATAGGATTCTTTGCTTTAGTAGGTGTTATATACTTATTACGACTTTTCTACCTCCAGGTGCTGGATGAGAGCTATTCTATAGAGTCTTCCAGCAACTCCATCAAACGTGTTACCGAAATCCCGTTCCGCGGTCAGATCTACGACCGTTATGGGAAGTTAATCGTATATAATACACCCGTTTATGACCTGCTCGTGACGCCCTACAAGGTAAAAATGGACGATACGTTGCGTTTTTGCCAGGTTTTGGGTATTGAAAGGCACGATTTCGATAGCCTCATGGCCGCAGCAAGCGCTTACAGCCGCGTGAAGCCGTCGTTGTTCTTACGACAGCTTTCAAAAGAGGATTTTGCATCGATCCAGGACATTATGGTCGATTACTCAGGTTTTGAGTTTGCCAAAAGCTCCCTGCGTACCTACACCGCGCCCACGCTCGCGAATACGCTCGGGTATGTGAGCGAGATCACCAAAGGTCAGCTCGAAAAACAGGAGGAACCCTACTACCGGCAAGGCGATTACATTGGTCAGAGCGGCATCGAGCGCATTTATGAAAACGAGCTGAGGGGGAAAAGGGGAACGAAGTTTGTAATGCAAAACGTAGCCGGGGTATACAAGGGCTCCTGGAAAAACGGGGAGCTCGATACGATGGCGGTGGCCGGTGAAAACCTTTATACCGGCCTGGACCTCGAAGTGCAGCAGTATGCCGATAGCCTGATGGTGAACAAGGTAGGGAGTGTGGTGGCGATAGAGCCGAAAACCGGGCAAATCATTTCCATGGTTTCGGCTCCGACTTACGATCCGAACATTCTTGCGAGCCGCTACTTTTCCAAGAACTTCGCTGCACTGGCCCGCAACCCGTACAAGCCGTTGTTCAACAGGCCGGTCATGGCCAGCTACCGGCCGGGCTCCACATTCAAGCTGATCCAGGCGCTGATCGGTTTGCAGGAAGGCGTGATCACGCCCAGCAGCGGTTTTACGCACGCCAACTGCCCGGTAGGATGCCACAACCACCCCGCTACGAGTACAGTGGCGCTCGGGGTGACGCATTCCTGCAACCCTTATTTCTACAATGTATTCAGGAGGCTGATTTATAAAAATAATATCAAAAACACCTTCAAGGCCTCGGCCGTGGGGCTGGATGCCTGGCACGACGACATTGCAAAGTTCGGGATCGGGCAGCGGCTCGGGATCGATTTGCCGAGTGAGTACAAGGGTAATTTGCCTGACAAGAAATACTACGACCGCTTTTACGGCGAGTATCGGTGGAAGTTCTCGAACATCTACTCGCTGAGTATCGGCGAGGGCGAGTTGCTGATCACGCCCTTGAAAATGGCGAATGTGGCGGCTATTATCGCCAACCGCGGTTATTACTACACGCCGCACGTTATCCATGGTATTGGCGACAAGAAAACCGTGAAGCCGGAGTTTCTCGAAAGGCACGAAACCGGCGTAGATGCGCATAATTTCGAGCCGGTGATCGAAGGGATGATCGGAGCGGTGGAGGCAGGTACGGCACGTCGCTCCAAGGTCGAAGGTATTACGATCGCAGGTAAAACAGGTACTTCACAGAATAAGCGGGGGGACGACCATTCGATTTTTATTGCATTTGCGCCCGTAGATGACCCCAAAATCGCCATAGCCGTGTTCGTGGAGAATGCGGGAGCGGGTGGTTTGGCGGCGGCGCCTATTGCCAACCTGATCATCGAAAAATACCTGTCGCGGAAAGTGACCAACAAGGCGCTGGAAGAGCGTATGATGAAGCTCGACCTGATGAGCAAAGTGGTGCTGCCGACGACGAAAAAGCCGGGTGAAACGGAGACGAAGAAGAAGGAGGAGGTGAAAAAGCCGACCGGCGACCCGAACGATCCGGCCAACCGCCTGCCGGGCGCACCGCATCCGGCCAACCCGGCTGCGATGAGGGGACCGGTAACCCTGCCAAAGCAGAGCCAGCAAAAAGCACTTTAAGAACTTACAAACCGATACTGAAATGGCTGAAAGCAAGCCGATTACCAAGAACGTAGACTGGATGGTGGTGCTGATTTACATCGCTTGCCTGATGATTGGCTGGTTGAATATCTATGCCGCCGTTTACAATCCGGAAGCGCACACGAATATGTTCGATTTGTCGAACAATGCCGGAAAACAGCTGATGTGGATCGGGACGGCTGCGTTGCTGATTATTTGCATTCTTGTGATAGATTACAAGTTTTACGAGACGTTTTCTTTCGTGATATATGCGGTGGTGATATTCCTGCTCGTGGTCGTGCTATTCGCGGGTTCTAACATCAATGGATCGCGCTCGTGGATCAAACTGGGTAGTTTTTCGTTACAGCCGGCCGAGTTTTCGAAGCTGGCGGTGAGCCTGGCCATTTCCAAATACCTGAGCGATCCCGCGATCAGTCTCAATCGGAAGTTAAAGGACTATTACCCGATCATGGGGATTATCGCATTACCTGCATTTCTGATCCTTTTATCGAATGAAACGGGCTCCATGCTGGTTTTTGCCTCGTTCGCGATCGTACTTTACCGCGAAGGAATGCCCGGTTTCATTCCCGCGATCGGGATGATCGGTGCGGCTTTGTTGATCATTACCTTGCTATTTGTGAAATGGTATATTGCCGGAGCCATTATCGTGATCGCCGGATTGGTGATCTGGCTGATGCCGGTCATGACGCGGCGGCGCGGCGGACTCTGGGCTACGATCATCGTTGCTTTGGTGATGATCGGGATCGTGTTCGGGGTGGATTTCTTTATGAATAATGTGCTTCAAAAACACCAGAGAGGCCGCATTATGGTCTTGCTCGACCCCGATTCCGACCCGCGCGGTATCGGCTGGAACGTGATCCAGTCCAAAATCGCCATCGGTTCCGGCGGGCTTTGGGGTAAGGGCTTTTTGCAGGGTACCCAAACCAAATTCGACTTCGTGCCTGAGCAGAGCACAGACTTTATTTTCTGTACAGTGGGAGAGGAGCACGGTTTCCTGGGAACGACTGTCGTAGTATTGCTTTTTGTAGCACTGATTTCCAGGCTGGTAGTGCTCGCCGAGCGACAGCGAAGTCGCTTCGCCAGGGTATATGGCTATTGTGTGGCCGGGATTATTTTCTTCCACTTTCTGGTCAACGTTGGGATGACCATCGGGCTGATGCCCGTTATTGGTATCCCGTTACCGTTTTTCAGCTACGGAGGTTCGTCGTTGTGGTCCTTTTCGGTACTCCTCTTTATCTTCCTGAAAATCGACGCGCAGCGGCCGTTTACGCTATCCAGAGGTTAATGATTGAATGACCGAATGACTCAATGATTGAATGACTGAATTTCGAATGATTGAATGACTGAATGAAGGAAATTAATAGTCAGGAGGTCATTCATTGTGAATATTGAAACAATAAATGACCATCATGACAATACCTGACGCATTCAGTCATTCAATCATTCGGTCATTCGAAATTCAGTCATTCATAATTTGCCAGCAGCCACAATCAGCAGCACCCAGCCTGCGATCAGTGCGAGTCCGCCGATTGGTGCCGTGGCGCCGAATTTGGTAATGCCGGTGAAGCAGATCGCATACAATGAGCCGGAGAAAATGATCACGCCTACCGCGAATGCATTGCCCGACCAGCCCAGCAACTTCACGGCATCTTCGCCCGCGCGTTGCATGAGTATGCCTACGAGCACCATCGCGAGGGCGTGGTAAAACTGGTATTTTACGGCTGTTTCAAACGTTTCGGTGCGGCCGGAAGCTTCCAGCATTCCTTTTAATGCATGCGCGCCGAACGCGCCGAGGGAAACGGCCAGTGCACCGAGGATGCCGCCTGCCTGTATCATGAATTTCATATCGTAAACTGGTATCAAGGTATTGGTTAAATTGTACAAAAGCCATTTGCCGCTTTCTGTATTCCGGGCAAATCGGTCCGGTAAAGTTAGGTCCGGGCGGAGGCGCGACCAACTCTTTATCCCAATTTTATTAACTTGCGCGCTTCGGAAAGGCATTCCCATATGCCGATCACAGGGGAAACGATTTGACCAATGACCATAGAACGCTTCATACAGCTGTGGACACACCGCTATCATAAATATACACACATTGCCAAGGCGCATTTGAAAGGCCGGCAGGCCCGCACATACTTCCGGAGCGTGAAAAGAGGGCTGAAAAATGGGCGGGAATTGATCGGGATCATTCGTACAGAGCATTTCGGGGATATTGTCGCGGCGGAGCCGATCTCGCGTTACGTGCGCGAACAATATCCGGATGCGCACATCGTCTGGTTTGTAAAGCCCGGTTTTGCAGAGCTGGTGAACCATAATCCGGATATCGATGAGGTTTTTAAAGAGTTTTGTGTAACCGAGCGGCGGGTATTGCTGGAAGGAAATGTATTCGATAAGGTTTTTGAACTACAATTCCGGAATAATAATCATTGCCCTAAATGTCAGGTATTTACCGAAAATCCAGTGGCATTGAAGCGCGACATTAATGTGCACAATTACTTCGATTACGGCAATTTGCTTGAAGTTTTCGCGCAGACGGGTGATCTCATTCCTCCTAAAACAGCATTTCCGGCCGACGACCAGCCGCGTTTATACCTGCAACCGTCGCACAAAGCGAAAGTGGACAGCCTCGGGTTACCCGGAAAATATATTGTCATGCATTGCCGCTCCAACTACGAGCCCAAAGACTGGCCGGCCGAACGTTGGAACCAGTTGGTGCATTGGCTGGCGGAACGATATGACTACCAGCTGGTGGAAATCGGTTTGGAAAGTAATTTGAATGTGAAAACACCTGCATATCGGAACCTCTGCGGGCAGCTGAGCATTCTGGAAACCGCGGAAGTGATCCGTCGGGCGTCGTTCTTCATCGGACTCGACAGCGGGCCTTCGCACTTGGGCAATGCAACGGGTACTTTCGGCATTATCCTGATGGGCGCGCTTAATAACTTCCTGAATTACAATCCATATTCGGGTCGATACGGCCGGGAGGAGAATGCGTTGCTGGTAAGGCAGGCAGGCTTGCCTTGTGCACAGCTTCCGTTTGAGTTTGTGCGGGAGCGGGTACGATCGGTGCTCGAAAAGAGCGCGGATAGTGCGCCTAAGGTATTATCGTGAGCCGAAAATCGCGCTTCCTACGCGCACGAGCGTGCTGCCCTCTTCCTGGGCGATGAGGTAGTCGCCGCTCATGCCCATGGACAGTTCGCGCATCGTAACCTGGCCATTTTCGTGGCTTTTGAAGGATTCAAAGGTGTTTTTCAATCCGCGGAATTCTGCTCTTACCACATCGAGGTCGTCGGTATTGGAGGCCATGCCCATTAATCCGACAATCCTTACATGGGTTAATGAGGAGAGTTCACTGGAGGTGATGATGGCCAATGCCTCTTCTTCCGAGAGGCCGAATTTGGTTTCTTCCTTTGCAATATAGATCTGCAAGAGGCAATCAATTACCCGGTCGTTCTTTTTAGCTTCCTTATTGATTTCTTTCAACAATTTGAAACTGTCGACCGAATGCACCAGGCTTACAAACGGCGCCATGTATTTCACCTTGTTGGTCTGTAAATGCCCGATCATGTGCCATTCGATGTCTTTGGGGAGTTCCTCGTATTTGGCGACCATTTCCTGTACCTTGTTTTCCCCGAAAAGCCTTGCGCCGGCCACATAAGCTTCGGTTAATAAGCTGGTTGGTTTGGTTTTTGTAACCGCTACCAGGCGCGTTTCCGGGCGTAATCCTTGTTGTATCTGGGCCAGATTGTCGGCTATGGAAGGCATGTGGAGATACTAAAAAATTGATAATTAACCGGTTAAATCAGGAATTTATTGACCGGACACTACAAATCGCGGTCGGCGTGTTTCAAAATTGAAAAAAACATACTTCTTTTACCAACTAAATTCAAAATTTAACCTTCTGTATGGACTACAACCAGGAACAAAAGCAAGACAGAAAAACTCTCCTATGGGCCGCGTTGGCCGTTTTGCTGTTGCTTAATTTGGTGCTTGTGTACTTTATATACCACGAGAAACAGGAAAACCTCGCGAAGGACGAGATTATCACCGCCAAAACCGAAGAGGTACTTTCCATTAAAACCAAACTGGATTCCATTTCCACAGAGCTTGACATTAAAATCGCGGAAATTCAGAAACTGGGTGGAAGTGTGGATTCGCTGGTAGCATTGAAGGCTCAACTTGAGAAGGATAAAAAGGAGCTCAAAAATGCCAACACGTATTCGGCTGCCAGCTATAACCAGAAGATCAAGAACTACGAGTCGGTATTGTCCGAAAAAGATGGCGAGATTGCCCGTTTGAAACAGGAACTGGGGATCGCTACCACGAAAAACGAAGAGCTGAATCAAAAGGTGACCGGCCTGGAATCGGAGAAGCAGTTGCTTGCGGATTCGGTATCGACGTATTCGGCTCAAAATAAGGAGCTTGCCGAGAAAGTAACGCTGGCTTCCGCGCTGCACGCTGAAAACGTGACTGTCAATGCGGTTTCTTCCAAAGGAAAGGAGCGCGAAGGCGGCAAATACAAGGCGAAACGCATCGACAAGCTGAGAGTCAACTTCAAGCTGGCGGAAAATGCGGTTGCGAAGCAGAACGAGAAAGACATTTATCTGCGCATACTTGATCCGGACGGGGCAGTGCTTTCAGACATGGCTACGGGTTCAGGTTCGTTCATGTACAATGGTAAGGAGTTGATTTATAGTTCTAAACAGACTGTAAGCTTCACTAATACAGGCCAGTCGGTGGACATTTTCTATGGCCGCGGCGGCATTCCCATGAAAGACGGGAAATATGTGATCGAACTGTATAGCGAAGGTTTCAAAATCGGCCAGGGCGATTTTACGGTGAGATAATAGGACCGTAGTTTTCGTTAAGTCATTGCAGGGCTTGGAAATTTAAATTTCAAGCCCTATTTTTGCACCCTCATTTTGATGATTCCGTCAGAATGAGGTTTTTAATTTATCATACAATAACCAATTACCGTATGTCTAAGCAATATGAAACGGTGTTCATTCTAACTCCCATTTTGTCTGAGGCCCAGGCAAAGGACGCCGTTGAAAAATTCACGACAATCATCACTTCAAACGGTGCTAAGATTGTACATGAAGAAAACTGGGGATTGCGTAAGCTGGCCTACCCCATCCAAAAGAAAAACTCTGGTTTCTATCACGTAGTAGAATATACTGCGAACGAAGGAAACGTGGTGGATGTTTTGGAAACCGAATTCCGTCGTGACGAGCGCGTTTTGCGTTTTATGACCATCGCCCTGGATAAGCATTCCATTGCTTACAACGAAAAGAAACGTAAGGGTCTGGTAGGTAAGAAGAAAGAAGAAGCAACTGAGTCAAAAACCGAAAACGCATAAGCTATGTCACTCGTAAACGAGCCGGTTGAAAAAAACATTAACCGCAAAAAATACTGCCGTTTCAAAAAAGCAGGCATCAAATACATCGATTACAAGAACCCGGATTTCCTCCTGAAACTTGTAAACGAGCAAGGTAAAATCCTTCCGCGCCGCCTTACCGGTACCAGCCTGAAATATCAGCGCAAAGTATCACAGGCAATCAAAAGAGCACGTCACCTGGCCCTGTTGCCGTTTGTTGCTGACCAATTGAAATAATACAGTAAAGAGCTATCATAATGGAAATCATACTTTTAACGGATATTGCTGGGGTAGGTTACAAGAACGATATCGTGACTGTGAAAGCAGGTTACGGTCGTAACTACCTCATCCCGCAAGGTTTTGCGTTGCTCGCGAATGAGTCGAACCGCAAAATCGTTGCTGAAAACGTGCGTCAGGCAGCGCACAAAGCTGAAAAGCTGAAAAAGGACGCGGAAGATATCGCAGCAGCGATCGGCGATCTGACTATCGATATCAAAACTGTGGTAGGTGAAAGCGGCCGTATCTTCGGACGTGTTACCAATACACAAGTTGCTGACAGCCTGAAAGCAAAAGGCTTCGATATCGACCGTAAGAAAATCACTGTGGATGACGTGAAATCAATCGGTACATACGCCGCTTTGATCGACCTTCACAAAGAAGTGAAACACAAAGTGACGTTGAACGTTGTTGCAGCGGAAGACTAGTCGTTTCGAGACTTCATAAAAAAAGGCAACCCGAAAGGTTGCCTTTTTTTATGAAGTCTCGAAACGCTATGGGCTATAAGCTTTAAGCTATATGCTGCTGTATGTACTGTTCACAGCTTAAAGCCTACTGCTTATAGCCTAAAACCTACTGCTATTTCAACGCCGGAATCCGCAATACCTGTCCCGGATAAATCAGATCGGGATCCTTCAACATAGGCTTGTTGGCTTCGAAGATGATCGGGTATTTCATCATGTCGCCGTATACGGTCTGGGCGATTTTGGAGAGCGTGTCTCCTTTTTCGACGGTGTGATAGGTCGCCTCCGGTTCAGGAGTGGCGACTGTGAGGCGGTTGTCGACTACGCCTACACCTTCCACATTTCCTACCGCCAAAGCAATTTTTTCGGCGTCCTGCTGCTTCGCAACCTCGCCTTCGAGGGTGACGGTGTCACCCGATGTTTTCACTGTCAGGCTGTTGTAGGCAAGTCCTAGCGACTTCACATGCGCGAGCAATGCGCTGGCACGCAACGGTTCGGCTTCGGGGGTGGGAGCTGCTGCGGGAGCATCTTTACCACCGAATACTTTTTCTCCAACGCCTTTGATAAAAGAGATTAAGCCCATGTTTTGTTGGTTTTGGTTAGATAATAGATTTGAGTTTGTGAATGAAAGGTAGCGGTAATGTTAACTTTCTTGCCGGTAAGATGCAATTATTATACCAAAATTGCCAATGCATATTGATTTGATAATATGGGTTTTTCCGGGCGCAACTTTGTACTTTTGCAACTGGTCACAACTACGCTGAATCTGCATTACGTCTCAATGAACCGCACCACATCGCTTGCCAGGTTACAAAATGAATTGTTCGATATCTGTATCATAGGCGCAGGTGCCAGCGGGGCAGGGTGTGCCCTGGATGCGGTTTTAAGGGGATATAAGGTCGCCCTGGTCGATAAAAAGGACTTCGCTTCCGAAACATCTTCGCGTTCCACCAAGCTGATCCATGGCGGTGTCCGCTATCTGGAACAGGCATTTAAAAAGCTCGATTTCGCTCAGCTCAAACAGGTCAGGCACGGCCTGGAAGAACGACACATTGTGTTGAAAAATGCACCGCATCTTGCCCGGCCGCTAGCATTGATGACGCCGGTCAATTCCTGGTTCGAAGGGTTGTATTTCAAAATCGGCTTATCGCTGTACGACACGTTCGCTACGAATGACACGCTGCCGAAAAGCAAATGGCTTAACAAGCAGGAGGTACTGGACAAGATCCCGACGCTCGACAGGAAAAAGCTGCATAGCGGCGTACTCTATTATGATGGCCAGCTCGATGATGCGCGCTACTGCCTCGCATTGGCGCAATCGGCCTCGGAAAATGGTGCGGCGGTGGCCAATTATGTGGAAGTAAATGGATTTGAAAAAGATACTAACGGCAAATTGAACGCCGTGCAAGCTACTGACTCTTTGAGCGGCGGGAAGTTGACGATCCGTGCGAAGCTGGTTATCAATTGTACCGGCCCGTTTTCAGACCATGTCCGGCTCATGGCGAATGCGACGCTCAACGAACGCATCCGCCCGAGCAAAGGCGTACACCTGGCATTGCCCCACAATACGCTGAACAGCGAGTATGCGATGCTGATCCCGAAGACCTCCGACGGACGGGTGGTATTTGCCATTCCGTTTGAAGGCTCGACGATGATCGGCACGACCGATACGGAATGCGACGAGATTGACGTGGAACCGACGCTGAACCGCACGGAAAGGGAATACCTCGCTGCTACATTGAATCCCTATCTGGCAAAGCCCATCGACCCGAGCGAACTACGGGCCGGTTTCGGAGGATTAAGGCCATTGCTGGCTGCCGACCCGTCCAAATCAACCAAGAGTCTGGTACGGGATCATGAAGTGGAACTCGATGAAACCTCCGGACTGATCAGCCTGTTAGGCGGTAAATGGACGACCTACCGCCTCATGGCCAAAGACACGATCGATGAGGTCGACCGGGTGCTGGGTGACTCACGGCCATGTAAAACAGCCGATTACGTTTTGGCAGGGGGTGAAAACTACAATGCCAAAAGCTGGCAGGACATTGGGGCGCAATATGCACTGCCCGAAGATGTTGCAAAGCATCTGGTTCGCAAATACGGCTCGCGCGCACACCTGGTAGCATCGCTTGCACGCGAGGATGCACAGCTGAGAGAAAGGCTTAGTCAATCCTATCCGTATATCCGCGCCGAAGTGGTACACGCTGTTCGGAACGAGATGGTGGTAACACCCCGCGATTTCCTGGCGCGCCGTATCCGCCTCGAAATTACCGATTGGGATGAAACCTTAAACTCCCTGCCGGTTGTTGTTGATCTGATGGCGAGCGAACTGGGTTGGACCGAAGCGGAAAAGACGCGGTATGCTGACGCATATGCCAGTGAAATCGGGAAGTTCATCGCCGACGCGAGATAAACGCACGGCCTTAGCCGCAAATCGCTTGCCGCAAATCGTTTGCCGCAACCACCAGAGTTAATTTTCAAGAATGTATATTACCGATTCTGCCTGTATATCGCCCCAGCGCACTTTTGACGATGCTTTTTTTGAAGGCGAAATCAAGGTGCATGAAGGCGACAGGTATATTGCGATTGAACCTGCCTACGGTCAGCTTATTCCTGCCGGTCTGCTCCGGAGAATGGGCAAGGCAGTACGAATGGGGGTAGGAGCGGGGCTTCCGCTCATCCAGCGTGCCCAGATCGAAGGCATTGTGCTTGGTACCGCAAACGGCGGTCTCGAAGATTGTCTTAAATTTCTGAACCAGATCGTCGATTACAACGAGGGGACGTTAACCCCAACCAATTTTGTGCAAAGTACGCCCAACGCCGTGGCGGGCAACCTTGCATTGATGAGTAAAACGACCGGCTATAACACTACCCATGTGCACAGGGGACTGGCATTTGAGGCCGCACTGCTGGACACGATGCTGTTGCTGGAAGAAAAACGTGGTAAAGCGTTTCTGGTGGGCAGTATCGAGGAAATCTCAGACTATAACCATAACATCGACCTGCTCGCGGGCTCTTTTAAAACCGGGTATTTTACGTCGGAAAGCCTGTTTACGCTCGACTCCCCGGGTTCGGCAAATGGAGAAGGGGCCGCCATGTTTATCGTGAATGCAGAACCTTCGGACAATGCCCTTGCGCAGATCAGGGATGTTTTTCAAAGCAATAACCTGGCCGAAAATGAGCTGGCTCCGGTTGTCAATGCCTTTTTGCGCAGAAATGGCCTACAAGCGGGCGACGTCGATACCGTGATCATGGGCATCAGTGGTGACAACCGCACCGATCACTGGTATTTCAATCTGCAAAAGGAATTGTTTGAAGGAACCAACATCCATACCTACAAAAATATGGTGGGCGATTATCCCACGGGTTCCGCGTTCGCGACCTGGATGGGCGCGCATGTGCTTACGGGGAAGCGCGTACCTGACGCGTGCGTGTGGGCACAAAAAAATACCCGCACTCCGAAGCATATCCTGATTTACAATCATTACAAAGCTTCGCAGCACGGGTTTATATTATTGGGGGCGTAAATCAGCTCTGACCCGCCTCTTCCGCTTTTTCCTTCATTTTAATCACTTTCGCGAGCGTAGGCAGGATGGTATCGTGCTTTTTCACGAACGGGTTGGTATTGTCCCAAACATAGCCGGCGAGCACGGAGCAGATCTGCCGCTTAATATCCTCGTCGATATGCTTTGCAAATACAATGGTTTGGAAATCACCGGTATACCAGCCGCTCACGTAACTGCGGAACACGTCGATACCTTTCTGAATCACTTCTTCGTAGTCTTTTTTCCAATCGACAACCTCGCCTTGTAAATGCTTGTGAGTCATTTTGGCGGAAAGCAAACCGGAAGCGGTTGCGAATGTCACGCCCGATGAGAAAATAGGGTCGAGGAATTCGGTACTGTTGCCTGAAAGCACAAAACCTTCACCGGACATTTTCGTTACGCCGATCGAATAGCCCAAAATCGCCCGAGGTTCAAATTTGAAATCCGACTCCCTGAAGCGGCCGTTAAGATCTTCGAAATTGCGGATGAACTCCTTGTATTTCTCCCCATTGTTTTCGGCCAGTGCCTCGATCCTTTCGCGGTCGCCCACAATACCAACGGATGTCGAACCGTCGGAGAACGGGATGGCCCAGATCCACGACCTATTATTGTCGAAAGAATGCACGAAAATGTTGTTACTGGCTTCCTCTGAGCGGTTTTTATCTTCTAAATGCGAGAAAACAGCGCCCCGCGGCGTGAATGCAGAAGGCTTGCTCAAATTGAAAAGTCTTGGTAAAACCCGGCCATAACCGCTCGAATCGATGATAAACCGGGCTTCGATCCGGTGCGCTTTGCCTTCGGCGTCTTTGTAATCAACGACCTGCTTTTCGGGACCGCATTGTACGGCGGTAACCTCGCATTCGAAGTTCACATCCACGCCTTTTTCACGGGTAGCTTCCGCCAGTTTGCTGTCGAAATCGGCCCGTTTGACCTGCCAGGTCCACGTCCAGCCCTTAGTGAACTGGTCTTCAAACAGGAACTCGCAGCGTTTTTCCCCGCGCATGAATGCGGCGCCCGTCTTTTTCTGGAAATTCAATGGCTCGATGGCTTCCCGCAGCCCGGCTTCCGTTAAATGCTCCATACAGCACGGGAGCAGGCTTTCCCCGATCTGGAAACGGGGGAATTTCTCTTTTTCCAGGATCGTGACGTCGTATCCTTGCTTTTTCAGGTAAGAAGCCGCGACAGTTCCGGCAGGGCCGGCCCCAATAACCAGCACATCGACAGTTTGCATATTCAGGCGTTTTTTACTTTTTGGATGAGTTTTTCTTTATCTACAAATGAGAAGCACGTTACAAATGCGCTGACGGTCACCCCTAAAATCCCGTGCAAGGAAACATTCTGTCCCGTCAGGTGCAAGTTCGGAATTTTGGTGCGGGTATTAATCCGCGTCTTCATCGGAGAAGTAGAATCTTTGAGAATGCCGTACATCGTACCATTGCCATTACCGATGTAATCCCGGAAGGTAAGCGGCGACGCGCTGTGAATGGCTTTGATATTCGCCGAAATACCCGGGAAAACGGTTTCCAGCCGCGCAATCACCTGTGCCTCCTTCTTCCTTTTGAATTGCGCATAGTCCGCATCCCGCTTGCCCGGTTCAGCCACGGTACTGAAAGTCCCGGCCCATTGCGCGGTTTCAGAAGCGTCCATGTAGCACATCACCGACATAGAATCGGCATATTCCCCCTTTTTCGAAATGCAGGGTGTGCAAATGAAATACGTCTGCGGCCAGGTAGCCTGGTCATATTCAACCCCGTTCCAAACGTCGTCGATATGATGCTGATAAATGTTGTAATTCAGGTATTTAAAACTGTTTTCCCGGAACGAAATGTGTACCAGGAACGTGGAAATAGTGTTTTCGAGCGTCTGAACCCGGTTTTTATAAACACTCAGGAACCGCTCCTGACCGAAAATGTCAATGGTAACGGCCGGGTGCACATTGGAAATAAATTCTTTTCCCCGGAAATTCTCTCCGTTGTCACAAACGACCCCTGTAATGTGGCCTCTTTCATCATAATGTGCCGACACTACTTTTTTATGCTTGTAAATCTCCCCGCCATGCTTCCGTACTGCGCGGCTAAGCTGAATAGCAATTTGCGAGCCGCCGTCCACGAACTTGTAGGCACCCGTCAGGTAGCTTTTCATGATGAGCGCGTGCACGTAAAACGGCGTTTTGTGCTTCACTCCGGCATACAGCAGGTTGCTGCCCGCGAGTACATTCCGCAGCCGGATGTTGTCGGTGAGCGAAGCGATGAAGTCGTATGCGTTCAGGGAGAGCACGCCTTCGTCGGTGAGGTAGCTATCGCCGGCTGTTTCAAGGTTGTAAAGCGGGAATTTCTCACAGATTTCGGTCAGTTTCTGACAATAGGTGCGAATGGCCGTCTCTTCTTCGGGGAAGTAGGAGATCAGTTTTTGTTCAAAATGCGCCATTCCCTGCGCATATCCATATTCGCAGCCGTCTTCAAAGCGGATGAGATCGAACTGGTCGTCGTCGAGCCGTTTCAGTTTCAGTTTGTCCAGAATGCCGAAGTATTTGAAAAACTGGTGCAGGTTTTCGCCTTCGTCGAGCCCGCCCACATAATGCACGCCTGTATCAAAAATGCTTTTATCACGGCTGTAAACTTGCAAATGCCCGCCGATCTGATGGTTTTTTTCCAATACCACCACGCTATAACCCTCCATTGCGAGAATAGTAGCACAAGCCAGACCGCCGAGTCCGCTTCCAACAATCACAAAATCGTATTCTTTTTGCACGGCGGAAGTTTGCATTTAAATAGCTATTGGGAAAATCCTAGTTAGTAATCGGCGTAGTTACAGGGGCTGAAAGTTTGCGCAGCACGAAAAGCACATTGGAAGTGTTCGCCGAATGCTCCTGCATCTGATAACTAAAACCATACCGCGCGGCGAAGTCTCGAATGTCCCGGGACGAAAAGAAATGGAAATCATCGGTTTTTCGGTTGAAAGCGAACAGGCCTGTCGACAATGCTTCTGTTTTTTGCGTATTCTGGTGTTTCGCGGCGAGGTCGGTGATGCCGTCGCGGATAAAGAGCAATCCGCCGGGCGCCAGGGCCGCGGCACATCGATCGAGCAAAATACGCTGTTTTTCTTCCAATAAATAATGCAGTACGTCATTCAGGAATATGACATCCTGCGTACCGAGGTCGGCGGCCATGATATCCTGGTACACAAACTGCAGATTGCCGGTTTTGTTGTAGCTGTTTTCCGCGATTTCGATTTTATCCTCGTCGTAGTCAATGCCTGTGATCACCCGCTCTTCATTTTTATAATGCAGGAAAAACGACAGGTACCCATACCCGCAACCCACGTCCAGAATGCGCTTCCGGTCGCCGATCAGCTCATTATAGTAGGTAAAATTCGCGCTTTCCAGTCGCCATTTTACTTTGAAATACCATTCGAGTACCGGCCCTTTGAAAACATAATTGGTGAAAATTTTGTGTTTCAAATAGCTGGTATCCTCCATTTCATATTTAAATGCGGCGAATTCCCGCTTGTAGAATGCAGCGATAGCCTTCGTTTTGTCGCGCAGCGTCGCGCCCCAGCGTGCGTCCGCGTACGTGATGCGGGGAAGCACGCGTACATTGAGCGCGCCCGGGCGTATGAGGAAGTCGTTTTTGGGCAGTACATCGTGTGCGCCGTGGAGTAATAGGGGTTGAATGTCGAGGTTCAATTGCTCGGCGAGATAGAATGCACCCTTGTGGAAGCGGGCGATGTTACCGTCCTCAGAACGTGTGCCTTCGGGGAAAATGAGGATGGAATAGCCGTCTGCGACCAATGCGCGCACTTTTTCAATGTTCTCCTCCGGACCATCCTCGCTGTACACATAACCCGCATACCGGATAATAGGCCCGAAAAACGGCGATTTGTATACCCAGCCTTTCACCATCAGCACGATTTTAGGGTGCAGCATAATGGCCAGCAGGATGTCCAGGAACGAGGTATGGTTGGCGATAAAGATCACCGGCTTGTTCATATCCAGGTTTTCGCGGCCGGAGATATTCTTCTTCACGTGCGGGCCGGAGTAGATCACCGTTTTGGCATAAAAAGAAAGCGAATTGTTGATCGCTGCCTTCTTTTTCTTTTTCGACATGGGCAGGAAAAGAATCGTCACCAATTTGGAATGCAAAAACAGGCAGCCCGAAAGGAAATAGGTGAAGCTCGAAACACTGATCAAAAACGGCAGCATTGTGACCGGTGCTTTCTTTTTGGCAATGCGTTTTTGAACAAATAAATCGAAGAAAACCGGCTGGAAAACGAAGGATATGAACAGAATGCACACAATTCCCAGGACGCTGATCAGCGAAATCGAATGGATAGCGGGGTGTTTGGCAAAAATCAATACACCGGTACCTATTAATGTGGTTGTTGCAGACAGCGCGATCGCGGCCTGGTAGGAGCGCAGCGTGTCCTTGCCGGATTTGTACTTGCTCAGAAGCCCGTCTGTCACGAAAATACTGAAATCGTCGCCCAACCCGAATATGAATGTGGTCACGATCACGTTCACGAAGTTGAACTTGATGCCGAGAATGGCTGCAATGCCCAGAATCCAGATCCAGCTGACCGCCATCGGGAGGAACGAAAGCAATGTGAGCTCGATACGGCCGTACACGATTAATAATGTAAAGAATACGATGGAAGCGGAAATCAGAAGCAGGTAATTGAAATCGTCCTTAACCATCGTAAGCAGTTCACCCGCCAGCTCGCCGCGGTCGAAAAGCTCGACGCCCGGAATGGCCCTCAACTCTTTTTTGACGTCGGTCAGTTTGACCTGATCTACGACCACGGTGGAAATGAATGTGGTGCCCGAAGCTTTGATGTCGATCAGGTTATCGACGCCCAGCTCGGTGAAAAGCGTGTCGAGCGAGATATTGGAAGTGCTCCGCCCGGCAATCCAGCCTTTGAAATCATTGAATGCATAGGCATTGAACCCGTTTTCGGCCGCAGCCCGGTTGAATACACGAAACGTGGAATCGGTACGGGCGGGCGTCCAGAAATCCTGCCAGCGGCGCATCCGCTCACGTTTAACGTCCTGCGGGATGAGCAGCGAACCAGAGGAGACGAAACTGACAATGCGGCCCTCGCTGCGTAATGCCGCAAGTTTTTGCCAGGCATTATGATTGACCTTTTCGGCCACATCGCGGCGCGGGTTCGACGCAAAGACGTAAATCCGTTTCTGCTTCCGGGGATTGATGCCCGTGAGCGCTTCCTCCCGACCGCTCAGTTCGGGGTCCTGAATGCTGAGGTTTTCAAAACCCGCATCGAATTCGGTACCGCCGGCAAAAAAGAGGAACACGATCGTCAGCGCGCCAATGCCCGCGAGTGTGATACCGCGCCATTTATCCGGGATAGTGGGAATGCGGAAAGATCGGTTCTCGCCAGGAATTTTCTGAATGTCGAAAGCCGTCGAAGAAAGCACGACCGGCAATGCAGTGAGTGTGAAAACAGCCGCACCGAAGAGGGCGAGTGACGAAAACAGACCGAAGTCCTGCAAGACCGTCGAATTGGCGAAATGCAATGCACTGAACGCCATGACGGTGGTGAAGCTGCCGGTCAGCAGCGGCCCGCTTACTTCTTTAATCGCGACAGGAATGGAATGCGTGTGCCTGAGGTGTGTGAAAAAGTGGAATGCGTAATCGAGCAGAATGCCGAAGATTACCGCACCGGTTGCCAGGGATATGCCCGAAATCTCCGGGCGGACGTATCCGACGATCCCCAAAGCGAACAACGCCCCGAAAATTCCGGGCATCGTAATATAGATAGGTATCAGCAGCTTGCGGTAATAGGCGATCAGCAGCGCCAGAATGCCTGCCAGTGCCAGAAACGACGTGAAGTAGGAGTCCTGCTTGACCTGAATCGCGTTACGTGCGGCGATTTCGAATGTGCCGAAACAGGAAAACTTGTTATAGCGGTGCTGCCGGTTCCACTTGGTTTTGAATGCCTCCATCAATTCGAAAAGCGCCACATTCTTGTCGGAGCTGCCGGAATCGAAGCTGGTGGAAGCGAAAATGAGGATGCTCTTGCGGTCGGCGGTGAACATAATGCCGTCGTCCATGACCATTGCATTGGAGTTGTTGGCGGCATTGAGTTCTTTGAAATACTTACCGGTAATGCCGAGCGGGTCGCTGAGCACAAATTGTTTCAGAAACGAGCCGCCGGGAGTAAGTAACTGGTTGTAGGCCGAGGCAACGGAGGCGCGGATCGAGTCGGGGACAATCCGGGCCTGGATATGCGTGTAATAGGACGGCTCGATCAGCAGCGGAAAGTGGCTGTATACATATTGATATACATCCTCCTGTACATTCGGCCGCTCTGCCTGGATATTCCGCACGTAGCCGTTGGTATAGCGGCCGAGCGAATCGGTGAAGTTCTCGGCGATTTCCCGCGCGGCGTCGGTGTCCGTGTCAGCAGGGATTTCGAGTGAAAACACGATCTGGTTGATGATGTTTTTACTTTCGACCAAACGGTTGAACTCTTCGAAGCTTTTACCCTTCGGTAGCGTTGCGAAAATACTTTCGGTTACTTTTAGCCGCGCAATACCGGCCACAAGGATACTGACAATGACGAGCAGGCTAAGGAAAAACGCGGCTTTGTGACTGGAAAGGAATTTGTTTAGCCTTAATAGTAAATCTCCTAGCATTGACAGGGGAACGTGAATGTCCGACAAAATTAATGAATTGTATCACTCAGGCAACTTCTGTGCCTGTTGCCGCTTACCGGGTCGTGTTTGCCAAAGCCGCAAAAAAAGATTTATTTTACACCATATTCAATTACGCCATCATTAAATGAATCGTATTTCATTAGCTCAGATCGAGCAATATGCTTTTGAAAAGAAGGAATTTATCTTAGCCGAAGACGCCCTCCATCAAGTATCCCAATCATTTGCCTTTTTAACGAATTTCTCCAAAGACAAAATCATATATGGTATCAATACCGGTTTTGGCCCGATGGCGCAATACCGTATTGAAACCGACCAGCTTAATAATCTGCAATACAATCTCATCCGCAGCCATTCGAGCGGGGTGGGAAAGCCGCTGAACGAAATATATGCACGGGCCGTCATGCTCGCACGCCTGAATTCCTTTTTGCAGGCCAACTCCGGTGTGAGCACCGCGGTGATCAAGCAGTTGGTAGCGTTTCTGAACAATGGCGTGGTGCCCGAAATCTTCGAGCACGGCAGCGTAGGTGCAAGCGGTGACCTCGTGCAGCTCTCGCATCTGGGCCTGAACCTGATCGGCGAGGGGTATGTGTATGAAAATGGCCTGCGCCGCAAAACTGCGGAAGTACTGGCGGAAAAAGGCATTAAACCCCTTAAAATGGAGCTCCGCGACGGCCTCGGGCTGATCAACGGCACTTCCTGCATGACGGGTATGGCGGCTATCAACATTATTTATGCCAAAAGGCTGGTGCAATGGGCCATTACCGCGTCGTCGATGATCAACGAGGCGATCGAATCGTTCGATGACTCGTTCTCGAAACAGCTCAATGCGGTGAAGCACCATAAAGGTCAGCAGGTAGTAGCACAGCACATGCGCGATTTCGTAGCCGGTAGCGGGTTGATCCGGAGTCGTGAGGAGCTTTTCCGCGACGATACGGCGATGCAGAAGACTGAATTTGAACGAAAAATACAGGAATACTACTCGATCCGCTGCGTGCCGCAGATCCTCGGCCCGGTGCTGGATACGATCCAATATGCGCAGGAAGTGGTTGAAAATGAGTTGAATTCCACCAACGACAACCCGATCGTGCGGCCGGAAGATGATAACGTTTTCCACGGCGGTAATTTCCACGGCGATTACATTTCGCTGGAAATGGACAAAGTGAAATTGGTGCTCACCAAGCTCACCATGCTCATGGAACGCCAGCTCAACTTCCTGATGAACAGCAAGCTGAACGGTAAATTCCCGCCATTCCTCAATGCAGGAACCTGGGGCCTGAACTTCGGTTTCCAGGGGGTGCAGTTTACAGCCACGTCCACCACAGCTGAAAGCCAGGCGCTATCGACTTCGGTTTACATTCATAGTATTCCAAACAATAACGACAACCAGGATATTGTAAGCATGGGTACCAACTCGGCTGTAATCGCGAAGCAGGTACTTGAAAATGCATTCCAGGTGATGTCGATCCATATTATGGCGATTTGCCAGGCGATTGACCTGCTGCATCCGGAAGAGAAGGAGAAGCTTTCGCCGAATGCGAAATCGGTTTATGTGCAAATCCGGGAGCGCGCGAAATTTGTTACAGACGACGTGCCGCAGTTCGAAAGCATTGCAGCTGTTTTTGAATATATCAAAGAAACCCCATTTCACTTATGAATTGCGCATTGGTAACCGGTGCATCCAGGGGACTCGGCAGGGCCATTGCGGTTCAGCTTGCCAAGGACCATGGTTTACATATATTAGTCAATTACGCGTCCAACCAGGCAGCAGCGGAAGAAACGCTGGCAGAAATCCAGGCCAACGGCGGCAGCGGCGAGCTGCTGCAATTCAATGTACAGAACAAGGCCGAGGTGGACGAAGCATTGAACGGCTGGCGCGAGAAGAACGAAGACAAGTTCATCGGTGTTTTGGTGAATAATGCAGGCATTACCCGCGACGGGCTCTTTATGTGGATGCCTGAAAAGGATTGGGATGATGTGTTGAACATTTCGGTGAAAGGCCTTTATAATGTAACCCAGAATGCAATCCAGCAAATGCTGCGCAAGCGCTCCGGCCGGATCGTAAACGTAGCGTCGGTGTCAGGGATGAAGGGTGTGGCGGGCCAAACCAACTATTCGGCCGCGAAAGGGGCGATTATTGCTGCCACCAAGTCGCTGGCGCAGGAGGTTGCCAAACGGAAAATAACGGTGAATGCCGTGGCGCCGGGTTTTATCACGAGCGATATGACCAAAGATCTCAACGAGAACGAGTTGAAGCAAATGATCCCGATGAACCGTTTCGGCAAGGCCGACGAAGTGGCGCACCTGGTAAGCTTCCTGGCTTCCGACAAGGCTGCGTATATTACAGGAGAGGTAATCAATATTAACGGAGGAATTTACTCATAGTCGATGAGCCACAGGGTTGTCATTACCGGTATCGGCATTTATTCCTGTCTGGGACAGAACCTGGACGAGGTCACGAAATCGTTGTATGCCGGTAAAAGCGGGATCGTGTTCGATCAGGTTAGGAAAGATTTCGGTTTCCGCTCGGCCCTTACGGGGATGGTGCAGGAACCCGACCTGAAAAACTATCTCTCGCGCCGCCAACGCATGGGTATGCACCAGCCCGCTATGTACGCCTACATGGCCACGCACGAGGCCTTGGCGTTATCAGGCCTGGACGTCGACTTCCTCGAACAGACCGAGACCGGCATTATCTACGGCAACGACAGCACTGCGGCGTCGGTGATGGAGGCTATTGATAAAGTCCGCGAAAAGCACGATACGACGCTGATCGGTTCCGGCGCCATTTTCCAGAACATGAACAGCACCGTGAACATGAACCTTTCGACGATTTTCAAGTTGAAAGGCATCAATTTCACATTGAGCGCGGCTTGCGCGTCGGGTTCGCATTCCATTGGGATGGGTTACCTGATGATTAGCCAGGGCTTGCAGGAGCGCGTGATATGCGGGGGCGCACAAGAGATTAACGCGTCCGCGATGGCGAGTTTCGATGGTCTTGGTACTTTTTCAGTGCGGGAATCCGAGCCGACAAAGGCTTCCCGCCCATTCGACCGCGACCGCGACGGGCTGATCCCGAGTGGCGGTGCGGCTACCGTTATCCTTGAATCTTACGAAGCCGCCGTGAAAAGAGGCGCACCGATATTGGCCGAGTTGATCGGCTACGGTTTCTCTTCCAACGGCGACCATATTTCCAATCCCAGCATCGACGGTCAGACGCGTTCGCTGCAAATGGCATTGAAACAGGCCGGCATTACCACTGCCGAAGTAGACTATATCAATGCACACGCTACCTCCACGCCCGTGGGTGACGGCAGCGAGGCCCGTGCGATTTACGAGGTGTTCGGCGGCGATGTGCCTGTGAGTTCCACAAAGTCGATGACGGGGCATGAATGCTGGATGGCGGGTGCGAGCGAGATCGTTTACTCGTTGCTCATGATGCAGAATTCGTTCATTGCTCCGAATATTAACTTCGAAAATCCCGATGAGGATTCGGCGAAAATCAACATTATCCCCGAAACTAAGGAGCAGACAATCAATTGTTTTCTTTCCAATTCATTTGGTTTCGGCGGTACCAACTCTACGCTGATCGTCAGGAAAATCTGAATGCGGGGGCGGGTAGGGAGCCCGTCACATTACTACTACAACTTCGTGAACGGCGATAGGCTGCCGGTCGAAATTCTGTATTTTTGTTAACCTCCAATATTCCATCCGCCAACTGCAATGATTTCCAATGGATTTTATTGTATGACGTGGGGCTTTTATTTGAAAATTTGGGAATATTTTTAAACTATCGGCAAGAATAAACTAATTTTGTAGCTATGTATGCTAACGACGTAAAAATGAGTTTGGAAGAAGTTATTGAAGAGACCAGAGATTTTTTATCTGAAGAATTTGAGGTGGACCGGGATTTGATTCTTCCTGAAAACAGTCTGAAAGACACTTTGGATCTGGACAGTCTCGACTACGTCGATCTGGTTGTGCTCATAGATGAAAACCTCAATATCAAGCTCACTGGGGAGGATTTTAAAGGAATTGAAACCTTCGGCGATTTCTATCAGCTTGTCGGTAAGAAACTTGCATTGTAAGAATGAGCCGTTGGGACGGTAAGACCAAAGGATCGTTAACGGGTTACAAAATTTTCCTGTTTTTTATCAATACCCTGGGGCTCGGGTTTGCCTACGGGCTCCTCCGGGTGGTTACTTACTACTATTATCTTTTTGCGGCAAAGCCCCGGAAGGCCTTGCTGGATTTTTACCAGAACATCCTTCACATTGCCGCCCCCGATGCCCGGAAAATGGCACGGAAGAACTTCTATATTTTCGGGCAGACGCTCGTGGACCGTGCAGCGTTCCTATTGGGGAAAGACCGGCAATTCTCTCACGTTTTTGAAAACGAACAATACCTGATCGACATCCGGGATGCAGGAAAAGGAGGAATTTTGCTGAGCGCACACGTAGGAAACTGGGAAACGGCCGGGAACCTGCTGAAAGGCCGCATTACTCCGACCATCAACATCGTGATGCTCGATGCCGAGGTTGAGAATATCAAGAAATACATGGATTTGTCCACCGGTGGCTCACGTTTTAAAGTGATCGCCATCAAGGACGACCTTTCACATATTATATCCATTCGCAATGCATTGGTGAACAATGAGTTTGTAGCCATTCACGCCGATCGCTACCTCGAAGGCGCCCGATACATCGAAATGGATTTCCTGGGACGCAAAGCAAAGTTCCCGTACGGCCCGTTTGTGATCGCCTCGAAGTTCAATGCACCGGTTACCTTTGTATTTGCAGCCAAGGACGGCAAATACAGCTACCATTTAAGTTCCACCAAGCCGATTGAGGAGAAAATGAAGCCCGAGGAAATCGCGCAGCTGTATGTGGAAGAACTGGAACGGAAGGTGAAAGCATTCCCGGAACAATGGTTTAACTATTTCAATTTCTTTCAATAAAATGATCGTCGCGAAAGACGCCATAACCGATTATATCCCGCACCGCCCGCCGTTTGTGATGGTCGATAGCCTTGTGAATGCCACGCGTGAGCTATTCGAATCGGATTTTACGGTTACGGACGATAACATGCTGGTGCAGGACGGCTTTTTTCAGGAAACGGGGCTGATCGAGCATATTGCGCAGACCTGCGCTGCGTCTTTTGGTTACCTGGATAGCGAGGATGGCGGTGAGCCGAAAATCGGCTTTATCGGCGCGGTCAGCAAAGTGCTTGTAACTGAGCTGCCCCCCGTCGGTGCTATGATCCGCACGGTGGTTACCCCCTTGCACCAGTTGGGAAATATTTACCTTGTAAAGGGCGAAAGTTTCCTGGATGGGCGTATATTGCTGGGATGTGAACTAAAAATCGTGGTAAGCGAGTAACCCCTAACAATTGATTGATGATTGCTTCCGAAATAGATATTGATATCCGATTCAGCGAAACCGATGCCATGGGCGTGGTATGGCACGGCAACTATCTGAAATTTTTCGAGGACGGCAGGGAGGCTTTTGGGAAAAAATATGGATTGGAATACCTGGACATCCACGCCAAAGGCTATGTGACGCCCATCGTGAAATCGGAGATCGACCATAAAGCGCCGGTTTACTATGGACAGGTTATCCGGGTCATTACCCGGTATATTCCCACAAAATCGGCGAAAATACAGTTTGAGTACGAGGTGATCAATGTTACCACCGGCCAGCTTTGTGCTACGGGTAAAACCATGCAGGTATTTCTGGACCGCGACTCCCGTGAGCTGGAACTGATCTCGCCGGATTTTTATAAGGAATGGAAAGCGCAGTACGACCTATGATCTACATTGGTGCGGAGGTCATTGTGAGCCCGCTGGGCGAGACTGCGGAGGATAACTGGGAGGCGCTCCGTGAAAACCGCAGCGGCATAGCGCTCGTTCCGGCGGCCGGATTCAACAACGAAGACATTCATTTGTCCAGAATAGCCGGCCTGAATGGCCCTTTGCGCTTTCAGCAGTTGGTAATCAAAGCACTAACCCAACTGAAAGAGCGCATCGACGCCTCGATTCTCGCATCCGACCGTACGCTCGTTTTGATCAGTTCCACGAAGGGGGCGCTGGACGATAATCTGCAAGACCCGTTCAGCGAAACCAATGCAGCTGTAAAGCAGCACTTCGGTCTGTTTCATATGCCCATTGTGATTTCCAATGCTTGCATTTCGGGCGTACTGGCGCTGAACGTGGCCGGGAATATGGTCGAAGCGAGGCAGTATGATCACGTCATTGTGGTGGGTTGTGATGTAGCATCCGACTTTGTCCTATATGGTTTTCAATCCCTATTTGCCGTAAGCGATAAGCCCTGTGCACCATTCGACGCGGCACGAAACGGCATTACGCTGGGAGAAGGCTGTGGGGCGGCATTGGTTTCGGGCACAAAATCTGTTTTTAACAATACACCCCTGGAATTGCTCACAGGTACTAGCGCCAATGACGCGAACCACATTTCGGGGCCGTCGCGGACGGGCGAGGGGTTGGTGAGAAGTGTCAGCCGCACGATGCTGAAACATGGAACCGGGATTGAAGAGATCGATTTCGTCTGCGCCCACGGCACGGGAACAGTTTTCAACGATGAAATGGAAGCCATTGCATTTGACAGACTTGCATTGTCGGACAAACCGCTGAATAGTCTAAAAGGCTATTTCGGGCATACGCTCGGGGCGGCGGGAGTGATTGAAACGGCCGTTTGTATGCAAATGATGCGGAATGGTATACTGATCAAAAGTTTGGGCTACCGCGATGCGGGTACGTCCATGCCTTTGAATATCATTCTTGAAAACGAGCCGAAAAAGCTGCGGACAGTCCTCAAAACGGCCTCAGGCTTCGGCGGGGGCAATGCTTCATTGATGATCAGGGATTTATGAAAGTGATTACGGCATATTGTAACCTGCGGGCAGATGAATGCTTCGTGAACGGCGAAATAGTCGCGCGGCGCGATACCGGCTCGGAGGATTCCTGGTTCAAGCAGATTTACAGGCAGCAGGGGTTGGCATACCCTAAATTTTACAAAATGGACGTGCTGTCACAGGCCGGTTACCTGGCCTCGGAGCTCATCAAGCGGGCCAATCCAGGCATTTCGGAGGCATACGCGGACGATGAGATTGCATTGGTGTTTGCCAATGCGTCGTCGAGCGCGGAGACCGACCGGCGGTTTATTCAGTCTTATGAAAGTGGCGGCTCCCCGAGCCCGTCGCTTTTCGTATACACATTGCCCAACATTGTGCTGGGTGAAATCGCCATTCTCAACAAATGGTACGGTGAAAATATGTTTGCTGTTTTGCCTAAATTCGTCCCCGGTTTTTACCTCGATTACAGCCGGATACTACTCGCCTCGGACAGCCGCGCGCTGTTGGGCGGATGGCTGGAAGTGACGGCAGGCAGCACGGATGTTTTCCTTTTTATGGTGGAAGAACAGGCAAGCGGTATCGAATTCAACGAAGAAAACCTCCTCCACCTGTCGCAGACAGCTGCGGCATATTAACAGACGCTCAATTAATCAGCAATATGGATAGTTTAAAAGAAGATCTTAAAAAACAAATTATCGAACAGCTTAACCTGGAAGACCTGACGGTGGCGGATATCGCAGACGATGCGCTGCTTTTCAATGATCAGGGCCTGGGTCTCGATTCGATCGACGCGCTCGAACTGATCGTGCTGCTCGAAAAATACCACGGTATCCAGCTGACGAACCCGGAAGAGGGTAAGGAGGCATTCAAGTCCATCGACACGATGGCGGCATATATCCGTAAAAGAAAAGCAGCTTAACCACCACACCGAATGGGCGTTTGCATTACCGGGATCGGCGTCGTGTCGGCCATTGGCATGTCGGTGGACGAGAACCTGAACGCATTGCGTGGGGGCAAAACGGGCATCGGGCCGCTGCATTATCTGCAAGGCACGAGGGCCCAACTGGCCGGCGAGGTGAAGGCTTCCAACGACGCACTGCGCGCCGCATTGGGGGTGGATACCGAATACGTTTCAAGGACTTCGCTCCTTGGCTTACAGGCAGCACGTGAAGCGTGGGGCAACAACAAGCGTTCGGGCGTGATCCGTACCGGCATTATTTCGGCCACGTCGGTAGGCGGTATGGACCGTAGTGAAATTTTTTACAAAGATTATCTGGCCCAAAATAACCCCGATTACCGTTTGCTTACTACCCACGACAGCGGCAGCACGACTGAGCGCATTGCGAAGGAACTGGGCATTACGGGTTATATCAATACGCTTTCAACCGCCTGTTCCTCGGGTGTGAACGCCATTATGCTCGGAGCCCGGCTGATCCTGCAAGGTACGCTCGACCGCGTGCTCGTCGGCGGTTCCGATGCATTGAGTGGTTTCACGATCGATGGTTTCCGGTCGCTGATGATCTACGACGATCAGTGGTGCAGGCCATTCGATGAGTCGAGGGCGGGACTGAATCTCGGCGAAGGAGCAGGGTTTCTGTTGCTGGAAGGTGAGAAAAGCCTTGAACTGACGGGTAACAAGCCTATTTGTAAGGTGAGCGGCTGGGCCAACGCAGCCGATGCGTATCACCAGACGGCCTCCTCGCCGGACGGTAAGGGCGCAACTTTGGCGATTGAAAATGCCATCCGCCGCGCGGGCATCGGGCCCGCCCAGATCTCGTACGTGAATGCGCACGGTACGGGTACGAAGAACAACGACCATTCCGAATCGGTAGCATTGCAAAACATTTTTGGCGACCGCGTACCGCCATTCAGTTCTACCAAAGCATTTACGGGGCATACCCTTGCTGCGGCTGGTGCTATCGAAGCGGTATTCTCGGTACTGGCCATTCAGCATAACCTCATTTTCCCAAACCTGAATTACCGTACTCCGATCGCCGAAACCGGCCTCGTACCGGCGACACAGTTGGAAACCGGCGTGGAAGTGAATGCAGTGCTTTCCAATTCGTTCGGCTTCGGGGGAAATAATTCATCATTGGTTTTGACGAAATATGAATAAACCGGCATTATTCCTATCGGCGGCGTCCACGATTTCGCACCAGCCTACATTCGGCAATCCGGGCTTTTCCGGGGTATTGGAGCCGGTTGGGGCGTCTTCCGCATTGATCAGCCCTGACTATAAGGCCTATATCGACGCCGGCTTGCTGCGACGCATGAGCAAGATTCTCAGGATGTCGGTTACGTGTGCCAAAGATTGCATTGAGCAAGCCGGTACCGGCCAACCCGACGCAATCGTAGTAGGGACGGGGCTGGGCTGTTTGCAGGATACCGAGAAGTTTCTCAACACCTCACTGACCGTCGAGGGATTGCTGCCGCCTACTTCATTCATCCAGTCGACGCATAACACCATGGCGGGGCAGATTTCGCTGAGCCTGGGCAACCATGGCTACAATATGACCCACACGCAGAATACGCTTTCCTTCGAACACGCGCTGCTCGACGCGGCCATGCTCCTGCGTGAGGGCGACCGCAACGTGCTCGTAGGCGCGGCGGATGAGCATATCGATATCCTGGAAGATATTGCAGTACAACTGGCATTCGAAGCCGGCGCTCCGCTTACTTCCGCTGCTTCCTTTTTTGTGCTTTCCGCTGAAAACATGGGTGCAAAAGCGGTATTGACCGATGTTTACACCAGCGGTGGAGCGAAATACGGGCAGGAAGACATCGGCGCATTTCTGGATCGCAACGGCTTGCAGGCGGGCGATATTGACTTCGTATTGTATGCCGGCACGCCCGTGCAGGGAGCAGCGCGAAACGTCGATTACCTGTCGTTGGCGGGTGTTTATCCAACTGCTTCGGCATTTGCATTGCATTATGCGATGGATTTGCTCGGTACGAGTAATGGAATAAGAAATGTGTTGATTTGTAATGGATTAAGAAAAAGTAATTTGGGATTAACCCTTCTGAAAGCCGTTGAAGCATAATCTTCTCATATTCTTCTGCATTACCGCGGCGGCGCTCAGCTCCATCATCTTTTGGGAGACGGATTACTTGTGGCTGGTGCTGGGGGGCATCGCACTGCTGTTTGTCGGCATGACGGCTTACGGCTCTGCGCAGATTCAGGCCAATTATTTTGTTAAATCAATTAATAAAGGCCGCACAAAGGCTGTTGCACTCACATTCGACGACGGCCCGGACCCGGATTCGACACCCCGCATTCTCGACATTTTGCTTGAAAACGACTTGAAAGCAACCTTTTTCGTAATCGGAAGAAAAGCGGTGAACCACCCGGAGCTATTACGCCGCATTGTGGACGAAGGCCATACTATTGCCAACCATTCGTACAGCCATCATTACCTCATAGCATTGTTTTCGACGCAGAAATTGCGGACGGACATTCAGCGGTGCAATGAGGCAATACGCGACATTACTGGTCGTGTTCCGGTGTTTTTCAGACCGCCATTCGGGGTGACTAATCCACGATACGCCGCCGTTTTGAAGGATTTGCAAATGCAGTCCATCGGCTGGTCGCTCAGGAGCATGGATACGCGTGCGAAGAATAAGTACCAGCTTATCAACACCATCATTTCAAAATTGAAGCCTAAGGATATCGTTCTGTTGCATGATCACTTGTCGCTGACGGCCGATACGCTACCGGACATCATCGGGCATTGTCGTGAAATGGGTATTAAAATAGAACCGCTTCCCCGGCTGATCGGGAAGGAACCTTATGAAAAGCATTAGAATACTCATCATAGTGGCCGTTTTAATGGCGGCGCATGGCTCAATGGCGCAGTCTTTCAAGCCGTCGGGCAGCCCTGAAAAGGTGCTGGCCGAGCTGCGAAAAACTTCGCAGGCGACGACGTCAATTCAGGCATTATTTACCGAAGAAAAGCACCTGGCCGTCCTCAAAGAGCCTGAAAAGTCGTCGGGATTGTTTTACTACCAGCAGAAGGATAAGATGCGTTGGGAACAACGGACACCTTCAAAATATATTATCCTGATCAATGGAGACAAGCTACGCGTGCAGGAGGGCACCAAGGAGAAGAATATGGGGCAGGCGGGACGTATGGCGGCGCAGATCAAAGAGCTGATGATCGGGTTGGTCAATGGTGATTTTCAGCAGAATAAAGGCTTTTCATCGGCTGTTCTGGAAGATAGCGATGAGTACCAGATCGTGCTGACGCCGGTGAACCGCCGTTTAAAGAATATTTATTCCAAAATCGTGATGAACTTCTCCCGGAGTTCGCTGCGGTTGAAAGAGCTCTCTTTTTTTGAGAAGAGCGGGGACAAAAGCATTATGAAGTTTCAGCAGGAAAAATTCAACCAGCCCATCGCTGAAAACCTATTCAAAGATCTCTGATGACCATGCCACTGAGCAGTTTATATACGATTACAGCGTTGGAACGGAGCGAGAATCAGATCACCGGAACCTTGCGGATCGACGCCGCGCATCCCGTATTTCAGGGACATTTTCCCGGCTCGCCGGTACTTCCCGGTGTGGTGCAGATGGAAATGGTGAAAACGGTTTTATCCAAAGCATTTGGAAAACCGTTTGCATTAAAAGAAATGAGCACGTGCAAGTTTCTCGAAGTGCTTAATCCGGTCGAAACGCCCGAACTGACGATTCACATTCAATACAAAAGCGAAGCATTGCTGGATGTGAACGCCTCAGGCAGACATGGTGAAAAGACGTATTTCAAGGCGCGCGCCAGTTTCCATTCAATCGTTTAAACCCACATTCAATAGCCCTAATGACCCTTTCGGACATTCAATGCTGTGTGATCATTCCTACCTACAACAATCGCAAGACATTGCGGCGGGTGATCGACGGCGTTTTACAATATGCGTCCGGACAAGAGGTGATTGTCGTGAATGATGGCTCCACGGACGACACGACGGCCATTTTGGTCGGTTACGGCGCAAAAATCCGTGTGCTGGATAACGCTGTAAACAAAGGGAAGGGATTTTCGCTTAGAAAAGCATTTGCGGAGGCTATTCGGCTCGGTTTTGCAAATGCGATCACCATCGATTCGGACGGCCAGCATTTACCCTCCGATATTCCGCTTTTTATTCAAGCCGCCATCGAAAACCCGGGCGCATTGCTCATGGGATCGCGGAACATGCAGCAGGAAGGCGTACCGGGGAAAAGCTCTTTCGGGAATAAGTTCTCCAATTTCTGGTTCAAATTCGAAACCGGGCTCACGTTGCCCGATACGCAGACCGGCTTTCGCCTGTACCCGCTCGGACCGCTAAGGAGGATGTCGCTTTTCACGACAAAATTCGAAACGGAGATCGAAGTGATCGTCAAAATGGCCTGGCAAGAGGTGCCTATTGTGCCGATTAATATTCAGGTGATTTACGATAAAGACGAGCGCGTGACGCATTTCAGGCCGTTCCGCGATTTTACCCGCATTAGTATCCTTAACACCTGGCTGGTCACGCTCACGCTGGTATACTACTTTCCGAAGCGGCTGTTTCGCTACATTCAAAAAAAGGGACTCTGGAAAATCATCCGCGACGAGGCAGTGAAGTCCGACGAAAGCAATTTCAGTAAAGCCAAGTCGGTGGGCTTCGGTTTTTTCATGGGTATTGTGCCCATTTGGGGTTTCCAGCTGATGGTGGGCATTCCGCTGTCGATCGTTTTCCGGATGAACAAGGTGCTATTCCTCACGGCCGCGCACATCAGCATTCCCCCGGCGATACCTTTCATTATCTACGCTAGTTACAAATTCGGCGGATTGTTTTACCGCAATGGCGTGCAGATTACCTCCCTGGAAAACCTGACGTTGGAGTCAATTCATGTCAACTTTGTACAATATTTTTTGGGTGGCACGCTACTTGCTGCAGCGGTGGGCGTGGTCGGTTTTGTGGGTAGTTTTTTACTGCTGGCCCTGCTTCGTCCAAAGCGCTGAAACAGCCCTTTTGGGGCTTTATTTTCATTGATTATCCCAAATAATTCATTTTATTATTCAATTAAGTGCGTATGAGAGTGCTTTCGTCAAGTGCTCTTGTTATTCCTTGAGAGCCAGTTTGTTATCGAAACATTACTTCGAAATGGAGTCAAAAACTCTCAGAATTTTAATAAAATCTATACGAATTGGCCAAAAATAGCGGTTTCGTGATTTTGTTATGAGGTGCCTTTCTCTATATTTACGAGAATTATAAAAAACCATTTAACCAAATCATTGATCATCGCATGAGTAACATTACCTATTTAGTGCCGGCGTTAGGCCTTGTTGGCTTGCTGGTTATGTTCTTCAAAAGAGGCTGGGTTGTCCGGCAGGATGGGGGAAGTCCTGAAATGAAAACCATAGCGGACGCAATTGCAGATGGTGCCCTGGCCTTCCTGAAAGCCGAATGGCGTGTACTCATTGTTTTTGGTTTGATTGTAAGTGTGATACTGGGTTACTCAGGCACACTGGTTGAAAATTCCAGCGCGTTTATTGGTGTATCGTTCCTGGTAGGGGCCTTTATTTCCGCATTTGCCGGATATATCGGGATGAACATCGCTACCAAGTCGAACGTACGCACCACGCAAGCGGCGCGTACGAGCCTTAGAAAAGCACTCGAAGTGTCGTTTACGGGCGGTTCCGTGATGGGAATCGGCGTAGCGAGCCTTGCGGTGCTGGGATTGGGTGGTTTGTTTATCATTTTGTATTCCATTTTTGTCGGCGATAGCACCGATGTGAATGGCCTCCCGATGGAACGTGTGCTGGAAGTCCTTGCGGGTTTCTCGCTGGGTGCCGAGTCGATCGCCCTTTTTGCACGGGTAGGCGGCGGTATTTACACCAAAGCAGCCGACGTGGGCGCCGACCTCGTGGGTAAAGTGGAGGCCGGTATCCCGGAGGACGATCCGCGTAACCCCGCCACCATCGCCGACAACGTAGGGGATAATGTGGGCGACGTGGCTGGTATGGGTGCCGACCTTTTTGGATCTTATGTGGCCACCATTCTGGCTACGATGGTACTCGGCCGTGAAATCGTGGCGCAGGGAACCGATAACTTCGGTGGCATTGCGCCGATCCTTTTGCCGATGGTGATCGCCGGAGTAGGCCTCATTTCGTCGATTATCGGCATGCTCCTCGTGCGCGTGAGCGACGATCACGGTAACGTACAGGCCGCATTGAACCGAGGTAACTGGGGCTCGATCATACTGGTACTCGTCGTAAGCTATCCGCTCACGATGTGGATGCTGCCGGAAGGTAACTTAAATATCCGTGGCGTCGATTTTACGGCAATGGATGTGTACTGGGCTATCCTTTTAGGTTCCATTGTGGGGGCAATCATGTCGATGGTTACGGAGTTTTATACTGCTATGGGCAAGCGCCCGGTTCAATCGATTGTAAATCAATCTTCTACCGGCCATGCTACCAACATTATCGGCGGGCTGTCGGTAGGGATGGAATCCACAGTTATCCCTACTCTGGTATTGGCTGCCGGTATTTTCCTGAGCTATGAAGTGGCTGGTTTGTATGGTGTGGCTATCGCTGCGGCGGGTATGATGGCCACTACGGCCATGCAGCTGGCGATCGACGCATTCGGCCCGATTGCCGATAATGCAGGTGGTATCGCCGAAATGGCGCATTTACCCGAAGAAGTACGCGGTCGTACCGACATTCTGGACGCAGTAGGGAATACTACCGCAGCAACTGGTAAAGGCTTTGCGATCGCCTCCGCTGCATTGACGTCTCTCGCGCTGTTTGCAGCATTCTGCGGTGTAGCAGGGATCAACTCCATTGATATTTATAAAGCCAATGTACTGGCGGGCCTCTTCGTCGGGGCCATGATACCGTTTATTTTCTCTTCACTTGCCATTGCTGCGGTAGGACGTGCCGCCATGAAAATGGTGGAAGAGGTACGCCGTCAGTTCCGCGAACTGCCGGGCATCATGGAAGGCAAAACGAAGCCTGAATATGATAAATGCGTCGCGATTTCGACACAGGCATCCATCAAGGAAATGGTCGCGCCTGGTCTCATCGCACTCATTGTACCCGTGCTGGTAGGTTTCTTCTTTGGTCCGGAAGTACTGGGAGGAACGCTGGCAGGGGTTACGGTTTCCGGAGTATTGATGGGAATATTCCAGAACAATGCCGGCGGCGCGTGGGATAATGCTAAAAAGTCGTTTGAGAAAGGGGTGGTGATCAATGGCGAAACCTATTACAAAAAGTCGGACCCGCACAAAGCTGCGGTAACCGGCGATACCGTTGGGGACCCATTCAAAGATACCTCAGGACCATCGATGAACATCCTCATTAAGCTGATGTCGATCGTGTCACTCGTAATCGCCCCGCATATCGGAACGGGTTCGCACGATGCGGCAAGTGTAAAGCTTGACGAGAATGCCCAGGCTGTAATAGTTGCTGCAAAAGCGGCAGAAAATGCCGATACTGCTGCACCGGTGTTGCGTCTCGAAAGAAAAGGAGAGTAGTTTTCTCTTTTGGGAAGATATAGCAAAGCCCGGCGATGAGCCGGGCTTTGTTGCTTTATGGCGTTAGGACATTCGATTTGGTTTTAGGTGTTGAAATTCATATTTTAGATTAAAACTGAATATCATGGAAACGCTAACTATTGAAATAAACAATCCAAAAGCCAGACGCTTGATTGACGATCTGGTAGACCTAGGGTTGATATCGGTAAAGGAGGAGAAACTTTCTTGGAACGAGCGTTGGGAGGAGTTGTCCAAAACACTTCCGGACATTGATTCAATAACAGAAGAGGATATTTTCGAAGAAATAAAGGCGGTTCGGGAAGGCCGCGAATCAAATTGATTCGGGTAGTTCTTGACACGAATTTATATGTCAGTGCGTTGATTAATGAAAACTCACGGCGCCGACTCAACCTTGTCCTTAATAACCGGCGGTTTGAAGTCATTACGGATAAAGTATTATTGAGTGAGCTTAGCGTCGTGATTTTTCGCCCCAAATTTATTCGTTTCATGTCGACATCGCAGATCCAAGACTTTCTGAAACTCCTATCTGAAAAGAGCCTGCATTTCGAAGCAACTTCGGTTGTAAGGCATAGTCCGGATCCAAAGGACGACTTTTTGTTGGCGCTCTGCAAGGACAGCTCTTCGGATTACCTGATTACGGGAAACAAGAGAGACTTGTTAGACTTGAAGCGATTCGGGAAGACAGAAATAGTTACTTTAAGCCAATTCCTTGATTTGCATGAACTTTAAAGCCCGGCGATGAGCCGGGCTTTGTTTGTTCTGTGCCGATTAAAAGACGGATTTAGTAACGAGATAAGATGGATCTTTTTTGCTGCAATACGAGGAAAATGGAGCGTATAACCACCGGATTGATCAATCCCATTGCGCAAATTTGGTAGAACGCTCGTAGACCTAACGCCGTTAGGCATGTAACATTGGTAGCAGATCATCACCAGGCAGGTCAGTAAAATGCCCTTGGGCATGCAACAACAAGTACATCGTCGCAACGGCGTTCCTATTGTTGTTACATCCCTGACCGGGATTTTGTCGGTTACGTTTCGACAAATGTTTGCTATCAATATTACATCGCTAACGCGATTTATTCTGTGCAGATGTTACACCGATTCCCCCTCACAAGCATCGCTTTGCAAACGCGATTTTCTAGCCCAACTTCCTTTTCAAATACGCTAACGACAACTTATATGCATCCGCAGCGGCATCAGCGTCGTATTTTGGGTTGCTGGGGTTGGCGAAGGCATGGACGGCGTCGTACATTTTGATGGTCACTTTCTTGCCCGCGGCTTTCATGTCTTCTTCGAATTTGGCAACGGTGGCCGGCGGAATCCCCTGATCCTGGCTACCGAAAATGCCTAGGACGTCGGTGTTGAGCTTTTTCAGTTTGTCCACATCGCTTTCCGGACGACCGTAGTACATCACGCAACCTACTACCTGATTGCCCCCGGCAATGGCATTCTGCAAAGACAGCATTCCACCAAAGCACCAGCCGATGCTGGCGATTTTTGCGTTGGTACCGGCATATTGAATACCGCCTTTCGTAATGGCGGCCAGGCGCTCAGCGGGTGTGCTTTGCATAAGTCGGCCGGCTTCTTCGCGCGTGGTGCCTATCTTGCCGTCGTACATATCCAATGCCAGTACGTTCACGTCGCCCAGGTCTTTGTGCAGTTTGGCGGCTTCCTGCTTGACGTAGTCGTTTAGTCCCCACCATTCCTGGTATACAAAAAGCCATTTGTCGGACTTTTTCGGTGATTTAAGCAAAAAACCGGAAGCGGTTTTCCCGTCGGACGTTGGGAAAGTGACGGTTTCGCCGGCACCTTGGTAGCTGAACGGCAGCGGTGTTTCGTGCAGCATCCGGAAATCCGGGTTGGCAGCCAACTCCGACATCGCATTGGCAGGCGTGTGACAAAGCGGTATAGCCGTTGGGGTAACTTCCGGGGCGGGCAGGTTCATTTTGACCAGAAAAATGGTTACCAGGATAAAAATAGCTCTCATGTGTACAGATTTGAAATGAACAGTTAGGATTGTGATATTAAATATATACAAAATACGGACCAATGGAAACATCGGCTACGCTGCCCTTTTTGTTGCAGATTGATGAAATTCTTGCACTTATCAAAATACAGGAACTTAATGTGCTTACCTGCCCGTTAACTTTGCATTGAGTGAATGTAAGTCCATGAGCCGTAAGCAATACTTCTTTATTATCCTGATCCTCGGATCGCTGGCGACCGTCAGTCCTTTCTCCATCGACATGTACCTGCCGGGTTTCCCCAGGATTGCGTCGGATCTGAAAACCACTATCGACAAAGTACAACTTTCGCTAACGAGCTACCTCATTGGTATTTGTATCGGACAGCTGCTTTACGGCCCGCTGCTCGACCGCTTTGGCCGTAAGAAACCGCTGTACGCCGGGCTGATATTGTACGTAATCGCCTCGTTCGGCTGTGCGATGACGTCGTCGGTGGATGCACTGATCGCCATGCGTTTTTTCCAGGCGATGGGAGGATGTGTGGGCCTCGTTGCGTCACAGGCACTTGTGAGCGACCTTTTTCCTGCCGATAAGCGCGCGGAAGTTTTCTCGCTCATTACGCTGGTTATTGCAGTTTCCCCTATGATCGCTCCCACGGTGGGCGGTTACGTGACAGCCTCCATCGCCTGGTACTGGATTTTCGTGATCCTGGCGGGTATCGTGAGCCTGATTATCACGGCTATTTACTTCTTCCTGCCGACAGGCCGTAGCGCCGATGCCACCGTTTCACTTCGTCCGGAGGCGGTGTTAGGAGGATATATGACGGTGATTTCGCAACCACAGTTTTTGATTTATACACTCGCAGGTGGTTTGGCAACGGCCGCGCCATTCGCTTATATTTCAGGCTCCTCGGATGTGTTTATGAACATCTATAAAGTCTCTGAGCAGCAATACGGCTGGATTTTCGCATTCCTGGCCGTTGCGATGATCGGCTCCACCCAGTTGAATCACTTTTTACTTAAAAAATACACCAGCGAGCAGATCATCCGTTTCACGCTCATCTACCAGAGCATTGTAGGGTTGTTCCTGATCGTCGGCGTGTACAACAACTGGTTCGGGCTCTTTTCACTGATCGGAACGATGTTTGTTTTCCTGACCGGACAGGGCCTTACCGGCCCGAACGCCTCGGCGCTTTCGCTCGCACCTTTCCGCAAGCATACAGGTAGTGCGTCTGCGCTCATGGGCAGCTGGCGTATGGGCGCCGGCGCCGTTATCTCAGCCATAGTGAGCTTCCTGCATAACAATACGGCCATGCCGATGGTGGGCATGATGGCCTTCTGCGCTTTCGGCGGCCTGGTAATCCTTCACGCAGGTAACGTGGCAGTACGCCATCGCGCCGCGCGCCGGGATGTCGAAGACGAGGTTTCCGTGCTGCTTTAAGGCAATACCTTGATCGCGTTGAAAAGCAAATCCATGAACGCGTCACGGTCGATATCATACGCTACGGTCGCGTTGGGCTCCATTTGCAGGGTATTATAAAAATCCACAACTGTTGCGCCGCGGGTCAGCTCGCCTTTTGTTTCTACATCGACATAACAGGACTTTGTCTTGAAAATGCCCGGGTTAATCAACCAAGCAATGGCGCAGGGGTCGTGCAGGGCGGCACCGCCGTTGAGCTCGGCCCGGTTTTCGCGGTAGAAAATCGAAAAGAAATCCATGAGATCGGCGGCTGCTCTGCCGGCCTGGTTCCCCAATGCGCGTAAAAGTTCGATATCCTTTTGAAATACGAGGGCTTTGTGGGTCACATCAAGTCCGCACATGGTGATGGGGACACCGGCTTTGAATACAATGGCGGCTGCCTCGGGATCGGCGTAAATGTTAAACTCGGCGAGGGGCGTCATGTTGCCCCGGAATATCCCGCCTCCCATGAGCGAAATGCGTTCGATTTTACTTTTGAGATGCGGGTAAGCAAGCAGAAACGTCGCAATGTTGGTCAGCGGGCCGGTGGGCACGATAGTGACGGGCGTCTCCGAAGTAGTCAGTATTGCGGCGATCCCTTCCAATGCGCTCACCGACTGGGCTTGCATTACCGGTGCAGGCAGGGATGGGCCGTCGAGGCCGGTTTCGCCGTGCACATAATCCGCGATGACCAGTTCTCTGAACAGCGGCTTATCGGCACCGTGGTACACGGGAATGTCGGTTGCCCCAATGAGCGTCAACACTTTCAGTGCATTCTGCAAGGTTTTCGCCTGTGTCTGGTTACCGGCCGAAATGGTGACGGCTTTAATGTCGAAACATCCGCTTCCGTGCGCGAGCATGAGCATCAGCGCATCGTCGTGGCCAGGATCGCAGTCTATGATAACAGGGATTTTAGTCATGATTAAAAAAGGAATCTAGTTCATGTTGAAAAGGAGCAGAGCTTTGCGCGCCCATACGCGTAACGGAAATTGCGGCGGCCCGGCAGGCGAAACGACAGGCCTGTTCGAGCGTTTCGCCATCGGCAAGTGCTTTCAATAATGCGCCATTGAAAACATCCCCTGCCGCGGTGGAATCCACCGCTTCCACGACGGGAGTCGGGATAATGCCCGTGAAACTGTCGCTGGCAAGGTAAACGCCTTTGCTGCCCAGCGTAATGATGACGTTCTGCACACCTTGCTCAAACAGGTGTCGCGCCGCCTTGCGAAGTGATTCTTCGCTTTCTATGGCGATACCGGTAATGAGTTCAGTCTCGGTTTCATTGGGGGTGATCAGATATAAGCCGCTGAGGAACCCGGGGCCAAGCGGCGCGGCGGGAGCGGGATTGAGGATTGCCCGGATTTGCTTTTCCGCACATTTCGTCAATGCCCAATGCACTGTTTCTGCCGGGATTTCCAGTTGAAAAAGGACCAGAGTCACGTCTTTAAATACATCGTCGGGGATATCGGCGGGATACAGGTCCATATTCGCACCGGAAGCGACTACAATCTCGTTTTGCCCCTGCGCATTGACGGTAATCAATGCAATGCCCGATGCCATGCCGCCCGATTCGGTCATGAACCGGGTATCGATACCTTCCTTTCCGAATCCTTCAAGCGCCTGCTTTCCGAAAATATCATTTCCGGTTTTAGCTACAAAACGCACATCGGCGCCGAGCCTTGCCGCGGCTACGGCCTGGTTTGCCCCCTTACCTCCCGGGTTCATCAGGAATGTCCCTCCCAGCACGGTTTCGCCCGGCTTGGGAAAATGTTCCGTCTTGACCACCATGTCGGTATTGGAACTCCCGATAATCAGCACGCTCTGTTTCATTTCCGTTTCGTGATTCATTTTGTATCGACCAGGATCCCCGGTCCATAGGGATGAGAGTAATTAAATATAGCTGTTCACAATGTTGCCCTGCGCAAATTAGTGTCCCCTCATTTCTATTCATAGTGTGGAATGAAATAAAACTAAACGAATAGTTTCGAGGGGTGTCTAAATTCCTTAGCTAGCGTGTAGAAGAATTTTAAATATTTTTTTGAATAAAAAAAGTGCTTTTGTAGTGTTCTTAGCGGCTATTTACCTGATAATTACTGTACTTTTACCAAACACTCAATAATTTGTAGTATTAATTGGTATAATTTTGTCACACATTATGTGACGGATTTATTTTATATTTGATGTAGTATTGAAGAACCTTATAACTATGTCTAGAATTTGTTCTATAACTCTATCTGTGTTGTTTTTCTGGGGAGGTAGTCGGGGTGTGAGTGCGCAAGACAACAGTGCGATCTTTACCAAAAGAGATTCTCCCATTGGTATTGTAAGTTTCGGAGCAGCAGTCACTTCCGGTGTGCTGGGCGATGGCAAATTTATCGACGGCTATGTCAAAAAATCAGGTTCGGAACCATTCATTTTTCCGGTAGGCGATAATGGCGCGTTGCGCCCGTTCTCCCTCGGTTCCGATCAGGCGGTTGGGGCGTACTACGGCGTCAACCCGGGGGTGGCTATTACAAGCAACCCTGCCGGCGGTGACTATGGCGTTTTGCCGGAAGGGGGTCCATTCAGTACCAGTTCCATGGGCGAGGGACTAGCCGCTATCAGTACCAGTGAATATTGGGATATCAATGGCGCTTCTCCGAGTCGCATTACGCTTTCGTGGAATAGCAGCAGCGCGGTGAATGCGCTGGTTACCAACCGGGGGCTTTCCAAACTGACTATTGCCGGCTGGGACGGTACCAAATGGGTGAATTTGCCTGCTACCGTGGACGATACGTCCCTTTTCGGGCAGCCTAGTACGGAAACGTCCGGATCGCTGACCACTATTCTTGACATTGCACCCAATACTTACAATGTGTACACGCTGGCCGCATTGCGCGATGGGGCATTGCCGGTTGTACTAGTGAGCTTTACGGCCGTCGCGCGTGAGCATGCGAGCTATCTGCAATGGTCTACCTCCGAGGAGGTTAACAGCAGCCACTTTGATATCGAACGCAGCGATGACGCGAAATCCTGGCGCCAGATAGGCCGTGTGGCTGCCCGGGGAGATGGTATCACAACGCCTTTGGCGCCGTCGCAATATGAATTTGTGGATGAAAATCCCCTGGGTGGCAATAATTTCTACCGACTGAAAATGGTGGACCGCGGGGATGAGACTTTCGCATATAGCCGCATCGTGAAAGTGGCGATGGATGGCCAGCCTGACTGGGCCGTTTACCCTAACCCAGTTGCCGAAAAACTGTTTTTTTCTTCGAATATCAGGCAAAATCTGGCTTCTGCCCGGCTCACGGACACTGGCGGGCGGACGGTGTATGCGTCGCGTGAAGTTTCAGGCGACGGAATTGACGTAAGCCGTATCCCTGCTGGCATTTACCTGTTGAAATTCTCCTTTACCGATGGGTTGTCAAAATCATATAAAGTATTGGTCAGCAGATGATCATGTGCTCAACCGAACGGAAAATATTAATTCAATGACTTATGGCTTATCTTGATCCTTATACAGTACCGCTTACAGCCAACAAGGCGGCTCACCTGCTTAGAAGAGCTACAATGGGCCCCACACGCGCGGAGATTGCCGCATTTACCGGTCTGAACCCCGGCACGGCGGTTGACCAGCTATTCGCGAATGTTTCCTACACGGCATCGCCCCCGCCTCCGGTTGATTATGCGCCTACCAGCCCTTACTATATGCAGCCGTTTACGGCCTTTCCGTTCGTCTCGTCACGAAGCGGCGAACTTAGCGTGTATTTGCGCTATTGGTGGGTAGGGCTGATGATGTTGCAGAATAATAAACCGTCGGTGCTTGAAAAATTGACGGCCTTCTGGCAGAACCATTTCGTGGTGTCGCAGAACGTCATGGCCGACTACCGCTACATGTACCGGTACCTGAAATTCCTGCGCGACAACAGCCTCGGAAATTTCAAAACAATGACCATCGGGATTACGAAAGATCCTGCCATGCTCATTTTTCAGAACGGGCACGGCAATAATAAAGACCATCCCAACGAGAACTACGCCAGAGAATTGCAAGAGCTTTTTACCGTAGGGCAGCTTGATTATTACGGTAATCCGAACTATACCGAAGAGGATGTAAAGGCGGCGTCGAAAGTGCTGACAGGGTGGATGGTTACCAACTATTATGTCAACGGAACGACCGATTTTACTTCGAATTTCCATAGGAACTACCACGATACGTCCAATAAAACGTTTTCGGCGAAGTACGGCGGCATTACCATTCAGGGCCGCAGCGACGACACTGCCGGTGACGTGGAGATGAATGAACTGGTAGATATGCTGCTGCGGCATCCCGAGACACCGAAGCACATTTGTCGCAAGCTTTACCGCTGGTATGTTAACCAGAATGTAACCCAGGACATCGAAAACAATGTGATCGTTCCGTTAGCTGCATTCTTCGCGAGCCCTGAGAACAATTATAATATCAAGCCGGTGCTTGAAAAGCTGCTCAAAAGCGAGATATTTTTCAGTGACCAGAATATTGGCGCGATCATCAAATCGCCGATGGAATACCTGGTGGGCATGGGGCGTTATTTTGAATTGCCTTGCCCGGATATGATGACGGACACTGCGGCATATATCAATTACATCCGTTTTTTCCTTTGGGGAATGGGCGGTATGAACCTCGAAATCCTCACGCAGCCGCTGGTGTTTGGGTATCCGCCTTATTACCAGGTAGGTTACTCCAAAAACTGGATCAACGGCTCGACGATCACTGCGCGAAGGGGGAATAGTGACTCGATCATCTATCCGAACGTGGTAGTAAAGCCTGGCTATACTTTAGGGATCGATTTCCTCGCCTGGATTCAGAAGCTCCAGCCCAACTTTACCGACACGAACACCGCGGCCATCACCCCGGATGTGGTATTGGCCGCATTTTCCAAAAATCTTTTTGCGATCGACCTTTCGGAGACGCAGAAAACCTATCTCATCGATGTGGTATTTATGAATAACCTGCCGCGGATCGAATGGCGCTACGAATTGAATGCCTATCGTACCAACCCGACGAGTACCACCGCTGCCAATGCCGTTAGAAACAGATGTTCCAACCTGATGCGGTATATGATCAGGATGGCTGAGTATGAGGTGTTTTAATTAGAAATCGTATGAAAAGAAGAGACTTTCTGGCATCAGCCTCAGCCATGGCGTTACCTGTAATGGTAAACGGATTTGGCATAAGCAGCCTCAGCAACCGCTCATCGCTTGTGCGATCGCTCATGGGAACTGCTGCTGCGGCTACGGACCGCATTTTGGTGATCATCTATCTGAATGGAGGGAATGACGGGCTGAACACGGTCATCCCGCTTCAATATTATTCCAAATACCAGAGTATCCGGAGTAACATCGCTATCCCGCAAAGCAAAGTACTCACGCTGTCGGGTATGGCGGAGGCGGGGTTGCACCCTTCGATGACCGGTATGCGGGACATGTACAACCAGGGGCGGCTCGCGATTATCAATTCGGTTTCATATCCGAACCCGAACCAGTCACACCACCGGTCGTCGGACATTTGGATGACGGCCACGGATGCCAACCAATATTCCAACAGTGGATGGGCCGGTCGTTACCTCGACAACCGTTTTCCGGGTTATCCCCAGAATTACCCGAACGACACCATGAAGGACCCGCTGGCTTTGCAGATCGGGGTACTGAATTCGACAAGCTTGCTCGGGCCGCAAAGCCCGATGAATATCTCTGTGGAAAACGTAAATAACTTTTATGCGTTGCTGAATGGTGGCGCTGGATTGGCCTCCAACGATCTGCCCTGCTGCGACGCCGGGGAGATGATCAAGCATGTGCGGCAGCAGCAGCTCCTTTCTACGGGTTATTCGGGGCAGATCAAGCGGGCTTACGATGCCGGCAGAACTCTGGCGACATATCCTACGGCGGGTACCACCACCGAACTTTCGGAACAGCTTAAAATCGTAGCGAGACTGATCCACGGAGGTTTGCAGACGAAGATATATTTTGTGGAGCAAGGCGGATTTGACACACATGGTGATCAGGTCACAGCAAGCGACACGACCTTGGGAACTCACGCCAACTTGCTCAAAAGGCTTTCCGACGCGGTGTCTTCGTTCCAAAACGACCTGGTCCTTCAGGGGACTGCCGACAGGGTGGTGGGTATGACCTTCTCGGATTTCGGACGGCGCGCCAACTCCAACGCTTCGCGGGGGACCGATCATGGCGTTGCAGCGCCGATGTTTGTCTTTGGAACAGGTATCAAGCGCCAAATGGTAGGCGTCGTGCCGGACCTGAATAATGATCTCGAACCGCCTACCACCAGCCCGACCAATGAGAATCAGGAGATCAAAATGCAGGTGGATTTCAGGCGGATTTATTCCGATATCCTGCGGGATTGGTTCGGGGCGCAAGGTACTGTTACCGACTCACTATTGTTCAGGAACTTCAAAACGACTTCCCTCTTTTCGAATGTGATCGAAACAACCGCTTCAGGCGCGTGGCTTGACCGCTCGATCTGGTCGGCGGGACGACCTCCGGGCGTAGGCGACTATGTGCGTGTTAATCCGGGACACGTGGTGGCGGTTGGCCAGAATATCACTGTCCGGAACATCGAAGTAGAGGGCGGAGGAGAGTTGAATATCCTCGGAAATTATACGATTAACACCACAGGCTAAGCACTGGACTTCCCTGTTGCCATATTGAAAGTGCCGGAGAACGTTGATTTCTTCCGGCACTTTTTGTTTACTTTACGCTGTTCCAAACGATATTATTCATGAAAAAACTGGTTTGTCACGTGTTTATCGCCACGGTCGTGCTCATGCAGGCGTGTCAGAAAAAATCAGAAAAAGCAGAAAGTACTATGCCACCGATTAGTGAAGTATTTGCCCGATACTATGAAGAGAGGCTTCCACTCTACCCGTTGGAGGCGACCATGAATGGTGATAACCGCTACAACGACAAAATGTCGGATGATCTCTCGCAGGCAGGAAAAGCACGTATGATCGCCTTTTACCGAAAGTACCAGGATGAGCTTGCCAGGTACGATCACGGGAAGCTGACACCGGAGGAAAAGGTAAGCTGGGACCTGATCGAATGGGAGTGCAGCATTAACCTGGAAGGCTTAAAATACCCGGTCGAGCTGATGCCGATCAACCAGATTTTCTCTACACACCTGATGATCGGGCAAATGGCGAGCGGCAGCAGTTTGCAGCCGTTTAAGACTGTGAAAGATTACGATAATTGGCTGAAACGGGTGGATGGCTTCGTGGTGTGGTGCGATACAGCTGTGGTGAATATGCGTAATGGGATCAAGCAGGGCTATGTTTTGCCGGCACCGCTGATCAAAAAGGTGATCCCGCAGTTGGCAGACATGGACCACGGGCCGGTGAAAGACCATCTGTTTTATTCGCCTGTCAAGAACTTCCCCAAGGATTTTTCGGATGAAGACAAGGCAAGGCTTGAAAAGGAATATGCGGCAATGGTTGAATCGAAAATTATTCCGACGTTTCAGAAAATGCATATTTTCATGGAAAAGGAATACCTTCCGGCCGGTCGGATGACCGATGGCTTCGCGGCGCTTCCGAACGGTAAGGCTTTATACAACCACTACATTAAATACTATACCACCACCGATCTGACGGCAGAAGAAATTCATCAGATCGGGTTGAAAGAAGTAGCGCGTATTTCAGCTGAAATGGAGAAAGTGAAGGCCCAGGTTGGTTACCAGGGTGATCTCAAATCTTTCTTCAATGCAGTCCGGGCGAATAAGAAGCTCATGCCTTTTACCAAAGCAGAACAGGTAATCGCGCATTTCAATGAGATTCACGAGCGGATGAAGCCGAACCTGACCAAGCTCTTTGAGCTTACCCCGAAAACGCCGTTCGAGGTACGCAGGACGGAGGCATTCCGGGAAGCATCGGCTTCTGCTGAATATAATCCTGGGCTGCCCGACGGTTCGCGTCCCGGGATTTTCTATGTTCCTGTGCCGGACGCCAAAGAATACAATATTGTTTCGGATGAAAGTCTTTTCCTGCACGAAGCCATTCCGGGACACCATTATCAGATTTCGTTACAGCAGGAGAATACCGCCTTGCCGGAGTTTCGGAAAAATCTTTGGTATAGTGCCTATGGCGAAGGCTGGGCGCTGTATACCGAGTCGCTGGGCAAAGAACTGGGGCTCTATACCGACCCTTATCAGTATTTCGGTATGCTGAGCGCGGAAATGCACCGCGCGATTCGCCTCGTGGTGGATACCGGCCTGCATTCGAAAGGCTGGACACGCGATCAGGCGATCAAATATTCCCTGGATCACGAAGCAGAATCGGAGGAAAGCATTACGGCGGAAGTCGAGCGCTATATGGCGGGTGCCGGGCAGGCATTGTCGTATAAGATCGGCCAGCTGAAAATCCGGGAATTGCGTTCGAAGGCGGAAAAAGAAATGGGGACGAAATTCGATATCCGCGCATTTCACAAGCTGGTACTGGAATCGGGTTGCGTGCCGCTCAAACTGCTCGAGGACAAAGCCAATGCATGGATAGCGGCAGGTAAGTAGTTTTTTCGGATAGCGACCGGCGAAAGAGCAATGTCTGTACGGCATTGCTCTTTTTGTTTGGTTAAAAGTAAATAATTGGACAAGAGCAGTATAGAACAGGACAGTTCTTTGATCTCAAATTGGTATTATCGCTTCATTAAATGTGCATTTTTTTAGTTAAATTTATATACTGGGTAAAAAAATGTCACAGAACCTGAACCCAAAATGATGTATTTAAGGACTCGTTTTTTGCTGCTGACCGGAGCGGTTGTGGTTGCTTTGGGCGTCCAATCGTGCAACGACAGGCAGGGGAATGCTGCCGAGGAAAAACTGCCCGAGCAGGTAAGTTACAACTTCGATATCCGGCCCATTCTTTCCGACAAATGTCTGGCCTGCCATGGTCCCGATGCGAATAAGCGGGAAGCAGGCCTGCGTCTAGACGATCCTGCGAGCGCATTCGCCGCATTGAAAGACAATCCCAAAGCACATGCACTGGTGGCAGGCAAACCCGATCATTCCGCCGTTTACCTGCGCATTACGACGGAGGATACGACTCTCCGTATGCCGCCGCCTGCCTCCAACCTCAAACTATCCCAGCGGGAAATCGACCTGATCGGCAAATGGATCAAGCAAGGTGCGAAATATGAAAAGCACTGGGCATTTGTGGCACCCAAAAAGCCAAAACGGCCTGAGGTGCATCACGAGGACTGGGTCAAAAACGATATCGACTATTTCATTCTGGAAAAACAGGAGCAGAAAGGGCTCGAACCCAGCGCCGAAGCGGATAATGAGCGCTTGCTCAAACGCCTGAGCCTAGATCTGAACGGTCTGCCGCCGAGCTTGGAGCTGATGGACGAGTTCCTGGCAGACAAAAGCCCGAATGCTTACGAGAAAATGGTCGATAAGCTGCTTGCCAACCCCACTTACGGTGAAAAAATGGCTATTCACTGGCTCGATCTCGCCCGCTATGCCGATTCGCACGGCTACCAGGACGATGGCTACCGTACCCAATGGCCGTGGCGTGACTGGGTGATCCACGCCTTCAACAAGAACATGCATTACAATGATTTTGTGACGTGGCAATTGGCCGGCGATCTTCTTCCCAACTCTTCAAAGGAACAGCTCCTGGCAACGGGCTTCAACCGCAACCACAAGATTACCGAAGAGGGCGGGGTGATACCCGAGGAATACCGCATTATGTACGTTACCGACCGTAACGACCTTTTCGGCAAAGGGTTACTAGGCGTTACGCTCGAATGTGCGCATTGTCACGACCACAAATACGACCCGTTTTCGCAAAAGGAATATTACCAGATGTTCGCGTTCTTTAATAATGTGAATGAAGTCGGCATCGAATCGGTGATCGGCGGACCGGAGACTTACGCGAAAAAGCCGCTGATGGAGATCAGTAACGAGGATGTCAGGAACATTCTGACATTCATTAACAAGCCCGATACCAACCGGCTGATCGTGTCGGTTATGGGGGATCTGGATACGTTACGCAAGACTTACGTCCTCAAACGCGGGGCCTATGACGCGCCGGGCGAGGAAGTGCAGGCTGGTACACCTGCGGCTATCCTTCCATTTGATCAAAAATATCCTAAAAATCGGCTCGGACTTTCGCAATGGCTGTTCGATAAGCGGAACCCGTTGACAGCGAGGGTGTATGTGAATATCCTCTGGCAGGAGTTCTTTGGAAAAGGTATTGTCAAAACCTCCGGTGATTTCGGGATGCAGGGCGAGCTGCCGACGCACCCGAAACTCCTCGACTGGCTGGCGGTGGATTTCATGGAGCATAACTGGGATATCAAACGGTTTGTGAAGCAAATGGTGATGTCGGCTACTTATCGCCAGTCGGCCGTGGTAACGAAGGAACACCTCGCGCGCGACCCGGATAATGTGTACCTCGCGCGCGGACCGCGCTACCGCATACACGCGGAGTTTGTGAAAGACCTCGTGCTTGCCAGCAGCGGGCTGCTCAACCGCACCATCGGCGGCCCGAGTGTGAAACCTTACCAGCCTGCGGGTTTGTGGGAAGGCGCTACTTCGGGACGCGGGTTGCTATCGGTCTATAACCAGGATCATGGGGCAAGTCTTTACCGGCGCGGCATGTACACGCTCATCAAGCGCACCGTTCCACCTCCCACGATGGCGATTTTCGATGCCAGTAACAGGGATTTGTGCGAAGTAAGGCGTCTCAAAACGAATACCCCGTTACAGGCATTGGTGATGATGAACGACCCGACGGTGCTGGAAGCCTCACGCGTGCTCGCCGCGAAGCTGTTGCAGGAAAAGACCACGACAGAGGAGAAGATCACCAGGGCGTTCAGGCAGATCGTTTGCCGCAAACCAAGCCAGAAAGAATTGGAAGTGCTTACAGGCTACTATGCAAAGGAACTGAAAGAAATTCAGCCTCAAAAGGCCGAAAAGATGATCTCGGTGGGAGAGTACCCGATCACCAAAAATGTGGACAAAAGGGTACAGGCCGCACTGATGCGCGTCATTTCCACGATTTACAATTTGGAAGAAACTATCACGAAGTCTTGACGGCTGTCGGCTTTCGGCTTTCGGCTTTCGGATATGGTGATCTTGTAAATATATATGTAGTATTTAAAAAAAGGCCGACGGCCGATTGCCGAAAGCCGAAGTTCAAAAAAAGGCCGACGGCCGACAGCCGAAAGCCGAAGTTCAAAAAAAATGGAAAAGGAAATCATTGAACACGGATTTAGTTTCAACAGAAGGCGCTTCCTGTCCACGATGAGCCTCGGCATCGGGAGTGTAGCATTGGGCTCGTTGCTCATGCCCGATCTGTTGAAAGGGGGCGGACTCGAGGAGGAGGGACTCGCGCCAGGTATCCCGCATTTCGCGCCTAAAGCGAAGCGGGTAATCTACTTGTTCCAAAATGGCGCCCCCTCGCAGCAGGAGCTTTTTGACTATAAACCGAAGCTTCGCGAAATGTTCGGGCAGGAAATACCGCCTTCCGTCCGTGGTACGCAGCGACTCACGGGCATGACGGCCAACCAGGCGTCGTTTCCGCTGGTCGGATCTTTCGTGGATTTCAAACAATATGGCCAGTCGCGGGCGTGGGTGAGCAATCTTATGCCTTATACTTCCAAAATCGTGGACGATCTGTGCATTATCCGTTCGATGTACACCGAGGCCATCAACCATGATCCGGCATTGACGTTCCTCCAAACAGGCTCGCAGCAGGGAAACCGGCCGAGTATGGGCTCGTGGTTGAGTTATGGATTGGGGAATGAGAATAAAAACCTGCCGAATTTTACGGTATTGCTGTCGCGCGGTGTCGGAAACGGGCAGGGCGTGTATTCGAAATTATGGTCCAACGGCTTCCTCGATTCGGTACACCAGGGCGTGCAGTTCAGTAAAGGGGAAGATCCGGTGCTTTACCTGCGTGACCCCGAAGGAATGGACCGCAAAGAGCGCCGCGATATGCTCGACAAGCTTTCGGAACTAAATGAATTGTCGTACCAGGAATTTGGTGACCCGGAAATTACAGCGAAGATTAAACAATATGAAATGGCCTACCGCATGCAAACCGCGGTACCGGAAGTCATGGATTTGTCCAAAGAATCCGATGATATTATCAAGCTGTACGGGCCCGAATGCCTGGTGCCGGGTACGTACGCGGCCAACTGCCTGCTCGCACGCAAACTGTCAGAGAACGGTGTGCGGTTTGTGCAGCTCTATCACCAGGGGTGGGACCAGCACGGTAACCTGCCATTTGAAATAACCAAACAAGCTATGGACGTCGACCAGGCATCCGCTGCCTTGGTCACCGATTTGAAACAAAGGGGGCTACTCGACGAAACGCTCGTAATCTGGGGCGGGGAATTCGGCCGTACCAGTTACACCCAGGGCAAGCTCACACCCGAAAACTATGGCCGCGATCACCACCCGCGCTGCTTCACGATCTGGATGGCCGGCGGAGGTATCAAGCCCGGTATTGTCTACGGCGAAACCGACGAACTTGGCTACAACATTGCCAAAGACCCTGTGCATGTGCACGATTTTCAGGCGACGATCCTGCATCAGCTCGGCCTGAACCACGAAAAGCTGATATTCAAACACCTTGGGCGCCGCTACCGGCTCACCGACGTATCGGGCAAGGTAGTCAGGGACATTATCAGCTGATTTTTTCAGAATTGTTTATCATTGGTCATTTTTTGGTGGAATTATAAATGCATTTGAAACTCAGGGTTTTCGCGGAACAGTTACTGGTTGCTTCCAATATTTTTATACTGTTTTTACTGCTCTTCGAAAGCAAACTCGTGATCCCGGCGTGGCTGCAAACCATCGGCCGGATGCACCCGCTCATTCTGCATTTCCCGATCGTGATCCTGTTGCTGGCCATGCTGCTCGAGTTCTTCCGCTTCAGACCGGAATATGCAGGCAATGCATTCTACCGTAACTTTTTACAGGGTCTGCTGCTGATCGGGGCACTCTTTGCGGCGGTAACGGTGATTATGGGCCTGTTTTTGTCGAGAGAGGAAGGTTATGAAGGCGCTACGCTGACCTACCACAAGTGGACTGGAGCAGGTATCTTCTTTTTTGCATCTGTCATTTATTGGGTAAGGAATGCCCGGTGGTACAAATCGATAGTGGCCAGGGCAGGTGCATTGATGGCTGTCGTGGCCCTCGTACTGACGGGCCACTATGGCGCTGCACTCACGCATGGCAGTAACTTCATTTGGGAGCCCATTTCCAATAAAAAGGAAATTACGGAAGTGCCGTTGGATCAGGCGGTTGTTTATACCAATGTCATCAAGCCTATTCTCGAACAAAAATGTACAAGCTGCCATAATCCCGATAAACTCAAAGGCGAACTGATCCTGACCGATCCGCAATCGATTATGAAAGGAGGAAAATCGGGTAAGCTGCTTGTCCCCGGTAACCCGCAAATGAGTCTTTTGCTACAACGCGTGCATTTACCGATGGAAGAAAAAAAGCACATGCCGCCATCGGGAAAGGCACAGCTTACTTTGCAGGAAATCTCCCTGCTGACATTGTGGGTCAAACAAAAAGCCGATTTCCAAAAAAAACTGACTGCTTTGCCTGCCTCCGATTCATTGCGAATGCTCGCTACCGCGTTCCTGCAACCGCATACACAAGAAGCGGAATACGATTTCCCGGCTGCTGATGAAGACAAGGTGAAGGCGCTCAATACCGATTACCGGACGATATTGCCTCTCGCGCGCGAGTCTCCCGCATTGGCGGTGAATATTTACAATGCAGCGGCATATAACGTCAGCCAGCTCGAGGAACTGAGTGATATCCGTAAACAGATCATCTCTCTGAACCTGAACAAAATGCCGGTCAAAGACGCTGATCTGAAAGGCATTGCGAAATTTGAAAATCTCCGCAAACTCGACCTCAATTTTACGGACGTCAGTGCAGCGGGCTTGAAGGAACTTTCGGGCTTGAAGCATTTGCAAAACCTCACGTTATCCGGCACAAAACTGGATCTGAAGGATTTGAAGGGGCTGTTACCTCAACTGAAAAGTGTCAAAACGGTCGCTGTTTGGGATACAAAACTGTCGGCTGCCGATGTTACGCAATTGCAGCAGGCCAATAAGGGTATAAACATTATCGGAGGTTTCAAAGACGATGGCAAGAACCCATTGAAACTCAATCCACCGCAAATGAAGAACCCCTCGCCGATTTTCGCGCAGACGCTGGTTGTGGACATTCAGCACCCGATCAAGGGCGTGGATGTGCGGTTTACGATGGACGGTTCGGAGCCGGATAGCATAAAATCTCCATTGCTCGACCACAAAACGGTCATTAACAGTAACACAACCATTCGTGCCAAGGCCTACAAAGATGGCTGGTATGGCAGCGATATGATTACATTCGACTATTATAAAAGTGCCTACCAACCCGACAGCGGTATATTACTTGCCCCGTTGAACCGCGTACACCAGGCCGATGGCGTGAAAACATTCTTCGATCATAAACTGGGAGTGATCGGGGCCAATAATCCCGCCTGGGCCAACAACTGGGCGGGCGTTAAGGACAACGATATGGCTTTTGTGTCGGAGTTTAAAAAGCCTGTGACGCTGTCGTCGCTCGGCGTACGTTACATGGTGGAAGAAGATACGGGTATTTTCCCCCCCGAATTGGTTGAAATATGGGGCGGTACCACGCGTGAGAATATGAAGCTGCTCACGAAGTTCAAGGCACCTATGCCTGTGAAAGGCGAGCGGCCGTCGCTGCGCAGCGTAGCGGGGTCGTTTAAGCCGCAGCAGGTGTCTTACATTAAAATCGTAGCTAAACCGCTCAGCAAAATACCCGCGTGGCACCGTAACAAAGACAAGCGCGCATTGCTGCTCGTCGATGAAATGTTTCTCAATTGATTATGCTTTGCCGAGCCTGCGCCACATTTCCGCGCAGGCGCGTGCATTGTGGTAAGGGCATTTCCAGAAGCTGATCTTGTCGCCTTTCACCGGTGTGCCGTCCTCTTTGACGGTGCCAAACCATTCACCCCTTTCGTGGTCGACGAACTCGTTGACGATGTAATCCCAGCTTTTTTCGGCTTTTGTTTTAAACTGTGGATCCTTGGTAAGCTGGTAGGCATTGTAAAACCCCACAAGCTGTTCAGCCGCTACCCACCAGCTGCGGTCGGTTTGGGTATGCTTCGTTTCGGGATCATATTCGTAGTTTAATGCACCGTCCAATCCGAGCCCCTTGGAGGCCGCCGTGGCCATGGCGATGGATTTTTTCTTCATCCGGGCAATCAGCTTTTCATCGTGCAATATTTCCGCCGTTTCAAAAAGCAGCCAGGAGGCTTCGATATCGTGACCAAACGAAACGATATGGTCTTTGGCTTTCCATTGCTCGTCGAAGAACAGCTGCATTGTTTCGGTTTTTGGATTCACGATGTGTGTAATGATCGTGGCGAGCAGGCCGGCCGTCTGCTTTTTGAGCTTTGCATCGGGCCACACACTGTACAGGTTGGTATATGCTTCTACCAAATGCAAATGCGTGTTCATACTCTTGTTCCATGGGCTTTTACTCAGGATGTAATCGTCCGTCGCCGACCAGTCGCGGGCGAATGCCTCGCGGTAACCGCCATTTACGGGGTCGAACGCATGCTTTTCAATCACTTCAAAAAGGGACTGCGCTTTTTCCAATGCCGGTTTGAAATGCGTAACACGGTAATATTCGGCCAGTCCGTAGATCGCAAATGCGTTGCCGTAGATCTGTTTTTTGGTTTCCAGCGGCGAGCCATCCGCATTCACCGACCAGTATACGCCACCATGTCCGGCGTCAAAGAAATTTTTGATCAGCTGCTGGTAGGCCCGGTCGGCCAGGGTCAGGTATTTGGCCTCTTTTAACAACCGGTGCGCGAGTGAAAACGTCCATAGAAGTCGCCCGGTAAGTACCACCGACCTTGCGGAATCCTTCACCGGCTGGTTATCATAATTCACTCGCCCGTAAAATCCGCCCTTCTCTGGATCCGGCCCGTATTTTTCCCAATAATCGAGAATTGCAACAAACTCTTTCTTAAATGCTTCGGGCGTAAATGCGGCCATGGTTCCGGGTTGGTTTTTAGGGAAAAGCAACCTCAGGTTGGTTCATACTTACAATGAAACTCCTTACCCGCATTCCGTACGTAACTGTTCTTTTACAAGAAATGCACTTAGCAAATTATCCGAGGTCTTCGGACAGCGAGCTTTTAAGGTTTTTATATCCCGGCCCGTAAATGGCTGGTATCGATTCCGTTACATGTGTGCAGTAAGCAGAGGAGGAAAGACGTTAAGATAGGTAGTAGCGACCGGAACGCCCCGAAGTGCTTTTGCATGGGTATAGGAATAAATTGAAGAGCGTTGCCTGACGATGTTCTAAGCTACAAATTCTTCAAAATATTCCTATAACAAGTTGATATATCGGTACTAATGCTTGTTTGCTCGTGCCTCAGTCGCCCTGGTTTTCTTCCTGCCACTCGTGGTTATCGCCACCTAGACTGTAATAGTTGTTTTCTTCATCTTCCCTCCCGATTTCCTCGTCCTCATCGTCGTATTCTGAGCCTGGAACGTCGAGATCGTCGCCGGTCAGGTCGTCGTCAAACGATTTTTCGTTCCATTCGTCGGCGTCCAGGTCGAGTGCACGCTTGACGCGGGAAATGTCTTCGGGATCAATATCCGGGTCAATAAGTCCCTGGCGGTAAATGTCTTCACCCGCTGGATAATTTCCGGGAAGATCATCATCATATAGTTCGTCGTCTTCATCGTATGGACCCATAGTTGTAATGGTTAAATGTACTAAAATCGGTTACTCGTTTTGGGATTGGTTAAAAAAGCGTTCCTGTACGCTTTTACCTAAAATTAGTGTTTTCACCCAATTTTACGATTGCATGCAAAGAAAATTAATCCGGTCGACCGGGGCCCTGGCAGTACTGGCCGCTACGGCTGCCGCACTGTTAGGTTACCGAAACGAGTCTCCCCAGAAATCCTCCCTCTACGCGCCTGTTGATGCCAAAGAACTGAAACTACCCGCCGGCTTCTCGGCGACCGTGCTCGCTACCGACCTGGGGGCTACCCGGCATATGGTGGTGGGTAAAAACGGCGACATGTATGTAAAGCTTTCCAAACTGAAAGACGGTAAAGGTATTTACCTGTTGCGCGACACTAACGGCGACGGCGCGATCGATGAGCAGAAGCTTTTCGGCGACTACCCCGGCACAGGCATCGCGATCAAGGACGGCTTTTTATATAGTTCTTCCAACAAAGGTGTTTTCAGGTATAAGTTGAATGAAAAGGATGAAATCATTGATTTTGACAAACCGGAAAGCATTATCAGCGGGCTAACCGACCACGGGCGCGACAATGCAAAGCCTATTACCCTGGATAATAATGGCAATATCTACGTGACCGTAGGCTCCTACAACGACAACTGCCGCGCGGCAGGCTCGGCGAAAGGCATGTCGCCCTGCTCGATCCTGGATTCGGCGGGCGGGATCTGGCGGTTCAAGGCCGGGCAGCTGAATCAGCAATTCTCCGACGGTACGCGTTATGCGACAGGCGTGAAAAATGCGGTGGGGATCGACTGGGACAATAAGACCAACGCCCTGTATGCAACTACGCACGGGCGCGGGAAGTTCGACGATATGTACCCGCAGTATTATACCCCCAAGCACAGTGCCGAGCTGCCAGCCGAAACGCTCTATCGCCTGAAAGAAGGCGACGACGCGGGTTGGCCTTACATTTATTACGATCATTTCCAGAACAAGAAAATGCTTGCACCTGAGTACGGCGGCGATGGGAAGAAAACGGGCGGGGAGAAGGCCATCAATCCGCTGGTAGCGTTTCCTGCACATTTGGGACCGAATGCATTGATGTTCTATACGGGCAATATGTTCCCGGCGCGGTATCGTAACGGGGCTTTCATTGCCTTTCACAGCCAGTCGTCGGAGCTGAAAAAAGGTTATCTCGTGGCGTTTGTGCCCTTCGTCAATGGCAAACCGGGCAAATGGGAGATTTTTGCCGATAATTTTGCGGGTACCGACCTCGCCAAACCGACGGGCCCTATTCAGCATCGCCCGTGCGGGCTTGCACAAGGGCCCGACGGCGCATTGTACGTGACGGACGATCTCAACGGAACCATTTTTAAGATTGCTTACAAAAAGAAGTAAGCAGGATGCGTAAAAAAACGGGATTGTCACATTGACAATCCCGTTTTTTTGGGAACTGCTGGTAAGAACTATGCTTTTGGTAATGTGGTAAATGCCCTCACCGGGAATGTACCTACGCCTTTAAACTTCGGTGGTACTGCACTGAACAAATAGCCTGAGGCCGGCAGTTTATCCAGGTTGCAGAGGTGCTCAACGATCAGGATTTCGGCACCCAGCAAAATCGTGTGTACCGGCCGGCTGTTGCCGCGGGTGTCGTCGATGTTGTGGCTGTCGATTCCTACGAGTTTTACACCGCAGTCGCGCAGGTATTCGGCCGCCTCGCGCGTGAGGAACGGGTGGTTTTCAAAATAGGCTTCAGTATTCCAGTTTTTCGACCAGCCCGTGTTTACAATGACCGCCTTGTTCCGGATTTCGAGGTTTTGGAAAAATTCAATCCCGATTTCCAGCGCTCCGATTGCGTAGACAGTAACGGCATCCAGGTTCGCAAAAGCCTCCAATTCGACCTCCGAAAGGTCTTTCCCATGTGCGTAACGGTGAAATGGGCAGTCGATGTAGGTGCCTGTGTTGCTCACCATTTCGATTTTACCGATCTGGAATTCGGTACCTTCTTCATATTTACCGATTGAATCTTTCCGACTGAGAAAATCGCAGATTACCGGTGCCGGAAGGCCTTTATACGTAACTAATCCATCAAAAATTGTATGACTCAGATCTACGAGCAATTCCGACGACGGTTCGTTGACAGGCCGCCGTTTATGTTTTTCCTGAATATAAAACTTATTGATGATGCGGACCTTCCCAACCATCAGCAGACGGAGGTCTTTGATGATATAATCGGCCAGCGCGGCGTCGGAGATTGTTTCGCCGGCAATATCCAGCCGGAAATCCTGGCCCTGAATACCTCCGCCGTTGGTAAACTCAATTTCAAAATCAAAAACTACTCGGTGATCCATAGGGGATTGCAATGCTGTTAGAAATTGGTATCCGGCTTTGCCAGTTCCACTTCTTTGATCCATATATTACGGTAATACACATCGTGACCTTCGGATTGCAGTTTCAAACCGCCGGGAGTATCGGTAATACCTTTGCCTCCGTCGTTACCGCCATCGATGCCCGAGTTTTTACCACCCCAAACCTGGCTGATTTTCTGATTAGTATGTACTTTTTTGCCATTAAAATAGACAGTGACCATCGGCTGCTCCACCAGTTTCCCGTCTTTGAAGCGCGCCGCACGGAACAAAATATCATACGAATTCCACTTGCCAATACCGTTGTATGCGTAATAGGGCGATTTGGATTCGTTGATCACCGCGCCCATCCCGTGTGATGTGGTGTCGCCGTCGAGCACCTGGATTTCATACCGGTTTTGAAGGTAAACACCGCTGTTCCCGCCGGGCTTTGTGATCAGAAATTCTACATGTGCGCGGAAATCCTTGAATTGCTTTTTGGTGACAATATCCGCCGAACCATACAACCCGCCCGCAGACGCCGGATCGTTACAGTTGATCACCGTGCCCTTATCGACCGGGTCGTTCACCACCGTCCATTTGATCGGCGGCTTGGCCGCAAACCGCGGGCCTTCCCAGTAAATCCATTTTTCATCCAGCATTTTGCGGCTGCCGTCCAGGTACACTTCTGCACCTTTGGGAGCTTTCACACCCACGCCTACCTGTGCGTATGTGAGACCGGCAAATGCAATGGCGAGCGCCTGGCCGAGGAAGATGCTTTTCAGCTTCGAGAAATTTCGGTTCATGTTGTTTTCGTTTTTTATGCTGGATATAAGGGTTGGAAATTTTAGAATTTACTCACCGGTCGGCTACAACTTCTCTTCGAACAGTTTCAAAATGCGCTTGTACTCGTCCGTCCAGGACGATGCTTCCACAAACCCATGGTCTTCCATCGGATAGGAAGCGAGCTCCCAGTTGTTTTTGCCCAGCTCGATCAGCCGTTGCGAGAGACGCACCACATCCTGGTAATGCACATTCACATCCACCATTCCGTGGCAGATCAGCAGGTTGTTTTTCAATCCGGCCGCGTGGTAAATGGGAGAGCTCTTACGGTAAGCCAGGCTGTCGGCCTGCGGTTCGTTAAGGATATTGGCGGTATACGACTGGTTGTAAGCAGTCCAGTCGGTCACGGGGCGCAACGCGGCACCCGCCGTAAATACATCGGGCGTCGTGAAAAGTGCCATCAAAGTAATAAAGCCGCCATACGAGCCGCCGTAAATGCCGATCTTCCTGGGATCGACGCCGTAGGTCTTCACGAGCCATTTTGCACCATCGGTGTGGTCGGTGAGGTCCTTACCGCCCATGAAGCGGTAAATGCCCGTGCGCCAGTCGCGACCGTAGCCTGAACTCGCACGGTAATCCATGTCGAGCACGGTGTAACCTTTGTCGGTGAGCAGGTTGTGAAACATATATTCCCGGAAATACTGGCTCCACCATTTGTGGGCATTCTGCAAGTAGCCTGCTCCGTGGACGAAAATTACGGCTTTCCCATTCGATTGTTTCGGTTCGTAAACACGCGCATAAATATCCTGGCCGTCACCGGCTTTGATGGTTACGACCTTGGCCTCGCGCCATGGATAGGACAGGAATTCGGTGGAGACGGAGCGGGTAATCTGAACGGGTTGCCCGTTTTTCCCGGTCGCATTATCCAGCAGATACAGCTCCCACGGAGCAGTGCTTTTCGAAAAGCGGATCGCCAGGGTCTTCTCGTCAGGTGAAAGCGTCATTTCATGCGCGCCGGGCGCGTGTGTGAGGCGTATGCGAGCGCCTCCCGTCACGGGCATACGGTAAACGTGCTGTTCGCCGGGGTGCACTTCGTTGGTGATGAGGTAAAAAGTCTTTTTGTCTTTCGAAAGCACCACATTCTGTACCTCGAATTTGCCCGAGGTTAATGCAGTTTTCTTGCCGGAAACGATATTGAATGTGTACAAATGCGAGTAGCCGGTGGCTTCGCTCTGGAAGTAGATCGTCTGGTCGTCGAGCCAGCCTATTTCCCCCGCGCTTTGCGGGTAGCCGCCCACGCCCGGCCCGCCGATCCACGCTTCGTCGCGCTGGCGGTCGAGGAGTTTAAGTGAAAGCGTCGCCGGGTCAAACGACATGATCCAGCGGTCTTTGCTGTCGAGCGACCGGATTACCACCACGGCATGGCGCCCGTTATCCGACCAGAATGGCCCATGGAAGATCACTTTCCGCTCCTTTTTTTTCCAGGTAGTATCCAGTTTGGGATAATCTTTGAGGTAGTCGGGTTTGTCGTAGATGCCGGGGATATCCGTCGTCGAAACCTTCCTGGCCGTATCTTTCTTTACGTCATATACCCAAAACTCGCTTTCCGAAGCCGGTGCTCCCACCTTTGTCCGCGCCGGAATCTCCTCCGTGAACCCGCTCTCGGTCACATAATTGGGTACAATAGTCGATTTGGCGCTTTTATCGGTTTGTACCAGCTCGTAGGTCACGAACCGGCCGTCCGGGCTCGCTTGCTGATTCGTCACGTTTTTGTCGCCGAGGTAAATTTCCTTCGGCCTGGCCGGTTTGTCTGCTTCGGTAACCTTTTTGCCCGCATCTTTTTTTGCCTTTCTTTCCTTCAAAACCTCGAACATCGCAAGTTGATCGGCTTTCAGGAACTTTTCCTGCTCACCGGGCTTGCTGTCAGTTTTTTTGGTGCCTGTTTTAAAATCGGTCAACTGGTTGATCAGCCCGGAAGTCAATGCAATGCTGAAAAGGTTGTTACCTCGTTCGAAAACGACTGCCGATTCATCACCGCTGAAAACCGGATCAGACTCACGCTCGGTCGTATTGGTGAGCTGGCGGATTGCGAAATCCTTGTAATTGATCATGTAAATGTCGCCGTTCTTCTCGTAGAGCCGCATCGTACGGGCGCGGTTATAGATACCGTTCTTGCCAGGCATACGCCTGCGGTCGGCAGGGGCTACCTTGCTGATTTTCTTACCTGCTAGTGAATATGCATAGAGTGAGTCGGAAGGATTTTTGTCAGGATTCCAATTGAAATACACCGTTTTGGAGTCATCCGCCCAGGTAATATCACTCGGTGAAGTCCCGATCCACATTTTCGGATCCCGCATGATTTTCTCGACGGTGAGGGGGGCGAGGGATTGGGCTTTAAGATTGCTGATGTAAAAAACTAAGATGAAAAAGGAAAGCTTGTAAAAGTGGTTCATGTTTGAGTTGTTGAAAATGCAATGTAATCAGTTGCCTGGGGCAACTTTCTCTTCCTGATATGGAATCGCTTTAATGAGACGGGTGTTGTTGAGTTCTTCAATAACAATTGTATCCTCTGCGGGAATAATGCCCCGTTTGAGCCAGTTGCTTACGGTTTGTGTGTTAGGAATGTTAAAACGTCTGCAATATTCGGCGACGGTCACCCAATCATGCAGTTCGTAAATTTTGCCGTCTTTCGAAAGATAGTTTTGCGCTTTCGCCAAAGTTTTCCGTGCCGCTTCCAGCAGTTCATCGAGCTGATCAGGGGCTGATTCTGTGATTGTTTTCATATGCATTGTTCTACCTTTTCCGCTTTTCTAACTCAGCGAGCACCTGCATTACTTTGCGAAGCGATGCGAATCTCCATTTCCTCATAGTGTGCGAATTTTTTGAAGCAATATACAAAATGTTACGTTTCGTAACAGAATACGGAGCGAGTTTTGTCCAGTATTAAAATGGATATGCTATTTTTGAGCGTATCCTTAATCCCATGACTTTCATACGCCCTCTCATTTTCCTTGCGACCACAATTTCCGTGGTCTTCGCCTGCACGCACCAGCAAAGCTCTACCCCCGAAAAAGGTGTTTCATTCGCCCTGAACCAATACCGCAAGCAGCATATCGACAGCATTCGGTACGATATCGAGCTGGACATTCCGGCGGGCAAGGCGGGGAAGATCATGGGGAAAGAGACTGTTATATTTCATCTGGATGCTCTCGACTCGGCGCTGATGCTGGATTTCAATGTGGATACCAGCCATTTACAAGAGGTCCGCGTGGGAGGTGAAAAAGTAGATTATCAGTTTGTAAACGAGCATATTGTTATTGATGCAAAGTATTTGAATAAAGGCAAAAATGAAGTTGGAATCGATTTTATCGCGGGGGATCAGTCACTGAATAGGAGCGAGGATTATCTGTACACACTATTCGTCCCCGACCGCGCTTCCACTTGCTTTCCGCTGTTCGATCAGCCGAACCTGAAAGCCTCGTATCTGCTCACTTTAAAAACACCGGAAGGGTGGGAGGCTGTCTCAAACGGCAAGCTGCATGCTAAAACGGCCGAAAATGGTAAAAGTGTGTACCATTTCGGAGCAACGAAGCCGGTGAGCTCATACCTCTTTGCATTTGCTGCGGGCAAATTTTTCAAGGAAACACGCACGATGGATGGCCGCGAAATGACGATGTACTACCGCGAGACCGACACCACGAAAGTAAACCGCAACCGCGACGAGGTTTTTCAGCTCCACGCGAAGTCGCTGGCATGGTTGGAAGATTACACAAATATTGACTATCCATTCGGGAAATTCGATTTCGTACTGCTGCCATCGTTCCAATATGGCGGAATGGAGCATCCGGGCACTATTTTTTACAATGAACCGGCCCTTTTTCTGGATGAAAATGCCTCAGTGAACCGTCTTATGGCCCGTGCGAGCGTGATTGCGCACGAGTCGGCGCATATGTGGTTCGGCGATCTGGTGACGATGGACTGGTTCAACGACGTATGGCTGAAAGAGGTGTTCGCGAACTTCATGGCCGCTAAGATCGTCCATCCCAGTTTTCCGGAGATCAATCACGAACTCCGCTTTTTGCTGGCGCATTATCCCAATGCTTACGAAGTAGACCGGACCGCGGGTACCAACCCGATTTTGCAGGAGTTGGGTAACCTCAAAAATGCCGGGACGCTCTATGGGGCCATCATTTATATGAAAGCACCCATTGTGATGCGGCAGTTGGAAAGAAAGATTGGGGAGGAACTCATGCGAGAGAGCTTGCGCGAATATTTGAAAACCTACTCATTTGGTAATGCCCGCTGGGACGATCTGATCGGTATTATCGACAAACGCTCGCCGGAAGACATTACTACATGGAGCAATGTGTGGGTGAAAACGCCGGGAATGCCGGAGTACCATATCAAAGCAGGCAAACTGGTGCAGTTGACAGATTCGGTTTCGGGGCGCGTGTGGGAACAGCCGCTGGTTTTGAAAACAATGCAAAACGGGCAGCTTGTTTTTCCCAATAATGACGGGACGGGTTATGGGTATTTTAAAATGGATACCATTTCCAAAGCCTGGTTCTTTGCGCATTACGGCAATGCGGAAGTGTCCGATCCGGTTTTCAAGGGCGCTATGCTGGTGAATTGCTGGGAAGGGTTGCTGCGCGGCGACGGTCCCGGGCCGGAGAAGCTGGTGAATGATATTTTGAATGTATTACCCAAAGAGCAAAACCCGCTTCTGGTGGATTATTTGCTGGGTAACCTGCAAAGCGACTGGTGGGTGTTCCTGAATGCAGCTCAAAGGGGGGCCTATCAGGCGCGCGTTGAAACTGAAATCTGGCAGCTTTTGAACACTACCCGTGACAAAGGCATTCAAACCTCCTATTTCCGGGCATTTAAGTCGCTGGCCCTGACAGACGACGGCTGGCAGAAAATGCACGGACTCTGGACGGGCAAACTGGAAGTGAAGGGCCTCGTACTTTCGGAAGAGGATAAAATTTCCCTGGCTTACGAGCTGGCATTGAAAGGAAAGGAGGATGGAAAAGCTATCCTGAACAGCCAGTTGAATGCGACGAAGAATCCCGACCGGAAGGCAAGAATGCAGTTTGTGATACCCGCGCTGAGCGCCAGCGAAGCAGAGCGCGACGCGTTTTTTGAGACATTAAAGCAGGAAGCAAACCGTGAAAAAGAGGCCTGGGTACTCGATGCGCTGGCCTACCTGCACCATCCGCTGCGGGCACAAAGTGCATTGAAATACCTGCGCCCGTCGCTCGACCTTTTGCAGGAAATCCAGCTTACCGGTGATATTTTCTTTCCAACGCGCTGGCTGCATAACACATTTGCCGGGCATTCGTCGCCCGAAGCCGCGCAGATCGCGCAGACTTTTTTAAAGGAACATCCTGATTATCCGTATTTCCTGAAAAATAAAATACTGCAAGCGACCGATTTGCTCGATCGCTCGGTAAAACTGTCGACTATTTATGCCCAGAAGGAGTATTCCCCTGCATTATCTCAGCAATGAGTCGGGCCTGGGCATTTCCCTGCACCGCATCGACCGGATGAACCGGGTGAATGCGCCGCATATGGATGCGCACCGGGATGATCACGGAAATTTCTTTTTCCAGGAAGACGGCCATGCGAGGATGATGGTCGATTTCCGGGAGGTTGAGCTGAGGGGCAGCGGGGTATTCTGCATCATGCCGGGCCAGGTGCATTGCCCGCTGGAAACGGAAGGCTCATATGGCTGGTTCCTGGGTGTCGATATGAGCTTGCTCGACGATCACCACCGCGCCGTAGTGGACGAATATGCCTTACACGGCTTCCCAATCGGCCTCGATCCCGAGCAGGCGGACCTACTGACGCGCAGCCTCCGCTTGCTGTTGGAATTTTACGAGGCGCCTTCGCAATACGGACATCCTGTGATGCAATCGATGCTGAAAACGTGCCTGGGCATTTTTACTTCACTTTTTGAAAAGGAGATTTTGCAGCGGACGGCGCAAACAAGGCCGTCCGCCATTACTTCGCAGTTTCGCAAACTTTTATCACAGCATTTTAAAACTGTGAAAAGTCCCTCGGAATATGCGGGAATGCTTAGCATTACCTCATCCTATCTGAATGAGGTTGTGAAAGAAACTTCGGGGCAACCGGTAAGCCACTGGATTCAAAACGAAGTGATAATGGAGGCTAAAAGGCTGCTTTATTATACTGATTTGAGCATTAAAGAGATCGCATTTGGGTTGGGCTACGAAGATCATACCTATTTTTCAAGGCTGTTCCGGAAAGTCGCAGGTAAATCGGCCGGGCAGTTTCGGGAGGAGCTTCGGAAGTTATAAAACCGCGATTTGTCCAATCATTACCCCTCTTTTGCCCTTTAATTTCGTCGCGCGGGCGTGTTGTTTTGTAAAGTAAAATTTCGGCTGGACCGTCAGCCATGAAACAACACCAATCCAATTGCACGAAAAATGAACATCATCAAACAGAAAGCGCTGCACTTGCTTGAAAATGCCTTTGGAAAGACTGGAACCGTACTTGCGATACGGGCCTGGGAACCTGCTACCTTTTTTGAAGTGGACGTCCATTTCCCGGAAATGGATATGAGTGGCTGGAAACGTGTCCAGCATATTAAAGTACGGGTCGGAGAGGGGATATACCGCGATTACACCCCCGCCGGCTGGGATGAGGATATCCGTACCTGCACCCTGTACATCAATGCCGAACAGGACGGCCCGGGCGCGCAATGGATACGGTCGCTACGCACAGGCGACCGCATTACGTACGTGGGCGTAGGCGCGACCATGCACAGGCCCACGTATGCAGGAGAAATGGTCGTTTTCGGTGACATGAGCAGTATCGGGCATTACCTGGCTTTGCAGCAGCTGGCCGGCACACGTAAAATCAGCGGCGCCATTACGATCGCCCACGAAAATCACCGCGAGGAATTCAAAGAGTATTTCAACTGGAATATCCAACCGGTGAAAAAAAACGGTGACGGCGGGCTGCATTCGATGCTCAAATGGACCAGCGACAGGCAGCTGGCCAATTCGAACGTCTATATTTCGGGGCATATCCCCACCTGCATCCGTTTGCGGAAGGAGCTCAAAAAGCGGGATGATTCCCCGCTAGGGATCCAGGTGCAGGGATTTTGGTCATAATCCATCGAAAATGCCGTTCATGGCCGTGAGGATTACGGGTTTGCCGTCCGTAACGATGATCGTGTGCTCGTGCTGCGCTACATATCCGCCGCGCGAGCCAACGAGCGTCCAGCCGTCGCGTTCAGTAGCGGCGTTTGTGGAAGCGGTTGAAATGAACGTTTCGATAGCGACTACGCTATTTTTGCGGAAGCGGGTCGTGTTGTAACGATCGTAGAAGTTGGCAATTTCGTGCGGTTCCTCGTGGAGACTGCGCCCTACGCCATGGCCGGCCAGGTTTCTGATGACTTTGTAGCCTGACCGTTTGGCTTCCGTCTCGATCAGCCGCCCAATGTCGGCAATCCTTACGCCGCCCTTGATCTGGCTAAGTGCTTTGCCCAGGATCCGTTTCGACGCATTCACCAGTTTGTTGTGCCCGTGAATATCTTCACCCAGCACGAAAGAGCCTCCGTTATCGGACCAGAATCCATTCAGTTCGGCAGAAACGTCGATATTGACCAGATCTCCCTCCTGCAAAATTTTTGTTTCAGAAGGTACTCCGTGTGCGACTTCATTGTTGACACTAATGCAGGTCCAGCCCGGGAAGCCATACGTGAGCTTCGGTGCCGATTTCGCGCCGAGACTATTGAGCAGTTCGCCTCCGAAATCGTCGAGTTCCTTTGCCGTCATACCCGGCTTCGCATGCTCGCGCATCGCGCGTAAAGTAGTAGCTACTGCACGGCTGGCTTCCTGCATGCCGGCCAGTTCCGATTCTTTATTGATAGACATTTATTTATAGTCTTGATTAATACGACCCACTTACCTGTAAAGTAATCTCCTCGAAAGCGCCGTTCCACAATGCAATACGCTTTTCGAGGGATGCGATGGTGGCCTGTTCGGCTTCCTGCCAGAATGCCTCGTTCCGTTCGCAGAGATTGGCGGTCATGCGAAGCGCGAGGTGGCTGTGGTGGTCGCCGTCGACCTCGATGTGGCGTTCAAGGTAGTATTTAAAAATGGAAATACTGTCCGGGAAATTGCGGTGTATGTCCTCGATGATCGACATAAACATGCCCGGAATGAGGTCCTCGCGCCCGAAGGTAAAAATGGCGGCTTGCAAATGGTCTTTCCTGGTGCCGATGGTGTCGAATGTAAAGCGGACAAATTCACGGGCTTTTTCGGGTGTGCCGGCTGCGTCGAATGCCTTTTCGAAATCACGCGTCTCCCGCAGCGAATAAATAAACCGGCCAATTTCCGTGGTATCGGCGCCGCATTGTGCCATGGCATCGAGGTACAGTTCGAAATGGCTTTTGAAATTCCCTTCACTATCCACATCTGACTCTTCGCCCGCCACGATCTCGTTGATGAGGTTGCGCGTTTCACCGTCACCGGTCGGAAACCAGGGTACAGACGTGCAGGTAAGGCTGTTTTGAAGTGATTTGAGCAGCGACATAAAGTCCCAGACCGCGTAAACATGGTATTTCATGAATACTTTCAGGTCCTCGATGTCATTGATAACCGAATAAACTTTGTGCTGGATAATCTGCTGCCGGAGGGGCTCGATGTTCTGCTGAATTCTGGTAATGTGATCGTTCATTATTTGCGTAGTTCTTTCTTCTAAACTGCCTTTTGAGAATGTTTGTTCGAATTTTCAGCAAATAAAGGGAATCTGGTAAAGTGCTTCGCCGGGGTTTACAGAAAATACCATGCAAATGCATGAAGGGTACCTGCATGGTATCGGGTCTGCTATTTCTCCTGCGAAGGTGAATATTTCACGAGATCGATCCCGATACCGTTCGGGTCCTGGATCGCAAAATGCCTGTCGCCCCAGGGCTCATCACGGATATCAATTTTGATGGGTATTCCCTTGTTTTGAAGTTCTTTGTAAAGTTCATCGACGTCGTCTACCTCGATGGTCAGGTACATGCCTTGTCCCTGGAATGCTTTGTGAAACAAGGGTTGTTGTGAAGGATGCCCGGGTAGCAGGAAGCTAAGTTCCGACGCGCCGCCCGGCGTGTGGAGCAGCAGGTAAAACTCATTTTCGAATGTAACGCCGAAGCCGAGTATCTGCGTGTAAAATGCTTTGGTTTCCGCGAGTTTGGAGGTGACAATGCCTGCGTTCAGTTTCATTTGGGGTTTAGTTTGAGTGGATGGATTGTTTTGAGAGAATGTACTGGCGCAGATGCAGACCAATGCCAGTAGTAGGATGAGCCGTTTCATAATACCGTCCGTTTTGTTGACGGTGCAAATTTCGGTTTGGCCAGCCGGGCAGGATTGTAAAAAACGGACAAAATCACCTCCCGAAAGCTTTTCCCGGCGTCACGCCATAGAGGTTCTTGAATTCCTTGATGAAATGGGCCTGGTCGTAGTAGCCGTTGTCATAAAACAGCTTGTTCTCGCGAAGGCTCTGCTGTGAGGGTTTGGCACGGAGGATCTTCTGGAAACGCACGATCTGGCTGAAAGTTTTGGCTGAGTCGCCGATGTAATACTCGAAAAGCCGGCGGAGCTGTCGGGAGCTAAGACCAGTGTCGAGGTCTTTTTCGACGTTCAGCACACCGAAATTTTGAAGAATTAGGGTCAATGCACCGTACAAACGGGTGTCGTGGTTGAAATCAATACCGGCTACCCAATGCAGGAAATAGTCGTCCAGCCTGCGCTTGATTTCCGCGAGAGACAGTCCCGGTTCGAAGGCCGAGGCAATGAATTGTGCTGTGCCGGGTATTACCACATCCAGATTCTCAAAGCGATTGCTCAGTTCCGAAGCATTGACTTTGAAAAGCTGCGGAAACATGGTAGGTAAAAATCGCACACCCACGTAATTGAAACTGTTTTCCAGCGGAAACTCCGTATACTTTTTACAGAAGCCCATCACGAAATTTTCGGAGGGGTTATGCAGCTCGAAGAAGATGTCGATGCAGCCATCGGCGACCACGCGATAGAGAAATGGCTCATCCAACGGAATAGTGGTGCGCAATTGCCAATAACAATAAATAAAGCCCAGCAAGGCGTTATCCGGAAGAAATTCCTGGTACGTTACCCGCTCAGCCGACTGCTTTACCGTCGGCTGAACTGGCATATACAGCCCGCGAATATCTGGGTTTTTATACATCCGGTCTGGAGGTTTTATTTATTGATCCGCCGTATCTGGCCCAACGAATGCCAACGTACGGCCGCTAGCGTTTTGTAAGGCATTGTTACGGCATTGTTTTTTTAATTGTAGACAAAAAAACGAACAATACCATGAGCAACAGGACCTTAGTAGATGCCTACATTAAAGAACTGGAAGCGGAGTATACTTCGACCCGTAAATGCCTGGAAAGGTTTCCGGTGGCATTATTTGGCTATAAACCGCATCCTACCTCCATGGAGATGGGCTACCTCGCTCTTTTGGTAGCTGAAATCCCTCTTTGGATCACTTTTATGGTGGAGCAGGGCGAAGTTGACTTTGCGACTTACAAGCGTTTCGAGTTCTCTACCAGCGAGGAATTGCTTGACCATTATGAGGAAGTTTTCAAAGGCGCTCAAAAATCGCTGGCGGGCATTACCGACGATGATCTCGATGCGCCGTTCTATCTGAAACGGCAGGGCCAGGTACTGTTTACCCAGCCCAAACGCGAGGGCATCGGCTCGACGATCAATCACTGGGTGCATCACCGGGGCCAGTTCACCGTATATATGCGGTTGAACGAAATTCCCGTTCCTTCTATTTATGGGCCTTCTGCCGACGATCGTACGTTCTGATCAGCGCGGAGGACCGAAGCGGTCGAACTGTTCTTTTTTCAGTTCTTCAAGGATTTCCTTCGTCGATTCGAAGCTCGTGTGCTGGTACGCACGCAGTCCGAGTGTTTTGGCCATATTGGCAAACATAATGCGATCGTCGAAATACACGCACTGGCTGGGTGTTGCCTGCGCGATGCCCATGGCCAGCTCGAATATCCGCGGATCGGGTTTGCGCATTTTTACTTCGCAGGAAGAAATGAATGCATCGAAGCAGGTATGTAGTTTGAACTTCTGAATGCGATAGTCGTTCAGCTCCTTACCCTCGTTATTAATGGAAATGATGCGGAAACCGCAATCCTTTTTCCACTCTTTGAGCCAGGCCAGCATGCCGGGCAACTCAACCGACTGCGAGTACATGAATTCCTTGAAATCTTCCCGGACGAAGTCGCGCGGGTGATTGAAGATTACCGTATCGAGGTACTGATCGAGGTTCACGCTCCCGATTTCGTAGACATTGAAAATGAAATTATGGAGTTGATCCATTTCCTTATAATTGAGGCCGAATTTCTCTGCAGCCAGAAGACGGGATTCATGGCCCCACCCGTTACTTAAAAGGACGCCGCCAATGTCGAAAAAGAGGATTTTGAGATCGCTGATCTGCATGATAATTGTTGTGTATATTGGTAAAAAGGATGGCCGCTAAGTTAGCTATAATCGCGTAAACGCCGAATGGCACGAACGTAGACGTTCGTGCCTATTATTCGCAGTCCTCCGGCCGGTCGGTACATCTTTACGGTACCGACCGGCCGGAGGACTGCGAGTAGTGTGTTTGAAGGTGAGACCTTCAAACCAGCTTTACTATCTACCGTCTCCCCCCTCGAAAACCACCGCCACTAAATCCCCCGCGGCTGAAACCACCTCCACCGCCATTAAAGGTTCTACCACCAAATGAACCATAAGACCGCGAAGGAGCGCTGAATGTATTACCACGCGGCATCGACCGGTACCCTTGGGCATTCACCGAACGTGGTGCCGTACGGAACGATTGGCCTCTGTCGAACAGGTAGGAGCGTGAGCCGAGGGACGGACTGAAATGTCTCGCTGCTGAGCCGATAAATGCCGTTCTAGGCGAATACACGAAATTCCGGGGAGCGATGGTGTGATAATAATGGTCGTACTGGCGGTACAGGTGCGGATAATACCGGTAGGCACCGCCGAAGAACCATCTGGAAAAGCCCAGAGAAGGCATTGCGTAAACCATTGGATAACCACCCAGACCCAGATAGAAGCCGGAACCATAGGCATACAAGCCAGGGTACCACATCGGTGAGCCGTACCAGTAAGGATAGCCGAACCAGTAGGAATAAGGGCTGCCATAGTTCACCACTTTATCACCGGCTGGGGCAGGGTAGCTGTAACCGCCCTGGGACGCATATTCCTGCGAAGCCTGGCTGAGTTCCTGCATGGCCTGCGGATTTTGTTTCAGCTCATCCTGATAAGCAGCCAATTCTTCCTTGTTTTGTGCTTCAATCTGGTCGTGAATGGTCGCCAGGTCATTGCGTACGGCGGCCGGATTGTCTTTGAAACGTTCGCCGAGCCGTGTTACGAGGTCGGAGTGGTCGTTTAGCAGGGACAATGCATCCGGCATCTCCTCCAGGGTTTTGAATGCCCGCTGCGCATCGGGATCCAGCAATGCGATCATACCCTGGAAGGAAGAGTTGGCTTCTTCGTTGAGGTTGTCGACTGCCACCAGGTCGCTGTGGTGATTGTTGTACAGTTTCCAGGCTGCTTCTTTCAATTCGGAAGAAGGGGCCACATTGGCTACCATTCCGTCGACTGCTTCGTGTGAAGTTTTGCGCGGAAGTGTAGCGAGTTTATGCATCAGCTCGGGATACCGGCTGACTTCATAAAACCAGTTTTGTTTTTTTTGAGAATAGTTTTGAATGATTTGCTGAAAACCTGCGCTGCTTTTCTCCCGGATTCCGGCCAGTTTGGCGAGTACATCGGGATATTGGATGGCGACCAGGATGTCATTGCGGACATCTTCATTGTAAGGTGCGATGGCTTTGAGCAAACTTTGTTCAGTGACAATGTTTTGTTGCGCATTACTAACCATTTGGTTATCCTGGCCGTAGCTTGTGAAGCTGGCGGCGGAGAGCAGAATAGCGGCGAAATATTGAAGCGTTTTCATGACACAGGGAAGCTTTTCATTAACTTCTTAACACCCTTATTGATTTGTTTTTCAAGCCGGTTCGGATTGCTCACGTCACCGGAAATCGCTTTTTGCCAGATAATATCCCCGGTTTTGGTATCCACCACATCGAGTATGAGCGTACCGTCGGTGCTGGTGGTCGAATAGGGGTAGCCGCCGTATCCGTAGCCGCCAAAACCTCCGTAGTAGGGATATCCCCAGCCAAACCGGCCCCAGCCCATCATCGGATAAGCTCCGAACGGATAGCCACCATAATAATTCCTGCGTACGCGTTGCGTGTACGTGTGGAATTGCAGGAGCAGGTCGGGGTGCTGGGTGTTGCGTGTGAGTCCCCGGCTTTCCAGTGCCTTGTCGAAGGCACTCTGAATGCGGTGACGTGCAAGCGAACTGGCGTACATGGGATTCTGGTTGGTTTTCATGTCGGGGACAATCCAGTTATAAGTCAATGCCTTGCCGGAAGTTGGCAGTTGGGGACTTTGCGCGAGCACCACACTGCCCAGCACAGTCAGCATTCCCAACAAAATCAGGTTCTTTTTCATTTTAATGGGTCATTTTAAAAGGCTTTCCAGGGGTTGGCTCCGGGAGATAACCCCGGAAAGCCTGGGTACTACAATCCAATTGCGAAATATTGGGTTTCATCGTTGCCGGGATAAAGCCCTTCGATCATCACTCCGCCTTTTTTGCCTTGGAGCATTTTCACGGCTTCACGGGCATTGGCAACCGGTGTTTTATCAATCCTGGTAATCACAAAGCCTTCTTCCATATCGGTGTTCTGGCGAATTTTGCCGGCGTTGATCGCCGTTACCTGCGCACCCGCGCCGATTCCGTATTCTTTTTTCTGTTGACTGGTCAGGTCTTTCAGCTCGATACCCAGTTGCTCCATTACCGCCGACGAGGATCGGTCTGCTACGGAAGGTTCTGAAATGCCTTTCAATGTCACGGAAACCACTTTGTCGACGCCATCGCGATTCACATTCACGGTTACTTTGTCGGATGGTTTATGCTGGGCGATGGCTTCCTGCAATTGCGGTACGCTGGTAATATCGTGGCCGTCGATTTTGGTAATCACATCACCGATTTTGATGCCGGCTTCTTTTGCAGCGCTTTCATCGGCGAAATTCTCGACGCGCACACCTTCATCCACTTTCAGGTCGAATGATTTGACTTTCGCTGCATCCACTTCGCTGATCCCCACGCCGAGGTATCCGCGCTGCACGGAACCGAATTTGGAAATATCTTCCACCACTTTGTGCGCAATGCTCGAAGGGACGGCGAACGAATAGCCTGCAAACGAGCCTGTCTGGCTGGCAATGGCGGTGTTGATGCCGATGAGGTTACCATTCAAATCTACCAACGCACCACCGGAGTTGCCCGGGTTTACAGCCGCGTCGGTCTGGATGAACGACTCGATAGGAGCCTTTGCATTCTCGCCAAGGATGTTAATGCTGCGTCCTTTGGCGCTCACAATGCCCGCGGTAACGGTCGATGTGAGGTTGTATGGATTACCTACGGCAAGCACCCATTGGCCGACCTCCACATTTTCGGAGTTGCCGAACGATAATGCGGGCAAATTCTTCGCATCGATCTTGATCAGCGCGATGTCGGTGTTCGGGTCACTGCCGATGACTTTGGCTTTGTAGGTATGTTTGTCGGCGAGGGTTACTTCCAGCGTTTCGGCGCCCTGGATCACGTGGTTGTTGGTGACAATATAGCCATCAGGATTGATGATCACGCCCGAGCCGGTAGCCTGCGGTTTCTCCATTTTACCCTCTGGGGCTTGCTGGCCGAAGGGGTTGCGGCCGCCGAAAAAATCCCTGAACTCCTCCGGGATTTGCATCTGGCTCACCGTCCGTTCCGGTTTGAGTGTCGATTTGATGTGTACCACTGCCGCGGTGGCCTTTTTGGAGGCAAATGAAAAGTCGGCGGGAATCATGGCGGCAGGGCCGTTGGCCGTAGCACCGGACTTGGCATCCAACCGGGCTTTGACGAACGGGGTCGCGTCGTTGACCCAGGTTGAAATCGTATCTGGTTTGCCAAAATGTTCGTAGGTAGCGTAGGAGGTTCCGCCCAGCAATGCGGATGCAATGGCTACTGCTGTAATTTTTCTGAAGTTCCGTGTTGTTGTCATCGCTATTAAATTGATTAAGTGTATTCAAATTTCAGTAGCGATCCTGTTGCAATTCTGTGTGAATTCTGAAGACAATTTGTAGTTGAACATTTTTTTGAAATACATAAAAAAAGGAGGGTCAGAAACCCTCCCTTTATTCACTACTAGCCATGAAAAACTTTGAGTATCGTCACCAGGTCACCGTGAGAATATGCCACGGGCCTTCTGTTTCGTAAGTAAGCGTCTGCCCGTTCACCTGGCAGATCGTCTTGGCCAGTGCCAGTCCCAGCCCCAGCGAGGCCGAATGCGTGCCTTCTTTCCGGAAGCGTTCGAACATCAGTTCGGGGTCGATATGAATAGGCACTCCGGTGTTGCGGACAACCAGTCGCCCCGGGCTGAGCGTAATATCGATCGTTCCCCCATTTACATTATAACGTATCGCATTGGTCAGCAAATTATTGACCAGTACTTCCGCCAATGCCGGGTGCATTACAGGCCCCGTCGGCTCGATCGCCGTCTTCACGGTAATCTCCCGCTGCTCGATCAGGTCTTCCAGGTCGCGGAGCTTCCGGTTGATGATCGGAACCAGGCTGATCGGCTCGGTACCGGCCAGAAACTGCCGGTTTTCGATTTTGGTAAGCAATAATAATGCCTGGTTCAGCTTCGCAAGCCGGTTGGCGGCCTCGCTGATCTCGGAAAGCGCTACGAGCTGCGACTCTTTCAGGCTCTCGTCCTGAAACAATCCTTCGATCTTGGACAATATCACCGCCAGCGGCGTCTGTATTTCATGCGAGGCATTCTCGGTAAACTCTTTCAGGTTCTGGTAAGTGGCGGCAAGGCGATCGGTAAACTGGGTTACCGACTGGTTCAACTGCTCGAATTCGACGGTATGCTGTTTGGGAAAAGTAAGCACCTCGTGTTTTTCAAGATTATAGGAATCCAATGCACGCAATGTCTTGTAAAACGGCTGCCATAACCGGCGGGAAAGCCAGCTGTTGAGCAGGAGAAGCGATATGAGTAACAGAGCTACAATGAATGTAACGGTCATGACTACTGCTTCCAGTAATTGCTGGCGCTGTGCCAGTAACTTACTGATAGTCACCCGGTACCAGGCGCCTTCGACGTGTTCGTAGAAGATGAGCTGCCGGTAGGGCTCGTAGTCATTTTCAGCCTCGTTGAACAGTTTTCGCTCAACAAGCACCATTTGGCCCGGGTACCGGACCTGGTCGAGTTGCAGGCTGTCACCGAGTTGCAGGATGTACACCGGCAGTTCGTCGATATGCCGGAGCTGCCAGCTTACCTTCGCCTTGCTGCGCATGAGCTCCTTGTTTACTTCCCGGTCGATCAGGTAATCTACTGAAAAATAGAACAATACGGCACCTAACGTCAGTACGCACAGCGATGTGACGATCTGGTATTTGAGAATGCGTTCCAGCAGTTTCATTGCTCGCTGAATTTATAGCCGACGCCATAAATCGATTTCAGGTAATCGGGGCAGCCTTTGTCCATCAGCTTCTTCCTGAGGTTTTTAATATGTGTGTATATAAAGTCAAAATTGTCCATTAAATCCGCATCGTCGCCCCAGAGGTGTTCGGCGATGGATTCTTTAGTGAGTACGCGGTTTTTGTTGGCGATCAGGTACACGAGCAGGTCATACTCTTTGCGGGTCAAGACGATTTCCTGCTGGTCGACCAATACCAAATGCTCCTGCGGGTCGATCTGGATCTTGCCGAAGCGGATCTGCTGGCTGCCCTGGAAGCTCCGCCTGCGGATGACCGCTTGCACGCGGGCATTGAGCTCCGAAAGGTGGAAAGGTTTGGTGAGGTAATCGTCCGAGCCGAGGTTGAGGCCGGTAATGCGGTCGTCGAGCGAGTTTTTAGCTGAGATAATGATGATACCTGTTTCCGGGAAGCTCCGTTTCAGTTCCCGCACGGCGTCGAGGCCGTCGCCGTCGGGCAGCATCAGATCCACCAGCACGCAGTCGTAACGATAGATATTGATCTTTTCTACGGCCGTGCGGTAGTCCGCTGCCCATTCGCAAATGAAGTTTTCGCGCTGAAAATAGTTCTGTATGCTGGTAGCCAGCGCTTTTTCGTCTTCAATGAGCAGCAGTTTCATAGCATTGTCGTTTGTGCAAATGAAACTACCAATTTTGGAGGAAATCTGAAGTGTATTCCAAACAGGGCATTCCATGCCGGGGGCTACTTCACGGTCCTTTTAGCCCAGTTGAAAATCGTGGAGTACACTTCGTCGCGGACGGGCTGTTTGGAAAGGATCAGGTCGTGCATACCGCCCTGAACCGCCTGAATGCTGTATTGACCCACAATATTCTGGGCCTGGCGCGCCACGTCCTCCACATTCAGCACTGCGTCGCCGGTGAAAAACGCATCGCTCCACTTCTTCTCGTCGATGGATTTGGCAGAATGCAGCACCAGCACCGGTTTGTTGATGGTAATACCCTGTGCAAGCCGCTCCTGTGCGTTGAGCACGGCGCGTATCCAGCCCAGGTTAACCGGCGGAGCGATAAATGGTTTCAAGCCGAGGCTGTAAGACCATTCGCCATGAGCCGTTACGTGCAGGCTTTCGCCGTAAAGCGGGTTAATGCCCAGGTCAAAGTTCGTTTCCGGATGTTTTTCAGCCCTTTTCAGGAGTAGCGGCAATGCCGTCTTTTTGAGCCCTGATTTGATATTTAATGCAAACATCGGGCTGTTGAGCAGCACCGCATCGAATTTTTCCTTGCCCGCGCGCTCACTGGCATAGAGGGAAATGGTTAATCCGCCCAACGAATGCCCGCTCAAAAGGACTTTTTCGTTGCCTTCCCCTTTAATGACCGCCAGGGCAGTGTCGATGTCGGCGTAATACTCGGAGAGGTCGCGGACGTTGTTGATCTTCTGATGACTGAGCCACGATCGCCCGTATTTCCGCAGATCGATCGCATAAAAGTTGAAACCTTCTTTGATGTACCGCTCGGCCATTTCCTCCTGGAAGAAGTAATCGTTGAAACCGTGGACGTAAAGTACCGCTTTGGTGCTTTTTTCCGGAGCGGTTTTCCGGATAATCGTACAAGTAACGCTGCCTTCGTAATCGGACGGTTGAACGATCGTCGCCTGTTTGAAGCCTTTGCCTATCAAATCCGCGAAATAGGTAACCTGCGCGTTGGCGGCGCTGGCGAAAAGTGTGAGGATAAGTGCGGACAGGAGGCTGTTTTTCATGGAAATACGTACTAATCAAGGGCAAATATAAAAGCTGAGGGGCCAGACGGCAAGTCACAGACGGTAACTCCTCCGGCTTATTCGATCTTTTTTAGTTCGGCCCCACGGTCGGGTTGGAGGTTTACCTTGCCAAATTCCGCATTGGTATTGTTCTCGATCGTGAAACCCTTCGCCACATCAACTTCTATGGTAACTGCGTCGGCCGTAAAGTTGAAGATGTGCCCACCCGATTTACGATCATCCGCCAGATAATGCAAATGGAACCCGGGCACATTGGTACGGGCCAGGTAGGGCGGCAGCAGGAAGCCGGCGCATATTCCTTTGGTGTTGTTTAATTCAAATACAACCTGATTGTGCTTCAAATGCTCCGGTAAACTGGTATATGGCTTCACGGCCGGCTTCTCGGCCCGTGTGGTCATGGTTGGGAAAGTGGCCGAAATCCTCAATGCGTAAATGCCGTTGGGGTTCAGGATATGTTTGATTTGCTCCTGAACCTTTTCATAAGTAAGTCCGGGGCCATTCAACCGAAGCACGGTGTCAGCTTTGAAAAACTTGACAAATGCGGCAGAAGTGCTGTCCGAATCGGGGACTTCCTTCACCGAGCCGTCGTAGCTGATTTTATAAACGTGCCCTTTGTCAATCAGGAGCTCGCCATCGACCCGGTTGAAGGTGCCGACGCCGAAATCGCCTTTCTTTTTCAATTGTCCGATCGTCAGGTCGCCGTCAAAAACGCCGGCCATAAGTGCATCGATGATCGAATATTGGTACATAAAATCCTGGTCGGAAGCCGCGTTATGGCGTTTTTTTGCCGGTTGAGCGATGGTATTACTTCCCCAAATGCCCGGGAGTAGGGCCACTAGGAGGCATTTGAATACACTTTTATGGAATGGGGAAAGACGAACCATGTATGGAAGGGGTTTGGAAATGGTTACAAATGACGGCATACGGCCGAATCTTTGCAACGCGTGCTGCGACATTCTATTCAAAGGCATTTATAGCACCTGGCAGGGGATATTTTGGAGAATAGCAGGGAAAGCGGGGCGGAAGTTGATAATGCGGGAAAAAAAGATCAATTTAAAAACTGCTAATATTCCTTTACCAATCACCAATTAATCCTGAAAATGAAAAGGTTTTTACTCCTGCTACTCGTTCCCGCGCTCGCACATGCGCAACTCGCACCACCCGTGATGTCGGACAAAGCCAAGAAGATCCACGCCGCTGCATTGACTATCGACACCCACGCCGACGTACCTATTAATATGATGAAACCCGGCTTCGACGTGGCTGTGGAGCATGATTTTGAAAAAGACCGGTCGCAAATCGATTTCCCGCGGATGATCCGGGGCGGGATGGACGGGATGTTTTTTGCCGTGTATCTCGGACAGGGCAAGCGCACCGAAGAAGCCAATGCCGAAGCCAAAAAAAAGGCACTGGAAATTTTTGACAAAATCCACGAGGCAGTAAAAGCCAATCCGCAAACCGCCGGGCTCGCAACCACTTCCAAAGATGCCTATCGACTTCAAAAAGAAGGCAAACGCGCCGTTTTTATTGGGATGGAAAATGGCTGGCCGGTAGGCAAGGACCTGACCAACCTGAAACTCTACTACGACCTCGGCCTGCGCTACATTACACTCTCGCATTCGCTGAACAACGACATTTGTGACTCGTCGACCGACGGCGACGGCCCGGAATACAACGGACTGAGCGCATTTGGAGAGCAGGTGGTGAAGGAAATGAACCGCCTCGGCATTATGGTTGATATTTCACACGTTTCGGATTCCACTTTTTACGATGTGATCAAACTGACGAAGGCTCCGGTGATCGCCTCGCATTCGTCGTGCCGCGCATTGTGCGATGTACCGCGCAATATGACCGACGATATGATTAAAACGCTTGCCAAAAATGGTGGCGTGATCCAGATCAATTTTGTGCCCGGTTTTGTGAAGAAACCCTCGGAGCCGCACGAGATGTCGCTGAAAGCATTACGCCTCAAAATCCGCCAGACCGACCTCTCGGATGCCGACAAGAAAGCATTGCGTGAAGAAATGAAGGCCATTAATGAGAAGTATAAGTCAGATATGCCCACGGTACAGGATGCGGTGAACCATATCGAGCACGTGATCAAACTCACGAGTGTGGACCACGTGGGGATCGGTATGGATATGGACGGCGGCGGGGAGGTGATTGGCTTGCAGGACGTGAGCCAGATCGGGGCCATCACTGAGGAACTGGTCAAAAGAGGCTATTCGGCGAAGGATATCGAAAAAATATGGGGCGGCAACATTATGCGCGTTCTGGATCAGGTAGAAAAGGCCGCAGGCAATATCTGATTTGCCTTCCAGTGGCGCTCCTGGCGGGACAGAGGGGACAAAAAATATATACATTTTAATAAATAGTTTAATAAAATTGTAAATCTTACGTCCTCGAACAGATTACACATTAATTGAAGAATTACAAATGGCTAAGTCAACCGGAAAGAAAAAAACAAACGCAACCGTCGACCCTGCCGAGGATGCCGGCACTCCCGTGGCGGCCCAGTCGGTGAATGCGGTGGAAACCATTAGCCGTTTTTCAGACTTCGATATACACCTGTTCCGTCAGGGTAAGCATTACAAGCTTTACGAGAAGCTGGGTTCGCATGTGATGGAGGTCAATGGGGTGGTAGGGACGTATTTCGCAGTGTGGGCGCCCAATGCGACCTACCTGTCGGTAATCGGAAATTTCAACGGCTGGAACCACGGCAGCCATTCGCTGGCACCGCGCTGGGATAGCTCCGGTATCTGGGAGGGCTGGATTCCGAACGTCGGGGTAGGAGAAGTTTACAAATACTACATTATCTCGCAGAATGGACAGCACCTCGAGAAGTCGGACCCGTTTGCGCTCTGGTGCGAAGTAGCACCGCGCACGGCTTCCATTGTATGGGATACCTGGTACGAATGGAATGACGCCGAATGGATGAAGGTCCGCAAGGAGAAAAACAAGCTGAATGCACCTATTTCGGTGTATGAAGTGCATTTGGGCTCCTGGCAGCGCGACCCGTCCAATCCCGAAAGGCATTTGACCTACAAGGAAATCGCAGCAAGCCTCGTGCCTTACGTGAAGGAAATGGGCTTCACCCATGTGGAGCTGATGCCGATTATGGAGCACCCCTACGCACCGTCGTGGGGATACCAGATCACCGGCTATTTCTCGTGCTCATCACGGATGGGCACACCGCAGGAACTGATGTTCCTTATCGACCAGTTGCACCAGGCGGGCATTGGCGTGTATATGGACTGGGTGCCTTCACACTTCCCGGGCGATGCCCACGGGCTTTTCCGGTTCGACGGCACGGCATTATACGAGCATGAAGATCCGCGGAAAGGTTACCATCCCGACTGGAAAAGCTATATTTTCAACTACGGAAGAAACGAAGTAAGGTCATTTTTGATCAGTAATGCCATTTTCTGGCTCGACCGTTACCATTCCGACGGCTTGCGCGTGGATGCGGTGGCATCGATGCTCTACCTCGATTACTCCCGTAAGCACGGCGAATGGATTCCCAACGAATTCGGTGGCCGCGAGAACCTGGAAGCGATCTCATTACTGCGGGAAATGAATGTGGCCGTTTACACCGAGTTTCCGGATATTCAGACTATCGCCGAGGAGTCGACCGCGTTCCCGGGCGTATCCCGCCCTGTGTTCGTAGGCGGGCTGGGCTTTGGGATGAAATGGATGATGGGCTGGATGAACGATACCCTCAAGTATTTCGAGAAAGACCCTGCGTTCCGCAAATGGCACCAGGACCAGCTTACGTTCAGCCTGGTGTACGCATTTTCCGAGAATTTCATGCTGCCATTCTCACATGATGAGGTGGTTTACGGGAAGAAATCACTCGTTAACAAAATGCCGGGTGACGAATGGCAGCGGTTCGCGAACCTGCGCCTGATGTTCACGTATATGTACACGCACCCGGGCACGAAGCTGATGTTTATGGGCGGCGAATTCGGGCAGACGTCCGAATGGAACTTCCAGCAAAGTCTCGACTGGCATTTGTTGGAATACGCACCGCATAAAGGCATCCGGGAATGCGTGATAGCGCTTAATAAGCTGTACAAAGAGGAGCCGGCATTGTTCGACTATTCATTCTCGCACGACGGCTTCGAGTGGATCGATACCCAGGACCGCGAAAATTCCGTACTCGTTTATGCCCGCAAATCGACCGACCCGACGCGTAACCTGATCATCGCGCTGAACCTGACGCCGGTCCCGCGGAAAGGTTACCGCGTAGGCGTGGCTTCGGACGGAAGCTGGCAAGAGATATTCAACTCGGATGCAGCGCAGTTCGGCGGCAGCGGAATCATTAATTACGAATCTGTGACCGCGGAGAGCCACCAATGGCATGGGAAAGCTCATTCGCTGATCCTCGATCTCCCTCCGTTGGGCGCGGTCGTACTTAGGAAGGAGCCCAAAAAGCGGAAATAGTTGGACAGAGGAGCAACGGTAAAGTCGCGAATCTGTGTCTACCGTTTACTTAATTCGTAGATGATCTTGAGGCAGAGGCTGGGGTCTCTGCCTTATTTTTTTACCTTTGCCGTTCAAAACATCACGATCAAATGAAAAGCATTCGATTCATAGTACTTTTTGTTTTTTTAGGTTTATCAGAAGCTTTTTCTCAGGATATATCCCGCGTTACCTCCGGCATCGACGTCGGCTTGGGCTACCAGGACAAGGTTTGGGTGCCTTCCGCTACCTACCATCAGGAATTGAGCCTGACTAATTTTCCCTGGTTCAGGATAGGCTGGGGTGTGCGGGGCTGGGGGTATTACGCCGGCCGTACAGACATGCTGCCTAAGGCCAGCGCGCTCAATGCCGATACGCTCAAGTTCGGAAAAATCACCGCCAACGGCGCCAGCTTTCTGGTTGGGGCCAATTTCAGGTTGTGGAAATTTGATATCGGTGCCAATACCGATCTTTTTGGCATCGCATTCGGGTTAAAACGCAATGCATTGTACGAAGGTGGTGGCCTTTATGGAGAAGGCGGTGCACATTATAACTCTTACATTAAAAGTGCTCCTGCTACCCTGAATGCCCTCCCGCTTTTCATGGATAAACAAAACGGGCAGTCGGAAGCATATGTCCGCTTTTGGATCACCGATCAGATCGGGGTGAAAGTAGCTTACGTGCATGGACGCGTCACGTACGCATCGCCCGATAAGCTGATCAACGGCCAGACGCGCTATTCGACCACTTACGGTGTGCCTTACGTGGCGTTATCGTTCCCTTTATACAACTAATATTCGCGCACTAGCTTATGGCAGAGAATCTGACGGATTCGCATAAATACAATCTCTGGAAGAACCGCCTGATCGGGAATGGGCTTGATATCCACCGGATCGACGAGCTTTATACCCGTCGCAATGGTCACGGCGAAGTGTTGTTCTCGCTCCTCTACACCGACGCGACAACGCCGGAAGGTAATAAAATACCGCCCATTTGCTTCCTGAAAGGCGAAGTCGTAAGCGTGCTCGTATGTTTTATTGATGTAGTGACCAGAGAAAAATACCTGCTCCTCGTACAGCAGCGTCGTATTTGCGACGGCTCAATGACCTACGAACACCCCGCCGGCATGCTCGACAGCGAGAGCGACGCAGCCTCCGTAGCCGCCCGCGAAGTTTTCGAGGAAACCGGCATCGTTGTGGAAAAATCGCAGCTGATCAGCGTCAACAGCGAGCCATTTTACCCTTCCACTGGTACCAGCGACGAAGCGATGTACATGTTCTACTGCGAACTGGAACTCACTTCTGAGGCCATCCAGTCGTATCACGACAACGTGCAGGGCCTGCTTTCCGATCATGAGTACATCAAGACGTTCGTCATCCCCTTCGAAGAGGGCCATAGGCTGATTACGAATGTAAACGGCGTATTGCTCGATTATCTTTACCTGAAAAGCGTGGGAGACTGGGAGTTGCTGAAAAAGTTATGATTTCTGCGGGATAAATTTGAAAACAAATTGGGCGCGAATTGCTCGAAATTCAAAATAGAAGCTATATTTGCACCCCGTTAGCGGTACAAAGCTAACCTTGCACCCGTAGTTCAATGGATAGAATTATGGTTTCCGGTACCATCGATAGGGGTTCGAATCCCTTCGGGTGCACTAGATTGGACATCAAAAATCATCAAAGCCCTGCAAATCAGCCATTTGCGGGGTTTTGTTTTTGTACGTATATGGCCAAAACGTGCAAATATTCTCAAAACTCTGGTGAGCAAATCGAGAGCAAATTGCCATTTTTGGGTAAATTTTAGAAGTGCTCACCAGAAAGCTCGTAAGTGGTTTATTTTCAGCCTGTTCAAGAGATGAACATCTTGATTTTTTCGAAGCGATAGACCTATTTTAATCACTAAAAAAGGTTTGTTATGTTAGTTAAATCATTCACATTATTGTTCTATCTGAAAAGAAGAGCCAACTATCAGGCAGGCGAACTGCCGATCTACATGCGCATAACGGTTGATGGCGACCGGTTTGAAATGGCAATTAAACGCCAATGTGAGCCTGAACGTTGGAATGCAGCCGCGGGCCGAAAGCAAGGAAACAAAGAGGATGTAAGACAATTAAATGCCTATCTTGATTCAATCCAAGCAAAGGTTTATCAGGCTCAAGAATCAATCTCGAACTTGGGTAAGCAGGTGACCGCTGCAAGAATAAAGGACAGGCTTTTGGGAATTCAGGAGCGGCCCAATACCATTTGTGAAATTTTCAGGGAACACAACGAGCAAATGCGGGAGCTCGTCGGAAAGGACTTTGTAAAAACTACCTACAACAGATATGTAACGGCGCTCAAAAATTTGGAAGAATTTCTTCGCTACAAATACAATGCATCAGATATCAGGCTTGACGAACTTGATTATGATTTCATTTCGAATTATGCGTTTTACCTAAAAGCGAAACGCAATATATCACATAATGTGACAATGAAATATTTGGTGTATTTCAAGAAGATAGTTCTAATCTGCGTCAAAAAGGGATGGTTACTCAGAGACCCGTTCATTGAATTCAGCTTAGCCAGGCGTGACGCGGATCGTTTCCCGCTAGATGAGGACGAACTGATTGTAATTGAAGAGCGGGACTTTCGCAATGAGAGACTTACAATAGTTCGGGATATTTTTCTTTTCTGCTGTTACACGGGGTTATCTTATGCCGACGTCAAGAATCTATCAAATGCACATATTTCCAGCGGGTTTGACGGGAGAAGATGGATAACTATCAAGCGTCAAAAGACAGATGTTCCGTCCCGGATTCCGCTTTTACCCGTACCAGAAGCGATTCTCAATAAATATTTGGGGCACGTCAAGTGTCAAAACGATCGCCTACTCCCAATTCTAAGTAACCAAAAAATGAACGCCTATCTAAAAGAGATTGGCGATGTTTGTGGGATAAATAAGGAGATTACCTTTCACCTCGCCCGCCATACCTTTGCGACCACAGTCACGCTAGCTAACGATGTTGCTATTGAAAGCGTCTCGAAAATGCTGGGGCATAAGAACATTAAGACCACCCAGCACTACGCCAAAATCGTTGACAAGAAAATTAGTGTCGACATGATCTCGCTGACGGAAAAATTGAACGTTAAGAGGCGAGACCGAGATTTGGTTGCTAAGCCTCAGGACAAGAATAAGGATTGACCAAGATTTATTGATATTTTTTGAGCCGCGCAGATTCAAGATTCTGGCGGCTCATCAATATTTGGACTTGAAATTCATCCGTAGTTCGAGACGGAAAGAGGATATAAGAAATAGCTTGTTTGATTCCACCTGATTTCTATCAAAAATTGGTGGCTAGAATTGAGCGGTGGCGTCGAATGGATGGGATTCGTCTCGGGGTAGAGTCAATTGCCTGTCATTTTAGCTGCGTGGGCCAGATTGGTCGGGTTGTGATAATCCACCAAGATTAGACATTCGCCCGCCCGCATCCGGCCGCTGTGACATGCAAGTTAATTAGAAATTATTTGCTTTCAGATCCGAATATTGACGAGGTAGTCTTCAACCAAAGGCAGCCGAAACGGAGTCTGCCGTCTACGCAGGTCAGCAAAATAAATATGTTGAAAGGGATGAGTACCAACTGTACCTGCCTCTTTCTACATTTTTATACGCTATGGATACATTGGTCGCTTTTTCGAGATGTTCGATTATACGGTCGTTAAAACGTAATTTACTCGACAATTTAGGAATGTAGTTTCTGTGCCCATGACACACGTTATGTAAGCTTCCCCGCATTTAGGACAGTGTAGGATTAGACTCGAAAAGAGCTAATTTCAACTGTCGCATGAAAAAGAAAAACTACTCCGAGACCCAAATCGTGGCTATTCTCAAGCAGTATGAGGGTGGCCGTGAAGCAATGGATGTTTGCCGTGAATACGGCATTTCAAAAGCGACGCTGTTTAACTGGCGTAAAAAGTATAGCGGAATGGAAGCTGCTCAATTGAAGGAGTTAAAGGCTCTCCAGGATGAAAATCGACGATTGAAGCAGATGTTTGCCGAGCTGAGCCTGGACTATAAACTCGCCAAGGACATTATCGAAAAAAAGCTGTAGAGCCTTGTCGGCAAAGGGAACTCGTGGAGTGGGCTGTTGAAGAAAAAGTGTCCGTTGGCAGGGCTTGCCGGGTAATTGGGATACATCGTTCCAAGTGGTATTATCGAAGCAGAAAAGATGATAAGCTGGTAATTGAAAAATTACGGGCATATGCCGAAATCTACCCGACAAGGGGCTTTGATGATTACTATGGAAAGCTTCGTAATGAAGGTTTTGCTTGGAATCGAAAGAGGGTCTTACGGGTATATCGGCTGCTAAATTTGAAACACCGCCGTCGTCACAAACGCCGTTTACCAGCTCGGGTCAAGCAACCTCTGCAAGTCCTTAGCCACCCAAATAAAAGCTGGAGTATGGATTTTGTATCGGATGCCCTTGTGAGTAAACGTAAAATCCGCGTGCTGACAATTATCGATGATTGTAGCCGGGAAGTGCTGGCGGCGCATGCCGATTTTTCTCTTGCTGCTCAGCAGGTAGTTGATGTTCTGGAATTAATTGCTTTGAACAGACCATATCCAGAACAGATCCGGGTTGACAACGGACCAGAGTTCCTGGCTGACAAATTCAGGCAATGGTGTGAGAACAAAGGCATCGCGATCCATTACATTCAGCCCGGGAAACCGATGCAAAATGGTTACGTTGAAAGGCTAAACCGCACCTATCGGGAAGACGTGTTAGATGCCTATTTGTTTGAATCGCTTGAACAAGCGGCCGCCGCTGCGGTTCGTATTTTATCGGACGAATGGATGGATAATTACAATCGGCTACACCCGCATCAAGCCCTTGCCGGGATGGCACCAGCCGTATTCGCGAAGACAATGGAAAACAAAAAAGTCTAATATCTCATTGTCCTATTTAAGGTAAGGCTACACCAATGTCATCTCCGCGGCCTGGTGTCCCTGTCGAATATTAGGTTCTTTCTAAATCCCTGTGAACCTTGTATCTAGCCATTTCGTAGCATATCAGCATACGCATTAGGTAAGGGACTGCCTTCCACCGCTTTTGCGGCCCTTTCTATATCGTATGTAAAGCGAATAAATTCCACTTTTTGCTGAAAATTTACAAAGTGATTCGCCGAACTCTTTTACAGAGCTGGGCCGTTAAGTATTGCTTTGACAACTTACTCGGACCTCAATGCGTTTACGGGATTGATCAGTGCAGCTTTAACCGACTGATATCCAACTGTTACAATCGCAATCAAAAACGTTATACCGAGCGCAGCGATGAAGGTTGTCAGGTTTAGCTCGATATGGTATTGGAAATCGGCCAGGTATTTATCCACAAGCCACCATCCGATCGGAGCAGCAATAACGAAGGCGATCACGAGCAAGTGGATGAATTGTCTGCCGAAAAGCCAGACGATACTTCCCACTCCCGCGCCCAACGTCTTGCGGACCCCTATTTCTTTTTTCTTTTGGGCAACTATGAAGGAAATCAGGCCATACAGACCGAGGGAACTAATGAAGATTGCGATGCCGGCAAAGAGCCACATGAGTTGCAGAATGAGCTGATCAAGTTCATAAAAGCGTTGCAGGTGCTTGTCCAGAAACTGGTAGGAATAAATGTAATCCGGATTGGTTTCATTCCATGATTTCTGAATGAAGGCGAGCGTTGCGGCCAGGTTCTGGTTACTTACTTTCAAGGCACATTGCGAATTGTCCGCAGCGCGGGTTGTCAGGCAAACCGGGTCAATTTTTTCACGGAATGACTTGCTATGAAAGTCCTTCATCACACCGACGATGATCCCGTTTCGACCATTAATATTCACATTTTTGCCGATTACTTCCTGCGGCGATTTCACGCCGAGCTTTTCAACCGCAGTTTCGTTCAGAAGATATTCCTTGGTAGTGTCGGAAGGAACCAGGTTTCGGCCCGCCACCAGTTTTAGACCGAACATAGAGAGGTATTCAGGGTCACCGGTTTTGTAGAAAATGGTAAATTTTTCGTTCTCGGGTCTGCCAGCATACCTGATACCAGTGTCGAAATTGTTTTCAGGCGATGCTGGCGGAGCGCTCAAAAAAGCAACTTTCTCCACCCCCGGCAATTGCGAAAACCGCGCCCGCATGGCGCTCTGCTTAGTTGCGTTTGTCTCCGGCACAGACAGTAACACGATAGCGTCTTTTTTGAAACCCATGTCTGCCTCGGTGTTGAACCGCATTTGGCCGGTGATGACGATTGTGCCGATCAGAAGGGTCTGCGAAATGGCAAACTGAGCGATGACCAAGCCCTTGCGAATGGAAAAGCCTCCAATTTGGCTCTGCGTGAGCCTCCCTTTCAATGCCGTGATTGGCTGAAATCCGGCCAATACCAGTCCGGGGTATGAACCTGAAATGAAGGTAACAACCACGAGCAGACAGGCAGCAAAAATAGGCTGATTGATGTCTTTCGGCCAATCGAGTGTGACGCGGGTTGATAGCATCTCATTCATAAATGGCAACGTGAGATATGATAACCCGATGGCGAAAATGAAGGCAATGAGGGTAATGAGCCCCGTTTCAACGATAAATTGCCAGAAAAGCTGCCCCTTCATGCTGCCCATCACTTTCCGCACGCCGATTTCTTTGCTGCGCCCCAACGCCTGGGCGGTGGCCAGATTGATGAAGTTAACGCAGGCCGTGATCACCAGGAAAAGACCAATAAGGGAAAGCGCAAAGAGCTGGCTTTTAGCAATCGCGCCGCCAAATTCCAGGTTCATGTGAATGTCGGAAAGTGGTTGCAAATGAAATTGGAAAGTTTTTGCATCCTTCGCATCGTAGTATTTGGTAGAAATACTGGCCATAGCTTCTTCTGCCTTCGAAGCATCCGTGCCGGGTTTGAATAATACATATGCCTGGGTGGCGCTCAAAATACCGCCCCAGGTGTTGAGCCAGGGAGTTGTTTGTTTGATGCTGGGGTAAGAGAGATATATTTCCTGGCGGATATCGGTATTTTCGGGCAAGTTTTTGAGAATGCCTGTGATGGTAAAATCGGTTTTGTTGTCCAGGCGGAAGCTCTTTCCAATCGCCTGATCGTTTTTGAAGTATTTTTCGGCCAGGCGCTCGGTAATCACAGCGGTATTGGGTTGCGAGAGCGCATCTTCCCGGTTTCCGGCGAGGAAAGGGAAATCTAGGATATGGAAAAAGTCGGGTTCGACATAGGCTACCCCGTCATCGAATTTGGGATTATCCCGGCGGGAGGGAAATGAAATGTTCCCACCGAAGCTGATGAGCATCGACACTTTTTCAACAAACGGATAATCGTCCCGCATCGCGGCACCGATGGGTTGTGGCACACTGCCATATTTGCTGACTGTTTCATTATGCAACTCGGAAGTAATCCGGTAAACACGGTCAGCATTTGCGTGGAACTTGTCGAATCCGAGGTGGTAATTGACCAGCGAAAAGATCAATATCCCGCAACTCAGGCCCAGCGCCAGTCCAAGAACATTAATGAGCGTATAAGATTTATAGCGAACAATTGTTCGCCGTGCGACGGTAAGATAGTTTTTGATCATGGCTGTACTTAATGGTTTGGGCGAATAGTAATGCACTTTCTTCTTCGTTTTTAGCCGCGAGGTTAACAGACCTGCAATGCGTCTTTTCAGATAGTATGGTTTCGCGAATTTGACCGCTTCTAATAAGTATGTTTTTCTGGCGGCCGCCTCGCCTGCGCGGTTTACGTCGAGTTCGAATTGCTCTTGCATGTCGCCTTCCAGTTCTTCAAACAATTCCGGTGGACAAAGCAGCCTAAATAATCTATGAGCAAAACGCGGAGGGGTGGCTTGTCTTTGCTTTTTCATCACTGTGCCGGGTTTACGATTGCATACCAGAATTGGTTTCGTATCTCCTGGATTTCGGTCAGCATGTTTCGCCCTGCCGTAGTAATCATGAAAAGCCGCTTTTTTCGTCCTCCCCGGCTTAATGTGGCGCCGCCCATTTGGGAGGTGACAAAACCTTTTTCTTCGAGCCTGTACAATGCAATATGCACAGCGCTGAGGCTGATGGTGCGGTTGGTGCGTTGGCGAAGCTCTTCGGCTATGCTCACGCCATATGCTCCGGCGCCAAGCACGATAACGGTGAGCAGGACCAATTCTTCAAATTCACCTAAATAGGATCTTCCCATATTAAAATAATTTTCTTAACATTTGTTAAACAAATAATGTACCAATAAAGTCGATCTCATATAAGGTATTGATAATGAATCAGATGGGTGGTTTCTTTATGTTCGGGATGTCCGAAATCGAACGACTAGTCGCGCGACCGGACGAATTGCAGTACGCAACAGCAGACGCAAGAGTTGGCAGGGTAAATTCTCAAATCTTCTTCCAAACCGCTGGAAATTGAACCAATATCCTGGTCTACACCTCGAAGAAACCAAGGGGGGACAACCGGCTGCTTACATTGCTCTTGGCCGATTGCCCGCGCTAGTCATAGCCTAAATGCCGTTCAGCTCACCTTCGACATCTTCTCGATGTCCCGCTTCTGTAACTACTCAAAGGGAACGAATAAGCACCTCGCTGCTCTTAAACTGTTGGCATGGTCCATTTTTTAGGTGCTTGTTTGAATGCCAAACGGAACAGACTTTAATGAAAGCACGAATGAGACATATTCTCTTTTGATGGCAATAAAAAGACTCCACACCGCCGCTCAATTCTCACCCTGGCATCCTCAGAAAAGAACGAGGCCCATTTCACGTATAACCGCAACGAACTCCAATATGAGAGATGATTTGAGTCCATCACGAATTATGAGACCGCTTGAACCGGAGTCTTCAGCGTTAAAACTCGACGCCAACCTTCGCAAATCTTCCAGCAAATGGTTAGACTTTTAGGTCAGCACCTTCAATTTCCGCTTTTTAGGATCTCGATTCTCTTTCGGCCGCTTTCAAGCAGTCGCTCAATTGGTTTTTATCATCTAGGCTTCAATCAGCTTGTCCCTTGGATTGAATGTAGGATAATAATTAAGCAAAGAACTAGTGCTATGGTTAACCAGATCAGCGCGTTACAAGTGCATTCAGTTTCTTCTCGACTGCTACGCCTGTTGGGATTGGCCGAAGGGTGCTCGAAGAGCACTGTTAAACTGCCAAGGAAGACTTCCTAGTTACAGCAGGCTGAGTTTTGGAAACTTCTTTCCGAGAATAGCTACATCGTCTGTTGCAAGCCAATCTTCTAGCAGCGTCGCATAAATACTCCGGAAATCAATGGTGAACTTTAAGTCGCCCATATCCAGATTGTGCAGATCAGGTGCTTGATCGTAAACACGCTGGCTTCGAGTCCCGTTGAGACCTCCTCCGATCAGTATAACATTGTTGGCCGTGCCATGGTCAGTTCCATTGCTCGCATTCTGCTTTACCCTGCGCCCAAATTCAGAGAAAGTCATGACTAACACATCGTTTTGCCGGTTGGTCGATTTCATATCATCCATGAATGCTTTGACTGCCTCGGCATACTGCCGTAAAAGTCTTTCCTGCTGACCCATTTGGTTTACGTGTGTATCGAAGCCGGAAATGGAAACATAATACACCCTTGTCCGGGTGTCAGACTGGATTAGTTCGGAAACAGTCTTCAACCGTTTACCCAGCTCGTGCGCAGGGTAAACACCTATGGTTCGATGCACCGATTTTGCCGCTTGATCGTAAACATAGGCTGCGGAGGATACCGTCTCGGCCAGCGTTTTATAAAGGTAACCTGTGTTACTGTGCGTTTCGGGGTAGCTGAGGTCTGCCAACTCTTTGATCATCCCGTCGCGGGTTTGGTTATAAAGCTTTTTGGGGTTGAGCAAGGCAAGTCCATTGACCATATTTCCTTTCATGCTCAAACTAAGCGTATCGTCGACTTCTATCGCCCGGTGCTGCGCACAGCCTCCGGGCCTCGAACAGGTAGCATCCAGGTAACGCCCTAGCCAGCCTGTATTCAGATATTGGTCGGAACCGCTTGCCGTTTGCCAGATATCCATGGACCGGAAATGGGACCTGTCCGGATTGGGATATCCTACATTGTTGATCACCTTTACCAGCCCATCGTCATATAACGCTTTCAGCGGTTCCAGCGCGGGATTAAACCCGATTTCGTCGTTCAATGCCAATACTTTTTCACGCGCGATGGCCAGAGTGGGTCTTTCGCGGTAATAAATGTCGTTTCGAAAGGGTACAACCGTATTGAGCCCGTCGTTGCCTCCCGATAGCTGCACCATAACCAATATTTTGTTGCCCGTAGGATCTACGTTCATTTGGCCCATTTCATAAGCCTTAAGAAATGACGGGATCATCATAGTCCCGGCGGTGGTTAAGGCCGATTGCTTCAAAAATTCCCGTCGTTTCATAATCATCAGTTTTTTGAGAAACAATTATACAATTGAACGCTATTTTATATACGCAATCATTCTTAATTAATGACTACTAACAAAGTTGGTACTCAGGCAAAGCCATGAGTGCCGCAGTCAAGTCTCTGATTGGTTCACCTCGCACGCTGCCAGCGGCTGTTTGAAGAATCACCGCACGCTGCGTTTTTCCAAGCGGCTGCTGAATCAGATAAGCCGCCAAAGCGTCAGCCAACTGGCCGGAACTAACCCCCGAAAAAGACTTTTCAAACGCGTCCCAGTCGATCTTCACCTGCATCAAATCACTTCCGCGCCTGGCGAGCAGTTGGGTATTCACGTCACCGTCCTGCTTGGGCTGCATCGTCACCGGTTGTGACCTCAGCAGCAGATCGGGCAATTTCATCCGGAATAAAAGGCTTGAAGAATCGATCCAGTTTCTTCCTCCGGGCCAACCGGCCACATTAGGCGGATAAAGCAAAACTTGCCCTAAGGTGCGTTGGATGAATATCAACGATTGCTTTTGCTGGAAAACAAGTCCCAGCGAATGCTGCATACCTGCAATCAATTCGACGGGTGATTTAATGCGGTTACCCCTCACGGAAGTTTCATAAAACCAGTCAGCCGTCAGAATGTCTTCCAGAAGCCCGGCAATGTCATAACCGCTTTTATAAAATTTTTCGGCAAGGCCTTGGATCCGCGTCTGGGCTTCCGGGTTGTCCGTCTGTTCGCTAACCAGAAATTGATATATTTTGCCTGCAACGAAACGGGCCGTCTGCTTTTTTTCGAGCAGTAGTCTGATGACATCCTCTCCCTTAAAATGACCGGTTTGACCAAAGATCGTTTTCAATCCATCGTCATGCTGATTTTGCCGAAAGGTAAATTCTCCCCTCAGATTATACCCCCAACCGGTAAACGCCCGGGCGGCGTCCTTGATATCCGCTTCTGTATAACTCCCGGAGGCCCTCCCTAATGTGAACAACTCCATCACCTCCCGGGCAAAGTTTTCATTGGGTGCGCCCTTCCGGTTTTGCTGATTGTTGAGGAATTGAAGCATTGCCGGCTCTTTTGAAACTGCCATCAGCAGATCCGCAAAATTGCTCAGGGCATGCGTACGGATCGTATTCAGGTAACGCTGGACGGCGGCTGGATTGAGCACCCGGCAAGCGAAATGCCCATGCCAGAACAAAGCCATTTTCTCACGAAGAATATTCTTGCCGGAAGCCATTCTCTCGATCCAAAGCACATTCAGGTCGCGTATAAGTCCCGCATTTTCCTTGATCCGCATTTTGATCGCATCACGATCGGGCTTACCATTCGCAGCCAGTTTTTTAAGCGTTTTATTGTTTTCAAATTGGTCAACATCCACAACTACGAGCGGCTGAAAGTCAGATTGCGTTAACATCTCTTTCACCAACGTTTTGACGGGCCGGCCCTCTTTCAGTAGCTGCTCAGGGGTAGCCCCGAACCCCGCACGCCAGTACAGGTGCTGTAGTCGTTCCGATTTGCTGATATTTTCCATGGCAATGATTTACATAGGGTTAAACGATTTACGCGGAGGTGCTTATGCGCAATGTATGCAAGCCAGTAGGCCAGAATCCGGTTCTATGACTTCGAAGGCGACACAAGGTTTAATTCGTTACCCTCGTCTTTAAATTTTACTGCACAATATGCCGGGTGATCTTCCTCTCCCAAGGCCAGTCAGGTTGCTTTTTAGGCGCGGTCTAGTAGGCCGGTTAAGAACCACAGTGGCCGTTTGAAGTTCAATTTTGTCCTTTTCATATTTATCGGCGTTCAGTGGGTGTCTAATTTTCAATTCCTTTGATTTATTTTAGATGATGAAAAAATTCAATCTTTGGCCAGGGCTTATCATTTCGGTATTCATCGCTTTGATCGTTTTGATATCGAGTGCGATACGATTAGACCAGGTGGAAAAGAGCGACATTGTACTAAGGAATGCCGGCATCACATTTCTGATAGCTATTTCCTGCTGGATCACTAACCAGTACATACTGAGTGCCACCTGGATCAGGGGAAAGGCGTTAAAAACGGGCCTCGCCCTTACAGCCTGTGCGTTAGTTGCTATTGTTATTCTTTATCCTTTGCGGGAAATGCAGACAGAGAGCTTCCCGATGATGAACCTCAACGGCCTTCCTCAGGACCGGAAACTGATGATGATGGCATTCAGGGGACTCATGGTAGGCGGACTTGAATATTTTGTTTCCTTCTATCTGCAACTGGTCACAGACAGTCAGAATTCCAGAATCGAGAACCAACGGCTCAAACAGGAAAATCTGGAAGCCCGGCTCGGTCTGCTCAAACAACAGGTAAATCCTCATTTTCTGTTTAATTCGCTGAGCACACTCAGAACGATTGCCGCAGATGCTCCGACCAAACAATACGTAATGCAACTCGCCAATGTATACCGTTATCTGCTTCGCAACGAGCAGGAACACCTGACCTCACTGGAAAGGGAACTGGAATTTGCCCGGTCTTACATTTACATTTTGCAGGAACGCTTTGAACGCGCCCTTTGTGTGGACATCGAAATCCTGGAAACCAGTCTGAACCATAGAATACCGCCCTATTGCTTACAGATCCTGGTAGAAAATGCGGTAAAGCATAACATTGTATCTGTGGAAGCGCCCCTCAGTATCCGTATTTATATTGAATCGGAAATGCTTTGCGTAGAAAACAACGTTCTACCGAGAATGTCTGTGGAAGTAAGTACGGGAAAAGGTCTGAATAACATTAAAGAACGTTACCAGCTGCTTTCCAACCAGGAGATTGAAATTATTCGTAACAGCGCCTGTTTTGTCGTCAAGTTGCCCCTACTGAAATGAGAGTATTGATTATTGAAGATGAAATCAAAACCGGAAGGGAGCTCAAAGCTCAGCTGGAAATGCTTGATGACAGCATTGAAATAGTAGCTATCCTACCTTCTATAAAGAGTGCCTCGAAATGGTTTTCGGAAAACAGCGCACCTGACCTGATATTTTCCGACATCCAGCTGGCGGATGGCCTGAGTTTCGAAATCTTTAAACAGATCAAACCCAGCGCACCGGTCATCTTTTGTACGGCTTACGACACCTATGCAATCCGTGCTTTCGAAACGAACAGTGTTGACTATCTGCTCAAACCCATTGACGAAAGAAAACTGGAAGCCAGTCTGAGGAAATATCAACACATGAGGGCTGTATTTGGTGGCCAGCCGGACGATGGCGGATATGAGCAGACGCTGACGAAGAAAATGGAATTAATGCTTCAAAAGCTAGGTCCGGGTTCTTATAAATCGACCCTTCTGATTCACTACCAGGATAAGATCGTCCCGCTGAAAATAGCGGAGGTTGCCTGCTTCCACTTCGAAAATGGCCTGGTGAGCGCCCATTCATTCTCAGGTCAGAAATATGTACTGAGCCACACCCTTGACGAGCTGGAAACCCTGGTCGATGGTACCCTGTTTTTCCGGGCCAACAGGCAGTTTATCGTTAACCGCAACGGCGTGGTTAACGCGGAACATTACTTTACAAGACGCCTTGTTGTAAGACTAGCCATTCCGACTTCCGAGCCGGTGATTGTGTCCAAAGTCAAGTCTTCAGAATTTTTGCGCTGGCTGGAAGTCCATTGATCCTGGCCTGTTCAGCTGCATTTTTGTCCCTTTCATTCCGATTGTCCCGAAGTGTCCTTGTGCACGGTTTTAATTTTGAAAAGAAATCAACGCATTATCAGTCCATTGGTTTTCAGTCATTTCAAAATTAAAAATAACATTCCATGAAAACGCTCAAAGGGCTTTTGGTTATGACCATGATGACGCTCTCATTGCATGCAAATGCCCAATCCTCAGTTACAATGATCCGGCGGCCGCCACGTGAATCGAAGATCGTCGTGCACGCCGGTGTTCGGTACCACTATCACAGCGGCGTTTATTATAAACCGTATGGTCGCGGGTATGTAGTGGTCAGGCCGCCTGTCGGCCTTCGCGTAGCTGTCCTGCCCGTTGGTTACGCCAGCGTTACAATCGGCAGAATGCCCTATTTCTATGCCGGTGGCGTATATTATGTACAGTATTCGCCGGGCCTGTACGAGGTAGTAGAACCTCCCAAGGAATTGGCGGTAAACAGTACGTCCCAACTATCCTCCCTGCCTGAAGGCGCACAAAGTGTTTACATCGCAGGCCGGAAATATTACAAAATCAACGATACCTACTACGAAAAATCCGTTTCCGAAAATGGGAGTGAAAGCTACGTGGTTGTCGGCAAAGTGGAGTAGCTGTTACAAAGTGTTGACTAACAGGTATTTCTCGCGCTAAACATCATTTCAATTTATGATCCGATTGATCAAGCTGACGCTCTGCCTGCTCCTTCTGGCGGCAGGGAGTTCATTGGCACAACAAAAACAAGCTACCCTTGCCGGCACTGTAAAGGATGCGGCTAGCGGCGAAACGCTGATCGGCGCTACGGTGAGGGTAAAGCAATTACCTGCCACCGGAACTGTAACCAACGAATACGGTTTTTACTCGCTAAGTCTTCCGCTCGGCAGCTACACTTTGATTTACTCGCTGGTTGGTTTCAGCGAAAAGGCGTTTGAAATATCGCTCGATAGAGACGAGAATCTGGAAATTGCTTTATCGGACCAGGCCACCACCCTGAATGAGGTGGTCATTACGGCCGACAAAAATGACAAGGTGTCCAGCACGCAGATGGGCGCAGAAAAATTGAATATCAAGGAGATAAGTACTGTTCCCGTCCTGTTTGGAGAACGGGACCCGCTGAAAGTTTTGCAATTATTACCGGGGATCAAGCCGTCGGGGGATGGCGGGAGCGGCTTTTATGTACGCGGCGGAGCCACCGATCAGAACCTGATCCTACTTGACGAAGCACCAGTTTACAATGCGTCTCACCTGCTTGGTTTTTTCTCCACGTTTAACGCCGATGCCATCAAAGACATGACTGTTTACAAAGGGGGAATGCCCGCCCAGTACGGCGGCAGGCTTTCCTCGGTGCTGGATATCAAAATGAACGAAGGGAACAACCAGGACTATGAGGTGAGTGGCGGGGTTGGGCTTATTTCGGCTAAGCTGAATGTGGAGGGACCCATTCAAAAAGACAAATCCTCGTTCCTATTTTCCGCCAGGCGAACATATGCGGATGCATTTCTAAAGGCTTCGAGCGAGTACAGGGATTATCGTCTCTATTTCTATGACCTGAATGCCAAACTCAATTTCAGTCTTGGCGAAAAAGACCGCCTATACGTTTCGGGCTACTTTGGAAAGGACGATATGGGCATGGGCGAAACCTTCGGGTTGCAATGGGGAAATGCAACGGCTACTGTGCGCTGGAACCACATCTTCGACAGTAAACTGTTTTCGAATACTTCCTTGATTTTCAGTAGCTACGATTACAATGTCTCCATTCAGAATGGTGGAAACCAGTTCGATATCTTTTCGCAAATCCGCGATTACAACCTCAAACAGGAATTCCAGTGGTTTCCCAACAACAAAAATACGGTCCGGTTCGGGGTGAATGCAATTCGCCATACCATCACGCCGGGTGAGGTCACGCCCACCGGTTCATCGAGTATTAATGCTTCGGAACTACAAAAGCGGTTTTCCTGGGAGAATACTGCGTTTGCGTCGAACAACTGGCAGGTCTCTTCCAGACTGAACCTAACCTATGGGCTCAGGCTCACGGCATTCAGCGCCGTTGGCGAGGGTGATTATTATACCGTGACCCCGGCTGGGGCGGTAATCGACACCCTTCACTACGACAAGGGCCAGATCGCCAAAACATACCTGAACCTGGAACCGAGGCTGTCTGCCAGTTATCAACTAAACGAGCTCGCTTCGGTGAAGGCGTCTTACGTGCGGAACGTGCAGAACCTGCACCTGATATCTAATTCCACCGCTTCCAACTCGACAGATAAGTGGATCGCGAGCAACAACAACATCAAACCGGAAATATCCGACCAGGTCTCACTAGGTTATTACAAAAACCTTGCCGAGAACCGGTACGAGCTTAGTACGGAGATTTATTATAAAACCATGGAAAATCAGATCGACTACCGCAACGGGGCCAATATATTCAGCAATTTCGATGCGATTGAAACCCAGCTGCTGTTCGGCAAGGGGCGCGCTTACGGGTCCGAATGGCAGCTCAAAAAGAAATCGGGCAAACTGACCGGCTGGATCAGCTACACATTGTCCAAAACGGAACGAAAAATAGATGGTATCAACGACAACCTTTGGTACAACGCCCGTCAGGACCGTACGCATGATGTTGCCCTGGTAGGTATTTACCAGCTGAACAACAAATGGACGCTATCTGCTAACTGGGTCTACTACACCGGGAACGCCATCACTTTTCCGGCCGGCAAATACAAGGTGGATGGGCAGACAGCCTACTATTATACCGAACGAAACGGTTACCGGATGCCAGATTATCACCGGCTTGATCTGGGTGCAACGATGAAACTACGCGACCGCAAACAGCTGAAACAGGAACTGGCATTCGGCCTCTATAATGCTTATGGAAGGGAAAACACGTACACGATCGAATTCCGCGACAGCGAGTCGGTCCCTGGCAGAACGGAGGCAGTCCAAACGGCACTTTTTAAATTCATACCATCGATCAGCTACAATTTCAAATTTTAACCGAAGAAATGTCAACCAGAAAATATACAGCCGCGTTACTGCTGCTCACATGCTGTCTTTTTTCCTGTGAAAAGGTGATCGATGTTGAACTGAACCCGGCGGATCAGCAGTATGTGATTGAAGGACAGATCACCAATCAAAAGAAAGGTGCACTGGTAGTGATTTCCCAAACGACGGATTTTGAGAACCCTGGTATCTACCCAGGCGTTTCCGGCGCGATCGTCACTATTTCAGACTCACAGGGAAACGTCTATCCATTAAAAGAAACGCAGCAGGGATTTTATCAGGACTCCCTTTTGCTGGGAAAGCCCGGAATGACCTATCGCCTGCATGTGACCCTAAACGGAAGCGAATATACGGCAACTTCGGTCATGCCTGATGGGGTAAAAATGGATTCATTATTTGTTAAACCGGACGGCTCCAACCTTTCAAACAGGGTGCGCTATCTTGCTAATGTCATTTACACGGACCCAGCGAGCAAAATCAACTTTTACCGTTTTGTTCAATTTAAAAACGGGGTTAAGGAAAAAACGATTTTTATCCGTAATGACGAGCGGACGGATGGTAATCAGGTGACCGCGCCCCTCCGTTACCCGGCAGACGATGATAATGACATACTGCCTGGCGACAAGATCAACGTGGAAATGCAGTGTATCAATCAGGCGGGGTATCAGTACTGGTACAGTCTCGACCGCGGTGCGCTGGGCGACGGGAGCGCAGCGTCCCCGGCCAATCCGGTCAGCAATATGCAAGGCGGCGCTTTGGGATATTTTAGCGCGCACACCAGTGAGACACGGGAAGTAACGGCACCTTAAACAAATGTTTTCCCGCATGAAAAACAAAGCGCTGATCTATGCTGCCTGGTCTTACTTGCGCTTAGGTTACCTGCTTTATTTCGTCAATTCGGTTGCAATGGCCCAAACCGGCGACAAGAAGATCCATGGAAAAGATGCTGCGATCCTGACCGTCTCCTTAAAAAGTCAGTTTCCGATTCAGCAAGCCATTGGCCTTGAAGTGATGATGAAACCGAAACTTTCTGGCTACCTGGGCTTTGGGCAATTTTCCCGGTTTTACACGACTGTTGCATTAAATGCGCTACCGAATAGAAAAGTGGAACAGCAGATGCGGCGACAGTTCATCAAGGACAATCTCAGAGATGGCACAGTCTTTGAAACCGGCCTTACTTATCATTTTCCCAGGCGAGGGAGGTTTTATGCGGGATTGAATTTTCAGAACCGGAAGTTTACGCTGCCGTCTACAACACAGCAGTTAGTTGAAAACTATGACTTCCTCGATGATCAGGGCCGAAAAGACAAAATACTGGACCTGGTAGATAAAAATGCCCGGCTTAGTGAATTTTATGAAACCACCCGGATCATTTCCAAAGTCACGTTGCAAGGATTGGGTATTACACTTGGTAGACGCTTTGGTTTCAGCAAAATACCACGTTTTGGATTTCATACCGAGTTGTCGGCCCAATGGAATATAGGTAGTCGTACGGCGATCGAATCCAGCTCGCCCATTGGCAACGTGCTAATTAAACAGTTCGCAGAACCGATATTGCAGGAAAGAACCAAGGAAAGTTTTAGCTCTTTCTTTTTGCCATCGCTGACCCTGAGGGTGAGTTATGCCCTGGTCACAAGGTAGACTAGTGGCACCTCCCCATACCATCCCGGTAGCCATTTGGTCCCTTTTAACCGGCAATGTGTCCGCTTCACTTCATTTTGGTAAAAGGGGGATCAGGCTAGATGTTTATTTTAAAAATCAAACAAACAAAACAGCAATGAGTTTATTCCGCAAATCGACACACTTAATAGCGGGCGTTCTTATTTTTTGGCGTAGTGTCGGCTACGGCCAGGCCGAGATTACCGGAAAATGGCTCAGCCAGGACGGCGACCGCAAAATGGAAATCTATGAAATTAATGGAAGTTATTCGGGAAAGATTATCTGGCTGAAAAGCAACACCGGCAAGGTGAGGGTGGGAGATATCGTAATGAAAAACATCATTTACAAAAACGACCATTGGGAAGGAAGCGCGTATATACCTGCACGTGACCGGTACCTCCCGGTCAGCATTTCCATGCCTGGCGACGACGAACTCGAAATGACCGGAAAAGTCGGTATGATAAGCCGCACGAAGCGATGGAAAAGATGTAAGTGATCTTGAATTGAGCGGTTTTCAGATCCAGGTCTACTGGTATATTTCGTTGCCACAAAGGCTAAGCGGTTGTTGAAGATGATAAACTTAAAATTAATGCTCCTGTTATTCCTTCTTTGTTCCGCCGGTTTTCCTGGTAGGGCACAGGTCAGGTTTAGCTCGCTCGAAGACGTCTTCCGCTTTGCGGATCAGAACGCGGTGAGCATACAAAGCGCAAGGAACCAGGAACTGATTGCAGCCTCAAGAAACAGGGGGGCGAAAGGGGCTTTGCTTCCCGTTGTGAATGCTTCGGCCGGGTTTAATGATAACCTTACACTTCAGCCCACGCTCGTTCCGGCCAGCCTGTTCAATCCCGTGGCTCCCGAAGGGACCTTTAATGAGTATACTTTCGGCAGGCGGTACCTGTACAGCACGGGCGTGCAAGCAAGCTGGGATGTGCTCAATTTCCAAAAATGGTTCGATTTGAAAACCACGATGGCGACGCAAAAGCTTAGCGAGGCCAATACTCGCAATGCCAGGTTTCAGCTATATGATCAGCTTGCGCAGACCTATTACTCCATCTTGCTTACCGAAAGGTATATCGGGATAGCGAGGGGCAATGTCGCGGCCTCGGACAGCATTTACCGCATTGCTAGGGACAAATACGAAGCCAACATATTTACGGTGGAAAACCTTAATCGCAGTGAAATCCAGCACATTCAAGCCGTCCAGCAGGCAGGAGACCTTTCGGCGTCGTTGGCGCAGCTGTACAATCAGTTTCAATCCCAATTGAATACCTCCGAGCAGATTATACTCTCCGGCGGTCTGTCTGCGCCGCAGCCCATCGGCAAAGAAGAAGAAGAAAGGGCCAACCTTATTCATCCGCTTGTGCAGGTCCACAAGGCGCAGCTGCAACTGAATGAGCGGCAGCTCGCACAAAGCAGGTCGATGCCATATCCCTCCCTTTCTGTGGGTTACCAATACAACCGCAGCTGGGCCACCGATAAAATGTTTAATTTGTCTTCGGCCAATAGCTTACCCCAGCAATTCTGGGGTGTCAAGCTCACTATACCCGTTTTCAACGGCCTGTCTGCCAGGGAAATAATCACCCAGGCGCAAATACAGCTCCATCAGCAGCAACAGGTATTAGACAATCAGGCCCGCGTGGCCCAAAAGGAAGATGAGAACTTGCAAATCCAGTACAGGCAGAGCATGGAAGACTTAAAACGGCAGGAGGTGATCATGGGGCTACAAAGCAGCAGCGACAGCCACACCAACGACCGTTATGAGAGCGGGATCATCGGTCTGGATGAAAGGCTTGGGAAATTCCAGGACCTGTTGGCCGTGCAAAACCAGTACATGCAAAGCCTTAGCAACTACTACATCAGTTATTACAAGCGCTATCTGCGGATACACCTATAACATCGGAATCAATGAAGTCGAATAGCAGGGCAGTGATCATACCAATACTTCTGATGGGCCTCTGGGCATGCAGCAACCAGCAGGAAACCCGCCCGGTCAGGAAAAGTCTGCAGCAGGCTGTTTTTGCCAGCGGACATCTGGAACAGGAAAATGAATACGTGATCGCCGCTACGGCGGAAGGTACGATCACAGAGCTCTATATGCGTGAGGGAGACCCAATTGGCGTCGGGCAGATCCTGGTTCGTATCAAAAGCGATGTTCCCAGCACGCAGCTGCGGGAAGCACGGATTGTGTACAACGATGCCCTGAAAAATGCCGCCCCTGGTGCGCCACAGCTCTCACAGTTGGAAGCCCAAATCGCTGTCGCGCGGGCACAACTCGATCAGGACCGGATCAACTATGAGCGTTATACAGCGTTACGATGTAAGAATTCAGCGTCACAGCTGGAATTGGAAAAAGCCCAACTGACCTACAAAACTTCACACTGTAACCTGGTGGCGTTGGAAGAAAATTACAGCCAGGTACAGGATGCACTGCGCCTGAACGCCGCCCGAAGTCTTCAACAGGTAAAAACCCAGCAGGCCATATTGAGCGAGTACAAAACCACTACCGATCGTCCTGGCATTGTGTTAGACCTGCTCAAAAAGAAGGGTGAGCTGGTGCGAAAGGGCGAGCTCATTGCGAAGATTGGCAGCGGTCGGCACGTTATAAAGCTTTTTATCGCCGAAGATGATATCACCCGGCTCAGGCTGGGCCAACGCGCTATCATACAGATGAACAATTATCCCGATACGACTTTCACGGCAACCATCACGCGCATATTGCCTGCATTCGACCAGACGGAACAATCGTATTCGGTGGAAGCACAATTTGTCACTTCGCCGCCGCTACTATTATCGGGTACCCAGTTGCAGGCCAATATCGCGCAGGATGAGATCAGGTCTGTGTTGGTGATCCCGTCCGCGGCTTTGGTCAGAGGGCAGTTTGTACAAATGCGGGACGGAAAGGAAAGGGCGATCAGAACAGGGCAGAAAGTTGGCAGCTGGGTGGAAGTGAAAGCCGGCCTGACCGAAAAAGACATCATCCTTTTACCTGAGGACGATAAAGACGCGAAACAAGGCGTTGAACTACCCGGTACCTGACACAACCGAACACCGGATACGCTGATGTTTTCATGGCGCTTGTTCGCAGCATGAACCGGCACACGCTCAACCGCAAGATATAAAACAACAAAATGGCAAACGTAAATACGAAAATATCCTGGGTCCATCTGACTTCCAAAATAAGGCAGCTGATCGTAGCGGTGCTGAGTGTAACCTTCGGCATATCGATGTACATTTTCATGAACAGCTTTATGAATGGCGTGAACGGCGCGCAGACAGAGATCACCTTTACCACCATGGCTCACATCAGGGTGTATAATGAACAGGGCGGAGAGCCAACGATACTTATTCCCCAGGACAGCGGTGGAGATACCCTGCGCAGTGTAAGGAATGCCAGGCACATTAGTTATACCGAGGGCATAAGGAATGCTCAGGAGGTCGTACGGGCATTGCAAAACAACAAAGAGGTAGTGAACATTACCGAGCAGGTCAACCAGAACGTGTTTTTTAGGAACGGGGTGACCAAAGTGAGCGGTACCTTATCGGGCATCGATGTAGCCAACGAGATCAGGGTGTTCAATACGGCACAATATATGACGGAGGGCGATGTAAACGAGCTGGAAAGACGCTCTGATGCGATTGTATTGGGTACAGGGCTGGCTAACAAGCTTAATGCGTCGGTAGGGGACAATGTATCGCTAACCACGTCGGACGGGGTCGGTAAAATCCTTAGGGTGACGGGCCTGATGCAGACAGGAACCGGTAGCGTAGACAAGTCCCGCGCGTTGATCTCGATCAACACGGCCAGGCAGTTGCTTTCTAAAAATAAAAGCTATGCAACCGAAGTGCTTGCCAATATCGACGATTACAACAAGGCAAGAGCAGTAGCGGGTGACGTCCGCCCCAATATCCGGTACAAAACGGAGGCCTGGCAGGAAGGCAACGGGCAGCTGGAGTCGGCTAACACGCTGCGCGATATCATTGCGATTGCGGTGTCACTTACCATACTGATCGTGGCCGGGTTCGGTATCTACAACATTATGAACATGACCGTCAACGAGAAAATGCGGGAAATAGCGATCCTGAAAGCAATGGGTTTCGAGGGCAGGGACATTGTACAAATTTTCCTGGTGCAATCTGTCATCATTGGTCTGATCGGCGGCTTTGTCGGACTGTTGCTCGGGTTTATCATTGCTTCCATTGTTGACCGGATTCCTTTCAAAATCGCATCTTTTGATACGCTCCCGATCTCTTACCTGCCAGCCGACTATATTCTGGCAATGGTCTTTGGATTGATCATCACATTCGTGGCAGGATACCTGCCAGCCCGCAAAGCTTCCAAAGTCGATCCGGTGGAAATACTGAGAGGTTAATCAATCATAAACAAATGAACGCAGCATTGTCGGTAAAAGGCCTGAACAAATATTTCCATGAGCCGGATACCTTCCAGGTACTCAGGGACGTGGGCTTTGAAGTGAAAAAAGGAGAGTTTGTGGCCATTGTCGGCAAATCAGGTTCCGGTAAATCGACCCTGCTTTACCTTCTCTCGACGATGGATACCGATTACCAGGGAAGGATCATCATCGATGGCACCACCGTTACCGGGCTTAGCCAAAACGAATTGTCGCGGTTCCGCAATGCACACATCGGGTTCGTGTTTCAGTTTCATTACCTGCTGCCTGAATTTTCGGTGTTGGACAATGTGATGCTGCCTGCACTCAAACTAGGGAAAAAGCCCAAGGAGTCGATAGAAGCAAATGCCATGGAGCTACTGACGATGTTGGATATTCGAGGGCACGAAATGAAGAAGGCATCGAAAATATCGGGCGGACAGCAGCAACGGGTGGCGATTGCCAGGGCGATGATCAACGAGCCGGCAATCATCATGGGGGATGAGCCTACCGGGAATCTCGATTCGAAGAATACCAAAGTGGTGTTTGACATCTTTCGTCAATTGGCTCAGGAAAGAGGACAAACCATTATAGCCGTCACCCACGACGATGAATTTGCCGCGAATTGTGACCGGATCATCGAGATGGTGGATGGGAAAATTATGTCTTGACCATGTTAAAAACAGTAATTGAGTATAAGATTGGCATGAACCATGTTGACTTTGTTGAAGATGTACCGGCTGTCATCATAGACGCTGCCTATCTTGTCTTTGCGGACCACCAGCAGAAAAGCGCTGAGTCCTTTTAGATATTGGTCAAATTGGTAGGTAAGACCCAAATTGATTTGTGAATAGCCGGGCATCCCATATTTGTTTTGCCGGAAATTCTTGACATCAGGCAAATGGAAGTATCCTCCACTTAATGTTAGTTCGATGTCCTTTTGCGGTTTAAAGCGGGTATTCACGGTAGCGGCCGTTAAGTTACCGAACCCATCGTTACGCTCACGGGGCATAAAGGTGTAAAATGGTTCTTTACCCCATTCTCTTGGCATCAGGTACCGCTGCTGAGACCAGATGTGCGTTGCATTCAGATACCAGTCAAATCTTTCAGATTCTTGCCCTATGCGTCCTGAGGTTACTACCGCGCTGCCGGGCTGCGCATAGGCTAACAAGGCGTTAGGGTTTCCTCCGTTCCCTGTGATGTTCTGGATCGTAAGCTGGGCTCCTGTCATCCAGTTTGTTCCGCCTTTGGCCAGCGACCTCCACTCTGCTTTTACAAAAAAAGTATTCAGAACATTGTCCACATAAGTGTCCCAAAGCTGTATCTCCCATTTCGACTTTTTGTAAGTAGCGCCAAAAATTGCAATGAAATCCGACTCCGTTTGTCCCTTGTACTGAGAAGGTCGCCCATCGAGACCAACCCCCACGGGGTACATTCCCATACTTTCGCCGATTTCCAGCCAGCGCATTGTCGAGCGGGGCGAAATTCGCCATAGGTACTGGCTGCGTAATTTCAAATGTGGCCATTCATTAACGTCCAGCACTGCACCCTCAGTTAAGGTCGGGCTCATACGTCCATCCTGTGGGTTGATAAAGGGGGATTCAGAAACCTGGCGGCCGAGGGTCAGTATCGACTTTTTACCAAAATGAGCTTTGAGGTAAAATTCCTCCAGGCGACCAAGGTCCCGGTGATAATTCGGGCGTTCGATGTCAAAAAGACCGATTTCATAGCGGTTTACCATAGAGGTGGCCGGATCAGGACGAGCAAGATCGGATGAGGCCAGGTTAAATATGAAAAAGCCGCTGATTCCCAGCTGAAATCGCTTGGCCAGCTTTGGCGTTTGATAACCAATTCCACCGCCCACCGCCCATGCATAGTAGTCGGTAAGTCGATTTTGGTTTAGGGTTGCCGACCAGTAAGATTTTGCATGACCGTAAAACTTCCCCGTTTTCAGAAAATGGCGAAGTGTATTCGTATCCCTGATTACCTCCTGCGACCTTGGAACTTCCTGTGCGAGAAGTGGGAAACTTGTCTGTATCCACCAAAGGACGAGAAGAAAGAGGCGTGTTTTCATAGATTTAGGTTTTACTTCCTTCCGAATCTTCCCCGAAAGCTATCTGGCATCTAGATTCTTGTGCCGCTTTTGCCAGTCTTTTATGGGATTGAATGGGCCATACTTATGCTGCTTTTCGGAAAATGGATCCGCATAGGGGCCAAAGGGGTGGTCGAAGGGCTTATCTGCCGGATTGGGCCAGTCTTTACTCAGATCCTTCTGGGGGCGGGGCATGGAATTTATAAAAGCGGCCACATCCCAGGCCTGCTCGTCAGTGAGCTGCGGCGCATCGTAGGAAGCCCCGAGCGGCATGTTCGCCTTCACATAGCCAGCCAAATTGGATATCCTGTAAAGCCCCGCACCGGTATTGTAGCTGTGCTTGCCCCAAAGAGGCGGAAATAAATAATGTATTTCATCGGAGGCGAGCATACCTTCTCCGGCAGGCTGATGACAGCTCTGACATTTTTGTTCATATACCGCTTTGCCCGCTACCGGGTCGGCGGCTCGGTCAAGATCATTCATTTTATAGATCCCAATGCCATCAGGTGCTTGTTTCGGTGGAACACCTGTCCCCAGCCACTTCATATAGGCCAGCAAGGCCCGCATTTCATTGCTTTGCTCATCCAGGCCCTTTCCGTTCAGGCTTCGCTCAAAACAGTCGTTGATCCGTTTGGCCTGGGTTTCTATTTTCCCAGACCGTGCCCTGAACTTGGGATAAGTAGCTTCTACGGCAAAATAGTTGTTTCCCCAAGGTTTGGTGCCGGCATCCAGATGGCAGTTCTGGCAATTCATTCCATTGGAGAGGTGTTTTACACTGCCTTTGGGGCCGAGATAATCCGATGTATGGACAATCAGCTCTTTCCCGTATCTGACCATTTGCTGTTCGGCTGGCGTAAGCTTTGAAAGATCGCTTTCAGACGGACCCTTCCACGGCATAAGGCGGGCTATGTCGGCCGTCTTGGTTTCGGTTAATTTCTCACCGGCGGCTTGATCCGGACCAGGCTCGGGCTTGCCGAACAGTACAACAAGCAAAAACACGGAAAACAACCCGAAAGCAACGGCTAAAAGACCCGTAAGCAGCTTCAATGAGCGGATTAATTTAACAACGGAATCATCGGGAGATATCATTGGAGAATAGGCTGTTTTTGAATTTGATAATCCTGATTATTTTGTTGCTTTGAGCTTCAATAAGCAATTAAGCAAAGCTTGTACCGAATACAACTCTTTGGTATATACGTATACCAAGCTTGCTTTGGCCTTTTCATGGCTTCCTATTTGCTGCATCGGAAAGTGCTGCGCTTGCGACATTGCTTATGCCGACTACGATTTGAAAAGAATTTCCTTTGAAATGATATAGATGCCCATCACGAGCACAAACCAACCGAAAGATTTTTTGAGTTTTTCACCTGAAATAAATTTGCCGAGAAAGGATCCAAGAAAGATACCTGCTATGGAAAGCGATGTAAATTCCAAAAGGAAAGTCCAGTCAATGGTCGTATTTGAAATATCGCCCGCAAAACCAATCAGCGATTTGGCTGCAATGACCAGTAGCGAGGTTCCAACGGCCATCTTCATAGGTAATTTTGCCAATAAGACCAGCGCCGGGATGATCAGAAACCCGCCTCCCGCGCCAACAATGCCGGTGAGTATACCCACAACACCTCCTTCGAGTCCGATCAGCGGGTAGTTGAATTGCAGCTCACCGCGGGCGTCTTCGGGCTCTGTCTTGTCTTCCTTGACCATCGAATAAGACGCGGCCAGCATCACCAGGGCAAAAAAGAGCATGATCCCCGTATTTTTAGTTACCTCAAAGCCGCCCAGCGTAAAGAGCGAATCCGGTATCATCGGAACCAGGTATTTCCGCGTGAGAAATACGGCGACAAATGATGGAACGGCAAAAACAAGGGCGGCTTTGTAGTTGACAAGCCCTTTGCGCATAAAATTGAATGACCCTGCCAGTGAAGTCGTGCCCACAACAAAAAGGGAATATGCCGTTGAAAGTACCGGATTGATCCCCATTATGTAAACGAGCACCGGCAAAGTAAGTATGCTGCCTCCCCCTCCGATCAGCCCGAGGCTTATCCCGATTAATATGGAAGCTGAAAATCCCAAAACTTCTGAGGTTTGCATTTCTGAGTAGTTGTTGAATTAAATACTCTGCAAAAGTACCTGCCGCAAAAGCCCTGGTCAGTGATAAATGTTACATACGATCATTTGCATCGTTGTTTTCTAGGTTTGTTTTTCCTCAAATCGCTATACTGCGTTTAGTGTGATTATTTTGTTTAGTATAACCCTTTGATGAGTAGGTGTTTGCTGTCCAGTACTGTGGTTTGCTTTCTGAGATTCTCACTTTTGCTAAGCATCAAAACGGTCGTCCAGAGCCTTGAGTTGAATGATCAAAAAGCCATTGGTGGACTTGCCGGGGAGCAAGAAAATAGATGGAACCTTGTTCTACATCGTACTGCTCAAAATCAATGACATGGCGCCCCGCACCGGACGAAATATATAACAGCTGATAAAACGAATGCCGGTGAGGTAAAATCATATCCGGATGCCCAGAAAATATTGAAGGTCATAAACGGTGATGTCCTTGACTGTGTCCTGCTGGCCATTTAGGTTGCAAATATTATAAGTGGGGATATGATTTGTCTTTCTTATCATCGTTGGCAAAATTAACCATGTTATCCCCGCTGTTATGTAACAATTGTCACAAAGCGTAATACAGCTTTTGGATAAGTTGGCGGCTTTAAACCAATCAGACAAAATGAAAGTATTCAGACTCGCATGCCTGGCCACGCTGATGGCGTTCTCGTGTAAAACTATCGCACAGAAGGCCGATCCTTTGACATTCAACGGTGCCCAGGCAACAAAAAAGATGTACAGAGCGATTTATCAGCTTAATTCCGAGGAGGAGAAGAAAATAAAGGCGACGCTGAAAAACATCCAGAACGCGCTGGATGATCCGCGCCTGAAAGGGAAGTTACAGATAGAGTTGATCGTGCATGGAGGCGGGGTGGCGCTTTACATGAACAACGGCCCTTATGAAGCTGAACTTAGGGCATTACTGGATAAGGGGGTAATACTGGTCCAATGCGAAAATACCCTACGGGAAAGAAAGATTGGCAAAGACCAGCTGTGGCCGTTTGTTTCATTTGCGCCCAGCGCCAACGGTGAGCTGATCATACGCCAGGCCGAGGGCTGGGCTTACATACATCCCTGATTTTTTTTCGAAAATGTGTAAAGCAATCATCAAGCCGACATGGGACGATAGCAAAGTCCATCAAAGCATAATCCGGCAGGTCAGCAACCTGCTGGATTATTTTAACGGTGACATCTCAAGAAGGGATCGCTGCCAGGCTCGTTGCCATATTTGAATTCGGCCAGCAGCATTTTGCCATAGCCCGTTACCAGGGGGCACGACGAATAGCCATGGTACATTTGCGGCTGGGACTTTTCTCCCAGCTCCGACAAAATATGGGACACTACCACCGGAGCTTGTTTTCTGATAGCCGCCCCCGTTTTAGCCGTCGGCAGGGCGACAACATCACCCAGACCGTATACATTCGGGAAGCGGTTGTGCTGTAAGGAATGAATATTTACATCCAGCCAACCCTGATTGGCCCCATTCTGGACAGCGAGTACCGATTCCCTGATAAAATCCGGGGCTGATTGCGGCGGCGCCAGGTGCAGCATATCATAAGGCACGGTAACCAGCTTATCCAGACCCATCTTTTCGTTGATGGCCGGGATGCCTTTCCATTCCTCAGGGCCGGTGTATCTGAACCGGACTTCCTTTTTCAGGGGATGGATGCTGGCAGGAGCATAGAAGAACCTGGTAATGATATCTTTTCTTTTGATCACCTTGGTCAGTGTGTCGGCAAACTCCTTCGTTCCGAATATGACGGTCCCGGGAGTGGCGAAAATAACGTTAGTGTTGCCTCTTACGCCGCTTTTCCGAAAATGATCGTCGGCGAGGTACATGATTTTCTGCGGCGCCACCACATTTAATAGGGGTGGAAGGCAAGGTAAATAATGCATTTCCCCCTTTGAATTTCTGTAAAACGTCCCAGGTTTTCTGAGGATCGATGTAGTTGCTGCAAATCGAATCCGTCAGTAAAGCCTGTTTTAGCTGGGGAAGGGCATCGGAGTTTATCTGGAGCCCTGGCGAGACAATAAGGTAATCATAGGGTATAAAGCCCGATTGCTTGGTTTGTACCTCATTATGGTATGGGAATATCCCCGTAACCCGGTTCTGAATCCAGTCTGCAACATCGGGAATCAAAGATGCTTCATTTCTTCTCGTATAGCTTCCCGCCCCGACCAATGTCCAGGCAGGTTGGTGCCAGTGAGACGCGGACGGTTCTATGATGGCCACTTCTAGCGAACGCCTGCTGGCTTTTAACTGTGCGGCGGTCATAATGCCTGCCGTGCCGCCGATTATTAATATTTGACAATGGCTTTTCATTTCAGATTCAACTGGTGTTTGAACCAGGCGTTGGGCCTGGTCCCGTATACGTATTCTTCACGGGACTACCTTTCATTCCAGAAACCTTCCATGACGCTACGGACTATTTTCTGGCTATTGAACCGATCAACAATCCGCCCATCACAGCGCCATACACGGTTGAGCTGGCAGGGTTTGAAGTAATGGGGCATGTACCCGAGGAGCAGCCAATGAAGTGGTAGTATAAATACCCCAGGACTGCCCCGATCGCTACGCCCGCAAAAGAATATAAGATTGAGGCTTTTTTCATCACTGAATGAAGTTTTCGTCACAAGATTACCAAATGGATTGAAAATGTCGGGGCAGACGGGTTTATTTAATTTGATATCCCATCCCCTCAGTGTTAATGTCAGTGGGGCAACTGCTCCCGGAAACGCCCGTATACCCATGTCCCGGCGATGGCGCTCAGTAGGGTCACGATTCCCACCGTGGCTCCTACACCAATTTGGGCGAATAATGGTCCCGGACAAGCGCCGGTTAGTCCCCAGCCCAGTCCAAATGTCAGCCCGCCATAAATTTGCCCTCTGTTGAATTTTTTATCAGAGAAAGTAATTTCTTCTCCATGTATGGTCTTGATTTTAAAGGTCTTGATGAGCCAAACAGAGAGCGCTCCTATCAGCACTGCGCTGCCGATGATCCCGTACATGTGGAAAGACTGAATGCGGAACATCTCCTGGATCCTGAACCAGCTGATTACTTCGGCTTTGACAAACACAATGCCGAACAACACACCTACAATCAGATATTTGAAGTTGTAATACCATTGGTGACTTTGCTTGCTTTCATTGATGCACATCGCATCAGTTGCGCGGACCAGGTGTTCCTTCTCTTTGGTTATTTCAGATGTCGAATTGCTCATTTATTGCGGCTTTTTTTTGAGATTTGAAAATATAAAGCTCTGACTGGTACCGAATGGAGTTATGTGATCTACGTGAGCGCTTGTGGTCAACCGGAAACTTTGGCCGAAAACTTGCTGAATCGAGCTCCGATCGTATTGTTTAACGGGCAATCCACTGCATTTTACCGGACCATCCATCGAGAAAGTACCCAGTATCAGGTCTCCTTCCATGACGGATTTTTCAACGATTCCGACATACTTTTCGATGTCGTGCTTATCGGTTAAAAAATGAAACGTAGCTCTGTCATGCCAAACCCGATAGGCACGCGATGGAATAAAATCCAGAACGTTGATGACAATCCAGGTTACCCGGTCTGATGACGGGCCTAGTCGGGCCTTTGCACGATCGATCGCCGTTTGTGAGATATCCAGAACGGTAATATCTGTAAAGCCCTCTTGTAACAAGTAGTCAACCAGCCTGCTTTCTCCGCCACCAACGTCAATGATGGGATCGTTTTTATCGAGTTGCAAGGCGTCTATCAAGGTCAGGGAAGTGTCTGGCCTAGGCTGCGTCCAGCTCATTTGGTCGGATTGTTTGGTTCTATATACATCCTCCCAATGTGTTCTTAATGTGTCATCTATCATATTACAAATTGAGAATGATTGGCAATATCCAGTTAGCCATCACAAATCCTCCAATCATAAAACAGATTGTAGCTACCAGAGATGGCCATTGTAATGTGGACAGCCCCATAATGGCATGCCCGCTCGTACATCCTCCGGCGTAGCGAGCCCCAAATCCTACCAGAAAGCCTCCGCCAACCATCATGATCACGCCAGAAACCGTGAATAGTTTTTCCCAGCTCACAATGTCAAGGGGTACCATTGCCGAAAAGTCCGTTATGCCGTAAGCTGCCAGCTCTTTTGCCAGGGTTTCATTTACCTTGATTGGCGCGGGATTGGCCAGAAAGTGGGAGGCAACCATTCCTCCCAAAAATATTCCCAGCACGAATACCAAGTTCCAGGTTTCTTTTTTCCATTCATATTGAAAAAAGGGAATTTTGGCCGGCATGCACGCGGCGCAGGCATGCCTCAATGAAGACGATATCCCAAATGACTTGTTGCCGAGAATGAGCAGGGCGGGCACAGTCAGGCCGATAAGTGGCCCTGCTACATACCAGGGCCACGGTTGCTTGATTATATCCAGCATGTCAATGTTTCGTAGTTTAGATTTTCTGTTTGAGGCTCTCCCATGAACCTCCGTTGTAGGCGTCTATGCCGGCAGATCTCAACATGCCTTCGGCCATGCCGCTCCTTGAGCCACTCCGGCAGCATGTAATTACCGGTTTGCCTTTTTTGAGCAGCATATCCGCCTTTGCATTGATCTGATCCAGGGGAATGTTGATGCTCCCTGGAATATGCCCTGCTGCAAACTCCTGAGCAGAGCGAACATCGACAACAAGTGCCCCTTGCTGAACAAGGGTTTTGTAATCCAAACTTTTTGATCCGAATAATGATGATAAGATTCCCATAAGTTTATTTTTTTCTTTTGATAGAGATACCTAGTATCTACAACATGGTACTCGGGCATACGTAATTGCTTACCGGTACAAGTCCTGATTCTTTAATGGCTTTAAAGCCTCCCTGAACGTCGATCAGATTGTCGTATCCCCTTGATTTGAGGATGGAGTTAAAAATCATCGAACGGTACCCTCCGGCGCAGTGGACCAGATAGGTTTTATCTTTTCCGATCTCAGCCAGGTGGTCATTCAGGTAATCCAGCGGTATATTTTCGGAGCCGATCACATGCTCGGAAAAGTGCTCACTTGCCTTGCGTACATCAAGCACGATCAGGGAAGGGTCCTTTTTGAGAAGCTCGGCCATTTCGATGACCGTTACCGATTCTATACGATCTGTTTCCTTTCCTGCCTTTTTCCAGGCCTGAAAACCGCCTTGGAGATGACCGATTGTGTAATCGTAGCCGACCCTTGCCAGTCTGGTTACGACCTCTTCTTCTCTGCCCTGGTCGGCAATGACCAGTATTTTCTGTTTGATATCGGGAATCATCGCACCAACCCAAGGGGCAAAACTGCCATCAATCCCTATATTGATCGAATTGGGTATAAATCCCTGGGCAAAGACGCCGGCATCACGGGTATCCAGCAGTAGCGCGCCGGTTTCATTGGCGGCGGCTTCAAAGGCATCGGGATCGAGCGCTGCGTTTCCACGTTCGAGTACCGTATCGATGCTTTCGTACCCCTTGATGTTCATCATTACGTTTTCGGGGAAGTATGCAGGCGGAGGCATCAGTCCGTCAGTTACTTCTTTCACAAACTCCTGCTCGGTCATATCCGTGCGCAGCGCATAATTGAATAGTTTCTGATTGCCTAGTGTATCGGTTGTCTCTTTGCTCATATTTTTACCACAGGCGCTGCCTGCGCCGTGAGCCGGATAGACAATGATATCATCGGAAAGCGGCATGATCTTGTTGCGCAGTGAATGGTACAGATGCCGGGCCAGTTTATCCTGGGTAAGGTCTGCCACGACCTTTTGCGCCAGATCCGGACGGCCGACATCCCCGATAAATAGAGTATCGCCGGTAAAAAGCCCGATGTCCTTTCCATTTTCATCGGAGAGAAGAAAGCAGGTACTCTCCATCGTATGCCCTGGGGTGTGCAGCACTTTGATTGTGGCACTACCTACTTTCAGCACTTCACCATCCTGTGCAACATGGGCGGGGAATGCCGGCTTGGCGGTGGGGCCAAATATGATTTGCGCGCCCGTTTTTTCAGCCAAATCAATGTGGCCGGAGACAAAATCAGCGTGAAAGTGCGTTTCAAGTACATACTTAATTTTTGCCCCGTCTTTTTGGGCCCGTTTGATATACGGTTCGACCTCTCGAAGGGGGTCGATAACCACTGCCTCACCGTTGCTTTCAATGTAATAGGCGCCCTGTGCCAGACAGCCTGTATAGATTTGTTCGATTCGCATAACCTTCCTTGTTTGTTTTTCTTAAAGAATGATACAAATTTCGGAATGGGAGGCGAGCCCGTCAGTGATATTTGTCACGTAAGGGGAAATTTCCAGGTAAAGTAAATCGGATAGATCTTGGGATTTGGAACGTGCTGTCAATCAGCTTGCTATTCTAGCGTTCGTATAAGGCTTTGGACATATCGCTGAACACACGTGATTGCACATCGGCCCGCTTTTGCCGTCACCCAAATAGGGCCGATCCGGTGCTGGTATTTCCCGTTGCGGTTACAGATGCTAATTGTCGTCACTTGATTATTTTGATCGTGTTTCTGCCAAGCCGGAGCATTCCTCTTTGTTCCATCTTTTTTAGCAGGCGGGATACAACCTCTCTGGATGAATTCAGATCGGTTGCAATTTGTTGGTGGGTGATTGCTATCTCATTATTGTTCAGGAGTTTCTGCTGGTTTTTAAGGTAAAATTCCAGCCTTTCGTCCATGCTTCTAAAAGCAATACTGTCTACAACCAACAGAAGTTCTTCAAACCGGGACCGGTAGGTTTCCAATACGAAATAGTACCAGCTTTTATAGCCTGTCATCAGCTCATCCATCAATGCGATCGGGACCAGTATTGCTCTGGTGGGCTCTACTGCCCTGGCCGAGATCTGGCTCTGTTCTTTTTTTGTCGCGCAGATCATTGATAATGCGCAGGCATTGCCGGGGCCTAGCTGGTAAATAAAAAACTCATTGCCATCATGGTCTTCCCGGTATAGCTTTACACCTCCCTCCACGATCAGCATCGTGGATTTAAAATATTGCCCCGGTCGCATTAACTGTTCATCACTTTCAAATTCCCGCAAGATGCTGTGTTGGGCAAGCTTTTTGGCCAGCTCCGGCTCAAATTGGCTAAAATGAGTTTGCAGGAATTGACTTATTGCAGCTTGCTCGGTTTGTAGGTTCATGTTTATGAGATAATTGGGAATGCAGCAAATTTACAAAATTGCTTGTGCAGCTATGTGACCAGAGTCACATAGCTGCACAAAAGCTCCGAGGCGGACTTGTTTTCTATGCAAGCAGGTGTAAACGGTTAGCAACAAGCGTTCATTCCACAATATCCCTGATCATTTGGCGGATTTCCAGGCTGGTCCTAGTACTCTTTCTGGGCGTAGTCTGGGTGAAAATAATACCTGCGATTTGATGCTTTGAATCCTGCCAGGGGTGCGTGCCAAACAGCCCGGGACTGCTGCTTTCCAACACATGGCCGTCGGCATCGACTACATCGAGCCAGTTGCCGACTCCGTAACGGACCGGTCTCTGGGGCGTTGGTGAGAAAGGATTGGTAGGATAGGGTGTCCCGGTGATTTTTGCATTTTCTGTCTGGTCACTAAACATGGCCTCGATCGCGTTTTCACTGAGCACCCGATGCCCGTTGCTGGTACCGCGGTTAACCAGCATTTCAAGGAATTTCAGGTAGTCGGCAGCGGTGGTGTGCACACCGCCTGCGATGATCGGATTGCGACCGGAACGATATTCGGCCGTCATCCCGCAAGGCTGGGCAACGCGCTGCTCAAACAAATCCTGCCATTTTTTGCCTGACACGATTTCGGCAACCCTTCCGCCGATCTGCATTCCGGCGCTGCCATAGTCGAATTGGGTGCCGGCAATGCTTACCAGCGGTGTATACAGGGCAATGGAATCCACCGCCTCGGCGAGCGACATCAGCCGCTTATACTCGTACTTTTGAGGCGAGTCGCCTCCGAATCCGGCTGTATGCGCAAACAGCTGCCGGATGGTCACATGTCCTTTTTGGTGAGCAGTGAATATCGGCAGGAACTTGCCGATACTGTCGGAAAGAGACAGTTTGCCTTCATCGACAAGGCTCAGAATGACGGCCGCGGAAAGCCATTTGGTGGCCGATGCGATCGGTTTACTCGTGTGTTCGTCCAGGCCAAACCCCTTTTTGTAAATCAGCTTACCATTTTGAGAAACCAGCACGATCACCTGATCGTTGTAGTCGGCAAGGTGTGCTTCCAGGAATTTGTCTACTGTGTCAAAATTGTAAGCCGGGGGTGTCTCCGGGGAGACTTGATCGGTGTGACAGGAGCAGAATAGGAGAGTGCAAGCCGTCAGGAACCTGAATACGTTCTTCATGTCGTCTTTATGATTTGCGTTTTTTTATTTCCTGCTTCATTTCCTGTTGTTGCTGTTTGAATTGCCTGAACTGCTGCTGGCTCAGCACCATTTGCAGTTCTTTTTCCTTGGCAGCGTTTACCTGCTGAAACGCTCTCAGTTTAGAGAGTTTACTACCGCTGCCCGCAATAATTGGATCCATTTTACGGGCGTAACTTAAATTGATCGCAGACACTTTTTCGGCCTGCGCCGAATCCAGATGGAGTGTTTCTTTCATCCGTTGGGTCTGTAATTGTGCCCGCTGTTCGGCAGGTATGTCGGCGAGCCGGTTTTGCTGAGCGAGTGCATTGCCGGCAAATAGCAGCATTGTGAAAATAATGCAGAGGCCGGTGGTCAGGTTTTTCATGGGACAGTTTGTTTTGTTTCCGGTCAAAACAAACGAATGGCGGGTTGACAAAAAAAGTAAATCAACGAGGGGCTGCAAATTTGACATGGAATGCAGAAGATTGCCGACGAACGGGTATTGTCTTGGGAAATACATTTCGTTGGAAAATACCGGACGCTCATAAGATAAACCAGGCCATTCGACGGAGTTTGTTTTGCTTTCAGCAGATATCGCTTACCATTGCAGGGCAATACGGTTGTAAATGAAAAACACTGCTTTGAAGAAGGTCCCGACGATCACTTTGTTTGCCTGGCTGGGCTACTGGCTCATTTGGGTGCTTATGTTTTCAAACACGCAGCAAACGGCGGCAGCTGTTTGGAGCGCAACCATCCATGTGGGCTTACAGGCCATTATCGTTTATTTGAATACTTTGGTTCTGATTCCCTCTTTCCTGGAAAAACGGCGGTACCTGTTTTACGGGCTGCTGTGCTTTGCTGTGCTGGCGCTATTGTCAAAATTGCAGTTGACGCTGGTGCCGGCGGATGTGAAAGTGATCCTGAAACGAAACATCCAATACCCAAGAGCCTTTCAGTTTGCGCGGACTTACCTGCTTTTTATGGTGGTGCTGATCATCAGTACGGCCTGGAAATTCGCTGTTGACCGCTTCCATGCATTACAAACCCAAAATGAGATGGCCAGGAAGCAACTGGAAAGCGAGCTGCAATTCCTGAAGAATCAGATTAATCCCCATTTTTTGTTTAATACGCTCAACAACATTTACACACTCGCATACCTGAAAGAGGATAACGCCGCGCCGATGATCATGAAGCTCTCCGAGCTGCTTCGGTATATGCTTTACGAGTGCCGGGCGCAATGGGTACCGCTACAAGACGAGGTGACCTTCCTGCGTAATATCCTGGAAATGCAAAAGCTCAAATCCGAGATTTACGAGCAGCGAATGACATTTGAAGTAACAGGCGTCAGCTCTGGCCAGTTAATTGCCCCCCTGCTGCTGTTGACCTTTTTAGAGAACAGCTTCAAACATTCGGACTTGGACATGAATCCGCAGGGCTGTATTTTCGTTAGTCTGCAAGTGGACGACCGGAATACACTATCCTTCATATGCATTAACTCAAAAAGGGGAGCAGCTTCTCAGCGAAGCGAGCCTCACGGCATCGGCCTGGCGAATGTAAAAAAGCGGTTGGAACTGACTTATCCAGGTCGGCACACCCTGAAAGTTATAGACAATACCAGTACATTTGAAATCCGCCTGACTGTAAGCCTATGAAAGTTATCTGCATGATCGTCGACGACGAAGCACTGGCGCGGAAGCTGCTTGCCGAATACGTATCGAAGATCCCTTCGCTCGATCTGGTAGCTTCGTGCGCGAACGCGATTGAAGCCGCGGCCGTGCTGAAAAGCCGGCCGGTCGAATTGCTTTTCCTGGATATTCAAATGCCTGATATCAATGGCATCAACTTCGTGGAGACGCTCGCCAGGAAGCCATTGACCGTGTTTACGACTGCGTACACCGAGTATGCGGTAAAAAGTTATGAACTTAATGCACTCGACTACCTGGTCAAACCGGTCGCATTCGAACGTTTTTTTCAGGCTGTCGGTAAAGCCATGGATATTATCGGAAGCCGTAGTGCCTATCCGCAAACCGATGTTGCGACTCAGGAAGCGCAAGACTATATTTTTATCAAATCGGACGCAACAACATATAGGGTAGCTTTCGATGACATCGACTACATCGAAGCTTATGGCGAGTATGTTTTGATTCACCGCGGCTCGGACCGCCTGATGCCGCTCTTACAACTTGGTAAAATGGAAGAAATTTTACCTGCTTCCCGGTTTATGCGGGTACACCGCTCTTTTATCGTTCAATTTGCAAAGATCGAAGCCATTCAGGGTAATGTAATCTGGATTGGGAAAAAGGAAATTCCCGTTAGCAGGACCTATCGCGATGCGCTCACAGAGCGTGTTCAACGGCGGAATCTTCTTGGCAATTCTTATTAGTAGTGCTCGGAGAAGCAAAGTTAAAATCACTTGCCACCTGTTTGGCCAGCAAGTTCATGCTTACCCGTTTTCCTGGTTTGTAGTTTTATAGAGCTGCTCCAACAATTCATCAATCAAAAGATTGCTCTTTTTTTCAAACTCTTCTTCATTGAGCACACCGTTGTTAAATGCATGCGAAAGCTGATCCAGATCAGATTTTATTCTGGCCAAGTTCTCCCGCTTGCGCCTGGCAAAGGATTTGCCACGGGCTAGCCGGGAGGCAAAAGCAGAGAGAACGGGGAGGAAAATTCCAACAGCCAGGACAAATAGTAGCAAAATTAACATCTGATTCAACCTTCACGTGATGAGCATGGTTTTCAGTAATCAATGACGATCTCTTCGCTCTGATTTGTATTTTTCACTTCCCTGGGATTACGGGCATTTTGTGCCCGCCAATGGTTATGCTAACATTAAACCATTCAGCCTTGTAAACTTTCACTTAACCGGTATTGTACTTGCTGGAAGCCTGATGGCCACAGAAGTCTGATTGGTTTTGGAAGTAACCTCAAGAGTCCCTTGATGAATATCAATGATTTTTTTCGCTATGGTTAGCCCTAATCCGTAGCCTGGAATCTTACCTACGTTGTTGGCCCGCATCATGGGCATGAAAATGTCCGATATCTGTTTGTCCGGAATCCCCATTCCCTGGTCGGTAACAATGATAGTCATTTGATTACCAGTTAAATCTACGTCCAGCACTATAGGCTTTTTACCTGAATACTTGCTGGCGTTGTCCAGGATATTAGTCAGCACGGTCCTGAGAAGGACCGGACTACCAGTAACATGGGTAAGCTGACTGCTTTCTGTAAATGCATCTGATAGCACGAAATCTATTTGCTGATCGGGATGCTTTTCTCCGAAGTAAGAAATCGTATCCAGAATTGTGTCGACAATGTTGACATCCTGCTGCATTTTAACCGACTGCAGTCCTTCGACTTCTGCCAGTTGAAGCAGAGAATTGGCTAAATTGATCGCGTCCTCCAGCCGCAGTAATGCTTTTTCCATGCTGAGGCGAGTATCGGCAAGCTGTCTGTCATAGGCAATCGAGGTTTCAAGGATCCCCTTCACAACTGTCAATGGGGTGCGCAGTTCGTGCGAAGCATAGGCGACGAAATGCTCCTGGCTATCGGCAAGCACTTGCAGCCTTCCTAAAAGATCGTTGAAGGAACCAGCCAAATATGCGGCCTCGTCAGCTGTGGAAGTGCTTTGGAGCCTAAATGAAAAGTCGTTAGCCGAAGAGGGATTCATTTGCTCGATTAGTTGATCAAAAGGGTGCATTGAGCGGCGGGCAAACAAGAAACCTGCGAAAGCGACAATGACCAGCAAGATAACATTGCCTATAAACAAGATGAACAAAAGGCTGTTGGAGGCTTGCCTGCCAGGCAGATCATAGGCGGTTACCACCGATACATAACGCTGCCCGTCAATGATGAAAGAAAGTGCTACGCCCTCCTTTGGCTTATTCCAGGGAGGAGCATCATAGGTGAACTGGATTTCTCCCTGCCGGGCCTGCGCCAACAGTCCCTTCGTAAGCTTATGATCGTCCGGTCCTGATGACTTATAAATGATATTATTGTCCGGCCCCAGGATTATTTCATGCTGATCTGGCAGGGTTAGGTAACTTGACCTGTGAAATTCGGTACGGTTCTGAAAATACAGCTGTCCGGCCAGCGCGCGCCGCTGCAAACGGTTTCGCATCAATGACCGGCGGTAGGATTCATAGGTTTGGTAGATAAAAAGGGAAAACAGTAGAAGCAATGACGCTACCAGCGTGGCAAACCAGATTGTAATACGCTGTTTGATGCTCATGGTTCAGCCCCTAACATATAACCGACCCCAAATACCGTATGTAGCAATTTGGGCTCGGTTCGGTCTACCTTTCTTCGCAGGTAATTGATGTAAACGTCTACCACGTTGGTATTGCTGTTGAAATGAACATCCCAGACATTTTCAAGCAGGTCGATCCGGTTGACGACACGCCCCTGGTTGAGCATCAGGTATTCGAGCAATGCATATTCACGCGCGGTCAACTCGACCCTTTCGCCCCCTCGCCAAACCCGGTGCGAATCGGTCTCGATTGCCAGGTCAAGTAGTTCGAGTCTTTTCGGGCGCGGGGCACGTGCAGGATGCCTACGGGCCAGCGCTTTCAGGCGAAAAAGTAATTCCTTAAAGGCAAACGGTTTGGCAAGGTAATCGTCTGCGCCTGCTTCGAAGCCTAATACTTTATTATCCAGACTGCCCAACGCCGTGAGCATGATGACAGGGACGGCGGGCCAATTTTGTTTGATAAAGCGGCAAAGGTCCAGTCCATTCACGCCGGGCAGGTTTACGTCGAGCACTACCACATCAAACCGATTTTCGTTGACCATCGTACGGCCGATAACGCCATCGAAGGCAATTGAGACGCCTATCCCTTCGGCGAGCAGCCCTTTTTGAATGAACTGTGTTAGTTCGACATCATCTTCTACGACTAATACATTCATATGCATTGGTGGTTTATGCTTCCAAATTAACAACCCTGCACCTTAGAAATCCTATAAAAATGGCCGCTCTAATCAACTTTTAATAACCTTCTAATTACCCTATAAGAACTTGCCTGTTTACTTTGGGATTCAAACTCTGATGCGCAATGGCTACTGAGAATCAATGGACTGTGTTTTTCATGGAAACCGATGAAGATGATGTGATTTTCTTTGAAATGGCCGTGACGCAAGCCCATCCTGATTGTGTTGTCGAACGCTTCGATTCGTTTGAAAGCTTAATTGACGGGGTGGCTTTCCATGGCTCTTTGCAGCGCATCATCCTATTTATCAACCTGACAATGCTTACAGGAACCGGATTGGATATGCTTGACCAGATCCGCCGAAGCCCTGCCTTTGACCAAGTGCCTGTTTTTATCTTGTCGGCCAATACCAATCCCGATATGATTTCAGATGCATATAACCGAAAGGTAAATGGCTATTTGTTTAAGCCGGTGTCTTTCAATCAGTGGAAAGAATTGCTGCGTCCGGTAGTTTTATTTGCGAAGAACTTATAAACCAATATGTTAAGAATATCGCGTGCCCTTTTTATTATTTTAACAGCCTTCGTTAGCCATTCAGCCGCGCAAGGTCAACTGCTCAGTATCGAGCAAGCGGTTAACGCTGCTATCGAGAAATACCCTACGATTCAGGCCCAAAGGGCAGCATTGTCCGCGTTTCAAGCCGGCGCAAGCGTTGTAAAGGACAACCGGCTACCGAATGTAAGGCTTCACGACCAGATCGATGTCGGCACAGCAAACGGATTGTCCGGCTCTTACTTTTCAATGGGGATGATCGTTCCCACTTCCGGTGGCCGAAGGCCTGAAAACCGCATGGATCTGACTTCTGGCAACATAGCGCTGGCAACCGCAGACTGGGAAGTATACAACTTTGGCCGTTTCAAAGCGGAAGACCAGCTTGCCAATGCGGATATCGCTATCGGTCAGGCGGGTCTGGCACGAGAAGAATTTCTGCTTCGGCAGGCGGTGGTCGGGACCTACCTGGATGTGTTGTGGCGGGGAAGGATCCTTCAAATCGAATCCCAGAACCTGGCCCGGGCCGATACGGTCAGTAAAATCATCAATAACCTTGTAGGTAACGGTATCAGACCCGGACTTGACTCGTCTCTGGCAAGCGTGGAGCTATCCCGGGCCCGGCTCAACTACTACGAGATCGATGAAGGACTTAGGCGTTCATTCTTGCAGCTGGCCATGCTTACCGGCAGGACAGTAAACGAGCTGGTCATTGATACTACATTCCATGAGCAGGTCCTTCTTTCTCCCCCGCTTGATTTACAGGTCGGGGCCGGACACCCGCTACTTCGCTACCAGGCAAGTTTGTTGAGCAGACAGCAAACCGAGGTGGAACTCATCCGGAAAACAGCACTGCCCAGGGTATCGGTGATGACAGCCGCCTGGGCTCGGGGTACTAGCCTTGATCTGGATAATAACTTTGGACCACTTGGTCCAGGGTTTGGATATAGTCGCACTAATTTTTTGGTGGGCCTTGCCGCAACGGTCAACCTGGTTGATTTCAGGCGCGTGAAAAGCCGCATGCAGGTCCAGCGGTGGAAAGTGAAGGAAGCGGATACAAAGCTTGATTTCGAAAGAATGAAGCTTGAAAACACCCTTGCTGCTTCCGACTCGGTCATGTCGATCATGCGCCAGGCCTTACGTGAGCTTCCTACCGCGATCCGTTCCGCAGAGAGCGCCTATCAGCAGCGACTTTCCCTCTATAACAATGGTATTGAAAACATCCTGGGACTCACCGATGCCATGCAGCTTTTAACCAAAGTTGAGAAGCAGGCAGTTGACATACAACGACGCGCAGTCGAGCTCAGGTTGCAACGCGCGTACGCTACCAGCGACTTCGATGAGTTTTTTAGTTTTTTCCGCCGGCCGTAAAATCCCTTTTCCATGTTAAATCTATCATTAAAACGTCCGATTGCGGTACTGGTTTTTGTAGCCGGGCTGGTGGTCTTTTCCATCATGGCCGCTACAAAGATCCCTGTCGATATTTTTCCCAAGCTTAATTCGCCGGTCATATACGTTATCGAGCCCTATGGCGGGATGTCTCCGGCCCAGATGGAGGGCTTTTTCGCTACCCGGATGCAGGACCAGTTCCTGTACATAGGAGGGATCAAGGAAATTTCCAGTAAAAGCGTGCAAGGACTTACGATCGTCAAGCTATCCTTTTATGAAGGAAGCGATATGGCTCAGGCTGCGGCAGAAGTGGCAATACAGGTCAACAGGGCGATGAAATTCTTTCCGCCTGGCGCACTGCCGCCACAGGTAGTACGTTATGACGCGTCATCCGTACCGATAGGTGATTTAGTTTTTAGCAGCAAAACGCGGCCCCTGAAAGAAATCCATGAACTTGCCGTGACCAGGGTACGTCCTCTTTTTTCGACAGTGCCCGGGCTTACCGCGCCTCCTCCAATCGGTACAAATGCCCGTACGGTTGTGATTAATCTGGACCCGCAAAAAGTACGCTCTTTGAACCTGTCACCAGATGAAGTGGTAGAAGCGCTCGCGTCCAATAACGCAATGACCCCATCTGGAAATATCAGGGTTGATAACACGACTTATATAACCACGCTTAATTCGCTGGAAGAACGGGTGGCAGATTTTGGCCAGATTCCGGTCAGTACTCAAGGGCGCCGGACGGTGTTTTTAAGGGATATAGCCAATGTGGCCGATGGTTCGGATGTTACCGCGGGCTATGCACTTGTCAATGGTAGCCGTTCTTCCTATATCCCCGTGGTGAAGACGGCTGATGCATCGACCTGGGATGTGGTGACGGCTCTGAAAGCGAAGCTACCTGAAATGCGCAGCCTTCTGCCAGACGACATTGAAGTGAATTACGAGTTTGACCAGTCCATATTTGTAATCAATTCCGTCAAAAGCCTGCTTTTTGAGGGTGGGCTAGGGGCGCTTTTAACAGGGCTTATGGTACTGCTGTTTTTGGGAGATTGGCGCTCATCGCTCATTGTAATTATCACGATCCCAGTTTCAGTGATTTCGGCCGTACTTTGCCTGAACCTTGCAGGGCAGACGATCAATATCATGACGCTTTCAGGTCTTGCGCTGGCGATCGGGGTACTGGTCGATCAGGCTACGGTGACAATCGAGAATATCCACCAGCACCTTGAGATGGGTAAGCCCAAACGGCTGGCCATATACGATGCGTGCCGGGAAGTCGCCCTGCCGCTGTTGCTGATCTTGCTTTGTATTATCGCGGTATTTGCACCGTCATTTATCATGTCCGGTGTGCCTAGGGCCATGTTCTTGCCGCTTTCGCTTTCGATAGGGTTCGCTATGACGGTGTCCTACCTTTTGGCCCAGAGTCTGGTTCCGATTTTGGCCAATTGGATGCTTAAAGAGCACCAAGGCCATGCACACCAGCAGGAAAGTACCAAAACGCCTGGATTTTTTGACAGGGTACGCTTAGGTTTTATGTCACATAACAGGAAGCTGCTTGCGGCCAACCGGCTTGTAGTCGGCGTCTATGCTGTGTTGATTGTCGGTTTAGCTGCCTGGGGATTTGCGGTGATCGGCAAGGATATGCTCCCTCAGATCAATTCGGGGCAAATGGTGATCCGGATGAAAACACCGGATGGCACGCGCCTGGAACGTACCGAAGAAGAAGTGAGTGAACTTTTGAAATTGGTAAACGATGCCGCAGACGGACATCTGGAGGTTTCATCTGCGTATGTCGGGGTAGTGCCTACTAACTACGCGACCTCCAACCTCTATGTCAGTACCAGCGGCCCAAACGATGCGGTTATCAAAGTAGGTCTCGCGGAGGGCTACAAAACCAATATCCAGGACCTTAAAGAACGCATCCGAACGATGGTGCATCAGGAAATGCCTGACATTACCCTCTCATTTGAACCGGCCGACCTGACTGAAAAGCTCATGAGCGGCGGGGCTTTCACGCCCATTGAGGTGCAGGTCGCGGGCCGGGACATGAAAGAAATTGAAGGCTATGCGTCCAAATTGGTTGGAAAACTGTCCCAAGATGATCACCTGCGTGACGTCCGGATTGTGCAGCCGCTCAAATTTCCGGTCATCAATATCAAACTTGACCGTCAGAAGCTAGCGGTGATGGGACTGAGCTTGCAAGCAGCGGCCCGCTCTATTACTGCATCGACGTCGTCGAGCCGGTACACTGAAAAAAACCAATGGCTCGACCCGAACTCTGCATATACCTACCAGGTGCAGGTTCAAATCCCCGAATTTGCTATGCGTAACCTGGCCCAATTGCAGGAGGTGCCTCTGGTAGCGGGCCAGGCCCGCCCAGTATTAGCGGATGTTGCCACTTTTTCGGTGGATACTTTACCCGGAGAATATTCCAGGATTGGACCCAGACGTTTCGTAACAGTCTCTGCCAACATGCACCATCAGGATCTTGGTTCGGCAACCACCTCAGTCGAAAATGCCATGGCCTCGCTTGGTCAGCCGCCGAAAGGCATTTTGACCGAAGTAAAGGGAATGTCTTCACTTTTGACCGAGACACTTAACAGTCTTCAAATCGGTTTAAGTATCGCCATTTTGGTGATCTTCCTGCTGCTTGCGGCCAACTACCAATCCTTTAAATTGTCACTGGTGATTTTGTCGACGATCCCGGCTGTAATTGCCGGCTCGATTGCCGCTTTGCTTCTGACTGGAAGTACGTTGAACCTGCAATCTTACATGGGTATCATCATGTCGACAGGTATTTCGGTGGCCAACGCGATCCTGATCGTAACAAACGCCGAGCGCTTGCGCTGGGAATACCGCGATGCCGGTAAAGCTGCGCTTGACAGCGCAGCTCTTCGCTTGCGGCCGGTTCTGATGACAAGCTTTGCGATGGTGGCCGGGATGGTGCCCATGGCGTTGGGCACCGGTGAAGCGGGCGAACAAGTAGCGCCACTGGGAAGGGCCGTAATCGGCGGACTGGTAGCGTCTACATTGGCAGCATTGTATATTGTTCCGCAGGTGTATGCGCTTTTGCAAAAGAAAACTCCGCTCCAAGATCCTTCACTGCTTCCAGATCACCCGGCAGCGGTGCATCCATCCCTTTCAACAAACGGCTCCTATAAACCTGAACAACCATTAAGAAATGAGAACTAAGCCATATAACTGTTTAATACTACTCGCAGGACTGGGTGCTTTTTCAGCCTGTTCTTCCTCTGAATCATCGACTCCCAAGGAATCAAAAAAGCAAAAAAACAAGAGCGAAGTTTCCTTTAAAATCGGCGAAGTATCAGAAGGGTCAGTCGGTCAAGAGATCCAGCTGCCGGGCGAGTTTCTTGCCTTTCAGGAGGTCAGTATTTACCCTAAGGCCGATGGCTTTGTACAGAAAGTGCTGGTAGACCGTGGCTCCCCCGTGCGGAAAGGAGAGGTGTTGATGGTGCTGGAGGCGCCCGAAACCGAGCAGCAACTGGTCGCGGCGCGTTCCAATTTTTTGAAAGCCCAGGCCATGCTCGTGGCTAGCAAGGAGCACTACCGCCGGCTCAAAGCCAGTACACGTATAACCGGCTCGGTATCTGCGCTCGATCTGGAAAGCGCACATGCCAAGATGATGGCCGACAGCGCCTCGGCGATGGGAGAAAAAGCGAATTTCGATGCATTGACTGAAATTAAAAGCTACCTGACCGTTAGGGCACCGTTCGATGGGATTATCACAGAGCGTAATGTCCACCCCGGGGCACTAGTGGGATCAGGGCTTAGGCAGGTGGGACCCATGCTTAATTTACAGCAGCAGGACCGGTTAAGGCTCGTGGTGGATGTCCCCGAGAATTACAGTCTTGGCCTGAAAAGGGGCAAGCCGGTAAGCTATCATATCAACGCGGTGCCTGGCGAAACTTTCAAAGGCACGGTAAGCCGCCGGTCAGGCAATATGAACCTGAAATTCAGATCTGAAACCGTGGAAATCGATGTCAACAATGCAAGCCGGATGATTAAGCCAGGCATGTTTGCAGAGGTGACGCTCACGCCCGAAGGAACCGAAGGCGCGCTCATTGTGCCCAGCACAGCCGTTGTCGTTTCAACCGAGCGTCAGTACGTGATCAAAGTGAACCATGAGGGTAACGCCGAGTTTGTGGATGTACGTCTGGGGCAGCAGGCGAAAATGACAGAGGTATTCGGAAACCTCAAAAAAGGAGATAAGATTATTGTGAACCCGCGAAATGACCTCAGACAGGGAACGAAAGTAGTGGCAAGCCGGTAACTTGTCGCCAAGAGCGGCATAAACTTACACAATATGGTGCATTCAAATAGTGAATTTATGCATTTGTGCTTGTCGCTACTGGAAAAGCAGCGCGATGAAAAGCTTAGGAAGGTGCTGATTGATGAAGCCATCGGGTTTGCGACCAGGCCGATCGAAGGCAGAATGTCCGTTGACGTGTATGGCCGCTATTTGTTTTGCAAGGTCCTTGCGGAGGTATACTATGCGGGCATGAAAGCAGGTCATGCAGCTATTGGGGTGACGGCGGCAACAGGCAGTCAGATGACAAGAAAGATAGAAAGTTTAAGTGCAGCCCAAAAGCTTGCTTTGGAGGTAGCCCCTTTTATTAAAGCGCTAAGGGAAACGGGATATATTTCGCTGAATGAAATTGCGAATAAGTTAAATGAGCTTGACAGACCAGCGCCAAACGGGATAAAATGGGATGCACAACTAGTCGAGAGAACGGAGAGTTTAATTTTTGAAATCAAAAAAGAAAGGCAAGGGAATCTGCGAGTATTTTGATTAAAACAGGGACCTGCATGTTGACGACTGTCAAAATTTTGACGCACCCATTTTTAAATATTTGAGATAGTATGGCGTAAATCGCTATGCATGAGCAGATGATGCCTAATCCACTGCGATCGTTTCGCAGTGGATTTTTGAGCGTGGAATTGGATCTATTTGCCAGGAAAAATGCCTGGAAACTGTATTTTGCTACTACAAGAAAATGTTAACTTAGTAATCATTTTTGGTGTGATAAGATCGCACTATGTTCGTTTAGAATAAAGCCAGTATTCGTTGAACGCTGGCTTTTTAGTTTTAGAAAACCGATACAGCTTTGATAAATATGTCAAAAAATACAATTCGCGATATTAAAGAATACAAAGCCAATGACCATCTGGCCAATGAGCGGACATACCTTGCCTGGGTCCGGACTGGTGTCGGGATTATGGCGTTTGGCTTTGTTGTCGTCAAATTTTCCCTATTTATCGCCCAGATTGGTTTTGTACTGGATAAACCGGTCAAAATTCACTCGCACGGCTATTCCAAAATTATCGGAATTGTGCTGGTGCTACTAGGCATCGGAGCGATATTGTTGGGGTTCATCCAGTACCGTCTCACAGAGGAAGAGCTGAAAAGGGGGACTTACCATCCCAGAAGCTGGCTGACGAATCTGCTGACTGCTGTCCTGATGCTAATAAGTGTCCTGCTTGTGGTGTATCTGGTGCAAAGCGTCAACTTCCAAGATTACTTAACTCAGTAAAATCCGAGCTATGGCAAAAGCCTTAAAATCATACCATACATTCCTGACGAGTTTGTTCCCACTTGCGGCAGCATTTTTCTTATTTGATCGCAGGCCAGTGCCCGCCGCTAATGAACTCTTTATGGGGACAGGCTATATGACAGCCGATATCGAAGGACCTGTCAGAAATGAGGATGGTACATTGTTACCGGAGGTCCAAGTAATCATTTAAGGAACACAGCGTAGTGCACGTACCAATGCTGCCGGGCGATTTCTGATCTCAGTCAATGCAGGTGAAGAAGCGACTTTGGTTTTCTCCTTAGCCGGCTATCAGTCACAAGAAATTCAGTTGGGCACTAAGACATCCCTGGATGTCATGTTGAAAGCAGAATCAGGCCAAGCCAGATAGCGATGATGTTTCATCATTAGTATGGCAGCCTGGTCTCGCCGGCAAATTGTGGTTCGCTCTCCGAAATTACAGACGTCGCTGGGTAATCGCCGTATGAGGCGTGCGCTGGAAATATTCGCTAATTTTCGAGCAAAAAGAACTGGCAGATGATGGGAATTGTAAAACTGATATACCAGGTAAAAGTGCGGTGTTGCCATTTTCGCTGTAATGATTTACAGATCGTCTCTGGGTCTGCTTTGACGCGGGTAACGAGAATAGGTTCTGAAAGCGTTCAAGGCCGTTCATGAATAGATCAAAGCTTACTCTGAATACTTTGTAAACGAAATCTGTAAGCGAAGTCTGCCAATAACTGCGCTCCCGCGGCACACCACAAGAAGCTCGGATTCCCCGACCGGTACTTGACGCTGTGGATTTTTCTTACGATGGAGGGGCATCCTTGGAAATGTTATGGCAACACTGGCGAGGTGTTTAGAGTTTCTATGCCTATTTCTTCACTACAGTTTTGTCGCTTCTGATCGGTTTGAGAGGGGCGGCTGTTAATGTCTCTGTTGCTGAAATTGCAATAAGCGTTGCAGCGTACCTTTGCATTCCCTTCGCGGCTGGAATGCAAGGTGGAATGGAAAATCAGCTATTACAATCTGGTCATGATCATTTCCGTAGGTGTCTCGATTCAAGTTGACTTCCGGAAACGGCGGCAAGGTTCCCGTGCACAGTTATCTCACATTTTACGACGTATTGATAGATTACAATGCTCTATCAGCGGATTTAATTGAATTTGAAAATACTGAGCACGTAGATGACCAGAAAAAGCAGCATTTGAATGAGCTGCACGAGCATAAAATTCCTGTTGGCAGCGCGCCAATGAGTCGTTAAAGAACAATCACTCAACGCCTGGCCAAGCCTTTTGCCAACAGCCCGCCGGAAGCCCAGACCGTTGATGACGATGAGCAGCAACACGGCCATTTTCACCCTGAACCAAAGTTGGACGCCCCAAACCTGATGTAATTCGATCATCATAGCAACGCCCGATGCCAGTAAGCATACCTATCCCCAGGAACGTTTGAAGACTATGAAGATAACCTTCTATTGCAAATTGCCTGCCGTCAATTGCCAGGAGGATGGCCCGAAATAGGCGGAACGTGAAGAAGTTCAGGAAGGTAGTTACTGCTATAATGGTAATACCAACAATGTGAACTACCAGAGCCGCATTATAGATAATTGGGTTCATGCTGCCTGCTTAGTTGATTTTTTCCTTTCCTGACACGTACCTGATGCAGATAGACACCAATCTGACTGTGGAACACCAATCGGACCTGGCCAGTTATAATGCCGACTATTTTCCAGGATTTTTACTAAATACACGGGAGAACGACCACTCGCATATATTCAGAAGAAAAGAGTTGAAAGGGCCTGTGGCCTGATAATTGCAACAAATCTTCCCTTGTCAGAAATTGCCTGGGAGGGGGGATAGTCTTACTTACTTCTCTCGCACTTTTAAGGAAATCACCGGGCAGACGCCGACTTATTATTAGAGAATCAGTAGCGTTGTATAAGAGAAATGGTCGTGTCAGTTCAGGTCGGTCAAATGAAACAACCGGGTCCCATAGGGCTTCCGGTTGTTTCACGTAAAGTAGTTATTAGGTAAGTCAGTACCCGTCATTCTGCTTCAAATTCGAGTTTTTGTTAAGCTCAGTCCTCGGAATAGGAAGCAGAGCTCGATAAGCCCCGTTAGGCACGTGCGATAGCCACGATTTGGTTGTGAAAACCCCAAAGCGGATAAGATCCTGCCGACGGCGACCTTCCTGTGCGAATTCCCAGCCCAGCTCATCCAGAAACCTGCCATATTTGATATCGGCACCTCCCTGGTTAGTGGTGGTCGTGTGGTTTTTCAATCCGTATGCATAAACGCTTCCTTTTTGGAGGTCTGCCGCGGAGACTACCGCTTTTGCCGGGTTCGTTTTAAAATTACGAGCCCGGACCATACTCACGATAGTGGCGGCCTCGGCCGCGTTTCCACTGCGTAGAAGCGCTTCCGCTTTCATCAACAGCACGTCCGCGTACCTCAGCAGGGGCCAATCATTACTCAGGTTCACCGTGGTGCCTTTTTCTATTTCGAACTTGCCGAGCCTAAAACCATGCACTTCTTCTGACTGATCTACACCGGGCAGCTGGTTGATATAGCTGAGGGGTTTTCCTGCAAACGCTCCCAAAGTGCACATCAGTGGCGTGCCGCCTGCTGAATACTGCGGGCCCTGGATCCAGTTGCTTACCAATCGTTCATCGTCTTTGTCGAACGAATCTATGAATTGCGGGATTGCACAAATTCCGCCCCAAGGAGTGTTGAGCAGGTTGTAGGTCGCTTGGTTGGCCGGCTGCAACGTCTCCATGTGAATGGAGAATCCGTTCCAGTCGGTCACGTATTTGATATCAAACGGAATGGCGAAAATGATTTCCTTGCTGGACTCATTATTGGTTTTAAAAACCTCTTTCTGCGTCGCTTCCAGTGCGTACCCTGCCCCGGAATTGATCACCAGGTTGCACTGCTCGACACATTTGTCCCAAGCGGGAGCGCCGGTGTAGACCTCTGCATTCAAATACATTTTGGCTAGCAGCGCATGCGCGCCCCATTTGTTGAAACGGCCGTAGGTGGTCGGGTCATTTTTATCGGATAACAGCGGTGCATTATCCAAAATATCCTTTACGATAAAATCGAAAACCTCCTTGCGTGTGCTTTGCTTTGGCAGAAAACCTGCGGGCACATCGAACTGCGTAATGATCGGAACATTTCCGAACAGATCGCAGAGCACATAATAATAGGAGGCCCGAAGAACTTTAAGTTCTGCGATAACTGCATCTTTCCCTTCGGTAAAAGGAATACTTCCCGATTCGATCTGATAGATTAGCCGGTTGCAATTGGCGATTCCGGCATAGGATCTGTTCCAGTTGTTGCTCGCGATCTCATCGTCGGCTGTCCATTTATGGTCATGGATTCTTCGGTAGACCCCACCGTCGACCCAGCCGTTCGGGCGTGAAGGGATCACCAGTTGGTCGCCTGAGATTTCCTGGGTGCGGAAAAGTCCATTCCATTGCTGCATCACATCGCGCCAGTTGGTGTAAGCGGCTCCGACAAGTGAGGCCACGTCGCTGGATGTTGGGGTAAATTGTTGGGCGATGATACGATCAAAGCTTTCATCCTTCAAATCGGTGCACGAAGTGCTTAACAAAAGCGCCGCTATCGCGACCTTGCTTTTTAGTCCAAAGTGTAAATTTCTCATTTTAAGTATTTTTAAGATTTCACAATGCCAGGTTTAGACCCAATGTAAATGTCCGTGTCATAGGGTACTTATCCCGGCTGTCGTTTCCGGGGGAAAGTCCGAGCCTATCTACCTCAGGGTCTACTCCCTTGTATTTTGTAAAAGTGAACGTGTTCAGCGTTGAGCCGTAAATCCGAACGGACTTGATGTATTTGCTCTTGAGTTTTTTGAAATCATATCCCAGCGTGATGTTGTCTATCTTCCAGAAGTCGCCATCTTCGATATAGTAGCTATTGAATTCCTGAGGCATGGACGAGCTCAATACTGCTTTGTCAAAGACTTTGTCATAGGACGATTTCAGAGTATTGTACTGTTGCAGGCCTGTGCTTTCGAAGAACATTCGCTGGTAGTTCAAGATCTGATAACCGAATGCACCGCGCATGGTAACACCCAGATCAAAGTTTTTGTACTGTAAGTTGTTATTGAAATTCAGATAGAATTTTGGCAAACCGTTGCCGAGAACACGTTTGTCTTCAAATGCGTGCTGAAACTCATCGTAGTTCTGCGGTTGTCCATCGCGTCCTTCGTAGATCCACTTACCATGCTCGGAAATATCCAACACTTTGAATCCGTAAAAGTCACCGATCTGGTCCCCGATCCTTACAATGTGCGTGAAAGTTTGGACCGGGTCACCGGTTCCGCCTGTGGTAAAAAAGTTGTTCGTAGTTTTATAAATGTCATTGGAGAGACTCACCAGCTTGTTGGTGTTAGTAGAATAGTTGATGCTCGAATTCCAGGTGAAGTTGCTAGTCTGAACCGGCACAAAATTCACGAGCACTTCCAATCCCCGGTTTTCCATGATTCCGACATTAGCGCGTGTTGACGTATACAAATTGGGAGGGGAGGGCACTTGAAAATCATATAGAAGCCCGTTAATCCTCCGGTTGTAAAAATCGATGCTACCACTGATCCTGTTTTTGAGAATGGCAAAGTCCAGTCCTATGTTGGTTTCGTGTTTTTCTTCCCACCTGAGGTCAGGATTTGGGTTTTGGGCAGGAACAAGGGTCTGTATCCATTTGCCATTGCTGTAAAAGAATTTCTGATAGTTCAGGATCGCCACACCAAGGAAGAGGTTGTTAGGCTGCGTTCCTGTTACACCGTAACCTGCCCGCAGTTTCAGATCGTCAAAAATCGTCAGGCTCTTCATAAATGCTTCATTACTGATACGCCATCCCAGGGATACCGCCGGAAATGTGCCCCAGGGTTTCTTTGCTCCATATAATTGACTTGCACCTTCGTGCCGAATGCTTGCGAGCAGAAGGTATCGGTCGTCAAAATTATACGTTGCCCTTGCGAAGAACCCGATCAGGTTTGTTTCTCTTTTGGAGCTTCCAATAGGTGCGAGTCCTGTTCGTAGCGCGTTTCCAATCCCTATGTTGTTGTATGAGAACTTGTCGGTTGGAAAATCCCAGTTCTGCATAAACGAATCGGAGAATGAGTAATCCTGGTAGCTATAACCGCCCAGCAAAGTCATTTTATGGCGGTTAATGTTTTTGGAATATTGGGCTGTGAGCTCCATCAACTTATCAACCGATCGTACCGAGCCGATAGAGGCATATCCATTTCGTCCGTCGCGCAAGGCAGATACGTGGTTTTTTGTTTCGGAGTAACCTCGATTTTGATTATACTGGTTATAGGAGAAAAGCGCCGATAATTTCAGGTCTTCAACAGGATTGTAGCTTAGGTTCGTCTGTATCCTGGTGTTCTGCGAGTTGTTTTTCCCATCACTTTCCCGCAAACGTGCGACAGGGTTGTCGTAGTTGAAAATTCCTGTTTGCTGAAACCAAGTCCCATCGGGATTCTGTAAAGGTGCTGTGGGATTTTGAATGAGTGCCTGACG